>NZ_CP094460.1:1200000-2400000 GCF_022809715.1 Burkholderia pyrrocinia
ACGGCATCGGGATTGGCCGCCGGAGACGTAATACGAGTTTGATATTTGCGTCGATTCAGGCGCCCGGCATCGGCCAGACGGCCGGCATTGAGCCCTTGCGGCCGGCCAGCAGGTAAAATTGCGGCGTTTGCATGCCACTCCGGGCACCCGGCGGCGAGCGACGCGCCGATGACGGCCGCGCGCCACGGCCCTTTTGCCCGCTGCCCGTACTCCGGCTGCCCGTACTCCCAGCTTTCCCCATGACCGAATCCGACCTGCAATCCGACGACACCTCCATCCACGAAGACGGCCTCTGGCGCGACAACGGCTGGACCGCCCGCATCATCAAGAACGAAGACGACGACGGCTGGGCCGTCGAAATGATCAAGGACGGCGAGTCCGAACCCGCGCTCGTCGGGCCGTGGACCATGGGCCGCGACAAGAAGAATCCGAAGCCGATGGACGCGAACGCGTTCCGCACGCTCGTGAAGACCGCGACCGAGGTGCTGATGCGGCACGAGCAGCAACGGCGCGCGATGCTGCACAAGGAAGTGTCGGTCCAGGACGAAGCCGGGCAGGATGTATCGGTGACGCTCGACATCGTGCCGGACGAGTTCGAGCCGTACGCGCAACTCAAGGCGTTCGATCCGTACGGCGAGCTGCTGGCGGACGCGAAGGTATCGGCCGGGTTCAAGCTCAGCAAGGCCAGCGCCGAGCGCTGGGTCGCGTCGGGCTTCGAACGGCCGGCCTGACCGGGCGGCGGCGCGCGCTCAGGCGCCGGCGCCCTGCCGCGCGCGCTGCAGCCGGCGCTCCGCCAGCTTGCGCCGCACGAGCTGCTCGAACTGCTGCGTCGCGACCTCCGGATCGCGCGCGGCCAGCCCGAGCGCGTTGCGCGCGAGCTGGATCGGCGTCAGCACGATGCCCCACGGCAGCCCCA
Organism: Burkholderia pyrrocinia; assembly: GCF_022809715.1. NCBI lineage: Bacteria > Pseudomonadati > Pseudomonadota > Betaproteobacteria > Burkholderiales > Burkholderiaceae > Burkholderia > Burkholderia pyrrocinia. The sequence goes on from NZ_CP094460.1 coordinate 1,200,917, forward strand.
CCAGCCGAGCGTGACCGATGCAAGCAGCGCGACCGCCTGCTTCTTGCGGCCGCAGCGGCGGCAGCACACGTGGCGCCGCGTCGCCCAGCGCGTGACGAACACCAGCGATACGACGCGATGCGACGCGTGGACGTCGACCGGATGCCCTTCGCGCAGGCAAATCGGGCACGGCCCATACCGCCAGTCGTCGACGTACTGCCGGACCTTCGCGTCGGGCACCCGCTCGGCCTCGACGACGATCGGATGCGCGTGCGCGCACGCCGGACTGCAATAGCGGCGGCCGTCGATCGACTGCCCGCCGACCAGGAACGTCCTGCCGCAGTGACTGCACTCTGCCACGATAACCCCGGATAAGCGTGATACGCCGCGTGCCGGCCGCGCGCGCATCGATGCGCCGGCGGTCCGGACGGGCCATTTCATGCTTTAACGGCCGCCGCCGCACGGTCTTGAGCTCACGCGCCACCGCGCGTCAGCCGTGCAGCCCGTGCGCGGTCATCAGGCGGTACAGCGTCGCGCGCGAAATGCCCAGTTCCGCCGCAACGTCCGCATGCTGGTGGCGGTGGCGCAGCAGCGTTTCCTCGATCGCGCGCCGCTCGGCCTGCCGGCGCACTTCGGCGAGCGTCGGCAGCGGCCGCGACGTGTACTGGTGCAGTTCGAGATCGGCGGCCGAGATCATCGGGCCGTTCGTCATCACGACCGCGAACCGGATCCGGTTGATCAGCTCGCGCACGTTGCCGGGCCACGGATAGTTGTGGATCGCCTCGACCGCGCACGGCATGAAGCCGCGAATCCGGTACGCACTGTCGCCGCGATAGCGTCGCAGCATGTCATCGGCGAGCAGCATGATGTCGCGGCCGCGCACGCGCAGCGGCGGCTCGTCGATGCGCAGCACGCACAGGCGGTAGTACAGGTCGGCGCGGAACCGCCCCGCCTGCATCGCGGCCTCGAGATCGACGTGGGTCGCCGACACGATCCGCACGTCCACCGGGATCGACGCGTGCCCGCCGAGCCGCTCGATCCTGCCTTCCTGCAGGAACCGCAGCAGGCTCGCCTGGCTCTCGAACGGCATGTCGCCGATTTCGTCGAGAAACAGCGTGCCGCCATGCGCGGCCTCGATGCGGCCGACCTTGCGCTGGTGTGCACCCGTGAACGCGCCGCGCTCGTGACCGAACAGTTCGGCCTGCAGCAGCGTCGACGGAATGGCCGCGCAGTTCACGGCGACGAACGGCGCCGCGGCGCGCGCCGACTGCCGGTGGATCGCCGCCGCCGTCAGTTCCTTGCCGGTGCCCGATTCGCCGGCGATGAACACGGTGGTATCCGTGTTCGCGACCTTGCGGATCGTCGCGAACAGCCGGCGCATCGCATCGCACGAACCGATCATCGTGCCGTCGGGCGGCGGCGCCTCCGCGGCCGGGTCGCCGTCCGCAAGCTTCAGCATCCCGTACGCATGGCCGGCGAGATAGCCGATCGTCGTATAGGCCGTCGTGTTGCGCACGTAGTCGAAACAGCAATGGCGGATCAGGCGTGCGATGGAAATGTCGCGCAGCCGCTCGCTGTCGGCGAGCGCAACCCAGCCGACGCGCGGGTCGCGCAGCAGCGCCTCGAACGACGCGGCGTCGGGCGACGCGAAGCTGGCGAAATCGACGATGCCCGCGTGCGGGCGGTTCGCCTTGACGAGATTCAGTGCGTCCGCAACGGTTTTAGCGCACCACACGTCCCAGCCGCGCAACGCGAGACAGTCGGCGAGCGCTGCATCGTGCCGCTGCGACAGGTAGACGAGCGGCCGCGACGGCACGACATGGTTGCACCGGATCGCGAGGAACGGCATCGTGCCGGCCTCGCGTTCGACATCCTGCGGGCCTGACACCCTGATCTGGCAGCTATGGTTCACGATGGCCTCGCCGCTTTGGGTTGTATGTCGGGACGGCCGTTGCCGGTTCGCGTGTGACGGGGTCTCGTAGTCCCGCGGCGCGGCGCCGGCCTGTCCTCGGATTGATGTTTCGTTACCGGCAGAAAACGACACGCTGCATGTAGATCTGCGGCTCGACGACCGGCTTCGCCGCCCGGTTCAGATCGTCGCGATAGGCGCGGTAGGTCTTGCCGTTTACCGTCACGTCCGTCGCGCGGGCCGTCTCGATCCTGTCGAGCCCGTTGCGCTGCCACTCGCTCACCCTGCCAGCCGCCGACATGCTCGACTCGCCGGCGATCTTCTGCGTGATCGCGCTGCCGTCGCTCCACGGCTGCGTCTGCATGTCCTCGGCGTGCTGCATCGCGCCGACCGTCTTGCCCGTCGGCGTCGGCCCGTTTTGCGCTTCGAACGGCGCGCCGCGGCCGTACACCGGCGATCGCCACGACGGCGCGTGACCTTCCTCGGGCATCATGTAAATCATCTGCGGGTCGCCGACCATCATCATCGGCACGCATGCCGTGTTGTCGGGTCGGCCTAGCGTCGTCAGTGCCTGCTGGACGCTCGCGGCGTTCGCAAGGGTCTGCTCGCTCAGGATGACGAAGACCGCCGGATTCTGGAAAACCGACTGCGCAGCGGCTTGCACGCTGACCAGCAGCAAAGCGACCAAAAAGATCCTCATGATTGAGGCCTCCTTGCATCCTCGTCACGCAAAAAGAGGTGTTGACCTCGGGGATCGGACCAACACCCGTCAAACCGGGAACGGCCGTCGCGCATCGGGTCCGAACGGCAGCCGTGCGTCCGGCGTTCCGGTCGCACGGCTGCCCGACCCGCGTACTCACGACGACGTGCTCGTCGAGATGACCGCCGGCGCCGGCGCGGCCGGTGCAGCCGGTGCGGCCCGCTGGTCGACCGTGGCCGGCGGCAACGCCTTCGCCGGATCGGTCAACGCCGACATGTCGGCAGGCTGCGCCGGTGCGGCCGCGGATTCGACCGCGTCCGGCACCTTCGCGTCGGCGGCCGGCATGTCGGCTGCCGGTGCGGCAGCGGCAGGCTGCGCAGCTTGCGGCGCGGGCGCTTCGGCAGCTGCTTGCAGCGCCGGCTCGGCGGCCTTCGCATCGGCCGCGGGCGCCGCGACGACGGCAGCAGCCGGCGTCGGTTCGGCAACCGGCGCGACAGCGGCTTGCGCTGCGTTGTCGGTCGCGACCGGCATCGGCTCCGGCGCCTTGTCGGCGACAGCCGGCGCAGGCTCGGGAGCCTTGTCGGCGACGGCCGGCGCGGGCTCGGAGGCCTTGTCGGCTACAGCCGGCGCGAGCTCGGGAGCTTTGTCGGCGACAGCCGGCGCAGGCTCGGGAGCCTTGTCGGCGACAGCCGGCGCAGGCTCGGAGGCCTTGTCGGCTACAGCCGGCGCAGGCTCGGGGAGCTTGTCGGCGACAGCCGGCACAGCGACGATGGCCGCGGCGGGCACCGCACTCATCGCGGCCGGCGCAGCAGCGGCCGGTGCGACAGCTGCAGCGACAGCCGGCGCGGCGGCAACCGCCGGTACTGCCGCGGCAACCGGTGCGACAGCAGCGGGCACGACGGCCGCCGCTTGCGACGCCTTCGCGGCAGCCGCCTGCGCGGCATCCGGCACCTTGCTGGCGACGGTCGGCGCGGCGATCGCCGGCACGGGCACCGGAACCGGAATCGGCGCCGCCTGCACCGCGGTCGTCGCCACCGGGCGCGCCTGCGCCTGCGCCTGCGCCTGCGCCGGCGCAGGCGCAGGCGCAGGCGCGGCAGCGTCGAGCGGCGGCAGGCCCATGCGGTTGCGCACGATCGGATCGTGATACTTCACGTCGTCGGCGACGGTCGCTTCGACGCTGGGCGCGACATTCGAACGTGCGAGCGGCGCGGTCGTGCCCGGGCACAGGTGCCCGGTCGCTTCCACCGCGCGCCGGTTCGCGTCGCTCTGGCAGAGCAGCGCGAGCGCCACGTCGGTCAGGCCCATCGCGCGGAATTCGCGCGCATCGAGACGACGGACACAGGCCTGGTCGACCAGCGTCGTGCCGCCCGTCGCACCGAACCCCGGGAACGACACGCCGACGCTCACCGACCCCATGCAGGTGTCGGACAACGTGGTCGTGAGGCCGGGCGCCTGGATGGACGGGTTCGTCTTGATCGTCTGCGTACCCGAGTAGTTGACGTTTTCCGATATCTGGGTGTTGTACGGGTTGGTGCCGGGCGAGCCGGGCGCCTGGAGCGAGCTCACGCTCTGCGGCGTCACGTTCGAGCCGCCGCTCGTGCTGGACGGCATCGTCACGTTCACATTCACGCTCGAATTGCCGCTGCCGCGAACCCCGCTGCTGCTGGCGGCATTGCCGCCGCGCGAGCTCGTGGTGTTGGTGTTCATGCTCGAGCCGCCGCCCTGGCTGATCGCCGTCGACGACGTCGAGGACTGCGCGCTCGAAGTCGAATCCGCGGTTTGTGCCTGGGCACCGATCGTGGTCATCGCGAACATCGCCGCACATGCCACCTTGATCCTGTTGCTGTTCATTTCACTCTCCGGACGAGGTTTTGACCTCCCACCCAGGCAACCGTACTAATTCCCCTGAATGACTTCAGTCTTTGCTGCTTCCCCGAACTGCTTCCAGCCACTGCCCAGCTGGGACCACGAGCCGGCCGACATGCCCTGCCACTGCTGGGCGCCCGGTCCGCCGATGGCACTGCCCGACGAAAGCGTTTGTCGTTCTGACGGTTTGATTGTCTGGTCAGGGTTGTTTGACGTCTGCATATTCGATTGCACACCATCGGCAGCACGGTCAGCGCCATACGCCGTCAGAGACGCGAGCATCAGAGCGGCGGCAATCAGTTTCTGCTTCATGCCAACTCCTTACGTGACAACAATGCGGGAAAAGAGACCAGCGTCGCTGGGAAACTGGTCCCCCCCACACCTGACTAATGACTGCTTCCGGTCGCGCTCGAACTGCCCTGGCTTCCGCCCGATGCGGACGGCGAGCCGGCCGGACCGGTACTCCATACGGTCGACGAGTTGTAGTGATTCGAACCCGCGATCGCGCCTGACCCGCCACTGCCCGTCAACCCGGCAGCACCCGCGTTGGCAATGCCCTGGTCGTTCGCACCCGTAGCCGTGTAGTGGTTCGCGCCGAGTACGATCGTGGCGGTCACCCCTCCCGACAGCGCATTCGCGTTCTCGTTCGTGCTGCCGTTTCCACCGAACGAGCCTGCGGCACCGATACCGCCGCCTGCCGCGAACGCGCCCCCGTTCGTGCCCGAACCGCTGGCCGTCGAGGTCGAGTTGTGGAAGGCGGATGCCGTGCCGGCGGAACCGGCGGGTGTCACGGTACTTCCTGCATTCGCGCCCGCCGTCGAAGTCGAATTGCTGGTATAGCTGCCGGACCCGACCAGCACCGAACCGGAAACACCCGCTGCAACGGATTGCGTCTGGTTGGTGGTGAACGAACCGGCGGCCAATGCAGCCGACGAGATGACGGTGAGCGCTGTCGCTAATATGACGTTGGCTTTCATAGCAATCCCTTGCTGTGAGGAAGTTCGGCGGTGGCGGAGCCGGGCCTGCCCGCATACAGCGAAACCCGGCATCCGTACCGCCAGCCAATGACGAACGCTACGCGCCGCGGCTTAGTGGTGAATCGTCCAGCCGATCGAACCGGCATTCGCGCCGCTCGTGCCACCAGCCTGTGCGCCGCCGAAGCCGAAGCCGCTGACCGACGACGATTGCGTGTGGTTGGTGTACGAGATCGAACCGCTGCCCGGGCCGCCGGCAACCGCAGCGGCTGCGCCGAGTGCCGCGCCGGAATCGGTCGCGGTGAAATGACCGAACCCGGCAACACCGGCCATCGTCGAACCGCCGCTCGTCGAGTTGCTGCTCGACACCGTGCCGCTGGCTGCGAACGCTGCACCCGAAACGGCCAGAACTGCTGCTGCAATGAGAAGCTTCTTCATGGTCGACTCCATAACGGCGTGGACGAAATGAGCCGGGAAGATTGCACGCCATCAATCTTCCTGACTTGAGCAATCCTAAAAAATAAGGATCACTATCAAATTACGAGATTCCTGTTTTCTTTGAAATCCAGGTCTTTTGGATTTTTTGTCCAGGTTAAGTTTAGTTTTGTGTTTTTTAAGTTGTCCAAAACTTATGATCGCGTGCTTTCCATTATTTTTACGAATATTGAATATTTCACGAAAACACGCCAATTCGATTAACCGGAATGACGAACACACATTGCCGGCCCGCGATTTTCGACACCCCGTCTGAAACAAATGCCGGCACCGGCACCCGTTTCCGGAATCGAAAATGCGCGAATACATTTACCACCGCAAAATGCAGCGCCGCTCAAAATGCGCTCTTTAGCCGAGCGAAAAATGGCCTGCATTGCAGCCAGACGGCATGTCTGCTCCCTGAGGGAGCGACGAAAGGTTTCCGGATAATCCGGCCGACAGGCGTTCGATCTAATCCGGCCGGCACCGGTATTGACCCGGCGCGATCGAAACTGCCTTGCACGGTTGAAGACGAATCGGCGTCACGCTGTCCGGCACGAACAGGCTGACCCATCCGGGTGAACTGAATGATGGCGAGCACCGCTGTCGCCAGGTTGCCGCACGGAGCGACAACCGCTCCAGCACGCGGAGCGTGCGGAGGGCGGGAAATCGGCAAGGCGCGACCCGCGACGCTGGCACTGCGTCGCAAGCGATACCCCGAACTTTCCGACTACCCCTTTGGTGCGCAAAGAACGCGCCGATCAAGCCACTGCTTATAGTCTTCATCGCCGTTTCCCCGACTGGCTTATTGACGAGTTGGCCGCCCCCACATCGTTGTTGCATCGTGTCGACCGCTCGCCGGTGCGTCTAGTAGCGCAAGCAGCGTGCCACGCGTTATTCCACCGCTCATTGCGCGCGCCGAACGGCCGCCGCGCCGGCTCGAATCGCCGGGAACGTAACTTTTTGTTTCAGGAATGTATCGCGACAACGGTCGGGCACACGCGCCGATCGTTGCGCATCGCGAAGCAATGCCACGATTTGACGGACGAATCCGGCGCGCCGGCCCTCGCCGGACGGCCAGGAGAACGAGTGTTTCAAACTTGAGAAGCGCGCTGTCACGCATCGCCCGCTGCATCCGTTTTTTTCGCTTGCGAACCGTGCGTCGCGACACGTTCGACCGGCCTCCAATGCCCGGACGAACGGGAATCGAAGCGTGCGGAGCCCCGTTCTGCAAGCCCGCGCGGCCGCCTCCGATGTGCCTGCGACACGCATTCGTCCCGACCGGCGAAATGATTTTGATTCAACTTTGAAAATGCCGACGCGATCACGTGACATGATTTTGTCATCCAGACCATTCCCGGCGTAATAACTAAAACAAATGCAAACGCGCAATCCAGGCCGAAGCCGGCTCAGCAGTTTTTCATTTTCATTCACCCCCTTCACACCTTGATCCACCCGACGGGCAATACATCGAAGAAACATTTTTCAAGCAGCCACCCACGCTTTTCTCATCGTTGAAACACACCGATTCAACGCGCGATTTCGCGTCAAAAAATCCCACAAACGCCTGATTTACCGAAATTTTATTCGTATCGAACCACACCGATCCGGCCATCGCCCGAGGTATTTTCCTGTCCCCATCATTCACTCGTGAAACAAAAGCGCGCATATCGCGCGGCAATTTCACGCCCTCGCCCGCGCACCGCGGGTTTGCGTCGTTTACGGCGTGCCGATTGCCTGATTTCCGGTTCTCACCGAGCGGCACGCCACGGCAAACGGATTGCGGATGGCGGCCGCTCGTCTAACGACGTGTCGGGGGAAAAGGCGATGAAGATCACCACCGATCGAGCGGCGCTCGCGTCACGCGCAACGTCGAACGCGGCACGCTGCGCTTCGGCAGCGACGTCCTGCAGGCGCGGTCGTCTCGGAATAGCCGCTGGTCGCCAAGCGACGACCGGCGCCACGGCCCGGCGACGCACCGGCCGCGCGTTCGGGCCGGCCGCCGCCGCGTCAGCCGAGCAGTTCCTTCTTCCGCAGGTGCACGACGTCGCGCATCGGCGGCGCGCCGAACAGCCGGCTGTATTCGCGGCTGAACTGCGACGCGCTCTCGTAGCCGACCACGGCAGCCACCGACCCGACGTCGCCGCCCTGCCGCAGCAACAGCCGCCGCGCCTCGTGCAGCCGCAACTGCTTCTGGTACTGCAGCGGGCTCAGCGTCGTCACGTGCTTGAAATGGTGGTGCAGCGACGACACGCTCATGTTGACCGCCTGCGCGAGCGTCTCGACGCGCATCGGCTCCGCGTAGTGATCGCGGATCCATTCGATCGCACGCGCGATCCGGTGCGTCTGGCTGCCCGCGATCGCCATATGCCGCAGCCGCGTGCCCTGCCCGCTCGTCATCAGCCGGTACAGCAGTTCCTTTTCGATCAGCGGCGCGACGACCGGAATGTCGGCCGGCGTATCGAGCAATCGCAACAGCCGCAGCGCGGCGTCGAGCAGCGGCGGCGTCAGTTCGGCGAGTGCGATGCCTTCGCCTTCGGGGCCCGCGTCGGGCTCGGGCAGCCGCATCTCGGCCGCGAGCTCGACGATGCGCTGCGGATCGAGCGTCAGCGACAGGCACAGGTACGGCGCATCCGGCGACGCGCGCGTCACGCGCGACAGGATCGGCAAGTCGATCGACGTGATCAGGCAATTCTGCGTGTCGTATTCGTAGGCCTGGCCGGCCACGATCACGCGCTTCGCGCCCTGCGCGGCGATCACGAGCGCGGCACGCGACACGCCGCAGCCGAGATCGACCGGACGCGTGTGCCGATGCAGCATCAGGCCCGGCACAGCGGTCGAATGCGAGCCGTCCGCCGGCGCGAAGCGGCCGATCAGCGACGCCAGCTCGCGCCGCCCGGATTCGCGCGACGCCGCGATATCGGTCATGTCCATGACGAATCCTCGATTGATTTCCCCATGTCGCGGGAGCATAGCGAAACGGCCCACGGCGTGCCCGGGATTTGCAGGATTGTTCAATAAATTTGCAGGATTGGGTAGACGCAAAAACCGGCTGCTCGCGCACACTGCCCGCTAACCGGGCGCATGCCGGGTTTTCCCCACGGAGACAACCAAAATGCCTACCTCGTTTGTCCTCAACGGCAAGAACGTTACGCTCGACGCCGATCCGTCGATGCCCGTCCTCTGGGCGATTCGCGAACACGCAGGACTGACCGGCACGAAGTTCGGCTGCGGCATGGCGCAGTGCGGCGCGTGCACGGTGCATCTCGAAGGCCAGGCCGTCCGCTCGTGCGTGCTGCCGCTCGCCGGTATCGCCGGCAAGCACGTCACGACGATCGAGGGCCTGCAGAGCAAGCCCGCGCAGGCCGTCCAGGCCGCGTGGGTCAAGCAGCAGGTTCCGCAATGCGGCTATTGCCAGTCCGGCCAGATCATGTCGGCCACCGCACTGCTCGAACAGAACCCGAAACCGACCGACGCGGACATCGACGCCGCGATGAACGGCAACCTGTGCCGCTGTGCGACCTACGCCCGCATCCGGGCCGCGATCCACGACGCGGCCGCGACGCTGGGAGCCTGACCATGACGATCGAACTCGACAACCGCGATTCGGTGCGTCCGTCGCGCCGCACGTTCCTGAAGGCCGCGGGCTCCGCAGCCGCGGTCAGCCTGACCATCGGCTTCGAATGGGCCGGCCTCGGCCGCCGCGCGCTCGCCGCGACCGCACCGGCCGCCGATTTCGCGCCGAACGCGTTCCTGCGCATCACGCCCGACGGCACCGTCACGGTCATCGCGAAGCACGTCGAAATGGGCCAGGGCGCGTATACGGGCATCGCGACGATCGTCGCCGAGGAACTCGACGCCGACTGGTCGAGCGTGCGCGTCGAAAGCGCACCGGCCGACGCGAAGCGTTATGCGAACCTCGCGTTCGGCACGATGCAGGGCACGGGCGGCAGCTCGGCGATGGCGAACTCGTGGCAGCAGCTGCGCGAAGCGGGCGGCAAGGCCCGCGCGATGCTCGTGTCGGCCGCCGCGGCCCGCTGGAAGGTGCCGGCCGGCGAGCTGACGACGGCCAATGGCGTCGTCACGCATGCGAAGAGCGGCAAGACGGCCGCCTACGGCACGCTCGTCGCCGACGCATCGAAGCTGCCCGTGCCGGACAAGGTCGTGCTGAAGCAGCCGGCCGATTTCAAGCTGATCGGCCAGCGGATTCCGCGCGTCGATGCATCGGCGAAATCGAACGGCACCGCGCATTTCACGCTCGACACGACCTTCCCCGGCATGCGCGTCGCGCTGCTGCAGCGCCCGCCGCGCTTCGGCGCGACGGTCAAGTCGTTCGACGCGACGGCCGCGAAGGCGGTGCCGGGTGTCGTGTCGGTCGTGCAGGTGCCGCGCGGCGTCGCGGTCGTCGCGACGGGCTTCTGGGCCGCGAAGCAGGGCCGCGACGCGCTGAAGGTCGAATGGGACGAAAGCAACGCCGAAAAGCGCGGCTCGGCCGAGATCATGCGCGAATACCGGCAGCTCGCGGAGAAGCCGGGCACGTCGGCGCGCAAGGACGGCGACGCCGACGCGGCGATCGCCGGCGCCGCGCGCAAGCTCAGCGCGACATACGAATTCCCGTATCTCGCGCACGCGCCGATGGAGCCGCTCGACGCGGTCGTCAAGCTGACGCGCAACGGCTGCGAAATTTGGGCCGGCGACCAGTTCCAGACGATCGACCAGGCGAACGCCGCCAAGGTCGCGGGCCTGAAGCCCGAGCAGGTGAAGATCCACACGCTGTACGCGGGCGGCAGCTTCGGCCGGCGCGCGAACGCGTGGTCGGACTATGTGGTCGAGGCCGTGTCGATCGCGAAGGCGCTCGGCGCGGACGGCAAGCCCGTCAAGCTGCAGTGGACGCGCGAGGACGACATCCAGGGCGGCCTCTATCGGCCGATGTACTTCCACAAGCTCGACGCGGGCCTGACCGCGGACGGCAAGCTGGTCGGCTGGCGCCACCGGATCGTCGGCCAGTCGATCCTCGCCGGCACGCCGTTCGAGGCGTTCATGGTCAAGAACGGCATCGACGCGACGTCGGTCGAGGGCGCGGCGAACCTGCCGTACGCAGTGCCGAACGTGTCGGTCGAGCTCACCACCGCGAAGACGGGCGTGCCCGTGCTGTGGTGGCGCGTGGTCGGCAGCTCGCACACGGCCTACGCGGTCGAGGCGTTCATCGACGAAGCCGCGCACACGGCCGGCAAGGATCCGTACGCGTTCCGCCGCGACCTGCTCGCGAAGGAGCCGCGCATGCGCGCGGTGCTGGAGCTGGCCGCGCAGAAGGCCGGCTGGGATCCGGCCAAGCCGCTGCCGAAAGGCCGCGGGCGCGGGATCGCGGTCGCCGAGGCGTTCAAGAGCTATGTCGCGCAGGTGGCCGAGGTGTCGGTCGACGCGGACGGCAAGGTGAAGGTCGAGCGCGTGGTGTGCGCGGTGGATTGCGGGATCGCGATCAATCCCGACATCGTCGCCGCGCAGATGGAAGGCGGCATCGGCTTCGGGCTCGGTGCGGCGCTGCACAGCGCGATCACGCTGAAGGACGGCCAGGTCGAACAGCGCAACTTCGACGGCTACAACGTGCTGCGGATGGCCGAGATGCCGAAGGTCGAGGTGTATATCGTGCCGTCGGCCGAAGCGCCGACCGGGGTCGGCGAGCCGGGCGTCGCGCCGATCGGGCCGGCGGTCGCGAACGCGATCTTCGCGGCGACGGGCAAGCGGCATTACGTGCTGCCGTTCGATTCGGCGGATAGCGCGAAGGCTTGATGGGGGGGTGACGACGCTGGCCGCGGGGCGAAAGTTGCCCTGCGGCCAGCGCTTTTCAACGCGTCGCCGAAGACCTTATGCTCATTCGAGCAGAGGCCTCATGGCACGCCCCGCCAGCCGCGCTCACTCCTGCTCGACCTCTGGCCAAAGCCTCGGAAAGAGAAACCGGAGGCCACTCAGCGGCAATCCAAAGGAAAGCTCGCCTCGATGCGAAGGCGAAGTCAGCAGCCCGCAATCCAGCAGCGACCGAACGATTCGGCGCGCCAGTACGTCGCTCACGCCCAGCATCTGGGCAAATTCCGCCCGCGTTACCGTTCGGCGCAGTGCCACAAACTCCATGGCCAGTGCCGCGGCTTCCGGTTTGATGACCGATTTTTCCGAACGGATGGTCCACGGATTGGCTTCCAGGTATCGCAGCAAATCCAGCAAACGCCCCGTCACCCCGTCGAACTCCGTCATATGCACCATGAAACCGACCTGGTCCTGGCAGCAGTCGAGAAAGAACCGCGCGAACTTGACCAGCCCTTCCTGGGATAGATTGCCCCGACCGTCCAGATCGTTACGCCGTGTCTGGTCGGCCTCGCTCAGCCGGGCGTAATACTGCTCATGCTCTCGCGCCAGCCCTCGAAGCGGCGACCAGAGACCGTGGGTCAGATCGGCAGCGCGTAATCCGAGATGCGAATGCAGACGTGCCACCCGGCCGTTACCGTCCATGAACGGGTGCACCCAGGTCAGACGATGATGCGAACAGGCGATACCGATCAGTTGATATTCCTTGGCGCGAATGCGGGCATAACGTGCGGCCCAGGCCTGAAGCAACGGGTCGATCATCTCCGGCTCCGGTGCCAGATGACGCCCAACCGTTACATCCAACCGACGAAATTCGCCTGGGACGATGACATCCCCCTCACCGGTGAGTCGCTCATCGTCGGGCAAGCCGGAAAAGAAGCGATCGTGAATGGCCGAAATTCGTGCCGGTTCGAATAGCGCGGCAACCGGAAGCGCATGCCACTCTTTCTCAAGCGCCGCTTCCGTTGCGATATGCGCGACCGCGAAGCGTTGCTTCTTGCGCTCGACGATATCGGTTGAATAATCCCGATGCAGCGCAGCCTCGATCTTTGCGGGCGTCGTATGCTGGCCTTCGATCTTGTTCGTGTAGTACGAATTCATGGCGCGCAACTGCGGCACGAGCGCGCTGGCCAGCGGAGTATCGCGTACGGCCAGCAACCGCTGCGAAGAGTCGATGAGCTCGGCGGCCTGCTCAAGCAGCGGATCGAGTACGCGATCCTCGGGAAACAACGGTTCGAAGGTAGCGACGGTCGTCATACTTCGCTGTCGGGTTCCATGTAGGGTTTGATGTCGGCAATTATAGCCACTTATCATACTGATTTATATAGACTTTCACTCGATCAGTGTAGGGTTCCATGTAGGGTTCCATGTAGAGTTTGTCTTGCCCGCCCCTTATCCAGACGGTGAGCGCGTTACCAGCCATTTCCCGCCTCCCCCACACGTTACGTCAGACGTAACGCCCGTAACGTCGCCCCTCGATGCTACGTAACAATTCTTCAAAATTGCTCCGCCCCCTTCCGCACCCGCCCCGCACGCCGCGTTAAAAATTCTTTTGAATTCAAGGCTTCACGCCGCCTGCCCCGGCGCGCTCCCCCGTCGGCGCCTGACCTTCCCCCCCCTGGCCCGGAAGTTGCAGTACATGACCCGCAAACACTCCTTTATGGACATGCGAGGGCCACCATGGATTGCAAATACCTGTACATCGACAACATAAAAATCAACTTCGTGCGCCGCACGATCGAAATCGACAACAAGGTCGTTGACGTTACGCCGCGCGAATTCGACGTCGTCGAATTCCTGCTCGACAACATGAACAAGGTCGTGCCGCGGCAGGCAATCCAGGAAGCCGTATGGGGCCGGGAACTCGCCGTGTCGTCGCGCACGCTCGATACCCATATCTCGCGGATCCGCTCGAAACTGCAGCTCGAACACGACAAGAACCTGCGGATCATCCCGATCTATGCGGTCGGCTATCGCCTCGTGCTGTTCGGTGCGGCCATGACGCACGTCGAGCGCCACGAAGCGGCGCCGATCCTGCGTGCCGCGCCGCCGGCCGTGATGGCCGCCGACTACGCCTGACGATTCACCCGCGCGCCGCCCGCTCGCGGCGCGCCAGCAGCACTCCCCCCACCGCGCTGTGCAGGTTCGCAGCGCTTCGCGTCCCGCCAGCCGGATGCGGCCACACGCCGCCGCGCATCGCGCTGCGCGGCATTCCATCACGCGGCGTCACGCTTCGTAGCGCCCCGCGCTCGCCGTCGCCGCGCGATGCACGCGACTACGGATTCCGGCGCGGCACGCGGCCATGGCCGTCCCTACAATCGACGCAGCAGCCGCGTGCCCGTCCGCGCCACCGGCCCCATAACAACCCGTCGAACCGACGCCGAATCCGCCCCGATCCCGCCGTGCCTGCGCAGTTCCTGACGAATGCCGACGCCGGCGACGCCGCGAACCGGGCCATGCCCGCCGCTTCCGTGCCGCCCGCCGCTGCTCCGGCAGCGGTCGCGCTCGACGCGTCGCCCTACCTGCCGCGCCTGTCCGCCGCCGCCGCGCGCGGGCTGTCGCACGCGTACTGCGCGACCGGCGCCGTTCCGGTCACGCTCGGCGAGCATGCGTACGAGCTGCGCTGGCGCATCGAGGCCGAGCCGGCCGCCGATGCGCACGCATATCGCTTCGTCGTCGGCCCGGCCACCGGCACGCTATGGATCGATCCGGTCGCGGAAACGGAATGGCTCGGCGACGCGGCCGACCCGGCCGTGCCGGCCGTGATCCGCGCGGCGCTGCTCGCCGACCTGTGCGCGCCGCTCACGGCCGTGCTGCAGGCCGCGACGCGGCAGCGCGTGGAACTGCTGCCGCCGCCCGCGAGCGCGCCCGCGTGGCGTGCATCGCCGGCCGCGCTGCGCTTCGAACTGCGGCGCGCCGACGGCGCATGGCGCTGCCACGGCGCACTGCTGTTCGACGCGCCCGATGCGCTGGCCGTGTTCTTCGCGGCCGCGCCGGCCGCGCTCGCCGGCACGCGCGCGGCCTACGCGAACCTGCCCGTGCCGCTCGTGTTCGAGATCGGCCGCACCGAGCTGACGATAGCCGAACTGGCCGACGTCGTCGGCGGCGACATCATCGCGATCGAGCGCTGGCAGGCGCACGAGCAGAACCTGCTGTGCGTCGCGCGGCTGCCTGCCGCGCCGGCGTGGGAGATCACCGGACGGCCGTCGGGCAACCGGCTGACCGTCGAACGAATCAGGGAGATGCCTTTGGAACCGACCCGCACCGACACCGCGCCCGCGACGGCGCACGACGCGCCGCCCGCCGATGCGCCGCGCACGCTCGACGGCCTCGCGGTCGACCTGCGCTTCGAACTGCCGCCCACGTCGATGCCGCTCGGCGAGTTGAGCGCGCTGCAGCCGGGCGCCGTGATCGAACTGCAGCAAGGCATCAACCAGAGCGTGATCCATCTGGTCGCGAACGGGATGCTGATCGGCACCGGCCATCTGATTGCAGTCGGCCAGAAACTCGGCGTGCGGGTCGTCACGCTGACGCAACCCGCGCCGCGCGAGCGCTGAGCGATGGGCAACCTGCCGAATCCGGTCGCGCTGATCGCGGTGATCGCCGCGCTCGGCATCGCGCCGTTCGCCGCGCTGATGGTGACGAGCTACACGAAGCTCGTGGTCGTTCTCGGCCTCCTGCGCTCCGCGCTCGGGATCCAGCAGGTGCCGCCGAACCTCGTGCTGAACGGCATCGCGCTGATCCTGTCGCTGTTCATCATGGCGCCCGTCGGGATGTCGATCCGCGACGCGCTGCAGGCGCGCCACTTCGACGCATCGGGGCAGCTGTCGACCGCCGACGTCGGCGCGCTCGCCGATGCCGCGCTGCCGCCGATCAAGGATTTCCTCGTGTCGCATACGCGGCAGCGCGACCGCGAATTCTTCGTGCGCACCGCGACGTCGGTCTGGCCGAAGAACCGCGCGGACGGCATCAAGGACGACGACCTGCTCGTGCTGGTGCCGAGCTTCACGCTCGCCGAGCTGACGAAGGCGTTCCAGATCGGTTTCGTGATCTATATCGTGTTCATCGTCGTCGACCTGCTGGTCGCGAACATCCTGCTCGCGCTCGGGATGCAGATGATCTCGCCGACGACGATCTCGGTGCCGTTCAAGCTGCTGCTGTTCGTCGCGCTCGACGGCTGGTCGCTGCTCGTGCACGGGCTCGTGCTGTCGTACCGCGTGGCGGGCGCGGGATGAATGCGCGCGGCCTGCGAACCGCCGCCGTGCACCTGTGCGCGCTGGTCGGGCTGCTCGTGCTCGCATTCGCCGGCATGCAGCCGCGCATCGCGCATGCGGCCAGCGGCGCGGGCTTCGCGCAACTCGCTCGCGCGTGTGCGCCGAACGTCGATCCCGACACGCTCGCCGCGCTCGTGCGCACCGAATCGGGCTTCAATCCGTACGCGATCGGCGTGGTCGGCGGCCACCTGGCGCGCCAGCCCGCGTCGCTCGACGAGGCACGCGCGACCGCGCGCGAGCTTGCGTCGCGCGGCTTCAGCTACAGCGTCGGCCTCGCGCAGGTGAACGAACGAAATTTCTCGAAATACGGGCTCGACGAAGCGACGATGTTCGAGCCGTGCCGCAACCTGCGGGCCGGCGGCGCGATCCTGACCGAATGCTTCGCGCGCTCGTCGGGCACCGGCCGCGCCGCGCAGGCCGCATTGCGCGCGGCGCTGTCGTGCTACTACAGCGGCAACTTCACGACCGGCTTCTCGAGCGGCTACGTGAGCCGCGTCGTCGCGAGCGCGCAACGCAACGCGCGCGAAGGCGGCGTCGAACCGATTCCGGTCGTAAGCGACACGCCGCCGCCCGAGCGCCGCCGGCGCACGGAAGCCGCCGCCGTCACGCCACCCGAACACGCGCGCCGGCTGGCGTCGCCCGCCGCGTCCGCCGATGCGCCTTCGTGTCACGCGCGCCCGGTGGTGATGATGTGCCGCGGGCTGCCGGCGAACCAGGCGAAGCGGCTGTGCGTGCGGTGTCTCGATCAGTGACCGGGTGCGGCGCGGGCGTGTGCGCGGGCCGTCGTCAGCAAGTCGAACGCCGCGTCACCCCGCCCGCTGCGCCTCCAGCCACGCCTGGAACATCAGCACCGTCCACAACTGATGCTGCCAGTTCATCCGCCCCGTCTGGTGCTGCCGCCACAGACGCTCGACCGCGGCCGCATCGAAGAAACCCTCTTCGCGCAACCGCGACGGCCGCAGCAGCGCCTCGGCCCAGTCGCGCAGCGAGCCGCGCAGCCAGTGATCGACGGGCGCGCAGAAGCCCTGCTTCGGCCGGTCGATCAGCGCCGACGGCACGTACTGGTCGAGCAGCCGGCGCAGCAGCGCCTTCGACTGCCCTTCCGGCAAGCGCACCGACGCCGGCACGCGCCACGCGAATTCGACGACGTGATGATCGAGAAACGGCATGCGCGTCTCGAGGCTCACGGCCATCGCCGCGCGGTCGACCTTCGCGAGAATGTCGGTCGGCAAATACGTGAGCGTGTCGATCGCCATCGCCTGCTCGGCGAAGCTCAGGTGCGCGGGCCACGCGGACACCGTGTCGAGCGGCGTCGGCGGCTCCTGCCCCGACAGCGCGATGCGCTCGGGATGATGCACCGACGACATCAGCAGCCGGTACAGGCCGATGCGGCTCTCGGCCGTCATCACATGGCCGAGCTTGTGCAGGCGGTCGCCGATGCGCGACGCCGATTCGCGCGCCTCCACGCCGCCCCATGCACCCTGTGCGACGGCCGCGAGCTGGTCCGCGTGATCGGGCCGCAGCGCATGCAGCGCGGCGGCGATCCGCGCGCGCACGGCGGCCGGCACTCGATGCAGCTTGCGCCACAGGCGCGGCGTCAGGAAGTAGCGCGTATATCCGCCGAACAGCTCGTCGCCGCCGTCGCCGGACAGGCTCACCTTCACATGCCGGCGCGTCAGCTCCGACACGAGAAAGGTCGGGATCTGCGAGGCATCGGCGAACGGCTCGTCGTAGATCGACGGCAGCTTCGGCACGACGCCGAGCGCATGGTCGGCCGTCACGTAAAGCTCGGTATGCCGCGTGCCGAGATGGCGCGCAACGGCCTTCGCGTAACCGGCTTCGTCGTAGCCGGCTTCATGGAAGCCGATCGTAAACGTGTCGACCGGCGTCGCCGATTGCGCCTGCATCAGCGCGACGATCGCCGACGAATCGACGCCGCCCGACAGGAACGCGCCGAGCGGCACGTCGGCTTCCATCTGCCGCGCGACGGCCTGGCGCAGGATCGCGTCGAGCTGGCCGACGGCCTCGTCGGCACTGCCCTCGAACGGCTGCTCGCGGCCGTTCTCGATCGCCTGTTCGAGCGTCCAGTACGCGCGCACGCGCGGCGTGTCGCGCGCATGCTCGAACTGGATGTACGTGCCGGGCGGCAGCTTGCGGATGCCGCGATAGATCGTGTACGGCGCGGGCACGCTCGACTGGCGCAGATACAGGCACAGCGCATCGCGGTCGACCGTGCCGTCGAAGCCCGGATAGCCGCGCAGCGCCTTCAGCTCCGACGCGAACACGAGCGCGTCGCCGATCCGGCCGTAGTAGAGCGGCTTCTCGCCGATCCGGTCGCGCGCGAGCGTCAGCACCCGCGACTCGCGATTCCACAGCGCGAACGCGAACATGCCGGTCGCGCGCCGCAGCGTCGCCTCGACGCCCCACGCGACGATCGCCGCGATCAGCACCTCGCTGTCGGAGTGGCCGCGCCACGCCGGTGCGCGACCCGCGCGCTCGAGCTCGGCACGCAGTTCGCGATGGTTGTAGATTTCGCCGTTGAAGACCATGACGTAGCGGCCGCACGCGGATGCCATCGGCTGTCGGCCATGCACCGACAGGTCGACGATCGCAAGCCGCCGGTGGCCGAGGGCGATGCCGGCTTCCGGATCGACCCAGATGCCCTGCCCGTCCGGCCCGCGATGCGCGAGGCTCGCCGTCATTCGCGCGAGCGTGCCGCGCGCTGTCTCCTCATCGCAGGCGACGCTATTCAGAAAGCCGTCGATTCCGCACATTTGATTTGTCTGCCCCTGTTGACCTGTTCCGTCACGCATGGCGCAACCTCGCGGCCCGCCGTCAGGCGTAACGGTCGAGCCATATTACGAAGAAATAATTCAGCAATAATTCACCGGTGAATTCCGGCGACGACCGGAAAAAAATGACGTCAAGCGCCGCGCGCGCATGACCGCGCAAAGGGCCATATTGAATTGGAACGGATGGCCGTGCAGGCCCGCTGTCCTGAATAAAGGGGACGGCATGGGGATATGCCCGCCGCGGTGTGCGTCAGACAGCGCCGGTCGCCCATTTCAGCAACTGCGCGACCTCGCGGAAATGCTGCTGCTGGATCGTGCCGTTCTCGGGTGTCGTCTCGTACAGCGCCTGCGCGAGCCCGACGTTCGCAAGCGTCGGGCGCAGCGCGTCGCGCGCGAGCCGCACGATCCGCTCGGCCGCCTCGCCTTCGCCGCGCGCGAGCACCCACGGCAGCGTGCCGATCCCGCCGTAATAGAGCGCGACCGCGACGCGCGGAGAATAGACGACCACCGACGCGAAACCGATCCGGTCCGGCAGCGACGCGAACTGCGCTTCGCGCGCGAGCTGCCGGCGCTTCGCCTCGATGTGCGGGTCGCCCTCGTCCTCCTTGTGCTCGCGTCGCACTTCGTCGATCGACATCTTCATCTTCTGGTTGAACTCGTGACGCTGATGCACGATGTCGATCAGCGCCATCACGATGTAGATCAGCGCGGCCCAGCCGAACAGCAGCATCAGCAGCTTCACGATCAGCGCGAGGATCGAGATCGGTCGCGTGAAACCCGACTGCACCGACGGGTCGAGCGACTCGACGATCAGCCAGCCGAGCGTCGCGGCGAGCAGCACCGTCTTCAGCAGCATCTTCGCGAGATTGACGAGGTTGCGCATCGACCACAGGTTCTTCAGCCCCGCGGCCGGATTAAGGCGCGACAGTTGCGGCATGAGGCGGCTCCACGCCATCACGCCGCCGACCTGCACGAAGCCCGCGAGCAGGCCGGCCAGCAGCCCGGCCGCGACGATCTGCGCGGACAGCGTCGCCCAGTCGCGCGCGGCGCCGTCGATCAGCACCGCGATCCGTGCCGACGGGTCGGCCGCGCCGATCGCGTCGAACACGAGCCGGAACAGCGACTGCAGCCGCGCGAACAGCGCGCCGATTCCGACCGCGAGCGCGACGCATACGCCGACGAAGAACGCCGACGAAATCGTTTCCGCGCTCTTCGGCACGTCGCCTTTCTCGCGCGCCTCGCGCAGGCGCTTCGCGGTCGGCTTCTGGTCCTTTTCGGCCATGTCGGCTCCGTCGCGCGCTCAGGCGCCGCCGTGCGCGGCGAACAGCGCGCGCAGCAGCGCCATCAGCCCGCTGTCGGGGCTCAGCAGCGAATGCAGCGCCGCGTACACCACCGGCAGGAACAGCACCATCATCAGCAGCGCGAGCGCGCTCTTCAGCGGCTGCGAGAACACGAAGATGTTGAGCTGCGGCACCGCGCGCCCGACGAGGCCGATGCCGAGCTCGACGAGCACCAGCACGATCGTCACCGGCGCGGCGAGCTTCACCATCCATTCGAAGATCGTATCGGTCTGCCGCACGATGAAGGTCTGCAGCATCGACGAGAAATCGGGGCCGAGCGAGCCGATCGGCCACCACGCATACGACTGCGCGAACAGTTGCACGAGCACCTGCAGGCCGCCGGCCGTGACGAACAGCGCGATCGCGACGAAATTGAGGAAGCCCGAGGTCGGTCCGCCCTCGTGGCCGCCCATCGGATCGAAGAACGCGGCGCTGCCGCTGCCCGTCTGGAAGTCGATCAGGTAGCCGACGCCCTGGATCGCGAACAGCACCGCGCTGAACGCGCCCGCGAGCAGCATGCCGACCACCGCCTCCTTCGCGACGAGCAGGCACCACATCAGGAACGGCAGCGCGGCCACCTGCGCGGAGTCGATCGCCGGCGCGACGAACGCGGCGATCACGACGGCGATCCCGTTGCGCACGAGCCCCGTGATGATCTGCTCGTTGAACACCGGCACGACGAACATGATCGGCAACAGGCGCGGCATCACGTAGAGCAGCGGCCGCAGCGTACCCGCGACGTCGTTGAAACCCGCGGCCTGGTCTAGCATCGGCGCTCCGCGGCGGCGGGCGGCTCGGGGTCGTCGGCCGGGGCGGTTGAGGCGGTTGAAGCGGCTGTGTCGCCCATGTCGGTCACGTCGGCCGAGCCGGCTTCCGCATCGGCCGGCCGGGCGGCCATCTCCGCGTCGAACGCGGCGGCCGCTTCCGGCTGCGCGGCCGCGTGGCCGGCCACGTCGCCCGCCGCGCCTGACCATACCCCGGCCGTCGCGAAGCGCCGCACCGCGTAGCCGTCCGCGACTTCGTCGGCATCGCGCTCGACCCGCGCGGCACGCGCGTGCAGCGCCTTCTCGCCGGCCTTGTCGAGCTTGTCCTCGGCGGCCTTCGCCTTGCGCGCGGCGCGCTGCAGGTCGGCCAGCGTCGCCTCGTGGCCGCGATGCACGTGCGCGGCCTCGCTCACCGACGCGTTCGCGGTGCCGATGTGCCGGTCGAACGTGCGCGTATCGGCCGCCGCGTTCTGCAGCACGCGCGCCTCGCGCACGTCGTCGGCAAGACGCGTCTGGATCGCGGCCTTCGCGGCCACCTGCTGCGCGAGCTGCGCGTGCGCGGCGTCGAGCGCGCGGCGGCTCTGCGCGGCGATGCCCTGCTGGCGCGCGGCCGCGACGCGCGCGATCTGGCTGCGCATCTCGCGCACGCGCTTCAGGCGCGCGAGCGTGACGAGCACGAGGCGGTCGTCGGCTTCAGACATGATCGTTCGCCAGCTTCGTCAGCTTCGCGAGCAGCGCGTCGAAGCGCACGTCCTCGTGCGACGCCTGCGCGCAGAACGCGCCGATCGCGTCGCGCGCACGCAGCGCGAGATCGCCGAGCCGGTCGCTGCCTTCGCGATACTCGCCGATCTGCACGAGCAGTTCGATCTCCTGGTACTTCGCGATCAGCTCGCGTACGCGCGCGGCCGCCTGCTGGTGCGCGCGGCTCGCGACGAGCGGCATCACGCGCGACAGGCTCGCGAGCACGTCGATCGCCGGATAGCGGTTCGCGAGCGCGATCTTGCGCGACAGCACGATATGGCCGTCGAGGATCGAGCGCACTTCCTCGGCGATCGGGTCCGATTCCTCGTCGCCTTCGACGAGCACCGTGTAGAGCGCGGTGATCGACCCGCTCGCGCCCTGCCCCGCGCGTTCGAGCAGGCGCGGCAGCACCGCGAACGTCGACGGCGGGAAGCTGCGCCGCGTCGGCGGCTCGCCGCTCGCGAGGCCGACCTCGCGCTGCGCGCGCGCGAAGCGCGTCAGCGAATCGACCAGCAGCAGCACGCGCTTGCCCGCATCGCGGAAGTGCTCGGCAATCGCGGTAGCGACGAGCGCGGATTTCACGCGCTCCATCGCGGGGCGATCGGACGTCGACACGACGACGATCGAGCGCGCGCGCACCTCGGGCGACAAACTGTGCTCGATGAATTCGCGCACCTCGCGGCCGCGTTCGCCGACCAGCGCGATCACGTTCACGTCGGCCTGCGCGCCGCGCGCGATCATCCCGAGCAGCGTGCTCTTGCCGACGCCCGACGGCGCGAAGATGCCGACGCGCTGCCCGACGCCGAGCGTCATCAGCCCGTCGATCACGCGCACGCCGGTCGGAAACGGCGTGTCGATCATCCGGCGCGCGAGCGGGTTCGGCGGGTCCTGCTGCGTCGACACCCACGCGGCGCCCGTCACCGGCCCGCGATCGTCGAGCGGCCGGCCGAGCCCGTCGAGCACGCGGCCGAACAACCCTTCTCCCACCGGAAACACATGCTCGCGCCCGGACGGCACGACGGTCGTTTCCGGCGACAGCCCGGCCACGTCGCCGAGCGGCGTGAGCAGCGTCGTCTGCCGCGAAAAGCCGACCACTTCGGCGAGCAGCGTCGGCTGGTTCGGCGTGCGAAGTTCGCAGATCTCGCCGAGCCGCGCGCGGATGCCCGTCGCATTCAAGATCTGACCGACCGCGTGATTGACGCGGCCCTGCACCGATACCGGCGAGAAAAACGCGAGCCCCGCGTCGAGTTCGCCGACGAGGCGGCCGCGATCGAACGGCGCGCCGTCGTCGTCGCCGCTGCCGAACGGCTGCGTTTCGTCGAGCGGCGCGTTCATCGCGCGGCGCCCTTCAGCGCGTCGCGGCGGATCGCCTGGCGCAGCGCGTCGATCTGCAGGTCGAGGCTCGCGTCGATGCGCCCGGACGGCGTCTCGACCGTGCACGCATGGCGTTCGAGCTGCGCATCCTCGACGATGCGGATCTTCTGCCGGTTCGATTGCCCCGCGAATGCGCCGTCGAGCGCGTCGCGCATCTCGTCCTTGCGGCCCGGCGCGACATGCACGACCAGAAACGCCTCGTCGCGCACGAGCGGCGCGATCCGCGCCAGCGCGGCCTCGTACAGCTTCTGCGTGCTCATCTCGCCGACGATCGCGCGCACGGCCTTCACGACGATATCGGCCATCGCGTCCTTCATCGTCTCCATCGTGCGCGCGGCGGCGAGCGCCTGCGTGTACGCCTGCGCGGCCTGCTCGCGCTGCGCGCGGCGCATCCCTTCGTCGTAGCCGGCCGCCTGCCGCTTGTCGAATTCGCGCTGCGCGTCGGCGACGATGCGCGCGGCCTCGTCGTGCGCGGTCGCGATCACCGCGGACGCGTCGAGCAGCGCCGCGTATTCGCGCTCCTTGAGCACCTTGCGCTCCGACAGCAGCTGCAGGTTGTCGCTCGTGATCAGAAAAGCCAGTCCCATGACGCAAGCCTCTCGGGAATCAGAAACAGAAACATCAGTTCGCCGAACTGGTCGCGCTGCGCGCGGTTCAGCCAGTACGGCGCTTCGTCGTCAATCGCGCGGTTGAACTTCAGGCGCGTGCGCCGCGCGACCGCGTCGCCTGCCACGCCGATGAAATCCGCGAGCAGCCGTCCGCCGCGTGCGCGGATCACGACGGGCAGCGCGGCGGGATCAGCGCGCCACGGTTCGAGCGTATCCGCGAGCGCGCCGAATTCCGGCGCGCGTTCGAGCGCGAGTTCCAGCGCGTCGCCGCCGAGCCGGGCCGCGATTTCCGCGCGGATGCGCCGCACGGTCAGCGCATCGCGCAGCCAGTTGCGATGCAGCAGCAGCCCCGCATACGACGCCAGTTGCTCGAGCGCCGCGCCGGGCAGCAGCGCGAGCCGCGCGCACGGGTTCGCGACGTCGAAGTCGTGCCGGTCGGCCACGCCGTGCACGTCGAGCAGGTGCCGCGCGAGCAGCTTGCGGCCGGCCGCGCCGAACGCGTCCGGCGAGCGGTAGCGCGCGGGCCAGTCGGCTGGCACGCGCGTCACGTGCAGATAACGGTCGGGCCGCAGGTTGAAGTCGCAGACGAGCGCATGAAACGCGGCACGGCGCGCGGCTGGCGGCGGCGCGAGCGGCTGCAGCCACGGCAGCGGCGCCGTATCGGACGGGGCGGCCGCGTCAGCCGGTGGTGCATGCGGATCGCTCATGCGCCATCGCGCGCGCCGTCCGGCGTGCGCAGACCGCCGCCGGCCGGCTGCCCGGATGCCGGCTGCGCGGACGCGCCGCCATTGGCGCCGCGCGGCGCGCCGAGCAGGCCCGCGAGCCGCGCGCCGAACATTCCGCGCCGCGCCGCCGACAGCGCGATCACCGCGCAGGTCAGCAGGATCAGCGCAAACACGAGCCAGCCGAGCGGCGAGCGCAGCCGCACGATATCGGTCACCGCGCTGCCGATCCCGTCCACGCGCGCTGCTTGCGCGGCGGCCGGCTGCAGGAACAGCGACACGTTGTCGTACTGCAGCCCTTCGATGCTGTGCGCGACGAGATCCTTGACCATCGGCGCCATCGCGCGCAGGTCGACGCCCGACCGATAGCGGATGTATACGGCCGCCGACGACGGCTTGATCTTGTCCGCGAGCGGATCGTTCTCCGGAATCACGACCTGCACGCGCGCGACGACCACGCCCTCGATGTCCTGCAGCGTGCGCGACAGGTCCTGCGATACGCCGTACAGATAGCGCACACGCTCCTCGGCCGGCGTCGACACGAGGCCCTGCTTCTGGAACAGCTCGCCGAGGCTCGCATAACTCGGCTTCGGCAGCCCGTTCGCCTGCAATACCGTGAGCGCCGACTGCATGTCGCCGTCCGCTACGCTCACGAGCCATGCGTTGCGGTCCGACGTGTCGCGCGCGTCGTTGTCCTTCGACGCGCTGATGCCCGCGTCGCCGAGCACCGCGACCATCTGGTTCGCATCGCGCTCCGACAGGCCCGAGTACAGCTCCTTCTGGCACCCGGCCAACAGCACGAGCAGCCCCGCGAGCAGCGCGCGCGCCGCCCGGCTGCGCCACGCATGCGCGCGCGGCGTCGAATCGATCGTCGTCATCGTTTGTCCGCTTCAGGGTGCGTGAGGCCGAATTCAGCCTGCACGCACGCTTTCACTCCTGCGTCTTCAGCACCGTGTGCGTGAAGCCGTTCGCCGCCTGCGCGACCGACAGGCTCAACTGGTATTCCGAAATCGTGGTGGTCGCCGTCCACTGGAAATCCATCGCCTTCACCATCGTCATCATCGGATCGCTGCGGCTGTCCGCCATCGACGTCAGCATTTCGCTGCGATGCTTGTCGATGTTCGCGTACCGCGTGTCGAGATCGTTGCCGTAGGTGCGCAACCGCTCGACGAGCGACGACTGGTTCGCCTGCGCGGGCGTCATCTGCACGGCCGGCGCCGCGTCCGCCGGCGCGCGCGACATCGCGACGCCCGACGAAGACGACGCCGCCGGCGATGCGCCCGGCTGCATCAACGCATCGAACTGGCGCACCTGCGCCGGATCGGACGCCGAGCCCGTCTGCTGCACGGCACCCGCGAGCGCGGCCGCGCCCGGCGGCGCCGCGCCTACGCCTGTCACTGACATATTCATGCCCTCCTTGGCTGGCAGGCGCCGGACCGGATCGGTCGGGCCCGCCCGGAACAGGCCGGCCGGCACACGCGCATCCGCGGCCGGGCGCCCTTCGCGGGCAAACCCGGCGCGCATCGGCACGCGGCGCGGCCGGCGACCGGCGTCATGCGCGGCCGGCCGAGCTCAGGTGTTGCGCAACCTGGGCGTTCGCCGTCCCCTCCTGCGCGGTCACTGCGTTGCTGGTTTCGAACGTCGCGGTCGACTGCTGGACCTGGAAGTTGATCTTCGTCAGTTCGAGCTGCGTCTTGGTCAGGTCGTCGGCCTGCTGCTGGACCTGGTTCGTGTTGGTTGCACCACCTGCGGCCTGGGTACCCATGTTTCGCTCCTTAACGTGAACTTCATCCACCTTCCGGCGATGGCCCCATGCCCCGCCGGCGACGTGAGCCGCCGCACCGATGCGACGCCCCGCGTAATGCGCGCACCGCCTGTCGAGCGATGCGCATGACCTGTCGCGGCGCTAGTGCGCCGCCTCCTTCGTCGACGCACCGGCCGCCTTGGCACCCGCTTGCGGTGCGCCCGGCAACAGCGTCGGCCCCGGCACCGGCTGCGCGACCCCGGCCGCCGCACCGCTCGCGAGCGGTGCCACGGGCGGCGCCGGCGCCTGCTCGGGCGCGTTCGCCGATGCGCCGCCGAGCGGCATCGTGATGCGCTGGCCGTTGCGTTCGAACACGACTTCGTCCGCGCCGATCGACACGACGGTCGGCCCGTCCTTCAGCCGCGCGCCCTCGAAATAGCGGCTGCCGTCGACCGTCTCGATATAGCGCTGGTCGCCGTCGCCGGCGAACACGGTCGTGATCTCCGGAATGCCGGCCGTCCCGCCGAGTGTCGTCGTCGTGCGCGGCGCGGCCGGATCGGCATCGCGCACGTGATCGACCACTTCGAGCGCCGGGCGCGCGTCCTTCATGTAGTTGCGGATGCGCGGCTCGATCTGCGCGCGCGCGGCCGCGCCCGTCAGCTCGATCCGGCCGCGGCCGAGATACGCGACCGTCAGCGCCGTATCGCTGAAATAGGTCTGCGCGGTCGCCACCAGATCGCTGACCACGTAGATGTTGCCGAGCGCCGCGTTGTCGACGCCCGCGACGATCTGCGCGACGCGTTCGCGCGCGGCCGGGTCGCTCACGTAGCCGGACACGATCACGCCGTCGTCGCGCGGCGCGACGGCCAGCTCCGGATACGCGTGCAGCAGCTGCTGCAGCCGGTGCGTGCGCGCGAGCACCGATTCGTGCTGCCACGGCAGGCGCCCCGACCACGCGACGAAGCCGTAGCCGAGCGCGCCGAGCAGCACGCCGATCCACAGCGCGACCAGTGCGATCACGAGCCGACGGCTGCCGAGCCGGCGCAGCCCGCCTGTGAGCCAGCCGAGCCACGCGGCCTCGCGCGCGGCATCCGGCGCGTCGGTTTCGTCGGGCACCGCGACGCTCGCCTGCGCGTGCCGCGCGATGCCGAGCCGGATCGAGCCGACCGTCACGACGTCGTGCGGCGTCATCGAGCGGCGGCCGCTGCCGAGCGGTTCGTCGTTGAACAGCACCGGCGCGCCGGCGTCGCCGCCGTGGTTCTGCACGGTCACCGCGAGCGCGCCGACCTGCAGGCACACCTGTTTCGCGCCGATCTCGCGATCGGGCAGGATCACTTCGCAATCCGCCGCCGTGCCGACCCAGTTCGCGCCGCGCGCAAGCGACATCGTGCGGCCGTACATCGGCCCGCTCAGGAAGCACAGGTTCCACGGCGACGCGAGCGCGGCAGCGCCCGCCCCCGCGCCTCCCGCGCCGCCGGGCAATGCGCCGTCGCCGTGCGGGTCAATGATGGTCGTCGACATGGGTGGTGGCTCCTGCGGTCGTCGCCGCCGGCTGCGACGCCGCATCCTTCGGCGGCGGCGGCAGCGCCGGCGGGCCGAACTTCGTGCCGGGCAGCGGCTTCGGCGTCAGCGGCACCGCGACGTCGTTGTCCGGCGGCCGATACATCGACATGCCTTCCTGGTTCGCCGGCCCGTCGGCGCCCGGGTTCACGGGCGAGCCGTCCGGCGCGTACATCGACGCGGTCGTCACCACGCGCGGCGTCAGCAGGTAGAACCGCTCCATGTGGTTGCCCGACTTGTCGGTGTACTTGAACAGGTTGCCGATCAGCGGGATGTCGGACAGCCAGGGCACGCCGCTCTTGTTCAGCTTCACCTCGTCGTCGTTGAAACCGGCGATCAGCAGGCTCTTGCCTTCGTCGATCATCGACTTGGTGACGATATTGCGCTGCTGGATCACCGGGATGTTCGACACGGCCTGCCCCTGCACGACGTTGCCGTCCTGGATGTCGATCGACATCATCACGCTCTGCGGATTGCGAACGGCTACCGCGGATACGGCGGCCGCGTTGCGGATCGCCTCGTCGACGATCATCGGCGTCACCTTGATGCTCGTGCCGGTCGTCACGCTGTACAGCGACGAATCCTGGTAGCCCTGCACCTGCACGTAGAACTGCGTGAGGTTCTCGAGGATCGCCTCGGTGTTGTCGAGCGCGAGCACCTTCGGTTTCGAACGCAACTGCGCCTGCCCCTTCTGCGCGAGCGCGTTCACGCGCGTGAGCAGGTAGTTGCGCAGCGAGCCGCCGATCGATGCGGTCAGCGCGATACCCGTCGGCAGGAAGGCGCCCGTCTGCCCGGTTTCCGACGTGCCGACGCCGAACGTCAGCGGCGGATTGCCGGAGCCGTTGTACTGCGTGTTGCCGTTCAGCGGATTCGCGCCGTTGCCGATCTGCACGTCGCCGTGCGTCGTGTGCAGGCGCCAGTCGATCCCGAGGCTGTCGAGCGAATCCTCGTTGATGTCGATGATCGTCACGTTGATCTCGACGATGCGCGGCCGCTCGTCGAGCTGGTTGATCAGCGACTGGTAGCGATACATGTTCTCCGGCAGGTCGCGCACGATCACCGCGTTGATCGCCGGATCGGCGACGATCTGCGGCAGCGCGTCGCCGCCGCCGCCGTTCGAGAACGGCGAGAACCCGCCGGTCGCGCTGCCGTCGCCGGCATAGCCACCCGAACGCGGGCCGCCGGAGATATCGGGGAAATCGAGGCGCGGCACCGCGATCGTCAGCCCCGAGCCGAGCTTCACCTGGCGCGCGGCCTGCCCGAGCGACGTGCTCGACGGCAGCGCGTTCGTGCCGCCGCCCTTGCCGAACAGCCGGCTCAGGATCGTCGCGACGCCCGGCACGGTCACTTCCTTGCCCGAGCGGTTGATCGTGAAATCCGACGCCCAGCCGTACTTCAGCCGGAACGCGCGGATGTCCGCATGCGCGCCGTTCGCCGCCGGATCGCCGACCGAGCCGACCGCCTGCCGCACGAGCTCGACGTAGCGGCGCGGGCCGGCCACGTACACGCTGTTCGCGCGATCGTTGATCACGAGCGTGTAGCGCTTGTCGGGAATCTGCATCGCCTGCAGCGCGCGGCCGATTTCGCCGGATGCGTTCGGCGGGATCGGGATCATCTGCGTCTGCGACTGGTCGGCCGGATCGACGTACAGGAACGAGCCGTCGTAGTACCACGTGAGCCCGTAGGTCGAGCAGATCGTGTCGAGCGTCTGCTGCGGTGTGCCCGAGAAGCGGCCGCTGATCACGCCGTCGACCTTCGGGTCGACCACCGCCGTCACGCCCTGCGACGATGCGAGTTCGCGAATGAAGTCGCCGATCTTCTTGCCGTTCGCGACGATCGTGAACGGCTTGTTGCGCCAGCGCAGGTCCGCGGCGCGGGCCGGCTGCGCGGGCGCCATGCTCAGCGACGCCGTGAGCAGCGCGGTCGCGCACATGGCAAGCGCGGCCCGTTGCAGGCTGCGCGGTTGAAACCGGATCGGGGCGACGCGTCGACGCATCAAAGGACTCCTGTGGAAGAAACGAACATGCGTTCCAGCGCCTGCTGCGCGAAGCGCAGCACTTCGCCGCCGAGCCAGCCCGACAGCAGCACGAGTGCGACCATCACGGCGATCAATCGCACCGCGATGCCGATGTTGGCGTCCTGCACCTGCGTGACGGCCTGCAGGATCGCGACGACGAGGCCCGTGACGGTGGCGATCAGCACGATCGGCAGCGACAGCAGCAGCACGAGCATCAGCGCCTGGCGCGTCAGGTCGAGGATCGTCGAGCTCGTCATTGCACGGCTCCCGGCACGCGCACGTCGGCGCCCGCGCCGACCGAGCCGTCGTCCGGCGGGTTCTTCACCCAGCCGATCGTGTGCAGCTGCACGTCCTCCTCGACCTCCTGGTACGACAGCACCGCCAGTTCGGGCAGCACCGGCTGCAGGATCGTCTTCACATAGCGGCGCGCGCCGAGCGCGACCATCACCGCGAGCCGCGCCGCGCCCTGCGCGTTGCCGTAGCCGCCGGGGCCGGCCGCCTGCGCGGCCTGCACGATCGCGCGTACCTGTTCGCCGATGTCCTGCTTGATCGCGCTCGACAGCGCGAGGAAATTGCCCTGCTTCGTGCGCATCACCGCGCTCTCGATCCGCTCCTGCAGGTTCTGCTCGAACAGCACGACCCGCAGCTGGCGCGTCGTGCCCGCATGGCGGTCGGTGATCATCCGGCGCAGGTCGACGCGCACGAGTTCGACCAGCGCGATCACGTCGTCGGGTTCGTTCGGCGCCCACGTGATCAGGCTCTCGAAAATCACGCGCAGGTTGCGGATCGGTACCTGTTCGGCGAGCAGCCGGCGCAGCACTTCGGTCACGCGCTGCAGCGGCACGAGCCGCGTCAGCTCGCCCACGAGCTCGGGGTGTTCGCGGCGCACGAGATGCACGAGCGCCTGCGTCTCCTGAATCCCCAGCAGTTCGTCCGCATGCTGGCGCACGATCTGCTCGACGTGCGCGGCGAGCGCGCTTTCGCTCGACAGCCACTTGCCGTCCGGCGCGGCGCCGTCGTGCTTGATCCACAACGCGGTCGCGAACGGGCCGAACGCCTCGGCCGGCTGGCGCTCCGCGCGTTCGGGCAGCGGCGCGACACCGTCCCACAGCAGCCAGCCCGGCTTCAGCGCGCCGTGCGCGGCGAGCACGTCCTGCAGGTAGATCCGGTACGTGCCGGCCGCCGCACCTTCGTCGTCGTTCAGCGTGATGCGCGGGAACACCGTGCCGATATCCGCGTCGACGCGCGCCTTCGCGCTCGACAGCGCGGCCTGCAGTTGCGCGAGGTTCAGGCTCGTGCGCAGGTCGTCGGACAGCGATACCGCGATCAGCGACGTGACGCCCGCTGCGTGCGACACCTTCGCGGGCTGGCCGTCGTCGGCCGTGCCGATGCGCCCCGCGATCTGAATCAGGTTGAAGCTCGGCGCGGTCGTCTTGTGCTTGATCTGCGAGAACCCGACCGCACCGAGGCCGAGCGCGATCAGCGCGAACGACCATTTCGGAAAGCCGGGCACGACGAGAAAACCGGCCAGCACCAGCGCCGCGATCAGCAGCGCACGCGGATGCGCGCCCAGTTGCTCGCCGAGCTGTTCGCCGAGCTGGCGCTGCCGCGCATCGCGGGTCGCGACGCGCGTCGTCACGATGCCGGCCGCGATCGACACGAGCAGCGACGGAATCTGCGACGCCATGCCGTCGCCGACCGTCAGGATCGCGTAGCGTTGCAGCGCCGCGCCGATATCCATCCCGTGCATCAGTGTGCCGACCGCGATCCCCGCGACGATGTTGATGAACGCGATCACGAGGCCCGCGATCGCGTCGCCCTTCACGAACTTCATCGCGCCATCCATCGCGCCGTGCATCTGCGATTCCTGCTCGAGCTTCTCGCGGCGCTCGCGCGCTTCGTCGGCGCTGATGATGCCCGCGCGCAGGTCCGCGTCGATGCTCATCTGCTTGCCCGGCATCGCGTCGAGCGAGAAGCGCGCGCCGACTTCGGCCACCCGCTCCGACCCTTTCGCGATCACGATGAACTGCACGACGGCGATCACGAGGAACACCACGCCGCCCACCACCACGTTGTTGCCGACGACGAGCCGCCCGAACGCGTCGATCACGTGGCCGGCGTTCGCATGCAGCAGGATCAGCTTGCACGACGCGATGTTCAGCGCGAGCCGGAACAGCGTCGTAAACAGCAGCAGCGCGGGAAACGACGAGAAGCTGACCGCCGACGGCACGTAGGTCGATACCGTCAGCAGCACCACGCTCACGGCGAGATTCAGCGAGATCATCCCGTCGAGCGCGGCCTGCGGCAGCGGCAGGATGAACAGCGCGACGACCGCGACGATGAACGCGGCGATGAACAGGTCGGCGCGCGGCGATGCGCCCCGGAGACGCCGTCCGGACACGCCGCGGCCAGCGGAAAACAACCGCTGCCAGTCGCGGGGGAGCGCCTTCGGTTCTGCCATCGTGCCGGTGTCCTGTCGTCGTTATCGCCGGCCGGCACGGGCAACCCTGCCCCGTGCCGCACGGACCGTTGAATGGGACGAGTGTAGCGACGCGAACCGGTGGAAAAAGGGATGCACCTCGTAGCGCGAAAGCGCGTTTCCCGGCGGCGATCGGATCGGACTACGAAACCCGGCGGCGCGCTCGGGCACACGCCGCCGGAACCGCTTCCATCGCGCGGCGGGCCGCCGGCGCGTGCGTCAGGTCAGGGCTGAAGGCGCCGCGCGGCGAGGTACGCGAGCTGCGCGCGGTTCTGCACGTTGAAGAGTTTTTCGAGCGAACGGATATGGTGGCCGACCTTGTGCAGCGACGTGCGCAGCGCGCTCGCGATCTCCTGGTCGGACAGCCCGTGCACGAGACGGTCGAGCACCTGCTGCTGCTCGTCGCCGAGCGCGAAGCCGCGCATCCGCGCGATGCGCGCCTCGAGGAACGGCAGCGCGACACGATGCACGGCGAGGCTCACGGCCAGCGCGCCGCCGATCACGCGATCGTCGATCCATTCGGTGCCGTGCGTCTCGGACGTCACGTTCACCGCGACGCGCAGGTCGAGGCGCGGCGCCGACAGGCTGAAGATCACGCCGCTGTTCATCGCGTGCGCGCGCAGATGGCCGGCGAGCGCCAGCACCTTGCGGTCGCCGCTGCCCTGCGCGGCCGCCTCGATCTCGTCGAGCCGCCACGCGACCGGAAAGCCGCTCTGCCGCACCTGCGCGAACCGCGGGTCGCTCTCGTACAGCATCCCTTCGATAAACGGCTGCATGAACGTCGCCGGCGCGAGGTCGCGCAGCAGATGCGCGCACAGGATGCGCCGCCCGATCATTTCATAGGCGCCGTAACCGAGGGTACTGAAACCGATTTGCCGCAATCGCGCATGGCATTGCGCGAAATCGGCCGAAGCAAGGTCGGTTTTACCGAGTGCAATTTGAATGCCGGTAAAAACGTCGCGGTCGATTGCCTGATATTCGTTCGAATAAGCGGCAGCGGCCGCTATATCGGCCTGTGAAAACCATTCGACGCGTGGTGCGCCGTCAGCATATGTCATGAGGAGCCCGCCCTTTCCCAATATGTGAAACTGCGCCCCGTCACGATCTGGTCTTTTCTTTATGATTTTCTGGTCGTTGTTATATGCGTGCGAATATGAACCTTTCGCCGCAATTAGTATTACGGCATATTACGCGCACACAGGCATTTTTTGTACAATGCCCCCGCGTTTCGTCAGGGATGACGATCGGCGCAGATCAAAAACGATGCTCGATCGCACCGCCGCGAATGCCGTACACGATACGGCCGCCGCCAGGCGATGCGCGTCGATTCCGAGGGATGGCTCATGTCCGATATTGCATTGCATGAAGAAGCGGTCGCCCCGACCTTTTCCCGCCCGTCGCGCGGGTCGAGCGCATGCGCGGACGCGCTGCGGGAGCGTACCGTGCAGGTCGTCTGGTGCGACGACGTCAAGCGCGGCGAAGTCGCGCAGCCGCACGCGCCGACGCTCGGCGTCGCCGATACGCTCGCGCATGCGCAGAGCACCGCCGAGCGCAACCGGATCGTCACGAGCCTGCTGCACCTGACAGGCTTCTCGACGTTCGCGTACTTCGCGCTCGAATTCGCGCGCGAGCGTGTCGAAAGTCTCTACCTGCACGAAGCGTTCACGCCGGCCACCTATCGCGGCGACTATGTGCGGCACAACCATCACGACGTCGATCCGCGCACGCTCGGCGCGCGCGTGTGCAACATGCCGATCGTGTGGGACCTGCAGCAGCTGCGCCGCGAACACCGCGAGCGCGACGCCGGCCCGTGCGTGACGCCGGCCGCGCTCGACGGTTTCCTGCAGACGATGCAGGACGACGGGATGTGCAGCGGCATCATGTATTCGATGGCCGTGCCCGGCACGCGGCTGCATGCGTTCATGAGCTTCACCGCGCCGCGCCGCACGCGCGAATGGATCACGCCGGCGACGATCGAGCAGGCGCTGTCGATCGGGCTGTCGGTGCACAAGTTCGCGTCGCCGCAACTGATCGCGACGTCGCGCGAGCGTACGGTAAACGGGCTCACGCCGTTCGAGCAGGAACTGCTGCTCGGCATCGCCGAAGGCGCATCCGACAAGGAGATCGGCCGGCGCCTCGACACCAGCGCGCACAACGTCGACTATCACCTGCGCAAGCTGCGCAAGCGCTTCGGCGTCGCGAACCGGATCCAGCTCACGTACCTGACGTCGAAGCTCGAGCTGATCTGACGACGGCGCGCGTAAACGCACAAGCCGGCCTCGACGGGCCGGCTTGCACGGGTTGCGGCGCGGTGCCGGGTCCGGTGCCGCTTCCTGGCAGACGATCCGCGTTACTTCAGCAGCGTCATCTGCACGACCTTGACGATCACGAGACCGACCGCGATCACCAGATAGCCGCGCAGCACGGCCATCCAGATCCGCGTCGCGAGCGTCATGTTCTGCGGCTCGAGCGTGTCGAGCGGCGGCATGCGCCACGTGTCGCGCAGCGAGCGATCGAGCGCCGGTTCGACGACGCGCTTGTGGCGGCGAATCAGCACCGTCGCGAGATAGCCGGCAATCGCGAGCACGGTGCCGCCCACCAGCACGTCGACGATCGCTTCGCCGCTGATGTCCGGATACATCACCGACGCGGTCAGGATGATCGACAGCAGCACGAGCACCCAGATCACCGCGCCCGTGAACACGTTGAGCTTCGTCGAGTTGACCCAGGGCCCCAGCACCTGGCGGTCGTTGCACAGCACGAGCAGGAACACCGTCGCGCTCGGCAGCAGCACGCCCGCGAGCGTCTGCACGGCTTCGGTCAGCAGGCCGAGCGGGCTGCCCGGGATCAGCACGAGCGTGGCCGCGGCCGCGACGATGCCGAAGTACACGAGATAGAAGCCCTTCGCGTCGGACACGCCGCGGTGCAACGAATGGCGGATCTTGAACACGTCGCCGATCGCATACGCGGTCGACAGCGACACGGCCGCCGCGCCGATGATGCACGCGTCGAGCAGCGCCACCGCGAACAGCGTCGCGCCCGTGCGGCCCGCATACTTCTCGAGGCCCGCGATGATGCCGCCCGCGTCGGTGAAATTGCCGGCTTCCGGATGGCCGCCGAACAGCGCGGCGCTGAAACCGATCATCGCGACCGCGCCGACCAGCACGAATGCGATGCCGATCCACAGGTCGACCTTTTCATACTTCATGAAGCGCGGCGTGATGCGCTTGTCGATCACGTAGCTCTGCTGGAAGAACAGCTGCCACGGCGCGACGGTCGTGCCGACGATGCCGATCACGAGCAGCATCACGTCCGACAGCTTCGCGTGCACGGGCCAGTTCGGCACGAGGAAATCGCGCGTCATCTGCGCGACGGGCGGATGGATCGACACGAGCACCGGCACCAGCAGCAGGCTCAGTACGCACAGCCCGATCGCAAACCGCTCGAAGCGCCTGAAATCGCCGGTACTCACCGCGGCCATCGTCAGCGCGGCGGCCACGCACACGCCGGCCACCTTCGGCAATCCGAAGAAATCCAGCACGAACGTGATGCCGATGAACTCGGTGACGATCGTCAGCGCATTGAGCAGGAACAGGTCGATCACGCTGAACGCGCCCCAGAACTTGCCGAAGCGCTCGAAGATCAGGCGTGCATGGCCGACGCCCGTGACCGCGCCGAGGCGCAGCACCATTTCCTGGTTCACGTACAGCACGGGCACGAGCAGCAGCAGCGTCCACAGCAGCGTCGTGCCGTAGTTCTGGCCGGCCTGCGTGTAGGTGCCGAATGCGCCGGCATCGTTGTCGCCGACCATCACGATGAGGCCCGGGCCGATGATCGCGAGCAGCGTGCGCAGCCGCGCCCACCATGTGCCGCGCGCGGCGGTGTCGTGATGCGCGATCGTGCCGAGCGCGCCGCGGATGTCGCCGACATGGGCTTCGTCGAGCACGGCGCTGCGTTCCGCGGCGATCGGTGGAGAGACGTTGGATGGCGTGGACATGATTTGTTCCGTACGGCTAATGGTTATTCGATGAGCGTGTGACCTTGGGATGCGTACGCGGGGCCTGCCCGCAGGCAGCCGCGCGTGCGCATGCCGAGGCGCGCTCGGCGCTTCTTCAGTGGCGGATCAACGATTTCAGCTGGTTCAGCAGGCGGGAGAACACCCGCGGACGGGCATCGAGCGTCAGCATCGCATCGTATTGTTTGCGCGATTCCGCGACGTGCGGCAGGTTCGACAGCAGAAGGCCGAAGTTCATGGTCTGGCTCCGTGCGGCGACGGCAGGCGTGCCGGCCGCGTGGTGGGCGCGGGGCCAGTCCGGGGCCTGAACGACGTGTCAGGCTAGTCGGCCGGAGTGTCCCTGCGACCCGGGTTCAAAAGGGTCGGTGCGTGCAACGGGCATATGGGACAACTGTCACTGTCGTTCACGGCGGCTCCTGTGCGGTGTTCCGGGGAACACGGTTGACCGCCGTCCGGCTTGCGGGCCGGCATTCGCGATGCCTGAACGAGGCATGCACGAACGCGGCCGCCTGCCAGGCGGCGGTGAAGCCGGACAACGCATGCGAAAACGCATCACGCTAACCGGCGCGAATCAGGGTGCACGTAGGGAGATACTGCGGAATACTGCTGCGCGCACCGTTTGCCCGGGGGACAAACGGCGGCTTCGATGAGGCGCGGACGTCGGTCGCTCAGGCGGAAATTTCGTTCGAAGATCGACTACTGCAGGCGTCCAAGGC
Organism: Burkholderia pyrrocinia; assembly: GCF_022809715.1. NCBI lineage: Bacteria > Pseudomonadati > Pseudomonadota > Betaproteobacteria > Burkholderiales > Burkholderiaceae > Burkholderia > Burkholderia pyrrocinia. The sequence continues at coordinate 1,237,824 of NZ_CP094460.1, forward strand.
GGCGGCCCCAAGAGTGAAGATGCCGAATTCTATGAACCGCCCGAAAGTGAAGTCAACCCCTCCAAACCCCATTTCCCGAAATAAACTTCCCGCCTTGCGACGCTGAAAGATTTGCCCTTGAAATGACGTGCCGAAACCTTTCAGCACGTCACGATGCGGTCACGCGTCGATGCGTGCGAACAACGGCAGGCGCCCGGCAGCGCCCTCTGCTTGCCGACCGTGTGCCGCCGCGACTCGCACGCCACACACGTCGTCTTTTCTGCGTTTTTCACTTGCACCGCGGCAAAAGTCGCGACTACAATCCGCCCCAATTCATCACGGGAGTCCCTCCGTGGACACATGCTCTAGTTGCAGTTCGATGCCGGTCCAGGCCGGCCAAGCCATCGCGAGATAGCAGCCAGACGCATGTCTTTCGCCGCTAGCTCGCATTCGTCGGGTTAGCGCGCTTCCTCCCGGGCCGGCCATCGCCGGTTCGTCAGTCGCACGCTCCGTTATGTTCCAACCTCCGATCGCAGGCCATGTCATGCGCCCGCGCTCGATCACGTCGTCCGGCATCCGCCGGACCAGACGGAGGCAGCGTCATGTTCATTCAATCGTTCGCGGTGAAACTCAAGCGCATCGTGCACGTCGCGTGCGACCGCTCGTTCGTTGCCGGCCTCTCGCCGCTCGCCCATGCGTTCGGCAACTGGCGCGGCGCGGCACTCGCCCACGTGCCGGCGGCACCGCGCCCGCTCGACTGCATGCTGGTCGCCGCGATGGCGGCCGCGGTCGCGCTCGCCGCGCTGCTATGCTCGGCTGCGTCGCGCCTCGGCTTCGCGCAAGTGTGGCGCGTCGGCGGCTGGCTGCCGTAAGCCCTCGACGCGCGGGGGCGCCACGCGCCATGTGCCGCCGCGCGACCGCCTCGCCACGCTTCCCGCATCACGTATTCTTTTCTTCAGTCTAACTAATCGAATCGCCAACGGAATCCGCATGAAGAACCATCTCGAACCCGTTCCGCGCAAGCCGCGCGTCAATGCGCTCGCCGCGCTGCTGCTGTCGCTCGCCGCCGCGCCCGCGTTCGCGCAATCGTCGCCGCCGGCCGCGGCCGAACCGGCGGCCGGCGCGAGCGACGCCGCCGCGCCCGCACGACAGGCCGCCGATGCTGCCGCGCCCGCTCCCACCGGCCTGTGGGAGCGTTCGAACCTGCTCGGCAACATGGGCGGCCTGCGCGACCTGCTCGGCGATCACGGCGTCACGCTGAGCCTGCAGGAAACCAGCGAGTACCTGTACAACACGTCCGGCGGCACGAAGCGCGGCGGCGCCTACCAGGGGCTCACGCAATTCGGCTTCAACGTCGACACCGGCAAGGCGATCGGCCTGCCGGGCGGCACCTTCAACGTGTCGGCGCTACAGATCCACGGCACCAACGCCACGCAGCGCTACCTGCAGACGCTGCAGACCGCGACCGGCATCGAAGCGAATTCGACCACGCGCCTGTGGGAGCTCTGGTACCAGCAGTCGTTGCTCGACGGCAAGGTCGACGTGAAGGTCGGCCAGCAGAGCGTCGACCAGGAGTTCATGGTGAGCCAGAACGCGGCGACGTTCATGAACGCCACGTTCGGCTGGCCCGTGCTGCCTTCCACCGATCTGCCGTCCGGCGGCCCCGCGTATCCGCTGTCGTCGCTCGGCGTGCGGCTGCGCGTGAAGCCGGCCGATGCATGGACCGCGATGGTCGGCGTATTCGACGGCAACCCGGCCGGCCGCACCGACGGCGACGCGCAGGTGCTGAACGCGCACGGCACCAACTTCAACCTGCGCAGCGGCGCGTTCGTGATCGGCGAAGTGCAGTACGCGCTGAACGCGCCGCCGGACGACCCGAAGGCGCCGCAACCGGCCGGCCTGCCGGGCACCTACAAGCTCGGCTTCTGGTATCAGTCGCAGCATGCGAACGATCCGCGCTACGGCACCGACGGCCTGTCGCTCGCGAATCCGGCGAGCAACGGCATTCCCGCCTCCCATCGCGGCAACTACGGGTTCTATGCGGTCGCGGACCAGATGGTCTGGCGGCCGTCGGACGACAGCCCGCGGTCGGTCGGCGTGTTCGCGCGCGTGATGGGCGCGCCGGGCGATCGCAATATCGTCGATTTCGCCGCCAATGCAGGCGTGACGCTGAAGGCGCCGTTCAAGGGGCGCGACAACGACGTCGCGGGCATCGCGGTCGGCTACGCGAAGATCGGCTCGCATGCGCGCGGCCTGGACGGCGACACCGGCACCTACACGACGCCCGGTTATCCGGTGCGCCGGGCGGAGACGGTCGTCGAGGCGACTTACCAGTACCAGGTCGCACCGTGGTGGCAATTGCAGGCCGACCTGCAGCACTTCTTCCGTCCGGGCGGCGGCATCCCGAACCCGAACGCGGCGGGTGCGCGCATCGGCGACGAAACCGTGGTCGGCGTGCGCACGACGATCACGTTCTGACGCAAGCCGCATACGGAAGCGGAAACGAAAACGGGCCGGACGGCCGCTTGCGCGACAGTCCGGCCCGTGCGTTTGCCGCGCGCGGTGCGTCGCGGTGCATCACTCTCCGCGCATCACTCCCCGTACAGCCCGAGCAGTTTCAGCGTGACGCCGTTGGTCCAGCCGAAGCCGTCCTGCAGCGGATATTCGCCGCCACCGCCGCCGCCCGTGCCCGCGCCTTCGACCACGTACTTCTCGACGAGCTTGCCTTCGGTTGCATACACATGCTTCACGTCGGACAGGAAACGCGTGCCGATGTCCTTCGCGAGCGCCGGTTCGCCATAACGACGCAGCCCGTCGATCGCGATCCACTGCAGCGGCGCCCAGCCGTTCGGCGCGTCCCACTGCTGGCCGGTATTCTCGGTCGTCGTCGCGAGGCCGCCCGGTTTCAGCAGCGTCTTGCGCACCTCGCGCGCGGTCGCCTTCGCACGTTCGGGCCATGCGACGCCCGCGAACAGCGGATACAGCGCGGCCGCCGTCACGGCGTCGCGCGGCTTGCGCAACTGCCAGTCGTAGTCGCCGTAGTAGCCGCGGCGGTTCCACAAATAGTGGTTGATCGCGGCCGCACGCCGCGCCGCGCGCCCCGCGAAATCGGTCACGCATGCGACGTCGCGCGTGACCGCGCAGCCCTTCACGATCGTCGTCTCGAGATGGAACATCAGGCTGTTCAGGTCGACCGGCACGATCGACGTCGTGCGGATCGTCGCGAGCGTCTTGCCGTCGCCGAACCAGCGCGAGCTGTAGTCCCAGCCGCTTTCGGCGCCCGCGCGCAGGTCGCGGTACACGTCGTTCGCCGGACGGCCGGGCGCCGACTTCGCGGTCGTCACGTCCTCCAGATACGACTCGTCGCGCGGCGTGTCGCTCGCATCCCAGTAGCGGTTCAGCACCGCGCCGTCGGGCATCGCGACCACGTTGCGCGCGGCCTGCCCGCGCGGCGTCGTGGTTTCGCCCTGCATCCAGTACGCATGTTCCTTGCGCAGTTGGGGCAGGTATTTCTGGTAAACCTTGTCGCCTTCGGCCTGCGCGGCGAGCGTGACCATATACGCGAAGAACGGCGGCTGCGAGCGGCTCGCGTAGTACGTGCGGTTGCCGTTCGGGATGTGCCCGATCGTGTCGATCAGGTGCGCGAAGTTGTCGAGCATGTCGTCGACGAGATCCTCGCGCCCCGACACCTGCAGCCCGAGCATCGTGAAATAGGTATCCCAGTAGTAGCCTTCGCGGAAGCGGCCGCCGGGCACGACGTATGGCTTCGGCATCGGAATCAGCGAACTGTACTGCGGCACCGTTGCGCTGGTGCGCGTGAGCTGCGGCCACAGCCAGTCGATGTGCTGGCGCAGCGTCTGGTTCGGCGGCGGTGTCACACCGCCTTCCGGGGGCGGCGTGAAGTGCTGGCCGACGAACGTCTTCAGCGAGAAGCCCGGCTGCGATTTCTGTTGCTGATACAACTGCACGATCGTCGCGGGATCGGTATCGGGCGTCGCGTCGACGAAGGTCTTCTGGTCGGGATAGATCTGTGCGGTCTGCACCGCGACGAACAGGTCGCCGTAGAGCTGGCTCGGCGGCGGCAGCAGCGTGCCCGACGCGGGGCCGGCAATCGCGGCTGCGGTCGGCACGGCCGACTGGGCGGCCGCTTGCACGGCGGCCTGGTTCGCATTGTCGGCCTGCGCGGCGCAGCCGGCGACGGCGAGATACGCGACGGCCAGTGCGGCGGCCCAGCGCAGACGCGGCGCGGGCGGTGCATGACGCGGTGCATGATGACGCGAGAAGCGACGTGAGAAGCGAGATGCAATCGATGCGGCACGACGTGACGTCATGGCGTGTCCCCTCCTTTCGATGGTGAGTGGCTCGGCACGAGGTCTCGTTCGCGCGCGCGCTCGTCTCGATGGCCCTCGATCGATGCGCGTCATATGTTGTGTTGCGAGTGGGTCCGACTGTCGCATGAAACGTGCGCCGCACGCAAGTTTCGCGGTCGCTGCGGCGGGGTGATGTCATGTGTCGTGTCATGCGCCGCAGCCGGCGCGGCGGTCGTCTCTTCTTTCGCGCGCGGCAGCAGGAACGACTGTTGCAACATGCGGAACAAGTGTTGTCGCGCGTGACGCATCGGCAACATTATGGGCATAATGGCGTCTTTACCGCGCGCCCAGCCCATGTCGCCCGTCTTTCTAGCACCGCTCATCGTTGCCTGTGCGTTGTTCATGGAAAGCGTCGACGCGAACATCATCGTCACCGCGCTGCCCGCGATGGCGAGGGACTTCGGGCACAACCCCGTCACGCTGAACGTTGCGATCACGGCCTACGTGGTCGGGCTCGGCGTGTTCATCCCGATCTGCGGCTGGCTCGCCGACCGCTTCAGCGCACGTTCCGTCTTCCGTACGGCAATCGGCATCTTCGTCGTCGGCTCGCTGATGTGCGCGGCCTCCAGTTCCCTCGGCGTGCTCACGTTCGCACGCTTCATCCAAGGCGTCGGCGGCGCGATGATGGTGCCCGTCGGCCGCATCATCATCTTCCGCGCGGTGCCGCGCTCGGATCTCGTGCGCGCGATGAACTACCTCGCGATTCCCGCGCTGTTCGGGCCCACGGTCGGGCCGCTCGTCGGCGGCTTCATCACGACCTACCTGCACTGGCGGATGATCTTCTTCATCAACGTGCCGATCGGCATCTACGGGATCTATCTCGCGAGCAAGCACATCGCGAACACGCACGAGCCCGATCCGGGTCCGCTCGACTGGTTCGGCTTCCTGCTGTCGGCAAGCGGCGCCGCATTGCTGCTGATGGGCCTCACGCTGCTCGACGGCTCGCTCACCTCGCGCTCGAACGCGATCGTGATGTGCGTGGCCGGCACCGTGCTGCTCGCGCTCTACGTGCCGTACGCGCGCCGCAAGGAGCGCCCGGTGCTCGACCTCAGTTTCCTGAAGATCCCGACCTACCACGCGAGCGTCGTCGGCGGGTCGCTGTTCCGCATCGGCCTCGGCGCGGTGCCGTTCCTGCTGCCGCTCGCGCTGCAGGAAGGGCTCGGCATGAGCGCGTTCCATTCGGGGCTCATCACGTGCGCGTCCGCGCTCGGCGGCGCGATGAGCCGCTCGACGGCCACGCACACGCTGCGCCGCTTCGGCTTTCGCACGGTGCTGATCTACAACGCGGCATTCGCGGGGCTCGCGATCGCCGCGTACGGTGTATTCCATCCCGGCATGGCGACCTGGGCGATCTGGCTGATCGTGCTCGTCGGCGGCATCTTCCCCGCGCTGCAGTTCACGAGCCTGAACTCGATGATCTACGCGGACATCTCGCCGCGCGACGCGGGCCGTGCCACGAGCCTCGGCAGCGTCGTGCAGCAGATGTCGCTCGGGCTCGGCGTGACGGTGGCCGGCATCGTGCTGCACGTGTCGCACTGGCTGCAGGGCCACCAGACGATGGTCTGGTCGGATTTCTGGCCCGCGTTCGTCGTGGTCGGGCTGTGCTCGTTCGCGTCGATTCCGATCACGCGGCGGCTGCCTCCCGGCGCCGGCGACGAAGTCGCGCGCGGCAAGCGGCAATAAGCGGCAAGCACTTCGGTTCGCCGCGTTGCGGCGCAGCAAGACACGACGGCCTGTTCCGCACGCTACGGCCTGGGGAAACGCGCGCCGCGGCATCACACGTCGCGCGGCAGCCTGCGAAAAACCGGAAAAACAAAAAAATCAGCGGACATCCACACGGGGCCGGTGCACAGCCGCATGGATGTCCGCTCAGGGCTCCGGGTCTCCCGATGGGGGTTGAGAATCCCGGATTCGCTTCCTGCGTGCCATGGACATATGTGCGTCGGAAGCGGAATCGTTGCGCGCACTTGTCGTCGCGCCATGCTCTGCACTATAGGGAAACTTGCGAAACGCATCTGTCAAGCATTGTCAGACGCGTTGCATCGGCGCGTCGCACGCGCGCGCCGCTTTCGCGCTAAAGTGATCGCCGACCGCCACCCTCAGCCGCCATTCCGATGCTTACGCTCTCGCCCGCCGCCGCCCGCGCGCTGCATCTCGCCGCACAAGGTCTGCTGACGCCGCCCCGCCGCAAGGCGACCAAGGCCGACGTGCTCGACACGATCCGCCGGATGGCGCAGTTGCAGATCGACACCATTCACGTCGTCGCGCGCAGCCCGTATCTCGTGCTGTTCAGCCGTCTCGGCGATTTCTCGCCGCAGTGGCTCGACGAACATCTCGCCGAGGCGCGCCTGTTCGAATACTGGTCGCACGAAGCGTGTTTCCTGCCGATCGAGCAGTTCGGCCTGATGCGCTACAAGATGCTCGATCCGTCGGGGATGGGCTGGAAATACGCGGCCGAGTGGCACGCGCAGAATCGCGACGAGATCGAGCGGCTGCTCGCGCGGATTCGCGACGACGGCCCGGTGCGATCGGCCGATTTCGTCCGCGAAGATGGCGTGAAGGGCAACGGCTGGTGGGACCGCAAGCCCGAGAAGCGCCACCTGGAAGTGCTGTTCACGACGGGCGACCTGATGGTGTCGGAACGCCGCAATTTCCAGCGCGTGTACGACGTGCGCGAGCGCGTGCTGCCCGGCTGGGACGACACGCGCGACCTGCCGCCGCGCGAAGCCGTGCTGCCCGCGCTGCTCGACTACACGTGCCGCGCGCTCGGCGTCGTGCGCGCGGACTGGGTGGCCGACTACTATCGGCTGCCGCGCCGTTCGTATCGCGACGAGCTGGAACGGCTCGCGGATGCGGGCGACCTGATTCCGGTGCAGATCGACGACTGGAAGGAACCGGCCTACGTGCATCGCTCGCTCGACGCATTGCTGCCGGCCGCCGCGGCCGACACGCTGCGCTCGACGGTCACGACGCTGCTGTCGCCGTTCGATCCCGTCGTATGGGACCGGCGGCGCGCATCGACGCTGTTCGGTTTCGACTACACGATCGAGTGCTATACGCCCGGGCACAAGCGGCGCTACGGCTATTTCTGCCTGCCCGTGCTGCATCGCGGCCGGCTGGTCGGCCGCGTCGACGCGAAAGCGCACCGCTCGCTCGGCACGTTCGAACTGAAGGCCGTGCATGTCGAGCCGGGCGTGCGGTTCGGCACGGGGCTCGCGGCCGACGTCGCGAAGGCCGTGAAGAAGCTCGCGGCGTGGCACGGCACGCCGGAGGTCGCGGTCGCACACGCGCCCCCCGCCCTCGTGCAGGCATTCGCGCGCACCTGACGCCGCGTGCCGCCGGCACGCTAGCCGAGCATGTGCATGCCGGCGTCGATATAGTGCGTGCCGCCCGTGATCGCCCGTGCGCCGTCGCTCGCAAGGAACGCGCAGAATGCGCCGACGTCGTCGATGTCCAGCGCGTGATGCAGCGGCGCCCGGCGCGCGGTGTCGTCGAGCAGGCGGTCGAAGTCCGGCAGGCCCGATGCCGCGCGCGTCGGCAGCGCGCCCGGCGAAATCGCGTTGACGCGAATGCCCGTGCCGCCGAGTTCGGCCGCCAGGTACCGCACGCTCGATTCGAGCGCGGCCTTGACCGGCCCCATCACCCCGTAGTTCGCGACGACCTGCTCCGCGCCGAGATAGCTCATCGCCATCAGGCTCCCGCCCTGCGTCATCAGCGGCTCGGCAAGCCTCGCCATCCGGATGAACGAATGGCACGAGGTATCCATCGCCAACGAGAAGCCTTCCGGCGAGCTGTCGACGACGCGGCCTTGGAGATCGGCCTTCGGTGCATACGCAACCGAATGCAGCACGAAGTCGATCGCGCCCCATTGCATCGCGATCGCGTCGAACACCGCCGCCATCTGGTCGGGCCGCCCGACGTCGAGCGGCATCCGGATCGGCGCGTCGAGTTGCGCGAACAGCGGCTCGACGTGCGGCAAGGTCTTCTCCGACTGCCAGGTCACCGCGAGCGTGGCGCCCGCCCGGCAAAACGCACGCGCGCATCCCCACGCGATGCTCTGCTCGTTCGCGATGCCGACGACGAGCCCCCGCTTGTGTCGCAACGTCATGCCGCCCCCCGTGTCGATCCGCGCCGGCCTAGCGCTGCGCCGCGATCCAGCGCGCGATGTCCGGCCACACCGTCTTCAGCGTGCGCGACCCCATGAACAGGCCGATATGGCCGCCCGGCACGAGCCGGCTCTCGATCCGCGACGCGGGCGTCCCGAGCCGGTCGCGCGCCCCGAACACCTGCTCCGGCGTCGTGATGTCGTCGGCCTCGCCGGCGAGCAGATAGGCCGGGCACGCGACGTCCTTCAGGTCGAGCGTGCGCCCGAGCGCGACGAACGTGCCCTTCGCGAGCCGGTTCTCCTTGAAGATCTGCACGATCGCCTGCAGGTACCAGCGTCCCGGCAGGTCGATCGGGCTTTCGTACCAGTTCGCGAATACCTCGCGCTTGCGCAGGTATTCGGGATCGTCGAGATGCTCGTACAGGTCGACGTGCTCGGCAAGATAGTGCTGGTCGGGATGCATGTTCTTCCAGCCGCGCAGCATGAAGCGCCCGCGCATCAGCCCGCCGCCCATCGCCACGAGCTCCTCGTAGAACGACGTCGGATACGTGTGCACCATCCGCTTGATCGGGCCGTCGCCCGCGTCGGTGTCGATCGGCGAGCCAGCCAGCACGAGGCTCGCGACCTTGTGCGGGAAACGCGCCGCGTACATCGCGGACATCCAGCCGCCCTGGCACAGCCCGACGAGATTCACGCGGCCGCCGAGCTCGTCGACGCACACGTTCAGCTCGGCCAGATACTGGTCGATCTCGAGGTCCTTCATGTCCTCGGTGGCCGAGCGCCAATCGGTCAGGTACAGGCGCGTCACGCCGTGCTCGCGCAGCGTCTGCATCAGGCTCTGCCCCGGCTGGTAGTCGGCGATCATCGCGCTGTGCCCCGCGTACGGCGCATCGACGATCGTCGGCAGCCCGTGCGCCGGCGCGGCCGAATAATCGCGAAACGTCATCGTCCGCAGCTCCAGCAACGGCCGGTTCGTCGATGCCAGCGCAGGATGCACTTCGAAATGCAGCTTCTCCTCTTCCGCGAGGAAGCGGAGATTGCGCGCGGCGATCTCGGAGCCGGCCGCGAACATCGCCGTGGCGGCGGCCATCGGCCAGAACATCGGCAGCGCGGGGGCGCTGACGGCAGGGGAAGACGTGTCGCGTGCTGTCATGGAAGGTTTCACCGGGTCGGATACGGCGTGGAAGGGATCGCGTCGTCCAGCACGCGGCGCGTGTGCCGCGCGATCATCAGGTTCTCGTCGGTCGGGATCACGCGCACCGTCACGCGCGACGCGTCGCTCGAAATCACCGGCAGGCCGGCGGCGTTCGCCGCGTCGTCGAGCGCGATGCCGAGCCACGCCGCGCGGCTGCAGATCCGTTCACGCACGCGCGGCGCGTGCTCGCCGATGCCCGCCGTGAACACGAGCATGTCGAGACCGCCGAGCACGCCGGCCAGCGCGGCGAGTTCGCGAGCCGCGCGGTACGCGAACAGCTCGACCGCGTGTGCGGCCGACGGCGCGTCGCTCGCGAGCAGCGTGCGCATGTCGCTCGATACGCCGGACACGCCGAGCAAACCCGATTCCGTATAGATCAGATGCTCGACCTCGTCGAGCGACCGGCCCTCGTGACGCTGCAGGTAAAGGATCACGCCCGGGTCCAGCGCGCCTGTGCGCGTGCCCATCGGCAGCCCGTCCACGGCCGTGAACCCCATCGTCGTCGCCACGCTGCGGCCGTTCGCGAGCGCGCACAGGCTCGCGCCGTTGCCGAGGTGCGCGACGACGGTCCGGCGCTGCGCCCAAGACGGATCGAGCGCCGGGAGTGCCGTCGTGATGTATTCGTACGACAGCCCGTGGAAACCGTAGCGCACGATCCCCTGTTCGGTCAGCGCGCGCGGCAACGCGAACTCCCGTTCGAGCGCCGGCATCGTCGAATGGAACGCCGTGTCGAAGCACGCGACCTGCGGCAGGTTCGGCGCGACCGCGGCGACCGCGCGGATCGCGTCGACGTGATGCGGCTGGTGCAGCGGCGCGAGCGGCGAAAGCGACGCTATTGCATCGAGCACGCGCGTGTCGATCCGCACCGGCGCGGTGAAATACGGGCCGCCGTGCACGACCCGGTGCCCGACGCCGTCGAACGCGGCCTCCCGCCCGACGTGAGCTGCGAACCACGCGTGCAGCGCTTCGATCGCACCTTGGTGCCCCGGCCGCGCGACGGGGCTGTCGGCGAGCGTCGCGCCGTGCGCGTCGGACACGAACAGATGCGGGGTGCCATGCAGGTTCTCGACCTGCCCGTGCAGGCCCGCATCGAGCGAGCGATCCTCGCGCGTGTCGTAGACCGAGAACTTGAGGCTCGACGAGCCGGCATTGAGTACCAGAACGGGATGTCGCATCGCGGCCCCGTCAGTGTGCGTCGGCCGCAACGGCCGGCGCGGCAGCGAGCGCCGCCGTGGTGCGCGCCGCCTCCGCGACGAGCGCCGCGACCGCGCAGCTCGCCAGGCGCGTGCGTTCGCTGTCCGCGCGACTCGTCAGGATCACCGGCACGCGCGCGCCGAGCACGATGCCGGCTGCATCGGCGTTCGCCAGGAACGTCAGCTCCTTCGCGAGCATGTTGCCCGCCTCGAGGTCGGGCGCGAGAAGGATGTCCGCGTCGCCCGCGACCGCCGAACCGAGATGCTTGAGCCGCGCGGCTTCGGGGCTGATCGCATTGTCGAGCGCGAGCGGCCCGTCGAGCAGCGCGCCGGTGATCTGGCCGCGCTCGGCCATCTTGCACAGCGCGGCCGCGTCGAGCGTCGACGGCAGCTTCGAGCTGACCGTCTCGATCGCCGACAGGATCGCGACCTTCGGCTGACCGATGCCGAGCGCGTGCGCGAGATCGATCGCGTTTTGCACGATGTCGGCCTTCTGCTCGAGCGTCGGACGGATGTTGACCGCCGCGTCGGTGATGAACAACGGCTTGTGGTAAGTCGGCACGTCCATGATGAACACGTGGCTCAGGCGCCGCCCGGTGCGCAGCCCCGTATCGGCGCGCACCACCTCCTCCAGCAACTCGTCGGTGTGCAGGCTGCCCTTCATCAGCGCCTGCGCGTCGCCCGCGCGCACCAGCTCGACGGCGCGCGCGGCCGACGCGTGGCTGTGCGGCGCATCGACGAGCCGGTAGCCGGACAGGTCGACGCCGAGCGTCGCGGCAAGCGCCGTGATGCGCGCCGTCGGTCCGACCAGGATGGGCACGACGATACCGGCCCGAGCGGCGGCGACGGCCGCGCGCAGCGATACCTCGTCGCAAGGATGCGCAACCGCGACCGTCACCGGGCGTAGCGAGCGGCAACGCGCAATCAGCGCGTCGTACTTCTGGTGCTGGCGGAAATCGGTCATCGAATACCCCTTCGCGAGGATTACGTAAAAGAATTCTGGTGCGAGACCGGGCGAAATCGTTTGACCCTCGTCAATCGTTTCAGGTGAAGTCCCGATAGCATGAAACCACACGATGACATCCGGATGGCCGCGGCGCCCCCCTGACATGCACATACGCGAAATCCGCTCGAAGATCGCCAGTACGTCGTCCACGCGCACGATCACCAAGGCGATGGAAATGATGGCGCGCACCAAGATGGCGAACGCGCAGCGACGCGCCCGCGAGTTCCGCCCGTATGCGGCGCGCATCGGGGCGATGGCCGAACGCGTGCTGCGCGACCGGCCCGACCACGTGTCGGCGCTGATGGCGCGACGCGATCCCGTACGCCGCGTCGGCCTGATCGTCGTCAGCACCGATCGCGGGCTGTGCGGCCCGCTCAATGCGCGGTTGCTCGTCGCATGCGTGGATGCGCTCGAACGCTGGGACCGGGCCGGCGTCGCGTGCGAACTGAGCGTGATCGGTGCGCGCGGCATCGCGCCGCTGATGCGCCACGGCGCAACCATCACGGCGCGCGCGAGCGGCCTGGCCGCCGAGCCGCACTTCGACCAGTTGCTCGGCGCGCTGCTCGTGCCGCTGACCGCGTTCGTCAACGGCGAGCTCGACGAAGTGCACGTCGCCTACAACCGGCTGACGAGCCCGCTCGCGTACGAGCCGCGTATCGATGCGATGCTGCCGATCGCGAAGATCGACACCGGCGCGCCGGCCGACGGCGCGGCGGCATCCGACTATCTTTACGAGCCCGCGCCCAAACCGGTCGTGGATACCTTGCTGCTGCGCTACGTCGAGGCAACGCTCTATCAGGCGGTCGTCGAAAACTATGCGTGCGAACAATGCGCGCGGATGTTCAGCATGCAGACCGCGACGGACAACGCCGACCGCGTGCTGCGCGAACTGCGGCACCTGTACCAGAAGACGCGGCAGGCGCAGATCACCACCGAGCTGTGCGAAATCGTCGCCGGCGCGGCGGCGGTCTGAAGGGGGCGCGCATGACGACGTCGATGAGGCTCGACATCCTGAGCGTGGAAGCGGTGCTGTATGCCGGCGACGCACATTTCGTCGTCGTCCCGGGCGAAAGCGGGGAACTGGGGATCTATCCGCACCACGCGCCGCTGCTCACGCGGATCCGGCCCGGCGTCGTGACGCTCGTCGACGCGCCGACCGGCGAGCATCGTCGCCTGCTCGTCGCGGGCGGCGTGCTGGAGGTCGGCCGCGACGGCGTGACGCTGATCGCCGATCACGCGCTGCGCACGCCCGAACTCGACGATCTGCGCGCACGCGAGGCGCGGCATGCGGCCGACGACTGGCGCCGGCGCTACGCGCACGAAAACCGGCGCGCGTTCGATTTCGCGTCGGCCCGCGCGGAACTGATGGATGAAATCCGGCGCTTCTTCACGATGGCGCTGCGGCAACAGGCGTCGCACGACAACCCGGGCGGCGCAGGCTAGGTGCCGGCGCCGGTGTTGCCCGCTCAGTCGCGCAGCTTGCGAAAACGCGGCGTGCCGTCTTCGAGATTGCCGTTGAACATCGCTTCCGGCCGCACCCACAGGCCGCGCGCATGCGGCCACAGATGCTCGTACACGACCACCGATTCCTCGGTTTCGGAATGGCGGGCGACGCCGATATAACGGTACAAACCACCCTTGTAGTGGCGATGCGTCGCGAGTTGTTCGGCTTCCTGTTCGGTCATGATGGGCTTCTCTTCGGCAAAAACGGAAAGCGCGTATTGTATGCGCTGCGCCGCGCGTCAGCGTTTCGTATAGATGTCGGGACGGCGGATCTCCATCAGCCGCTCGGGATTCGCGGACGGCCCGAAGCCGACCGGCCGGTACAGTTCGTGCGCGTCGGTCGTCACGAGCATGATGCGACGCAGGCGCTGCACCATCTCCTGCGCGAATACGTGATCGATAAGCGCGCGGCCGTAGCCGTTGCCGCGTTCGGCCGGCAGCACGAACACGTCGCACAGATACGCGAACGTCGCGTGATCGGTGACGAGCCGCGCGAACCCGACAAGCCGGTCGCCGACATACGCACCGAAACACAGCGAACCCTCGATCGCACGCTCGACCACGTCGCGCGGAATGCCCTGCGACCAGTATGCATCGCGATGCAGGAAGTCGAAGATCGCGTCGATGTCGAGTTCGCGCTTGTCGGTGGAAAATCTCAGCGTGGCGGGGGTGGCTGCGGGCACGTCTGTTCTCCGGTGGGGGGCGGGAGGCGGAGCATCGACGATACCGCGCTGTGCGGCGGGCTACAAGCGGCACCACCACACCGCTGCGGCACGACAGGCGAGAATCCTCTTGCCGGACTGTGGCGCGCAACCACATACACTCACCGGGAAACTTGTACAGCAACCCGTACATATTTATCAATCGTGCCATACTTGTACGGTTATATGTACAAGTGAGGCAAATCATGCGCACGATTCATTTTTCGGATGCCCGCGGCAATCTGAAGACCGTCATCGACCAGGTTGTCGACGATGCGGACGTGACGCTCATCACGCGCCGCGATGCACCGAACGCCGTCATCATGTCGCAGGACTACTACGACAGCCTGATGGAGACGGTTCACTTGCTGCGCTCGCCGGCCAACGTCGCCCATCTCGAACGTTCGATCGCGCAACTGCGCAAGGGCAAGGCGAAAGTACACAAGCTCGCCGAGGATGGTGAATGAGCGTACGCCGCGTGCTCGTTACTTCCGACGCGTGGGACGACTATGTCTATTGGCAGGGGCAGGATCGCAAGACGCTCAAGCGCATCAACCAGCTCATTCGCGAAGCCCAGCGAACGCCGTTCGAAGGCATCGGCAAACCCGAGCCTTTGAAGGCCAATCTCTCCGGCTTCTGGTCGCGCCGTATCGACGACACGAACCGCCTGGTCTACGAGGCTGACGACCTTCAGATCAGCATCGTGTCCTGTCGCTATCACTACGAGTAGCTCCCCTCCGGAGCACTACCCTCTCCGCCTCACGGCGCCGGCAGCGCCCGGCAGGCCTTGCAACGCTTCAGCGGAAGCGGCCGGGTTTTCGTGCGGCGCGCGCCAGACGGCAACGCTCGCTGCACTCGCCCGCTTATCCGCACACGCACTTCGGTGGATGATGTAGCCCGTGCCGGCCTTCTACAACCGCGCATGTTCCCGACGACCGACCGGAAGGTGACACCAGATGCGCGACCGTGCAGGCGACGGGCCTCGATTCGGTGACAATGTCGCCTGCTCAATAAACCCGTCACATCGCGTCATGTCCTATCGCCTCATCGCATTCGACTTCGACGGCACGCTCGCCGATTCGCTCGACAGCTTTCTCGCGGCGCTGTCGGAAGCGTCGCGCCTGCACGGCTTTCGCGACGCCACGCCCGAGCTGCGCCCGGCGCTGCGCGGCATGTCGGCGCGCGACATCATCCGTGCGCTCGACGTGCCGATGTGGAAAGTGCCGCGCGTGACGATCGACATGCGCCGCCTGATGAAGCCGCGCGTCGCGCAAGTGATGCTGTTTCCCGGCGTCGACGAAACGTTCGACGCGCTCGCCGCGCGCGGCATCCGCATCGCGATCGCCACGTCGAATACCGAGGAAATCGTGCGTGACCGGCTCGGCCCGCGTGCCAGCAGCCGCGTCGACACCTTCGCGTGCGGCATTCCGCTGTTCGGCAAGGCGCGGCGTCTGCGCGCGCTCGTTCGCGAGGCCGGCGTGCGCGCCGACGAAGTGCTGTATGTCGGCGACGAAATCCGCGATGCCGACGCCGCACGACGCGCGCACATCGCATTCCAGGGTGTCGCGTGGGGCTACACCGCACCCGACGCATTGCAGGCGCATTGCGCGACGCCGTTGCTGCCGCGCCTCGATGCACTGCTCGATCGCGTGTGACACGTTCAAGCGCATCGCACGCGCAAGTCGTCACGTCGCTCGACGCACACGACAAGGCAACAGCAGCACGACGATGAAATGCAGATGACACGCACGTGCATCCCGCACGCCGCGCATGCGCAAAAATTGCCGCCGCCACGCGTGCACCAGGTACGCAATACCGGTACGCGCACCTGCCCATCGATGGGTCTTACCAACCGTTACACAAACCACAGCGCGGTTGCACCTGCTACCCGAGCGCTCTCCTAGAATCAGTCGGGCCGGGAAACACTTCGACCGGCGCCGCGGCAGAGCGGCGGTCGAATCCGGCCCGGGCGCGCCCGGTCTCTCGCACAGCTACGGATCACGTCATCCGTATTTTTAACCAGAGCCCCGATCGAAAGGAGGTCCCATGAACCGCTTTCCCCACATCTCGCGCCTTGCCTTGTCTGCCGCCGGCCTGCTTCTCGTCGCCGTGACCGCGACCGCGCAAACCGCGCAACCGGCGCCCGCAGCGCCCGCCGCGCCGGCCGCTGCCGCGCCGCGCATCCACGAAGCCGACCAGGCCTTCATCACGGACGGTACGAAGACCGTGTCGACGCAGCACGACGCGGCACGCATCGCCGATGCGCGCACGTCGGACAGCCAGGTCAAGGCTTTCGCGCAACGTGTGTCGGCCGACGATGAAAAGATCATCCAGGCGATGCGCGCCGCAAGCCCGCGCGGCGTCGACGTGCCGGCCAACGACCCCGACACGACCGTGCTGAACAGCATCAAGAGCCTGCGCGGCGCCGAGTTCGACAAGGCGTATATCGAGCAGGTCGCGCTCGCCGGCCAGCAGAAGACGATCTCGGCTTTCCAGGCCGAAATCGCGTCGGGCCGCGACACGAAGCTGAAGGAAGTCGCACGCCAGTCGCTGCCGATCCTGCAGAAGCACTACGCGGACGCGCAGAAACTCGCGGAGCGTCACCACCTCGCATCGGCGCAGTAACGATGCAGCGCCGCGCGTCGTGCGCGGCGCACCGCTTCCCCTGTCATCGCGCAGCCGCCTCCCCAGCCGGCTGCGCGATGCACGCCTGACCAGACGATCCGCGAACGCGCGCGCTGCACGTCCCTCGTCACGCGTCATGCGTTACGTCGCGAGCTTCGCCATCAACCGCGCGCGCACGTCCGGCCATTCTTCGTCGATGATGCTGAAGCGCACCGAATTGCGCTTGCGGCCGTCCGGCATGATTCGTTCGTGACGCACGATCCCCTCCTGCTTCGCGCCGAGCCGCAGAATCGCCGCGCGCGATTTCTCGTTCAGCTCGTCGGTCGTGAACTGCACGCGCACGCAGTGCAGCGTGTCGAACGCGTAGGTCAGCAACAGCCACTTCGCTTCGGTATTCGCGCGCGTGCGCTGCGCCGATTCGCTCAGCCACGTATGGCCGATCTCGAGCTTGCGATTCTTGCGATCGATCTTCCAGAAGCGCGTGCTGCCGATCACGCGGCCCGATGCGCGATCGACGATCGCAAACGGCATCACGGTGCCGGCCGCGCGCCCCTGCAATGCCGTGTCGATATACGCGTCGATCGTCTCCGCGCCCGGCACGACCGTGACCTTCAGGTTCCACAACCGGCCGTCCGCGGCGGCATCGAGCAGCACCTGCCGGTCGGATGCTTCGAGCGGCCGCAGTTCGACGCGCTCGCCGATGAGGGTCGGTGGTTCGATGGAAAGCGAAGCATCGGTCATGACAAGGTTCCGGAAAGTGAGGACGATGGCGGCGAAACGGCCATCATACGGCGCCGCTAGTCGAGAAGCGCGGCAAGCCGGCGACGGATCGCCTTCGCCTCGCCGCGCAGCGCGTCGGCAAACGCATCGACGAGCAGGTTCTTCGGCCGGTGCTCGGGCACGATCATGCTGACCCGATACGGAAACGACCGCGTGAGCGGCCGCACGTGCAGGTCACGCCCGACGAAATCGAGCGCAGTCAGCGGATTGACGATCGCGGCGCCGAGCCCCTGCCGCACGAACGCGCACACCGACACGGCCGACGGTGTGTCGACCACCGAGCGCGGCGCGACGCCCAACTGCGCAAACGCCTCGTCGATCAGGATGCGATAAGGATCGTTCAGCGACAGGCTCACGAACGGGCGATCGGCGAGATCCAGCAGATCGATCGCGTCCTGCGCGAGCAGCGGATGGCCGTCGGGCAGCACGCACACTTCGTCGACTTCGAGCAGCGGCGTAAGCAGCGTGCCGGCCGGCGCGACGTCGTGCTCGGTCAGCCCGAGGTCGTACCGCTGCGCGGTCAGCCACTCCTCGAGCACCGGCGACTCCTGCGTCGCGACCGACACGCTGACGCCCGCATGATCCGCGTGAAAGCGCCGGCATGCGCCGGGCAGGATCGCGTGCGAGAACGCCGGCAGCGCGATCACCGAAAGCTGGCCGTCGCGAAACTCGCGCAGGCGCGCGGCCGTCGCCGCGACGCGCTCGAGCCCCACATACGCAAGCCGCACGTCGTCGAACAGCGTGAGCGCGGCCATCGTCGGCCGCAGCCGGCCGTGCGCGCGCTCGAACAGCGCGAAGCCGACGACCTGCTCCATCCGCGCGAGTTCGCGGCTGATCGTCGGTTGCGACGTATAGAGCATCTCGGCCGCGCGCGTCGTGCTGCCGGTGACCATCAGCGCGCGAAAGACCTCGATATGGCGGTGCGTAAGCATGATCTGCTATATCAGGAATGAATCGAATGTCGAATAACAGGCATTTTACTGTATAGCCGAACAGGCGCATCATCCACGCTATCCGTTCATTCGACACGATTCATCCGCCATGTCCCTCGATTCCCGCCAGCTCGCGACGCTCGCGCAGCAATACGGCACCCCGCTGTGGGTGTACGACGCCGACGTCATCCGCGACCGCATCGCCCAACTGCGCCAGTTCGACGTGATCCGCTACGCGCAGAAGGCGAATTCGAACGTCCATATCCTGAAGCTGATGCGCGAGGAAGGCGCGTGCGTCGATGCCGTGTCGCTCGGCGAGATCGAGCGCAGCCTTGCGGCCGGGTTCAGTCCGGCAGGCGAGCCGGAAGGCGTCGTGTTCACGGCCGACCTGATCGACCGCCCGACGCTCGCGGCCGTACTGAAGCACGGCGTGACCGTGAACGCGGGTTCGCTCGACATGCTCGCGCGCATCGGCGAGCACGCGCCGGGCCACCGCGTGTGGCTGCGCGTCAACCCCGGTTTCGGCCACGGCCACAGCAACAAGACCAACACCGGCGGCCCGCAAAGCAAGCACGGCATCTGGATCGACGACGTGCCGCGCGCGATCGAGATCGTGCGCCAGTATGGGCTGAAGCTCGTCGGCATCCACATGCACATCGGCTCGGGCGTCGACTACGGCCACCTGTCGCAGGTGTGCGATGCGATGGTCGATCTCGTCACGTCGCTCGGCCATGACATCGACGCGATCTCGGCCGGCGGCGGCCTGTCGATTCCGTATCGCGACGGCGAGCCGCGTGTCGACGTCGGTCACTACTTCAGCCAGTGGGACGCCGCGCGCAAGCGGATCGAACGGCATCTCGGCCACGCGGTGCGCATCGAGATCGAACCGGGCCGCTTCCTCGTCGCCGAAGCCGGCACGCTCGTCACCGAAGTGCAGGCCGTCAACCGCCGGCCGAAGCACGATTTCGTGCTGATCGACGCGGGCTTCAACGACCTGATGCGCCCGTCGATGTACGGCAGCTACCACGCGGTATCCGTGCACACGCACGACGGCGCGCTGCCGGCCGGCCGGCCGCTCGTCGACCTCGCGATCGCGGGGCCGCTGTGCGAATCGGGCGACGTGTTCACGCAGGACGCGGGCGGCGTGGTCACGCACCGCAAGCTGGCGCAGCCGCAGATCGGCGACCTGCTGTTCCTGCACGACGCAGGCGCGTACGGCGCGTCGATGTCCTCGAACTACAACAGCCGGCCGCTCGCGCCGGAAGTGCTCGTCGATCGCGGCGCGCCGCGGCTGATCCGCCGCCGGCAGACGATCGGCGAACTGCTCGCGCTCGAGACGTTCGAGTAACGCGCTTTCGGCGTGACGAAGGCCAACGGCCAGGCTTGCCGCTACCGGCAAGCCCGGCCGTTTTGCTTTTCGGCGTGCTGCAGGTTCGCCCGGTCGCGGCCCGGAGCAACCGCACGACCGCACCGTAGCACCTGATGCCTCGCATCACGCGCAACCGCAGCAGATCGCTTACGCCACCTTTCGCATGCGGAGAAAAACATTCCATGGCACGTAGAAAGTGCGTGCATCTTTGGAAACACTTTCCTTTTTGACAAACCTAAGATTGCCCTCAGTCGCACAGCATTCTTGTCGCCGGATACGCATCGTCGATGCACCCGGTCCACCACTCTCGCAAAGCCGCACGGGCAATCATGAACAACATGCTTGAACTCTTCGCCGCGCACCGGAACACGTTCGACACGTGTGCCGCGCGGCCCGCTCACGCGTCACGCTGCGACCGCTCGCGCTTCTCGCGCCTTCATCCGCATTCGCGCCGATCCACCAGCGCGCGCGAACGCATGCCGTAACGCACGGCATCACGCACGGCGGCTAACGACTCGCGCCGCCACACGCCGCATCGATTTCCAGCTCACGGCGACGACGCCCGTCGCCGCGACTTCGCACACCCTGAATTTTCGACAACAACCACGGAGACAACCATGGAGCCCTTCACCCCGACGCTCAAGCAAGGCATCGCCGCCGCCCTCCTCTGCATCGCGGCTACGACGTCGCACGCGGCGGACCTGCTCGACACCGTCAAACAGGCCGGAGTCCTGAAGATCGCGCTGGAAGGCACCTACCCGCCGTTCGACTACCGCAATGCCGACGGCCAGCTCGAAGGCTTCGACGTCGACATCGCGAAGGCCGTCGCTGCACGCCTCGGCGTGAAGCCGCAGTTCGTCACGACCGAATGGAGCGGGATTCTCGCCGGCCTGCAGGCCGGCAAGTTCGACGTGATCGTCAACCAGGTCGCGATCACGCCGTCGCGCCAGCAGGCGCTCGACTTCAGCGTACCGTACGTGTATTCGTCCGCGCAACTGCTGCAACGGCAGAACGACACGCGCGCGTTCAAGTCGCTCGACGAACTGAAGGGCAAGAAGGTCGGCGTGACGATGGGCAGCAACTACGTCGATCTCGTCAAGACCGTGCCCGCGATCGACCTGCAGGTGTATCCGGGCACGCCGGAAAACCTGCGCGACCTCGCGGCCGGTCGAATCGACGCGGCGGTCAACGATCGCCTGATGCTCAGCTACCTGATCAAGAACTCGCACCTGCCGCTGCGCCCCGGCTCCGTGCTCGCGGGCGGCGAGGACCGGATGGGCATCCCGTTCCGCAAGGGCAATCCGAAATTCGCGAAGGCGATCGACGATGCGGTCGCGTCGCTGCAACAGGACGGCACGCTGAAGAAGATCTCGATGCAGTGGTTCGGCACGGACACGACCAAGCCGGTGACGCAATAACGCAGCCCGCCCCGAGCCCGCGCGCACGAACGCGCGGGCCGTCCGGCACACAATCAGGAGACACGTGATGGAAGCACTCGATCTGGTCGTTCATACGCTGCCAGTGATGGTCAAGGGCGCCGTGCTCACGCTGAAGTTCGCGGTGGCGTCAATGGCGCTCGGCCTCGTCGTCGGGCTCGTGATCGCGATCATGCGCATCGGCAGCAACCGGCTCGCAGCGGGGCTCGCGCAGGGCTACGTCAGCCTGATGCGCGGCACGCCGCTGCTCGTGCAGATGTTCGTCGTCTACTACGGGCTGCCCGATCTCGGCATCACGCTCGATCCGACGACGGCCGGCATCTTCACGCTGACGCTCAACGCGGGCGCCTATCTGTCGGAGAGCATGCGCGGCGCGATCCTCGGCATCGGCCGCGGGCAATGGGCGGCCGCGCACAGCCTCGGCCTCACGCACGTGCAGACGCTGCGCTACATCGTCTGCCCGCAAGCGCTGCGCCTCGCGGTGCCCAGCCTCGGCAACACGCTGATCAGCCTGATCAAGGACACGTCGCTGGTCTCGGTGATCACCGTCACCGAATTGCTGCGCTCGACGCAGGAAGTGATTGCCGCGACGTTCCAGCCGCTGCCGCTCTATCTCGCCGCCGCCGCGATCTACTGGGTGCTGAGCACGCTGCTCACGCGGCTTCAGGGCCGTGTCGAGACGCGCCTCGCGCTGCCGTCCACGCATTGAGCGCGTGCCGGACCTTCATCCCGAACCTCAACGACGGACAGAACATGATTACGCTCGACAACGTATCGAAATGGTATGGCAAGCATCAGGTCCTCTCGGCATGCAGCGCGGCGGTCTCGAAAGGCGAAGTGGTCGTCGTGTGCGGGCCGTCGGGCTCCGGCAAGTCGACACTGATCAAGACGATCAACGGTCTCGAGCCGTTCCAGAAAGGCAGCATCACCGTCGACGGCACGCGGCTCGGCGATCCCGGCGCGAAACTCGCGCAATTGCGCGCCCGCGTCGGCATGGTGTTCCAGCACTTCGAGCTGTTTCCGCACCTGTCGATCACCGAGAACCTGACGCTCGCGCAGATCAAGGTGCTCGGCCGCCGCAAGGACGAGGCCGTCGAGAACGGCATGAAGCTGCTCGATCGCGTCGGCCTTAAGGCGCATGCGCACAAGTATCCGGGGCAGTTGTCAGGCGGGCAGCAGCAGCGCGTCGCGATCGCGCGCGCACTGTCGATGAACCCGGTCGCGATGCTGTTCGACGAACCGACCTCGGCGCTCGACCCCGAGATGATCAACGAAGTGCTCGACGTGATGGTCGAGCTCGCGCGCGACGGCATGACGATGGTATGCGTCACACATGAAATGGGCTTCGCGCGGAAGGTCGCGCATCGCGTGATCTTCATGGATCAGGGCGCGGTGGTCGAGGATGCGGCCAGCGACAGGTTCTTCGCCGCGCCGCGCTCCGAACGCGCACGCGACTTCCTCGACAAGATCCTGCATTGACCGCGCGGCGACTGCCTCGCACCGCTTCGATTGACTGATTGATTGCCCCTCAAAGGACGACACCTTGAACCACCTGCATTCGACCGACACCGTACTCGCCCACGAAGGCCGCTCGCACGGCCAGCCCGGTTCGCCCGTGAACCCGCCCGTGTACCGCCAGTCGACGCTGCTCTTTCACGACACCGACGCGCTCGACGCGGTGCGCGGCACGCCGCTCGCGTATGGGCGTCACGGCAGCCCGACCACGCGCGCGCTCGAGAAGGCGCTCGCGCGTCTCGAAGGCGCGCACGCCGCGCTGCTCACGCCGAGCGGCCTCAGCGCGATCACGACCGCGTTGCTCGCTGTGCTGAACCCCGGCGACCATCTGCTGATGGCCGATTCCGTGTACGACCCGACCCGCTCGTTCTGCGACGAGACGCTCGCGCGCCTCGGCATCGAGACGACGTACTACGATCCGGCGATCGGCGCCGGCATCGCATCGCTGATGCGGCCGAACACGCGCGCGGTATTTGCCGAATCGCCGGGTTCGCTGACCTTCGAAATGCAGGACATCCCGGCCATCAGCCGCGTCGCGCACCGGCACGGCGCGGTCGTGCTGCTCGACAACACCTGGGGCACGCCGCTGAATTTCCGGTCGTTTTCGCATGGCGTCGACGTGTCGATTCATGCCGCCACGAAATACATCGCGGGACACTCCGACGTGCTGATGGGTGCGATCCTGACGACCGAGGCGCTTGCGCCGAAGGTCACGCGCTTCTACCGGCAACTCGGGATGACCGTCAGCGGCGACGACGCGTATCTCGCGCTGCGCGGCTTGCGCACGCTGTCGGTCCGGCTCGAGCGGCACCAGCGCAACGCGCACGTGCTGACCGAATGGCTCGCACAACAGCCGGAAGTCGCGCAGATCCTGTATCCGGCGCGGCCCGGCGACCCCGGCCATGCGCTGTGGCAGCGCGACTTCACCGGCGCGTGCGGGCTGTTCGGCATCGTGCTGCATCCGCAGCCCGACGATGCGGTGCGCGCGCTGCTCGACGGAATGACGTGCTTCGGCATGGGGTATAGCTGGGGCGGCTTCGAAAGCCTGATCGTCCCGTCCAATCCGTCGCGCCATCGCACCGCCACGCAATGGGCGGCGGCCGGCCCGCTGCTGCGGATTCACGCGGGGCTCGAGCATCCCGACGACATGATCGCCGACCTCGCTGCCGGTTTCGCGAGGATGCGCGCCGTCGCGCTCGCGGAAGCCTGAAGTCCGGCGACGTAGTACACGCCGCCCCGCATCACGTTTTCTTCAACGTTCGTCCCTCTCTCATAGCGAGACAATCATGAAAGACACGCTGTTCATTCTTCGCCCCGGTTTTTTCAAGGACTCCGAAGGTCCGTTCTACTGCGGCGATTCCGTTTCCGTCGAAGGGTTGCTGAGCTTCTACCCGCAGCTTCGCGACGCCGTCGACGTCGAATACATCGACGCGCCGCGGCCGCGCCAGCCGATCGTCGCGCTGATCGGCGCGGACAACCAGTCGGCCCCCGTGCTCGTGCTCGGCGACGGGCAAGCGCCGGAGGACGGCGCACTCGCGATTCGCGAGCACAACGGCCGGCGCTTCATCGATTCGCCGGCCGATATCCGGCGGTATCTGTCTTCGCAGTATGGCGTAGCGCACGTCGCGTAAGCACGCCGTTCCGTGCCGCCGCTCGACGGCACGGAATGGAATGCGCGTCACCCCGCGCGCTGCACCGGCGCCATTTTCGAGAAGTACTTCGCGCCGGCCACGCAGCCGACCACGACGACCGTCACGACGACCATCGCCGGCGGCACCGTCTCGCGCAGCAGCCCGGCGGCCAGCAGGAAACCGAAGAACGGCTGCAGCAGTTGCAACTGGCCGACGCCCGCGATCCCGCCGAGCGCGAGCCCGCGATACCAGAACACGAAGCCGATCAGCATGCTGAACAGCGACACATACGCGAGCCCCCACAACGCGGCGGCATCGACACCGTCGAACGACGCGGGCCACGTAAGCCACGTGAGCGGCAGCATCAGCGGCAGCGACAGCACGAGCGCCCACGAGATCACCTGCCAGCCGCCGAGATCGCGCGACAGGCGCGCGCCTTCCGCGTAGCCGAGCCCGCACGCGACGATCGCGGCCAGCATCAGCGCATCGCCGACCACCGACGCCTGGCCGCCGTTGCGCAGCGCAAACGCGGCCACCGCGCCGCTGCCGACGATCGAGAAGATCCAGAACGGCAGCCGCGGCCGTTCGCCGCCGCGCCACACGCCGAACAGCGCGGTCGCGAGCGGCAGCAGCCCGACGAACACGATCGCATGCGCGGACGTCACGTGCTTCAGCGCAAGCGCCGTCAGCAACGGGAAACCGACCACGACCCCGAGTGCGACGATCGCCAGCGACACGGCCTCGGCCCGCGACGGCCGCTTCTGCTTCAGCACGACGAGCAGCAGCAGGCCGAGCGCGCCGGCGATCGTCGCGCGCGCGAACGTGAGGAACAGCGGGTCGAGCCCCTGCACCGCGACACGCGTCGCAGGCAGCGAGCCACTGAAGATGATCACGCCCAGCAGGCCGCTGAGCCATCCGTCGGTTGTCTTTTGCACGGGAAATCCTGAACGGGGAAAGGTGGATGAACGATGATCCGCCGCCCGCGAAAAACGCGTAAGCTACACCCCAATACAATCCGGACAAACTGTACTGGACAACCGGCCGTACAGTTCACCTCTTCGCCATGAGCCATTCCGCCCCGATTCCCGTTCCGCCCGCGCCGTCGCGCACGCGCGTCGAAACCGTGATGGATACGTTGCGCGCGCGGATCGCGAGCCGCGCGCTGATGCCCGGCGCGCGCGTGCCGTCGATCCGGATGATGGCCGACGCGCTCGGCGTGTCGAAATCGACGGTCGTCGATGCATACGAGCGGCTCGCGAGCGAAGGCGTGCTCGTCGCGCGGCGCGGCTCGGGCTTCTACGTGTCGGGCCACGCGCCGCCGCTCGCGCTCGCCGATCTCGGCCCGCGCCTCGACCGCGAACTCGATCCGCTGTGGCTGTCGCGCCAGTCGCTGGAGGCGGCGCCGACGACGGTGAAACCCGGCTGCGGCTGGCTGCCGTCGTCGTGGCTGCCCGACGAGAGCCTGCGCCGCGCGCTGCGCGCCGTGTCGCGCGACGAATCCGATGCGCTGACCGACTACGCGACGCCGCTCGGCCTGCCCGCGCTGCGTCAGCAGCTCGCGTGGCGGCTCGCGCAGCACGGCGTCCACGCGGAACCCGCGCAGATCATGCTGACCGACGGCGGCACGCACGCGCTCGACCTCGTATGTCGCCTGCTGCTGGAGCCGGGCGACACGGTCGTGCTCGACGATCCGTGCTACTTCAACTTCCAGGCGCTGCTGCGCGCGCATCGCGCGCGGATCGTCAGCGTCCCGTACACGCCGAACGGGCCCGATCTCGTGCGCTTCGAACAGGTGCTCGCCGAGCACCGGCCGCGCCTGTACATCACCAACGCGGCGCTGCACAACCCGACCGGCGCGACGCTCGCGCCGCCCGTCGCGCACCGGCTGCTGACGCTCGCGGCCGAGCACGACTTGCTGATCGTCGAGGACGACATCTTCGCGGATTTCGAGAGCGCGCCCGCGCCGCGCCTCGCGGCATTCGACGGGCTGTCGCGCGTCGTGTCGATCGGCAGCTTCTCGAAGACGCTGTCGGCCGCGATCCGCTGCGGCTACGTCGCCGCACGCCCGGAATGGATCGAGGCGCTCGTCGACCTGAAGCTCGCGACGTCGTTCGGCAACGCGCAGATCGGCGCGAACGTCGTGCACCGGCTGCTGATCGACGGCACGTACCGGCGTCACCTCGACAGCCTGCGCGCGCGTCTTGCTGACGCGATGGGCGAGACGATCCGGCGCCTCTCGCGCGCGGGGCTCGGAATCTGGACGGAGCCGCGCGGCGGCCTGTTCGTGTGGGCGCAACTGCCCGACGGGCTCGACGCCGCGCGCGTCGCGCGCCACGCGCTTGACCGCGACGTCGTGCTGGCGCCGGGCAACGTGTTCAGCGTGTCGCGCAGCGCGACGTCGTACCTGCGCTTCAACGTGTCGCGCTGCAAGGGGCCGGCGGTGTTCGATGCGCTTGCGCGCGCGATGGAGGCGGCGCGGACAAGCATGCAGACGGATGCCGGAAGGCACGCGCTCACCGGTGAGCCGTGATCGCGGGCGATCGCGCTAACTACCGATCGCCACGATCTCGGCCACGAAATCGATGAACGCCCGTACCTTGGCGGGTGGCAGGTGACGCGACGGATAGTACGCAAACAGCGGGAACGCCTCACCGCGCCAATCCGCGAGCAGCTCGACGAGCCGCCCCTGCTCGATCAGCCCCGCTACCCCGCTCGCCTTGAAGCGTGCGATGCCTGCACCGGCCAGGCATGCGCCGAGCATCGTGCCGGCGTCGTTGACGAGCAGCCTGCCGGCCGTCTTCACCGGCACGCGCTTGCGGCCAAGCTGATAGACCCATTCGAGCGGCTCGCCGGTCAGCGTGTTGCGCATCTGGATACATGCATGGCCGACAAGATCGACCGGCGTCTCAGGGCGCCCGTGCCGTTTCACGTACGCGGGCGCGGCGACCGTCACCGCACGCGTGTCCAGAAGTTTGCGCGCCACCAGCGACGATGACGGCGGTTCGCCAAACCGCACCGCGATATCGAATCCTTCGGCGACCAGATCGCCGAGTTGCTCGCGTGCAGAGAGTTCCAACGACAGATCGGGATAGCGCGCAAGAAACGCGGGGAGATGCGGTGCCAGTACCCGTCGCGAAAAATAGGCGTCGACATTCACGCGCAACCTGCCACGTACGGCGGCGACCGAGCCGGCGGCGAGCGTGACCGCGTCGCCGATGCCGGCGAGTAGCGGGCCGATGTCTTCGTACAGGCGCCGCCCTTCGTCAGTCAGCGTCACCGACCGCGTCGTGCGATCGAGCAGCCGCACGCCGACACGCGCCTCCAGCCGGCCCACGGCCCGGCTGACACCGGACGGCGACATGCCGAGTGCATCGGCCGCGCGCGCGAAGCTGCCGCCCTCGACGATCGCGGCCAGCACGCCCACGTTCGCCAGAATCCGCCCGTCGATGCTCATGATTTCGCTCATGACAAAAAATCACCAATCAAATGACATGGATTCGATTCCATCAGGAATCGCCGTTCCCTATCATGCAACCCGATGCATCGCGACGGCAACCCCCAACCGGCGGCATGCTGAATACGACAGGCAGATCTGCCGCCCGGCCGCTCCGGCGCTCGCCCGTTCAATTTTCGATGAGGATTTCGAACCATGTACGCCATTACCGGCATCACCGGACAGGTCGGCGGCGCACTCGCCCGGACGCTGCTCGCATCTGGCCAGCGCGTGCGGGCCGTCGCGCGCACTGCGGATCGCGCCGCGCCCTGGGCCGCACGCAACTGCGACGTTGCACTCGCTGACATGACCGACACCGCCGCACTGACGACGGCTTTCTCGAACTCGGCCGGCGTGTTCGTCCTGCTGCCGCCGTGCTTCGATCCCTCCCCGGGATTTCCCGAAACACGCGCGGTGATCGACGCAGTCGGCGCAGCGTTGCGAGCCGCGCGGCCGCGCAAGGTCGTCTGCCTTTCGACGATCGGCGCCCAGGCGACGCGGACGAACCTGCTGACGCAATTGACGATGATCGAGCAGGCGTTCGGCGACCTGCCGATGCCCGTCGCGTTTCTGCGCCCCGCGTGGTTCCTCGAAAACGCCGCATGGGACTTCGCGACGGCACGCGACGCCGGTGTCATCCGCAGCTTTCTCCAGCCGCTCGACAGACCGGTGCCGATGGTCGCCACCGAAGACGTCGGCCGCGTAGCCGCCGCGCTGCTCCAGGAAGAATGGATCGGCGCACGCATTGTCGAGCTCGAAGGGCCTCGTCGTGTCAGCCCGAACGACCTTGCGGCCGCGTTCGCTCGCGTGCTCGGGCACGCCGTCCACGCCGAAGCCGTACCGCGCGACACATGGGCAGCCCTGTTCGATGCGCAGCGGATGCGTTACCCGGAACCGCGCATGTGCATGCTCGACGGCTTCAACGAAGGCTGGATCGATTTCGCGTCGGCACGCGCGGATGTATTGAAAGGGGAAATCGAGGTGGACGCCGTGCTTCGCACGCTCGTCACCCGCGCCGCCTGAGCACGAACGGGGCGGCCGCATCGCGCACCGCCGCCCCGTTCGTGCCTGTCTGTGGCCTACCTCAAACCTCCCCCGCGTGCGCCCTCGCCCGCACCTCGGCAAACGTCGTATCGACCAGCAACCGCCCCGTATCGAACACCGTTTCGAGCGCCTCGTCCCATTCGCCTTCCAGCGCCCGATCGTCCCACGCAACGGGCAGTGTCGTCGTCCGATACTCTCCGGTGCGGCGATTGCGCAGCAGCGTGAGCCGCCCCTTCTTCGAGCGCTTACCCTGATCGGTGACCGGATCCTTGCGGACGTCGTGCCACACGCCATCGCGCCGGATCGCCGAGCACTTCATCGCGAAGCGCTGCGTATCGCGGTTCACCTGCTGCAGCAATGCGCCGCCCATGCCGAACACGACATTGCCGGCCGCATAACCCGCGTCGTCGAGTGCGGAAAGAATCGCGTCGATCGACAACTCGTCGACACCATCGCCCTGGATCACGCGCACGCGGTTCAGCACGCGCCGCCCCTTGCCGTTCAAGGTCGAGCCGAACGACGCGTCGAGCGCGCGCACGGTCTGCATCACGATCTTCACGGGGTCGCCCGAATCGGGACGCACGACGAGCGTCGCGCCAGAATCGATCACGGCCTGCCGCAGTTCGCCGCCCCACAGATCGAGCGCGGCGAACAGATCGTAGGAGTCCGACACGACCGACACGATCGCGCCAGGCAGCCCGAAGCGGCGGATCATGTTCCGGTACGCATCGGCCTCGCCTTCCCTCCCCCACGACGTGATCGTGCTGTGCTCGGCCGCCGGCACCGAGTACGCCGCCATCGGCTCGCGATAGAAGCGGTTCGCGGCCAGCACGCCGAGCACCGTATCCGAGCCCATGAAGTTCACGAGGTGCGCTGCACCGCCGATCGCGGCCGACTCTGCGCTCGACACGCCGCGCGCGCCGAAGTCGTGCAGCTTGAACGGCAGTTGCGCGAGATCGTCGTCGGTCCTTTCGAGGAAACGGCGGATCGTCTGCCGCAGGTGCCAGCTTCGCGTCGCGACCGTCACCGGATACCAGACGCGCAACAGCATCGTCTCGAGATACGACGCGAGCCAGAACACCTGCGGATCGTCGCATTCGACGGTCATCAGCACGTTGTGCACCGGCACGACCGAACCCTCCGGCACCGCGCGGATCTTCACGGGCAGATAGCCGTCGTAGCGTTCGACGATGTAGCGCCACCCTGCTTCGTTGAACGGCACGCCGTGCACCGTGAAGAAATCGCGCGCATCGTCGATCATCGCGTGCGTGACCGGCTTGCACAGATATTCCTTCAGCAGCATCTGCAGGCCGAAGAACAGCGTGCGGTCGTAGCGGCCGCCGCGCGATTCGACGTACGAGAACATCGCCGACGCGTCGGGCGGATATTGCAGGAAGTGGGAAGCCTTGTACGAATCCGTGTTGAGGATCGGATTGGCGAGAACCGCGGCAAAGCCGCCGGGATCGTTTTGCATGGCTAGAGCTCCTCTAGGCCGTTGAAGTGCCGCCGCGTCTGTCGCGGCGGACCGGAATGCGGGGAATCAGCGGATCACAGCTTCCCCAGGAAGTGATACGCGATGTCGAAGTGATCCTCGAACATCACGTTGCGCATCTGCGCGAATTCGTTGAGCGGCACCCAGCGCGCCTTGTCGGCGTCGTCGCTGCCCTTCACGCGCGGCAGCTCGCCGGTCGGGAAATTGAACAGGCACGCGTGCGTGATCGTGCGGCCGCGCAGCGAGCGGGTCGGGTGATCGAACACCTGGCGATCCTTGATCGAGCCGCGCAGCACGGGCTCCGGCAGCTTCAGGCCGGTTTCCTCGCGCAGCTCGCGAATGCACGCCGCATCGAGCCGCTCGTCCTGGTTCACGAACCCGCCCGGCAGTGCCCACAGGCCGCGGCCCGGTTCGCTGCGGCGGCGCACGAGCAGGATATGACCCGAGTGCACGACCACCGCGTCGACCGTCACGAACGTGACGGGATACGGCGCGGCCGCCCATGCCTTGCGATACGCGGCGATGAATTCGGCTTCCGACTTCAGTTGCGCGAATTCCGGCTGCGTGCGAAAACGCTCGAGCCAGCCGAACACGGGTTCCGGCACGGCCCACTGCACGAAGCTGTTGGTGCGTTCTGCGAAATACTGGTCGCGGATCTCGGTGGCGGAAATGTCTTCGGTCGCATCGACGTCGACGAGCTCCCATTGCGGGAACATCCGCAGGTAATACGACGTGGCGTCCTTCTCATGGCCGATCAGCCCGACCTTGCGCTGCGCGACGTCGCCGAGCGCGGACGCGACGGCGTCCTGCACCCAGCGCACCCAGTCGCCGTCGTTGTACGTCGAATCCTGCAACGGCGCGATCGTCACGCGGTCGCGCTCGGACGCGTCGAACAGCGAAGCCAGCATCTGGCGGCGCTCGTCGAACGAGAACGGATCCTTGATGGTGCGGGGCTTGTCGGTCGACCCGATCAGCACGCACACGCGCTCGGCCCGGCTCAGTGCCGACTTCAGCACGTTCAGGTGACCACGATGCGGAGGCTGGAAACGACCAATGAAAACGAGCGCGTCGAAGCGCCGGTTCTGTTGCGTACTCATGAGGCTCCCTCAAGAGATTGAAACGCTTCGGGTCTTTCCCGAAGGGTTGGAATGAATCCTAGGTGAAATCCCGGAGTGCGTCAATCGAGCACACGCTCGACTTGACCAAGTCTGACGAAATGCGCGGTATTGGCGGGGTACACTCGATTTCATCCCAATCCGCACCATTGCGCCCGCCATCATGAGGATCTCAGTCAGCCGGACCGTCGGCGTCGATCGCAGACGCCTCTTCACGTGGTCGCAGGATTACGCGCGGCGGCTCGTGTGGGACAGCTTCCTCACCGACGCCTATCTGCTCGACGAAACGACGGCCGACGTCGGCGTCGACGCGTTCTGCCGCAGCCAGTCGGGCGCGACGATGGTGTCGCGCTACATCTCGTACCGCCCGCCGCAGGTCGCTGCCGTCGAAATGGTCGACGGGCCGAAGGTGCTCGAACGCTTCAGCGGCAGCTGGAACTTCACCGAACACACACCGGGTTCGACCGAAGTGAAGTTCACGTACAACTTCCGCGCTCAGCCGTCCTGGCTGCGCTGGCTGCTCGAACCGCTGATCGGCGCGTTCTATCTCGTGCAGACGCGCCGGCGTCTCGATTCGTTCAAGCGCTGGGCCGAAGCGGAAGCGCTGCCGCGCTGATACGCACTGCCGTGCGGTCCGGCGTGTCTGCGCCGTCTCCCTCCGGATACGTTCGAACCCGCCATGGCCGCTTCATCGGGTATTTGCCAGATTCGCCGAACCCGGGGAAACTACGGGCGGCCGTCACCCTGACGGCGAGCCCTGACCGAGAGAACAGGGCACTCCTCCCTGAAACGGCATCGATACAAACACAATCCAATGAGCCTGATATCCCGATTCTTTGGCCGCAAGGAAGAACCCGAAAACCCCGCCGCACTGGTCGCTGCGTCCGACGTCGAGCATCCGCTGAGCGTGACGGTCGTCTTCGACGGGCCGCTGCAAGTCGATATCGCTTCGCTGACGGCCGCGCTGCGTGCGTACCATCCGAGCATGAAGCACGCGCGTGTCGAAACCGAGCCCACGCTGGAGCAGGTATTCGGGCTCGCCGGCTGGGGCAACCACGTCGTCCGGCTGGTCGGCTTCGATGCGCCCTATCCGTCCGACGCGCTGGAAGCATGCGTCGCGCCCGCCCACTACGGGCAGGACCTGAAGCAGCAGGTGCGCGCGAGCCGCAGCCACGTGATCCTCTACTACGCCGGACATGAACCCGATCCGCTCGACCAGTATGTCGCGCTGGCGGCCGTCGCCGGCGCGCTGGCCGAACAGAACGGCCTCGCGGTGCTGAACGAACACGCACACACGTCGCTGCCGGCCGGTGTCTTCGATGCGAAGGAACTCGGCGCAGAAAGCCTCGAAGTGCTGCGCGGGATCCCGTTGAACCTGTTCTTCTGCGGCTTCGTGAAATACGAGGTCGAAGGCGTCGAAGGCGTGTGGATGCGCACCTATGGCGCCGACGTGTTCGGCCTGCCCGATTTTGCGGCGCTCACGGAAGGCCATCACGAAGGCGAACGCTATTCGGGCATCTTCAACAACGTGATGCACTACCTGCTGGAAAGCGGTGCGCGCATGCATGCGGGCGAAACGATGCAGGTCGGTTCGGAAACGTTCATGAAGCTGCGGGAACCGCTCGAACACGAGTATTACCTGCAGGGGCCAGCGCAGGTGCTGGTGGCCGAACTGATCTCGGCGGACCAGATCAATCGCTGATTGCGACGCGATCGTGCGGCGCGCGGGCTCGAAGCTTCTCGAACCGCGCGCGCCGCGGCACTACGTGACGGCTGCGTAGCAGCCACTGCTCCAACCCGATGAGGACACGTCCTCGTTAAATGCCCGCTCAGGTCGATGCAGCGCCGCGCGCCACCTGCTGCCGGGCCTGCGCCTGCGCGCCGAGCGCGGCGGCGATCGCATCGACCGCATCGGCCGCACGCGCCGCGCCGCACATGAACGCATCGACGGCCGCGAAGCGATGCTCGGGCCACGTATGGATCGTGATGTGCGATTCGGCGAGCAGCACGACGCCCGTCACGCCATGCTCGCCGCCGAAATGATGGAAGTGCGCGCCGATCACGCGCGCGCCTGCCTGTTGCGCCGCTTCGGTGAGGATCGCTTCGAGCCGTGCGGCGTCGCGCAGCAGCGCCGCATCGATACCGGCCAGGTCGGCCAGCACATGCGAGCCGAGCGTCGCGCTCGGCGGTGCAATCCCGTCGCGTGCGGTCATTTGTGCGACCCGTACGACGAGTAGCCGCTGCGCGCCGACGAACTGCCCCAGCCGCCACCGCCCGAACCGCTGCCGCCGATCGACGCGCAACTGAACAGCGTGACGACGATCAGGCCATAGACGCCGTAGAGGATGTACCGGATCACGAGTTGCCCCCGTCCGATGCAAAGCCCTTCCACAGCCATTCAGGCAGCCACAGCACCATCAGGCCGACCAGCACGTAGACGGAGCGGCTGCTGAACGAGAACAGCGAGCCCATGTTGAAGATCACGAGCAGCGCGCTGAACACCCACGGCAGCGGCGCGAAACTGTGCGGGCCTTTGCCGCCGAACAGGCCCGTCGACGCGGCGGCGCCCGTTGCGGCCGCGGCCGTCGCGAGCGCCGGCGTGCCGAAGCGTTCGGCGAGCGCGCTGCCCGACAGCGGCCGCGCACGCGACCACACGATCTCCGCAGCGCTGCGCTCGCGCGTCAGCTTGTCCTTCTGCCAGCCGTAGTCGATGATCGACGTGCGATCGCCTACCTGCACGCGCCAGTTGAACGCACCGACCACGTAGACGACCTCCGATTCATATTCCTCGCGCAGGCGGTAGGTCTTGCCGCCGTCGGTCACGTCGGACTCGCTGCCGATCGTCGGCCAATGATCGAGCACCTGCACGCGCTCCCAGCGCCCTTCGCTCTGCACGAGCCACAGGAAACCGCGCTTCGGGTTCAGCAGCAGGTATTCGTCCCACGTCTCGTCGTCGCCCGGCACGCGGCAGCGCATCATGCCGATCACCGTGTACTTCACGCCGTCGAACGTGCCGATCGCGCCGAGCTCCAGTGCGCCCTTCACCGATTCGAGCTTGCGCTGCGCCGCGAACACGGTCTGCTGCTCGGCCGTGCACTGCACGCCCGCGTGACAACTGCCGCACACCACGTAATCGGCCACGTTCGGCGCATACGACAGCGGTGCGCCGCAGCTCGGGCACGCGAACGGCACCATCTCCGCGCCGCGCTTCTCGCGCGTATCGGCTTCCGTATCGCGCAGCCCCGTGAACGCGAGCGCATCGAATTCCAGCGCCTCGCCCGAATAGACGGCCGGGCTCCCGCCGTTCGAATCGGCATCCGAATAATCGTAGGTCGCGAACGCGTTGCCAGTCCGCAGATCGACGACGCGCGCCTCCCAGCCGGCATCGACGCGGAACGGCAGCTCGCCGTCGCCGCCCGTGCAGCGCGCGGTGCGCACGTCGGACACGAGATACGCGCGGCCGCCGTGGTCGATCCGCATGCCCGGTTCGAGCGTGCCGAATGCGGGCCACGCGCCGCCGGACGCATCGTCGGGCTCGCGCACCGTGACCGCGTACTGGCCCGATGCATCCGACAACCAGCCGAATGCGCCGTCGTCGAACACGACATACCATTCGCTCCACGCGCCGGCGTCGTAGGTCATCTGGATGCGCCCGAGCACCGTGAACGTGCGCTTGCCGTAGCGGCCGGCCGTGCCGATCTGGATCGGCGACGCATCGTCGAGCACCGTGGCAAGCTCGCCGATGCGCTCGACGTCGGTGCCGCGCTTGAGCAGCGTGCTGCGGCAGAACGCGCAGACGGCCATCACCGCCGCCGCCGAGCGAAACTCGACCGGCGCGCCGCACTGGGGGCACGAAGTACTGAACATGCGCGACGCTTACCGCGTGAGCTTCGCGAGGATCTCGGCCTTCGCGCGCGAATATTCGTCTTCGGTCACGAGGCCCTTGTCGAACAGCGCCTTCAACTGTTCGAGCCGCTGCACGTAATCGGTGCCGTCGGCCGGCGCGGCCGGCTGAGCGGCAGCCACCGGCGCTGCGACGGGAGCAGGCGGTGCGGCCGGCGCCGGTTGCGTGGCGCCCGCGATCTGGCCGGCCATCGCCTGCCCGATCGCCGCGCCCGCGGCGAGCCCCGCGCCGATACCGGCGATGCCGCCCGGATTCTGCGCGGCCAGCGGAATCGCCTGCGCGGTCTGGTATTGCGTGGCGCGCGCGAGATCGCCGGCCATCCCCGCGCCGATCCGCAGGTCGAGCGCCTTCTGCAGCTCGGCCGGCAGCGACACGCTCTCGACCGCGAATGCATCGAGCGCCAGGCCGTAGCGCGTAAACACCGGCACCAGCGCCTCGGCGATGCGCTGCGACAGCAGCGACTGGTTCGCGGCCATGTCGACGAACGGCACGTCGGCCGAGCCGAACGTCGTGCTCATCGCGGTCACGACCAGGTTGCGCAATTGCTGCTCGAGATCGTCGACCGTGTACTGCGCGCGCGTGCCGCTGACCTCGCGGTGGAACGCGGCCGCGTCGACGATCCGGTACGAGTAGATGCCGAATGCGCGCACCTGCACGAAGCCGAATTCGCGGTCGCGAATCGTCACCGGCTGCGCGGTGCCCCAGCGCCGGCCGAGCTGCAGCCGCGTGCTGAAGAAATAGACGTCCGACTTGAAAGGCGACTGAAAGAATTTGTCCCAGTTCTTCAGGTACGTGAGCACCGGCAGCGTGTTCGTTTCCAGCGTGTACAGCCCCGGCTGGAACACGTCGGCGATCTTGCCTTCGTTCACGAAGATCGCGACCTGCGTTTCGCGCACGGTCAGCTTGCCGCCGTACTGGATTTCCTGGTCTTCCATCGGATAGCGCCAGGCCAGCACGCCGTCGGTGTCTTCCGTCCATTGCAGGACGTCGATGAACTGCTTGCGGATGAATGAACCCAGACTCATGTCGGTCTCCTCGGACGCGTGGCGCGTCAGGTCAGGCAGGCGGCATTGATGATGCCGACGACGAGCGACGCGGTGCCCATCAGGCCGCCCATCGCGACGTTGCGATCCTCGATCGCATGATTCATGCCGGGTATCAGGCGCGTCAGCGCCGCATAGGTGATCAGTTGCACGATCATCGCGCCGACGGCCCAGATCACGACTGCGCCGAGCGTCGAGTTGTGCGCGATGCTGGACGCGAGCGTCAGGCAGAAACCGATCAGCGCGCCGCCGAACGACAGCGTCGCGGCGGCGTTGCCGTCGCGGATCAGCGCCAGTTCGTCGAACGGGGTGACCTTCAGGTACACTGCCGCGAACACGAGAAGCAGCACGAACGCCGACAGTAAATGAACCGCATAAAGATAGGCACTATTCATTCTTTCCCTCGGATTTTGTGCTCGGTTCGCCGCCCCGTCGCCGGCCGGCCCGTCAATGGCCGACCCACGAAAATCCGCGCCAGTATATCCACATTGCCGACCGCTGCACAACGGACGCACCATGCTGCATAAGCGTGCGCTCGTCCTGTCGATCCTGGTGCTCGCGTCGTGCGGGCTCGGCTACGAACTGATCAGCAGCGCGCTGTCGAGCTACCTGCTCGGCGATTCGATCCTGCAGTTCTCGTCGGTGATCGGCTGCTACCTGTTCGCGATGGGGATCGGCTCGTGGCTCGCGAAGTTCGTCGAGGACGACGACGTGCTCGACCGCTTCGTCGACATCGAGCTGCTCGTCGGCCTGCTCGGCGGCGTGTCGGCCGCGCTGCTGTTCGCGGTGTTCGCGTGGCTCGCCGCGCCGTTCCGCGCGGCGCTCTATGCGCTGGTGCTCGCGCTCGGCCTGCTGATCGGGATGGAGATCCCGCTCGTGATGCGCGCATTCCAGCAGCGGCGCCAGGCGTTCCGCCATACCGTCAGCGAAGTGCTGACCTTCGACTATCTCGGCTCGCTCGCCGTGTCGCTGATCTTCCCGCTCGTGCTCGCGCCGCGTCTCGGCCTGCTGCGCACGAGCTTCCTGTTCGGGATCCTGAACGCATTCGTCGCGCTGTGGACGACGCACCTGTTCCGCGACGAGATCCGCAACGTGCGCGGCAAGCTGATGCGCGCGGCGCTCGTGATCGGGCTGCTCGTCGCCGGCTTCGCGCTGTCTGACCGCATCACGCACTGGGCCGAACACGGCGTGTACGGCGACGAGACGATCTATTCGGAAACGACGCCCTACCAGCGCATCGTGCTCACGCAATGGCACGACGACATGCGGCTGTACCTGAACGGCAACCTGCAGTTCTCGTCGCGCGACGAGCATCGTTATCACGAAGCGCTGATCCACCCAACGATCGACGCGCTGCCGTGGGCGAAGCGCGTGCTCGTGCTCGGCGGCGGCGACGGCCTCGCGGTGCGCGAACTGCTCAAGCACCGCAACCTCGAACAGATCACGCTCGTCGATCTCGATCCCGCGATGACGAAGCTGTTCTCGACGTCCGCGCCGCTCGTCAAGCTGAACCAGGGCGCGCTGAAGGATCCGCGCGTGCAGGTGATCAACGACGACGCAGTGCGCTGGCTCGAATCGAACGCCGACGTGTACGACGCGATCGTCGTCGACTTTCCCGATCCGACCAACTTCGGGCTCGGCCGCCTGTATTCGGTGCCGGTGTTCCGGCTGCTCGCGCGCCACCTGTCGGAAAACGGCTACGCGGTGATCCAGTCGACGTCGCCGTATTTCGCGCCGCACGCGTACTGGACCATCATCGCGACGCTGCACGAAGCCGGGCTCAACACGTGGCCGTACCACTGCTACGTGCCGTCGTTCGGCGACTGGGGTTTCGTGATCGCCGGCAAGCGCCGCGATTTCACGGTGCCGGCGCACTACTCGGTGCCGACGCGCTGGCTCGACGCGCAGACGGCCGCCGAGATGTTCCACTTCCCGGCCGACATGGCGGCGCTGCCGATGTCGCCGAACGAACTCAACGACCAGCCGCTCGTGCGCCGCTTCGACGACGACTGGAAGCACGTGCTGCGCTGATGGACCGCCGCACGTTCCTGGTCGCGTCGGCGGCCGCGTCGCTCGCCGCATGCGGCCGCACCGGCTGGATCGAGACGACGCCGCGCGTCGGCTATCCCGGCATGCGCGAAGGCCATGCGCTGCGCGACCATGCTGCGCTGCCGCCGCCGTCCGGCACGATCGAAACCGACGTCGCGATCCTCGGCGCCGGCGCGGCCGGGCTGTCGTGCGCATGGCAGCTCGCACGCGCGGGCCACAAGCGCTTCGCGGTGCTCGCGGGCCCCGAATTCGGCGGCAATGCGGCCGGCGGCCGCTTCGGCGATCTCGGTTATCCGAAAGGCGCGCACTACCTGCCGCTGCCGTCGCTCGAATCTGCGCATCTGCGCGACATGCTCGCCGATCTCGGCGTGATCGAATCCGCACCGCTGTCCGCGCGCCCCATGTACGACGAGCGTGCGCTCGTGCACGCGCCCGACGAACGGCTTTTCATCGCCGGGCAGTGGCAGGACGGCATCGTGCCGACGGCCGGCCTCGGCACCGACGAACTCGCGCAGCAGGCGCGCTTCTTCGCGTACACGGACGGGCTGCGCACCGCGCGCGGTGCCGACGGCCGCAAGGTGTTCTGCATCCCGATCGCGGAATCGTCGCGCGACCCGCGCTGGCGCGCGCTCGATCGGCGCTCGTTCCGCCAGTGGCTGCTCGACGAGGGCTACACCGCGAAGGCGCTGCACTGGTACCTGAACTACTGCTGCCGCGACGACTACGGTGCAGGATACGAGGCCGTGTCCGCATGGGCGGGGCTGCACTACTTCTCGTCGCGCGGCGGCCACGCAGGCGACGCGAGCGACGGCGCGGTGCTGACCTGGCCCGACGGGCTGCACACGATGGTGACGAAGCTGGCCGATTCGATCACCGCACGCACCGGCTCGAATGCGTGGTCGCGGGACGGCTTCGCGGTGCGCGCGACCGAACGCGCGGGCGGCGTCGACGTGCTGTGCGCGCGCATCGGCGACGACGGCGCGCTGTCGACGTTCACGCTGAAGGCGCGGCGCGTCGTATGCGCGATGCCGCTGTTCGTCGCCGCGCGCGTGTTTCCGCAGCTTTCCGCGTACGGTTTCGAACCCGCGCGCGACCTGCCGCCGCGCGCGCCGTGGCTCGTGTCCAACTTCCTGCTCGACGGCATGCCTGCCGAGGAAGCCGGCGTGCCGCTCGCGTGGGACAACGTCGTCTACGACGGCACGGGGCTCGGTTATGTCGTGTCGACGCACCAATTGATCCGGATGTCGCCGCCGACGCGCTCGGTGTTCTCCGCATATCAGGCGTTGAGCACGCAAGCGCCGGACGATACGCGCCGCTGGCTCGCGCAGGCGAAGCCCGACGCGTTGCGCGAACAGGCGGCGATCGACCTGCAGGCTGTCTACGGGCGCGAGCTGTGGAAACACGCGACGGCGCTCGAGATCACCGTGCGCGGCCACGCGATGGCGACACCCGACGTCGGCTTCCTGAGCCGGCCGGGGCTGCTCGCGCTGCGCGACGCCGACGGCCTCGTCGTGTTCGCGCACGCTGACCTGTCCGGGCTATCGCTGTTCGAGGAAGCATCGTACTGGGGCGTGCTCGCGGCCCGGCGCGTGCTTGCCTGACGGTCGCCATTCGTCATTGCGGCGCCGCCATCACCCGCTATAATCGCGCGACATTCCGACTGCATTGAGCAGGCCGACGGTGCCGCGCCGTGCGACGCGCCGCATGCCCTCCTCGACAACAACAATGACGAACCGAACCATCCGACGCCTTCGCCCGTTCGTGCGCGCCGCCGTGCGCGTGCTCGCGTGCGCCCCGCTGCTCGGCGCGCCGCCGGCGCTGCATGCGGCCGACACCGCAGGCACCGAACCCGCATCCTCGCGCTACATCGTCGTCGACACCGGCCATACGCCGGCTCACCCGGGTTCCACCGGCGCGAGCGGCCGAGTCGAATACCTGTACAACCTCGATCTGTCCGCCGCAGTTGCGGAAAAGCTCGCCGCGCACGGCGACCGCGTGCGGCGCACGTCGGCCGACGGCCGCGAGATCGCGCTCGACCAGCGTTCGACGCAGGCGCCCGACGCGAACCTGTTCGTGTCGATCCATCACGACTCGATGCAGCAGCAATTCATCGACGCCGGCCGGCAGCGCGAATTCCGCGGCTTCTCGGTGTTCGTGTCGGAGCGCAATCCGCACTACGCGGAAAGCCTGCGCTGCGCCAAAGCGATCGGCGAACGACTGGTCGCGGCAGGCGAACGGCCGTCGCTGTATCACGCTCAGTCGATCCGCGGCGAGAATCGCCCGCTGATCGACCCGCAACTCGGCATCCACCGCTTCGACGATCTCGTCGTGCTGCGCACCGCGCCGATTCCGGCCGTGCTCGTCGAGGCCGGCGTGATCGTCAATCCCGACGAGGAAGCGCGGCTCGCGCAACGCGGGACGATCCAGCGCCTGTCCGCCGCGATCGCGGGCGGGATCGACGCATGCACGGCGCCGAAGTGACGATATCGCCCATCGGGCTCAACGGTTTTCACCCAGTCAGGAGCATCACAATGAAAAAGAAGAATCTGTTCGCATCCTGCGCGCTGCTCGCGCTCGCCGTTCCGTTCGCCGCGCACGCGGCCGGCTGCGGGAAGCCGCGCAGCGCGTTCGACCAGGTGTACTGCACCAGCACGCAGTTCTCGCAGTCCGATCGCGATCTGAATGACGAGTACGGCCGTCTGCGCAAGCAACTGAGCGGCGACCAGCAGGCCACGCTGAAGGCCGGCCAGCTCGCGTGGCTCAAGCAACGCGATGCCCAGTGCAGCGAGACGCGCAACAACAGCTACCTCGTGGATATCCAGTGCGCGAACGACATGACGCAGTCGCGACTGTCGTTCCTGCGCGAGCGCGAGCGTGAATGCACGAGCACGGGGTGCGTGGCGTCGAAGCTCGGCGAGTAAGCGCTTCGCAAGTGCCGTGTCGCGAAGCGGTTCGCGGCACGGCATGCGCTGCGCATCGAGAATCGTTCGATCAGGCGGAACACGCATGACACCGAATACGACAACGATCGACATCCGCGCTGCCACGTCCGCCGATGCCGCAACCATTGCCGACATCCACGTCGCGTCGTGGCAGGCAACCTACACGGATATCATGCCGGCCCCGTTCCTCGCCGGCTTGTCGGTCGAAAAACGCACGGCCTTCTGGCGCTGTGCGCTCGACGCCGGCCGCCCGCGCGTCGCGCTCGCATTCACGGGCAATGACGCGGCAGGCTGGATCGCCTATGGTCCGACGCGCGACACCGACAAGGATCGCGCGTGGGGAGAAATCGAAGCGATCTATCTGCACCCGTCGCATTGCGGGCAAGGCATCGGCGCGGCGCTGGTCGAGCATGCATGCCGATCGCTGCATGACGCGGGCCATGCATGGGTGTCGCTCTGGGTACTCGTCGAAAACCGTCGTGCAAGAGCGTTCTATGAACGCGAGGGCTTTGTCGCCGAAGACGACATCAACACGTTCGAGATCGACGGTATGCCGATCGAGGAAGTGCGCTATTGGCGCGCACTGCCGTAGTTTGCTTCTTCGACGCGCGCGGCAATCACAAAAACCACCGATACTCCCGCGCGCCGATTTCATTACGAAAATCCAGTTCCTCCTGCCGCTTGTTCTCGCAGTACACCATCACGAACTCGCTGCCGAGCCGTTCGCGCACGGCCGGATGATCCTGCATCGCCGCGACGGCCGACAGCATCTCCTTCGGAAAATCGATCCCGCTGCCGCGATCCTCGTTGAGCGGCGCGATCGGTTCGATCCGTGCATCGAGCCCGTGCTCCATCCCGGCGAGGATCGCCGCGAGCACCAGATACGGATTCGCGTCCGCGCTCGCGAGCCGGTGTTCGATCCGCAGGTTGCGCGCATCCGACTCGGGAATCCGGATGCACGCATCGCGATCCTCGAAACCCCAGCTTGCGCGGCTCGCCGCGTTCACCATCGATCCGTAGCGCCGGAACGCGTTGTGATTCGGCGCGAACACGGGCATGCAATGCGGCAACAGCGCGAGGCATCCGGCCACCGCATGCCGCAGCGGCCGCTCCCCGTCCGCCGCGAGCAGGTTGCGCCCCGCGTCGTCGTACAGGCTCACGTGAACGTGCATCCCGCTGCCCGGCGCATGCAGGTAGGGCTTGCCCATGAAGCTCGCGCGATAGCCGTGCTGCAACGCGACGCCGCGCGTGCTGCGGCAGAACAGCGCCGACCAGTCGGCCGCGCGCAGCCCGTCGTCGGTATGACCGAAATTGATCTCGAACTGGCCCGGCCCGAGCTCGGCGGTGATCACCGTCGCATCGACGCCCTGTTCGCACGCGGCCTCGACCATCTCGTGCAGCACGTCGGAGAAGCGCGACAGGCGCTCGATATGCATGTTCGGCTGATCGTCGCGGTCGTCGCTCAGGCGATCGCGCGGGTACTGCGGCATCCCTTCCGCGAGCTGCGCGGCGAACAGGTAGAACTCGAGCTCGAACGCGACGACCGGCCGGATGCCGCGCGCCGCGAAGCGCCGCAGCACGCGCGCGAGCACCTCGCGCGGCTCGAACTCGATCGGCGCATCGGTGCCGTCGGAGCTGATCAGCATCTGCGCGAGCGGCTGCCGCTCCCAGCGCACGGGCTTCAGCGTGCCGGGGATCAGGCGGCGCGGCGCGTCGGGGTCGCCGTCGTTGAAGCAGTAGTCGCCGATCTTGTAGAGGCCGCCTTGCGTGCCGAGCAGCACGCAGTTCTGCGGCAGCTTCAGCAGCGAGCCCGACGCGACCTTCTCGAGCGCATCGATCGGGTAGCGCTTGCCATAGAAGTGCCCGGGCAGGTCGAGGCAGATCAGGTCGACATAACGAATCTCGGGGTGCGCCTGCCGGAATGCGCGGACTTCACCGACCAGCGCGGGAACGACGTCATCCATGTCTCATCCTTTCCATGTCTTGTATGGCGGTGCCGCGGCGCGGCGAACCGGATTCATGCGACACACGGGACAACGCATGCCGCTTTAAATCAGTACTGCAAACATGCTGCGAGGCGCGGCGGCCTGCGACACCGCCCGCCCCGCCGACGACTCAGGTGAACACCCAGATCACGCGCGTCGGCGCGTCGGTCAGGTTGGCATAACGGAACCGCTTGTGCGCGGGCAGCTGGAACGCATCGTTCGGGCCGAGCGTGACGGGCGTGTCGTCGCCGTCGATCCAGATCGTCAGTTCTCCTTCGAGCACGAAGCCACCCTGCTCGTCACTGTCGTCGACGGGCCGCTCGCCGCTGCTCGCGCCCGGCGCGAGATGGCTTTCGAGAACCGAAAAGCGCGAGCGCATGTTCGGCGACACCAGGATGTCGGTAATGCCGGCCGCGTAATACACGGTACGCCGCTCGTCGGGCCGCGTGACCCACGGCACGCTGCGCGGCTTGCTCAGGCTGTAGAAATACGTGGTCGGCACGCCGAGCGCCTCGCCGATCGCGGTCAGATCCGCGACCGTCGGACGCGACAGCCCGCGCTCGACCTGCGACAGAAAGCCGACCGAGCGGCCGATCCGCTCGGCGAGGTCGTTCAGCGTGACCTTGCGATGCTTGCGCAGGTCGCGGATCAGGATCGCCAGACTTTCTATCTCTTCCTGTTCGTTCATGATGAGTTCCGAAACGGTCAGACGGTGTCGCGCAAACGGTACCAGGCCTTGCCGAGCGCCTCCAGCGGCGCGGCGAGCCGGTCGCCGCCGGGGAAGCGCGGGTTGCGAATGCGCTGGTATTGCGCGAGCAGGCGCTCGTCGCCGAGCACGGCGTCGGCGACCGCGCGCGCACCCGCGAGCGTCGGCAGCACGCCGTGCCCCGAGAAGCCCTGCAGCCAGAAACGCTGCCCGTGGCGGCCGATGTCCGGCGTGCGGCGCATGCTGATGTCGATGTGGCCGCCCCACGCGTAATCGAGCGGCACGCCGGCCAGTTGCGGGAACACGCGTTCGAGGTGCGGACGCGTCGCCGCCGCGATATCGGCCGGGATGCCGCCGAGATACGTGCAGCCGCCGCCGAACAGCAGCCGGTTGTCGGGGCTCAGCCGGAAGTAGTCGGGCACGAACTGGTTGTCGATCACGCAACTGTTCTGCGGCAGCAGCGAACGCGCGACGTCGGCCGCGAGCGGCGCGGTCGCGACCTGGTACGTGCCGACCGGCAGCAGCCGGCGCGCCAGATCGCGATCGAGCCGGTCGACGTATGCATT
This sequence comes from Burkholderia pyrrocinia, assembly GCF_022809715.1. Lineage (NCBI taxonomy): Bacteria > Pseudomonadati > Pseudomonadota > Betaproteobacteria > Burkholderiales > Burkholderiaceae > Burkholderia > Burkholderia pyrrocinia. Next base: position 1,282,503 of record NZ_CP094460.1, read on the forward strand.
ACAGGCAAGCACGAGCACGTCCGCGCGCACTTCGCCGCGCACCGTGCGGGCGATGTGGCCGCCGGCCGTCTCGCGGCAGTCGAGCACGCGGCTCTGCTCGAAGATGCGGCCGCCCGCGCGCTCGATCGTCTGCGCGAGGCCGAGCGCGAATTTCAGCGGATTCAGGTGGCCGGCCTCCGGATCGTGGAGCGCGGCGAGATAACGCGTGCCGCCGATCCATTCGGGCATCTCGTCACGCCCGATCACGCGCAGCCGGTCGTAGCCCCAGCGCTCGGCCGCTTCGTCGCGGGCCTGCGCGAGCATCGCGACGCGACGCGGCCGCACCGCGGCCCACAGGCTGCCGGGCCGGTAGTCGATGTCGAAACCGTGCCGCTCCGGCAGTTCGCGCACCTCGGCCGCCGCCCAGCGCATGCTGTCCCACAGCAGGCGCGCGCCGTCGCGGCCGAGCGAATCCTCGAGCGGCTGCATGTCGCACGACCAGCCGAGCAGCGCCTGCCCGCCGTTGCGGCCCGACGCGGCCCACGCGACACGGCTCGCTTCGAGCACGACGACGCGCTTGCCGGCGAGCGCAAGGCGCAACGCCGTATGCAGCCCGCTGAAGCCCGCGCCGACGACGAGCACGTCGGCGTCGATACGCTCGTCCAGTTCCGGACGACGCGGAATCGGCGCCGGGTAGGTGCCGGCGTAGTAGCTTGCGACGTGACGGTCGGACTGCACGAACATGCGGACTCCCGTGAAATTTTCGCCTAGAAATTTCATGAAAAACTAGCACGACAATTTCACGAGAGCAAGGCGGAACATGATTTCGTCGATCGTCGGAGCGACGGAATCGGGCCTTCCGAATCGTATGACCAATCATTTGTCGCACGCTCCACCGACGAGCACCGGGAATCCGACGCGAGCGCATCGCACGTCATCCGAATGATCTGCAATGCGAAATCAATCGACTCGACCTGAACGACGAAGCGTCGGCAACCCGACATCGCGTCGCCATCACGATCGACGCGCGGCAGATCTTTCACCGACCGGCGCGCGATCATCTCCCGTCATCGAAGCGCCATGACGCCACCGCCGACGGCACGGCGTGACCGCCATCGTCCGGCTGTCGTCCGACATCAACCGCTCGCGCCGATGTGCGCGACGGGCGTCACGATCACGTTCGGCAATCGCGCCCCCGCCGCCCGTCGCATCGCCGATTACGCTCGAATCATCCGCCGCTGCGCACCGCCTCGAAGTGCAATAACTGACAGTTTCTCGTCCGGGGGCTTTTCATTAGATTGGCGACACGATCCATGCAAGGTCTCGCTCACCGACATGACTCTCACTGCCAGCGAAGCACAGCCCACGACGACCGCCACGTACCGGGACATCGCCGAACGCCATGCACGGTCCGCCCCTTCCGGTGCGTTCCATCGCGATGCATGGGATGCATTGTCCGACGCGGGACTGTGGCGCCTGCCCGTACCGCGCGAACTCGGCGGTTCGGGGCGCACGTGGCACGACTTCGTCGATGCATTCGAAGCAGTCGCCGCGGCGCAGCGCTCCGTCGGCTTCGCGATGGCGCTCGCCAATCAGGCGACGCTGATTCGCGCAATCGTCGCGTACGGTTCCGACGCGCAGCGCGCGCGGCATCTGCCGCCGCTGCTGTCCGGCGCGATCGGCGCCACGGCGATCTCGGAGAAAGGCACCGGCACCGAAGTGCGCGCGCTCGAAACCAGCCTCGTGCGCGACGGCGACCACTACCGGCTCGACGGCCACAAGTACAACATCAGCCACGCACCCGAAGCGCGCCTGATGATGATCGTCGCGACCCTGACCGGCGACGGCAAGCCGGCCACCGCGCTGGTGCTGATCGATCCCGAACGCGCGGGCGTGCGGCGCAGCGCCCCGCAGGCGACGCTCGGCGTCGCGGATCTTCCGATCGGCGATCTCGCGCTGTCCGGCGTGCACGTCGACGCCGACGAACTGCTCGGCGCGCCCGGCGATGGGCTGCGCCTGCTGATGGACATCGCATCGATGAATCGCGCGCTGTTCGGCCTGCTGTGCGCGAACGTCACCCAGCCGTTCCTCGCCGACGCGCTCGCGCGCGCCGGCGCCCGCAAGACGCTCGGTGTCGCGCTGGACACCCACCAGCACGTGCAGCGCCGGCTGGTCGACGTCCAGGTCGGCATCGAACGCACGCGCTGGACGGCGCGCGCAGCGCTCGATCAACTCGTCGGGCAACGTCCCGAGGCGCTCGCGAACTGCTCGATCGCGAAGCTCGCAGGCGCGCGCGATCTCGCGCAGGCCGCGCTGCACCTGCTTGCGATTCACGGCAGCGACGGCTACCGGCGCGGCCCGCTCGCCACCTTCGTCGCCGACGCGCTCGCGATGGGCTCGGCCGGCGGCACCGAGGAAATGCATTACCGGAACATCTTCAGCCAGATGCAACGACGCGCGGCCGCCACGGCGCGCACGGCGTAACCGCTCACCCCTCCATCACCCCTTCAGGAGCTGCCCTTGACTATCCAGACTGGCCTGCGTGCCCGCGCCACCCACCGCGTCGACACGATTTCGCTCGCCGATCAATGGGGAGGCGAAGCGCACGCGCTCGCGAGCCCGATCATGATCATCTTCATCGAACAGACCTGCATGCAGGCGACCGACCATCTGCTGCCGGCCGGGCAGATGACGGTGGGCTACAACTTCGAGATCAAGCATCTCGCGCCGACGCCGCCCGAATGGGACGTGACGATCGACGCCGAACTGATCGAGGTCGACGGCCGCATGATGACGTACCGGGTCGAGGTGCGCGACGCGGTGGGCGTCGTCGGCGAAGGCGTGCATACGCGCTGCGCCGTCAGCCGCGACGGCTTCCACCGCCGCCTCGACGAGCGGCGCGACAGCGCGGCGCTCGCGCGCTGACGAGCCGGAGCCCGACCATGATTCCGCTTCCTCTGCAGGGTCTCCGGCTGCCGGTGATTGCGTCTCCGATGCTGATCGCGAGCTATCCCGAGATGGTGCTCGCCCAGTGCAAGAGCGGGATCGTCGGCGCATTTCCGGCGCTCAACGCGCGGCCCAGCGCGCAGCTCGGCGACTGGATCGACACCATCGACGGCACGCTGCGCGCGTACCGGGACGCCCATCCCGACGCGCCGGTCGGCCCGTATGCGGTCAATCACATCTGCCATCCGTCGAATCCGCGCGTCGAACAGGACCTGCGCATCTGCATCGACCGGCGCGTGCCGCTGATGATCACGAGCCTGCGCGCGCCGTCGCGCGACGTCGTCGATGCGATCCACGCGTACGGCGGGATCGTACTGCACGACGTCACGACGGTGCGGCACGCGCAGAAGGCGCTGGAGGCCGGCGTCGACGGCCTCGTTCTCGTCGCGGCGGGTGCGGGCGGCCATGCCGGCACGCTGTCGCCGTTCGCACTGGTCGCCGAAGTGCGGCGCTTCTACGACGGCTTCCTCGCGCTGTCCGGCGCGATCGCGACGGGCGACGCGATAGCCGCCGCGCGCGCGCTCGGCGCCGACTTCGCGTATATCGGTACGCGCTTCCTGGCGTCGCACGAAGCGAACGTGGTGCAGCGATACAAGGACACGATCGTCGAAGCCAATGCGGCCGACATCATCTACACCGATGCGTTCACCGGCGTCCATGGCAACTACCTGCGCCAGAGCATCGAAGCGGCCGGGCTCGACGTGCGCCGTCTCGCGCGGGTCGACGGCGCGCAGCTCGATTTCTCGCCGGATGGCGGCACGAAGCAGTGGCGCGACATCTGGGGGGCCGGCCAGGGCGTCGGCGCGATGGACGCGGTGCTCAGCGTCGCCGAGATCGTCGAGCGGCTCGAAGCCGAATACGACCGCGCCGTCGCGCGCGTGCAATCGGGCGCGGCCGCGCACGTCGCCGCACGCCGCCCGTCCGTTTCCTCGACTTCACGGATCGAAACGCCATGACGCCTTCCGAGCTTGCCGCCCCGCCGTCCGTCGACGATGCGATCGCGCGCCGCCGCGCGCAGATCGACGTGATCGACGACGAGCTTCTCGCGCTGATCGGCCAGCGCATCGTTCACGCGACCGAAATCGGCCATCTCAAGCGGCATGCGGGGCTCGCGGTGCGGCAGCCGGCCCGCGAAGCGTCGATCGTCGCCGAGCTGTGCACGCGCGCGCCGTGGGGGCTGCGCGACCGCGACCTGAGAGCCATCTGGCAGACGCTGTTCCGCGCGAGCCGCGACGCGCAGTCGCTGCCGTCGGTCGCGTTCCTCGGCCCGTCGGGCACCTACACCGAAGCCGCAATGCTGCGCCACTTCGGCGAATTCGCCCGCGGGCAGGCGCACGAAACGATCGACGCGGTATTCGAAGCGCTCGCGCGCGGCGACGCGGAATGCGCGGTCGTGCCGGTCGAGAATTCCTCCGAAGGCAGCGTGACCCGCACGCTCGACCTGCTGATCGCGCAAGCGGCGCCCGTCACGGGCGAGATCGAACTGCCGGTCGCGCACTGCCTGCTGAGCGCCAGCGGATCGCTCGCCGGCGTCGACAGCGTGGTCGGCCATCCGCAGGCGCTCGCGCAATGCCGCGCGTGGCTCGACGCGCATGCGCCCGGCCTGCGCCGCATCCCGGTATCCAGCAACGCGGTGGCCGCGCGCGAGGCCGCGCACCTGTATGACTGCGCGGCGATCGCCGGCGAACCGGCAGCCGCTCTTTACGGACTGCGAATCGTATCCCGCGCGATCCAGGATCACCCGGACAACCGCACGCGCTTCGTGATCGTCGGCGGCCAGACGCCCGCCCCGACCGGCCAGGACCGCACGAGCATCGTGCTGCGGCCGACCGATGCACCCGACGCGCTCGCGCGCATATTCGATGCGCTCGCCCACCACCGCGCACCGCTGCTGTGGGTCGATGTGCGCCCGGCACGGGCGGCCGGCCATGCGTACCGGTACTGCATCGACTTCGGCGGACACCCGCTCGATCCGAACGTGCGCGCGGCGCTCGACGAAATCGCGCTCGCCGCTTCCGAACTGCGCGTCCTCGGCGCCTATCCGCGTGCCGCGGGCGAGACGGACGGGCACGCCGACGGCCCGGCCGCATGATGACGACGGCGCCTGCTTCGTCCCGCGTCGCCGCCCGGCTGCTCGCGATTCGCGACGGTCGCGACGATCGCCTGCTCGTGCTGTGCGGCATCGCCGCGGCGGGCTGCCTGCCACTCGCCGCCGGGCGATGGCTGCGCGCGCTGCGCGCCGAATACGACGACGAACTGGAGCTGCTGCCGTTCGTGCGCGGCACGCCGGATGCCGCCGACACCGCGTGCCTGCTGCGGCGCTGCGCGCGGCTCCAGCTTCCGGCGGTGGCGATCGGCGACACCGCGGCGTCCGCCTATAGCCGCTGGCGCGCGTGCCTGCCCGTCGCGCCGCTGACCTGGCGGGTACTCGAAACGTCCACTGCACGGGCCGCGACGCCGCTGCCCAGCGGCCTGCTGGCGCGCTGGCCGGCACGCGCGGCCGAGCCGGTCGACTGGCCGCGCTCGCGCCGCGTCGTTGCCGATCTCGGCGCTGCGTCGCCGGCGCTTGGCGCCCGGATCGGCGCATTCACCGACGCACTGTGCGACGGCTCGCTCGTGGTCGCCGGCATCGCGCTGGACACGGCCCCAGGCGCGCCTCACACCTTCGTCACCGATGCGCTGGACCCGCTCGCCAATTACGTCCGGATGCAGCGCATCGCCGCCGTGACGCGCCGTGCCCCGTCGCTGCGGAGCCGCCTGTGAGCCCGCGCCCGCAGGCCGGCCCGACGCGCATCGCGCTCGTCGGCATGCCCGGCGCCGGCAAGACGACCCTCGGCAGCGCACTGGCCCGCGCGCTCGCGCTGCCGTTCGTCGACGCCGACCGCGAACTCGAACGCCGCTTCGGCGCGCCCGTCGCGGCGCAATTCCATGCAGGCGACTTCCGCGCGCGCGAAGCCGACGTCATCGACGCGCTGACGCGCGGGCCGGCGCTCGTGCTCGCGACCGGCGGCGGCGCCGTGCTGCGAGCCGATACGCGCGACCGGCTCGGCCAGCGCTGTTTCGTGATCCATCTCGCGAGCGATCTCGACACCCTGTGGCACCGCACGCGCGACGACGCGTCCCGCCCGCTGCTGAACGTCGCCGACCCGCGCGCGGCGCTCGCCGCGCTGCACGACGCGCGCGAATCGCTGTACCACGCCTGCGCGCACTGCCGCATCGACACGTCGGGCCAGTCCGTCGCCCAAACGCTCGCGGCAGCGCTCGACGCGCTCGCGATGGCGTAACCCGCGCGACCTTATCCGTCCCCTTCAGCGGTTTCAACGGTGCCGGCCGATTCGGCCGACTGCCATTTCTGACAGTTGCCGATCGTCAAATAATATCTAAAGATATATTTTTAGATATAAATCGTTCGCCATCGCGTCACAGGAAACCGACCATGCCCTTCCTCATCGACCGAGCGCGCGGCGCCCGCCGCCTGGTTCCCGCGCTCGCCGCGCTCGCGCTCGCCGGCTGCGCCCCGTTCGGCCCGCAACGCCCGGCGGCCCGGATCACCCCCGTCGAGCAGCTCGATGCGGGTGCCGCGATCCGCTCCGCCGGCGCCGGCGCGCCGACGATCGCCGCACGCTGGTGGAGCGCGTTCGGCGATGCCCAGCTGGATCGTCTCGTCGACGATGCGCTGGCCGGCGCACCGACGCTGCAGGCGCAGCGCGAACGCGTCGCGCAGGCGCTGGCCGACACCGACGTCGAAAGCGCCGCGCTGCTGCCGCAGCTGGGCGCGACGGCGAGCGCAGTGCCGACCCGCCTGCCGGGCAGCTACCGGACGCCGCCGCCCGCGGCCGGGCACTGGCAGGTCGACGCGCAGGCGCTCCTCGGCGCGTCGTGGGATCTCGACATCGCCGGCCGGCAGCACGCGCTGGCGCGCGCCGCCGCGCTGCGCGCGGACCAGCAGCGCGCGCTCGAGCACGCGGCCACCGTGTCGCTGCAAGCGGCGATCGTCGAAACCTATCTGCAGCTCGCGCTCGAACAGCAACTGCTCGCGATCGCGCGCGATACGCTGCAGCAGCACAGCTATCTGCTCCGCCTCACGTCGCAACGCGCCGATGCCGGTCTCGACATGCAGGTCGCCGTGCTCAGGGCGAGCGAACCCATCCCGCACGCGCAGGCCGACATCAACACGCATGCGGCCGAGTCGGCCCGGCTGCGCCACCGGCTCGCCGCGCTCGTCGGCCGGGGGCCCGGTTACGCCGATGCGTTGAAGCCTGTCGCGCCGCCGGCGGCCGGGCTGCCGATGCCGGCCGTCCTGCCCGCGGCGCTGATCGGCCGCCGGCCGGACGTGCTGGCCGCCCGCTACCGGGTCGAGGCCGAAGCGGCGAACATCGATGCGGCGCGCGCCGCGTTCTATCCGGACGTCAACCTGCTGGCCTTCGCCGGCGTGCAGAGCTTCGGCTTCCGCGCGCTGTTCCACGGCAACAGCGGCACGTTCGGCGCGGGCCCCGCAATCACGCTGCCGATTTTCGAGGGCGGCCGCCTGCGCGCCGGCCTGCGCGCGCAAACCGCCGCCTACAACACCGCCGTCGCGGTGTACGACGACACGGTCGTCAACGCGCTCGCGCAGGTCAGCGACACCCTCGTCCAGATCGATACGCTCGGCCGGCAGCGCGCGCTTCAGCGCGAAGCGCTGGCGCGTGCGCAACAGACCTACGACATCGAGACGCAGCGCTACCGGAAAGGCATTTCCGGCTACCTCGACGTCCTGCTCGCGCAAGGCCGCCTGCTCGACGATCGCGCGTCGGTCGCGCGTGCGGATGCGTCGTTCGCGATCGAGCATGCCCGCCTGATCGCCGCGCTCGGCGGCACCACTTCCACTGGAGTCACGCAATGAACCGTCCTGAATCCCCCGCCGCCGAGCCGTCGCTGCAACGCGCGCGACGGCGCTACTTCCGCTGGTTCTTCATCGCGCTCGCCGGCGCGGCCGGCCTCGCCGCCGTCGCGTGGGCCACCACGCGCGGCACCGAGACGACCGACGATGCGTACGTGTCCGGCGACGTCGTGCAGATCTCGCCGCAGATCGGCGGCACCGTCGACGCGGTGCGCGTGCAGAACGCCGACTGGGTCCGTCCGGGCGACCTGCTGTTCAGCGTCGACAAGACCGATGCCCGGCTCGCGCTGGACGAAGCGGTCGCGCAACTCGCGCACGCGGTGCGCCAATACCGCACCGCGCATGCGGACGCGGTGCGCGAAGAAGCGCAGATCCGGGTGCGGCGCACCGAATGGTCCAAGGCGAACGACGACCTGCAGCGCCGGCTGAGCCTCGCGCAAGACGGCGGCGTGTCGCGCGAGGATCTTCGCCATGCGCGGGATGCGATGGACGGCGCGGCAGCCGCGCTGAACGCGCAGCAGGCCGCGTACGACGCGACGCTCGCGCGCACCGACGGCACGTCGATCGACACGAATCCGCTCGTGCGCGCGGCGGCGTCCCGGGTCCGCAGCGCGGCGCTCGCGCTGCGCCGCACCGAAATACGCGCGCCGCTCGGCGGGCTCGTCACGCGCCGGGTCGTGCAGGTCGGCCAGCACGTCTCGCCCGGAACGCCGTCGCTGGCGCTCGTGCCGCTCGATCACGTGTGGGTCGAAGCCAACTTCAAGGAATCGCAACTGCGCGGCATGCGCGCCGGGCAGCCGGTCGACCTGTTCTCGGACCTGTACGGCAGCGACGTGGTGTTCCACGGGCGCGTCGTCGGGCTCGAAGCCGGCACCGGCGCCGCCTTCGCGGCCGTGCCCGCGCAGAACGCGACCGGCAACTGGATCAAGGTGGTCCAGCGCGTGCCGGTCCGGATCGCGCTCGATCCCGCCGAGCTGCGCACGCACCCGCTGCGCATCGGCCTGTCGATGACGGCATCGGTGCCGGTCGATCACGGCCCCGGCACCGCATCGGCGTCGCCGCCCGCCCGTGCGCCCGAAGCGCGCCGGTCGATCGACGCCACGTCGATCTATCGCGACGACGACGCAGCGGGCGATGCGCTCGTCGCCGAGACGATTCGCGCGAACAGCGGCGCGCGCCCGCTCGCACCGGGAGCCTGACGATGCGCTTCTTCGCCCGGAACGCGGCGCCGAAACTGCCGCTGGAGCCGCTCGCCGGCATGCCGCTGGCGCTCGTCGCGATCGCGGTCAGCGTCGCGAATTTCATGCAGACGCTCGACCTGACGATCGCGAACGTCGCCGTCCCGACCATCGCGGGCGATCTCGGCGTCGCACCGGACATGGGCACGTGGATGCTGACCTCGTTCGCGACGCCGCTCGCGATCACGCTGCCGCTCACCGGCTGGCTCACGCAGCGCTTCGGCCAGGTGCGGCTGTTCCGCGTGTCGGTGCTGCTGTTCGTGCTCACGTCGATCCTGTGCGGGATGGCGCCGAACTTCGAGTCGCTGCTGCTGTTTCGCGCGCTTCAGGGCGCCGCGTCGGGCCCGATCACCGCGCTGTCCCAGGCGCTGCTGCTCGCGGTGTTCCCGTCGACGCGCCGCCACGTTGCACTGGCCGTGTGGCAGACCACGACGTTCGTCGCGCCGGTGCTCGGGCCGATCGCCGGCGGCTGGATCACCGACAACCTGAGCTGGCCGTACATCTTCTACGTGAACGTGCCGCCGGGCGTGCTCGTGCTGGGCGTGCTCGCGCGGCTGCTGGCGGGACGCGACAACGCGACGCGGCGGCTGCCGGTCGACGTCGTCGGGCTGCTGCTGCTCACCGCCGCGTTCGGTTCGTTCCAGCTGCTGCTCGATCGCGGCCAGAACCTCGACTGGTTCGCCTCCGACGAAATCCGCATGCTGGCGGTCGTCGGCGTCGTGTCGTTCGTCGCGCTGATCCTCTGGGAGCTGACCGACAGCCATCCGATCGTCGACCTGCGGCTGTTCGCGGACCGCAACTTCACGACGAGCACGCTCGCGATCACGGTCGGCTTCGGGCTCTACTTCGGCGCGCTGGTGCTCGTGCCGCTGTGGCTGCAGACGCAGCAGGGATACACGGCCACCTGGGCCGGCATCGCCACCGCGCCGCTCGGTCTCGCGGGGATCGTGATCGCGCCGCTGCTCGGCCGCTTCCAGGGCCGCACCGACCCGCGCCTGCTCGCGACCGTCGCGCTCGTCGGCTGGGGCGCCGCGTCGTTCTGGCGCATGCACTTCAACAGCGACGTGACGGTCGGCGACATCGCCGCCAATTCGCTGCTGATGGGCGCCGCCACCGCGTTCTTCATCACGCCGCTCGTGTCGCTGTCGCTCGCCGGGCTGCCCCGCGAGCGGCTGCCCGCGGCATCCGGGCTGCAGAACGCGCTGCGGCGGATCGGCACCAGCGTCGCGACGTCGGTTGCGCCGACCTACTTCGAGCGCCGCTCCCGCGTACACAACACCTATCTCGTCGACCACATCACGCCGTACGATTTCGCGTCCGGCGACTGGTTCGCGCGGCTCGACCACGCGGGGCTGTCACCGTCCGGCGCGCTCGCATCGGTCTCGCATGCGATCGACGTCGAAGCGCACATGCTCGCGCTGAACGACTTCTCGTTCGGCTGCCTGCTGCTGTTCGGCGCGACGCTGCTGACGGTCTGGTCGATCCGCTACCGCCATGCGTGATGCGTTCCTGACGGCAAAGCACGCCCGCGCATGCACAGCCGCTGCGTGCGCCGGGCAACGGCATGTGTGAAAACGTGCGAGGGGAAATATCCGGAACCCGCCTCGCCCGACGGGCGCGACCGACCGGGTAACCGGGCCGCCGAAAGGCGGCGAAAACATCTGCCGGATCGCATCGCCATCGCCGATGAATCGATTGTGCCGGTCGCGCTCGACGGCACCCCAAATGAAAAAGGGGCTCCGCGCCGATCGACACGGCGCGGAGCCCCTTCGCCTGCACTGCTTAACGTGGATCGCCGGCGGCCGGCACGTATCCGTCGGCGAGGATGCCGAGCGTCCGCGCGGCCGGCTCGCGCAACCGCTTCGCGGCCTGATAGCCCTCCGACCGATACCACTCGCGGGCACGCTCCGCCGACTCGAATTCGAGCACAACGACGCGCTTCGGCGCCCAGTCTCCTTCCAGCGTCTCGACTTCGGCGCCGCGCACCAGGAAGCGCCCGCCGTACGCGGCCACCGTCGGCGCGCCGAGCCGGCGGTACGCCTGGTATGCGTCGACGTCGTGCACGTCGATATCGAACACCACGTACGCGCTCATGACCGCACCTCCGCCTGCGCCGCCGCATCGGCCGGCGCGAGCTGCACGAACACGCGGCCGTTCTCGATCTTCACCGGATAGGTGCGCACGCACGTCGTCAGCGGCGCGCACAGCGCGATGCCGGTCCGCACGCTGAAGCGCCCCTGATGCAGCGGGCACTCGATCTCGTCGTCGAGCAGGAAACCGTCGCTCAGGCGTGCGTCGCCGTGCGTGCACTGGTTCTCGGTCGCGAAGATCTCGTCGCCGACCGCATACAGCGCGATGTCGCGGCCGCCCACCCGGACGCCGAGTATTCCGTCGGTGCGCACCGCTTCCGGCGCGACCGCATCGATCCATTCCGTAGTCACTTTCGGCACCTCGTTCAGATCGGATAAATCAGCGAGTTCGGAATCATCTCGCTGTCGTAGACGCAGATGCGCGACTCGAAACGCAGCCCCTGCGGCGTGCGCACGATCCGGTCCAGATAGCGCCCCGTGTTGTACACGTCGCTCATCTGCTCGGTCTTCGTGCGCAGCACCGCATAGTTCGTCTCCGCCTCGATCGCCGTGTCGTCGAGATACGTGACGAGCGGCAGCCCTATCACGTGGCGCTGGTAGTACGGGTCGAAGAACAGCGTCTCCTTGATCCCGTAGACGCGGTCCTTCAGCATGCCCTTGCTCTCGAAATCCATCACCGCGAGCGGCAGGCTGCGCTCGTGGTTCTCGCGCGGCACCACCGTGTACCTGCATTGCTCGACGAAGAATTCCGGCCACGCATCCCAGTCGCCGCCGTCGAGCACGGCCGCATACCGCGCGTTGAGCTGGACGAGCGCGTAGAAATCCTCGAAGCTCGCGCCGCTCGCGTGGGGCACGGCGGCCAGCCGGTCCGTTCGTGTCGTGATCGTGCTCATTCAGGCCTCCATCACTTGGCGCCAGTACTGGTACATGCCGCGCACCAGCGTTTCGCTGACCATATGGTCGGTTTGCTCGTCGATCTGCCGGCCGCCGAGTTCGTTGTAGACGTTGCCGTGCTGGATCTGCTCGAAGCTCTGCTGCACGCATTCGATGACCTCGCCGTCGTCCGCCGACACGAAACCGGCCGGCCCGAACAGATTGGCCTGGCGCAGACGACGCCGCGTCATCTCCTCGGTGTCGGTCTCGAAACCGAAATGCGTCCACACGTAGTCGAACACGCCCGGGCCGATCGGCCGGATGCGACGCGTCGACAGCGCATTGACCTGCTGCTGGATGATGACGCTCGGCATCAGCGTCAGCATCACGACGGTCGGATCGCCCCACCACGGTTCGTGCACGACATCGAGGAAGCGGTCGTCGTGCAGCGTCATGCGCTCCTTGAAGCTCGTCACGTTGTGGGTCACCTCGCCGCCGCCGCCGCCGCTGCGGATCGACACCATCGCGCCGTGCCGGTGATGCGCATCGGTCACGAGCCTGGCGGGATTGTCCGCGCGCCACAGGCCGAAGTTGACGAACCAGGTATGCAGCAGCCCCGCGTGATACGGATCCTTGATGTTCTCGACCATCAGCTTCCAGTTGCTCGGCACGCGCTGCCGCGTGTAGCCGAGCACGGTCAGCTTCGGGCCGTGGAACAGGCGATCGTAGTAAGGCAGGATGCGCGGGCCGAGGAAATCCTCGAACGATTCGACGTTCTCGTCGAATGACGCGAACACGGCACCGCCGCGCGTCGACACGCGCAGGCGCCGCAGCGCGTGCTTGCCCGGATCGAAATCCGCCGGCATGCCGCCGTTGATCGTGCCGCCCTGACGCACGCCGCGCCGGAACGGCACACCGATCAGGTTGCCCTTCAGGTCGTAGTTCCACTGGTGATACGGGCAGTGGAAATCCTTCGCTGTCCCCGAGCGCTCGCGGCAGAACTGCATGCCGCGGTGCGCGCACGCGTTTTCGAAGACGACGATTTCGCCGTCCTCCGTGCGCGTCATCACGACGGATCGCTCGCCGACTTCCGTGCGCTGGAAATCGCCGGGAGACGGCACTTCGGCTTCGAGGCCGATGTAGCACCAGTGATTCGCGTAGAACAGGCGCTCGAGTTCGCGCTGGTACAGCGCTTCACTCGTGTACGCCTCGTATGGCGTGCGGCTGGCGCCGTCGCCTTTCCAGTCGAGCGCGCGGGCGATGTCGATGGGTGAGTTCAAGAGAGCTCCTTTCAGTAAGAAGCGGCCTGCATCGCGACGGCGGCGCCGTGCGCGATGAAGCCGGCTGGCGAACGCCGCCGCGCAACCGCCGCGGCAGCCAACTGCTCGACGAGCTCGGCCGTGTGATCCCAGCCGAGACATGCGTCGGTAATGCTTTGGCCGAACACCGGCGGCGTGCCCGGCACCAGGTCCTGCCGCCCCTCGACGAGGAACGACTCGATCATCACGCCCACGATCGCGCGCTCCCCGCGATGCAGTTGCGCGGCGAGGTTGCCGCACACGTCGATCTGCGCGCGCGTCTGCTTGCCGCTGTTGCCATGGCTCGCGTCGATCACGACATACGGAGGAAGATGCGCGTCGCGCAGCGCGGCGCAGGCGGCCGCGACGCTGGCGGCGTCGTAGTTCGGGGTCTTGCCGCCGCGCAGCACGATATGCGTGTCGGGATTGCCGCGCGTGGTCGCGATTTCCACGCTGCCGGAGACGGACGACCTCAGGTAACTGTGCGACACGCGCGACGCGCGGATCGCGTCGATCGCGACCTTCACGTTGCCGTCGGTGCCGTTCTTGAAGCCGACCGGCAGGTCGAGCCCCGATGCCGCCTGGCGATGGATCTGCGATTCGGTCGTCCGCGCGCCGATCGCGCCCCAGGACACGAGGTCGTCGAGATACGGCGCGGTCATCGGATCGAGAAATTCGGTCGCGGCCGGCAGGCCCAGCGCATTGATGCCGAGCAGCACCTTGCGCGCGACGCGCAGGCCGTCCTCGATCCGGAAACTGCCGTCGAGATACGGGTCGTTCAGGAGCCCTTTCCAGCCGACCGTGGTGCGCGGCTTTTCGAAATAGACGCGCATCACGATCTCGAGCACATCGGCGTACCGCTCGCGCAGCGGCGCGAGCCGGCGCGCGAACGCCAGCGCGGCCTCCGCGTCATGGATCGAACACGGGCCGACGATCAGCGCAAGCCGGTCGTCCTCGCCCGCGATGATGCGCGCCAATGCGCGCCGCACATCGCCGATCGACCGTGCCAGGCCGGGATCGCACGGCAATTCGGCGCGCAACCGCTGCGCACTGATCACCGCCACGCCTTGCGTCAACGCTGCCCCAACGGATTTTTCCATTTAACGCTCCACTCTCGCTGATCGGATGCCGATTTACGGAGGCAATTAGAGCGCGGCCAAATCCCCGGTGATACTGTCATTTATCTCAGAAGCATTTCACATAGTGGATATCTGTGATTTCCGACAGTATTCCGATATGCGGATCGCGTCTAACTTAACTCCTGCACAAACCCGTTCTCACCCGCCGTTCTGCCAAGGAGCCTGGTAATGACAAGAAAATATTTTGAAACCCGAATCGACGTGAAGTATCGGGAAACGGACGCGATGGGCCATGTGAGCAGCCCCGTCTATTACGATTATCTGCAGCACGCGTACCTGACCTACATGCACGATCTGCTCGAGCTGCCCTATTCGGAAAAGCTGCCGCACATCATGGTCAAGACCTCGTGCGAATATCTGAAGCCCGCGCAGTACGGCGATACGATCACGGTCCGCAGCAGCGTCACGCGCTTCGGCTCGAAGAGCTTCGAACTGGAATACCTGATGGTGCGCGACGGGCAGGCCGACGCCGGGGATTCGGCCGACGATCATGCGGTGGTTGCGCGGGCCTTGTCCACGCACGTGATGTTCGACTACGGCAGCAAGACCACGGTGCCGGTGCCGGAAGAGTTCAGGACGCGCGTGCTGTCGTTCCAGGGCGCGATCTGATGCCGCAACCGGGGGTCCACGGACGGACGCCCCGGTGCCGTTCATGCAAACACGATCAGGCCCATCAACACGGCTTTCACGACCGCATTGGTCTTGTTGGACGCGTTGAGCTTCACAATCGATCTCGAAATATGGAAATTGATCGTGCGCTCGGTCAAGCCGAGAATGACGCCGATCTCATACGCGGTCTTCCCTTCCGCCGCCCATCGCAATACCTCGCATTCGCGCATACTCAACGTGACATCCGCGGGAGTCGCTATATTCGCTGCAAACTGAACCATTCGTATCCCCATCCAGAATAAGACGCCAATATGTCAGATTCACGATTTCCAATGTTCACCTCAATTCACATACCCCTCGGATTGGATATTTATTATTTAAAGGCGTCACGAATGTTCGGCGAATTCAAAAGCGAAAATTGCCCTGCCCATTATCTCCAGTGTTGTCCGAACGGAATCGAGCATACCGAATCGATTTACGCTTCGGAAGATGCACGAAACGCAATATATCAATGACGTTGACGCACGCCACCAGGGTTGCATGGCGCGTCACATCGAAGCGACCGCGCGGCTAGCGGACGATCGCATCGGCAACGCGCGGCGCGCAGATACTGCGCACGCAATCGCGCAGCCAGCGATGCGCGGGGTCGCGATCGAAACGCGGGTGCCAGATCTGCGAGACGGTCAGGTCCGCGATCGGCAGCGGCAGCGTAAAGCTGTACATGCCGACGCGGGACCGCTCGGTCTGCCGCTCCGGCACGCTGGCGACGAAGTCCGAGCTGCGCGCGAGCGACAGCGCGGTCGGGAAGCTCGACACGACGGTGGTCACCGAGCGTGCGATGCCGAGGGAATCGAGCAGCGTATCGATCGGGCCGTTGAACTGCCCGCGGCGCGACACGCCCACTTGCGGAAACGACGCGAAGCGTTGCGGCGTGATTTCGCCGGTCGCCAGCGGATGATCCGCGCGAACCACGCCGATGAAGCGGTCGCGAAACAGCGCCTGCACGCGCAGCTCCGGGCCGGCCTGGCCGATCACGCCGACTTCGAGATCGATGTCGCCGTTGCGCAGCGCATCGACATGCTTGTTGGGTTTGGGCGCGAAGCGCAGCCGCACGTCGGGCGCGGTGCGCGACGCGTGTTCGAGCAGCGCCGGCGCGAACGTCTCGACGAACGCCTCGTTCGCGCGAATCGAGAACGTGCGCTTGAGCGTACTCATGTCGACCCGTTCGCACGGGCACATGACCGAATGCGCCTCCATGACGAGCGCATGCACCCTGTCGCGCAACTCGAGCGCGCGCGGGGTCGGGACGAGATCGCGCCCTGCCCGCACCAGCAACGGGTCGCCCGTCATCACCCGCAGCCGCGCAAGCGAGCGGCTGAGTGCGGACGGACTCAGGCCGAGCGCGTTGGCCGCGCCCACGACGCTGTTCTCGGACAGCAACGCGTCCAGAACGACGAGAAGATTGAGGTCGATGGAAGTCGCCATGTTGCGCCCATGCTGTACTGTCGGGACCGGCCGGCCGATGGGCCAACGGCATCGTGCCTCGGGCGTATGTGCTCCGTGATTCGCGATGTACCGGAAATCGGCAGTCGCGCCGCCGAGCCTGACGCACGATCGTGCGCCCGCCGAAATGGCGTGCAGTGAATGGCGGGGAGTATTCGTGCCGCTGAGAAAATCCGCTGCGGATTTATTGCACTTGTGAACGATTGTGCACCGCGCTGCAATAAATCGCAACTGGATGCACGGCATATCCGGTTTAAATGAAACGATGCGCGCGAATGAACAATAAAACAAACCGATTCGATTGCGTCGACCCGCGCATCGCGCACGCGAGCCGGCCGGTGAAGCAAAGCCCGCCGCAGCAAAGCCCGCGAGAGCCTCACCAGGCGCTGCGCGGCCGGGCCCGCCGGCACGGCTTCCGCGCACCGGGATCGAATTACAGAACTTTTAGACTCTTCTATTGACTTTCACACCGATATTCCGCTTTGGCGCGCATACGTTTCACGAAACAAATCGCGATCGGGCGATTCGTGCAGGTCTTCCCGCGATCCGAGAAAACCCGCTTGATTGTCCGGCATGCCCCTTTCGCGACTCGATCGGCATTTCACTCAGTCCGGTGATGTTTCGCCCCATCCGCCCGCCCAAAATTTTTACGCTCGTAAAAATTTTGGCCGGAGAGAATGACGCGCTGAAACAGAGCGTCGCCTGTCCACACATCGCCCTCGCAAACCCTTTCGGACCCAACCCAATCGCTGACGGGAGCCCAGATGCCCACGAACCAGGATTCACGCCCGACGGACGAATCGGATCACGGAGAATTCTCGCTAAGCGAAGTCCCGCCCGAGAAACGCACCGGATTCCTGTCCATCA
This sequence comes from Burkholderia pyrrocinia, assembly GCF_022809715.1. Classification (NCBI taxonomy): domain Bacteria; kingdom Pseudomonadati; phylum Pseudomonadota; class Betaproteobacteria; order Burkholderiales; family Burkholderiaceae; genus Burkholderia; species Burkholderia pyrrocinia. The sequence continues at coordinate 1,299,984 of NZ_CP094460.1, forward strand.
CGATGGTGTTGTTGAGTTTCACGTTCTTCACCGGAACGATGTTTGCCGGCGGCAAGATCGGCGTCGCCTTCGACGTCGTCGGCATGATCCAGATCGCCGTGATCGGAAACCTGTTGCTCGCCGCCTATGCGGCGTCGCTCGCGCTGATTGCCGCCCGCAGCGGCCTGAATGCCGTGCTGATGGGGCGATTCTGCTTCGGGGAAATCGGCAGCAAGCTGTCCGATTTCCTGCTGGGCTTCGCGGAACTCGGCTGGTATGCATGGGGAACCGCAACGGTGGCCATCGTATTGGTCAAGCTGCTGGGGTGGCCGGCCTCCGCTACCACGCCGTTGATGATCGTCTTCGGTTTCGGATTTTCGATCACGGCCATCATCGGCTATCGCGGCATGGATGTGCTGTCGCGCGTCTCCGTGCCGTTGATGTTCGTGCTTCTGATGACGTCGATGTGGATCGCCACCCGCGATATCGGCGGCTGGGCCGGCCTCACGCACGTCGTGCCGTCTCATCCGATGCAGTTCTCGGCGGCCGTGACGATGGTCATCGGCACCTTTGCCAGCGGCGCCACCCAGGCAACCAACTGGACGCGCCTCGCACGCAGCGCTCGCAGCGCCGTGTGGGCAAGCATGATCGGATTCTTCGCGGGCAACGGCCTGATGATCGTCGCGGGCGCATACTGTGCCATCGTCTATCAGCAAGCCGACATCGTCGAGGTGATGATGCTGCAAGGCCTGTCGATCGCAGCGGTCGTGATGCTGTGCCTCAATCTCTGGACCATCCAGGGGCCGACGATGTACAACGTGGCGGCCGCCGGATGCCATCTGCTGCGCACCGAACGGCGCCGCACGCTCGTACTGGTGGGCGCGGCGATCGGCATCGTGCTCGCGGTCGGCGGGATGTACGAGTTGCTGATTCCGTTCCTGGTGCTGCTCGGCTCGATCATTCCTCCCGTCGGCGGCGTGATCATGGCGGACTACTGGTATCGCCATCGCGGGCAATACCCGTCGCTTGCCGCCGCCCGCCTGCCGCGCTTCAATCTGGTCGGTCTGGCCGCGTATGCGATCGGCGCCATACTCGCCTATACGTCGCCGTGGATCGCGCCGATCGTCGGCATCGCGGCGTCCGCCGCCGCCTACATCGCGCTGCTGCAGATTTCCCGTGCGTTCTCCCGCGAACCGTCCGTCCAGGGTGAATGATTTCGCTTCACGCCCGCCCGGCCCCCACGAACAAAAGGAATCCTCATGAAAATCGTCAACGCCAGATTGCGCGGCCATAGCGGCCTCTTCACGATAGACATCGATGCGGGCACGATTCGCGGCATCGACCTCCAGCCGTCGCCGCTGACGCCGCAAGGAGACGACGTCATCGATGCAGGCAGCAATCTCGTCATCCCGCCGCTGGTCGAGCCGCATATCCATCTGGATGCGACGCTGACCGCCGGCGAGCCCGAGTGGAACATGAGCGGCACGCTGTTCGAAGGCATCGAGCGGTGGGGCCAGCGCAAGGCCACCATCACGCATGACGATACGAAAGCCCGCGCCCACACCACGATCGGAATGCTGCGCGACAACGGCATCCAGCACGTGCGCACGCATGTGGACGTCACCGATCACACGCTTGCCGCATTGAAGGCAATGCTCGAGGTCAGGGACGAGGCGCGCGATCTGATCGACCTGCAGATCGTCGCGTTCCCCCAGGAAGGCATCGAATCGTTCGAGAACGGACGTGCGCTGATGGAGCGCGCGATCGAAATGGGCGCCGACGTCGTCGGCGGCATTCCGCATTTCGAGAACACCCGCGATCAGGGCGTGAGTTCCATCAAGTTCCTGATGGATCTCGCGGAACGCAAGGGCTGCCTGGTCGATGTCCATTGCGACGAGACCGACGATCCGCATTCGCGCTTCCTGGAAGTGCTCGCCGAGGAAGCGCGGGGTCGCGGGATGGGCGCGCGCGTCACCGCCAGCCACACGACCGCGATGGGTTCCTACGACAACGCTTATTGCTCGAAGCTGTTCCGCTTGCTGAAGCGGTCGGGGATTCATTTTGTTTCGTGTCCGACCGAAAGCATCCACCTGCAGGGGCGTTTCGACACCTACCCGAAACGACGCGGCATTACGCGGGTGGCGGAACTCGATCGCGCCGGCATCAACGTGTGCTTCGGACAGGATTCGATCAAGGATCCGTGGTATCCCGTCGGCAACGGCAACATCCTGCGCATCCTCGACGTCGGCCTGCACGTGTGTCACATGCTCGGTTATGACGACCTGCAGCGATGCCTCGACTTCGTCACCGAGCACAGCGCACATGCGATGTCGCTGGGCGATCGTTATGGCATCGCCGTCGGGCGGCCGGCCAATCTGCTGATCCTCGACGCGGATTGCGACTATGAAGTGATCCGCAAACAGGCAAAGGTGCGAATGTCGCTCCGCGCCGGGAAGGTCATCATGCAGCGCGCGCCTGAACGCATCACCTATCCTGAAGCGGGCACGCGTTGAGCGGGCAACGACGACGCCGGTCCGACAAGCTGGTGGAAGAAAAGCGATGAACCCGTCCGGGCCGACTGCAGGAACGCCCGGCCGGCCCCACGGCCGGCGGGAAGCGCTGCGCGACACGCTCGAGGCGGCCATTCTCGCCGCTGCCGAGGAATCGTTTTCCACGTACGGCTTCGACGGGAGTTCCGTTGCGACGATCGCGGCGGCCGTCGGCTTGTCGAAGCAGAACCTGATGTACTACTTCCCCACGAAGCTGGCGCTCTACAAACGCGTGCTGGACGACGTATTGCGCGACTGGCTGGGCAGGATGCGGGAGTTTGCGGCGCCCGATCGCGAGCCCGCGGAAGCGATGTCGGCCTATATCCGGGCCAAACTGGAATTCTCCAGAAATCGCCCGCATGGATCGCGGGTTTTTGCGCTGGAGATCATCGGCGGCGCAAAGACCTACGGAAAGGAAATCCGCAAGCAACTGATTCCGGTGTTGCGCGACGACATCCGGGTGCTCGAACGCTGGATCGACGCAGGCAAGGTCAGGCAGGTCGAAACGGAGCACCTGTTCTTCCTGATCTGGGCCGCCACGCAGGCGTATGCGGATTTCGCTCCCCAGATGCTGCTGGTGCTCGGCAAGCGCACGCTGGGAAGCGACGATTTCGACGCGGCTTACCGTACCATCTCGGGCCTGGTGCTCAACGCGCTGATAACCGAAGACGGAACGAAGGAATGACCGCTTGACCGCCTCCGTCGCCACATGCGCGGCGATCACGGAGGCGTGCCCGGCTACCCGGCAGGATCAGCATTCGCCGGGGAGGTGCGGGACGACATCGCGACGATATGCGCTTCGCCGTCGTGCGCTCGTCGGGGAAGCGCGGAACGACGTCGCGACGATGTGCGCTTCGCCGTCGTGCGCTCGCCCCACTGCTGCTCGACGGAGACCCGCCGATCAGTCGTCGTGCTTGTAGCGCTTCTTGTTCTTGTGCTTGTTGCCGCGGTAGTAGTCGTTGGAACGCGAGTTGTTGCGCGACACGTGGCCGCCCAGCGCCGCACCCGCGCCGCCGCCCACCGCGGCGCCGACGAGGCTGCCGGCCGTGCCGCCCATCGCGTTGCCCGCGGCGGCACCTGCGCCACCGCCCAGTGCGCCGCCGACGACGGCGCCCGTGCGTTCGCGTTTGTTCGACGTCACCGCACCGCCTGCGCCACCGCCCACGGCGCCGCCGATGATCGCGCCCGTGCTTCCGCCGACCGCGTTGCCGACCGCCGCGCCCGCGACGCCACCCAGCGCGCCGCCCAGTGCATTGTTCGTGTCGCCTGCCACGGCAGGCAGCGACGCCACCGCCGTCACACCGACCACCACTGCCATCCCGGCCAATTTCTTCAGCATCTGTCTGCCCTTTCCAATTTCTGAGATATCGGTGGGCGAATTTAGCATCTTTCAGGTAAGCCCATCGTGATAAAGCGTTAAATCGGGCGTTCGCCTGGCAGGAACCGCCGCCGAGCCGAATCCGGCCGGCACGTTCGCCCGCGCCACGACGCGACGGACGTTCCGCATCGGCTCCCCGGATTATCCCGGCGCGTTCTTCCTTCCCGCGCCCGCGATCCTGCATTACCATCGTGCGTCCGCCGCGCCTGCCCACCTCCGGCAAGCGAGCCCAGCCACCTCCCCGTTCCCGCACCGATGCTCGCCCTCGTCATCCTCGCCGGCCTCTGGGCCGGCCTGCAGAACACCCTCGCGGGCGGCGGCTCGTTCATCACGCTGCCCGCGCTGATCGTGTCGGGCATGTCGCCGCTCGCGGCAAACATCACGTCGACGGTCGCGCTGTTTCCCGCGCAGGTCACGACGGGCTGGGCGAGCCGAAACATGGTGCGCGGCGCCGGCAAGCTGTCGTTTCGCGCGCTGTTCGCGATCAGCGTGGTCGGCGGCGCGCTCGGTGGGCTGCTGTTGCTGAAGACGCCTTCGTCGATCTTCTCGCGCCTCGTGCCGTGGCTCGTGCTGTTCGCGACGATCGTGTTCGCGTGGGGCAGCTTTTTCCGCAAGCCGAGCGAAGGCACCGCACACCTCGGTACCGTCCCCGCCGCGATCTCGCAGTTCATGATCGCGATCTACGGCGGCTACTTCGGCGGCGGCCTCGGCTTCCTGATGATGGCCACGCTGACGATGGCCGGCCTGTCGCCGCGTCACGCGATGTCGACGAAGAACGCGCTCGCGGGCGTGATGAACGCATCGGCCGTCGTGCTGTTCGTGACGTCGCCGCAGCTGCACTGGGGCGCGGCACTCGCGCTCGGCGGCGGCGCGATCGTCGGCGGGCTGCTCGGCACGTGGGCGCTGCATCGCGTGAACGAACGCGTGCTGCGGATCGGGATCGTCTGCATCGGCGCGTTGCTCACCGTCGGGTTGTTCGTCAAACCGATCTGATACACGCACACCGTTGCCGCCGCTGCGGCAGTCATTCCGGTTCAACGCCGGCGGCCCGGCACCAAGCGATGCTGCACGGCGCGATCCTCCATGATTTCCTGCCATGGCTGCCGGTCTGACCCGGCGTGCGCGTTCAGCCGAACGGCCGCACGCCGATCAGCAGGCCATGCAGGAACAGCGCGAACACGGCCCACGCGACGAGCCCGGCCACGATCGTCACCGCGTCGCCCGACAGCTTGCCGGCCGGATAACGAACGCCGTCGCGACGATCGCGCGTACGCGACACGACGAAATCGACGAGCGCCCACACGAAGAACGCGCCGAACAGCACGACCGCGTGCACCGTGCCGTTCATGAGCAGGTGCGCAACCGCCCAGACCATCACGCCGGCCAGCATCGGATGCCCGACGAGCGTCTTGATGCGGTTCGCAGGCACATACGACGCGGCGATCAGCACGAACGCGACTGCGGTCAGCATGCCGGTGAGGTGGCGCACGCCGACGGGCGACACCCACAGCAGCGCCGCGCCCTCGCGCGCGATTCCGTAACCGCGGACGATCAGCACGAAGCCGACGATCGACGCGACCGCATAGCCGGCCTTCCAGCCTTTCTCGCCGATTCGCGCGATCATCGCGGAGCGCCAGCCGTCGGCGACGATCCGGATCGAGTGCACACCGAGGAAGATCGCTAAACCGAGAATCAGGACGAGCATCGGCTGTCTCCGTCTGGAATGATGAGTGGGGGAGCGTCCCGCGCGGCGTACGATGCGCCGTTCGCGGAGCCGGCGGCGAGGCCGGCGCGGGTCGCGCCGGGCATGAGCGCGATCCGCGCCGATCATAAACGCCGGGGCCGCCGTTGTGAAGCATGCAGAATGTGCGGTGCGGCAAGCCTTACGCTCTCGTGCGTCCGATCTGCGGCCGCCCCGATACCCTCACGTTTACCGTCGATGCCCCCTGCTGTGTCGATATTCGACGCATTGGCGCGGAGGCGACGATGCAGGCGAGCGTACGGCAGCCGCTGCGCGACGCGCGAATCGCCCGGCGACCGAGTGGTGAGAAAGAAAGGAGAACAGAAATCACGAAGCCGTTGCTTCGCGTGGTCGGCACTAGGATTTCTTACGTGTCGATGACGATTTCGAAGCCAATTTGGGCGCCGTTTCGGGAGACGGCTTTGCAGTCCGTTTCGATGCCGGCTTCGATTTCTGCCCCGTCGTCGATTTTGGCGCGGATTTCGGCGACGCTTTCGGCGCCGCCTTCGATGCCGGTTTCGGCGCTGTCTTCTGCGCCGCCCTCGCCTTGCGCTTCGGCGGCCCCGCCAGCAGCGCCGCGCGATACGCGCCGCGACACCAGTCGAACAGCGCGCCCGCATCCTCGAGCACGTCGGCCGGCGTCTCGTAGTAGCCCTCGAGCGCGATGGTGCGCGTGCGTCCCGAATACGAGAACGGCCCCATCCCCGCCGCGACGAATGCCGGACGGTTCACGTCGTCGACACGCAGGAACAGCGACCCGCGCGCCAGGAAGCCGAACATCACGCCGTCGAGCCGCAGCGCGGCGCCGCTGAAAAACCGCGTGACTTCGATATGGCCGAGGCTCGCGATCTGGTACGCGATCTCCTCGCCGTGCGCCTTGTCCGCCTGCCAGCTCATCGGCCGCCCTTGTCCATCAAGCGGCGCCGATACAGCGCTGCGTCCACGCATCGAGCGCCGCGTCATCGAAACCGACTGCCGCCGCACTGCTGCGAATCTGCCGCCACGTCGCGCGATCGACCGGAATGCCGCCGGCGCCGCGCGCGGCGCGGCTCGCCTCCTCCGGCTCGCCGGGCACCTGCACCGGCACATCGCCCGTCTGCGGCGACGCCTTCGCCCATGCGACGAACGCATCGGCTTCGCGCTCGGCATCGGCCGCGTCGAACGCTTTCGGATCGATCAGCACCGACAGCATCCCGTTCACGATCGCGCTCGTTTTCTGCAGCGTGTCGCCGTACGTCGTATGCCCGCCGACGAGCGCGCCGCCGAAGATCTCGCACATCGCCGCGAGCGCATAGCCCTTGTGCAGCCCGAACGGCAGCAGCGCGCCGAACGGCTGCTCGTGCATCACGGCCGGATCGTCGGTCGGCTGGCCGCGATGGTCGATCAGCGACCCGGCCGGCACGCGCTTGCCCTGGTTGTGTGCGACGCGCGTCTTGCCGTACGCGATCGCGCTCGTCGCAAAATCGAGCAGCAGCGGCGGCCGGCCCGCACGCGGATACGCGGCGCAGAACGGGTTCGTGCCGAAGCGCGGGTCGGTGCCGTGCAGCGGCGCGACCAGCAGGTCGCCCGGCACGTTGACGAAATGGAACGACACGAGCCCCGAGCGCGCGCACTGCTCGGCCCAGTGCCCGATGCGGCCGAGGTGATGCACGTCGCGCAGCCCGATCGCGCAGATGCCCATGCGCCGCGCGCGCTCGATCCCCTCGACCATCGCCTCGAACGCGATCACCTGGCCGAACCCGCGACCGCCGTCGATCGTCAGCACCGCGCCGCCGTCGCGGACGATCGACGCGTGCCCGTTCAACTGCAACTGCCCTTCCCGCCACGACGCGACGTAGTTCGGGATCATCCCGATCCCGTGCGAATCGTGGCCCGCGAGATTCGCGCCGATCAGGTGATCGGCGACGAGCCGCGCTTCGCGCTCGCTGCTGCCGGCCCGTTCCCAGAGTGCCGCGACGAATGCGTGCAGCGGTTCGGCGCGCATGCGCAGCGGTTCGGTGTCGGGCGTCGGCAGTGCGGTCATCGGCAAGGCTCCGTCAGGTCGGATCGGGTTGGGCAATCGGGACGTCGAACGGCCGCGACGATCAGCGCGCGGTCGCGATCACGTCGGCAACCGCCGCGGTCAGCTTCTTCGCGTACGGCACGTGCAGGAACTCGTTCGGCCCGTGCGCGTTCGACTTCGGCCCGAGCACGCCGCACACCATGAACTGCGCGGACGGGAAGCCGTCCTGCAGCACGTTCATCAGCGGGATCGTGCCGCCGAGGCCCATGTACGCGCAGTCCGCGCCGAAATGGCGGCGCGACGCGGCGTCGAGCGACGACGCGAGCCACGGCGCGAGATCCGGCGCGCTCCAGCCCGTCGCGGCGCCCGCGTCCGGCTTGAACGTGACCTTCGCGTTGTACGGCGGATCGAGTTCGAGCAGTTCCTTCAGCTGCTGCACGGCCTGCGCGGCATCGACGAGCGGCGGCAGGCGCAGCGACAGCTTGAACGCGGTGCGCGGACGCAGCACGTTGCCCGCATCGGCGAGCGCCGGCATGCCGGCCGCGCCCGTCACCGACAGCGACGGACGCCACGTCGAATTCAGCAGCGCCTCGCGCGGATCGGTCGTGGTCGGCAGCACCGGCTTGCCGTCCGCACCGCACGCCCACGGCAGCCCCTTCCATACTGCATCGCCGAGGATCGCGGCGGCCGCGTCGGCTTCGCGCACGCGGCTCGACGGGATCTCGCAATGGAACACGCCAGGCAGCAGGTTGCCGTTCTTCGCGTCCTCGAGACGCTCGAACAACTGGCGCATCACGCGGAAGCTCGACGGCGCGATGCCGCCGTAGACGCCCGAATGGATGCCTTCTTCCAGCACCTCGACCTGCAGGTCGCCGGACACGAGCCCGCGCAGCGACGTGGTGAGCCACATCTGGTCGTAGTTGCCGGCGCCCGAATCGAGACACACCACGAGCGACACCTGGCCGAGCCGGTCGCGCAGCGCGTCGACGTACGGCAGCAGGTCGTAGCTGCCCGATTCCTCGCAGGTCTCGATCAGGCCGACGCAGCGCGGCCGCTCGATGCCCTGCTCGTCGAGCGCGCCGAGCGCCGCGAGGCTCGCGTAGATCGCATAACCGTCGTCCGCGCCGCCGCGGCCGTAAAGCTTGCCGTTCTCGAACTTCGGCGTCCACGGGCCGAGGTCCGCGCGCCAGCCGTCGAATTCGGGCTGCTTGTCGAGATGGCCGTACAGCAGGATCGTGTCGGTGCTGCCCGGGCGCGTGGCCGGCGATTCGAAGAAGATCACCGGCGTGCGGCCGGGCAGGCGCACGATTTCGAGCTTCAGGCCCTTCACGGGCTGGCGTTCGGCCCACTGCGCGGCATCGGTGACGACGCGCTCGAGATAACCGCGCTTCTCCCAGTCGGGATCGAACGCGGGGCTCTTCGCGGGGATCGCGATGTAGTCGGTCAGTGCGTGGAGGATTTCATCGTTCCACTTGCGCTCGATGAAGGTAACGAGCTTGTCATGGTCGAGGACGGGGGTAGTGTCGACGGAGGTCATGATGGGGGGCCTGGATCGGGCTGACGAAAATCCAGATCATACGCCGTTGATCCGCCGTCCGCGCCCCTTCCGCGTGCGTTCAGACCGCCTGCGGGAACGCGTCGCGCAGCCCCGCCGCGCAGGCCAGCGCGTCGTCCCACAGGCGCCGCGTCAGTTCGCCGGCATCCTCTTCGCGCGCGAGCGCCGCGGCCTCGCCCGACCACAGCAGCGAGAAATCGTCGCGGCCCTGCCGCTCGAACGCACCGCGCAGCGGATCGACCGCGGCCGTCGCAAGCGGGAACGCGGGTGCGAGCGCGCTCATCGGCCCCTGCTCGCGCATGAAGCGCGTCAGCAGCCCGCGCGCGGGGCGGCCCGTATACAGGTTGGTCACGCGCGTACCGTCGTCGCGCGCCGCACGCACCGCCGCGCGATGCTGCGCCGAGCGGCCGGCCTGCGGTGTCAGCAGGTAGCCGGTGCCGATCTGCACCGCACGCGCGCCGAGCGCGAACGCGGCCGCGATGCCGCGCCCGTCGGCGATCGCGCCGGCCGCGATCACCGGCGCGCGCACCGCATCGACGATCTGCGGCAGCAACGCGAACAGGCCCGGTTGCGCGTGGATGTCGTCGGTCAGGAACATCCCGCGATGGCCGCCGGCCTCCGCGCCCTGCGCGACGATCGCGTCGACGCCGCGCGCATCGAGCCAGCGCGCTTCCTCGACGGTCGTTGCGGACGAAACGACCCGCGCGCCGGTGCGCCGCACGCGGTCGAGCAGCATGTCGTCCGGCAGCCCGAAATGGAAGCTCACGACGGCCGGCCGCAACTCCTCGACGACCGCGCACATCGCATCGTCGAACGGCGCGCGGCCGGGGCCGCCCTTCACGTCGGCCGGATCGAGCCCGGCTTCCGCGTAGTAGCCGGCGAGCGATGCGCGCCAGCGCGCGTCGACCTCCGCGTCGGGCGCCGGCGGCGTATGGCAGAAGAAGTTCACGTTGAACGGCGCGGGCGTGCGCGCCCGGATCGCCGCGATCTCCTCGCGCAACTGCTGCGGGCCGAGCGCCGCGCATGCCAGCGAACCGAGCCCGCCGGCTTCGCACACCGCGATCGCGAGCGGGCTGAAGGACCCGACCATCGGCGCCTGAATTAACGGCAGGCGGGAAGGCAGCGGCGCACCCGATGCGACGCGTGTGTCGTGGCCGGCAACGGCGGCGGCAGAAGTCATGGCGGGAACCGGAACGGGAGTAACGGAAGCAACGATGATACGCGAACGACCATGAACGCGATGCGCCGCCATCGCCATCTCGTTGATTCAGATTTCGTTGAGATTTCTTGAGGTTCGCTCGTCTATTCAATATCGTCCACCGCAAGCCACGTCCCGCGATGTCTGTCCGTCATCGAATGCCTGACGAGCCGGCCGGATCGATCTTCACCCACCTTTGACGATGGATTGAAACTTCCAACCCGAACCCGCTTATGTCGATTGAAACGAACTTCAGAAAATGCTTGCCGCTCGTCGTCGCACTTGCATTGGCCGGCTGCGACGGCGGTGGGTCCGTCTCGTCGTCACCGCCGCCGGATGCAACGACGGTGCAGCAACAAGCCGCGCTGGCGAACCTGAATCCGGAGACCTCCGGCAAGCTCGACGCGTTGCTGGCGATACGCGCCGCGCAGCCGAACAGCGGCACCGGCCCGCTCATCGAAGCCTTGTCGCGCGAATTTCTTGGCACGCCTTATCGAGGCGGCATGCTGAAGGGCTCGTCGACGATGCCGGAACAACTGGTGATCGACTTCAGCGGGCTCGATTGCTATACCTACCTCGACTACGTCGAAGCCGCGAGAAAGGCGACGACGAAAGCCGACTACGCGAGCCGCCTCGTGCCGACGCGCTACGTGAACGGCGACATCAGCTTCACGCATCGCCGCCATTTCTTCACCGACTGGGCCTACCGGCCGCAGGTGCTGGCCGACGACGTGACCGCCACGATCAGCGTGCATGCCGTCACGGTCACGAAGCAGCTCAACAGGAAAGCCGACGGCGGCGCATACCTGCCGGGGTTGCCGGTCGTCAGCCGGGACATCGGCCATATCCCGAGCGAATTCGTCGACGACTATGTCGTCAGCCGGCTCCGGACCGGCGACTACATCGGCATCTACGCGAAGGCCGATGGCCTCGACGTCACGCACGTCGGCTTCTTCATCGACACGCCCGACGGGCCGATGCTGCGCAATGCGTCGTCGAAAAAGGCCAACATGAAAGTCGTCGATTCGCCTTTTGTCGAGTACGTGAAGAACACGCCCGGCATCGTCGTGCTCAGGCCGCGCGCGTGAGCGACGGCATCGACCCGGCGCCTGCTATCTTCCGCCGCGATCCATTCCGCGCCGGTACGCGGCCGGGCTCGTCGCCGCGACGCGCCGGAAATGCCGGCGCAACGATTCCTCGGAGCCGAACCCCGCACGCGCCGCGACCTGCGCGAGCGGCAGCGCGGGTTGCGCTTCGAGCATGTCCTTCGCGACGTTCACGCGTTCGCGGATCAGCCACGCGAGCGGCGACATCCCCGTCGCGTCCGCGAACTGACGCTGCAGCGTGCGCGTGCTCATCGCAGCCTGCGCGGCAAGCGACGCGAGCGTATGCGGCTCGGCCGCGTGCGCGCGCATCCAGTCGATCAGCTTCGCGAGCCGGTCGCTGCCGCCCGGCGCGACCGGACGCGGCACGAACTGCGCCTGCCCGCCGTCGCGATGCGGCGGCAGCACGAGGCGTTGCGCGACACGGTTCGCGATGGCGCCGCCGTGATCGCGGCGCACCAGATGCAGCAGCATGTCGAGCCCGGCCGCCGACCCAGCCGACGTGACGATCTGCCCTTCGTCGACGTACAGCGCATCGGGATTCACGCGCAGCGCCGGGTAACGCGCCTGCAGGCGCTGCGCGTAACGCCAGTGCGTCGTCACGGTGAGCCCGTCGAGCACGCCGGCCGCCGCCAGCACGAACACGCCCGAACAGATCGAACAGAGCCGCGCGCCGCGCCGATGCGCGGCCCGCAGCTTCTTCAGCAGCGGCTCCGGCGGCAGTTCTTCGGAATCGCGCCAGCCGGGAATCACGATGGTATCCGCGCGATCGAGTGTCGCGAGCCGGTACGGCGCGGCGACCGTGATGCCGCCCGCCGCGCGCACCGGCCCCGGCTCGCTCGCGCACACCGCGAAGCGATACCAGTCGACCCCGAGTTCGGGGCGTTCGAGCGCGAACAGTTCGACCACGCAGCCGAATTCGAACGTGCAGAGGCGATCGTAGGCGAGCGCGACGACGAGATGATTGTGCATGGCGCGATGTTACCGGAACTTGTCGATCGCGCCACTGCCGCGAACCGCGCCGAACCGCGATACTGCCCTCCATCCCGGCGCATTCCGCGCCCGTTCATCCAGGAGAGCCTGCCCATGTCCTTCGTCACCGACGTGCCCGCCGCCGACAGCCCCGCCGCCCTCGCGCATTTCGAGGCATCGCTGCGATTCGAGACCGATTGCTGGGACGTGCACGACGCGCTCGCGTCCGGCGCGCCCGATTTCGTGCTGCTCGACGTGCGCGGCCCCGACCAGTTCGCCGCCGGCCACGTGCCCGGCGCGCGCAACCTGCCGCGTCGCAAGATCGTCGCGGGCAAGCTCGCCGGCTATCCGGCCGACACGCTGTTCGTCGTCTACTGCGCGGGCCCGCACTGCAACGGCGCCGCGCGCGCGGCGATCGAACTCGCGCGCCTCGGCCGCCCCGTCAAGCTGATGATCGGCGGCGTGACGGGCTGGCTCGACGAAGGTTTCGCGTTGAGCAACGAACTGCAGCCGGCGGACGCCGAAGCCCGCTGATCGTTATTAAAAACGCAACAATCAATTGCCGGCACACAAACGGAAAAAGCGCGACAATCGGCCCCATTGCAGTTCGGACGGAGCAGCACAATGAATGATGCAGTCCTGATTCAAGTGGCCGGTTCGGTCGTCGCGATCGCGCTCTATTTCCTGCCGGCCGTCATTGCCGACCGGCGCGGCCGGCACGACAAGCTGACGATCGCGATGTTCAACGCGCTGTTCGGGTGGACCGGCATCGGCTGGCTGATGACGCTGTACTGGGCGTGCCAGCCGAACCCGCGCACCGATGTCGCGCAAACGATCCTCGCGAAGCGCCGCGGCATCAGCATGCGGACCTTCTCGACCGGCCTCGTCGAACGCGTGCAGCGCCGCGTCGCCGCCCAGGAGCAATGGGCGGAGAAGCAAGGCTGCCGTTAAGTCCCTCTTTCCCCTTCACCGTGCCGCGTCGAACATCGGCATTCTGACGTTGGTCGACGCGCGGTAATTCCACGTCAGCCCGTCGCGCGGCGGCCAGCCGCCCGCGCGCAACCACGCCGCGAACGCCCCCGCCGTCACCGCCCGTGCGATCCGCTCGCCCGGACACCCATGCGGCCCCGTGCCGAAGCCGAAATTCGGCCCGGCGGCGCGGCCCGGCATCAGCCGGTGCGGGTCGCGATGCGCGGCCGGGTCGCGGTTCGCCGCGGCGAGCACGACGAGGATCGCGTCGCCGGCTTCGACGGTCACGCCTTCGATCGTCGTGCGCGACGCGACGAAGCGGCGCGTGTTCTGCACCGGCGCATCGAAGCGCCCGACTTCTGCAACGAAAGCGTCGAGCGCGGCGTCGTCCGGCGCGTCGCGCGCGGTTTCCGCTTCCCCGTTCCATGCCGCCAGCGTGTTGCCGAGCCACGCGGCCGTCGCCTCGCAGGTCTGCGACAGCAACCCGACCAGATTCGCGACCAGCGCGCCGCTCGCCTGCCAGCCCGACGCGCGGGCCGCCTGCTGCACCGCAGCGACGAGCGTGCCGTCGTGCGCGTGCGTCTGCGCGACGCGCTCGGTCATCCGCTCGAGCAGTTGCCGCGCGCCGTCGCTCGCACGGGCCAGCGCGGCCGCGTCCGACAGCGGCGACAGCGCCGCGACGAAGTCGACGACCCGGGCCGCGATGTCGTCGAGCTGCGTCTCGTCGAAGCCGAGCAGATCGGCAACCGCGCAGACGGGCACCGTCATGCACCACGCATTCAGCGCGTCGGCATCGCCCGGCGCCGGCAGCCGCCGCGCGGCAAGCTGCGCGGCGCGGGCGCGCAGCGCGCCGGTGTCGATCGGCGCGAACGCCGTGCGCAGCGCCTGCTTCGGCACGTCGTGCCGCAACGCGCCGTCGTTCATGCGCACCAGCTCGCCGAACAGCGTGCCGGCCGTCGTGCCGCGCAACGCAGGCGGCACGGGCGCGTCCAGCGGACGCACGCGGCAGGCCGGATGGCCGAGCACGGCCGTCACGGCCGCTGCGCGGCTCGCGACCCACAGGCCGAGCGCGGCGTCGAACGCGAGCGGCGGCCCGTCGACGAGCGCCGCATAGTAGGGATAGGGATCGCGGTGCGTCACCGCGGCAATGGGATCGGTCGGGTTCGGGTTCATGCGAGCAGTATCGGCGCAGCGCGCTGCCGCATGTTTCGGGTTTGCGTGAAATGTCGTCGCGCCGGCGCTGCGTATCGCATGCATTGCAGCATCGCAACGGCAGGCCGGCTTCAGGCAGCCGACCGGTAGCGTTGCGACTGCATGCGCATCCGGACGCGCCCGGCCGAAATCGCGCGCGGCTCGGGCACCACCGTGTCGTGATGGAACATTTCCTGCCGGAACTCGCCGTGTTCGTCGAACCACTGGCAGATGACCCAGTCGGCGTCGTCGAACACGACCGGCCCGGCATAAGTGACGGTCATGCGCGGCCCGCCCGTTTTCAGCGTCACGACATCGCCGACGCGAAACCTGACGCGCTGATTTTCTCGGATCGTCATCGCTCTCTCGATTTTTATATATTGAATATATTGATATTCCCGGCGGCCCGCACAACCGGTCATTTGAATATGCCGCAGATTAACAATCAAAAAAATAACCGGCAACTCCCGCGTACGAAAATTCGCTGATCGGAAAAATGCAACAATGCGCGGCATCGGCGCGCGCGGCGGAAGGCTGACCGCCAGATTCGGCGCGGCTTGCGCGCCGAATCCGGTCGAACCGGCGGAATGCGGAGAATAAACGATGGTTTTCGCGTCGTCATCGGCGTTTAAACCCGACGCGAAATCGGTTGATTATTGTCAATCAATGCTTCGACTGGAAACGATCCCACGTTTTATTGGTGATCATTCCCCGAATTAAACCGGCGAATTATCGGGCGCCGCAAACCAGCGATTGATATCGCGCCCCGGCACGGCCGCCTGGGTGAACGTGAACGTGCCGTCGCGCGCCATTTCCGTCGCGGCGCGCAGGAACGCGCCGAGCGCGGCCCGCGCCAGCGCGCCGCCGACGCTGACGCGCTTCACGCCGAGCGCCGCCAGCTCGTCGAGGCTCAGCAACCCGCCCTGCAGCCCCATCACGACGTTGACGGGCGCGCCGACCGCCTGCGTCACCGCCGCGATCTCGGCGGCGTCGGTGATGCCCGGCGCATACAGCACGTCGGCGCCCGCGTCGCGATAGGCGACGAGCCGCGCGATCGTGTCGGCGAGGTCGCGACGGCCGTGCAGGTAGTTTTCGCAACGCGCGGTCAGCGTGAACGGGAACGGCAGCGCGCGCGCCGCGTCGACGGCCGCCGCGATGCGCTCGACCGCCGCGTCGTGCGCGTAGATCGGCGCATCGGCGCGGCCCGTCGCATCCTCGATCGAGCCGCCGACCGCGCCGGCCTCGGCCGCCAGCCGGATCGTTTCGGCCACCGTGTCGGGCGCGTCGCCGAAACCGTTCTCGAGATCGGCGCTCACCGGCAGACCGCCCGCGGCGACGAGATCGGCGATGTGATCGAGCATCGCGTCGCGGTCGATCGCGTTGTCGGGCTGCCCTTTCGAAAACGCGTAGCCGGCACTCGTGGTGGCGAGCGCCTCGAAACCGGCCATCGCGAGCAGGCGGGCGGTGCCGGCGTCCCACGGGTTCGGGATGATGAAGGCGCCGGGGCGCGTATGCAGCGCGCGGAAAATTTCGGCTTGGCGGGCTTGCAGGTCGGAACGGGTCATCGCGGACTCTCGGAAGGTGTTGACGGGTGAGCTTACGCCGGCCGTGCGCGCGACGTTTCAGCGATGGCCGAAATGTCGCCGTGCGACAGGGAAAAGTCGGCGACGCAGGATGCGCGCCGGCGGCCGGCGGCAGCGGGTGGGCAGTCGCTCAAGCCCACCCGCTGCCCGCCCGCCTTCGTTCATGTCGCGGCGGACTGCCCGCCGTCGATGCCGAGCAACACGTCGGCGACGGCCTCGGAGAACTGCATCGCGCGACCGTCGATCAGTACGCCGTCCTGATTCGACGGGTCGCGCACCGCTTGCGGCACACCGTATGCGATCAGCACGCGCGCGCACGCTTCCCAGTCGGGAAGGCCGACATCCGCCGGTTCGTTGACGGAAGCCCACGACAACGTGCCGAGCGCGTCGCTCCCGAACCCGTGCGTCTCGCGCCAGCTTGCGCCGTGCGCGAGCAGGAACGCCAGCAGGTTCGCGTCGCCGCGAAACACTGCGTGATTCAGCGCGCTCGCGCTCCAGTCGCCGCCGCGCGCGGCCACCGGCCACCCCAGTTCGACCATGACCTTCACCGCGTCGCTCGAGCCCCACGCGGCGGCGTCCGGCAGCAGCCGCAGCCGGTCTTCGGGCAGCGCACCGGGCAAGTCTGGATGCCGCGCCTGGATCCGCCGCGCGGCGTCGGCGTCGGCGCGCGCGCAGGCCGCCACGAACGCGTCTTCCGCGCCGAGCGTCTCCTCCGCGCCGGCCGCGCGCAACAACGCTGCGACGTCGGGCAACCCGGTCTGCATGGCGAGCCGGTACGCACTGACGCCGGCCGCGGTCCGCGCGCCGGGATCGGCACCGGCCGCCAGCAGCGCGGCAACATGGCGCGCCGAGCAGCGCACCGCAATCGCCCGCAACAACGGCGCGCCCCACATCTTCGTCGGCCCCTCTCCGGCCGGTTCGTTCGGGTCGCCGCCATGCGCGAGCAGCAATTCGAGCGCGGTCGCATCGCGCATGTCGAGCGCGCGCCGCAACGCATTCGTCCCGCCCACCCGCGCGCCGTGTTCGAGCAGCAGGCGCGTGCATGCCGGGTTCTCCAGCGAGTGATACAGCGATTCGCCGTCGTTCGGGTCGGCGCCCGCTTCCAGCAGCATGGCCGTGAGAACCGGATCGCGATTGACGCCCGCGGCACCATACAGCGCCGACAGCGGGCCCGACTCGTCGGGCGCGGCGAGCGAGGCCGGCGGAAACCGGTTGCCGATCCGCTGGTCCGGATCGGCGCCCGCATCGAGCAGATGACGCGCGCATTCGCGCAGCCTGACGGCGAACTCGGGCATCTGCCCGAGCCGCGAATGTGTGACGGCGATCAGCGGCGGCAGATTCAGCGCGCCGCCGGCGCGCGCGATCCATCCGGGATCTGCGGCCAAGGCCGCCTTTACGGCGTCGAGATCTCCCGCCGCGCACGCGACAGTCCGATCTTCCGAAACCAGATCGGGCTGGTCGTGCAGCAGTTGCGCGGCGACGCGCGGCCGGGCCGCGTCGAAGCCGCCGGTCACGTCGCCGCCGTATGCCAGGTCAAGCCAGCGCCGTATCAGCAGCGACCGCCGTTGCTGCGTGAGCGCCTGCGTTTCGACGAACGCACCGAGATCGGCCCACGACGCGAAGCCGTACTCGCGCGCAATGCACGACTGCGCGTCGTGCAGGCGCAGCCCGAGCGCGAGCGCTTCGTCGTGCGTTCGGTTCGCGGCGGCCGGGAGAAACCGGACAAAGCGTACGACAGCCTGCGCGTCGCCCTGCCGGTACAGGCGCAACAATTCCTTGGCCTGCTTTTTCAGATGATCGGGATGGGCCTTGGGAGGCAGCTTGTTCATGCGGATCCTCGTGCAGAAATGGCCGAAGGTCCGCAATACCGCCAGCACAAAGGACAGGAGAAGACTGGATTTGCTGCGACAGGTGGGTTCAACCCTTTCCGCGGACCCGGAAGCGACCTGCATCGCTGTTCGCCATGCTAGGCGACAGCCGGCAACATCGTCAACCGTGGCGCAGCGCCTGCGTGCGGCCGTACGGCCGCTCAGCCCGCTACCGAAGCCGCACGTGCCGCGTCAGACGACGTAAGCGCCCTTCGCATGCAACTCCGCTTCGGTGCGCTCGAGCGCGGCGATCGCATCGCTGCCTTCGAGCGCGAGCAACTGCGCGACCAGCGCCTCGGCCATCGCATGCGCGGCCACCAGCGACGGGAAGAACGACGGGCTGTCGTGCGTGAAGATCAGTTGCGCGTCCGCATGCAGCGCGATCGGCGACACCGCGCTGTCGGTGATCGCGACGATCCGGCTGCCCTGCGCCTTCGCGGCCTGCGCGACGCGCGTCGCTTCCGCCGAATACGGCGCGAAGCTGACGACCACGGTCACGCTCTGCTTCGCGATCGTCCGCAGCTCCATTTCGAGCGAACCGGCGACGCCGTTGAGCAGCGACACGGTCGGACGAAACAGCCGGTAGCCGTACACGAATCCGAACGCGACCGGATAACACGAGCGGAACCCCGCGACATGCACGTGCGACGCCTTGCGGATCAGTTTGGCCGCATCCGCGAGCGCGTGCTCGTTCTGCGCGGCGGTGACCGACAGGTTGTGCTGCTGCGCGGCGAGCAGGTCGTGCGCGAGCGATGCCTTCGCGTCGGGCCGCACGAGCGAGCGCGCACGCTGCGTGAGCGGCTCGGGGCGCGTGCGCACGCGCGCGACGCACAGGTCGCGCAACTCGTTCCAGCCGGGGAAACCGAATTGCTGCGCGAGCCGCACGAGCGACGCAGGCTGCACCTGCGCACGCTGCGCGACCTTGCGCATCGACGCGGTGGCGACCTCGTCGGGATGATCGAGCAGGAATGCGGCGCCCGCCTGGAATTGCGGGCTCAGCTCGGAAAATTGCGCCCGGATCCGGGACGCGAGTTCGTCGAAATTGGCGGCCATCTTGGTGGGAACGGGAACCGGTCGTTCATGGTATCACCGGCCCCGCGCGCACCGGTCAGCGCAGCACTTCGACGTGGTCGGCGTCGACCTTCACCTTGCCCGACCACTTGCGCTCGAATTCGCCGGTCAGCTTCACTTCGCTCTTGTCGCTGACGGGCTGCCCGGCCGCCCACAGCTTGTTGTCGATCTCGACGCGGATCGTGCCGGTCGCGTCGGCGAACTCGTAATCCTCGCCGCCGGCATGCTTGACGATACGGCCCTGCAATTGCACGTGCTGATCGTCCTTGCCGTTCGCAAGCAGTTCCTTCACGGTCGTCGTGGTCAGCGCGGACGGTCCCGTGTATTGCGCGTAGACGGCGGCAGGCAGCGTGGCGAGCGCGACCGTCAGGATTCTGGCCAGTTGTTTCATGATGTCGGTCCTCTTCTTCGATGTGATGCCGCGCCCCGTTGAACGCGACGGCACCAGATTACGGACCGTAAGATTAAGCAAACCTGAAGGTCGCGCCGAGGCGACACGGTGCCGCATCGGGCGGGGTCGAAAGCCCGACGCACGCCGCCCGCATTTAAGCTCGGCCTAAGATGCGTGCGCTTATCATGGGAACCCCGGGCGCCGCGGCGCCCTGCTGAAGAGACACGAATTCATGCGCGTACTGCTCGTCGAGGACGATCCGCTGATCGGCAGCGGGCTCGAACAGGGCCTCAAACAGGAAGGCTTCGCGGTCGACTGGGTGAAGGACGGCGACGCCGCGTCGCTCGCGCTGCGCTCGACCGGCTACGGCCTGCTGCTGCTCGATCTCGGGCTGCCGAACCGCGACGGCCTGTCGGTGCTCGCCGCGCTGCGCCGCCGCGACGAAACCCTGCCCGCGATCATCATCACCGCACGCGACGGCGTGCCGGACCGCATCGCCGGCCTCGACAGCGGCGCGGACGACTATCTCGTCAAGCCGTTCGCGCTCGACGAACTGCTCGCCCGCATCCGCGCGGTCAACCGCCGCCATGCGGGCCGTGCGCAGACGACGCTCGCAATCGGCCCGCTGCGGCTCGATCCCGTCAAGCACCTCGTCTGGCTCGACGACGAAGAAGTGTCGCTGTCGCCGAAGGAGTTCGTGCTGCTGCACGAGCTGATGCGCGAGCCGGGCGCGGTGATTTCGCGCGAGCAGTTCGAGGAGCGGCTGTACAGCTGGGGCGAGGAAATCGAAAGCAACGCGGTGCAGGTGCATATCCACAACCTGCGCAAGAAGCTCGGCCACGACATGATCCGCACGGTGCGCGGCGTCGGCTACCGGATCGGCGACGGCGCATGATGCGCGTGCAACGCGCGATCGAGCGCTGGCGCAGCGCGTCGCTGCGGCGGCGCCTGCTGATGTGGCTGCTGCCGGCCGCGTGCGTGATCGGCCTGGTCGCGAGCGCGGGCACCTACTGGGGCGCGCTGCGCGAACTCGACGACCTGCTCGACGACCAGATGCGCAGCATGTCGAAGCAGATCGTCGTCGGCCCGAACGGCGAGCTGTCGTTCAGCAACCGCGCCAACGGCAAGCACGGCTTCGAGGCCAGCGATCCCGATGCCGTGCTGCTGCAGGTCTGGCGCAACGGCACGCTCATGTATTCGACCGACCGCGATTCGAAGCTGCCGCCGCCCGCGCAGACGGGCATCGCGAGCATCGACGTCGGCGGTCAGCCGTGGCGCACCTATGTGACCGAGCGCGGCGGCACGACGATCCGGCTCGCGCAGGCGCGTCATGCGCGGTGGGAAGCGATCGCAGGCATCGCCGTGCACCTGCTGTGGCCGGTGTTCTCGATGTTGCCGGTGCTGGCGATCGGCCTGTGGTTCGGCATCGGCGCGGGACTGCGGCCGCTGCGCACGATCGCATCCGGCCTTAAACGCAGGAATGCGAACAATCTCGAACCCGTCGATGTCGCATCGATGCCGAACGAGGTCCGGCCGCTCGCCGAAGCGATCAACGACCTGCTCGCGCGGCTCGACCGCTCGTTCACGCTGCAGCGGCACTTCATCGCCGATGCCGCGCACGAGTTGCGCACGCCGATCATGGGGCTGTCGATTCAGTCGCAATTGCTGCGGCGCGCGGCGACCGACGACGAGCGCGAGCGCATTCTCGCGCAGATCCATGCGGGTACGACGCGCCTCGGCCACCTCGCCGAACAGCTGCTGACGCTCGCGCGCCTCGAACCCGATGCGCAAGCGGCCACGTCCGCGTCAGCGCCCGTCGATCTCGCCGCGTTGTGCCGGTCGGTGGTCGCGGACCGCGCGCGCGTCGCCGACGCGCACCGGATCGATCTCGGCGCGATCGTCGCAACGCCCGTGATGGCCGCGGGCAATATCGACACGCTGCGCGTGCTGCTGAACAACCTCGTCGACAACGCGATCCGCTATGCGGGCGACGGCGCGCGCGTCGATGTTTCCGCGCGCATCGACGGCACGACGCCCGTGCTCGAAGTCGCCGACGACGGCCCCGGGATCCCGGAAGCCGAGCGCACCGACGTGTGGGAACGTTTCTATCGCGGCGAGGGTGCGCAGGCCGTCACGTCGTCGGGCAGCGGGCTCGGGCTGTCGATCGTCAAGCGGATCGCCGAACAGCATCGCGCGACGGTCGCACTCGGCACCACGCGCGGCGGGCGCGGGCTGACTGTCACGGTGCGCTTCCCTGCACCAGTCTGATGCGTGCGTGACAGGCGGCTTTTCCACAGATTATGTTGGCAAGCTTGTGGACAACCTTCCATTAACGGCACCAAGCCATTGATCGGAAAGGGATTATCACGCGTGCGCGGCAAATGCGCCATGCGGTTGCAAATACACGCAAATTTGACAACCAGTTGTCTATTACGTAAAGTAGTTGTCAATTCATCACGCGGATCGAATATGACGAAATCCGAAAAGTTGACCGCCGTCGCGCTATCCGTATTCCGCTTGAACGGTCTGCTGATCGAATGGGGCAACGCCTTTGCCGGGCCGCACGGCTTGACCAGTGCGCGCTGGCAAGTGCTCGGCGCGATCTCGATGGCGCCGGAAGCCCCGAACATCCCGCAGATCGCCGACGCGATGGGTATCACCCGGCAGGCCGTGCTGAAACAGATCAACGTGCTGGTCGACGAAGGGCTGGTCCGGTCGCTGCCGAACCCGGCGCACAAGCGCTCGCCGCTGTATGCGCTGACCCCTCGCGGCGACGCGGCCTATCAGGCCGTGGTCGGGCAATGGCAACAGCACGTTCGCGACATTGCCGGCGACTTCAGTTCAACTGACCTGGATGCGGCGATTCGCGTGCTGTCGGCGATGTCCGTCGCGCATGACCAGGATGGCCAAGCGTAACCGCACGATTGCCGCACGCCCCTCAGGAGTTCCCATGCCTCAGTTCAAGCCGATGGATCCGGCATTTCCGATCCAGCAACAGATCGCCATCGACGCGGAGCCCGTCGTCCTCGTCAACGTGTTCACGCTGGATCCCGCGGACGAAGCGGACTTTCTGGCCGTGTGGAAGGACGACGCCGAATTCATGAAGCGGCAGCCGGGATTCATCTCGACCCAGCTTCATCGCGCGCTCGGCGACAGTCCGACTTACCTGAACTACGCGATCTGGGAATCGACGCACGCGTTTCGTGCGGCCT
This sequence comes from Burkholderia pyrrocinia, assembly GCF_022809715.1. Taxonomy (NCBI): domain Bacteria; kingdom Pseudomonadati; phylum Pseudomonadota; class Betaproteobacteria; order Burkholderiales; family Burkholderiaceae; genus Burkholderia; species Burkholderia pyrrocinia. The sequence continues at coordinate 1,322,746 of NZ_CP094460.1, forward strand.
TCACGCATCCCGAGTTCGTCGCCAAGCTCTCGGCCTATCCGTCGTCCGCCGTCGCCAGCCCGCACCTGTTCCAGAAAGTCGGCGTGGCCGGTATTTGCACTGCGTGAGTTCCCGCGCGAATCGAGGCAACACGTGGCATAGGTTGGTGTCGTGCCCGCCGATCGCGAACGCGCAGTTCTCCACAGAAAATGTTGGCAAGCTTGTGGATATCCTGCGCACCGCAGCGCTAAACCCTTGATCCGATGGACTTTGGCACGCGTGATGCAGACGAGGCGCGTGCAATGACCTTCACGCGCATCGCATCGCCGCACTTCGCATCACGACGCCACGGCGATGCACGTCGCGGTCGCCACACGCGTGCCGGCCATGCGCCGCGCCACTTACCCACAGATTTTGTTGGCAAGCTTGTGGATATCTTGCGCACGCGCGCGCTAACCCGTTGATCCGCCTCAGGTTCATGCGCCGCGTCAGCGTTTCGGCAACATGCGGCGCGAGCATGCGCGAATACGGAATGATCCGGCGCGACGGCGGCGCGCCGCCCGCGCCTTGACGCTCGCGCCCGCCGCGCGTCACTATCACGCGAGCCGCACGCGGCCGCGCATCGCCGGCTTCGCGCGTCGGCGCAACGTGCCGGCCGTTCCGCCGGCGCACACCACGACACATCACTCCGAGGAAGGCCATGGAACACTTCACCGCGTGGCAGTTGCTCGTCTCGCTCGTGCTCGTCGCTGTCGTCGTCTATCCGTATGTCCGCATCGTCCGGCGCACCGGGCATTCGGGCTGGTGGATCCTGGCGATGTTCGTCCCGGTCCTGAACTTCATCATGTTGTGGGTGTTCGCGTTCGCGCGCTGGCCCGCCGTCGACGATCGGCAAGGCTGAACGCCGCGACGGCGGACGCTCGGGCTTGTCCACAGATTTTGTTGGCAAGCATGTGGATAGCCTGCGCATACCGCGACCAAGCGCTTGATCCGTAAGACTTTGTCCGCGCCGCTTCGAATGCGGCACGCGGCCGGCAAATCGCCGCTCGCGCATCGCCTCGACGCGTGACGGGCAGCCTGCCGCGCCGGCGTACCCGCTTGTCCACAGATTTTGTTGGCAAGCGTGTGGATAGCCTGCGCATACCACGGCCAACCGCTTGATCCGTAAGACTTTGTCCGCGCCGCTTCAAACGCGTCACGACGAACGCGACCGCCCGCGAGCTTGTCCACAATTTTTGTTGGCAAGCATGTGGATATCCTGAGCATGCGCGAGCTAAGTCGTTGATCGCACAACGTTTGGTCGCACGGGTCACGACTGCGGCACGGCCTGCAAGCGCATCCCGTCGCGCACGCCGCACCGCCCTGCTCAACCGAATGCCGCAACCACGACGCGCGCGACGTCGGCGATCACATCGTCCTTCGCCCGCGCATCGGCACGCGCCTGCGTGTAGTACACGGCCAGCACGATCGGCGCACGCGACGGCGCCCACACGACGCCCGCATCATTCGTCGTCCCGTAGTCGCCGGTGCCCGTCTTGTCGCCGACCGTCCACCCGGCCGGCACGCCCGCGCGGATCCGCTTGTCGCCGACCTTGTTGCCGCGCAGCCACGTGACGAGCTGCGCACGCTGCGCGGCCGGCAGCGCATCGCCGAGCGTCAGCACGCGCATGCTCGCGGCCATCGCGGCCGGCGTCGTCGTGTCGCGCAGGTCGCCCGGCAGTGCGGTATTCAGTTCGGTCTCCCATCGATCGAGCCGGAACGTGTCGTCGCCGATCGAGCGAGCATATGCAGTCACCGCCGACGGGCCGCCGATCAGCTTCATCAACAGGTTCGCGGCCGAGTTGTCGCTGTACTGGATCGTGGCCTCGCACAGTTCGGCAACCGTCATGCCCGCGCCGACATGCTTCTCCGTCACCGGCGAATAGTTGACGAGATCGGCCTTTCCGTACGTCACGCGTTGTTGCAGCAATCCCGGACGCGCAACGCTCTGCGCAAGCACCGCCGCACTCAGCATCGCCTTGAACGTGCTGCAGAACGGGAAGCGTTCGGCGGCGCGATGCGCCACGCGCCGGCCGCTCGCGGTGTCGATCGCGCACACGCCGAGACGGCCGCCCGCGTCGCGTTCGAGATGGGCAAGCGCCGCCGCGGCGGCAGCGGCTGCGACGTCCGGCGTCGCAGCCTCGTTCGGCGCAGCGGCCTGCGACGACGCGCACGCCGCGACGGTCAGGGCGAGCGGCGCCGTCGCGGCGGCCAGCAACAGGGTTCGACGTTTCGATGAGTAGGTCATGTCGGTTGTCTCGTGATGGAATGGACGCGAAATGGTGTTGAAAACGGCCGGCCGCCGAGACAGCACTATCGGGACTTTACGGTTGCCTGACAAGCAACGATAATTGAGCGCTGACAAAAGAAAATCTTATGACTAAGCTCCGCCCTCATCTTCCGCTCAATGCGCTGCGCGCGTTCGAATCGTCCGCGCGCCACCTGAACTTCACGCGCGCCGGCCTCGAGCTGAGCGTGACCCAGGCCGCGGTCAGCCAGCAGGTGCGTTCGCTCGAGGAACGGCTCGGCTGCACGCTGTTCACGCGGCTGCCGCGCGGCCTCGGGCTCACCGACGAGGGGCGCGCTCTACTGCCCGTGCTGAGCGATGCGTTCAGCCGCATCGAGACGGTGCTCAAGCAGTTCGACGGCGGGCGTTTCCACGAGGTGCTGACGCTCGGTGTCGTCGGCACCTTTGCCATAGGCTGGCTAATGCCACGGCTGAAGCAGTTCGGCGATACGCACCCGTTCGTCGAGCTGCGGCTGCGGACCAACAACAACGTCGTCGACCTCGCCGCCGAGGGCCTCGACTTCGCGATCCGTTTCGGTGAAGGCAACTGGCCGGCGACGCGCAACGAGCGCCTGCTCGATGCGCCGCTCACCGCGCTGTGCGCGCCGGAAATCGCGCGGCGCCTCGCGCAGCCGGCCGATCTCGCGAATGAAACGCTGCTGCGCTCGTACCGCACCGACGAATGGCTCGGCTGGTTCGACGCCGCGCAGCTCGAACCGTGGGCGGTCAACGGGCCGGTGTTCGATTCGTCGCGGCTGATGGTCGAGGCCGCGATGCAGGGCGCGGGCGTCGCGCTCGCGCCGGCCTGCATGTTCGCGCGCGAACTGCAGCTCGGCCTGCTCGCGCGACCGCTCGACATCGACGTGCGCGCGGGCGGCTACTGGCTCACGTCGCTGAAGTCGAAACCGCTCACGCCCGCGATGACGCTCTTTCGCGACTGGATCGCGGCCGAAGCGGCCGACACGGCACCGGCCGCGTAACGCGGCCGCGCTTGTCCACAGAAAGTGTTGGCAAGGATGTGGATATCCTGGGTACCCGGGACCTAAGCCCTTGATCGCGCACGAATTACCGTGCCTACGCAGACATCGGGCAGCCCATGCGCGCGGGCCTCGCAGGCCGATCGCGTTCAGGCCGGATCCTCAACCAGTGCGACGCAATCGATCGCGAGTTGTCCACAGATTTTGTTGGCAAGCCTGTGGATATCCGCCAGACCAGATGCGTAACATATTGATACACAAGGGGATTCGATTTACGGACCTTGACGGGTCAAGGATGCGGCAGCGCAAGGTCATTCGAACCGCACGCCGGGCGCGTGCCGTGCCCTCGGCCGGTTCTCCACAGATTGTGTTGGCAAGCTTGTGGATATCCTGCGCATCGGCCGCCTAACTCATTGAGCGCAAGGGAATTTGTGCTTCGTCTGCAGAATCGGGCAGCGCCGGCGCCGCCCGTGCGGCGGGCGCCGGCGCAATCCGCGCGTCAATGCCGGTCGAGCCCGCCGCGCAATTCGCTCGCCTTGTCGCGCAGCGCCTCGTAACCCGAACGCGCATGCTCGGGCAGGTCGGGATCGCCGATCAGTGCGCCGAGCGTTTCGATCAGGCTGAACAGGATGCCCTTCGCCGCGCCGACCGCGATGCTCTGCGATTCGATCGACTTGTGCAGGTGGTCGACCGCCGCCTCCAGATTCTCGAGCTTCTGTTCACCGTCGTCGGGCCGGTTGTCGGTCGTCATCGTTTACCTCCGCCATCGTTCAAGGGTCATGTCACGATTCTATGCCGCTGCGTGCAAACGTGGCGCGACATCGCGCAACGTTTGCACGTCGCCGCACTACAGCACCGCGACCACCTTCACGCGGCCCGGCTGCTCGGCCGACGCGACGACATGGCCGTCGACGCGGCGGAACGTCAGCGACACGGTTTCGTCGCCGACGCGCAGCGCATCGATCCGCAGCCAGTCGACACCTTCCGGCAGCGTCGGGCGCTCGACGCGCACCTCGTGGCGCGATGCATCGATGCTCACGCCGAGGCACGCCTGCAGCATCATGAACGGCGCACCGGCCGCCCACGCCTGCGGCAGGCACGCAACCGGATACGCGGTCGGCGGTTCGCCGCGCCGGCGCGGGAACCCGCAGAACAGCTCGGGCAGCCGCATCTCGAAGCTCACCGCCGCCTCGAACAGCGCGCGCAGCAGGTTCACCGCAGCCGTCTTGTCGCCGTAGCGCGCGAGGCCGCGTGCGATCAGCGCATTGTCGTGCGGCCACACCGAGCCGTTGTGATACGCCATCGGGTTGAAGCGCGGCTGGCCGGCCGCCAGCGTGCGGATGCCCCAGCCCGTCTGGAACAGCGTCGAGCCGAGCACGCCGGCGACCGCCGCGCCGCGCTCGGCGTCGGGCAGGCCGAACGCGAGCAGGTGGCCCGCGTTCGATGCGAACACGCGGCACAGGTCGCCATGACCGTCGAGCGCGATCCCGTAGAAATCGCCTTCCGGCATCCAGAACAGCGCGTCGACCTGCTCGCGCAGCGCCTTCGCGCGCAGCGCGTAGCGCGTGGCGTCGGCCGCGTGGCCGCGCCGGTGCGAGCATGCCGACATCGCATCGAGCGCCGCGCACGCATAGGCCTGCACTTCGACGAGCGCGATCGGCCCGTCCGGGAAGCGGCCGTCCTCATGAAACACCGAATCGTGACTGTCCTTCCAGCCCTGGTTCGCGAGGCCGCGCTCCGACGTGCGCTGATAATCGAGCAGTCCGTAAGGATTGCGGTCGCACTTGTCGATCACCCATTGCGCGGCGCGCTCGAGCGCGGGCCACAGCTCGTCGATCAGCGCATCGTCGCCGGTGCGTTCGACATACGCGCCGGCCAGCACGATGAACAGCGGAGTCGTGTCGACGCCGCCGTAGTACAGCGCGAACGGCACCTCGCCCGTCGCGGCCATCTCGCTGCGGCGGAACTCGTGCATGATCTTGCCGGGCTCCGCGTCGCGGAACGCGGACGTTTCGCGCGCCTGATGCTCGGCCAGGAAACGCAGCACGCCGCGTGCGAGCGACGGCTGCAGCCACAGCATCTGCAGCGACGTGATCACCGCGTCGCGGCCGAACGGCGTCGAGAACCACGGAATGCCCGCATACGGGTACGGCCCCGTGTCGAGCTGCGTCGTGAGCAGCCCGAGATCCGCGAGCGAACGGTCGAGCCATGCGTCGAACAGCGGATTGCCGGTGTTCACGCGCGCCATCGACTCGCGCCGCGCGCGCATCTCGCGGTGCACGCCGACCAGCGCGGTGCGCAGCGCGACGCGGCCGCACCCGGGCCCTTCGATGTGCGCCGGGCCGAGCGTCGCGTCGACGGTCAGGTAGATCGACACGCACGCCTGCGCGGCGATCGTCAGCGTGTAGTCGGCGCGATCGACCGACAGTGCGTCGGGCGCCGGCGAGAAATGCACGGTCACGTTGCGCTCGACGCCGTCGAGGCCGTCGTAGCGCAGCCGCACCGCGCCCGCATCGACGCGCGGCGCAGCCACCGTGCCGCGCTTCGGGCGCTGCGTGCCGCGCACCTCGAACATGTCCTTGAAATCGGCCGCGAACGACAGCGACAGCGGCACCTCGGCTTCGCTCGCGCCGTAGTTCGTCAGCGTCAGCGCTTCGTACAGTATGTCGCCCGCGAGCACGCGCATCCGTTCGATATGGATCACGCCCTCCGGCGTCTCCTTGCCGCCGAGCGGCGGCAGCGGGCGGTTGGTCAGGTGTGCGGTAAACGATGCGTTGTCGGCGCTCGTCGCGCCCGACAGCAGCGACGGCGCGCGGCCGCCGAACGTCAGGCGCCATTTCGACAGCACGCGCATGTCGTCGACGAACAGGCCGTCGTCGTGGCCGCCGATGTCGCCGAGCGCATCGCCGACCACGAATGCGTCGCCGGATTTCAGCACGTACTGGTTGCCGCGCGCGAGCGCCTGCGGATCGGCTTCGGGTGCGATGAATGCAGGGCCTGACGCTGGGGTCGGGGCAACAGGCGCGACTTGCGGCGCCTGCGTCGTCGTGGCTTCGGCGTGATTCGGCATCGATGCTCCTGTGTCGAGGCGCAACGCGCGGCGCGCGTCGCGTGTTTCGCACAGGATAGGCCAGAACGGGGGACGCGCGCAGCGACGAAACGGCCGCGACGCCATGCGACGTTTCCGTCACCGCATGGCGTCGCGGGCTAGCGCCGAGGCCGGCGCCGACGTGGGCGTATTACGCGCCGGTCAGAACTTCCACAGGATGTTGCCCAGCACCGCGTTGTCGCGCACGCCGCTGCCGTACTGGCCGCTGTACGTGAGGCCGAGCGTCAGGCGCTTCGTGATGTTCGCGTCGATGCCGGCCTCGAGCACTGCGCTGTCGCGAGCAATCGGCACGCCCGACACCTGGAACGACGTGCCGCCGTTCGCGAACGCGAACGTCGACGACGGCCGCACGTTGCCGAACGCGTGGCGCCAGCCGACCGTCCCGCGCGCGGTGAACGTGCCGCTCGCGATCGAGCCGAGCTGCGACGCCGCGCGCAGGCCGAGCGTCGAGAAGCCGACGTGGGTCGTCTCGCCGCCGGCGCGCAGCGCTGCCGCGCCGCCGCTTTCCGTATAGCCGTCGGTATGCAGGTTCACGTACGCGATGCCCGCGAACGGTTCGATCGCGACGGGCCCGACCGGCAGCGCGTAGCCGACTTCGCCGAACACCTGCGCCGAATTCGCGTTGTAACCGGCCGAGTCGTGATCGGAGAAGCCCGCGAAGCCCGGATTACGGTCGCTGTTGATCCGGTACCACGTGTACGACGCGCCGCCGCGCACGCCGAGCGCACCGTACTGCGCACCGCCGTACAGCGACAGGTAGTAGCTGTTCACCGACGCCGACGAACTCTGGTCGTTGTCGAGCGAGCCGTGCGTGACGCCCGCGGCCAGGCCCGCGCGCCACTTGTCGTTGAACGCCATGTCGGCACCGGCGATGAAGCCCGTCATGCTGCGCTTGATCGTCGATGCGTTGCCATCGCCGGCAAGCCGGCTGCGGCCGCCGAACGCCTGCCCCCAGACGACCGGCTGGTATGGCGTACCGCCGTAGCAGCCGTCGCGCGAACCGATCCGGCGTTCCGGCGGCAGCGTCGGGTCGACCGCGCCGGCCGTGTTGTCGCCGCACAGCGCGGCACCGCCCGAAGACAGCGCGGCGAGCGGGCCCGATCCGGGCGCGAGACCCTGGCGGACCCGATCGGTCACCGCGTCGCGCACATAACGGCTGTCGAGCAGCAGCATGCTCTTCAGGCTCGCGTGCAGTTCGCCGTCGAGCAGCCCGTATGCGCGGCGCGCGGTGCCCGCGTCGGTCGTCAGGACCGCGTCGTACAGCGGGTTGCCGGCGCCGAGCCCGCCGAGCGCGGTCGCGACCGCGCGCTGGTTCGGCGTCGTCGCGACGTCGGGCAGCGCGGTGCCGTTCCCGACCAGTTGCAGGTACACGTGATCCGGATCGTAGCTGAGCGTCGGCATTAGGAACGCGTAGTTCGCCGTCACCTGGCTGAATGCGCCCTGCACGCCCGACGAGGCGGTGAGGATCGTGTAGGTGGTGCCCGGCTGATAGCCGGTCTGGTTCGCGAGCACCTGCACGGTGCCGCCGTTCAGCGTCGCCGTGCCCGTCGCGGCGACGCTGCCGCTTTGCTGCGGCGTGGCCGCGACCTGGAACGTCGAACCCGGCTGGAACGTGACGTTGCCGGCCACGTTCAGTGCCGCGCCCGGCTGCGACGCGGCGGCCGTCGCGCCGCCCTGCACCACGAGGCCGCCGATCGTGCCGGTGCCCGTCAGCGTCGCGCCGTTCTGCACGGTCACGGCCGATTGGGCGAGCGAACCGTTGACGGCGAGCGTGCCGGCGCTGACGGTGGTCGGGCCGCTCAGCGTATTCGTGCCCGTCAGCGTCAGTTGCCCGCTGCCGGCCTGCGTCAGCGAACCGGTGCCGGACAGCACGCTTGCAACCGTCACGCTGCCGGACTGATTGAACACCAGCGCGCCGTTGTCGACGACGTTGCCGGCGATGCTGCCCGACGTGCCGCCGTTGCCGAGTTGCAGCGTGCCGCCGGCCGCGATCGTGGTGCCGCCCGTATACGTGTTGCTGCCGGTCAGCACCTGCGTGCCGCTCGCCACCGTGACGCCGCCCGTGCCGCCGATCGTGCCGCCGAATGCGGTGCCGGCACCGTTCAGCGTCAGCGCATTCGCGCCGAGATTCACGTTCGTGCCGGCCGCGCCGGCCAGCGCGCCGATCGTCTGCGCGCCCGCCGCACCGCTCACGTCGAACGTCGCGCCCGCGCCGGCCAGGTTCACCGCGCCCGTCGACGCGAGGCTGCCGCCCGCGCCGAGCGCCAGCGTGCCCGCGTTGATCGTCGTGCCGCCGGTGTAGGTGTTCGCAGCGGTCAGCGTCGTGGTCGCCGCGCCGTTCTTCACAAGTGCGCCCGCGCCGGAAATCGCACCGCTCAGCCCGAGCGCGTTGCTGCCGCCCAGCGTGAGCGCCGCACCCGTGCCGAGATTGACCCCGTTGCTCACCGTCAGGCTCGCGTTCGTATCGAGCGTCGCCGCGCCGCCGACGTTCAGCGCGCCGGTGCCGAGTGCCGCGGCGTTGCCGAGCACGACGCTGCCGCTGTTCAGGTTCGTGCCGCCGGTATAGGTATTCGCACTGTTCAGCGTCTGCGTGCCGGTGCCGGCCAGCGTCACGCTGCCCGCGCCGCCGATCGTCCCGCTGAACGTGCCGCTGGCGGTCCCGCCGAGCGTCAGTGCGTTGCCCCCAAGGCTGATGTTCGTTCCCGCGACGCCCGACAACGCGCCGAGCGACTGCGCACCCGTTGCACCGCTCAGGTCGAGCGCCGCGCCCGCGCCGGCCAGGTTCACCGCGCCGGTCGACGCGAAGCTGCCGCCCGCGCCGAGCGCGAGCGTGCCGCTGTTGATCGTCGTGATGCCCGAGTACGTGTTTGCGCCGGTCAGCGTCGTCGTCGTCGTGCCGTTCTTCACGAGGCTGCCGGCGCCGCCGATCGAGCCGGCCAGCCCGAGAGCGTTGCTGCCGCCGAGTGTCAGCGTCGAGCCGGTGCCGGCGAGATTGACGGCGTTGGCGAGCGTCAGGTTCGTGGTCGTATCGAGCGTCGCCGCGCCGCCGACGTTCAGCGCGCCGGTGCCGAGCGCCGCTGCGTTGCCGAGCACGAGGCCGCCGCTGTTCAGGTTCGTGCCGCCCGTATAGGTGCTCGCGCCGTTCAGCGTCTGCGTGCCGGTGCCGGCCAGCGTCAGGCCGCCGGTGCCGGAGATCGCGCCGCTGAAGGTGCCGCTGGCCGTGCCGCCGAGCGTCAGCACGTTGCCGCCGAGGCTCACGTTCGTGCCCGCCACGCCCGACAGCGCACCGATCGCCTGCGCGCCGCCCGTGCTGATGTCGAGCGCCGCACCGGCGTTGGCGAGATTCACCGTGCCCGTTGCCGCGAGACTGCCGCCCGCGCCGATCGCCAGCGTGCCCGCGTTGATCGTCGTGCCGCCCGTATACGTGTTCGCGCCCGTCAGCGTGGTGGTCGCCGCGCCGTCCTTCACGAGGCTGCCCGCACCGGAAATCGCACCGCTCAACCCGAGGGCGTTGCTGCCGCCGAGCGTCAGCGTAGTGGCCGTTCCGAGATCGATTGCGTTGCCGACCGTCAGGCTCGTGGTCGTATCGAGCGTCGCCGCGCCGCCGACGGTCAGCGCGCCGGTGCCGAGCGCCGAGCCGTTGCCGAGCACCAGGCCGCCGGCGTTCAGCGTCGTGCCGCCCGTATAGGTGTTCGCGCCGGACAGCGTCACCGCCGCCGCGCCGTTCTTCACGAGCCCGCCGCCGCCGGCGATCACGCCGCTCAGGCCGACACCGTTGTTGCCGACGAGCGTCAGCGTCGTGCCCGTCGCGATATTGACGTCGTTCGTGAGCGACACGTTGGCGGTCGCATCGAGCGTCGACGAACCGTTCACGTTCACCGCGCCGATGCCGAGCGACGTATTGCTGCCGACGGCGAGGTTGCCGCCATTCAGGTTCGTGCCGCCCGTATACGTGTTCGTGCCCGTCAGCGTTTGCGTGCCGGCGCCTGACAGCGTCACGCTGCCCGCCCCGCCGATCGTGCCGGCATAGGTCGCATTGGCGCTGCCGTTGAGCGTCAGCGAATTGCCGCCGAGGTTCACGTTCGTGCCGGCCGCGCCGGCCAGCGAGCCGATCGTCTGCGCGCCCGATGCGCTGCTCACGTCGAACGTCGCGCCCGCGCCGGCCAGGTTGACCGTGCCCGTCGCCGCCAGGCTACCGCCCGCGCCCAGCGCGAGCGTCCCGCTGTTGATCGTCGTGCCGCCGGTATACGTATTCGCGCCGGTCAGCGTGGTGATCGCCGCGCCGTTCTTCACGAGGCCGCCGGCTCCGCCGATCGTGCCGGCCAGCCCGAGATCGTTGCTGCCGCCGATCGTCAGCGTCGTGCCGGTGGCGAGATTGACCACGTTGTTGAGCGTCACGTTTGCGCTCGTGTCGAGCGACGCGTTCGTGTTGACGTTCAGCGCGCCCGTGCCCAGCGACGTATTGTTGCCGACGACCAAACCGCCGCCGTTCAGGTTCGTGCCGCCCGAGTACGTGCTCGCACCGGACAGCGTCAGCGTGCCGCCGTCGTTCTTCGTCAGCGCGCCGGTGCCCGTCACCGTACCCGACAGCGTGAGCCCGGTCGCGCCCTGCACCGTCAGCCCGCCGGCATTGAGCGTCACGCCGTTGGCGACGTTGAGCCCTGCCGTGCCCGCCTGCAGCGCGCCGCCATTGGCCGTGATGGTGCCGGTGCCGAGCGACGCGTTGTCGCCGATGATCGCGACACCGCCGTTCAGCGTCGCATCCTGCGCGGTGGATGCACCGTTGATCGCCCAGTTGCCGCTGTTGACGTCGAGGTGGTTGAAGTTGATGTAGTTGTTGACCGCGATCGTACCGTTCGGGGTGGCGCCCTGCTGCAGATTGAGCGTGTTGTTGCCGCCCGCGCCGCCGTCGACGATACCGGTCGCCGCCACGTTGAGCGTGTTCGGACCGACCGTGATGTTGAACGCGCCGCCGGTTCCGCCCGCCGTGTTGACCGACGAGCCGGTCACGGCATTGAACGTGTTGGTGCTGTTCGCGCCCATCGACACGCCGCCGTTGATCGTGCCGGAGTTGGTGAACGTATTGCCCTGCCCGGGCGTGCCGTTCGTGCCGAACGATACGCGGCCGTTGATCGTTCCGCTGTTGCTCATATTGACCGTGCCGCCGCCATATGCGGCAACCACGGGCGCGTCCGCGCCGACGAGGGTCGCGCCGACCAGCGGGTTGGACCCGATCGTGCCGGTGTTCGTGATGTGCGACGTGCCGCCCGTGCCGTTCTGGACCGACAGCGCCATGCCCGTCACGCCGCTGATCGCCACCCCCGTCGAGCCGTTCATCGTGCCGTTGTTGACGACGGTGGTGCTCGCGCTCGCCGACGCATTGCCGACGACCGCGCCGCTCGACAGCACGCCGAGCCCCGAGCCGAGCGCGGAAGGATCGATCGTGCCGTTGTTGGTCAGCGTGTTGTTGTTGCCGGTCAGCGACATCGCCGTGCCGCCGACGCCGAGCAGCACGCCGACGCTCGCGCCGGGGTTGACCGTCGCGTTCAGGTTGTTCGCGCTGTTCGCGTAACTGGGAGCCAGCGGGTTCGCAACGCCGGAACAGGTCACCGTGGTGCCTGCCGTGCTGCAGGTCGCATGGGCGGGAACGACGCCGGCGCCGGACAGCGCCAGGAAAACACCCGTCGGCAACAGCAGTCTCGGAAACGGCTCGCCGGCTTTTTTCGAACGCGCAAGATTCATGCTTTCCCTCAATATTGGTTTTGGTATTGCGGCTGCACCTGACGGCACGCAGCAGAAAATCGCGAATAAAGGCGTGCACACCGGCGGTCGCAATGCGACGTCGGCATATTCATGAATAAGTTTTTAATCAGCCCCGGGTTGCGGACGCGAAACTAGTCGAATGACATGATGGCGGCCCCTGTTTCTCTGCAGCGAATTTTTGGTTGATTTGATTACTTCCCTGCTTTTTGTCAGACAAGGCTATATCAAACTCACGCCATTTTCCAGTCGATGTTTACCCATCGGATCAGGGCCAAGATGGATGTATTTTTTACCCGCCGCCACATGCTTTCTGCGGTTCTCCGCATGTTTTTCGCCTGTTTATTTTGATTTTTCGCAAAAACACCGGAATCGCAGCATCCGTAAAAACGCTAATATGCGGCTTCAATTCAACGCGTACGAATTTTGCGGCGCAGCATTTCCATGCCGGCGAATCGCCGATACCGATAATCAGCGTCCGTTTAACAACAGATAAAAAACGGACTTGCATGCAATCGGCCAAATCGTTTCGATTTCCGTCTTGCATCAAAGCTGAAACGCGAATCGTTATCGCCTGTCCGGCACCGATGACATCCGTGCGGCCGGCGAGAAAACAATGGAAACAACGCCGCATCCGGCGTGAAACGGCAGGAAGCCCGAAGGAAGGAGAAAATCAGGCGCCGGACGCGTTTGCCCCCGTGCGCCGTCTTATGAAAACAGGCTCATCAGGTAAAGCATCGGCCGGAACGAGACCGGCCGCGCGTCGGGATTCGCCCACAGACGCACTGCATATACTGCGTAGGCCGGCACCTCGCGCCAGCTCGAATAGACGTCGCGCAACTGGAAGCGGCGCGGATACGCGGCGGAGATGTTCGCCCGCGCGATGCCGACGCGCTCGAACGCAAGGCGCGCCCGCGCAAGATGGTAGTACTGACTGACGATCAGCACGCGCGACAGGCGGTGCGCCTGCAGGTACGCAAGCGTGTGCTGGGCGGTCGCGAGCGTGTTGTCGCCCTGGTCGTCGACGGCGATCCGGTCGGCCGGCACGCCGCGCGCCACGAGATAGTCGCGCATGGCCGTCGCCTCGTTCAGCCCGGGGCCGTCGATCGCGCCGCTGACCAGAAACGCCGGGCACTGCCCCGTGCGGTAGCAGCGCACGCCGACGTCGAGCCGGGCCGCGAGCACGGGCTTCGGCGCGCCCGTGTCGTCGAGCGCGTTGCCGAAGATCACGGCGACGTCGGCCGGCTCGCTCGGCATCCGCATCCCGTACGCGACGAGCGCGACGGCCGCGGCAACCCAGATGCATGCGACGACGGCCAGCAGGCGGCCCGCCCGGGCCGCAAAGCCCCGTTTGGTTTGGTAATTCAAGGTTTTCGGTCTCTCAGGTCGTCGGGCGTATCGGCCGGCCCGGCCCGGCATGGGCGCGTAACGCTAGCACGGCGCGCTCGCGCGTGTCCACGCTGCCGGCCGATGCCGGGCCGTTACCGACCTGCTGGAAAGAAGACCGACTCGCTTTGCGCTGGCGGGCGGGCCGGCGCTACGGAGATCGAAAGAATGTGAATGGCTGCGTTGCGCAGCGATGCCCGGCCCGGCCCGAATCGAACCGCGTCAATCGGCCGGACACATCGCCAACCGCCCCATCGCCTCGCCTGCGCCACGCACCGCGCAGGTGGCCGGCTCGTCGGCGATCCGTGCGATCACCCCCGTCTCGTCGTACAGCAGGCGTTCGAGATCCGCGAGCAGCGCGCCGCCGCCCGTCAGCACCACGCCGCGATTCGCGATGTCGGTCACGAGCTCGGCCGGCGCGTTTTCCAGCACCGACTTCACCGCGCCGATCACCTGCTTGAGCGGCGCGGCCAGCGCGTCCGCGACGTCGTGGTTGGACAGCTCGACCGAGCGCGGCAGGCCGTCGCTGATGCTGCGCCCGACCGCGCGCGTCGTCGTGCGCGGCACCGCGCTGGTGGCCGAGCCGATCGTCTTCTTCACGTGCTCGGCCGTCTGCTCGCCGAGCAGCACGCCGTACAGGTTGCGGACATGGTTCACGATCGCCGCGTCGAACTGGCTGCCGCCGACGCGGATCGCTTCGCGGTAGACGATGCCGCCGAGCGCGATCACCGCGACTTCGGTCGTCCCGCCGCCGATGTCGATGACCATCGAGCCGACCGGCTCGGTCACCGGCAGGCCCGCGCCGAGCCCGGCAGCCAGCGATTCCTCGATCAGTTCGACCTCCGATACGCCGGCCGCGAATGCGGCCTCGCGGATCGCGCGGCGCTCGACGGCCGTCGCATCGGACGGCACGCACAGCGTGACCTCGACGCGGCGGCCGAAGCGCGAACGCGTGCGCGACATGTCGATGAAGCTGCGGATCATCTGTTCGGCCGCGTGCGCGTCGGCGATCACGCCGTGCCGCATCGGCCGCACGGCTTCGAGATGCCCCGGTTCGCGGCCAAGCAGCGCCTTCGCACGCTCGCCGACGGCCTCGAGCGTCGGCCGCGCGTCGTTCGCACCGGCCTTGCGGAAGCAGATGACCGACGGCTGGTTCAGCACCACGCCGCGCTCGTGCGTATAGATCTGCGTACTCGCCGTCCCAGGGTCGATCGCAACGGGTTGCGCAAACAACTTTCCGAACAGCGGTGTCGACATATCAAGCCTTTTTGAACGATCGGGCCGGGACGGCCCCGCCGCATCCCCGCGGCGCGCCTGCCGCCCCATCATGAAGTTAGCGGCAAATCGTGCCGATACTTTAGCCAATTCCGATGATTATTTCGCGACGAAATTGCCGAAACCAGTACTTCGAGGGTGTCGGACTCCGAAACGGTCTCTCGCGTTGCGCCTGTAAAACACGGTAATCTCTCGGTCTTGCCTGCTCCCGGCAGGCTTCAGACGCCCGATCACGCCAGGTATTTCCTCAATGACAGCGAACGTTTCCTCCCGCTGGGCGCGGGTGCGCCCGCTCTGCACGACGCTCGTCGCCTTCTGGTGCTGCACGGTCGCCGCGCAGCCGCTGCCGGCCACCGCCACCGCGCCCGCCCCCGCTGCGGCCGGCACGCCGGTGGCCGCTGCCTCCGCCGCAACGCCCGCTGCGACGCCCGCCGCCACGCACGACTGCACGGCCGACGGCGGCCCGGCCGGCCGCCCGTCGATCGGCCTCGTGCTGTCCGGCGGCGGCGCGCGCGGCTACGCGCACCTCGGCGTGCTGAAGGTGCTCGAGGAAAACCGCATCCCGGTCGACTGCATCGCGGGCACCAGCATGGGCGCGGTGGTCGGCGGCCTGTACGCGAGCGGGATGGCCGCCGACGACATGCAGAAGCGCCTGTCGGAGGTCAACCTCGCGGATATCGCGTTCGACGTGACGGACCGCGCGGACCTGCCGCAAACCAGCCGGGAAGACGAACGCCTGTACATCAACGGCCTGACGCTCGGCTTCGGCAAAAGCGGCGTGAAGGCGCCGGTCGGCCTCGTGCAGGGCAACCGGCTGCAGGCGCTGCTCGCCGACTGGACCGCCTCCGTGCCGACCAACCAGCCGTTCGATCGGCTGCCGATTCCGTACCGCGCGGTCGCGACCGACCTGCAGACGGGCCAGATGGTCGTGCTCGACCACGGCTCGCTGCCGCTCGCGATCCGCGCGAGCATGGCGATGCCCGGCCTGTTCGCGCCGGCCGAGATCAACGGCCGCGCACTGGTGGACGGCGGCCTCGTCAGCAACCTGCCGGTCGACACCGCACGGCAGATGGGCGCGAACGTCGTGATCGCCGTCGACATCGGCTCGCAGCTGCGCCCGCTCGACGCGCTCGCGTCGCCCGCCGACGTGATGCAGCAGATGGTCGGTATCCTGATTCGCCAGAACGTGTCGGCCCAGCGCCGGCAGATCACCGCGAACGACGTGCTGCTCACGCCCGAGCTCGGCTCGCTCGGCTTCACCGATTTCCAGAACGCGCGCCAGGCCATCTCCGCCGGCGAAGCGGCGGCAACCGCCGCGCTGCCGCGCCTGAAGCGCTACGCGCTGCCCCCCGACGAATACGCCGCCTACCGCTCCGCGCATGCGCAGCCGCTGCCGCCGCCGGTCCGGATCACGCGCATCGAGATCAAGACGAGCGGCGGCGTGCCGAAGCGCGTCGTCAGCGATGCGCTGCACGTGAAGCCCGGCGACCTCTACGATCCGCAGTCCGTCAGCCAGGATCTGCTCGGGCTGACGACCGGCGGCAATTTCGAGAGCGTCACCCAGCAGGTCGTGAGCCACGGCAACGACAACGTGCTCGAGATCAATGCGCGCGAGAAATACTGGGGGCCGAATTTCCTGCTGTTCGGCCTGGGCATGTCGAGCAGTTCGACCGACGAGGGCGGCTTCCGCCTGCATGTCGGCTACCGGCGGCCCTGGCTCACCGAATCGGGCCTCGAGTTCCGCGCGGATACGACGATCGGCAGCGACCTGCAGTCGGCGCGCGTCGAATTGCGCCAGCCGCTGCCGATGGCGTACGGCGTCTATGTCGCGCCCTACGCCGAATACCAGCGCCGCTACGCGAACCTGTACGACAACACCGGCGACGTGAAGGTCACGCAGTACCTGATGCAGACCGCGCGCGCCGGGCTCGATCTCGGCCTGCCGATCGCGCGGCTCGGCGATTTCCGGATCGGTCTAGGTTACGTGACCGGGCACGGCTCGCCGACCTACAACCTGCCGTTCGACGACGGCAACAGCCAGGCGCTGCTGTGGCCGAGCTTCACGTCGCGGGCGCTGACCGCGCGTGCGCGGCTCGTCATCGACCAGCTCGACGATCCGATGTTCCCGCGCAAGGGCTATTTCACCGAACTGCGCGTCGAACGCTCGCTGGTATCGCGCAACGGAGGATCGGCACAGGAGTTCGACGACGGGATCAATGACGCGCCTTACACCGAGATCTACGGCAAGGCGATGATTGCGCAGCAGTTCGGCCGGCACAGCGTCAGCGCGACGATCGAAGGCGGCAAGAGCATCGGCGGCACCAACCTGATCAATGCCTTCAACTTCACGCTCGGCGGCTTCCAGCATCTGTCCGCCTATGCGGCCGACCAGTTGAACGGCAACGAGCTCGCGTACGGCCAGATCACCTACATGAATCAGTTGATGACGTTCAACGCGTCGCCGGTCAAGGCGCTGTCGGTGGGCGCCAGCGCGGAAGTCGGCAATGTCTGGTCGAGCGGCCAGCAGATCGGCGGCGGCGCGCTCAAGCAGAGCTATACGTTCTTCACGAGCCTGTCGACCGCGTTCGGGCCCGTCTACATCGGCGTTGCGCTCGCGCCCGGCGGCCGCCGCAACTTCTACCTGCAGCTCGGCCGCACGTACTGATGCGCCCGCGTCGCGCGAAACGGCCTGTTGCGCCCGCCGTCAGGACGACGGGCCGGCCGCGGCGCGCGCCGTGCCGATCGGCCAGCTGATCTCGAAGCGCGCGCCGCCGAGCTCCACCGGATCGACGACTGCGATCCGGCCGTTGTGTGCATGGAGCACCTGCCGCGTGATCGACAGGCCGAGCCCGTAGCCGCCGGTGCGGCGGTCGAGCCGCACGAACGCGTCGAAGATCCGTTCGCGCTCCTGCTCCGGCACGCCGGGGCCGTCGTCCTCGACGAAGATCCCGATGTTGCCGTGCTCCATCGCGATGCCGACGACGATCCGCGATTGCGCATACTTGCTCGCGTTGCGCAGCAGGTTGCGCATCGCGTACGACATCAGCCGCCGGTCCATCTTCACGCGCAGGTTCGACTCGAGCGCGACGCGCGACTCGATCGTGCACTCCGGATACAGCAGCTGCGCGTCGTTGACCTGGTGCTCGAACCACGCGACGGGCGCAGTCATCTCGAGGTTCGACTGCAGCGAGCTGTATTCGAGCCGCGCGAACGTGAGGCTCATGTCGATCAATTCCTCGAGCTCGGTCACGTCCTGCGCGATGCTCTCGAGCGCGCCCTGGTATTCCGCGGCAGAAGCGGGCTCGCGCAGCATCTCCAGCGCAAAGCGCACGCGTGCGAGCGGCGTGCGCAGCTCGTGCGAGATGCCGTTCGTGAGATCGCGCTGCGCGGCGATCAGCCGCTCCATCCGCATCGCGAGCGCGTTCAGCGTCCGCGCGAGCGGGCCGATGATCACGCTGTGCGATTCGCGCGCACGCGTGTTGAAGCGCCCGCCGGTGAAGTCGATCGCGCGTTCGCGCACCATCACGAGATCCGACCAGACCGGCCGCATCCACCGGTACGCGGCGAGCGCGGGCGCCGCGAACACGAACGCGAGCACGATCCAGATATCGCCCGGCAGCGCGTCGAACGCATGCCACACCACCTGCGGCGACAATTCGACGCACAGCGCGAGCGCCGGCACGAGCGCGGTCAGCAGCACGAGGCCGAGCAGATGCAGGTAGGTGCGCACGTAAAGGCGCGACCAGCTCGGAATGCGGTCGGCGCGCGTATCGGTCCACGCGCGACGGAAATGCAGCCAGCGCCATTTGACATAGCGCAGCGTCGACAACGGCGGTGCATCGGCGTGCGAACGGGTTCGTCGGATCATCGCGGCTCCCGGCTGGCGGGCGGATTGCTGGCGCGGAACGTGACGGCGTCGCCTGACGGCGGCGTCATTCCCACGCGTGCTTGCTGAATTGGTAACCCTTGCTGCGGATAGTCTTGATCCGCTGCGGGTTGCTCGCGTCGTCGCGCAGCTTGCGGCGCAGCTTCGAGATGCGCCCGTCGATCGTACGATCAAGGCCGTCGAATTCGACGCCGCGCAACTGCAGCATCAGGTCGTCGCGGCTGACGACCTCGCCCGCATGGCACACGAGCGCCCACAGCAGGTCGAATTCGGCCGACGTCAGATCGGGCGTGCTGCCGTCGGGCAGCACGACACTGCGGTCGGTGCGGTCGATCGAGAACTTGCCGAATGCATAGCGTTCGGGCTGCGACGCGACGCTCTCGACCGTGCGTGCGGGCGCGCGGCGAAGCTGCGCCTTGATCCGCGCGAGCAGGATGCGCGGTTCGACCGGCTTGTGCACGTAGTCGTCCGCGCCGAATTCCAGGCCGAGCAGCTCGTCGAACGGCTCGTCGCGCGCCGTCACCATGATGATCACGCCGTCGTACTGCTTGCGCGCCTCGCGGCAGATCTCGAAGCCGTCCTTGCCCGGCAGGTTCACATCGAGAATGACGAGATCGGGGCGAATGGACAGGATCGCCGGCACCGCGGCGTCACCATGCAGCACAGTGTCGACTTCATAGTCGTTCTTGCGCAGGTAGCCGGCGATCAGCGTGGACAGGCGGGTGTCGTCTTCGACGAGCAGGATGCGAAAAGACATGGGCAGCGGTCGGGTCATCGGGGTAGCCGCGGCGGCGCCGGCCGATGCCGGACGCCGGCCATCGGCCGAAACGTACCGCATGATACTGCGCCCGCCGCTTGCCCGTTTGCCGGTCTTGAAAATAAGGGCGCGATGCCGGCCACGCTTGACGAATCGGCGCCGGGACGGTTCCATACGGGCTCGCCGGAATCCGGGCCACGCATCTACCCTGCCTGACGTGATGAATTACCAGACCATCCTCGATCGCATCCACACCGAACTCGCCCCCTGGATTGGCCAGGGACGGGTAGCCGACTATATTCCCGAACTCGCGAAAATCCCTGCCGACAAGTTCGGGATGGCCGTCGTGACGCTCGACGGAAACGTTTACACGGTCGGCGACGCGCACGAGCGCTTCTCGATCCAAAGTATCTCGAAGCTGTTCGCGTGCACGCTCGCGTTCCAGTTGCTGGGCGATGCGCTGTGGGAGCGGGTCGGCCGCGAGCCGTCCGGCACCGCGTTCAATTCGCTGGTGCAGCTCGAAAGCGAGCGCGGCAAGCCGCGCAATCCGTTCATCAATGCCGGCGCGCTGGTCGTCACCGACGTGCTGTGCCGCCGCTTCGTGAAGGCCGAGACGGCGCTCGTCGAATTCGTGCGGCGGCTGATCGGCGCGACCGATATCGACTACGATTCGCGCGTCGCGCTGTCGGAGCTGCAGCACGCGGAGCGCAACCGCGCGATGGCGCACTTCATGGCGAGCTTCGGCAACATGCAGATGCCGCCCGACACGGTGATCGACGCGTATTGCCGCCAGTGCGCGATCACGATGAACTGCGTCGAGCTGGCGCGCGCCGCGCTGTTCCTCGCGAACGGCGGCGTCGCGCCGGTGACCGGCGAGCGGATCGTCGATTCGAGTTCCGCGAAGCGGCTGTCGGCGCTGATGCTGACCTGCGGCACCTACGATGCGGCCGGCGATTTCGTGTATCGCGTCGGGCTGCCCGCGAAAAGCGGCGTCGGCGGCGGGATCGTGGCGGTGCTGCCTGGGGAGATGGCCGTGTGCGTGTGGGCGCCGGGGCTCGATGCTAATGGGAATTCGCTGGCGGGGACGTTGGCGCTGGAGTGGTTGACGACTTATACGGGAAGGTCGATTTTTTGAGGCGGCGAAGCAAGACGCTCAAGTCCCTAAGCACAGTCTTGCCCGAGAAATTTTTACCAAGTCGGACGAGCAAGCTCGAGCCGCCGAAAATTCTCGCACTCCGATCTGCATCGCTTCTGACTGGCGCCGAGTCGGTCAGAGCAATGCTTTTGGCGGAAAGTCTTCATAAGACTTCGGGGCATAGCCCCAGACTCTGGCAACGTCACCTTTCGCCTCAAATTCGAAGCCTATTTCCGCGAGCTTACTCAAAACAAGCACTGAGTGATCGATGACCTCGTGCCTGAGCGAAGCCTGCTCATGTAACCCGATATCAATCCACTCGACCCCCACGAATGGAAACGGCAGGTGATAGAACCACTCGACATCCCACCCCGACACATGGCCGTTGATCCATTTTGAACGGTAAGAAGGTCGCCATCCGTCCAGACCGCGCATGAAAGAAATCAGCTCGTTCCATTTTGTGTCATTGGCCAGTGCCCCGGCAAACTTGTTGCGCACCTGGAATAGAATTTTTGCCTTGTCGATACCACGTGGCACGGCATCAGCCATAGGAAGATCAGACTGCATGTACTCACCTGTTTCAGTCACGCGGGATGCGATGCGCTTTCGCATGATTGTCGACGATCCAAGCACTGAGGTCGAGTGACCAAAACTGGCCGAACCCTGTCGTCGAAGGCGGTGTAGCACTTGCTGGCTCGGTCTGTGCCGGAGGAATTACATATCAGTTTATATTGCCGGAGTACCAGCACGTTGGCGTTGGAGTGGTTGACGACGTATACGGGGAGGTCGATTTTTTGAAGGGGCGAAGTTAAGCGCGACTCATCTGGCGCAACGGCGGCTGGTGAATATCGGCGCGCGCCGGCGCGCTCAATGGGGAATTCGGCCATCGGCAGCAATCGACTGCGGATTCAACCCGTCGATGCAACGAATTGATGAAAGCGCTCAGCCATTGGCATGTGAGCCGGTAAAATCAGCCCGTCAACAGGTGATCGATAAATGCGGCCAATGCCAGCCGCACGTTCCGATGATCGTTTGCCGACATGCAGATGAAAAATTCCCGGCAAGCCCACTCGTCGGTCAGTCGAATAGGCCTTCAACCCATAATCTGCGCGCCGGGCACATGAGCTATCAGCCGCAGACGCGCCGCTCTTACGGCAAGATGGAGTGGCCTGCGTTGCTGCGCAAGCTGGACCGCATCGACCCTTCTTGTCGCCGCTGGAAAAGCGAAAGCCCTGTGCGAAGCCGGGGTTACGTAAACGCGCCGATGCAATCGCTATCAGGCCGGCGATGCCGACGACGCGTTGCTGCCCGCGCGGCGACGGTACAGCCTGAGCGTCGCGCACAAGCCGCAGAGCGCAGCGAAGCTCAGCCAGTAGCCTGGTGCGGCCTTGTCATGCAGGACCTGAATCAGATACGTCGATACCGCAGGCGTAAAGCCGCCGAACAGCGCCGTCGCGAGACTGAACGCCAGCGAGAAGCCCGCGACGCGCACTTCGACCGGCATCACTTCGGTGAGTGCGGCGACCATCGCGCCGTTATACATGCCGAAGAAGAACGAGAACCACAGCAGAACGATCAGCATGCGCGCGAAGCTCGGTGCATCGGCGAGCCAGGACAGCGCCGGATAAGCCGTAAAGATCGCCAGCACGGAAATGGCGAGCAGCAGCGGCTTGCGGCCGATGCGGTCGGAGATCGCGCCGCCGATCGGCAGCCAGACGAAATTCGATGCAGCCACGAGCAGCGTCACCATCAGGCTGTCGGAGGTGGACAGCTTCAGCACCGACTTCCCGAAGGTCGGCGTATAGACGGTGATGAGATAGAAGGTGGTGGTGGTCATCGCCGTCAGCAGCATGCCGCCGATGACGGTGCGCCAGTTGCCGAGCAGCATCGCAAAAATCTCGCGCGCCTGCGGATGATGCCGCCGCGCTTCGAACGCTGCGGTCTCCTGCAGCGAACGGCGCAGCATGAACAGGAACGGCACGATCGCGCAGCCGATGAAAAACGGCACGCGCCAGCCCCATGCATTGATCTGCTGCGCGGACAGCCACTGGTTCAGCGCGTAACCGATGGCCGCCGCTACGACGATAGCGACCTGCTGGCTCGCCGACTGCCAACTCGTGTAAAAGCCCTTGTTATCGGGCGTCGCCATTTCCGCGAGATAGACAGACACGCCGCCAAGTTCCGCGCCCGCCGAGAAGCCCTGCAACAGACGCCCGAGCAGCACGAGCGCTGGCGCGAGCAGGCCGATGGTCGCGTACCCCGGCACGCAGGCAATCAGAATAGTGCCGCTCGCCATGATCGACAGCGTAACGATCAGCCCGGTGCGCCGTCCGACCTTGTCGATATACGCGCCGAGAAAGACTGCGCCGAGCGGACGCATCAGAAAGCCCGCGCCGAACACGGCGAAGGTGAGCATCAGCGAGGCGAACTCGCTGGTGGACGGGAAAAAGATCTTCGAGATCGATGTCGCGTAGAAGCCGAACAGAAAGAAATCGAACTGTTCGATGAAATTGCCGCTGGTCACGCGCAACACGGCGGCGGCCCTCGTCATGGGCGAAACGCCGGGCGTAGCGGCGATCGATTCTGTGCGGTTCATTTCGTCTCCTGGTTCTTGTCTATAGTGATGGGCGCCCCAAGGCGCCCTAGTGACTGCTAATCCGAACTGAGGCTCAGTGTGTTGCGTTGCCGCTTTTCTATCGACGATTTGAGCAACGCCGCCGAGCGAAAGATGCCATGCGCGAACTTGCCGTAAGGCAGCGTGGCGAACAGCGCCATCACGATGCCGAGATGAATCGCGAGCAGCGACGGCATCGCCGAGGTCGTGCGGAGCGCGAGCAGCGCGAGACCGGATGCGCTCGTCAGCAGCAGGAGCGCGATGAAGCCGCGGTCCATCGGACGCTGACGGGTATCGCCCCGCTCCGGAACGCGTTTCAGGTTCAGCCACAGCAGTCCCGCCGGCCCCGCAATCAGTCCGATGCCGCCCACCGTTCCCAGTAGCACCGGCACGCTCAGAAACGGATACGGCGCTTCCAGACCGAATGCATAGTGATAGAGCGTCGCGACTGCGGTTGCCGCAAAGCACAGCATGAAGCCGTAGAACGTCAGGTGATGGAAACGGCGCCGCGCCAGCGTGAAGGCATCGTTCTCTTCGTTGCAGCCGTCGCCGTGGCCGCCGTCCAGGTACTTGAGCGTCAGCGCGTTCCTGGCCGCTTCCGCGACGGCCGGCGCGCTCGCGCTCGCCGTTCCTGCCGACACGTCGCGCCAGAAGCGCGTGACGCCCATACCGAGCGCGAGAATGGCGAACAGGAAAACGATGCCGAACATCGCCGCGAGCAGGTTGTGCGGGAAGATCGAGTAGAAGTCCGCTGGTGCGACATCGCCCGACAAGCCGCCGTGCAATGCAGTACCGAGCAGCAGAAACAGCGCGAGTCCGGCCGCCAGTGCAACCGACACAGTCAGGCCGTTGTGCTTGTACAGCGCACCGAACGACGCGGGAAACGCGTATTCGGTGTAGGTTTCGAGCCGGACTTCGGCCATCGCTTTCGGCACGTTCACGCCGAACTCGTGCGGCGGCGCGTATTGGCACGCGTGATAGCACGCGCCGCAGTTGTGGCAGAGATTCGCCAGATAGTTGACGTCCGCCTTGCCGAATTCCAGGCGGCGCGTCATGGCCGGGAACACGGCGCAAAAGCCTTCGCAGTAGCGGCAGGCGTTGCAGATCTGCATCTGCCGTGCCACTTCGGTTTCGCCGGCGCTCATCGCCACAATGGGGATCACGCGCGCCGTGCTGCCGTGTGAAGTTTTTTTCGTATCGACCGATAACACCGTGCGCGTGCGTTCGGGCGCGAGCGGGTCAGACTGCTGCACTGGTTGCCTCCGTTGTTTTGAGTGCGGCGCGCGCGGCCTGCGTCCCGGCAATGCGCCCGAAGGCCGTGCCGATCGACATGCCGACGCCCGCTGTATAGCCCTTACCGAGCACGTTGCCAGCCATCATTTCGCCGGCCACGAACAGGTTCTCACTGGCTTTGCCGCCGAAGTGCACCTGCGCGCGGTCATTGGTCTTTAGTCCGAGATACGTGAACGTGATGCCTGGCCGCAACGCATAACCGTAGAACGGCGGCGTCTCGATGCGGCGCGCCCAGTGCGTTTTGGGCGGCGCGAGGCCTTCGGTGTTGCAGTCGTCAAGCGCGGTGTGGTCGAAGGTGCCGTCGCGGCATGAATCGTTATAGCGCGTGAGCGTTTCCATGAAGCGCGCTTCCGGCAGGCCGAGCTTGCGCGCGAGTTCCGGCAGCGTGTCGGCCTTTTCGCCCGGAAACACCGGCGGCATGAAGCGGCCGATTGCCCTCGAGTCGATGATCGAATAGCCGATCTGCCCCGGCTGATGCGCAACGAGCCGTCCCCAGATTGCATAGCGCTTCGGCCAGAAATCCTCGCCTTCGTCGTAGAAGCGCTCGGCGTCACGATTCACCACGACGCCCAGCGACACGCAGTCGATGCGCGTGCAGATGCCGCCGTCATACAGCGGCGCGCGTGCATCGATGGCGACGCAGTGCGACTGCGACGGGTCGCCGATCATGTCCGCACCGGCGTCGGTCATATGCTTGATGAGCACGCCCTTGTTGAAGCGCGTGCCGCGAATCAGGAAGTTGTCAGCGGGCCACTCGCCGCGCTCGTTTTGCCCCCACGCTTCGCGCAGCCATTCGCGATTTGATTCAAAGCCGCCCGCCGCTAGCACGCAGGCGCGCGCCTCGAAGCGCTGGCTGCCGCTGCGCGCCGCGATGAAGAGACTGCCGTCGAGTTCAAGCGAATCGACGGGCGTTTCATAGCGGATATCGACGCCGAGCGCTTCGGCGCTGCGGTAATACGCGTTGATGAGTGCCTTGCCGCCGCCCATGAAGAATGCGTTGGTGCGTGCCACGTGCAGCGCGCCGGACAGCGGCGGCTGGAAGCGCACCCCGTGCTTCTGCATCCACGGCCGGCACGACGACGACGCGCGGATCGTCAGGCGTGCGAGATGCTCATTCGTGATGCCGCCGGTGACTTTCAACAGGTCCTGCCAGAATTCCTCTTCCGGATAGGCATCGACGAGAACGTCTTGCGGCGCATCGTGCATGCAGCGCAGATTGCGCGTGTGTTGCGAGTTGCCGCCGCGCCATTCGCGCGGCGCGGATTCGAGAAGCAGGACCGAGGCGCCCGCTTCGCGCGCCATCAATGCGGCACACAGCGCGGCATTGCCTCCTCCGATTACGAGCACATCGACCATCAGACTTGTCTCCTTTTGGACAAATCGTAAAGGTCTCGTGCCCGCGTCGCTACCAGCCAGCCGTCAAGGGGTCTTCACTTTTTGTGAAGGCGGAGGCTCCCGCAGCCGCGCACCAGGCCAACGGCCTTCCCGCACCAGTTGACGGGCGACATCGGCGAGCACCACGCGCGCAGCGAGACCGGCGGGAGACAGTTCGTCGTCGGAGATGCTGGCAAGCATGTTGGGCCGCGTGGCGTATTTCTCCGCGACGGGCACGCTCGTCAGTATCACATTCTCGGGCCTTGCGAGCGCCGCGCCCGGCTGTATCGTCGCGCCGATGCCGGTGCGAACGAAGTCCATCAGGAGCGCAAGGCCATCGACTTCGGCGACGATGTTCGGCTCGTATTCGGCGCGCCTGAACGCTGATAGCAGCAGCGAACGCAGCCCGTGCGTGCCGCTGGGAAGAATGAGCGGAAGCCTGCCGAGATTTTTCAGCCGGACGGATGCGCTCGTCGGCATGCCATCGAGATCGCCCATGCCGATCAGGAACAGCCGCTCGTCCAGCAGCGGCAGCACGCTCCAGCGTTGCGCGGACTCCTCACGGAACAGCACGGCGAGATCGATCTGACGCGCACTCAGCATGGACGCAAGATAGCCGGAGAGACTTTCGACCATGTGCAGCCGCACATCGGGATAGCGCGAGCGCATGGCCTGCATGAATGCGACACCTAGCACGCTCGCCGTGCTCGGCGCCATGCCGACGCTGACATGGCCCGAAAGACGTGCTGAGCGTGCAGCGAGCGCTGCATCGTCGATATGACGCAGCGCGAGTTGCGCCTGACGCCAGAACGCCAGACCTGCGTCGGTCGGAACGACGCCGCCCGAGGTGCGTTGCAGCAGACGCGTGGACAGTTCGCCTTCGAGACGGCTGATCTGCTGACTCAATGCCGAGGTCACCACGCCGAGTTCCAGCGCTGCCTTGCCCATGCTTCCGTGTTCCACGACGCTGAGAAAATAGCGTAGCTGTCTGAGTTCCATTCCGTGACCGGTCAGAAGGATTAGGCGGATATTTTGACAGAACGTCGTCGGACAATCCTCGGCATAGGCGCCACAACGCGTCCCCTATAGCGTCTGCGACCGGCGCGAAAACGGACTCTCGAATGACCTTCCAACGGCTCGGGTTGAATCCGCAGCCGAATTCGGTCATCGAGAGAGGCGTGGCACTTGCGCGCGGTCAGTGCAGGACGGATTACATGTCAGTTTATATTGCCGGAGTTCCAGCACGTTGGCGCTGGAGTGGTTGACGACCTATTCGGGACGGTCGATCTTTTGAGGCGCGAAACGCCAGCTTCCACGAGAGGCGAAGCAGAACGCTTCAGATGCCGCTCGGGCTGTGACGCGATGGTTCGACAAGCCCGGTCAACGCACGGCGGATCGATCGCCAGTCGGAACTCGCGCGACGGCGACCGCTGCTATGCTGATGCACGCATTCGCAGATACCGAGAAATGCAGCGGTAAAACCAACAATGATCGAGGGCCGTCAGTCATGAATCAGGAAAACACATCGGATCACGCAACGGCCATCGTGCCGTCTCAAACCGCGCTGCTCGTCATGCATTACCAGACCGACATCCTCGGACTCTTTCCGTCGGTCGCCCCCGAATTGCTCGCCAATACGCGCCGGCTGTGCGACGCGGCGCGGGCCGGCGGCATCGGCGTCTGGTTCGCCAATCTCCGGTTCAGCCCCGGTTATCCGGAAGTCAGCCCGCGCAACAAGAACGGCCAAGGCATCAAACAGCTCGGCTTGTTCGTCGACGACGACACGTGCCCGGAGCTTGCGCGACAGCCCGACGAACCGCTGATCGTCGCGCATCGCGCGAGCGTGTTCTTCGGCACCGATCTGCAGGCACGGCTGGTCGCGCAAGGCGTCGATTCGCTGATCATGGTCGGCATCGCGTCGACTGGCGTGATGCTGTCGTCGATCGCGCATGCGAGCGACGCGGACTTCCGCCTGTATACGGTCAAGGACTGCTGCTACGACCCGGACCCGATCGTCCACGAGCATCTGTTCTCCACCGCGTTCGAATCGCGCACGACGGTGCTGGCGCTTGCGGATGCGTTGCGGCTGCTCGGCTAACGGACCGATTGTTCGTCACGTAGAGCGCGCTGCTGGCGGGAACGGTACCGACCGCCGACCAGCAGCGCGTCGCGGATGTCTCATGGGGCGGTGTCGCGACATGCGCTGCCAGACACGATCGACGACCACGAGCACCCACTCGACGCGCCGGAACCGGCCCGGCTGCTGCGTGGTCAGTCATCCCGTCGAAACCGCAACGGGCGACGACGTGCGCGATATCACGCACGTCGACCGCCTTCCCTCTTACTTCGCGATATAAACCCCCGACGTCGGACACGTGCCCTGCGTATTGCCATCCGTCACGAGCGACGCGGCGCTCGGGAACTGCGTGGTCGCATTCGTCTTCACCGCGATCCACGCTTCCGTAAAATAGCTGACGCCATTCGTCTTCGTGCACTTCAGCGACACCGCGCTGCGCGTATTGCTGCCGAACGCGCCTTCGAACGCGGACAGCAACTGGTTACGCGTGACCGTCTTGCCTGCGTTCGCCTGCAGGTACGCATTGAACGACGTGTTGCCGAGCCGGCTGATCATGCCGGACGCCTGGTTCCAGTACGCATCGGGCGACGCCGAATTCGAACAGGTGCCGTGCTTGAACCATTCATGCTTGTCGAGGCACGACGCAACACCCGGCATGTACGTCGACAGCGTGTTGCGGGTCGCGCTGCTGATCGGGTAGGCATCCATGCTGCACCACTGGTGCGCGTTGTCGAGGTCGACGTCGTTCTGCGGCACGCCGCAGTAGAACGGCTGGTTGCCGTCGTACCGGTTCGGCCACAGGCCATGCAGCGACAGGCTCGTCGCCGCATACGAGCCGGCGAGGTTCGTGCATTCGGGCGTGTCGTGCGACGCGCAGAAGCCGGGCTCCCACGACGCGGCGAGCAACAGGTAGTCGTAGCTGGTCTGCGCGGTGGCGTGCAGTGAAGCGGAAGCGACGGCGAGTGCGGCAACGGCGCGGGCGAGCGTCTTGAGCATGGCGTTTCCTCGGAAAAGGGTTGCGGTCGCGGGATGCGCCGCAAGATTGTCGAATGTCTGCCCGCGATTGTTGCTGCCGCAACGTGGCACGAATGTGAAGGTGGACGAATTATGTGCGGTGGCGCGGGCACGCACCGTCACGTCGCGTGGAACCATCGAGAAAAGCAGGCACGGGCGCGGCCTTCCCGATATCGCACACGGCCGACGCGTGCCGCGACTCCGGCCGCCGCACGCCGTTGCTCACGATCCAGCCCCCAGCTGCTTGCATGCGCGCGCAACCGATTCGGGACCTTCGAGCACGAGAATCTGCCACACGCCGATGCTGACGCGCCGGCGCGCCGCCGTCGACGCATCCGCCAGCAACGCCTCGACGCGCGGCGCGGCATCCGGCGCCTGCTGCTTCAGCGCCGCGTGATGCCGTGCGCGCGACGCCGGCCCGGATTCGTACACATCGCACAGACGCACCATGCCGGCGAGGCCGGCCGCGTCGTCGTCCTTGTCGATCGCACCCGGCTCGACCGGTGCGAGCCCGTTGCGCTCCGCCTCCGGCAGCTTGCTGCGCGCGCCTTCGTCGATGGACGTGGCGGACGCCGGCGGCAGCCCGCCCATCGCCGCGACGATCCGGCTGCCCGAGGCGATCATGTCGCCCTGGCACTCGATCTTCTCGGCGGCCGCGACTTTCGAGCAGAACGACACCGAAACCCGGTACACGTCGTTGCTCATGCGCGGCACTTCGTCCGTGCTCGCCTGCGCGAGGCCAGCGCTTGCCAGCGCCAGCGCAGCGGGAATCAGGATGCGGAAAGCGCTCGTCTTGTTCATCGTCGTTCGTCTGTGGGTTCTGATGGCGGGCAACCTCGCCGGGCCGCACGGTCGCGGCTCCTGCGGCGCCGGGCCCTTGTCCGGCGCCACGCGATCACTTCATCGACGCAGCCTCCGATCCGCCGGACGACAGCGCCGCGCTGTCCTGCTCGCGCCACGCGCGGCGCGACGCCACGATCGCCTTCACCGCCGAGCGTGCGACCTTCCACCACGCGAACGGCCGCGGGTCGGCGAGCATGCTGAGCGCGCGTGCATAGTCGAGCGTGAGGCCGGGCGTCCAAGCCATCGTCACCGCGCGCTTGCGGATCTGCGCGGCGACCCACAGCTCGGGCGTGAGCAGCAGCCGCACGAACGCGCCCCACCCGGCCCGCGCGCCCTTGAGCCGCCACACCGCGCCGTCGAGCGCGGCCTCGAGCGCGTTCGACACGGTGCTCGAGCAATTGCGGTGCGTGAGGTTGTACGTCACGTTCTGCCGGTATGCGGACCAGAATGCGTCGAGCTTCGCCGGATCGTAGTTGCGGATGCGCACGCGCACGGTCGACGGGCACCACGCCTTCGACTCGGTCGCGTAGTCGGGCTGGAACAGGCCCGGCACGTCGTTTTCGCGCGTGGCGCGCAGGATGCGCGTGAATTCGTCCGGAGAACGATCGATTTCGACGCCCGGATACAGGCTGATATAGATGCCCTCCGGCGACTCCAGCGCCGCGTGCCCGGTCGAGATCACGCCGTTGACGTCCACTGCCGCGATATAGCGGTCGATCACCGGATAGCGCTGCGCTTCGGCCTTCGACGTGCCGGTCGGCGTCCATACGTGCACGGTGAGCGCGCGCTCGCCGTCGGCCGGCGGGCCGTCCCATTCGGACTGCGCGAAACTCGGCTGGCCGCGCGCATCGTCGAGGTCGGGCGCGAGTGCCGGTGCGGGCGACGTCGCGAACGCGGGATTGCGCGTGAGCCGCCGCACGCGCGCGGCGAGGCTCAGCATGTGCATCCCGCCGAAGATCAGCAGCAGGCCGAGGCAGTACGGCACGGTGCCCACGTAGTGCGTCGGGTACGGCTGGAAGAAGAAGATCGCCAGCAGGATCTCGACGACACCCCACGCGAACGCGACGTTCCAGCGGCGGTAGCGGACCATCCATGCGGACGTGCACTGCAGCAGCCCGTCGACGAGGAACAGCGTGCCGAAGATCATCGACAGCAGGAAGTGGCCATGGTGATGCCCGGCGAACACGAGCCCCGCGGCCGCCACGACCACGATGCCTTTCACGTAGCGCAGGATGCGCTGCCCGCCGACGCCGCTGCCGGCCACCGCGAGCGTCGCGAGCCCCTCGATCAGGAACAGCCACGCAAACAGCTCGATCGGGAAATGCAGCGCGCCGTCGAGCGCGTCGACGAAGATGACGACGCCCGCGACGACCCACAGCCAGCCAAGCACGGTCAGCCCGCGCCAGCGGGTTCGCAGATATTCGATGCCCAGCAGCAGCAAGATCAGTCGTACCATCGCGCCCTCGTGTCATTTTTGGGAAACGCGCGGCCTCGCGTTTCCTGTCTTGTCGACCGTGCGTTGTGCGACGCGCCTGTCGGAACGCGGCAATCGTTGCCGGCGCGTCATGCTGTCGACATGACCGATGGCGGCCGGCGCACGCCGCTCTGGCCGAATAATAAGATATGGCGGAGTCAGGTGAAAGCCTGCCGAAAACGTTTTCGGCGGGCCCGGGCGTCCCGGCGCTCCGCCGGATGCGGTGCGATCGACAACGCTGCCATGGCAGATTTCCCGTTCGACAACACGCGGCGGATGCGCCAGAATCCTGCTTCCGAGGGCGAAAGCCACTGAACCGAACCGCACCAGACGGGACAACAAGAATGAGCATATCGATCACGCGCCGGCGCCTGCTGGCCGCCGGCATCGCCGCGAGCAGCGTCGCGCTGTCGGGCTGTTTCACGCCGAAGCTGTACAAGGACGACGCATACAGCGAAGAAGTGTCCGGATTCATGATCACCGAGGACGGCAAGAAGCTGGTCGTCCTCGGCACGCGCTACCACTACATCTTCGATCTGCCGGCCCAATTGCGGCCGGTACTGCAGTCCGGCTACCGGAAATCACTGCGCACGACGTTTGCCGGCTTTCATGCGAGCGGCGGCGGCGTCACCGGCCACTACCGGATCGTGTTGCCGAAGGACGCGTCGGAAGACGATCGACAGGCAGCAGCAACCGACGGATTCACCACTGCGCCGGCCGGCCTCGTGCTCGAAGGCTACATCGACGGCAAGCGCTATTCGACGGAAGGCTTCGCCGCGCAAGACAAGGCGGCCGCGCAGCCGTTCAACCGGCCGTACTCGGTTTACATCAAGGAGTCGCCATCCGTTGTCGGCATGGGTCTGCGGATTCTCGCCACGCCGATCACGGTTGCCGCCGACGGCGTGCTTGTGCTGGGCGGCATCGTGCTCGTGCCGTTCGCGGCCATCGCGATCCAGGCAAACGGCGGCATCCGGATCATGTAAAGGCGCGCGGCGCCCCTGCAGCGCCGGCGGCAGCAACCCGCGCACGCGAGCGCACACAACGACCGCAACCGGAGCATCGTCATGGCCGCCTCACCGCTTCACACGCCACCGCTCGGCCCGCAGCTCAAGCGCTGGCGCGCGCTGCACCGCGTGAAGCAAAGCCACGCCGCGGAACTGTTCGGCGTCGCGCAATCGACGATCTCCCGTTGGGAAGCCTGCATCCAGCAGATGTCGCCCGACGAGCGCGCGACGGCCGAGCGGCTGCTCGCCGCGCGCCTCGATTCCGCGGGCGACCACGCGCTCGCGCGGCTCATCGCGGGCAGCGCGGGCCGCATGCATCTGGTGTGCGACCTCACGCACCGCCTGCTCGCCAGTTCGCCGGCGCGCGCGGCCGAGTTCTCGCAGCCGCTTTCGATGCTGCTCGGCACGTCGCTGTGGCGCTACGCGACGCCTGAAATCGTCCGCATGGAAGCCGCGCTCGACACGCTCGGCTGGCACGACCGCGCGGGGCCGCCGAGCGTCGAATTCGACACCGGCGCGAATGCGTCGCGCGTCGTGCCGATTCGCGGCAGCAGGTGCCGGTGGACGCGGATGACGCTGTCGGACGGTTCGGCTGCGCGGCTGGTGGAAACGCGTTAGCGCACCGCGCATATTTCATGCGTGGACGAACCTCGCCTGGCCACCTTACGCTCGAAGACTCATCGCAAGGACGCCGACCATGAACCCCGACACGATCCACGCGCGGCTCGATTTCCTGCGCGAAGCCGAACGCCTGAAGGACGTGCTGCGCAGCGGCCACACGTCGGCCGGGCGCGCGGAAAGCACGGCCGAGCATAGCTGGCGGCTGTGCCTGATGGCGCTCGTGTTCGCCGACGCACTGCCCGGCATCGATACGCTGAAGCTGCTGAAACTGTGCGTCGTCCACGATCTCGGCGAGGCGCTGCACGGCGACATTCCCGCGATCGTGCAGGCCGCGCACCCCGACAAAAGCGCGCACGAACGCGACGACCTGCTGACGCTGACAGCGTCGCTCGATCGCACGCTGCGCGACGAGATCGTCACGCTGTGGGATGAATACGAGGCAGCGGCGTCGCCGGAAGCCCGCGCGGCGAAGGCGCTCGACAAGCTCGAGACGATCCTGCAGCACAACCAGGGCAGCAATCCGCCCGATTTCGACTACGCGTTCAATCTCGGCTACGGCCGGCGCTATACCGATGCCACGCCGCTGTTCAGCGCGATCCGCGACATCGTCGACGCCGACACGCAACGCCGGATCGACGCAGGCGGGTCGCGCGCATAAGCTCGCGGAATCGGGCGCGCGGCACCGCTCGCCCCTTTTCACAGATCGCAACAATGACGCATCGCCCGGCCCCCGCTCCGGCACGGCGCTCGCACAATTCAGCACAATTTCCACACGATTTGTCGCGAAATCCTCGCTTACCATGAGCGCCTGATTCGACTCGGCACGCCCGCGCGATGCGTACGCGGATGCCGTCGCGGGCAACACGCCCGGCATGCGACGCCGACCGGATCGTCCCGCCCGGCCGCACGCATCGCCGGCATCGCTTCACCCTCGCCGCATTCTCATGACTCAGAAGCCCCATCGCCGCCGGCGCATCGTGCTGGCCATCATCGCCGTCGTCGCGATCGTCACCGGCGTCTCGTTAATGGTATTCGCGCCCGACAAGCATCCGCAGTACCTGTCCGCACCCGTCACGCGCGGCGATCTCGAGAACGCGGTGCTCGCGACCGGCGCGCTGCAGGCGTTCAAGCAGGTCGACGTCGGCGCGCAAGTGTCGGGGCAGTTGAAGTCGCTGAAGGTGAAGCTCGGCAACAAGGTCGCGAAGGGCCAGTGGCTCGCCGAGATCGATCCCGTGATCTCCGAAAACGCGCTGCGCCAGGCGCGCGCGAGCGAAGAAAGCCTGCGCGCGCAGCATCAATCGACCGCCGCGCAACTGACGCAGGCGGAACTCGCCTTCCGGCGCCAGCAGGCGATGCTGCCCGACGACGCGACGTCGCGCGAGTCGTTCGAGGCCGCGCGTGCGACGCTCGACGTGCAGCGCGCGACGCTCGCGTCGCTCGCCGCGCAGATCCGCTCGGCCCGCATCCAGATCGAGACCGCTCAGGCCAACCTCGGCTACACGCGCATCGTCGCGCCGATCGATGGCGAGGTCGTCGCGATCGTCACGCAGGAAGGCCAGACCGTGATCGCGCAGCAGCAGGCGCCGGTGATCCTGAAGCTTGCCGATCTCGACACGATGACCGTGAAGGCGCAGGTGTCGGAAGCCGACGTGATCCGCGTGAGCGCCGGCCAGACCGCGTATTTCACGATCCTCGGCGAACCGGACAAGCGCCACTACGGCAGGCTGCGCGCGATCGAGCCGGCGCCGCAGAACTTCGCCGACGCTCAGAGCACGCTCGGCGGCGGCACGGGCGGCGGCACGAAACCGAACGCCGCGGTGTTCTACAACGCGCTGTTCGAAGTGCCGAATCCCGAGCATCGGCTGCGCATCTCGATGACCGCGCAGGTCAGCATCGTGCTCGGCAGCGCGCGCAACGCGCTCAGCATCCCGGCCGCCGCGCTCGGCGAGAAGCGCAAGGACGGCACCTATGCGGTCCGCGTGCTGCGCGCCGACGGCAGCACGGCAACGCGCAACATCCGCATCGGCATCAACAACAACGTACGCGTCGAGGTGCTGGCCGGCCTGAAGGACGGCGAGCGCGTCGTGATCGGCGAAGCCGCCGCGGACGAGCACGCGCCGCTGGCGGACGTGGTGTGACGATGAGCCGGCCCCTGCTGAAACTCTCGAGCGTCACGCGGCGCTTTCCGGCCGGCGACAAGGATGTCGTCGTCCTGAACAACGTCAACCTGTCGATCGACGCGGGCGAGATCGTCGCGATCGTCGGCGCGTCGGGTTCCGGCAAGTCGACGCTGATGAACATCCTCGGCTGCCTCGATCATCCGAGCGAAGGCACCTACACGGTCGGCGGACGCGACACGCACATGCTCGACAGCGACGAACTCGCGCAGTTGCGCCGCGAGCACTTCGGTTTCGTGTTCCAGCGCTATCACCTGCTACCGCACGTCGACGCGGCCGCGAACCTCGAAATGCCGGCGATCTACGCGGGCACCACGCGCGCGGAGCGGCACGAACGCGCCCGCGGGCTGCTCGCGCGCCTCGGGCTCGCGGATCGCGCGCACCACCGGCCCGGGCAACTGTCCGGCGGCCAGCAGCAGCGCGTGAGCATTGCGCGCGCGCTGATGAACGGCGGCCAGGTGATCCTCGCCGACGAACCGACCGGCGCGCTCGACACGAAAAGCGGCCAGGACGTGATCCGCATCCTGCACGAGCTGAACGCGCTCGGCCATACGATCGTCATCGTCACGCACGACAAGGACGTCGCGCGCCATGCGCGGCGCATCATCGAGATCAGCGACGGCGCAATCGTCGCCGACCGGCGGAATCGCCACTATGCGGAAGCGCTCGCGGAAGCCTTCGTCGACGCGGCCGAAGCGACGGCCGGCGAGCCGTCCGCGCACGATCGGCACGACGACGGGCCGCCCGCCGACGCCCACGCCGATACCGACACGCGCGCGCGCCGCTTCGCGGCCGGCAGCGGCCGCTTCGCCGAAGCGTGCCGGATGGCGTGGATCGCGCTCGTGTCGCACCGGCTGCGCACGCTGCTGACGATGCTCGGCATCATCATCGGCATCACGTCGGTCGTGTCGATCGTCGCGATCGGCGAAGGCGCGAAGCGCTACATGCTCGACGAGATCGGCAGCATCGGCACGAACACGATCAACGTCTATCCGGGCACCGACTGGGGCGACAGCCGCGCGGACGCGATCCAGACGCTCGTGCCCGCCGATGTCGCCGCGCTCGCCGAGCAGCCGTACGTCGACAGCGCGACGCCCGAAACGTCGCGCACGCTGCTGCTGCGCTACCGCAACATCGACGTCAACGCGCTCGTGAGCGGCGTCGGCGACCGCTTCTTCCAGGCGCGCGGGATGCGTTTCGCGCTGGGCGTCGCGTTCGACGAGGATGCGGTGCGCCGCCAGGCGCAGGTGGCCGTGATCGACCAGAACACGCGCCGCAAGCTGTTCGGCGCGACGCGCAATCCGGTCGGCGAAGCGATCCTGGTCGACAACGTGCCGTGCGTCGTGATCGGCGTCACGGCCGACAAGAAGAGCGCGTTCGGCAGCGTGAAGAGCCTGAACGTATGGGTGCCGTACACGACGGCGAGCGGGCGCCTGTTCGGCCAGCGCCATCTCGACAGCATCACCGTGCGCGTGCGCGACGGGCAGCCGAGCGCCGCCGCCGAGAAAAGCCTCGAGAAGCTGATGATCCAGCGCCACGGCCGCAAGGACTTCTTCACCTACAACATGGACAGCGTGGTCAAGACCGTCGAGAAAACCGGCCAGTCGCTGACGCTGCTGCTGTCGCTGATCGCGGTGATCTCGCTCGTCGTCGGCGGGATCGGCGTGATGAACATCATGCTCGTGTCGGTCACCGAGCGTACGCGCGAAATCGGCATCCGGATGGCGGTCGGCGCGCGCCAGTCCGACATCCTGCAGCAGTTCCTCGTCGAGGCCGTGCTCGTCTGCCTGCTCGGCGGCACGATCGGCATCGTGCTGTCGTTCGGGCTCGGCGCGGTGTTCTCGATGTTCGTCACGCAATGGAAGATGGTGTTCTCCGTCGGCGCGATCGTGACGGCGTTCGTCTGCTCGACGCTGACCGGCGTGATATTCGGTTTCATGCCCGCGCGCAACGCGTCGCGGCTCGATCCGATCGATGCGCTCGCGCGCGACTGACGGAGCCCTGTCATGACGCATTCGTCACCGCTTCGCCGCCTCGGCGCATTCGCATGCGCGGCCGCGCTGCTGGCCGGCTGCACATCCGCGCGCCACGCGCCGCTGCCGGCCGTCGCGATGCCCGCGAACTGGGCCGCGCCGGTCGCGGCCGGCGCGCCGGCCACCACGCGCGACTGGTGGCGCAGCTTCGGCGATCCGCAACTCGACGCGCTGATCGACGACGCGCTGCGCGCCAACAACGACCTCGCGGTCGCGGCGATTCGCGTGTACCGCGCGCAACTGCAGGCCGGGCTCGTCGACACGAACCTGACGCCCGCCGTATCGCTCGGCGCGAACGGCGCCGTGTCGCGCACGCTCGATACGCACCGGACGAGCCGGTCGAGCGGCATCAACGGTTCGCTCAGCTATGAAATCGACCTGTGGGGCCGACTGGCCGCGCTGCGCGATGCCGCGCACTGGGAAGCCGACGCAACTGCCGCCGATCTCGAAGCCGCGCGGCTGTCGCTGATCGGCACGACGGCGTCGCTGTACTGGCAGATCGGTTATCTGAACCGGCAGATCGCGCTCGGCGACGCGAACATCGCGTATGCGGTGCGCACGCTCGCGGTCGTCCGGTCGCGGCATGCGGCCGGCGCCGTGTCGGGGCTCGATCTCGCGCAGGCCGAACAGAGCCTGTCCGCGCAACGCGCCGCGCAGACGCAGCTGATCCAGCAACGCACCGAGAAGCGCCACGCGCTCGCGCTGCTGTTCGACCGGCCGCCGCAGCAGCTCGCGGCCGAACCGTCGGCGCTGCCCGACGCGCCGCCGCCGGAAGTAGCCGCCGGCCTGCCGGCCAGCCTGCTCGGCCGGCGCCCCGACCTGCGCGCGGCGGAATTCCGGCTGCGCGAATCGCTCGCGCAGGTCGACGCGACGCGCACGAGCTTCTACCCGACCTTCACGCTGACCGGCAGCGCCGGCACGACGAGCACGAGCCTCGAGCGCGTGCTGACGAATCCGGTCGGCACGCTCGGGCTCGGCCTTGCACTGCCGTTCATCCAGTGGAACACGATGCAACTGCAGATCAAGGTGTCGAAGTCGCAGTACGAGGAAGCGGTGGTCGGGTTCCGTCAGCGGCTCTACACGGCGCTCGCGGAAGTCGAGAATGCGCTGTCGGCGCGCGTGCAGCTCGAACGCGAGGCCGAACAGCGCGCGCTGTCGCTGGCCCAGGCGCAGCGCGCCGAGCAGCTTGCCGCCGCCCGATTCGCGGCCGGCGCCACCGCCGTGCAGCCGTGGCTCGACCAGCAGCAGCGGCTGCGCGACGCGCAAAGCGCCGACGAGCTGACGCGGCTGAACCGGCTCAACAACCAGATGACGCTGTATCGCGCGCTCGGCGGCGGCACGTCCTGACCGGCGTACAAACGCCGCAATAGGCACGCCGCGTCATTCGCACACGGCGGCCCTGCGTCGCGCCGGCGCGAATGCCACCGCGCTCGCGGAACGGGCCGGCCGTATCACTCGCACACGGCCGCCCTGCGCCGCGCCGGCGCGAACGCCACCGCGCTCGCGGTCGCGAGCACGGCCACGCCCGCCGCGCCGTATACCATCACCCAGCCGAACCCGTGCACGAGCGCCGCGTGCAGCGCCGCGCCGCTCGGGTCGGCCTGCGCGAGCGCCGGTGCGATCTGCTGCAGCCCGTCGGTGCGGCCCGACGCGATCTCCTGTGCGAGCCGGCGCAGCGCCGCATCGCCGATCGCGCCCGCAGCACCGTCCTTCAGGCTCGCGACGATCCCCGCGACCAGCACGAAGCCCATCGTCGCGATGTTCAGCGCGAGCGAGATCATCCGCGCGCTCATGTCGATGCCCGATGCCATCCCGGCCCGCGAACTCGGCACCGCGCCCGTCGTCGTGTTGGTGACCGGCGTGTTCGTGAGCCCGAGCCCGATGCCGGCGATCACGCAGCCGGGCAGCATCGTGAGCCAGCTCGCGTGTTCGGCCGCGCTGCCGACCCGCATCAGCGCGAAGCCGGCCGCGATCGTGAACAGGCCGCCCGGGATCACGACGCCCGGCCCGTAGCGCAGCGCGAGCCGTTCGCCGAACGGCGGCACGACCAGCGTCGGCAGCGTGTATGCGAGCAGCGCGAGGCCGGCCGTCACGCTGTCGTAGCCGAGCGCGACCTGGAACCAGATCGGCAGGTAGATCATGAACGGCCAGAAGCTGAAGTTCATCCCCATCGAACCGAAGATCGCGCCGGTGAACGCGCGAATCCGGAACACGGAGAAATCGAACATCGGCCGCGCGCTGGCGCGTTCCGCGACGAAGAAACCCACGAGCGCCAGCACGGTCGCGCCGAGCACGCCGAGGCCGGCGGCGCTCGTGAGCCCGAGCTCCGCGCTCTGCGTGATGTAGAACGCGAGGCCGAGCACCGCGAGCGACAGCGTGACGATGCCCGCGACGTCGAGCGTGCCCGCATGCGGATCGCGCGACTCCTGCACTGCCCCGCCGATCAGCGCGAGCGCGACGGCCGCGAGCGGCGCATGGACGAGGAACACCCACGGCCAACTCGCCAGCGCGACGATCGCGCCGCCGACGATCGGCCCGAAGCCGAGCCCGATGCCGAACACGATCCCCCAGATCCCGAACGCACGGCTGCGCTCGCGGCCCTCGCGGAACTGATGCGACAGCACGGCGATCTGGCAGATCAGCATCGCGCCGCCGCTCGCACCCTGCAGCAGCCGGCCCGCGACGAGCACCGGCACGTTCGGCGCGAGCCCGCACAGCAGCGACGTCGCGCCGAACAGCACGGTGCCGATCACGTACACGCGCTTGCGGCCGAACCGGTCCGCGAGCGTGCCGGCCGCCATCAGCACCGTCGTACACGCGATCGTGTACGCGTTCATGATCCACTGCATGCCGTTGAAATCGCCATGCAGCACGTGTTCGAGCGTCGGCAGGATCACCGGCACGCTCGAGATTTCGAGGCCGAACATCAGCGACGTGAGACAGACGGCCGCGAGCGCGACCGCATTCCTGCGGGAGTCGGATAGCGTCATGCGTATTGCGCGGCGGCCCGGCAACAGGCCGCGCGCCTCCAGGTGAGAGGGGTTCGCCGCGCGCGGCCGGCGACGCGCGCTGAACGGGAATCGGCACTATAGTGAGAATTTCGATCCCCATTGACGCACCCATTTCTCCGAACTGGGGAATCACAGGACTCAATCAGCACACCCTGCCATGACCGACAGACTCGACGGCGTGACGACCTTCGTCCAGGTGGTGGAATCGGGCAGCTTCGCGCTCGCCGCGGAGCGGCTCGACATGACGCGCTCGGCCGTCGGCAAGGCGGTCGCGCGGCTCGAGAAGCGGCTCGGCGCACGGCTGTTGCAGCGCACGACGCGCAGCCAGAGCCTGACCGACGACGGCCAGGCGTACTACGACCGCTGCGTGCGCGCGCTCGCGGAACTGGAAGCGGCGGAAGCCGATCTCGACTGCGGCCGCAACGAGGCGCGCGGCAAGCTGCGGCTGAGCGTGCCGCTCGCGTTCGGGCATCACTACGTGACGCCGATCGTGCTCGACCTCGCGCGCACCTATCCGCATCTGCGGATCGACGTGTCGATCACCGACCGCTTCGTCGATCTCGTCGAGGAAGGCATCGATCTCGCGGTGCGGATCGGCACGCTCGCGGACAGCACGAGCCTCGCGGTGCGCCGGCTCGGCACGCAATACGGCAGCCTCGGCGCGGCGCCGTCGTATCTCGCGCGCTACGGAATGCCGAAGTCGCTCGACGATCTGAAGCACCACCGGACCATCGCGTATTCACGCTCGGGCGTGCCGCAGCCGTGGGACCTGCGCGCGCCGGACGGCTCGACGGTGCGCGTCGACATGCAGCACCAGCTGAGTTTCGACGACGTGCAGGCGATCGCGGCGGCCGGCGCATCGGGGTTCGGGATCGCATGGCTGCCGAGCTGGCTGCTCGACTACTACGTGAAGCGCGGCGAAATGGCGGTCGTGCTCGATCGCTGCTTCGTCTGCGAAGGCGACATTCATGCGATCTGGCCGAAGACGCGCTACCTGCCGCGCAAGACGCGCTGCGTGATCGACGCGCTCGCACAGGCGATTCCGCCGATGATCGAGCGCCGGGATGAGTTCACTGCGATGAAATGAAACCGACGCGCCGCACGGCGCGTCGGGTGCATCACGCCACGCCGAGATCGGCGAGCGGATGCGCGAACAGCTTCCACGGCGACGTCAGGAAATGCCGCACGCGTTCGGCACGCACCTCGACGAGCGATGCGGGCGCCCAGCGCGGCTTGCGATCCTTGTCGACGAGATGCGCGCGCACGCCTTCGCAGAAGTCGCCTTCCTCGATCGCGCGCGCGACGATGCCGAGCTCCATCCGGAACGATTCGGCAAGCGTCATCTGCCGGCCGCGCAGCAGCACTTCGCGCGTCACCTGCAGCATCGTCGGCGAATGGCCGGCGAGCGCATCGAGCGTCGCCTGCAGCCATTGACGATGCTCGCGCGTCAGCTCGTCGCGTGCGAACTCCTGCGTCAGCGTCGCGACGATCCGCTCGACGGTCGAACGCTTGTCGAAGTGACGGACGATCCACGGCATCTGGCTGTCGAGCGCCGCATGCGGCACGACGTTGCACGGCGGTTCGAACACCTTGCGCAGCGCCGGCAGCACGTCGCCGTCCCACTTGACGCTTTCGATGCGCGTCTCGAACGTGTCGAGCCACGCCGACGGCACGCACAGGTCCGCGAGCTTCGCGGTCAGCGCGTCGGCGCCCGACAGCATCGCGCCGGTCAGCCCCACGTACAGTTCGAGTTCGACCGGCATGCGCGACAGGAAATGCGTCGCGCCGACATCGGGCACGAGGCCGATGCGCGTTTCCGGCATCGCGATCTTGCTGCGCTCGGTCGCG
Organism: Burkholderia pyrrocinia; assembly: GCF_022809715.1. Lineage (NCBI taxonomy): Bacteria > Pseudomonadati > Pseudomonadota > Betaproteobacteria > Burkholderiales > Burkholderiaceae > Burkholderia > Burkholderia pyrrocinia. The sequence goes on from NZ_CP094460.1 coordinate 1,364,719, forward strand.
ACGCGCAGCGCCGCGCCTTGCGCGAGGCCCATGCCGCCGCCCATCGTCACGCCGTCCATCAGCGCGACCACCGGCTTCGGGAACGTGTGGATCGCATGGTCGAGCCGGTATTCGTCGACGAAGAACGGCAGCCAGGTGTCGCGCTGCGCCACCATCCGGTACAGCGCGCGCACGTCGCCGCCCGCGCAGAAGCCCTTCTCGCCCGCGCCGCGCAGCACGACCGCGACGATCTGGTCGTCGTGACGGCAGCGCTCGAAAAGCGCGGCCAGCTCGCCGATCATCGCGTACGACAGCGCGTTGAGCGCGGCCGGACGGTTCAGCGTGATCAGCGCCACGCGGTTCACCACGCGGAACAGCACCTCGGGCGCGGCTTCCGCGAACGCGTCGTGATTCGTGACCGGCGTGCTCATCGTTGCGGCTCTCCATCGGTGTGCCATTGCGGCGCGCGCTTGCCGAGAAACGCGGCCACGCCTTCGCGCGGATCGTTCGTGTCGAACAGGTCGACGAAGCGTTCGCGCTCGACCGCGAGCGCCGCGCTGCGCGGCACGCCGCGGCGCGCGAGGCCGATCAGCTCCTTGCTGTATGCAACCGCGTGCGGGCTTTGCCGCGCGACGTTGCGCGCCAATGCCAGCGCCGCGTCGCGGGCGGCGCCGCTTTCCACCACGTCTTCGACGAGGCCGATCTTGAGCGCCGTCGCCGCGTCGACGCGTGCGCCGGTCAGGATGATCTTCTTCGCCCAGCCTTCGCCGACGAGCCAGGGCAGCGTCTGCGTGCCGAGCCCGCACGGCAGCAGGCCGACCGACGGCTCGGGCAACGCCATCTGCGCATGCGCCTCGGCGATCCGCAGGTCGCACGCGAGCGCGCATTCCAAGCCGCCGCCCATCGCATAACCGTTGATCGCCGCGATCGTCACGACGCGCGCATCGTGCAGCGCCTCGAACGCCGCGCCGAAACGCGACGCCATCGCGCGCGCGACCGCGCGGTCGCCGTCGGCGAACGTGTTGAGGTCGGCGCCCGCGCTGAAGAACTTCGGGCCGTCGCCGGTGATCACCAGCGCGCGCACGCGCGGGTTCGCATTCAGTTCGGCGACGGTTTCCTGCAGTTGCTGCAGCCCGTCGTCGGTAAAGGCGTTCGCGGGCGGACGCTTGAGCGTCGCGCACGCGATCGCGCCGTCGTCGACGTAGTCCAGTTCGATCATGTCGCGTCCTTCTTCGTGGCCGGTTGGTACAGGCGGATCACCGCCGAGAAATCGAGCTGCCCGTCGCCGCGGCTGCTCATCGTCTGGTACAGCTGCTGCGCGAGCGCGCCGAGATAGACGGGTTGGCGCGCCTGCTTCGCCGCGTCGTTCGCGAGGCCGAGATCCTTCAGCATCAGGTCGGTGCCGAAGCCGCCCGAGTAGCCACGCGACGACGGCGCGGTGTCGATCACGCCCGGATACGGGTTATACGTGTCCGAGCTCCAGCAGCGGCCCGTCGACGTGTTGACGATGCCGGCCAGCACCTTCGGGTCGATGCCGAGCGCGACGCCGAGCGACATCGCCTCCGACACGGCCGCCATCGAGATGCCGAGCACGAGGTTGTTGCAGACCTTCGCGACCTGCCCCATGCCCGTCGCGCCGCAGTGGACGATGTTCTTGCCCATGCCGGCGAGCACGGGTTTCACGCGCTCGAAATCGGCATCGCTGCCGCCGACCATGAAGGTCAGCGTGCCGGCCGCCGCGCCGCCGGTGCCGCCCGATACCGGCGCATCGACGAACGCGCCGCCGTGCTCGCGCACCAGCGCGCCGAATGCCTGCGCGCTCGCCGGGTCGATCGTGCTCGAATCGATCACGGTCGCGCCCGCGTCGAGGCCGGCCAGCACGCCGTTCTCGCCGGACAGCACCGAACGCACGTGCGGCGCGGCGGGCAGCATCGTGATCACGAACGTCGCGCCCGACGCAGCGTCGCGCGGCGACGAGGCAACCTGCGCGCCGGCGTCCTGCAGCGCGCGCAATGCATCGGCGCTCAGGTCGAACGCATGCACTTCGTGGCCTGTCTTCAACAGGTTCAGCGCCATCGGCGCACCCATGTGGCCGAGGCCGATAAATCCGATTTTCATGGTCGTGTCCTCCGCCGCTCAATGCAGCCGAATCGTCGTATTCACCGGGCCGGCCGTCGTGTCGTCGTCGAACCAGCGCGCGGTGACCGTCTTCGTCTGCGTGTAGAACTGCACGACCTGCTTGCCGTACGGACCGAGATCGCCGAGCTTCGAGCCGCGCGAACCGGTGAAGCTGAAGAACGGCACGGGCACCGGAATCGGGATGTTGATGCCGACCTGGCCGACGTCGATTTCGCTCTGGAACCTGCGCGCGGCCGCGCCGCTTTGCGTGAACAACCCGACGCCGTTGCCCATCGGGTTGCGGTTGACGAGCGCGATCGCTTCGTCGAGCGTGTCGGCTTCGAGCACGACGAGCACCGGGCCGAAAATTTCATGCGTGTAGATCGACATGTCGGTATTCACGCCCGAGAAGATCGTCGGGCCGATGAAGTTGCCGCTTTCATAGCCGGGTACCGTCACGCCCCGGCCGTCGAGCTCGAGCTTCGCGCCTTCGTTCACGCCCGCTTCGATCAGCGACAGGATGCGTTCCTTCGCAGCCTTCGACACGACCGGGCCGACGTCGGTGCCGGCTTCCGCGCCCGCATTCACCTTCAGAAGCTTCGCCTTCGCAACGAGATCGGGCAGCCAGTCGCGCGTTTCGCCGACCAGCACCGCGACCGACGTCGCCATGCAGCGCTGCCCCGCCGCGCCGAAGCCGGCGCCGACGAGCGCATTGATCGTCTGCTCGCGGTTCGCATCGGGCAACACCACCGCGTGATTCTTCGCGCCCATCATCGACTGCACGCGCTTGCCGTGCGCGCTGCCGAGGTTGTACACGTGCGTGCCGACCACCGTCGAGCCGACGAACGAGATCGCCTTCACGAGCGGATGCGTACAGATCGCATCGACGACTTCCTTGCCGCCATGCACGACGTTCAGGACACCTTTCGGTACGCCGGCCTCGATCGCGAGCTGGACGAGTTCCATCGTCGACATCGGGTCCTGCTCCGACGGCTTCAGCACGAACGTGTTGCCGCAGACGATCGCCATCGGGAACATCCACAGCGGAATCATCGCGGGGAAGTTGAACGGCGTGATGCCCGCGCACACGCCGAGCGGCTGGCGCAGCGTGTACGTGTCGACGCCGCCCGCGACGTTCTCCGCGAATTCGCCGAGCTGCAGCGAGCCGATCGAACAGGCATGCTCGACCACTTCGAGGCCGCGGAAGATGTCGCCTTCGGCATCGGGAATCGTCTTGCCCTGCTCGGCCGTCAGCGTCTTCGCGATGCGCTGCTGGTTGGTACGCACGAGATCCTGGAACTTCAGCATGATGCGCATGCGCGCGGCGATCGGCGTGTTCTTCCACGTCGCATACGCGGCGTGCGCTGCCTGCACGGCCGCGTCGACTTCCTCGACGGTCGCGAACGGCACGCGCGCGAGCACCTGCTGCGTCGCCGGGTTGACGATGTCGCGCCACTCTTTCGTGGCGGACTCGACGAAGGCGCCGTCGATCAGCAGCTTGACCGTCGGCACGTCTTGCCCCGTCCGGGGCGTCGGATTCGCGTTCATCGATCGTTTCTCCTTGCAGAGGGCCGCGAAGCGCAATCCCGCCGCGCGGCCGGTTCAATTCGGCTGCGGGCGGCGGCCGCGGAATGCGGCGCGCGCGGCCCGCGGTCGGTCATTTCATTTCAGTTCGGCGGCGAAATCTTCTTCCCAGTATTCGCCCGGCATTCGCGCGGCCGCGTCGTCGCCGCGCTCGATCTCGCGGCGGCGCAGCTCGACGCGGCGGATCTTCCCCGAGATCGTCTTCGGCAGCTCCGCAAACTGCAGGCGGCGAATGCGCTTGTACGGCGCGAGCTTCTCGCGCGAGAAGCGGAAGATTTCCAGCGCGAGCGCGGGGCTTTCCTCGTAGCCCTGCCGCAGCGTGATGAAGGTCTTCGGTACCGACAGCCGCACGGGGTCGGGGCTCGGCACGACCGCCGCCTCGGCGATCGCCGGATGCTCGATCAGTACGCTCTCGAGTTCGAACGGGCTCAACCGGTAGTCGGACGACTTGAACACGTCGTCCGCGCGGCCGATATACACGTAATAACCGTCGTCGCCGCGCATCGCGATGTCCGACGTGCGGTAATGGCCGTCGCGCATCGCATAGGCCGTCGCGTCGGGGTTGTTCGCATAGCCGTTCATCAGCCCGACCGGGCGCGCGACGTCCGGGCCGATCGGCAGTGCGACCTCGCCTTCGGTCACGGGCGCGCCGTCCGGATCGAGCAGCGTGATCCGGTAGCCTGGCAGCGGCCGGCCCATCGAGCCCGCGACGACCGGCTGGCCCGGCGAGTTGCCGATCAGGCAGGTCGTCTCGGTCTGGCCGTAGCCGTCGCGGATCGTGATGCCCCACGCCTTCTTCACGCGTTCGATGATCTCGGGATTCAGCGGCTCGCCCGCGCCGACGATCTCGCGCAGCTTCACGTCGAACGACGCGAGCGGCTGCTGCACGAGCATCCGCCATACGGTCGGCGGCGCGCACAGCGTCGTCACCTGGTATTTGACCAGCGCATCGAGCACGACCTTCGGCTCGAAGCGCGCGTAGTTGAATGCGAACACGCACGCCTGCGCATTCCACGGCGCGAAAAAGCAGCTCCACGCGTGCTTCGCCCAGCCCGGCGAGCTGATGTTCCAGTGGATGTCGCCCGGCTGCAGGCCGACCCAGTACATCGTCGACAGATGGCCGACCGGATAGGTGCGGTGCGTATGCTCGACGAGCTTCGGCTTCGACGTCGTGCCCGACGTGAAATACAGCAGCATCGGATCGTTTGCGTGCGTGACGGCGTCCGGCTCGAACGCGGCGCTCGCCGCGTAGCCGTCGTTCATCGCGAGCCAGCCCGCGCGCGGCGCGCCGGCGACGATCTTCTGCGCGAGGCCGAGGTCGGGCTGTTCGAATTTCGCGGTTTCGTTCTCGTCGACGATCACGTATTTCGCGCCGCCGATCTGCACGCGGTCGCGCACGTCGTCGGCCGACAGTTGCGTGGTGGCGGGCAGCACGATCGCGCCGAGCTTCATCGCGGCGAGCATCGCGTCCCACAGTTCGACACGGTTCGGCAGCATCAGCAGGATGCGATCGCCGCGCACGACGCCTATCGAGCGCAGCCAGTTCGCGATCCGCGACGAACGCTCGGACATCTGCGCGAACGAATACGGATCGCCCGTGCCGGTCGCCGCGTCGACGATCCACAGCGCGGGACGGTCGTTGCCGCGCGCCATCGGGTCGAAGTAGTCGAGCGCCCAGTTGAACGCATCGAGCACCGGCCACTCGAAATCGCGGTACGCGGTTTCGTAGTCGGTGCGATGGCGCAGCAGAAAGTCGCGTGCGTCCAGGAATGCCTGTACCGTCATCGTTTCCTCCAGTCTCCATGCCTCGCGGTCAACCGGCGCATGCGCAGCATGCCCATGCCCGATTCCGTTTTGCACGGCGCACGGTCACGTCGTTGCGTGCCGCGTTCACCGCGCTGCCCTCGTGCCCTGCGTGATGCTTCCGTTCTGTCGGCGCGACCGCCGCGACTCAAAGCTGCCGCGCGATCACCATCCGTTGCACTTCGCTGGTGCCTTCGTAAATCTGCGTGATGCGCGCGTCGCGATAATGACGCTCGACTTCGTAATCGACCAGGTAGCCGTAGCCGCCGTGGATCTGGATCGCGTCCGAGCACACGCGCTCGGCCATCTCGGATGCGAACAGCTTCGCCTGCGACGCTTCCGACAGGCACGGCAGCCCGGCCGTGCGCAGCTTCGCCGCGTGATGCACGAGCAGGCGCGCGGCGTTGATCTGCGTGGCCATGTCGGCGAGCTTCTGCTGGATCGCCTGATGCTCGGCGATCGGCTTGCCGAACTGCACGCGCTCGCCCGCATAACGGCGCGCCTTGTCGAACGCGGCGCGCGCGATGCCGAGCGCCTGCGCGGCGATGCCGATCCGGCCGCCCTCGAGATTCGACAGCGCGATTTTCAGCCCTTCGCCGCGATTGCCGAGCAGGTTCTCTTCCGGAATCGCGCAGTTCTCGAACGTGATCGGGCACGTATCCGATGCGCGGATACCCATCTTCTTCTCGGGCTTGCCGACGATGAAGCCCGGCGTGTCGGTCGGCACCAGGAACGCGGAAATGCCGCGCTTGCCGGCTTCCGGGTCGGTCATGGCAAAAACGATCGCGACACCCGCGCGCTTGCCGTTGGTCACGAACTGCTTCGCGCCGTTCAGCACCCATTTGCCGTCGCGCAGCTCCGCGCGCGTGCGCAGGTTGTGCGCCTCGGAACCGGCCTGCGGCTCGGTCAGGCAGAACGCGCCGATCACGCGGCCGGACGCCATGTCGGCCAGCCAGCGCTCTTTCTGCGCCGGCGTGCCGAAGCCGAGGATCGGGCCGCAGCCGACCGAGTTGTGCACGCTCATCAGCGTCGCGCACGCGGCGTCGCCGGCGGCGATTTCCTCCATCGCCAGCGCATACGCGACGTAGTCCGTATACGAGCCGCCCAGCTCCTGCGGCACGATCATCCCGAGCAGGCCGAGTTCGCCGAGCTGCGCGACGACGGCGTCGGGCAACTGCGCATCGTGGTCCCACTGCGCGGCGTTCGGCGCCAGCATCTCGGTGGCGAAAGCGCGTGCGGCGTCGCGGATCATCCGCTGGTCTTCGGTGTAAAGCTCGTCCATGGTGCTGCTGTCTCCCGCGGCCGCCGGGCGCGACCGTCCTTGCGTTTCGATGCAACAAGTGTAGGCAAGCGCGCGCGACTGTTCGATGCTCGCGTCGCTCATTTACACTGAGCGTTTTTGCCACACCGGCGGCACGATGAAGCAGGAAGACAAGGGAACCGTCGCGATCAGCCTCGTCGCTTACAGCGTCGCGCTCGCGACCCGGCGCGGCGTCACGGCCGAGCCGCTGCTCGCGCAGGCCGGCATCGCGCCCGCGCTGCTCGGGCAGCCGCGCGCACGTGTATCCGCGCAGCAATACGGCGCGCTGTGGAACGCGATCGCGCGCGCGCTCGACGACGAGTTTTTCGGGCAGGATCGCCACCCGATGCGCAGCGGCAGCTTCATCGCGATGAGCCAGGCCGCGCTGTCCGCGCGCGACGGGCTGCATGCAATGGCGCGCGCGGTGAATTTCATGCACTGCGTGCTCGACGACCTGCATGCGGAACTCGACGCGAACCCGCAGCGCGTGCGGCTACGCTTCGTGCACCGCAACAACGGCGCGACGCCCGCGATGTTCACGTACGCGACCTATTTCATCATCGTCTACGGGCTGACCTGCTGGCTGATCGGGCGGCGCATCCCGCTGCTGCATGCGAGCTTCCGCTGCGACACGCCGCCCGCCGATCACGAATACCCGTCGATGTTCTGCGACGACATGCGTTTCAACGAACCCGATTCGTATGTCGATTTCGATCCCGAATTCGCAACGCTGCCGGTCGTGCAGAACGCGAAGACGCTGAAGACGTTCCTGCGCAACGCGCCGGCGAGCTTCATCGTCAAGTACCGCAACCCGAACGCGCTCGCGCAGCGGGTGCGCGCGGTGCTGCGCGGGATGCCGCCCGCCGCGTGGCCGGGCGCGGGCGGGATGGCCGCGCGGCTGCACGTGGCCGAGGCCACGCTGCGCCGCAAGCTGCACCAGGAAGGCCATGCGTACCAGTCGATCAAGGACGCGCTGCGGCGCGATCTCGCGTTCGAGGCGCTGGCCGACCCCGCGCGCACGATCGCCGACGTCGCGGCCGCGACCGGCTTCGCGGAACCGAGCGCGTTCTACCGCGCGTTCCGCAAATGGAGCGGGCGCAGTCCGGCCGACTATCGCGACGAAGTGCTCGCGCGGGGCGGCGGCGCGGGCTGAATCCGGCCGGCGCGGCCCCGGCTTCGCGCTTTGCGCCGAAACCGCCTAATCTTTAAGCATCGGGCCAACGCCCTTTCCGCGAGCCGGACGGCGTGCGAATGTGCACCGCCCGGACGCCCCGATGCGCCTCCACCGTCACGGGCCGCCGCCGGCGCCTGCCGCGCCAGACGACCGCCCCCTTCACCCGCTGCCCGCGCGGGTCGCGCGCGCCGCGCTGTTCGCGGCGCTGCTCGTCGTATGTGCGGCCGTCGCCGCAGCGCTGCCCGCCGCTGCACCCGCAGCCGCGCGCCCGGTCGTCGTGATCCCCATCAACGGCGCGATCGGGCCGGCCAGCGCCGACTTCATCGTTCGCTCGCTCGATCGCGCCGCACGCGAGCACGCGCCGCTCGCGATCCTGCAGCTCGACACGCCGGGCGGCCTCGACACGTCGATGCGGCAGATCATCAAGGCCATCCTCGGCTCGCCGGTGCCGGTCGCCGCATTCGTCGCGCCGGGCGGCGCGCGCGCCGCGAGCGCGGGCACCTACATCGTCTATGCGAGCCACTTCGCGGCGATGGCGCCCGGCACCAATCTCGGCGCGGCGTCTCCCGTGCAGTTCGGCATCGGCGGCGCCACGCCGGCGCCGGGCACCAACCCCGCTGCGCCGCGAGCACCGCCGGCCGGGACGCCGGGTGCATCGGGAGCCTCGGGCACGTTGCCGGCCTCGCTGCCGACCGACACGCAATCGACCGAAATCCGCAAGGCGATGCAGGACTCCGCCGCCTACATCCGCGGCCTCGCGCAGTTGCGCGGGCGCAATGCCGAATGGGCCGAGCGCGCGGTGCGCGAGGCCGTCAGCCTGTCGGCGACCGAGGCGCGCGCGCAGCACGTCGTCGACCTGATCGCGCAGGATCCGGCCGACCTCGCGCGCCAGCTCGACGGCCACAGCGCGACGACCACCGCCGGCACGCTGCGGCTCGCGACCGCGCATGCGCCGCTCGTCGTGGTCCTACCCGACTGGCGCAGCCGCTTCCTGTCGATCATCACCGATCCGAATGTCGCGCTGATCCTGCTGACGATCGGCATCTACGGCCTCTTCTTCGAATTCGCGAACCCCGGCTTCGTGCTGCCGGGCGTCGCCGGCACGATCTGCCTGCTGATCGGGCTGTTCGCGATGCAGTTGCTGCCGATCAGCTATGCGGGTCTCGGCCTCGTGCTGCTCGGTCTCGGCTGCCTGGTGGCCGAAGCGTTCCTGCCGACCTTCGGCGTGCTCGGTTTCGGCGGAATCGTGTCGTTCACGATCGGCGCGCTGATGCTGATCGATACCGAAGTGCCCGGCTACGGGATTCCGTGGCCCGTGATCGCGAGCCTCGCGCTCGGCGGCGGGCTGCTCGTCGCGGGCGTGTCGAGCGTTGCGCTGAGCGCACGGCGGCGGCCGGTCGTGACGGGCGCCGAGGCGATGGTCGGCAGCATCGGCGAAGTGCTCGACGACGGCCTGTGCGCCGACCAGCCGTACGGCGCGGCCGGCCCCGCGCCATCGGCCGCGGGCTGGGCGCGCGTGCATGGCGAGCGCTGGCGCGTCGCGAGCAGCGTGCCGCTCGCCGCGGGCTGCCGCGTGCGCGTCACCGGCCGCCAGGGATTGCTGCTCACCGTCTCACCGCTCTACGACGTGCCGGTTCAGGAACAACAACACCACGGAGAACCAACATGATGGGCTACACCTTCGGCTTCAGCAGCGTCCTGATCGTCTTCGTCGTGGTGCTCGTCGCGTCGTCGATCCGCATCTTCCGCGAGTACGAGCGCGGCGTGGTGTTCATGCTCGGCCGGTTCTGGAAAGTGAAGGGCCCGGGGCTCGTGCTGATCATCCCGATCGTCCAGCAGGTCGTGCGGATCGACCTGCGCACCGTCGTGTTCGACGTGCCGCCGCAGGACGTGATCACGCGCGACAACGTGTCGGTGAAGGTGAATGCGGTGGTGTATTTCCGCGTCGTCGATCCGGAGAAGGCCGTGATCCAGGTCGCGCGCTTCTTCGACGCGACGAGCCAGCTCTCGCAGACGACGCTGCGCTCGGTGCTCGGCAAGCACGAGCTCGATGCGCTGCTGGCCGAGCGCGAACAACTGAATGCCGACATCCAGAAGACGCTCGACGCGCAGACCGATGCGTGGGGGATCAAGGTATCGACGGTCGAGATCAAGCACGTCGACCTGAACGAGACGATGGTGCGCGCAATCGCGCGGCAGGCCGAGGCCGAGCGCGAGCGGCGCGCGAAGGTGATTCATGCGGAAGGCGAATTGCAGGCATCGGAGAAGCTGCTGCAGGCCGCGCAGCGGCTCGCGCAGGAGCCGCAGGCGATGCAGCTGCGCTATCTGCAGACGCTGACGACGATCGCGGCGGACAAGAACTCGACGATCGTGTTTCCGCTGCCGGTCGATTTTCTGGGGGCGATGCTGGAGCGGCTGGGCAAGCCGCACGAGCGCTGACACGCGCGTTTCCCGGCCCGCGCGACGCGGCCGTCGATCCCGCCGGACGCAGGGCCGCGACGGCCCGGCGCCCGGCGTACGGTGCATACGTCAGGCCAGCAGCTTGCGCTCGGTCTTGCCGTACTTGATCGACTTCTCGTCCGGGATCATCAGGCCCGTGTGCTCGTCGCGGCCCTGCAGCAGGAAGCGTGCGTCCGGCTTGCCGATCTGCTCGGCCGCGAGCTTGCTGTCCGCGCCGATCTCGCCCTTCTTCATCCGGTTGACGATCACGCCGGCCGCGGTGTCCTTGAAGTCGCGCAGCATCCACGCGTCGCCGTCGCTATCGCCGAACACCAGCAGCGGGCCGTAGCCCTTCTTCGATTCGAGCACGTTGCGGATGCCCACCGTCTTGCCCGGGCCGTAGTTGAAGTGCCAGCCGTCCGGGTAGTGGCTGACGTACTTGCCGTCGCGCATGTCGAGACGCAGGCCGATCACGTTCTCCGGCGGCACGCCGTAGCCGTAGTTCGGGTGGCCGGCGAACACGCGCACGACATCGTCGATCGATGCGGTGCTCACGTACACGTCGATGCCGTTCGCGCGCAGCGTATGCATCACCGCGCGGATCTCCTCGTGAATGCGGATACCGTGGAAATGCGTCGCGGCGACGACGCCCGCCTTGCCCGGCAGCGTCTTCGGGCTTTCATACTTCACCTTGCGCAGCGCGTCGCCGATGCCGTAGTTGTTCGACGCTTGCGCCATCGCCTGCAGCTCGGCGGTCGTCATGTTCTTGTAGAAGTAGATGATCCACTTGTAGCCGATCTCGAGCGGATGCGTATCGCAGATCGCGTCGTACATGTAGTACAGCTTCGCGCGGAAATCCTTGAACTGATCGGTCTCGCGAATCTCGTCGAGGCTCTTGCTGCCGCCGAAGCCCTGGTAGTTCGCGTAGAGCCAGCGATAGTCGGATTCGACGTCGGCGGCGAGGTCCTCCATCGTCACCGGCTTGCCGTCCACCGTCGTGTAGTCCTTCGCGAATGCGCCCTTCGGCACGTCCTTCCACATCACGTCGACGAATTCGTCCGGCGTCAGCTTGTACTGCAGATGGTTGATCTGGTACATCAGCAACGCCTCTTCGCAGTCGTTCATGATGCACGTGTTGTCCCAGTCGAACACCGCGTACGGGCGGCGCTTTGCGTCGTAGCGCGCGCTCGCGACGCCATGCCGGTCGAGCACCGCCTGCAGGCGCGCGGCGTTGAACGGCGACCAGCGGCCCGGGTCCAGCGCATCCGGCGCGGTGGCGCTCTTCGCGTCGGCCGTGCCGGCCTTGAGCAGCAGCGACGTCGCGGCGGTCGCCGCGGCAAGGGTATTCATGAACTTGCGGCGTTGCATGGTCTCTCTCTCCGTGGGGTGTCGAATCGGTTTCGGTCGCTATCCCGCGCGGCGCACCGGCGGCTCATCGACGCAGCGAAGCCGGGACGGCTCCGAACTGGGGGCGGATGATGTGACGAAATTATTTCGACAATATGACGGCGTCTCGCCAAGACGCGACGGGGAATTGATCCGGTGCGACCTGCCGGGTCGTCACATGCCGTGCCGTCGCCAAGGCGGCAGCACGCGCAGCCATCCCCACCGGCGCCGGAGCCGCTCGTGACAACCTCCGGCCGGCGCCCCCGATCCGTCCGCGCGCGCGCCGGCGGCCATCCGGCCCCAACCTCCGGAAACCTAGAGTCTCCCCTCCATTTCGGCCCTTCATTAGGACAAGTCCTCACTCCCGGGGGCTGGCGCGCCACGCCGAACCGGCTATCATCGTTACATCAATCAATGGCACATTAAATGCTGACTGAATAATTCGCGACCGGACCACCGGCGGATGCATTCCGGATCAGCACCCCGCTTTGCACCGGACCGGAGCGCGCGTTGCGCGGGACCGGAGTCAGTGCAGAAGCACCAACACCGGTCGACAAGCGCTGAAGCGCCCGCTCCGGCCGACATATGGAGACGCATCATGGCCGACCACCACCCGCTGCCGGAAGTCCACCTCGACGAGCTGCCGCAATTCCGCGCGGTCCAGCAGCTTGCCTACCGCTGCGTCGAAACCGTCGGTGCGATGCTCTACCCCGGCATCACCGAAAAGGAGGCCGCGCGCCTGCTGACCGAATGGCTGCAGGACAACGGCGTGCACGACTGGCTGCACAAGCCGTTCGCGTGGTTCGGCGACCGCACCGCGTTCGAGGGTTTCTCGGGCCTCAAGCACATGGGCGGCTTCAATCTCGCGTTCTTCCCGAGCAACCGGCAGCTCGAAACCGACATGCCGGTGATCCTCGACGTCGCGCCCGTGCTCGACGGCATCGTGGCCGACGTCGGCTACGCGCACTGCCTCGGCGAGAACCCGATCCTCGAACAGCTGCAGGACGACCTGATGGACCATCGCGACATGATCGTGCGGCTCGTGAAGGCGCGCCGATCGATGGCCGAGGTCGCGCAGGAAGTCGACGCGCTGTGCCGCCGCCAGGGCGTCGAGCCGCGCCACAAGGCCTATCCGTTCAAGGTGCTCGCGCATCGCGTCGCGAAGATCCACAAGCTGTCGAAGCCGCGCTTCGTCGCGCGTTTCGGGCTGAACGCGACGCGCAACCTGCTGCTCGACCAGGGCCGCGCGGCGAAGCAGCAAGGCTGGTCGCCGCTGTGGTCGATCGACCGCCGCTCCGAGCACGCGCCCGTGCCGGGCCTGTGGGCCGTCGAGCCGCATCTCGGCTTCGCCGGCGTCGGCGCGAAATTCGAAGAGCTGCTCGTGATCACCGAAGACGATGCGTACTGGCTCGACGAAGACCTGCCGCACGTGCGCCGCTGGCAGCGCCGCCAGGCCGAACGCGCGCAGGCCGCCGCGACCGTGCCGGCCGCCGCCTGACGTGCCCGCGCCTTTCCTCCCGAATCCCTGAACGACGGACTCACGATGCAGCCTCTTTCCGACGAAGCGCCGCTGGCCCTGTTCGAATCGGTTCATAACGAGACGGCGGTCGCCTCGGGCGACCTGACGCTCGCGGTCAAGACCTGGGGCGACCCGGCCCGTTCGCCGGTCGTGCTCGTGCACGGTTATCCCGACGACAGCAGCGTCTGGCGGCACGTCGCGCCGCTGCTCGCGCGCAAGCACTACGTGATCGCATACGACGTGCGCGGCGCGGGACTGTCCGGCGTGCCGAAGCGCACGGCCGACTACCACCTCGCGAAGCTGACCGACGACTTCGTCGCGGTGATCGATGCGCTCTGCCCCGGCCGCGCGGTACACCTGATCGCGCACGACTGGGGCTCGATCCAGGGCTGGGAATTCGTCACCGATCCGCGCCTTTCCGGCCGCATCGCGTCGTACACGTCGTGCTCGGGGCCGTGCCTCGACCACGTCGGCTTCTGGCTGCGCGAACGCGTGCTGCGCCCGACGCCCGCGTCGCTGGCCAAGCTGGGCGGCCAGCTCGTGCGGTCGTGGTACGTGTACCTGTTCCACCTGCCGTTCATCCCCGAGCTCGGCTGGCGGCTGTGGCTCGGCCGCGCATGGCCGCGCCTGCTGCGCCGCCTCGAAAAGACGCCCGCCGCGCCGCGCGCGACGCAGGCCGACGACGGCGCGCACGGCGTGCGCCTCTATCGCGCGAACTTCATCCGCTGCCTGTTCGCGCCGCGCGAACGCTACGCGCATGCGCCCGTGCAGACGATCGTGCCGCTCGGCGACAAGTACGTGAGCCCCGCGCTGTCCGAGAACCTGTCGCGCTGGGTACCGCAGTACTACCGGCGCGAGGTTGCGGCCGGCCACTGGCTGCCGCTCGCCGATCCCGCGCGCTTCGCGGATCTCGCCGGGCAACTGATCGACGCGGTCGAATCGGGCCACGAACCGCCCGCGCTCGCGAATGCACGCCGCCGCGCAACGAGCGGGCGCTTCAGCGGCAAGGTCGCAGTCGTCACCGGCGCGGGCAGCGGCATCGGCCGCTGCGCGGCGCTCGCATTCGCCCGCGAAGGCGCGACGGTCGTCGCCTGCGACATCGATATCGCGAGCGCCGAGCGCACCGCGCTGCTGATCGGGCTGACCGGCGCGCAGGCGCATGCGAAGCGCGTCGACGTCGGGTCCGCCGACGAGATGGAAGCGCTCGCGGCATGGGTCGGCAGCGAACTCGGCGGCGCGGACGTCGTGATCAACAACGCGGGCATCGGCATGGCCGGCGGCATCCTCGACACGAGCACGCGGCACTGGGAGCGCATCCTGCACGTGAACCTGTGGGGCGTGATCCACGGCTCGCGGCTGTTCGCGCAGCAGATGGCCGCGCGCGGCACCGGCGGCCACATCGTCAACACCGCGTCGGCCGCCGCGTTCGGGCCGTCGCGCGACCTGCCCGCGTACGCGACGACCAAGGCCGCCGTGCTGATGCTCAGCGAATGCATGCGCGCGGAACTCGCGGAAAAGGGCATCGGCGTGACGGCCGTGTGCCCCGGTTTCGCGGAAACCGGAATCATGGCGTCGACGCAATACGCGGGCGCCAACGCGCAGGACGAAGCGCGGCTGCGCAAGCGCGCGACGAAGCTGTACCAGATGCGCGGCCTGAAACCCGAGACCGTCGCGCAGGCGATGGTCGACGGCGTGCTGCGCAACCGCCCCGTCGTTGCGGTCGGCGGCGAGGCGCACGCGATGCGCCTGGTCGGCCGCTTCATGCCGTGGCTCGGCCGGATGATCGCCCGCGTCAGCATGGCATCGCATTGACGGCGCACGACGCCGCACAGGGAGACAGACGCAAATGACCGCTACCGCCGACTACCACAAGATCAAGGCCCGGCACGTGAAGTTCGACTTCAGCGACACGCCGATCACCTGGGTGCCGAACGATCCGGGCAGCACCCACATCATCAACACGCTGAACCTGCTGTTCCCGGAAGGCGAACTGTGGTTCTGCCGCGTGTACAACAAGGCGCTGCCGCTGATCACCGATACACGCCTGCGCGACGAGGCCGAAGGCTTCCTGCGGCAGGAAGCCGTGCATTCGCGTTCGCACGGCGGCGTGCTCAAGCACTACTACGACCGACACGGGATCGACACGAAGCCGTTCACGCAGAAGCTCAACCGGCTGTTCACGCGCGCGCTCGGCGAACAGCCGCTCGGGCTGAAGATCGGCCATACGCGTTTCTGGCTGCGGCAGCAGCTCGCGGTGATCGCGTCGCTCGAGCATTTCTTCGGCTATCTCGGCAACTGGGTGCTCAACGCGCACGCGCTCGACGAAGGCAAGGCAGACCCGACGATGGTCGACCTGCTGCGCTGGCACGGCGCGGAGGAAGTCGAGCACCGCACCGTCGCGTTCGACATCTACCGGCACCTGGGCGGCACCTATCCGGAGCGCTGCGCGCACATGGCGTTCGTGATCCTGCTGCTGCTCTACTACATCACGACCGGCGCGAAGTTCATGTACAGACGCGACCCGGTGGCCGGCCGCTACCCGGGCTTCGTGCTCGCGTGGTGGCAGGGCTCGCGGCGCGGGCACCTGCCGTCGTTCTGGAAGGTGATCGGCGCGGCGCTGCGCTATTTCAAGCCGGGCTATACGCCGCATCACGAAGGCTCGACCGAGCAGGCGCTCGAATACCTCGCGCGCTCGCCGGCCGCGCAGGCAGCCGCGCACGGCGGCAACTGGGGCACCACGAAAGGCGCGTAACCGGGTTTCCGGCGGGCGCGGCGGGCGGCGCCCGCCGAAATGCGTACAATCGCGGCTTCATTTCCCGGAGGTGCCGCGATGGCCATGAAGAAAACCGATCTAGAAAAGAACAAGGCGCTCAAGCTGACGCACGCGATGAAGCAGTCGGGCGCCGCCCGTTTCGGCAAGGGCGCCGAAGACGCGGCAAAGCTCGACCGCCGCGCGCAGCGCAAGCTCGACCAGGAACAAGGGCTCGTGCCGTTTGCGTGCAAGCTCAACGCCGAGCTCGTCGAGCAGCTGAAGGCGCGCGCGGCCACGCATCCCGAAGGGATGACGGGCCTGCTGTCCGAACTGCTCGTGAACGGTCTCGCGCAACGCGACGCGTAACCGCCACGCCTCTCGAAAATGTCGTTGACAGCGCCGCGCTGCCACGACACACTCGTTCGCATGCCTACGTTCAAGCTCATCGCCATCGCGAATCATTGCCCGGTGAACATTCGAAAGAATGGATCACGGGAGGCGCTTGTGCGTTAGCAATCGAGCAGTACCGCATGTCACACAAGGCCTCGCCGGAAACGGATGAGGCCTTTTTGTTCTGGTGCGCGTCATCCGTCCGGCTCACTGAATGGAGAAGACGATGGACCAGGCAAGCCAGCTGTTTGACCGTCCCGACCGGCGCCGCGCCGGCACGATCGCATTACCGACCGTCGTGATCCGTTTCGCGGTCGCGGCGCGCACGACGATGACCTGGCGCGCGCCGCAAGACGCGGAAATCCGCGCACACGGCGCGGCGCTGTGGATCACGCGCCCGCCGAGCGTCGACGACTACTGGGTGCAGCCCTGCGACGTGCTGCGCATCGCACGCGGCGACCGCATCTGGCTCAGCACCGATGCCGACCGATCGGCCGAAGCGTCGATCACGACCGCCTACGTGCGGCGCGGCGAGCGCTTCAGACGCACGCTCGCGCAAGTGCAACGTTTGCTCGTCGGGGTATGGAGAAGGAGTGGATGATTGACGCGCCGTCACGCACGCGAGACGCGGAACGGCCGCGACCGGAAACAGACGCACCTGCGGCGCTAACCGCCGCAGGTGCGCATCGAATGACGCGGCACGCCAATGCGTGCTGCGAGCGATCGCGCGCCGTGCGCAGCTATCGGATGCAGCAGGTGCATCAGGTGCTGGCGGCGAGACGCGGGCCCGTGCTTCGGGGAGTTGAATCGAGCTCGGGGCGTAGCGCAGCCTGCGAGGTCACCCACGGATCGATGCCCTGCTTCTGCACCTCTTCGAGGAATGACACACGTGTACGCCAGTAATCCGCCTGTAATTTCGCATCGATGACGCGCTGTTCCGCAGTGAACAGTTCCATGCGCGCCGTCACGAGCATCGACGCAGCGGTTTTTTCCGGCGTGGGGGCGTGTCGCATCGCCCAACGGCTGATCCAGTTCAACATGCTGACCTCCGTGATTACGGACGAACCCGCATCGGGCAATCGCAATCGGCCGTGCCTGCCCAAACGCGCAACGGCCTTGACCGCCATTCACCGCCTGGCCTGCACGGACTGCGACTCCCCCGCGTCGGCAATTACCGGCCGGCGTGTGCATGCGCGGTGTATCTATCCTAGAAAGACTTGCCGGTTTATGCGATGGGGTCTTGCAATCTTTTACACAGAAACCACAGTCGCCCACGCATCGCGAAATGACAGTTGCGGGCGGGACGGCTTCGGCGCAGGATAGCTCGTTATCTGCGACTGCCCGGACTGACGCATGGCTGCTGCACGCCGCTGCGCTCTCGCATCGGCCATGCACGCGCGTCCGCGCGCACGTCATCGTGCACGTCATGCCTGCACCGTATTCGTGCAGCATGCGTGCGCTCCGTTTCAGTCGAATGTCATCGCGTACCGGCCGCGCGCAATGTGGCCGACGTGCCGTTGCGCATGCATCGGCCGGCCCCCGCCTGTTCGTCACGCTCCCGTTTTTACCCTTTCCGCCTGCCCGTTCCGCCCGAACCGGTAAAATGCGCGCCTTCGTCGCGCGGCCGGGCTGCCAGACCGTCGCACGCAGGCAGTCGATCGTGCCCTCCAACTATATCGTCCGAGCTATCCGCGCTATTACAATCCGCCGATAGCCGGGCAATAGTGGCTGGTTACATTAAGCCGGCCGCTGCCTTTACAACAATTCGGCACAACAAGCAACACGACAACCCGACCGGAGAAACGCCCTAATGGAATCCATCAAGCGGTATTTCGGCTTCGCTGAAGCCGGCACCGACTTCCGCACCGAAATACTCGCGGGCGTCACCACGTTCCTGACGATGGCCTACATCATCTTCGTCAACCCCGCGATCCTCGGCGACGCCGGCATGCCGAAGGAATCCGTGTTCGTCGCGACCTGCCTCGTCGCGGCGCTGGCTTCGATCATCATGGGGCTGTATGCGAACTACCCGATCGCATGTGCGCCGGGCATGGGCCTGAACGCGTATTTCGCGTACACGGTCGTCAAGGGCATGGGATTCACGTGGCAGGCCGCGCTCGGCGCGGTGTTCATCTCCGGCTGCCTGTTCCTGCTCGTCACGCTGTTCCGCGTGCGCGAGGCGATCGTCAACGGCATTCCGAAATCGCTGCGGATTTCGATCACCGCCGGCATCGGCCTGTTCCTCGGCATCATCTCGCTGAAGACGTCGGGCGTGATCGTCGGCAGCCCGGCCACGCTCGTCACGCTCGGCGACCTGCACAAGCACGACACGATCCTCGCGATCGTCGGCTTCTTCACGATCGTCACGCTCGACCACCTGCGCGTGCGCGGTGCGATCCTGATCGGCATCATCGGCGTCACGATCCTGTCGTTTTTCTTCGGCGACAACCAGTTCCACGGCGTGTTCTCCGCGCCGCCGTCGATCGACGCGACGCTGTTCAAGCTCGACATCGGCGCCGCGCTGTCGACCGGCATCATCAACGTGATCCTGGTGTTCTTCCTCGTCGAGCTGTTCGACGCGACGGGCACGCTGATGGGCGTCGCGAACCGCGCGGGCCTGCTCGTCGAAGGCAAGATGAACCGCCTGAACAAGGCGCTGCTCGCCGACAGCACGGCGATCGTCGCGGGCTCGGTGCTCGGCACGTCGTCGACCACCGCGTATATCGAGAGCGCATCGGGCGTGCAGGCCGGCGGCCGCACGGGCATGACGGCGATCACCGTCGCGGTGCTGTTCCTCGCGTGCCTGTTCATCGCGCCGCTCGCCGGTGTCGTGCCGGGCTATGCGACGGCTCCTGCGCTGCTGTACGTGTCGTGCCTGATGCTGCGCGAGATGGTCGACGTGCCCTGGGACGATGCGACGGAAGCCGTGCCGGCCGCGCTGACCGCGCTGCTGATGCCGTTCACGTACTCGATCGCGAACGGCGTCGCGTTCGGCTTCATCGCATACGGCGGCCTCAAGCTGCTGACGGGCCAGGCCCGCTCGGTCAAGCCGATCGTGTGGATCATCGCGGCCGTGTTCCTGTTCCGCTACTTCTATCTCGGCAGCGAATGACGGATGCGCTTCGGCGCGATGCTCAATGAGAAACGCCACCTTCGGGTGGCGTTTTTGTTTGCGAATGCGCCCGGCGCGGACGACGCCGCGTCATGTACCCGCCTCCCCCAGCACCCAGCGCGCAAAGGTCTGCAGCGGCCCGTCGCCAAGATCCAGCGCTTCGGGCAGCACGAGACAGAAGCGCTTTACCACGCCCCGACCGTCCGGCCAGGGCGCGGCGAGCAACCCTTGCGTAATCTCGGTATCGACATACAGCCGCGGCACCAGCGCAACGCCGAGCCCGGCCTGGGCCGCCGCGATCAGCATCGAGTAAAGATCGTAGCGCGCGCCGGCGGCCGGATTGCTCACCGGCAACCCCGTCTCCTGCACGTACGCCGACCACGCGTCGGGCGTCTGGCGCTTGTGAAGGCGCGGCAGCGTGCCCAGCAACGCGTCCGGATGCCCGCCCGCGAGCAGCGACGGGTGGCAGACCGGCACCAGCACCTCCTCGCATAGCCGGTACGTATGCATGCCGGCCCAGGCAGGATGCTCGAAGTGAATCGCTGCGTCGAATCCGCTGCCGGCCAGCACGAACGGATCCGCGCGATCCGCGAAATGCACCGTGATGTTCGGATGCTGCGCCTGGAACCGCTTGAGCCGCGGAATCAGCCAGCGCGTCGCAAACGTCGGCGTCACGGCGATATCGACGCTGCCGCCGTCGCCGGGCTGCCCCATCATGTACTGGCTGTCGCGCTCGAGCCGGTCCAGCACTTCGCGAACCTGCGCCGCATAGCGCGCGCCGTTCGGTGCAACCCGAACGCGGTTGCCGACACGCTCGAACAGCGTCACGCCGAGAAACGTCTCCAGCCGGCCGATCTGCCGGCTGATCGCGCCTTCCGTCAACGCCAGTTCGTCGGCGGCGCGCGCGAAGCTGCCGTGCCGCGCCGCGGCCTCGAATGCCATCAATGCCGAATTGCTCGGAATCCTGCGTCGCGTCACGATTGCTCCCGGTCCGACGGTCGTCGGTCAAAGCTTGATCAAATATCAATGAATAGTGACGAATTGTCGTTTTTCGCCACTACAGCGCCTGATTATCATGACAAAAACTCAACCAGTCGAGCGGCGATCAATCCCGAAGGCCGCTTGCTCCCCGTGGAGGCGTGATGATCTATGCCGTTGAATGCAGCTTCGCCGACCGTGCCACCGAAGCCGAGTGGAACGATTTCTACAGCCGGATCAAACTTCCGGCGCTGATCTCCGTATCCGGCTTCCGCACGTCGCAACGCTTTCGCGCCCTCGGCGGCGACGGCCCCGTCTACCTCGCGCTTCACACGATCGACAGCCCCGACGTGCTGACGTCGGCCGAGTATCGCGACAAGGGCGGCGGCAATTTCGCGCGCTGGCAGCCGCATATCGTCGAGTGGAGACGCAACGTGTACGACGGCGCAGCACCCGCGCCGACCGTGTCCGGCCATCAGTGGCTGGCCGTGTGCGACGACGCGGCCCCATTCGCGCGAGCCGGCATCGCAGCCAGCGCGATTCATGCGATCGCGCTGGACCGCCAGCCGGCCCATCGCTGGCTGGCCGTCCTGACGCACGATCAGGCGCGGCTCGCGTCCGAGCCGTCCGACACCGCGATCCGGCTCTACGCGCCGATGGGCGACCAGCTCGTCGGCGCGCCGGCGTCGGCGGCCGCACGCTGACGGGAGCCCTGTCATGCCCGGCGTCACGATTTTCATCCCCGAGGCGAGCATGCCGTCGAACGCCGCACTCGACGCGCTCTCGTCGGCCTGCGCGACCCTCTGCACCGACGTGTTGCGGGCTGCACCCGGCACGGTCCATGTCGTTCATGTCCCGGTCAGGCACGGCTGCGGACATCCCGTCAGCGCGGAGATCCGCTATCGCCTCGAATCATTTCGCACCACTGAGTTAATGGACCGATTCATGACCGAGCTGGATCGCGAAATTCTCCGCCACACCGGATTCGTCGCACGCATCCGCTGCTTCGGCTACGACACGATCCACCTTCACGCCCGACATTGATCCATGAGCGAACCACTTCCCTGCTTCCCGTTCCCGTGCCGCCGGATCGGCGATTTCTCGGTCACCGCGATAAGCGACGGCACGCTGACGGCCGGCCTCGACTTGCTTTCGAACATCGCGCTCGACGACGCGACCGGCATCATGCACCGGGCAGGCATCCACACGCCGTCCAGCGTGAACATCAACTGTTACGTGATACGCGGGAACGGCCGCACCGTGCTTGTCGATGCCGGCACCGGCGGCATCCGGAACTGGGGCGGCCACCTGATTCCGTCGCTGTCGCGAGCCGGCATCGATACGCGCGACATCGACACGATCCTGCTGACGCACGCGCATCCCGACCACATCGGCGGCCTGCTCGACGCGAGCGGGCAGCCGGCCTTTCCGGATGCGGAGGTGGTCATTCACGAACGGGAACGCGCGTTCTGGCTGGACGATGAATCGTACGATCGCGCGAACGAGCGGGCTCGCGTCAACTTCCGGATCGCGCGGCACACTTTCGACGTCTATCGGGCGAAGCTGCGCACCATCGAAGCAGGCGACGTGCTGCCCGGCATCGCAGCCGTGCCGCTGCCGGGGCATACGCCCGGCCACACAGGCTACCGCGTCGAATCGCGTGGCGAGCGCCTGCTGATCTGGGGCGATCTCGTGCATTTCGCGCCGATTCAGGTGGCTCGCCCGGACGTCTCGATCGCGTTCGATCACGATCCGTCGCAGGCGTTTGCGACGCGCGCGGCAACACTCGCCGAGGCCGCTTCGGACAACCTGCTGATTGCGGGAATGCACCTCGCCGAAGCCGGCTTCGCACGCATCGCGCGAACGAACGGCGAAACAGGTGGCGCGTATGCGCTCACCGGGGCGGACTGAGCGAAACGGAACAACGGGCACGCCATCGCGCCGCACGACGATCGGATCGGCCGCGCATCAGGCGGCGTCAGCGTGCGGTCGAACGAGCATGCGCCGATACGACACGGGCGCCGGTATTCGGCGCCCGCTCAGTCGCTGTCCGGTCGTCCGGCTCAGCGCCAGTTCGCCTCGTAGAAGCGCACATAACCGCTGCGCAGCGTCACGCATTGCGCGCGCGTCTCCGACAGCAGGCGCCGTGCGGCCGCCTCGATGCGATCGCGGTGCTGGTCGAATGCGCCGACCATGTCCTCGAAGCGCGGCGATGCCGCGCCGAAGTGGTCTTCCAGCGCCTCGGCAGTGATCTGGCATTGGACGCGCTCGCCATTGACCAGCGCCGTGAACCCAAGCATCAGGTCGCGCCCCGAATATTCAGGCTTCTCGTTCGTGAAATGGATCTGCATGAAGCCGCCTCGACCGGTAGAACACGAATGACCGCGTCCGTCGTCCGCTACCGGCCGGACGAAATCTACGCGGGCTCGCCAGCGGAAGCACCGTCCGCGGGGTATGGCGCGGACAATGCCTGCTGGTTGCTTTCCACTTTAGACGGTTTCGCGCAGGAGACAAATTTTCCGGCATGCGTCGTTCCGACGCGCATTTCATCAGATCAGCGCGGCATCCGGCACCGTTTCGGAAACGGGCATCAGTGCGGATCGGTGGGCCAGACGTTGAGCGCGATCGCGGCCGTCGTGACGCCCACCGCAATCGCGGCCGCCCCGTATCGCACCGCATCGGTCAGATCGAACAGCAACCCGTGGATCGCCACGGCTATGCCGCCCAGCATGATGAAGGTGGCGATGGCCGCCAGCACGACTCTCAGTTCCGTCCGAACCATGATGCGTCTCCCGAACGGATGCATGTCGCGTCGCATGCATGTTGCGATGCGGAACACGGCGCGTGCGTGTTCCATTTCCATCATTGCATGCGGCCATTTAAAAGCAAGTGGATTTTGTTCGCGGTCGCATATCGCACGTGGCGCTTGTATGATGATGCGTACCCGGATGGTCGGCCTTCGTGCCCGATGGTGCGCCGCAAGCGAAACGTGGATTCCGCAGAGGGTTTCGGCGATATGGCTTCGGCAAGTACCGCGGCACGGGATTGGCCGATCGAGGAGCATGGGGCCCGAGTAAGCGCTGAAGCGCTGACCGAGGCCGACCGCGAAGCATGGGACCAGAGTAAGCGCTGAAGCGCCAACTCTGGTCGACAGGAGACAAGTCATGCCGCAACCCTTCGTGCTGCCCGCCACCGCGGGTCGCACCGACCTGCTCGCGCAGGCGCATGCGCGTTCGACCGCGGTCGGCCTGCGCGCGCACGAGCGCCCCGATTTCTCGGCGCTGTCGCACACCGCGCTGCGCGAACTGCTCGATACGAATCACGCACTGTTCTCGCACGCCCGCCCGGTGATGGAGAACCTCCACGCGCAAATCGCCGATACGCAAAGCCTCGTGCTGCTGACCGACGCCGACGGCGTGATCCTGCACAGCATCGGCGACGCGGACTTCATCGAGAAAGCCAACCGCGTCGCGCTGTGCACCGGCGTGTCGTGGGCCGAAGGCGCGCGCGGCACCAACGCGATCGGCACCGCGCTCGCATCGGGCCAGGCCGTCGCGGTGCACGGCGCCGAACACTTCCTGCGCGCCAATCACATCCTCACCTGCTCGTGCGCGCCGATCTTCGATCCGTTCGGCCGCACGCTCGGCACGCTCGACGTCAGCGGCGACCCGCGCGGCTCGAGCCCGCATACGCTCGCGCTCGTGCGGATGTCCGCGCAGCTGATCGAAAACCACCTGTTCGCGAACCAGTGTGCGGAAGCGTTGCGGCTGCGCTTTCACGCGCACGAGGATTGCGTCGACTCGCTGTTCGCGGGGCTCGTCGCGTTCGGCCCCGACGGCGGGCTGATCGCCGCGAACCGCAGCGCACAATTCCAGCTCGGCGCACCGTTCGATGCATTGCAGCACCAAGGCTGCGACGCGCTGTTCGGCATGCGCTTCGGCCAGCTCGCGCAGCAGGCGGCGCGCGCGCCCGGCACGACGTTCCGTCTCACGCTGTCGACCGGCGTACGCGTACTCGCGCGCTGCGAATTCGCGGAAGCGCAGCGCGCGACCGTCGCCGTCACGCCGCCCGCACCGGCCGCGCGCGTGCGCACGCCGGACCCCGACGCGATCACGTTCGCGACGCTCGACACCGGCGACGCGCGCATGGCCGCCGTGCTCGAACGCGTCGCGAAGATCCGCGGGCGCGACCTGCCGCTGCTGATCCTCGGCCAGACCGGCACCGGCAAGGAATGGCTCGCCCGCGCACTGCACCAGGCCTCGCCGCGCGCGGACGGCCCGTTCGTCGCGGTCAACTGCGCGGCACTGCCCGATTCGCTGATCGAGGCCGAACTGTTCGGCTATGAGGACGGCGCGTTCACGGGCGCGCGCAAGCGCGGCAGCCCCGGCAAGATCGCGCAGGCCGACGGCGGCACGCTGTTTCTCGACGAGATCGGCGACATGCCGCTCGCGCAGCAGGTCAGGCTGATGCGCGTGCTGCAGGAACGCGCGGTGATGCCGCTCGGCGGCGCGCGCGCGGTGCCGGTCGACGTGCGCGTGGTCTGCGCGACCCATCGCGACCTGCGCTCGATGATCGCCGAAGGCACGTTCCGCGAAGACCTGTTCTACCGGATCAACGGGCTCGCGGTCACGCTGCCGGCGCTCGCCGCGCGTACCGACCTGCCCGCGCTCGTCGACCGGATTCTCGCGCGGCTCGCCCGCAGCGAGCCGATGCCGCGCCGCATCGCGGCCGACGTGCTCGACGCGTTCACGCGCCACCGCTGGCCCGGCAACCTGCGGCAGATGACCAACGTGCTGCGCACGGCCGGCATGCTCGCCGAAGACGAAGCCGAAATCACGCTCGCGCATTTGCCCGACGATTTCTGGCTCGACTGCGACGATGCGACGCCGGCACCCGCTGCGGCGGCCGCGACCGCACCGGCCGACCCGCGCGAAGGAACGACGCTGCAAAGCCATCAGGCCGCGGTGATCGACGCGGTGCTCGCGCGGCACGGCGGCAACGTGTCGGCGGCTGCGCGCGAGCTCGGCCTCGCGCGCAATACCGTGTACCGGTACCTGCGCCGGCACTGATGCCCGCGGCCGGCGGGCGCCGGCCGCAGGCGGCTTCGGGTATGCTTGGCGCGTTGCCCGACCGCCGCCCGCTTCAGCCATGACCACCCCGGAACACCCTCCTCTCGTGCGCATCGAGCCGCTCGGCACGACCTTCGATGCGCCCGACTCGCTGACGCTGCTCGAGGCCGCCGCATTCGCGCGCGTGTCGCTGCCGCGCTCGTGCCGCAACGGCACGTGCCGAAGCTGCCTTTGCCGGATCGTCAGCGGCAGCGTACGCTATACGATCGAATGGCCGGGGTTGAGCCGCGAGGAAAAGGCCGACGGCTATACGCTGCCGTGCGTGGCCGTCGCGACGTCCGACCTCGTGCTCGACGTGCCCGACGCGGTCATGCTCGACTAGACGCGGCGCACGGTCGCGCGCGCCGTCCTGCAACGGTTGATCCTGCATGGAGAACGTGATGACCCAGCAAACCGATCGCATCGAAAAGCAGACCCTGCTCGCGGCATCGCCCGACCGCGCCTGGGAAGCCGTCAGCAATTCCGGGGAATTCGGCCACTGGTTCGGCGTCACGTTCGACGGGCCGTTCGCGGCCGACCAGCCGCTGTTCGGCCGCATCACGCCGACGCGCGTCGACGACGACATCGCCAAGGCACAGGAGCCCTATGCGGGCACTGTGTTCGAAATCGTCGTCGACCGCATCGAGCCGAAGCAACTGTTCTCGTTTCGCTGGCATCCGTTCGCGATCGATCCGAACTTCGATTACACGTCCGAGCCGATGACACTCGTCACGTTCACGCTTGCCCCACAGGCCGGCGGCACGCTGCTGACGGTCACCGAAACGGGTTTCGACCAGTTGATCGAGGCGCGTCGCGCGAAGGCGCGCGAGATGAACGATCAGGGCTGGGCCGCGCAGATGATGCTGATCACGAAATATCTGGCGAAGCACGCATAACGCGCCGCGATGCCGCACGCCGCTGCCGACATGCGAATCGACGTGCGTGGCATAATCCGCTCCATCCTCGCCCATACGCCGCCGCGCATCGCATGCTGAGTCGTCGTCTCCGGAAGATCGGCAGTCTGATCGGGATGCTCGCCATCCTGATGACGGCGCTCGCGCCGACGATCTCGCAGGCGCTGACGACGCAAGGCCGTGTCGATGCGCTGCTGGCCGGCTACTGCACGGCCGCGCCGACCACCGGCGACCGCTCCGCCGATTCGTCGTCGAAGAGCCTGCAGGCTCACCTCCAGGCATGCGGCTACTGCAGCCTGCTTGCCCATACGCCCGCACTGCCCGCGCCCGAACAGACGTTCGCGGCCAATGTGCGCGTCATCCAGCACCGCGAAGCGACCCGCTTCGACAGCCTGCGCCGCGCGCTGCCGCTCACGGCCGCGCAGCCGCGCGCCCCTCCGCTCGCGTCCTGAACCGTCGTCGTCACGCGTGATGCCGTAGCGCATCGCGCGGTCCGCGCACGCCACCGGCGTGCGTGACGTGTCACGTTTCGAAGGACGATCATGCGTCACCGTGTAGCGCGCGGCGTCGTGCCGTGCGTGCGGTCGGCCGCTTCCGGTGCGTACTGTCGCGCCGACCGCAGCCGGCATCGGTGCCGCTGCGATCCCGCTCGCGCATCCGTCCGTCGAATCCGTGTGTCCATCCGATTCGCCACTCGCACAACCAGCCATGAAAACCACCCCTTTCGTTCGCGGCGCACTCGCCGCACTCGGCTTCGTCGTCATCCAGGCCGCCCAGGCCCACGCGCTCCCGAAGACGCAGGAACCGGCCGCCGGCGCCACGCTTTCGAGCGCGCCGCACGCGGTGACGATCGATTTCAGCGAAGCGCTCGAGCCGTCCTTCAGCTCGATCGCCGTCACCGACAGCCACGGGCAGTCGGTCGCCGACGGGAAATCGGCCGTCGACGCCGGCAACCGGAAACGGATGCACGTCGCGCTGGCCAGCCTGACGGCCGGCACGTATACGGTCGCGTGGATCGCCGTAGCCAGCGACGGCCATCGCACGAAAGGCCGCTACACGTTCACGCTGAAGTGATGCACGCGATGCGCTTCGGCATGACGCGCCGATCGCATTGCCGTCGATGCCCCATGCAGCACACCCGATAAGGAGAACAAACGATGAAACGCACGATTCCGACCGGCCTGCTCTTCGCGCTGCTGGCGCTGCAAGCCCCCGCCACGTTCGCCGCACCGGTCGTGCAGGCCGACAACTGCTGGATCCGCGCGATGCCGGCGACGGTGCCGTCGTCCGGTTACTTCACGCTGAAGAACGACGGCGATGCGCCCGCCAGCCTGACAGGCATCGACACCCCCGCGTACGGGATGGCGATGGTGCATGAAACGCAGACGAACGGCAGCACCGCGAAGATGGTTCATGTCGACGCGGTCGTGGTGCCCGCGCACGGCACCGTGACGTTCAAGCCGAAGAGCTATCACGTGATGCTCGAGCAACCGCGCCAGCCCGTCGCGCCCGGCGCGAAGGTGCCGTTCCGGCTGCATTTCGCGGACGGCTCGACGGTGTCCGTGACCTGCGACGCGAAGGCACCGTCGTATACCGGCCAGTAATCAGTAACGTTGCATGCGCAACTACCGATGGAGACGAACATGAAGAACCGCCTGCCGCTGGCCGACCTGATCGTCCGCTACCGGACGCCGCTGAATGTCGCCGTGCTGATCGCCTGCGGGTTATGGGCCGCGTGGATCGCGTGGATGACGCGGCCCGCCGCGATCGATACGCCGCCGTCGATCCCCGCGTACTGCATGCGCGACGCGCGCTGACGCACCGCGCCGGTTCCGGCGGGTGCCTGAACTATTTTGGCGTGGCATCATCGCTTCACCCCTCCCGCCGGAACCGCCTCCCGGAGCGACGCATGTCCATTCAGACCTGGATGCTGTTTGCCGCAGCCTATCTCGCCACGACGCTGTCGCCGGGGCCCAACGTGCTGCTCGTCATCCGCAACACGGTGCGCTACGGCACGCACGGCACCGCCGCGACGATCGCGGGCAACCTCGTCGCGCAGGGCGTGGTCGTGCTGCTGGTCGCGCTCGGCGTCGGCGCGGTGCTCGCCGCGATGCCGCCGCTGTTCGTCGCGATGAAGGTCGTCGGCGCCGCGTACCTGATGGTGCTGGGCGTCCGGCAACTGCGCGGCGACCGCAAGGCCGCCGCTTCGACCGGCGCAGCGGAGAGCGCCGTGCCCGACCGCGGGAAGCTGTTCCGCGAAGCGCTGTTCGTGTCGGGCAGCAATCCGAAGACGATGATCTTCCTGTCGGCGTTCATGCCGCAGTTCATCGTGCACGACCGCCCGCTCGCGCTGCAGTTCGTCGTGATGTACACGACGATCGCGTGCACCGTCGTGGTCGTTCACAGCGTCTATTCGGCCGGCGTGCGCCGGTTCCATCGCGGCTTCGGCATGAGCCGCGCGGTGCGCGCGCTCAAGCGCGCCAGCGGGCTGCTGTTCGTCGGGCTCGGGATCAAGCTGCTGACTGCACGGCAGGTTTAACAAGCGCACGCACGGCGGGCAGCCCCTCCCCGTCAGACCTTCCACGCGGCCAGCGCGTCGACGATCCCGTCGAACGACGGCCGGGTGTCGATGTCCTCGCTCACGCAAGCCGCAGCGAGCGCTGCCAGGTCACTCGCCCCGCTCCATGGGCGCGGCGCGCAATGCGCGAGCAGTTCGCCGAGCAGATGGCCGAACGCACGGACCTCCAGCCGTTCGAGCCGGGTGCCATGCCGTGCATCGCTCGTGTCGTAGAACGATGCCGCACCGAAGTCGCCCAGCAGCGCGCCGCCCTCGCCGTCGTGCAGGATGTTGTGCGCATACAGGTCGCCGTGCATGATGCCGCGCGCGTGCAGATGGCGTGCGGCCGACGCGATGCCGTGTGCGATCCGCACGGCCTCTTCCGGCTCGAATCGCGCGTCGGCCGCATACACGTCGCGCGTGCAGGTTGCGAAGCTCGGCGGCCCGGCCAGGTTCGCGAGCGCCGGATCGACCAGTTCCATCACGAGGCCGTGCGTGCCGTCCGGATGACCGCGCACCTTGCCGATCACCGGGATCACGTTCGGGTGGCGGCCGGCGTGCAGGCACGCGGCCATTTCACAGTCGGGCAGCCCGTCGCTCGTCACCGCGCCCTTGAACAGCTTGACCGCGACCGCGCGCGGCGCATGACCGTCCGCACGCCATTGCGCGCGGTAAATGACGCCCGACGCGCCTTCGCCCAGCTTCTGCTCGCACGAGAGCGACGCCCAGTCGACGTCCGCGACCTCCGGCCCGGCCGACGCCGCGGCTTCCGGCGCGGCGCTGAACGGATTGCCTGAGTATGCGAGCCACGCAAGGCGCGGCAGGCGCGGCAACCAGTCGGGCAGTTCGTCCAGCCGGTTCGCCGACAGGCGCACCAGTTCGAGCGCACGGCATGCGGCCATTTCGGCAGGCAGCGCGCGCAGCCGGTTGCCCGCGAGCATCAGCTTCTGCAATCGCGAGCAGCCGCCGATCTCGGCGGGCAGTGCATCGATTTCGTTGTCGGTGAGGATCAGCCAGCGCAGCGCGCGCGGCAGCGATCCGTGCGGCACCGTGCGAATCCGGTTCGCCTTGAAGCCGATCATGTCGAGCTGCGCACACGCGCCGAGCACCTCGGGGAAGGCGGTGAAGCGGTTGCCCGACGCGAACAGGATGCGCAGGCGGTGCAGCCGCGACAGGTCGTCGGGCAGCGCGGCGAGCGCATTGCCGGACAGGTCGAGCACTTCGAGCGTGTCGGCCAGATCGAAAATCTCGCGCGGAAATTCGGTCAGCCCGCACGCGAGCTTGAGTTGCCGGGCGCCCGACAGTTGTCCGGCCTGCAGTTGTTCGAGAGTGGTGGTCACTGGGAGAAAACGGGTTGCGGTTGCGATGATCGTCGGACCGATCGCCCGAATTCTACCGGGATCGCTTTCTCGCACACCGCAACCGTGTCATACCCCCTTCACAAACGCGCAATGTGACGCTAGAATTGCGCCCCTTGCAGTGCAGTGCCGACGTGGTGAAATTGGTAGACACGCTATCTTGAGGGGGTAGTGGCGAAAGCTGTGCGAGTTCGAGTCTCGCCGTCGGCACCAGATGATGCGGTTTCTCCGCGTTTCGAGCATTTTCAAAAACCCGCGACAGCGCATGGCCTCGCGGGTTTTTTGTTTTTATCGCGCTCGACGACACGATGCCGATGCAAGCCCGGCGCGCACCGGGAAATTCAACGCGGGACGGATCTGCCCCAAGCACCTCGGCACACCCCGCTACGCCAGCAACAGAAAATTGCGAACGACCGCCGACGGCTCGTCGCATCGCGACGCAATGGCCAGCCTTGCACGCAGCGCATTACCCGCGAACGGCCGATAGACGACCCCGGCGACCTGCACCTGCGTAATCGCCTTCGGCACGACCGACACGCCCAGTCCGGCCGCGACCAGCGTCACCGCGGACGCGATCTGCGGCGCGGGTTGCGCCATCCGCGGCTCGAATCCTGCGGCATTGCATGCGGCGACGATGTCGTCGAACAGCGCGCTGCCGGCCTCCCGAGGCACTTGCACGAACGACTCGTCGGCCAGCTCGGCCAGATCGATGCGCCGACGCTGCGCCAGCCGATGCGCGACGGGCAGCGCGACATACATCGGCTCCTCGTCCCAGTCGGTCACCCGCAACGTCGCGGCGACACGGCGTTCCGGCCGCACGATCGCGACGTCGAGGCGCCCGGCATCCAGCTCGTCCAGCAAGACGCCCGAGGTCGCTTCCTGCAACGTCAGCTCCGCATCCGGAAACGCCTCCCGAAAGCGGCGAATCAGATCCGACACTTTCGAATTGAACGCCGCCGTCCCGGTGAAGCCGACCCGCAGATGGCCGGTTTCCCCGCGCGCAGCCCGCCTTGCCGCCCGTGCTGCACGCTCGGCATCGTCGAGCACGCGGCGCGCCTCTTCCGCGAAGACCTCGCCCGCCAGCGTCAGCTCGGCGCCGCGCGCGGTCCGCTTGAACAGCTCCACGCCGAGTTCGCTCTCGAGCGCCTTGATCTGCTGGCTCAACGGCGGCTGACCGATGCCGAGCGTTTCGGCAGCCTTGGTGAAATTCGACGTGGCCGCCACGGCCAGAAAGTATCGGAGATGCCTGAGTTCCATTCGCTACGTGACCTCGCGGTGAGCCGGGCTGGCTCGTCAGCCAGTGGTTAAACATATCGCTACGGTTTCTTTCATATATTGGACATATACATGACGGTGCGCAAGAATTCAGGCATTCCAACGCACATCGAGTGCACCCATGTCCTCCCCCTCGATTTCCCGATCCATGCCCGGAACGCAGAACGCCGCGCCCGATGCGCTACCTGCCGGCGTTTCCCCGCGCTCGGCCGCGTACAAGCGCATCGCGCTGGCGCTCTTCCTCGCCGGCTTTTCCACCTTCTCGCTGCTGTACTGCGTCCAGCCGCTGCTTCCCGCGTTCGCACGGGAGTTCGGGCTGGGCGCGGCATCGAGTTCGCTGTCGTTGTCGCTGTCGACCGGGATGCTGGCGGTCTCGATTTTGTGCGCCGGCGCACTGTCCGAACGCGTCGGACGACGCGGGCTGATGTTCGCGTCGATGACGTTGGCCGCACTGTTCAATGTGCTCGCCGCGCTGTCGCCCAACTGGAACCTGCTGCTGGTCTGGCGTGCGCTCGAAGGTTTCGCGCTGGGCGGCGTCCCGGCGGTCGCGATGGCCTATCTCGCCGAAGAAATCGCGTCCGACGGGCTCGGTTTCTCGATGGGGCTCTATGTCGGCGGCACCGCGTTCGGCGGCATGGTCGGCCGGATCGGCATGAGCGCACTGGAAGAGCACTTCTCGTGGCGGACGGCGATGCTGACGATCGGCGTCGTCGATCTCGTCGCGGCAGTTGCCTTCGTGATGCTGCTGCCGCAATCGCGACGCTTCGTGAAGCGCACCGATCTGACGCTGCGCCACCATTTGCGGCTGTGGAACGCGCAACTGCGTCACGCGCGGCTGCCGTTCGTGTTCGCGATCGGCTTCCTGGTGATGGGCGCGTTCGTGACGATCTACAACTACGCAGGGTTCCGGCTCACCGCGGCCCCTTTCAACCTGAGCTCGACCCAGTGCGGCCTGATCTTCGGCGCCTACCTGTTCGGGATGGTGTCGTCATCGAGCGCCGGCGCGCTCGCCGACCGTGTCGGGCGCGCACCGGTGCTTGTCAGCGGCATTCTCGTATTCGCGGCGGGCCTCGCGCTGACGCTGTCGCACTCGCTCGTCGCGATCGTCGTCGGCATCGTGCTCGTCACGATCGGCTTCTTCGTCGCCCATGCGGTCGCGAGCGGCTGGGTCGGCCAGCTCGCGGGATCCGCGAAGGGGCACGCCGCATCGCTGTACCTGCTTGCGTACTATCTCGGGTCGAGCGTGCTCGGTTCGGTCGGCGGGTCGTTCTGGCAACACGGCGCGTGGGCGAGCGTCGCCGCGTATGTCGCGGTGCTGCTCGCTCTCGGGTTGCTGGCTGCACGGCGATTGGCACGCGCGTAAAGGACGTTGCGGGCGCGGCGGGCACTGCAATGTGCGGGCAGTTGTCGGACCCGCGTCGAACAGGTGCCGGAGCCGGGTTCGACGAACGGGCGCGTCCGGCACGGCAAGCATCGTTCATTCCGGACACGACTGCTGGCGGTACGACCCGAGCGCCAGCAGTCGCTGTGCGCGCAGCACGACAGGACGGTCGATCATCTTCCCGTCGATGGTGATGACCGCGCCGTTTTCGCGCGACACAGCGTCCATGACCCGGGCAGCCCAGTCGAGTTCGTGATCGCCGGGCCCGTAACAGGCATGCACGGCCGCGATCTGCTTCGGATGAATGCAAAGCTTCGCGCCGAAGCCGTGCTGCTTCCCGTTTCGCGTGTCGGCGCTCAGTCGATCCGTATCGTGGATATCCGCTGTCACGCCGTCGACCGGCGATTCGATTTCCGCCACACGCGACACCAATGCGAGTTGCGTGCGGTACGGATTCAGCGCTGCGCCGGGGTCATCGGTACCCATATCGGCAATGAAATCCAGCGTGCCGAACATCAATCGCGCGACACACGGCGCCTTCGCGATTTCCAGCGCCGACCACATTCCGCGAGCGGTTTCGATCAACGGGAAAATCGGGATCCGGCGCCGGGCCCTTCTCACGACCTCGACAATGTCATCCGGCCCCTCGGCCTTCGGCACGACTATCCCGGCGATGCCGTCCAGCGCGCCGATCATCGCGTCGTGCTCGAACCATGGCGTTCCTCGCCCGTTGACACGCACCAGGACCGGGCGACTGCGCGACGCCCACGCGGCGACGTTCTCTCGCGCGACGTCCTTCGCAGCGGGTTCGACCGCGTCCTCGAGATCGACGATGACCGCGTCGGCACCGCTCGACAGGGCGCCCGGAAACCGTTCCGACCTATTTCCCGGGACAAACAGATAAGACTGAGGAGTCCATACCGATGAGGATGACATTTCCGATTCCTGTATCCGGATACTTATTTCAATGACGAACCGCCAACGCTGCCTTGCGCGTTGCTCCGCCCCAGATAGAGTGCCGCCACGGCGCTCACGAACGACATGAAGGCCAGGTAGCCTGCGACCGCGTAGACCGTGTGGAACGTCTCGTAGAGCCAGAGAGAGATCATCGGCGCGGGGCCTCCCGCGATGATCGAAGCGCCTTGATAGCCCAGCGAGGCTCCGCTATAGCGGATATGTGCAGGGAACGACTCCGCGATGAACGACGCCTGGGATCCGTACATCGAAGCGTGAACCACCATGATGATGACCGTCCCCGCGACCACCGCTGCGGGAAGCCGCGTATTGAGCATCGCAAAGTACGGGAACGCGAAAAGCATCATGCAGATCGCGCCCGCCGTATAGGTTCTGGCCCGGCCGATGCGATCGGCGATGTAGCCGAAGAACGGCAACGCGAAGCAGGCGACGACTGCCGCGATCAGCACTGCATTGAGAATGAATTCTTTCCCGAGTGCAAGGTTCTTCGACCCGTACAACACCGCGAACGTCGTCAGCATGTAGAAGGCGGTCTGCTCGCTCGGCCGAATCAGCGCCGACAACAGGATCGCGCGCCACTCCGTCCGGATCGCCTCCCCGAGCGGTCCCTTCGATCGATCCGCTTGCTTGTTCGCCTCGATGAAATCCGGCGTCTCCGGCACGCCAAACCGGATCAGCAGGCCGACGAGCAGCAGTACACCGCTCGCGAGGAACGGAATCCGCCAGCCATAGTCGAGCAGCGCATCGCCGGACCAATGGCTGCATGCGCTCCACACGATCACCGAGACCACCAGACCGAGCGGCACGCCGATATTGGGCAGGGATGCCATGAAGCCGCGCCGCTTGCCGGTATGCGACTCCATCGACAGCAGCACCGCGCCGCCCCACTCGCCGCCGACGCCGATACCCTGCAGAAAGCGTAGCGCCACGAGCAACCAGGCCGCGAGCGGACCGAGCGTCTCCGCTGTCGGCAACAAACCCACGGCGAGTGTCGCGATGCCCATCAGGCTCAGGGTGGCGACGAGCGTGGACTTCCGCCCTACTCGATCGCCCATGTGACCGAACAGCGCCCCGCCGAGCGGACGCGAAACGAATCCGACGAAGATCGTTGCAAACGACGCCATCAAGCCGTCGGCACTGCCGTGCGCGAAAAACAGCTTCGGGAACACGAGCGCCGCGGCGGTACCGTAGATGAAGAAGTCGTACCATTCGATCGTCGTGCCGATGACGCTCGCGAGCGCGGCCCTGCGCTCGATGCGGCGAGCTGCGCCGACGTCGCCCGACGGCGATGTATACGGGATGGATTGCTGTTGCATCGTCTGTCTCCTGATTTTTTTTGAATCGAATCGCGTCGTAAGCCGGGCGACTCAGAAAGTGGCTTCGGCGCGCATCGACACGCTGCCGTCCGGTAACGCAACCCACAGCACGAGCCGATCGCCGTCGTTCGCGGCGTTGAGGGTCAGCGCGTTGCCGAGAATCGACGGCTTCAGGCCGCGATAGCCGAATGCTTTAACGGGTCTGCCGCTCACCTCCTCCGCGAACGCCGCAAGCCATGTCGCATTCAGCGGGCCATGAATCACGAGGTTCGGATAGCCTTCGACTTCGCGGCAATAATCGGCGTCGTAATGAATGCGGTGTCCGTTGAACGTCAGCGCCGAATAGCGAAACAGCATCGTGGAATCCGGCTCGATCCGGCGGCTGCGCTGCGCGACCGGCATCTCGACATTGGCCGCCGCGGAACCGGCGCCCGTCGCGCCCTTGTAGACGATGTCGTGATACTCGGTGAGCACCCGGTTACCTTCGTGCAGCAACTCGTGCAGCACCTTCACGAACACGAGCTCGCCGCTGCGTCCCTGCTTGTGGTCGACCGACACCACCGTGGACCGCTTTTCGACGCGGGCATCGAGCGGCGCGGGGGCATGGAATTCGAGTTGCCCTCCCGCCCACATGCGATTAGGCAACGTCACCGGCGGCAGGAAGCCGCCGCGTGCCGGATGTCCGTCACGGCCCAGCGCGATCGGCGGCTCGCCACTAAGGAAGTACAACCAGTGCCACAGCGGGGGCAACGCCGCACCTTCGACGAGATCGGACTGAGGCCACCCAAGCGTCGCCGCCATCAAGCGTGCGTGGCGAGACGACAGAATGTCGTGATCGGTTCGGGATTTGCCCACCCACTCGCGCAGATGTCCAATGTCGACCGTGCTCATGCGACCACCCCCAGGCGTGCCATGGAAAATTCGGCCCGCAGCAGCTCGCTGTGCTCGCCGAGCCCGGGCGCGGACGCGAAATGCCCGGCATCCCACGGCGCCTGCACCGCGGGGGCGATCATCTGCAATGCGCCGCCGCCGACTGCCATTGGCCAGGTCCGCAGCGCCGGATGCCGCGCCATCTGTGCAACCGATCGCACCTGACCGTAGGCCGTGTTCGAATCCGCGAGACGCGCCAGCGCTTCGTCGACGTCGATCGTCGCAAACGCGTCCGCGATGATCCGGTCGAGCGCTTCGCGATGGCGGACGCGTTCCGTGTTCGATGCGAAGCGCGGGTCGGTGCCGAGCTCCGGCCGCCGCATGAAACGCACGCAGAATTGCTGCCACTCGCGCTCGTTCTGGATGCTGATCACGATATCGTTCGCATCGCGCGTGGTGAATGCGCCGTACGGCGCGATCGACGGGTGCTTGAGACCCAGGCGCTTCGGCGCGCCCTTCCCGTAAACCTCGTGCAGATAGGGAATCGACATCCAGTCCGCGGCACCGTCGAACAACGACACCGACACCCCCGATCCGCGCCCGGTCCGCTCGCGCAGCGCCAGCGCCGACAGGACGGCGATGGTCGCGTTCATGCCCGCGCCGATGTCGCAGATCGATACGCCGATGCGCCCGCAAGCGTCCGGCGCGCCGCTGATGCCGGCAAGGCCGCTTTCGCATTGGACGAGCAGGTCGTACGCTTTCAGATTGCTCGCTTCGTTATCGGTGCCGTAGCCGCTGATATCGCACGTAATCAGACGCGGGTAACGCTCGCGCAGGGAATCGCTGCCGAAGCCGGCCCGGGCCAGCGCACCCGGCGCGAGATTCTGGACGAACACGTCGGCGCCGGCGAGCATGCGATGCAGCAGTTCGGCATCCTCCGTATTCTTGAAGTCCAGCACGATGGACTCCTTGCCGCGGTTGGTCCACACGAAATACGACGCCTGCCCGTTGGCCGCATCGTCGTAGCCGCGTGCGAAGTCGCCCTCCGCGCGCTCGACCTTGATCACGCGTGCGCCCATTTCGGCGAGCCGGCCCGTGCACAGCGGTGCGGCCAGTGCCTGCTCGATCGCGACGACGACGAGCCCCTCGAGCGGCCGGCTCGCCGATGCATCGTTCCTGATCCCGTTCATTCGTGTCTCCTCCTTGCCAGTTTGCAAGGTCGAGTATCGATGAACGGGCGGAACGGATACAGCGAGCTTTTACGAACGATCCGTTCGAATTTGACGAAACCTCTGGCTTCATCCGTCAGCACAACGCCCTTTATTTCGTCGATGCTATGCTTTTTCCACGTGTATTTTCGAATTCTTCGAATGGTATGACATACGACCTGACTGACCTGAAGGTGTTTCTGGCGATCGCGGAGGAAGAAAACGTGTCGCGTGGCGCAGAGCGATGCCATCTGGCCGCATCGTCCGCCAGCTTGCGGATGAAGAACCTCGAAGAAACGCTCGGCGTCACGCTGCTGACTCGCCAGGCAAGAGGCGTCACGCTGACGCCGGCAGGTCGCGTGTTTCGCGAGCACGCGGGACGATGTCTGGCCCAGCTCGAACAGATGCATGCCGATTTGCGGCCTTTCTCGCTCGGCATGTCGGGACACGTAACGGTTTTCGCGAACAACAACGCAATCAGCACCCATCTGCCAGGCGACCTCGCGCGCTTCTTCGCGGCCTATCCGAATGTCCGGATCACGCTGGAAGAGCGCACGAGTCACGACATCGTGGCCGCGGTCGTTGCCGGTCGCGCGGAAGTCGGCGTGGTCGCACTCGAGACCGAGCATCCAGCGCTGGCGTTCCTACCCTATCGGAAAGACCAGCTCGTCCTGCTCACGCCGATCAAACATCCGCTCGCGGCGCAGCCGTCGGTCGGCTTTCGTCAATGCCTTGGTCATCCGTTCATCAGTCTGCAATCGGGCGCGGCACTGCATACGTTCCTGATGAATCACGCCGCGGCGCTCGGCGGACGCCTGGACGTTCGCGTCCAGGTTTCCGGGTATCGCGCGATCTCCCGACTGGTCGCATCCGGCGCCGGCATCGGCATCGTGCCGCGAACGGCCATCGAACCGGGCGATCATGAACAGTTCGCCATCGTCGAACTCGAAGAACCCTGGTCGCAACGGGACCTGCGGGTCTGCGTACCGCGCAATCCGGGCGACAAGAATATCTACCGCGACAAACTCGTCGAGATCCTCTGCGACACGCGACACGACTCGATCGTCGCGCCGGCCCCATAGCGGACTGCATGCGGTCCGAACGCTCGCGCTTACTGTCCGCCGCCCGCCTCGACGCACCGCGTCAACCGCCGGGCGCATGGAATTCGGCGATGGCTTTCCACATCAATACCGGGTTCGAATACATCGGGAAATGCCCGCAATCCGGAATTTCGGACAGCACGACACCCTGCGCCTCGATAGCGCTCAAGTACGAAAGCGACGCGTTCTGCTCGCCGTACATGAACATCCGCGGAAACGGCAGCCCGAGGAATTTGCGCATCAGGTCGCCGTGGTCGGACAGATCGACCATCGAACGGAAGATCCCGCCGACGGCGTCGGCCCGCACCTTGTGACGCAGGCTGGCCGAATACAGCGCGCTCGCATAGGCCGGCGCGCGACGGGTTCGCTCGATGAAATCGTCGAGGAAGCGGTCTGCGCTATCGCGCGGATGGTCGGCGATCTGGCGGCTCAGGAAACAATCCTCGGGGGCAATGTTCCCTTCGATGTCGACGAAGCTCAGCACGCGCTCCGGATACCGGTGCGCGAGCATCAGCGCCGTCAGCCCGCCCATCGAATGACCGACCAGATGGAATCGCTCGAAGCCCATCCGGTCGATCACGTTCAACGCCGTTTCGACGAGAAACGGGATCGAGATCTTCGACAGGTCCGCGCATCGCGTTTCCCCGCAACCCGGCGCGTCATAAGCGACGAAGGGCCGATCGTCGAATGTGCGGTGGCGCACGATATCCGCGTAGTCTTCCTTCGTCGAACCGAAGCCGTGGAGGAACACGATCGGCGTCTTGTGGCCGCCGCGATAAATGGCCGAAACG
Organism: Burkholderia pyrrocinia; assembly: GCF_022809715.1. NCBI lineage: Bacteria > Pseudomonadati > Pseudomonadota > Betaproteobacteria > Burkholderiales > Burkholderiaceae > Burkholderia > Burkholderia pyrrocinia. The sequence goes on from NZ_CP094460.1 coordinate 1,404,106, forward strand.
TCCAGTGCGGTGTTGTCGACGGCGAACGAAAACCGCGACGGGGAAAATTCGTCAGTCATCCAGTCGATTCCCGAGTAGAGGTGGCATAGCGCGCGCCTCGGCGCGACATGCGCCGACCGAGGCGGGACTGCCGGAACCGGACAACGACGTTCAGCCCGCCAGCGTCCGGCAGAAGTCCTGGACCGCCGTGCACGCGCGTTGCAACGACGGGTCGTCCAGCGCATAAGCGATCCGGATGTACGGACCCAGTCCGAAAGCACTGCCGTGCACGGTGGCGACGCCTGCTTCGTCGAGCAATGCGTTCACCACGTCTTCGTCGCTTTCGAGTCGCACGCCCGCACGTGTCGTCTTGCCGATCAGCGCTGCGCACGACGCGAACGCATAGAACGCGCCCTGCGGGACGTCGCACCGCAATCCCGGCGCCTGGTTGAGCTGTTCGACGACGAGATCGCGACGGCGCTGGAATGCAGCGCGGGAGTGCACGATGAAATCCTGCGGCCCGGTCAGCGCGGCCAATGCGGCGTGCTGCGAAATCGTCGACGCACCGGACGTCTGCTGCCCCTGAAGCTTCTCCATCGCATCGATCAGCCAGCGCGGCCCGGTACCGAAACCGATGCGCCAGCCCGTCATCGCATAGGCCTTGGACACGCCGTTCATCGTCAGCACGCGTTCGCGCAGGCGCGGCTCGACCTGCGCGATCGTGAAAAATTCGATGCCGTCGAAAATCAAGTGCTCATAGATATCGTCGGACAGCACCAGCACATGCGGATGCGCGAGCAGAACGTCGGCAAGCGCCTGCAGTTCCGCGCGGCTGTATACCGCACCCGTCGGATTGGACGGCGAGTTCAGGATCAGCCAGCGCGTGCGCGGCGTGATCGCCGCTTGCAGCGCGTCCGGCGTGAGCTTGAAGCCGCTTTCCGCACCGCAGGCGACAGCAACGGATCGGCCGCCGCAAAGCTGCACGATCTCCGGATAGCTGACCCAGTACGGCGCCGGAACGATGACTTCGTCGCCTTCGTTCAGGGTCGCGGCCAGCGCATTGAAGATCACCTGCTTGCCGCCGCTGCAGACGAGCGTGTCGCGCCAGTCCACGTCGAGCCCGTTCTCGCGACGGAACTTGTCGGCAATCGCTTCACGCAACGCGCGCAGCCCAGCCACCTGCGTATAGCGCGTGTGGCCGGCACGGATCGCCGTGATGCCGGCCTCGCGCACGTGCTCGGGCGTATCGAAGTCCGGCTCGCCGGCGCTCAGCGAGATCACCGCGGCACCGCTGGCACGCCGTGCGGCCACGCGGTCCATCACCTTGTAGGTGGCCGACGGGCGTGCCGCGGCCAGGAAGCGGTTCAGCGTGTCGATCGGTGCGTTCATCGCGCGGCCCGCCAGTTCGTCAGGCCCATCAGGTCCAGCGTGCTGCGGCCTGCGCGCAACGCGTCCATCATCCGCGCTTCCTTGTCGGCGCGCGCCTGCCCTTGGGTCAGCGTCCGTTCGACATGGGCCATCGGGATCACGAGGACGCCGTCATCGTCCGCGACGACCAGATCGCCGGCCGCCACCGGCGTGCCGGCAAAGCTGAGCGGCTGCCCGACCGAAGGCGCGCTCGCCTTGATCGTGCCGCGCATCGATATGCCGCGCGTGAATACCGGAAAGCGCCGCACAACCAGCGCCGCGATGTCGCGCACGCCGCCGTCGATCACCAGCCCCGCGACGCCGGCCGCCTCGGCCGCCACCGTCAATACTTCGCCCCAATAGCCCGACACGAAGCCGCCGGTCGATACGACGAGCACGCTGCCGCGCGGCACCTGCTCCATCGCGATGTGGATCGACAGGTTGTCGCCCGGCGAACATTCGAGCGGATAGGCCGGCCCGGCGACCGACGCGCCCGACCATACCGTGCGAATGGCGGGATCGACCGAACTGGTCGTGAGACCCGACGCCTCGTAAAGCGTCGAGGTCCCGAGCGCGCGAGCCTGGTCGAGCAGGTCCGCGCCATAGGTGTTGATCGTGGACATCAGGCTTTCCTTTGCAGCGTGTGGTAGCCGAGCGCGGCGCGCGCTTCGCCGAGCGTCTTGCCGAGTGCGAGCTGTTCGCGAATACGCGATTCGGTTCCTTCGATCTGCCGAGCGACTTCGGCCACTTCGCGCGCACGGCCGCGCGGCACGATGACGACGCCGTTGGCATCCGCGACGACGATGTCGCGCGCCGCCACGCGCACGGTGCCGATCCCGACGGTGGCGTTCACCGCTTCGACCTGCACGCGATCCTTGCCGGTACGCATGAAACGCCCGGCCGTGAACAACGGGTAGTTGTCGCGCAGCGCCTTGTTCACGTCGCGGCACACGCCGTCGATCACGGTGCCCGCGATGCCGCGCAGCCCCGCGTACTGGGTCATGATGTCGCCCCATACGGTGCAGTCGGTGCGACCGTCGTTATCGATCACGACGACATCGCCTTCCGCAACGTCGTCGATGAAATCGCCGACGGTACCGGGCGGCACGCCGGCCGGCACGTACCTGACCGTGAACGCGGGGCCGACGACGACGTGCGGATAATCGGTCAGCGGCATGACACCCAGTGCCTGCCCGTGCAGAACCAGCTTGTCCATCGCGTCCGACACACCGGGCGTATCGAGGCCCGCGAACAGCGCGACCAGTTCCCGGTCTTCCGCTCGAGCCTTGCGCGGATTCGTCATATCCAGTACTCCAGGTAAATGATCGGCGCTCAGCGCGCCGCAATCGCTTCGAATTCCTTGTCGTGCATCACTTCCGCGACCGGGCGGCCGGCGCGCACGGCGGCCACCATGCCGTCCTGCCGCTTCGCGATACGCTCGCCGAGATCAAGTACGTCCTCGATGCGCATCGCCGGCACAAAGACCGTTCCGCAGCGGTCGGCGATCACGTAATCGTCCTGATGCACGGTCACGCCGGCCATCTGTACCGGCGTGCCGGAATCGACCTGTACCACACGGTTGCGCGCGCTGATCATCGTGATGCCGCGTCCGTAAACCGGGTAGCCGATCGATTCGCTGCCTTCGATGTCGCGGCTCGATCCGTCGATCACCGAGCCGCGGATCCGCCTGGCGGTCGCCGCGTTGGCCAGGATGTCGCCCCAGCAGGAAATGCCGTCCGCGCCGCCGGCGATCACGAGCACGCGGTCGTCCGTGACAACCGCGTCGACGACCGGCGAAATGAGATGCACGGTCGGCCCGGCACCCGCCTTCGGACCGAGCTGAATGGTGCTGGCCCGCCCGACGATCTTCGGGCAGGCCCACAGCGGGCGCAAACCGACCGTCGCACCGGGCAGGCCCAGAAAGTCGAGCGCATCCGACACGGTGTTCGTGTCGAGCGCGGCAAGGCGGTCGAGTAAGGAAGGCTGGTTCATCACGCTGATCCCCGTTGACAAGTGGGGCCATCGTCGCCTCGGCAGCGTGGTATGTAAATTTCGTATTTCGTATCTGCCTGATACGATTTCAGGAATACGGAAAGCGCGCCGTCGCCGGCTGGCAGCGGCGACAATGCGTCGTCACGGAGGCTGCTCCGGTGACGGCATCGGCATCATTCCACCCTGGACGCACCCGCCATGAGCAATACGATCGACTACCGGCTGATCCGGCAGCTCTGGATGTTTCTCGCCGTCGCCGAGGAGCAGCATTTCGGACGGGCGGCGAAGCGGCTGAACATGTCGCAACCGCCGCTGACCGAACAGATCAAGGTGCTGGAACAATCGCTGAAGATGCAGTTGTTCTATCGCTCGCGACAGGGCACGCAGCTCAGCCCCGCGGGTGCCGCGATCCTGCCGGCCGTCAGGCAATTCGCGGGGCAGGCCGAGCGGCTGCAACGCGTGGTGCGCGAGGTCGCGGCCGGTCAGTCGGGCGTGCTGCACGTGGGCGCGATCACGTCCGCGATGCTCGATACGGTTCCGCCGCTGCTGGATGCGCTCAAGCACGCGCACCCGGATTTGACCGTGTTCGTCAACGAGATCGACAGTGTCGACGCGATTCCCGCACTGGAGGCCGGCGAGCTCGATCTCGCGTTCGTGCGCGTCGACGGCGAAGTGGCAAACGGCATCGCGACGCTGCCGCTCGCGGAGGATCGCCTCGCCGTGGCGCTACCGAAGGAACATCCTCTTGCGGCGATGCCCAGGGTACGGCTCCGATCGCTGATGGGCGAACAACTGATCATGTCGGCGCGGCAAGTCAGCCCCGTCTACTTCGACATGCTGATGTCGGTCTGCCGCACGCATGGCCTGACGCCGCGCGTCGTGCATGAAGTTCGATCGGTGACTTCGCAAATTGCGTACGTCGGTTGTGGTCAGGGCGTGGCGCTCGTGCCTGCTGCAATGCGCAAGCTGGCGCCGGAGAACGTGGTCGTTCGCCCGCTGAAGGAAAAGGTCATGGTCGTGACGGCAGCAGCCGTATGGAACACCCAACGCCATCATCCGATGGTTGATGAAGTGCTCGCGATGCTGAAAAAGCCCGTGCGCGCGTGAATCAGGTTTCGACTGGCGACGGCACCCACCGACCGGCAGAACGATCTGCATCCGGTTTGCGCGTTCGCGTCGATATCCCCCACCCGTCACAGCAACGGCAACACCGCGCGGATATGCTCGGCAAACGCCGTCGTCAGATGCGACGGCCGTTTCCGGTCGAACCTCAGCGTAATGCCCACGGCCGGCAACGGCGGCAATCGCGGATCGCCGTTGACGATCGCCAGGTCGGCCGGCACGGCCGTCTGCGTCATCACCGCGAACGCCTGCCCCGAGCGCACCAGCGCGATCAGCCCCGCGAGACTGCTGCTCGCATACGCGACGCGGTAATCGCGGCCGGCGCGATGCAACGCTTCGCAAGCCGCGATGTGATCGAGCGTATCGCGATCGGAAAGCGCGAGCGGCAGCGGATCGAAATGCGCGGGTTCGAGCCCCGGGTAGCCGATCCAGACCAGTTGCTCGCGGCGAATGATGTCGTCGTTCTCCCCATCCTCCGGCAGCGAAATCATCGCGAGATCGACCGCGCGTTTCTCGAGCTGTTCGAGCAGCCGCGGCGTCGGCCCGCACACGATTTCGACGATCGCCTGCGGATGCTGGCTCGAAAACTGTCGCAGCAGCGACGGTAGAAACACCTCCGCGTAATCGTCCGGGCACCCGAACCGGATCGTCCCCGACAGCCCAGTACCGCACAGGTCGGCCATTGCCTCGTCGTGCAGCCGCAGGATGCGCTGCGCATGCACGAGCAGCCGCTCGCCCGGGTGGGTCAGCACCACGCCGCGGCCGGTGCGCTGGAACAGCGGCTGGTCGACGATATCCTCGAGCCGCTTCATCTGCTGGCTGAGCGCGGACTGCGTGCGCCCGACGCGCGCCGCCGCGCGGCTGAGCGCTCGCACCTCGGCGATCACGACGAACGAACGCAGCAGGTCGATTTCGAGCGAGAGTCCCAAGGTATTAGCTCCTTTTCTACCTTGCATAAGAACTATTCGTTTCCATCAAACCAGACGCGCGCCTAGACTGCAAGCGATCCCTGCCCCCTTTGCCCGGAGAAGCCCGATGTCCCTGAACGACGACGCAACCTTCTGGCGCAATGCCAGGCAGCACCTGATCCGCTACGGCGGCACGTTCGAGCCGATGATCATCGAGCGCGCGAAAGGCAGCTTCGTCTACGACGCGGACGGCCGCGCGATCCTCGATTTCACGTCGGGGCAGATGAGCGCGGTGCTCGGCCACTGCCATCCGGAGATCGTCTCCGTCATCGGAGAATACGCGGGCAAGCTCGATCATCTGTTCAGCGGGATGCTGTCGCGGCCGGTCGTCGAGCTCGCGACGCGCCTCGCCGACATCACGCCCGACGGGCTCGACCGCGCACTGCTGCTCAGCACCGGCGCGGAATCGAACGAGGCGGCGATCCGGATGGCGAAGCTCGTCACCGGCAAGTACGAGATCGTCGGCTTCGCGCAGTCATGGCACGGGATGACGGGCGCGGCCGCATCGGCCACGTACAGCGCCGGCCGCAAGGGTGTCGGCCCGGCCGCCGTCGGCTCGTTCGCGATTCCGGCGCCGTTCACGTACCGGCCGCGCTTCGAGCGCGACGGCGCCTACGACTATCTCGCCGAACTCGACTACGCGTTCGACCTGATCGACCGCCAGTCGAGCGGCAATCTCGCCGCATTCATCGCGGAGCCGATCCTCAGTTCGGGCGGGATCATCGAACTGCCGGAAGGCTATATGGCGGCGCTCAAGCGCAAGTGCGAGGAACGCGGGATGCTGCTGATCCTCGACGAGGCGCAGACGGGTGTCGGGCGCACCGGCACGATGTTCGCGTGCCAGCGCGATGGCGTGACGCCCGACATCCTGACGCTGTCGAAGACGCTCGGCGCCGGGCTGCCGCTGGCCGCCATCGTGACGTCCGCGGCGATCGAGGAACGCGCGCACGAGCTCGGCTACCTGTTCTATACGACGCACGTGTCCGACCCGCTGCCCGCGGCCGTCGGCCTGCGCGTGCTGGACGTCGTGCAGCGCGACGGGCTCGTCGCCCGCGCGAACGCGATGGGCGACCGGCTCAGGCGCGGCCTGCTCGACCTGATGGAACGGTTCGACTGCATCGGCGACGTGCGCGGACGCGGGCTGCTGCTCGGCGTCGAGATCGTCAAGGATCGCCGGACGAAAGAACCGGCGGACGGGCTCGGCGCGAAAATCACGCGCGAGTGCATGAACCTCGGGCTCAGCATGAACATCGTGCAGTTGCCGGGCATGGGCGGCGTGTTCCGGATCGCGCCGCCGCTGACAGTCAGCGACGAAGAGATCGATCTCGGCCTGTCGCTGCTCGGACAGGCGATCGAACGCGCGCTGTAACGGCACGCGGTAACGCCCTTCCCCGCATCGCGCAATCCATCGCGCCGGTTCGACCGACCGGCGCGACGGATTCCCGATCGATCAGCGCGCTTGCGCCGCCCACGCTTCGGCGTCGGCGCCTGCCGGAATGTGCATCGGGCTCGACGGATCGGTCGCCGCGCGCCACACCGCTTCGGCAACGTCCTGCGCACGAGTGATCGGCCCCGACGCATCGAGCATGCGCGCAACGGCCTTCCCGACGAATTCCGCATACGCGTCGTGTTCGAAGCCGTGCATGTGCGTACGCGCGTTGTCGCCGAAGCGCGTGTCGGGCGCTCGGCCCGGCAGCACGAGATGCGCGCGCACGCCGAACGGTTCGAGTTCGACCGCCATCGATTCGGTGAACGCATTGACCGCCGCCTTGCTGGCGCGATACGCGCCGACCAGCGGCAGCACCTTCAGCGTGACGCTCGACGTGACGTTCACGACCACGCCGGCCCCGCGCCGGCGAAACTGCGGCAACACGGCCTGCGTGACCGCGATCGTGCCGATCGTGTTGGTCTCGAACAGCGCACGCACCGTGTCGAGCGGCGTGAGCTCGGCCGGCGCGGCCGCGCCGAAGCCCGCGTTGTTGACGAGCACGTCGATCGTACCGGCCGCGTCGATCGCGGCGCGGATGCTGTCCGCGTTCGTCACGTCGAGCGCCAGCACGCGCAGGCGTTCCGCCGGCGGCAGTACGTCCTCGCGCGGCGTGCGCATCGTCGCGACGACCTGCCAGTCGCGAGCCAGGAAATGGCGGGCAATCTCGAGGCCGAAGCCGGAGGAACAGCCGGTGATCAGTACGGTCTTCATGCGAACTCCTGGGTTGTGTTGGGCACCTGTCCGTACGATAGATGGCCGGATCCGTATTCGCTACAATCGAAAATCCGATTTTCTTTTGCGAGCGTCCGGCGATGATCGACCCGTTGACCGAAGTCGTGACCCTGCTGCAACCGGGCGCGCGGTACTCCAAGTCCGTTCACGGTGCGAGCCCGTGGTCGATCAACCGCACGGTCGCCGGCGAGCCGTTCTATTGCGCGATCCTCGACGGCGGGTGCCGGATCGCGATCGACGGGCACGCGCCGATCGAGCTGCTGCCCGGCGATTTCGTGCTGATTCCGGCGGCCTACGGCGTCGCGATGTCCAGCCTCGAACCGCCGCCGCCGGGCGTCGAAACCGCGCCGCCGGTCGCACTCGACAACGGCGAATACCGGATCGGCGATTCGGGCAACCCGGTCGACACGCGGATGATGGCCGGCAACTGCAGCTTCGGTTCGCCGGATGCGGCGCTGCTGGTGTCGCTGCTGCCGCAATTCGTGCACGTGCGCGGCGAACCGCGGCTGACCACGCTCGTGCAACTGGTGCGCGACGAATCGCGTGCACAGCGGCCTGCGCGCGAGATCGTGCTGGCGCGCCTGCTGGAAGTGCTGCTGATCGAGGCGCTGCGGTTCACGGCCGGCACGAACGCGTCGCCCGGCCTCGTACGCGGGCTCGCCGACAATCGACTCGCGGCCGCGATCCGCCGGATGCACGAACGCCCCGCGCATCCGTGGACGGTCGTCGAGCTCGCGAAGGAAGCGGCGCTGTCGCGCTCGACCTTCTTCGAACGCTTCAGCCGCGCGGTCGGCGTCGCGCCGATGGAATACCTGCTTACGTGGCGGATGGCGCTCGCGAAGGACCTGCTCCGCCGCAACGAAGGCCGCATCGCCGAGATCGCGGGGCGCGTCGGCTACAGTTCCGCGAGCACGTTCAGCGTCGCGTTCACGCGGCATGTCGGCCGGCCGCCGGCGCAGTACGCGCGTGACGAGCAGGCGGTGGTGAGCGAGGAATGAACCGCGCACGCACACCACTGCGCGTATCGCGATACGCGCCGGGGTTCCGCCCCGCTTCCCGTGCGATCGCCGAACGTATGGCCCGTGCCTGCCACCGCCATCACGCGACCTGCGTACACTACCGGACACGCAACGACGACGCGCGAGGCATCCGATGACGACAACGGCAAAGGACATCGGCACGACCGACCACTGGCTCGTCGCGCGCCGCGATCAGGAAACCGGCATCGAAAGCCTGCATGCGCATTTCAACGGCCATGCATACGACGCGCACGATCACGACGACATGCTGGTCGGCTTCACCGAACAGGGCGTGCAGCAATTCCAGTGCCACCGGTCGCTGCATACGAGCGTGCCGGGCCGCGCGATCCTGATCGAGCCGGGCGCGATGCACGACGGCCATGCGCCCGAGGCGAGCGGCTTCACCTACGGGATGCTGTACCTGCCGCAAGCATGGGTCGAGCGCGCGGCGCGCCGGCTGGATTTGCCGGGCCTGGGCGGCGTCGAGGCCACGTTCGGCCATACGCTCGTCGACGACCGCGGCCTCGTCGACGCGATCCGGCAGGCGTTTCTCGCGATCCACGGCAATGAAGGCCGGCTCGCGCGCGACCAGACGCTCGACCGCCTGCTGACGCGGCTCGGCGGCGAACTGCGCGGCCCGCTCGCGCTGGAAAGCGGCATCGTGCCGCCCGCGATCGCGCGCGTGCGCGATCTGCTGCATGCGCAGATGGACGGCAACCTCGGGCTCGACGAACTCGCCAGCGTCGCCGGGATCGACCGGTTCCGGCTGACGCGGTTGTTCCAGCGAGCGTTCGGCACGTCGCCGCACGCGTATCTGGTGCGCTTGCGGCTGCGCGCCGCGCGCCGGCTGCTGGCGGCCGGCCGCACGCCCGCGCAGGCGGCCGCGGACGTCGGCTTCGCCGACCAGAGCCATCTGGGCCGCTGGTTTCGCCGCGCGTACCGGATCACGCCGGCCGCCTACCGGCAAATGTGCACAAACGTTCCAGACTGATCGCGCGCGGCATCCGATCATGAGTGCTCCAAAGAGGAGCAAGCATGTTCGATACGAAAGTGGCACTGATCGTGCGCGACGATCTCGCGGCGTGGCAGAAACTCAATGTCGTCGCGTTTCTCGCGACGGGCGTCGCGGCCGGCGCGCCCGAGGCGCTCGGCGAGCCTTACGAGGATGCGGCAGGGCGTCGCTACAGCCGGATGCTCGGCCAGCCGATGCTGGTGTTCGCGGCGGATTTGAACGGTCTGCAGGCCGCGCACCGGCAGGCGCTGTCGCGCGAACTCACGATCGTGCCTTACGTGCGCGCGATGTTTTCGACCGGGCACGATGCGGCCAACCGCGAGGTGTTTCGCGCCGAGGATGCGACAAATCTCGATCTGGTCGGGTTGGCGCTGCACGGGCCGAAGAAGGCCGTGGACAAGGCGGTGAAGGGGCTGGCGTTGCATGCGTGAACGCGCATTGCCCGCAGCCCCGAATACGAAGAACCGGTGGCGCGGACGATCGGAAGTCCCGATAATCGAGGCCGGCGGCGGCGCACTCGCCATCACTGCATACACAACGATCTGGATGGACGGCGACTGAGAGAGGGCCTCGAATGCGCGATGACAACGTTCGCACCCGCTGCTTTCACAGCAGAAGTGCCGAGGAAGTGTCCGAATACATCGGCAACATTTATTCCGGCAATCGTTTCATGCCGCGCAGCGCCACCGCGAACGACGTCAGCATCGTCGGGCGGACCTGGAACGACGTCGGCATCTACGATTTCGACAGCCGCGCGCCGTTCAGCTTCGAGACCGAGGAAGTCCGCTCCAACTATCTCTTCGTACTGGGCACGCACGGCAGCGCGCAACGCACAAGCGGTCACGACAAGACGATCTGCACGATCGACGACGTTGTGCCGACTTCGTCCGTCGGCATCGCAAAAACCGAATCCGGCCGCGACGGCTTCGGACATCGCTCGATCGTCGTCAGCGCAGAGCGGCTCGGCAGCTTTCTCGATCGATGGACCGGGAGGGAACTGACTCATCCGATCCGCTTCGCGCTGCGCCCGCTGGATGCGCATGTCGCGTCGGAGTGGAAGATTGCCACGCACTGCCTGTATCAGATGACGAGCATGGCGCCGATGCCAGACACGGCGATTGATTCGCTGTTCGAGCACATGCTCAAGATTCTGGTGACCGGCCATCCCAGCAACTACAGCGCGTTGCTCACGCGCGAGCGCTATGCCACCGACCGGCTGACCCATTCCGCGATCGTGTTGATCCGGGCCGACCCGATGCGCTGGAAAACACTGAGCGCCGTCGCGCTCGCGCTCGACTGCCCGGCCAGCGAACTCGAAAGCGGCATCGTGCGCTCGACCGGCAAGCCAGTCCGGGAACTGTTCTACGAGGCGCGCATGCAAGCGGTCAACGGTGCGCTGCGCGGTGCCCAGGATCTGTCATTCTCCGCCACGCTTGGCCAGTACGGCTTCTCGTTGTCGAAGCGCTTCGCTTACGCATACCGGTTGCGTTTCGGCGAACTGCCCGATGCGACCTATCGACGCAACCCGAACGGCATGGGCCGCGCATATCCGTCACTGCCCTTGCGCGATGCGTTGTGCAAACGCACCATCAACCAGTTCATCGATGCACGGCTGGACCAGTCGATCGACCTCTCCGACCTCGCGCGGTTCGTCGGGCTCGGCGAAGCGGCAACGATTGCAGCGTTCAAGGCATGCTTCGCGCGCACGCCGATCCAGTACGTCATCGAACGCCGTCTCGAACGGGCCCGGAAGCTTCTGCAGGACACATCGACCAGTATCGTGGCGATCGCGCTCGAATGCGGATTCGGCTCCCAAAGCCATCTGACAACGACCATGAAGAAGCATTTCGGCGTCACGCCGCACCAGCTCCGGGTGTCTCGGTCGAAATCGCCGCATTGATCGGCCAGCATCAGGTTGCACGACCGCAATCGCCGACACGCGTATCAGGTCGCGTCGACCAGCAGCGAAACGATGTCGATCAGTTCTGCGACGAGTAGCGCCGTTGCGCCGATCACGATCGCGGCGAGCACGCCTCCGCGGCGGTCTATGCCCTTCATTGTTCGCTCCCGGTCGTCCGGTCACCGACGATCGTGGCTTGCGGCACGCGATCCTCGCCGACAGCCCGATAGACGACAATCGCCCCGCTCAGGTCGCCCGGGAAACGCGCCGGGCGTCATCGAAAGAATCGTCCGAGAAAGCGCACGAGGCCCCGCTCGCCCGATACCGCGATGCGCGGCAACTGGAACGGATCATCGCGCTCGCTCGCATGCCCGCGCACGGTCGTCGTCGCGTTCCGGAATCCCGCATCGACGACAAGCCGACGCACGTTCGCGTTCCACGATCCGTACGGATAACAGAACGACACGACGGGCCGCCCCGTCACGACTTCGAGTTGCTGCTTCGAGTGCGAAATCTGCCGCCAAGCGTCCGACGCCGGTACATCGGGCAGCGCGACGTGATCGATCGTGTGCGCGCCGACCTCGTGCCCGTGCGCAAGCCATTCGAGCATCGCGTCGCGGTCCATCAGCGCCGCCTCGCGGGTGGCGAGATCGCGATCCCAGTCGTTGCTGCCGCCGAGCTTGCCGGACACGAAATAACAGGTCGCGGTAAAACCGAGCTCGCCGAGCACCGGCATCGCATGTTCGATCACGTTGCGGAATCCGTCGTCGAACGTGATACCGAACAGTCGGGCGCGCGGCTCGCGCAGCCAGCGTTGCTGCAGCTCCGCAACCGACACACCGCGATAGCCCAGCGCCTTCAGCAGCCGCATCTGTCGGCGAAACGCGTGCGGCGCGACGCTCAGACTGCGCAACACGTCCGTCTTCGCGGGTAACGCCCGGATCTGGTGATACATCAGGATCGGACACGTCTCGGCCCGCACCGACGGGCGGGCCGCGACGTCGGGCATGCCGTCGGTGCCGGTTTGTCGAATCGGCGTCGCGCTCATGACGTGACGGCCGGTTGCCGGATCGAATCCTGGTACACGGACTTCGTTTCCTCGATGAATCTCGCGAAGCAGAACTCGCGCTCGCTCTTGAGTCGCGCCGCACGCCCCATCGACCGAACGAGCTCGGGCCGTTCGGCGATTCCGCACAGGATCGCGGCGATCGCGTCGGGGGCCCGCGGCGGCACGATCCAGCCGTCGATGCGGTCGTCGACGTTTTCCGGCAATCCGCCGACGTCCGTCACGATCACCGGACACCCCATCGCCATCGCTTCCCGGCACGCATACGAAAGACTCTCGTGGTACGACAGCACGAACGACACATCCGTCATCGCAAGCGTGTCGCGCGTGCAATCGGTCGGCCCGACAAACGCAACCAGCGAATCGACGCCACTACGTTCGACATAGGCGCGCTGCACCGGCGTCGGCCAATCCCCGGCGAGCAGCACGCGGAACCTGCCGCGCACCGAGTCCGGCAATCGCGCGAGCGCATCGATCAGATCGCTCCAGCCCTTGTGCGGTGCCGTTCCCGCGACACTGCCGAGCACGATCACGTCGTCTGCCGCGTCGCCGAAGCACGCGATCCTGCTGCACCTGACTTCGTCCGGCGTCAATGCATGCGTGGCCGTGCTCACGCCGTGCTTGACGACCGTGATGTCGCCGTACGGCGATTGCCGCTCGAGCATCAGTCGCACGTAGTCGCTGACCGCGATCGTCCGATCCGTGGCAAGCCGCGCGCGCAGGAAGTTGCCCATGCTGTCGGCCGCATAGGTGTTGTGTTTCGTGAAGACGATCGCGGGCCGCAGGCGGCAGCCAAGCAGCGCGAGCATGACCTGCCGGTGATCCGCGGATCCGTTCACGTGCACGATATCGAACCGCGAGCGGGTAATCAGGCTGCGCAATCGCGCGAGCTCGGGCAGGAATTCGCGCCACTTCGGCTTGAACTGCAGGTCGACGACGGCAATCCCGGGCTCCGTGCACACCAACCGCGACAGACGGCTTCCCGCCGGAGACGCGACCGTGACCCGATGCCGGCGACTCATTCCGACAGCGAGATTGCGAATGTAGGTGTCGTGGCCTCCGCCGTTGCCACCGTGAAAATTGGTGTACAGGATTCTCATGTCTTCTTTCATTTGACGGTCAACGCACGCGCGCCCTCTTCCCCGAATCTCCCGATTCAGACTTGCATTCCGTTCTTCCAGCCATGTATATCGAGCTCGCAATGGCTCCAGTCAATCAATGGAAAATCCGGCAGCGATTTTCCCGGGAATCCGGACAATTGCGCCCCGAGGCAGCCCGGATAATAAAATCTCTTATCGAAACAATTGTATTTAATTTGAAAGGATGCTGCTTTCAAGATATTCACCGAATATCTTGAAACAGGAAAATGGCACGACGCGTCGGCAGATTGCGCCAATTAAATAACCACAAGAATGAATAGTGGAAATCAGACTGCCATTGCCATCAGTAAATCAAGCTATCTGGCTGCAATCGACCATAAACAGGGAGTGGAAACACACGACAGCAGCATCCCGACCAATAGCGGCATATTTCAAAACGAATATGATTCTCATATGACATCACTTATGAAATCGACACCATTTTGACGAGATCGATTTGATTTGAAACGAAATCCGGCCCGCACTATCAGCCGATGCAATTACGTAAGGAAAACAAGCGCCCGGACGTGACGCTTTCACGTTCCCGCGAGAACGGGTTTCGGATTTTCCGGAAAAAGCCCGCACGGACAACCCGGCTTCGGGTCCGGCGCGCCAACACGCGAGGTGCGGACATCGGAGGAGTGCGGCGGATGAAATCGGCGACCGGACCTATCCGGCACTCATCCACGCGATGCCTTCGCATCCTCGACGCGCCACGTGCGACGCTGCCGCGTCAGCCGGCCTGCCGCCAGTCTCGCGGCTTGCCACCACGCGAATGGCCGGGGATCGGCAAGCATGCTGAGTGCACGTGCATAGTCGAGCGTGAGACCCGGCGTCCACGCCATCGTGGTCGCGCGCTTGCGGATCTGCGCCGCGACCCACAATTCCGGCGTCACGAGTACGCGCACGAAACTCCCCCAGCCCGCACGATCACCGCGAAGCCGGCCGACCGCGCCGTCTATCGCGGCTTCCAGCGCATGCGCGACCGTGCTCGAGCAGTTCCGGTGCGTGAGGTTGTAAGTCGTGTCCGCTCGATAGCGTTCCCAGAATGCCGCCAGTTTCGCCGGATCGTAATTGCGGATCCGGACGCGCACCGTCGACGGACACCATGCCTTCGATTCCGTCGTGTAATCCGGCTGGAAAATTCCCGGCACATCGTTTTCGCGGGTCGCGCGCAGGATGCGGCCGAATTCGTCCGGTGACCGGTCGATCTCGACGCCCGGATAGAGACTGATATAGATGCCCTCCGGCGATTCGAGCGCCGCGTGCCCGGTCGAGATCGTTCCGTTGACATCGACAGCCGCGATATATCGATCGACGATCGGATGATGCTGCGCCGGCGCCTTCGACGATCCGGTCGGCGTCCACACATGAACCGTCAGCGCGCGCTCGTGGTCGGCCGGCGGGCCGTCCCACTCGGTGCGGTCGAAGCGACGCGCAACGTCCGCCGGCCCCGCGTCTGGCCACAGCGCGGACTGCCGCGAGCGGTTCAGTGCAGGATTGCGAACGAGTTGCCGCGCGCGCAACGCAAGCGACATCAGGTTGGTTCCGCCGAAGACCAGGAACAACCCGAGGCAATACGGCAGCGTCCCCGCGTAATGCGTCGGGTACGGCTGGTAGAAGAACAGCGCGATCAGCATTTCGACGCTGCCCCAGGCGAAGGCGACCCGCCATCGGCGGTAGCGCACAAGCCACGCGGACACGCATTGAAGCAGGCCGTCGACGAGGAACAGCGTGCCGAAGATCATCGACAGGATGAAGTTGCCGTGGTGATGCCCAGCGAAGATCAGTACCGATGCCACCACGACCGCCGTGCCCTTCACGTAGCGCAACACGCGTTGTCCACCGACGCCTGTCCATGCGACGGCGAGCGTCGCGAGCCCCTCCACGAGAAAGAGCCACGCGAACAGCACGATCGGGAAATGCATCGCACCGTCGAGCGCGTCGACAAAAACGACGAGCCCCGCGACCGCCCAGGCGACGCCGATCCAGAAGATTGCGCGGGCACGCGTGCGCAGATAGTCGACGCCCAGTAAAAGCAACACGAGTCTGACCATGCTTCCTTCCATCGTGCCGGGCTGCGCCGGCGTCACTCAAGCGTTTCGCGTCATGCGCGTGATGCGTCGTGCGGCTGCGCGAACGGCAGCGACGCGCGAATCGCCGCCGAATAATCCCGGCCGATCATCGCATCCGACGGACGAAGGATCAGGCTGCGCGCCTTCAGCGCATCGAACGGCATCGAGCCGTCGAGCAATCCGAGATCGTGCCCATACCGGTCTGCATAACCGCTCAGCAGAACTTTCCAGCTATAGCGAACGTCGGGCGCGATGGCCCGGATATGTCGAAGGATGTTCGTCGTGCAGTTGTTGAACAACGTGTTGTAGAACTCCGGATCCCGCTCGAGCGCATGAACGCGGTGCAGATAGTCGACGAACAGCGCCCGCGCGGTCGCACGCTCGACAGCCGCACGGAACAGGTAGACGCGCTCCTTGCGCACGTCCGTCCGCACGCCGATCAGATCCCGCTCGTCGGCGACGACATACGCGAGGTCGTACAGCGGCAGGAACCCGCGATACGGCGAATAGCGTTGCCCACGCCGCCGCCGCGTCTCGATCGAGATCGCCAGATGACGGCCGTCGTCGAAACCGAAACTGACGAACGCGTGCGCGATCGCCTCCGCGGTCCAGCGCGACACGACGAGATCGACGGTTTGCACCGCGGCGAGCGTGTAGGTCGCGTCGTAATAGGCCGGCGCGCAGTCATCGCGCGTGCGATACGCGAAATCGCGCACATCGCGTACGGTGACGCGCGTTCCGCGCCATTCGACGCGGGCGGCGCGTTCGTATTCGGGGACCCAGACCGGCGCCGCGCGCCTGGCCCGGATCAGCGATGACAATCGGTTCATGTCGATAACGTCACCCTGTTCAATCGTCGTGACCGTCACGGTTCAAGCATCGCGCCGTGCGGGCCAACCCGGCACGAATCGGGAAGCGGCGCGAATCCACATGACCAGCGCTCGGCAGCGCGAAATTCAAATGGATCGCCGGCTCGATCACTCAATGCAATGCCGAAACGCGTGCTTGCGTCCGAGCCAGCCCCGCAAGTGGAGTCGAAACAGAAACGGATTCGGAAACATGCAGGCGATTAGCGAAGTCTGCTACTGCAAATGACAATACATAGCTCTTCGCGGGCACGGAAATTTCATCGAGGTACCACTGGTTCGCGGCTGAATCAATCGATTGACTGTCGTTCCTCCACCACGAAGCGCCAGTCCAATAACTTGGATATATCGTCCAGTCGCCGCCCAATTCGCTAACGGGAGTGGCATGCCCAACTGCCCCGCCGAGACTCGTCACATAATGCGTTATCGTCAACCTGCCACTTTCCACATTTTTATCAACCAGCAAAAATCCCGCCTCATAGTCGCTTTCTTCAATTTTTCTCTGCAACCCTTTTTTCAATCTCATGACAGGAATCACATATTTTCCAGCGCCTCCTGAATCAGGAGTTGTCGTCGGAATTAACGACACCGGAACTCGTGAAATTGCATAAATCCTGTCATCAAGATTCCATTTGACCATCAATATTGATGATGGATCGATGTTGACATCATCAATCACGGCCGGCAATGCCGCATCGATCGATCGCATCGCATACTTCGTATTGTTTCCATCTTGATACGAGATGAAAGCAAGCGGATTTTTGTTGTTCCAAAATTGCGGGAACGTAACAAAAGAAGATGCCACTCCGTTATCGATGATAGGCTCGGTCAGACCAATCGCAACGTCCAAGTTCAGCGTCAATGCTTCCGCGTACTGGCTGACAAAATCCTGATACCCACCCATCCATTGTTTCAGCGAGGCATACTCTTTCAGATAACCGGGCTGATAGATCGAACCCGCCGGCATGAAGATATTCAACCCGCCCGTGTCCTTGCGCGCGGCGCCGGCAACCTGGTAGATAGCGGCACGTTTGACAAGCGGTGCGATAACTGCATCACTGGTAACCATGGCCGGCTTCAGACCGTTTGTCATCCCTTTAGACAATTGCACAAGATCCACGACGTCCGTATCGCGCATCCAGTCTGTCGAAAACGATTGAGCTTCGGATCTGATTTTCGCCATCTGGGCGACAGGGTAATTTCCGGACTTCAGTTCGGAGCCGAAGTTGTTGAGCGCAGCGACAAGAGGCGGTATCTGCTGCAAATCCGTTACCGAAAAGGTGAAGTCCGAACTCCTGTCGGGTGACTTGGAGTACGTATCGGCAATCAGTGTCCCAAGTGCCAGTCCGTCCAGATCGGGAGTATTTGCAAGGCCCGAGAGAATGCTCTCGTAATCCCAACCACCATACTCGAGATCTTCAGAGGCGGCGAGATAACGGCCATAAGGCTGCAACGCCGCGGCCACCTCGACGCTGGCCATCAGGCAGGCGTCGAAGCCAATCAGGTCGAAACTTGCACCTGTAGCATTTTTCGCACCGTCAAATGCCGAAACAAGATCCGTGAGCGACAGGTGTGCCGACTCCCCCACAAATCCAAATCCCCGATACCCGCCACCGTGGTCATTCAAAACGACCGCATAACGTTTGGCCGGATAGTTCCGGATGCCCCACACCAGGAAGTCGCGCAAGGTATCCGGTTTCGTCATGTCCTGCTGCCCGAGATCGGCGAGCTTGGTTTTCTGCCCGTTCCCGATGAACCAGCGCTGGGTGTGCGACCAGTCGACTCCGTCTACCACGTCGCGTCCTGCCCCCGTCGTCACCACAAGGTTCAGCCGAGTGCCGAAAGTCGCCTTGGTCATCGCGTCCAGACTTTTCTGCGCGTCGCTGGCTAAATCGGACTCGACCATATAGACCAGCAACGTACGATCGGCAGACGCCGACGAATCGATGTCGTCGCCCCCGCCGCCGCATGCACCCAGGAAAACAATCAGAAAACTGCCGACGATGGACAACAAATGCCGGCGCCCCCCTCTCAGTATGATTTTCATTTTCCCCTCGGGTCTTCCATTTCGGCGAATTATCGGGGGGGGAGATTAAATCATTTACTCCAACGCCTCTTTCATAAAAATATCGGAATATTTTGAAATGCACGCCGTGCGAAGCATCAGCGATGCACCAGCACATTCACGAGCTTGCCGAACGGATCGCGCACATAGAAACGCCGCACGCCCCACGGCTCGTCGGCAGGGCCGTATTCGACGGGAATACCAGCTGAACGAACACGCGCGAGCGCTTCATCGAGATCGTCGACCTCGATCGACAGGTCGGGCGTCGGCGTCCCGGACCCGCCCTGCGACGCGAAGCTGATCTGCACGCTCATCGGCTCGGCATTGCCGTACGTCGCGATCCAGCCGTGATCCATCAGCAGGTCGAGGCCGAAAATCTGCTGGTAAAAGCACCTGGCGTCGTCGATCGACCGCGTGTCGATATTGGCGACGATCCGTTTGACTTTCATCGGGTTCCTCCGCGAGCCGGGCCGTCTCGCGAAGCTACACCGGAACCGCCCGCGCAACCAGCGGCTCAACGCCCGGCCGCTTCCATTTCCGCGCACCGGGCCCGGGCGGTTCGATCGCCTTGCTTGCTGGCCAGCCACACGCCGATCGCGACGACCACGATGCCGACGTAAGTCGCCACCTGGATGCTGTCGCCGAACATCCACGCAGCCCAGGTCAGCGTCACGGGCGGTTCGAGATAGACGAGGATCGCCACGCGCGTCGCGGGCATGCGCTTGAGCAGCGCCCACAACGTCAGGTACGCCATGAAGGTCGAGAATACCGTCAACCACACCACGGACACCCAGACATTCGGCTGGGTCGGCACGTGCAGGTCGCCCGTGACGATCCCGCACGCCGCGAACAGGACCAGGCTGACGCCCCCTTGCACGAACAGCGGCAGAAACAACCCGTCCTCGTTGCTGCATGCGGCCGTCAGCGCGCGCCGCCGCTGGTAGATCGTCGCGACCGACAGCCCCAGCGCGGAAACCAGCGGCAGGATGTACATGACGATACCGACCGACTCGGTCGGCAGCGCGTATTGCCCGCCGATCACGATGCCGACGCCGACGAATCCGACGACGAGCCCGGCCCACTGTCGCGCCCCGCTGCGCTCGCTGCCTTCCAGCGTCGTCATCGCCGCCGTGATGAGCGGCTGCAACGCGGCGACGACCGCCGCGATGCCCGGCGGCAGGCCATGCTGAATGGCCACGTAGACGCAGCTCAGGTACAGGAACTGCGAGAGGAAGCCGATCACCGCGTGATAGCGGACTTTCTCCAGCGTCAGGCGCCCGAGCTGCCGGTTGAGGACGATCGCCAGGCACAGCGTCACGAGCAGGAAACGCCAGAACAGCAGGTTGAACGCGCCAGCCGTCTGAGCGCCGAGCTTGGCGCCGATGAAGCCGGAACTCCACGACAACACGAAAACAAGCTGGATCAGGAATAGCTGCATGGGCGACGGTTCTCGGGCATCGACATGAATCGCCCCTCGGGCGGACGCCACGGCGATCGGTTTTCCTGTCGGTTGACCCGAGGATAGGGATCCCCAATAATTTGGTCAAACGACATTACATGAATTACTGATTCAGGAATTCGAAACCATGCCGCGCACGCTCGACATTGATCTGCTGCGTACCTTCCATGCCGTTGCGAAGCTCGGCCGCTTCAAGGACGCCGCCGCCGCCGTGAACCGCAGCCCTTCCGCCGTCACGGCCCAGATTCAGAAGCTGGAAGAGATGGTCGCGCAGCGCTTGTTTACGCGAAACAATCAGGCGGTCGAGCTCACGCACTACGGCCATAAACTGCTGAGCGACACCACGGAATTCCTGTTGAGCCACGACCGGCTCGTCGAATCGCTGTCGCCGCAGATGCTGACCGGCAAGCTGCGGCTCGGCATCCCCGATTCCTACGCGGCGCACTTCATGGCCGAGTTCCTGCCGCGCTTTGCCGCCGACCGGCCGTTGCTCGAACTGACGGTCGAAGCGCGCTCCAGCGAGGAACTGCAACAGCTGTTCGCGCGCGGCCAACTGGACATCACGATCGCCGTGGTGCCGAAGGCGCTGCCGCACGGTGAACTGCTCGGCAGGATCCATCCGGTCTGGGTGGCCGCGCGAACCTTCCGGTTCAACCCGGCTGCGCCACTGCCGATTGCGGTGCCGTCGCAGGGATGCCCGTACCGCGACACCGCGCTGGCCGCGTTGAAGAAGCACCGGATCGCGTATCGGCTGCTGCTCGAGAGCGCGAGTTCGCCTGCGGTCGAAGCCTGCATCGCCAGCGGCCTCGCGATCGGCCTCATCGAGCACGAGCGCCTGTCCGGCAACCTGACGAGCAACATCGCGGGAATCGCGCTCCCCGATCTCCCACCGCACCTGATCACCATCCTCACGGACGACAGCAATTGCGCCGCGCTGCATCTGCGCGACGTGTTGAAAAGCACGTTCAGGATCGGACCATGAAAACAAGCCCTGGAACGGCCCTGGATACGTGAAGGCGAAAGCGCCGCCGGCCCGTTGCGGGCCGGCGGCATCGACCGTCAACCGCCGAGATACGCCTGAGTGATCCGGTCGTTCGCGAGCAGATTCGCGCCCGTATCGGCGAGCACCACGCGCCCTGTTTCAAGCACGTAGCCGCGATCGGCCACGCCGAGTGCCTTGTTCGCGTTCTGCTCGACCAGGAACACCGTTACGCCTTCGTCGCGGATCGTCCGGATGATGTCGAAGATCTGCGCGATCACGAGCGGCGCGAGGCCGGGCGTCGGTTCATCGAGCAGCAGTAGCCATCCGTGGACGATCGACGAGTTGGTGAAGGGGCGGCGAATCCGAATTGAGTCGGTCTTGCGTTGGCCCTTCAAAACGGCAGCGGCTATTTATTGCGCTTCCAGCAACTCGCGTTTGTTCGTCGTCAACCACGCCTTCACGTCGGTCATAAGCGCCGTCGCACTGGCAAAACACTCATTTACAGCAGACGTTTGAACCACGTCTCCGGAATAATCCGACAGATTGCGCTGCTTGCGCAGCGCGTCGAGCACGATCACGCGAGCGACCGGCAGCCCGATCGTCTGCGGGAGCGTCTGGATCGCTGTCTGGTGATGTCCCGGTCGGCTCGTCATCGTGCGAAAGCCATTCGCGTGCAACGCCAGCATCGCGAGTTGCATGATCGCCTTATAGGCCGCGTCAAAGCGGTTTTCGTTGCTCAATCCCGCAAGTTGCGCATCCGCCAGATTTCGCTCCGCGGCAGCGAATAGCCGCATCGCTTGTTCCCGGTCCGGCTGGACCGCATCGAGGCTAACGCCGAGTAAGTTCTGCAAGGTCATCGTCGCTACCGATCAAGAAGATCTTGGGTTTTCCAAGCACGTCCCGCAAGAATGCGTCTTGCCTGTCGACACCGGCACGAAACTCGTCGGGCGACAGTACCTGGGGATTGATATCCCGCCCCAATGTCGCTTGAGCATCGTAAAGCATCCCTACCACCGCTGCGAACCCGACCGAACCGATCACCATCACGTCGACATCGCTGTCCGCCGTCTCCTGACCGCGCGCGACCGAGCCGAACACGAACGCCACGGCGATTTGCTCGGCGCAAGGCAGCAGTGCTTCAGCCAGCACGTCACCCATGCCCGAGGTCTTTCGCATGATCGAAGCCAGCTCCTCATAGATCGGACAGCTTCGATTGGCGCGATAAACAACCTGATTTCCCTGTCGATCCCGGCTCAAGATGCCGGCTTCGGCCAGTTTGCTCAGTTCCTTGTGCAGGGTACCGGGGGTTGTGCCCGTCAAACGGGCAATTTCGCGTACGTGTAACGCCTGATCAGGCCGCAACAGGAGCAGGCCCAGCACACGGCGCCGGTAGTCGCTAAATAGGGTCGAGGCAATGGATCGTAGCATGATTGGCTACGATTGTAGCCGAATTGGCTACGAGATATCGTCCCGCCGAATGTTCTTGTCGGTCCGGATCGGCATTTAAATGTAGCCGATTCGGCTACGATCGAAGCTAGATCGGCTACACAATCGCTGCAAACCTGTATTCCAAAGCGTCACAAGAAGAAGACCACGCCAATCAGATCAGCACCGCCGCCGGCCCGTTGCAGGCCGGCGGCATCGACCATCAACCGCCGAGATAAGCCTGCTTGATCCGATCATTAGCAAGCAAATTCGCGCCCGTATCGGCAAGCACCACGCGCCCCGTTTCGAGCACATACCCGCGATCGGCCACGCCCAGCGCCTTGTTCGCATTCTGCTCGACGAGGAACACCGTAACGCCTTCGTCGCGAATCGTCCGGATGATGTCGAAGATCTGCGCGATCACGAGCGGCGCGAGGCCGAGCGTCGGTTCATCGAGCAACAGCAGACGCGGCTTGCTCATCAGCGCACGGCCGATCGCCAGCATCTGCTGCTCGCCGCCCGACATCGTGCCGGCCCGCTGCGTCGCACGTTCCTTCAAGCGCGGAAACAGCTTGAACACGTGCTCGATGCCGTCGTCGATCTCGTGACGGCTCGCGAAGAACCCGCCCATCTTCAGGTTCTCGAGCACCGTCAGGCTCGGAAACACGCGCCGCCCTTCCGGCGAAATCGCCATCCCCTGCCGCATGATCTGGTGCGTCGACATCGCGGTGATGTCGTTGCCCTCGAACAGCACGCGGCCCGACGATGCGCGCGGCGTGCCGCACACGGTCATCATCAGCGTCGTCTTGCCGGCGCCGTTGCTGCCGATCAGCGTGACGATCTCGCCCTTGTTCACCTCGATCGACACGCCCGCGAGCGCCTCGACCGCGCCGTAGTGCGTATGGACCTGTTCCAGCTTCAGCATCACTCTTCCCCCAGATACGCCTTGATCACGCGCGGGTCGTTGCGGACCGCTTCCGGCGTGCCGATCACGATCGGCCGGCCGTGCTCCATCACGAGGATGCGGTCCGACACGCCCATCACGAGGCTCATGTCGTGTTCGATCAGCAGCACCGACACGCCGAACTCGCGGCGCAGCTTGTCGATCAGATGCTGCAGTTCGATCTTTTCCTGCGGGTTGAGGCCGGCCGCCGGCTCGTCGAGCATCAGCAGACGCGGCTCGGTGATCATGCAACGCGCGATCTCGAGACGCCGCTGGTGCCCGTACGACAGCGTGCCGGCCGGCCGGTTGGCGACCGACTTCAGCCCCATCCGTTCGAGCCACACGGCCGCGCGTTCGAGCGCTTCCTTCTCGGCGCGGCGATACGCGGGCGTCGAGAACAGGCCTGGCAGCAACCCCGCCTTCACCTTGCGATGCTGCGCGACGAGCAGGTTCTCGACGACCGTCAGCGACTTGAACAGGCGAATGTTCTGGAACGTGCGCACCAGGCCCTTCACCGCGATCTTGTGGCTCGGCAGCCCCGCGATCGGGTGGCCGTCGAGCACGACGTCGCCGCCGGTCGGCTTGTAGAAGCCGCCGACGCAGTTGAACACCGTGGTCTTGCCCGCGCCGTTCGGCCCGATGATCGCGAACACCTCGTCGCGGCGCACGTCGAAATCGATGCCGTCCACCGCGAGCAACCCGCCGAAGCGCATCTGCAGCCCGGCGACCTTCAACAGTTCTGCATTCGCGCTCATTGGGGCAGCTCCACGTGGGGACGGCTCGCGGGCAGCAGGCCCTGCGGACGCCACATCATCATCAACACCATCACCAGACCGAAGATCAGCATCCGGTACTCGGCGAAGCCGCGCGCGACTTCCGGCAGCACGGTCAGCAGGATCGCCGCGAGAATCACGCCGAGCTGCGAGCCCATCCCGCCGAGCACGACGATCGCGAGGATCAGCGCCGATTCGATGAAGGTGAACGATTCGGGATTCACGAGGCCCTGGCGCGCCGCGAAGAACGCGCCGCCGATACCCGCGAACGATGCGCCGAGCGTGAACGCCGACAGCTTGATGCGCGTCGGGTTCAGGCCCAGCGAACGGCACGCGATCTCGTCGTCGCGCAGCGCTTCCCACGCACGGCCCATCGGCATGCGGATCAGACGGCTCGTCACGAACAGCGTGAAGCCGACCAGCAGCAGCGCGATCAGGTACAGGAAGATCACCATGTGCTCGCCGCTGTATTCCAGCCCGATCAGCTCATGGAAGGTCTTCGCGCCTTCGACGCTCGCCGAGCGCGCCATCTCGAAGCCGAACACCGTCGGCTTCGCGATGCCCGAGATGCCGTCCGGGCCGCCCGTGAGGCTCGTCAGGTTGTTCGCGAGCAGGCGGATGATTTCGCCGAAGCCGAGCGTGACGATCGCGAGATAGTCGCCGCGCAGCCGCAGCACCGGGAAGCCGAGCAGGAAGCCGAACGTCGCCGCCGCGATCGCGGCGAGCGGCAGGCACTCCCAGAACGACAGCCCGAAATACTGGTTCAGCATCGCGTACGTATAGCCGCCGACCGCGTAGAACCCGACATAACCGAGATCGAGCAGCCCTGCGAAACCGACCACGATGTTCAGCCCGAGGCCGAGGATCACGTAGATCAGCGCGAGCGTCGCGACGTCCACCGCGCCGCGCGAACCGAAGAACGGCCACACGAGCCCGACCGCGAGCAGCACCCACACGACCACGCGCTGCTGCTGCGCGCCCATCGCGGGCATCGCAGGCAGCTTCACCGCCGATTTCGCGCGCACGAGCCACGGCTTGAACAACTGGAACAGGAACACGGCCGCGACCGCGATCCACACCGGCCGCCAGTGCGGCGTGAGCACGACCTGATAGCCGTCGAGCTTCAGCTGCAGGCCGAGCACCGGGATCGTGAGGATCGCCGTCAGGAACGCGGCGGCCGTGGCATTTTTCAGCGCCTGGCCGAACGAAGCGTCGGCGGCCGGGCGGCGAACGGAAATGACTGTACTCATCTGCGTCTCCGTCAAACCTTTTCGATGTCCGACTTGCCGAGCAGGCCGGTCGGGCGGAACAGCAGGATCAGCACGAGCAGGCCGAACGCAACGACGTCCTTGTACTCGGCCGGCATGTAGCCTGCGGCGAAGGTTTCTGCGAGGCCGAGCAGCACGCCGCCGAGCATCGCGCCCGGGATGCTGCCGATCCCGCCGAGCACCGCGGCGGTGAACGCCTTGATGCCCGCGACGAAGCCGATATACGGATTCAGCTTGCCGATCGTCAGCCCGATCAGCACGCCGCCGACGGCGGCCAGCATCGCGCCGAGCACGAACGTGAACGAGATCACGCGGTTCGTGTCGATGCCGAGCAGGTTCGCCATCTTCATGTCCTCGGCGCACGCGCGGCACGCACGGCCCATCCGCGAATGCGAGATGAACAGCGTGAGCGCGATCATCAGCACGATCGTCACGCAGACGATCAGCAGACGCGCATATGGAACGGTCACGTCGAAGTCGCCGCCGAGATGAATCTCGAACGCGCCGGAGATCAGCACCGGCACGGACACGTCGCGCGCGCCCTGGCCGATCTGCACGTAGTTCTGCAGGAAGATCGACATGCCGATCGCGGAGATCAGCGGCACGAGGCGCGGGCCGCCGCGCAGCGGCCGATACGCGACGCGCTCGACCGCGAAGCCGTACAGGCCCGTGACGATCACCGACACGATCAGTGCGGCGCCGAGCACGAGCGGCAGCGGATAGCCGGCGGAGATGCCGATGGCGGTCAGGGTCACGAGGCCCACGTACGCGCCGATCATGTAGATCTCGCCGTGGGCGAAGTTGATCATGCCGATGATGCCGTAGACCATCGAATAGCCGATGGCGATCAGCGCATAGATCGCACCCAGCGTCAGGCCGTTGACCAGCTGCTGGGCGAATTGCGGAAAGAAGTCAGTCATGTGCGGGAAGCTCCCGTTGGCGCCGCGTCGCGTGCCGCGCCGGATCACGGCTGCGGCCGCGCGCAACGCACGGTGTCGTCTCGGGCCGCCCGTTGGCCGCGGAACGGCCGAATGCGCACGCGCTCCGCCCGGGTGACGGGCAGAGCGGGTGCGCGGGGCGGGTACTCCGTATTACTTGGCGGCGGTCTTCGTCGCGTCCTTGTGCCACGTGTACACGACGAACTTGAACGCCTTCAGGTCGCCCTGTGCGTCATACGACACCTTGCCGATCGGCGTGTCGAACGTCGTCTTGTGCATGTACGCGGCGACCTTGGTCGGATCGGTCGTCTTCGCGCCCGCGATCGCGTCGGCGATGATCTTCACCGCTGCGTACGACGGCATCTGGAACGGGCCGTTCGGGTCGCGCTTCTTGTCCGCGAACGCCTTCACGAGCGCCGCGTTGGCCGGGTCGGCCGAGAAGTCTGCCGGCAGCGTGACGAGCATGCCTTCCGAAGCCGGGCCGGCGATCGCCGTCACGTCCTTGTTGCCCACGCCTTCAGGGCCCATGAACGTTGCCTTCACGCCCTGCTCGCGCGCCTGGCGCATCAGCAGACCCATTTCCGGGTGGTAGCCGCCGAAGTAGACGAAATCGACGCCTTGCGACTTCAGCTTCGTGATGATCGCCGAGTAGTCCGAATCGCCGGCGTTGATGCCTTCGAACAGCACGACCGGGATCTTCGCGGCTTCGAGATCCTTCTTCACCGACGACGCGATGCCCTGGCCGTACGACTGCTTGTCGTGCAGCACCGCGACCTTCTTCGGCTTCACGTTGTTGATGATGAAGTGCGCGGCGGCCGGGCCTTGCTGGTCGTCGCGGCCGATCGTGCGGAAGATGAAGTGGCGCTTCTTGCCTTCGGTCAGCTGCGGCGCGGTGGCCGACGGCGTGACCATCACGATGCCTTCGTTCTCGTAGATGTCGGATGCGGGGATCGTCGACCCCGAGCACACGTGGCCGATCACGTACTTGATCTTCTGGCTGACGATCTTGTTCGCGACGGCGACGGCCTGCTTCGGTTCGCAGGCGTCGTCCATCAGCACGACTTCGAACTTGTTGCCGCCCGCACCGCCTGCCGCGTTGATCTGCTCGATCGCGGTCAGCGCGCCGGCCTTCACCATGTCGCCATATTGGGCGACCGAGCCGCTCATCGGACCAGCGATGGCGATCTTCACGGTTTCCGCTTGCGCGGCGGCGGCGCCCGCGGCGAACAGCACGGCGGCGACGGAAATGGACGTAAGACGGGACAGCGTCATCTGGGAGCTCCTCGATGTTGTTTAGTCATACGGGCAAAGGCGGCATGACTTGCGCAATCGAACAGCACCCGGGGCGAGGACATGGGACACGCCCGAGACACATAGAAGACGGAACTCCGGCGGAATGTTGCGTAGCGGGGCCCGGCTCTTGCAGTCCCCGGAGGGGACGTCTGGTTCGGAAAGACATCGTGATGCGTCTTGCATTGCGCAAGCGTTTCGCCTGCCCCGCTTGCCAAATCGCTTGATCGGAGGGATGGTCCGACAGCTGTTGGCAAGGCAGCCGAAATTATATGGGCGTTTTTAAATTGTCTGTCAAAAATGCCGGTCGACTGAGGGAAAACACGTAGGGATGGGGTGGCGACCGGAGGGCAACCGAGTGGGGGCGAGAACGTTTGCTTTCGGTGCAATCGGGTTGCGCTGGCGGGGGTTAGTTTGGGTGGTTGCCTTGCTGGGCATGGTGTTCGGCGATGTTGGATTGTTCGTGGAGCGTGTTTGGCCTACTAAGGGTCCGATCGCTGAAAATCAATCAGCTGACGATTTGAAGGGGAAGCACCAACAAGGGGCGCTCGGCGTGGGCGGTAAATCCTTCTGTTTGCCGACATTTCAGGCGACTTAGAAAGCTATTTGATATTTGTGTGAAATAATACGAATTCGCCTCTGCAATCCAGCCAGCCTTCCTGCGAGTCGCGCCCGCCGCGCCTCGCCGTCGCCTCAGGGCCGCTTCGACGCCCGTCCGTCGTTCAGTCTCGCCAGCCAGTGATCTGCCGTTTTTGCTCAATGCACATCACCTGATTGGGATCGCCGATGAATCATCCTTTTCGCTTGTCTTCTGCCGCCGCGTTTGCGTGTGCGCTTTCTGTTTCCGCTGCCGATGCTGCGGGGCACGATACGCTCGTCGAGCGGTCGGCAGGGGCAAATGTGTTTCGTTCGGAGCGGCGTGCTGCTGTTCGCGATGATGGGCATGCGGCACGTATGAACCGTCGCCGCGTGCAGTACGCTGCGCCCGTGGAGCGTAGTCCGTTCGATACGCCTGATACGCGGCCGTTGCGTGTGTCGGGCGATAGGCTTGTGGCACCGCCGCCTTCGTCGGAGCACGAACCCGATTTGGTATTGCCCCCGAATCGCGTCGCGCTCGGCGCAGGTGGCAGCGATAGTCTTGGCCGCGCGTTGCCTGGATATGAACAGCGCGAGCAAAACTGGAACGAGTACCTGCGAGATAACGGCTCGCGGCCAGCTGGCGGCGGCGGCTCGTATGCGCCGACGCGGCCGTACGATGCCGCGCGCGGTCCGCACGGTACGCCGAATCCGTTCGACCCGTCGGTGCCGCAACCGGAGACGCGCACGTTCTATGACAACGGCGCGGGCACGCATTGCACGGCTACCGGCGGTGCGAGGACGTCGCGGTCGTCTTGCAATATCGCCTGGTGATGCGTTGGGGCGGCTGGTAGCAGCACCCTACCCGGCGCGCTGCGCGACTTCGCGCAGCGCGGCCGCATCTCGCGGCGATGCCTTTTACAACTGCGTGATGATCAGCCGGCCAGGCTCAATATCGATTCGCGCCTTTCGGCCCGGGACAAAACACGCATCGCTGATCAGCCACATTCCACCAATCTTCATGTACGGGAAGAACTTCTCCGGCTTGAGGTCGGTTTTCGGCGTACCCCACATTTCCTGGATCGTTACGAAACGTTCCGTCTTCGGTGGTCGTGCTTTATGATTCGGCTTAGCCATGGGCAACTCCTGCTTAGTTGGCTGTGGTTAGCGGGTCGTGAGTGTTGGTAGCACTTGCGGCCCGCGCTCGTTTACTGCGGCGTTTTTATGGTTCGGATTCCTCCTTTGTTGGTGGGTCGATGGAAATGAGGGTTCGACGTGTGGTTCAGGACGTGCGACGTATCCATCCGCGCGCGCGATCAACATCGGCTGGACATTGCCTATTAGACAGTGTTCTTTGCTTGGGCACACGTTAGCCGGTGGTTATAGGCAGACATTGAGGTCAATCACACGGCCATTGCGAGAGGTGATGGCGAACGTCGATCCGTCACAGTAAGCAATTGACCAGAATTTGACGCTTCGACACAGTTCGATTGGAACGGACGAACTGTATGAGTCTGCTCAATCTTTGTTGTCGTGCGGGGACACCGGAAATTGCTTGCGGATGATGTCCGGCCTCAGCATCTCGCTCTGACCTATATCGACCCGTTTGTGCCGCACAAACAAGTCCCCTATGAGGCGGCGACCGGACGGTCATCCTCTTGCTGCTGCAGACGACATGTGTAGTTGTGCCCCCCTGCCATGGCAAGATATCTCTTCGGTTTACGGGGATAGAAGAATAGCGCTGTCGTTGCGATTGCGCTGATATGTACTGGCGACAGCCAGGGTACTGCACTGGCATTGGCAGGCCTTATTCCTAGCTGTCCTGTTGTTGTCCGCCATACCCGTGTTTACCCAGACCCGCCTTCGTGGTGCACCCGTACTCGTGTGCCTTTGACTCCAAAACGCGGCCTCGAATGGCAGTTCGTCTTGGTGCATATGCTCGAAGCAATCGGCAACGACTCGTCACATTCAACTGACTATTGCTTTAAAAGCTAGGCAGTGGCATTTTAGAAGACTTCGTTGAGGACGCAGCGCAGGGTTTGGTCCTCTCAAGAATTCACTAAAAGTTTGTGCAACGCATTGGATTTCGACATGCCGTCGCGCAAAAGATAATGTGCCCGCTACGCGGGGCGATGTGAGACCAAATGAACCACACCGGGCGCCGAGTTTTCCTGGCGCATAATTCTTGTTTAAATTCGAGCTACGATCTTAACGTACTAAAAGTAGGGCTCGAACGCGATGGCTTCGTCATCGTTGATCAGCCTGAGCTTGCCGATGAAGTGATTTTTTCCGGGTGCTCTGTACGATCCACTTGGGTGGATGACGCCATAAGCCAGATTCGCCAGATCAGTTCACGGGCGTCAGATGCAAAGATCACAGTGACAGGCTGTATCGCAAACGTAAGTGCCGACGTTGTAAGCGCGGCTATCGCGAGCCGTCCTATCAACTTTCAGTCGCACGCGGACATCCTACGCAACCGCACCGGCCAAGACTTTCGAGCACTCGATCGAGACATTTCTCAGGATACGGCGCACGATTTCGAAGGCAACGTGGACAACGGATTGACTCAAATGCGGCGACGAGTCGGAACCGCGAAGGCCGAGGTGCTCGCACGACTCGAACAACTGGATCGTGAGCATGGAACCGCGCTGGCGAGTTTGTACAGACGTACAACGAAGGGGTTCGTTTTCTACCACGAGGAGGAGTCGGCCGAACTCATCACAGTGACGCGAAGCTGCCTGTTCCGTTGTTCGTTCTGCAGCATTCCACGGGGAAGAGGTGATTTTGAGTCGGTACCCATCGACGACATCCTGAGAAAAGCATCTGCCGCACTCGACCGTGGCGTCAAACGACTGATTCTCGTAGGTGACGAAGTAGGGAACTATGGCGCAGAGGGAACCGGACCAAGGTTTGCCGACCTGTTGCAAGCGCTGGTGGCGCTCAGTCCTCAGATGCGTCTGTCGATCCGATACATCGAGCCAAAGCCGTTCATGAAGAACGCCGAGCTTCTGAAGAGTCTCTGCGACTCAGGAAACATCGATCTTCTCTACGTGTCACTTCAAAGTGGTTCTGAGAAGATACTTAGAGCCATGAACCGCAATCCGGATTTGTCGAAGATTTCGGACGCGTATGCAACCTTCCGGAACACCACTGACGTCGTGTTCTACTGCAACTGGATGGTCGGGTTTCCCGGCGAAACCGAGAACGACTTTCAGCAAACATTGAAGCTCGCTCGAGCACTAAACTTACATATCAACGTCGCTATCCCTTTCTCGGCAAGGCCCGGTACGCCAGCTGAGCACCATGCTGACCAGATCGACGATAAAACCAAGGAGTATCGGCTGTCGCGTCTGAGCCTCGAGCTAGCAAATATGAAAGCAGCGATGTTTGAGCAGCAACTGAGTTTCCTAGACGATGAGGCCCGTCGGTCGTTGCTTCAACAAATCAAGCTTGCAGAAATGCAGCAATATCAGGCGGGGCTGGTTGAAGAAAGGCCCTTAGTGTTCCAGAAACGATTGCAGACGAGTGACGGTGGAAATGCTTGATACGCAATGGACCCAGTGGGATTTCGCTGTCGTTGATGTAGAGGGAAACGGCGAGACGCCCCAAGAGATCATCGAGCTCGCGATATTTCATATCAGTGCCGGTGAGCTTATGCCTCAGCACGATGAGTGGCTTGTTCGCCCCCAAAAACCCGTGACGGCCCAGGCGACCGCGTTCCACGGTATCAAAAATGAGATGCTGGCGGGGCAGCCAAGCCTGTCCGATGTCGCGGAACAAGTGTTTGCGGCTTTGGGCTCTAAAATCGTGATCGGTCACAACGTGCGCGTGGACGTTGAACTTCTGAAGAAGGCCATCCCGAACTGGCACCCAGTCCTCGTCCTGGACACGCTCAAATTAGCTCGCGCAGTGCATCCCAGTGCTCGATCTTACGCTTTGTCATCTCTCGTATCGGAGCGGCAAATCGACATTCACTCAAGCACTTTTCACCGAGCGTCCGGCGACGCACGCGCAACGGCCTATTTGTTCCTCGACTTGATCAAAACACTCGAGGCTTCAAGGCGAGCTACGCTCAGGAAGCTCGTCGACATTGCAGCTATCGAGACGCCTGAATTCATCAACAATCAGCAACAGGACCTATTCTAATGGCGCAGATGATCGGCATTACGGGTACACACTCGACGGGAAAATCAACGTTTTTCGAGAAAGTGCGCGAACAGGCGGAACGCCGCGGGCTTCACGTGGCGAGGGTGGGCGATGTCGCGACGCGCTGTCAAGCTGCCGGATTTCCCATCTTGCGCGACCATACCTTCGAAAGCACGCTTTGGATCATCGCGTCAGTTATTTCGAGCGAGCTAGAGCATGAACTGAAGTGTGATTTGATTCTCGTAGATCGCCCGGCATCAGATGCGATTGGCTATCTTGAGGCCGCACTTGTATCAACACGTCGCACTATCACCGCGGCGGAGCGGAACTATCTGTACACGCTCGTCGGATTGCATTCATCGCGTTACGCGATGCTCTTCAAGACAGAACTCGACAAAACGATCCCGTTGGGCGATGGTCGTGACCCAGATCAAGCTTTCCGGGCAGCAGCCGACGAGCATATAGCTCGTTCGCTGAAGGAGTTAGGCATTCCGACGCACAACCCTGAGGCGCCGGAGTCGCAGCGTCTTGTAGAAGATTTTTTGGACAAGATTTCGAGGTCAGCCATTAAAAGAGTCAACGCGTAGTCACAGTATGGATCGCTAGTCCTAGCGATCATAGAGGCAGCATACAAATATGTGAGCGGAAAAGAAATTGGGATTACGACAAAGCGCGCATGGGGAGCAATCACATGGAGTTGATGTATGCAACATTGATACGGGGCAATACACACCTCTTACTCAGAACGCGACTAGGCTTATCTCAAGGAGGACGGCGTAGTTGTGGTGTCTATCGATCGCTCTTTGGACGTTCTTCCTTCCTGTGGATGACTGTATTGACTCCAAAAATAAAAGGTACAAAATCCGCTGACATGCCACAACAGAACTTGACGTTTGGCTAAAAATCATGACCTCACGGGCGGCGGGGGCAGCGATGAGAGAGTATCAAACCAAAAGCGAACACTTGACCATTTACCTAATCAAGGACTCGGCACTACGCGACGAACAGATAATCGAAACCGGCAAAGCAAAGAGACCTGTCGATTTGAAAATCTCGTCGGGAAGTGCTCGCCTGTATGTCAAGGACGGCCCGCCGCCAACGAAACCCGCTTGGGCGAATTTCTTAATAGCGAATCAAGAAGTACCAGAAGATCTGTTCGAAGGCAGGCGCTCAGAAGGTGCAGCACTGATTTTTCGGGCAGAAAGCGCGGTTTTCGTCCTTACATTCGGGACGGGCTTCCATCTGCTTGAGCTTGACTTCGTCGTGCGTGACTTTGGCCTCCGTGTGGCGCTCGGCTCGATCGATCCAGACAAGTTGAAGAGCTTGGACAAATCGAGCTACGCGTCGAATCCCTTGAATATGAGAAGTCAGAGCCCAAAGGACGTCGACATCTTCGATTTGCTTATCAACACGGAAACCGATCTGGTCTATGCAATCACCGGGGCGTCGACCGAACCCTTGTTCGGAAGCCACATCACCGGTCGCGACGCTTTGACGATTGCGCCAGAGATCACGTTCAACGACTTGCCAAAGGTGCTGACCGAAGCGCTGCGCCGCTACAGCAGCGGGGTGCCTGAGCGATTTTCATGGATCGAAGATCTGCGACGTGTCAAGGACAGCGACACGCTGGAAATACTCGACATGGAGCTAACGGAGCTGCTGCAAATGGACGACCTTCCCGACAACGTGTGGCTCGGCGAACCAGAAATCGTCGATTGGGAATCGCAGATTGGCTACTCGTTCGATTTACGCGAGCGAACTCTGGTTCACAAGACGCTTCAATTGCATCAGTTGATTGAATACATGGTTGACGCAGGTGAAGAACTCACCGCTGCAGCACTGCGAAGTCGCGTCATATACCCGATTGACGAACATTTCGCACCCTTGCGCAAATGGTCGGCCTATCGCTGCTTGTATGCCGAAATCGCGAGCGGCCCCGAAACATACATTCTCCGCAACGGCGATTGGCATCAGGTCAAACAAAGCTTTATTCAACGGGTGGAAGGGCAGCTCTCAAAGCTTGAAGTTGACACAATAGAAATGCCAGCCTTTAAGCACGATAGTGAAACTGCATACAACGCGAGCGTGGCTTCCGATTCCACCGGCTATGAACTGCTTGATCGAAAGACGGTTCAATTCGGAGGTGCTTACGACAAGATCGAATTTTGCGACCTTGTCCGAAATGGACGTGACCTGATCCATGTGAAAGTCTACAAGAACTCGGCGACCCTGAGCCACCTGTTCGCGCAAGGCAGTGTAGCAGCCGAAGCCTTCGTCGCGGACGAAGTCTTCCGGGCGAAGCTGAATGAACAGCTTCCGGCTGGAATCAAGCTTCGCGATCCCACCGCCCGGCCCAATGCGAGCGATTATCGGATCGTCTACGCCATCGTAACAACGAAAAATCTTCCCCAGGCTTTGCCGTTTTTCTCGAAAGTGACATTGAAGAATGCAATCGCCAGCCTCATCGCCTTGGGCTTCGGCGTCGCCATCGCGAGAATCGCTATCGATCCAGAGTTCGCCAGCACAGCATCCTGTAAGCCATCGCGCCGGGCGCGAGCCGCGGCGCCCGCATTAGCCCAGTTGGTGCAGACGCCAGATCGGCGACCGAGGCCTCCGGCGGCATCTCAAGCCTGAAGCACTAAACCGACCGACTCAGACAATTCCGCCTGATCGCCGCGTTAGAGTTCAGACCGTTACTGCTTGCCGCCCAGAGGCGCTGGCTTGACGAATGCGCCGCCGGCAAGGACTCGCCTTTCCCCACAGAAAGTGCACGTCGCGGAAAGGCGGCCTCTCAGCTCGCTCTGCAAACCGATCGTGTCCCACGGGTAACCCGCCCTCGATTTCATGATTTATGAACGGCCAAGACGTAATAATCGTTCGTGGTATTCTGCTTTATCGCCCACACCAACCCTCCCACACTGAAGATCATCAATAAATTCTGCTTGTGCAAGAATTTCCTGTTCAACAGGGAATTTTATGTCAGCCAAAAGAATTTCGAACGCCTCCAGATAGTCAATTCTATTGGTAACCTGCTCCGCACAGCTTGCGAGATCGGCCGTCGAGTGAGTACGAACCCAAGCAGAAAGAAAAGACAGTGCGGCCAATAGATCCAATGCTCCTTGGGCGGCTGCATCATCACTCATACTGATTTCATCTACATCCCACTCGCGAATATTCAAGTCCGAGAAATCAGCCCCTGCCTCACCCCCTTCCCAAACACCATCAAGTCCTTTGATGATTCGCGCACGAATGTCTGATGCCGACAAATCGGAATAACGAGACAGAAAGTCAAATATTGACCTTTCTCCAGCGAGTGCGAAGCAGCACCACGCGGCAAATTTCAGTTGACCTGCTGAGTCGAGCGTGGCGAGTTCCCGGGCCAAATTTTCTTTATGCTCAGTGACTGTAGTCATTTAACATCCCTTGGCCTCGTCGATGCGCGACCGACAATAGATACCGGGGACGCCCCATTGGAACTCAACCTGCAAAGCTCCTTACCAAGCAGCCCCGCCCCATTTGAAAAAATACTGATAATAATCCTCTTATATCACATCAAAGATAATCTCTCTTTCTGATTTGAATCACTTTTTTCGAGGAATCGAAATCACCGCCATACATCACGATACCGCCGAGGAACAAATGATTAACAAAGAAATCCACCAGCCTTACATCGACAAATTCGTCAAGGAGAATTGATACGAAGGAATATTTACCGAGAAATCGAGCATTTTCATGAAACTCCAGTTGCATCTCGCGTGGGAAAATAACAATCTGCACCAACCCGCCGCATTGCGAACTTCCCTGGTCATTCAACTCTATCGTCGGCTCATTCAGTCTCTCGTCGTCTTCGAGGTAAACGCAAGTCTGAATCGAGAGATATCCGCCCTTCAATTTGAAGGTGACGGCATTTGTATTCAATACATCATAGACAAAATCAACCCCTACGGAATGTATCGTGACCTTCATCACAATCCCTTCATCACAATCCCTTCATCACAAGCATTTGCAATTTTTCGGTCGAACCTAGTTAATCTTCCGGCCATTCACTCGAGTCAAAATTAGCATCTCCGCTCAACTGGTTCATGAACGATTCAAACGAACTCGCCAGGACGATCTGAACTGCCGCGTGATTCTCTTCTGCACTCAAATCCGGATCGAGAGCATCAGTAGCATAAAAGACAACTTCCCCATCACTCATATCAATACAAAAGAAGTTTCCGCCCGGGTCATGGGCAAATGGAAGTAAATTAGCTGGGATTACGCCTCGACCGAACATCACTCTATAGTGCTCAAGGAGCAATGAATCTTTCGTTTCGTAAGCTGAAGTGTTGTATTTTATCGGATAAAACCCGACGACCTCGAGAGGCTCACCACAATCTTCATTTTTGAACAGGGCATTGACAGGATTTCCTCCGTTACTTGCCAGATACTGCACGCGAAATGCCACCGGCAATGTGTATCCCAGGTCTTTTTCGACATTTTCAAAATCAACAACACTGATTCCCGAGGCACAGTTTGCGAATTTTCCAACCTCCATCGCCCCTCCTTCAAACGTGACCTTTCTGTCCCTGAGCATTGCTTTCTTCCCAACAGCAACTACACTTTCGGGTTCGAACCTCGCACACAATTGATTGTCAAGTTGCCCAACCAATCCAGCGCGCGGGTAAGTTTCTTAGCATTAGCCTCGCGTCACCAACTATACACTCCCACCCCAATCGCCCGACCACAATATCTCTCATGACGCCACGCACACCCCGCCATCAACGGGAAATCTGATTATTTTTAAAACAATGCCCGCCGACAAATAAATATCAAATTTTAGCCATCCCTACGGGCTGTAGAAATCATCTTTTTCACGATAGTAGTTAATTGCACATATAACATCCTTCACATCCGCAACTGGATTGCGCTTCCGCTCGAAATTAACTATTTCTCGAAAAGTCTCCATGTCGAATAGCTGCCGCATACCTCTATCCTTCGCAATTTTTGGCAAATGCGTTCCTGGAGCAACATCTTCGAGTTCGTCATCCCCTTCAAGCACGAGGATCTTCGCATGCCATGGATCAGCCACCCAAGCGCTCTGATTAATAAAAAGAGCCGAGTCCCAATCAAGACCATCTAGATCGTTAAGCAAGTCCTGGATTAAGTTATAAGTTTTCGTGAAAACCTCTCAAATCAACGGAAATCTGACCAGCGATTCCAGTCCTGCCCCAAGGGCATAACGGAGATTGACTATGAAAGTCTAAGAACTTTGCAAGTCAATTTATAGTACGAAAAAACCTCAGTGATTTCTTCTGAAATAATTTCCCAATTTCCACCACCAAGCCCGGCACCGATCATGGGCATTTGCACCGAAAGTCGATTGGCCAAAGCAAATTCGCAAATTTGATTGAGGCAATTCCTGAGATCGGGGTACGAGACGTATTGAGTAATATCCCGGCTATTCTTGCGAATCCCGTCTTGAGAAACCATGTTTGCGACATATATTCTATTTTCGTCATCTACAGATAGAAATTGAACCATTCCGAGTGGAGGTCGTTGTTCACCTCGGAACAGGTCGAGATAACTATCCCGCGCGACGGTGTATTTTTTGCCGAGGGAAACGACAAAGCCACGCCCCCACTTGCCGCGATTATTTACCACATGAGCTATAAGGGTTGAATTTTGTTGTGGTACAGCTGCGTCCCCAACTCCGTAGATGATCGCTTGCTCTTGCGGAGGATTGCCCACGGCAGCCTTCCAGGCATGCTCGAAATCTTCCTTTTTAATTTCGTCATCTGGAGAAATGTCGAGTTCGCCCTTCATTCCATCAAAGAGCAAAAAGCCCACATCAGAATTCCAATCTTGTACGGATGAGGATGTGTAGGCAATCCCATTATCAGGATGGCTGATCTGACGCGTCGCGACGCCGTCGATAAATTCCGTATAAATCTCTCCGGAGCCGCACGGAAATTCTGTCTTGGAGTGAAAATACTCTTTTTTCATGAGCAACTTGATCCGCTTCTTTTTATGCGATTCGAAATATCAAGTGGCCCTTTCCCTTCAACCAAGAAAGTTCCAGGGCGGGGCTCCTTGACATCCAAGCCTGTAACATCTACTTCAACATAATGCGTGATGCTATTAAGCTTTCGGGCATCACCGTAAATATTTGCCGCAAGCTGTCCTAGCGACATCTTTCCAGTTCCGGCGGCGTCTGCCATAGTCCTACCACCAATCATATCGGGGGATATATCCGTGAAATACTGACCATCTCCAAATCTTGCATGTACGGGACCCTGTGATGCATTCAAATGACCGCTACTCGTAATGCCCTCTAAGCCATCCTGCGTTGTGTAGTGATAAAGCGTTGTTATGTCGTCGCCGGTCAGTCCCCACGGATCAATCCACGAGACAGGGTTGGGCGCGTACCGATAGAGGTTCGTTCCACCCACCAGCCCAATCGGATCCTGATTGATGAATCGTCCAATGTCCGGATCGTAATACCGAAAGGTGTTGTAGTGCAGCCCGGTCTCGCGGTCCAGATACTGCCCCTGGAAGCGCAGGTTCTGCGGTCGCGGCATGTCAGCAGACGTAGGCGCGACTACCAGCGTTTCCCCCCAAGACGGCGTCGACCGCAGCGGCGCCCGAGCATTCCACTCCTCCTGCACCGCGTTGCCCCACACCTTGTAGCGGGCCTGCCAGATCAACTCGCCGTCCGCGTTGGTCAGTTCCTCCGGCAACCCCGATACGTCGTTGTGGAAATAGTAGACAGCATCCCTTGCGTTGCCATCGTTGGCCGCCTTGCCGTGGTCGATCCTCGCAAGCGGCACGTAGCCGTTGGACTCGTACAAGTACGTCAGTGCTTCCTCGCCCTGACGGTCGTGATACGTCTCCTGCACGAGCCGCATGCCATCCCACAGGAAATCCGTACTCGCGTACCCGCCATTGAGCTTACGAATCCGGCGACCGAACGCGTCGTATTCGAAATGCGTCGTCGATATGCCAAGGCGGTCCTTCGTCACGACGGTCTTCAGTTGGTTCCAATCGTCGTATTCAAGGACCAGTTCCTTGGCGGGCCCGTGACCGCTCAGCTTGCGAACAAGCCGCCCATACGCGTCGTATTCGAAGCGCTTGTCTTCGAACATCTTGAGTCGGTTGTGCTCGACATAGCCGCCCGGATGATCGCTCGATACAAGGTTCGCAGCCGCATCCCAACGGAATACCTCGGACGGCAACCCCGGCCCCATCGCCTGCTCGATGCGCCCGGTCGGATCGTAGCGATAGCTGGTCGTGCCGTAGCGCTGGTCGCGCTTCTGGATCACATCACCGGCCGCATCGTATTGCCACTGCTTGGCAAGCAGCGCCTCCACTGCGGCGCCACGCTGTGCGGCAAATCGCGCGCGGCGGCCGACCGCGTCATATCCAAATTGGCTGGTCAGTCGGCCCTGCGTGCGCAGCACTTCTCGATGCAGGTCGTCGCGTTCGATGTCGGTGATCGCCGCACCGTCAACACGGATCTGGTGCACGTGACCGGAGCCGTAATGCAGCCAGTCGATCGTGCGCTCGCCGGAAATCGTGGTGCTGACGCGATTGCCAAGCTCGTCGTAAGTGTGCGCGAGCCAGCCGGTCGGGGTGTATTCCTCCAGCACCTCGCCACGCGCGTCGTATTTCAGGTTGACGCGATTCTTCAGCGACGGGCCGCGCGCAGTGAGCGTATGCAACTCACCGGACGTGATTCGGCTAGCCTTGTCGTACAGGTATTCGCAACGCTCGCGCCCGGATGCCTTGGCCGTCAGCCGCCCGAGCGCGTCGCGCTCGTAGGTGGTCTGACGTTTCCCCTCTCTAAGCGCGATGCCCTGTCCACGAACATCGTACTCGTACGAGCGGACGCTACCGTCCAGCCCAACCTCTTCGCTCAGAAGATCACGTCGGTCGTAACGGAAGCGATAAGACTCACGGTTCTCATTGGTCAAACTCGCCAGCCTGAACGCATCGTCGTAACCGAACCGCACGACACGATCAGCCGCATCAGTACGCGACAGCAGCAGCCCCCGCGCATTGATTTCATAGCGCGTGCTGCGTTGATTCGCATCGACAACTTCGACGAGACGCCCGGCTGCGTCGTAACGAAACGTCTGCCGGGCGCCATCGGCCGTCCCGATCCCCGTAACACGCCCCATCGCATCCGTTTCATACACGGTGGCCTGTCCCGCCGCATCGGTCACGCGCGCGAGTCCGCCACGTGCGTCATACGCAAACCGCGTGACCTTGCCGGAACAATCCGTGTACGAGGTCAGCTGTGCACGGCCATTCCATTCGAGGAACTTGTACCCCCCACGTGCATCGCGAATCGTGTGCACCAACCCACGCTCGTCCCGGTGATACTCAGTCGCAGATCCCGCCGGATCGCGCGTCATCGTCAAGTTGCCGCGATCGTCGTAGCGGTAGATCCAGCGCGAATTGGCCGGATCGGTTTCCGCGACCGGCAGGTCGTAGTACGCGTTCCATTCGGTACGCTCAACCTGACCCAGTGCATCTATGCGCTGAGTCTGACGCCCCCGCTCGTCATATTCGAAGCGGGTCGTATGCCCGGCCGGATCGGTCGTACTGACCAACTGCCGCATCGCGTTCCACTCGAATTGCCAAACATGGCCTTCGGCATCCGTATGGCTCGTCGGCTGCTGATCCTCGTTCCACGTCCAGTGCGTAACGCGACCGATCTGGTCGGTGATCGTCACCGTACGCTGCGCAAGGTCCGCGTCGAACGTGTACGCCTCACCGTCGTCGGTCCAGTGGCGCACGACACGCGCGTCGCGGCCGATACCTTGCCACGCATAAAAGCACTGCAAGCCGCCGCGTAAAGTGTGCTGAACCATCAGCCCACGCTCATAAGCGAAGCGCCGCCCGGTGTGGCCACTGCGATCAGTAACGGCCACCAACTCGCCGGCATCGTTGTACGCGTAACGCACCAGCGTGTCGGGTTGCTCACCGTCCACACCACGAGTCAGCTCGATCGTGGCAATGCGTCGCGGCTGCGATTTATCGTAGACCAGCGTCAGCAAGCGACCAGCGCTGTCATGCAGCCGGCCCGGCCGCACAACCTCATCGGCCGCCTCTTGCTCCACCTCGATCCAGTTACCGTTGCGATCCTCGAGACGCCACAGCTTGAGCACCTCGCTGTCCGCATCGCTGCGAGCACGGCCGAAATCGCGATACAAACCGTCGACCGTCTCAACCACGTAGTGGCCGCCGGCCGTACAGATCAGGTAAATGCCTTCGGGAACGCTGAAATGGCTCTCGCCCGGCGGCACCGCCGGGAACACGATGTCGCGCCCCTGCTCATCCCAATACGTAATCGACGTGACCGCGCCATGCTCACGCGCGAGTCTCAGCTCAACGCTGATCGGCACGCTCCATCCCGGCCCGAACAGGCTGTCAGCACGATCATCGTGACTGCTGTAAAAACGTCGCCACACGATCGGCAGCGGCCCGGGCAATGCGAAATCGGTATCGTCCGTGCCATCGAGAATCTTGCCGCCGGTAATGACGTTGACCGGGTGGCCGGCCGACGGCCTCGCCAAACTGCCGAGCCACGTACCGAAGGCACCCGCCGCAAAATTGATCGCGAGGCAAGGCAGCTTGCCTTTCAGAAACTGCCCCCAGCTCATCTTCCCGCGGCCGCAAACCGCCAGCGCAATCCCAAGCGCCGCCCCCAGCCATCCGAGCCGGGAAGCCGACTTCACGTCCCGCACCCGCTGGGTGCCGCCGCCGATGAAAACGTTATCGGAACCTTCGGCGATCGTCCCGTCGCAAGTCGTCTTGTCGCCGACGCGCGCGGCCGGATGATCGTTGATATAAACGCTCCCCGACCCATCGGCGATCATCTGCGGCCCAGGATGATCCGTACACGCGACGGTATCGAGATCCCCCGGCTTCGCCGCCCGCGCCGCCGGCTTGTTGTTGACGTAAACGTTCCCCGACCCGCTCGCGATCTTGCCTTTGATCTCGGGCGGCACGATCGAATTGGCTAGCGCCTTCGCGCCGTCGTCGATGGCCTCGTTCATCCCGCTCGCTTCCATCAGCGCGCCCGAGCCGACCGCCACCCCCACGCCGATCGCAATCACGAGCGGCGTCGCCAACCCTGCCGTGCCGATCTCGAGCGCAGCGAGGCCGGCGAACACCAGCCCCTCCATCGCCTCCGCCACCAATGCACCGACGATGGCACCGCCGACCACCGACCCGACCGTGCCGACAAGCTCACCCAGAAACGACGTGTGCTGGATCGGATCTTCGAAGCGCGCGGCCGCGAAGTTTTCCGCGCTCACGACGCGTCACCCGGTCCGAGCAGGGTCGGTCGCGCCGCGCGCGGCTGAAAACTGGCGAGCATACGGTCGGCGATCGCCTGCTGCTCGTCGGTCAGCGGTGCCGCGCTGGTCAGCGTCATCACGAGCACGCGGCCGGCGTCGTCCGACGGGAACATGGTCTGCACCTGATGCCAGAGCCGGCCATCCCGCTCGTGCGTGGAATCGATCTGGATGCCCGAACGGCCCGCCACCGTCACCGGCCGGCGCGCCTTCTCGGTGAGCATCCTGGCATCGCGCGACGCCACTTCCCATTCGCGCGCGACGAACGCATCGATATCTTCCCCGTCGCGCAGCCGCCCACGGGCGATCACGAGGTTGAGGCCGCCGGGGCCGGCGTTCATCACGAGGATGTTGACGGTGCGGTCGAGCGCCGCGTCCGGCAGTTCGAAGGTGCCTTCGTGGATTGCGTAGTGCATGGCTGGTTTTGTTCGTGTTATTTGTTGAGATCGATGCGCTGGCCGTTGACCATCACGCCGTCGTCGGTCATCAGGATCACTGAGCCCTTGTGCTCGAGGCGAATGCCTTCGGGCGCGAGCGAGATCGAGCTGTCCTGCACCTTCAGCAGGATGCCGCGCTCGGCCACGTAGACCTGCGTGCCGCCGCCGCCATCCTTGGCAGGCGTCGTCACTTCGACCGTGGTTGCGGTGGTACTGCGCTTCTCGGAAATCGTCTCGGTCAGGTTGCCCTGCGGAATCTGCTTTTCTTCGCTGCCCGTCGCCACCAGCACGGTACGCATCGGCCCCAGCACCTTGTGCGTCTCGTTGTTCTCGACCACGGTGTTCATGTCCTTCTGCGCGTGCATGAAGAATTCCTGCATGCCGTTCGTGTCGGTCATGCGGATCTCGTTCGACCCCTGCCCCTTGTGCGTCTGGCTCTTGATCCCCATCGTCTGGCCGGCCGCACCGTGGTACGGGTTGCCTTGCTCGCCGTTGAACACGCGGCCCACGATCACCGGGTTATCCGGATCGCCCTGATTGAACGCCACGAGCACTTCCTGCTTGATCCGCGGAATCGCGGCCGCGCCCCAGCCATCGCCCGCCCACGGTTGCGACACGCGCACCCACATCGAGTCGGAGCCGTCCTTCTTGCCGCGCCGGTCCCACGGGAAGTGCACCTTCACCGCGCTCCCGTTGGTGTAGATTTCCTCGCCCTTCGGACCGACGACGATCGCCGACTGCGTACCGTGAATCACCGGTTTCGGCGTGCCGCGCGGCGCACGGTACGGAATCTTCTTCGGCAGCAACGCGAAGCTGTTGCGGTACGGCAGTTTTGCGCTGTGCTGCGTGTAGTCGTTTACCGCCTCGTGACGCACGTGCAGGATCACGTATTCCTGGTTGTTCTCGAGCACCGGGTGATTCGCCACG
This sequence comes from Burkholderia pyrrocinia, assembly GCF_022809715.1. NCBI lineage: Bacteria > Pseudomonadati > Pseudomonadota > Betaproteobacteria > Burkholderiales > Burkholderiaceae > Burkholderia > Burkholderia pyrrocinia. Next base: position 1,448,444 of record NZ_CP094460.1, read on the forward strand.
TTGACGGCGCCGGCCGTGGTCATGCGCCACGCGTAGCCGCCGCCGGTATAGCGATGGGCCTGCGCCTCCTCGGCCTCCATCGCAAAGCGCGCGTAACGGTTGCCGTCGTCGCCGTGGTCGTACAGCGACTGGTGCTCGAACCGCTCGGTCGAGTCGAGCCGCGCGTGCTTGAGGTTCTGCGGGCCGGCTTCCACCAGCATCAGCGGCGACGACGGATTCTGATGATTGAAGTCGCGGAACGTGACCTTGCCGACGCCAAAGCGCCGGCCTTCGTGCAACTGGTCGATGCCGCTGTCCTCACTCGCCTCGGTGGCGGCGAACGGCACAGTTGCCAGGCCGTCGATCGGACGGAACAGCAAATTCGTGTCGCCGATCACGAGCATGTGCTTGTCCTTCTCGTAGCGGTGCGTCCAGACCAGCCCTTCCTGCTCCATCAACCGCGCGCAGAAGTTGTAGTAGCTCTCCTGGTACATCACCACGTATTCGAGCGGTTTCTGGCTCGTCCGGATGTCGAACACGAAGTCGGAGAATCCGTGTTCCTGGAAAATCTCGGTGAGGATGTCCTGCGCGGTCTTGTTCTGGAAAATCCGGCAGTCGGTCGAGCGCGTCAGGAACCAGAACCACGGCACCGCCGTCAGGTGGTACTGCGTGACATTCCCGGGATTGCCGGCGCGGTCGAACGACGCGACGTAGCCGTCGAAGTAACGGTCGTTCTCGCCGGCACCCGATGCAACGACGCGTTCGAGCGTCGACAGGCGCGCCTGCTGATCGAACCGGATCTTGACCTGCTGGCCGATCAGGTCGTCGGGGCGCAGGTCGTGGCGATGCGACAGCAGGTCGAGGTGGATTTCCGGCAAGCGGTTCACGTACTCGTCGACGACGGCGGCGCTGACCAGCAGCACATCCGGGCCGAGCGGCGTATCGAGCGTCACGTAGCGATTGAGCTGGGTCAGGCGCGCGGGGTTGGCAGCGCCGTTGATCGCTTCGGCAACCGCGCCGGGCGTCTTGTCCATCAGCGAAAAGCCGGTCTGTGCGAGCTGCATCGCACGCTGGACGGTGTCGACGTGCCCGGCGAGGCCCGCGAGCGGCCCGAGGCTCCCGGCAACACTCGAGGCGACCGGGCCTGCCAGGCCGCCGAGCGCGCTCAAGGAGCCGAGCGCACTGCCGCCCAAACCATTGGGAATACCCCCGTTCGGAGCGAAACTCATTCTTGTTCCTTGCGTGTGATCTCAGGTTCCGTGGACCGGCTGGCCGGCCCGAAGCCACGATAATGTAGGACAAAATCCGACCGCGCGAAAGGCACCCGCAAACGTTTCCGTTCGAGCCCCGAAAATCGAAAACCTAGACCAGTGGCTGGACGCCGGCGCACGGTTGCCCACGGCGAAGCAGCGCGCCGGTATGTGCCGAAAACAGCACAATCTGCACGAAACTGGTGACAGGAACGTGGGGGGCGAAGAACCGATCCATCACGTGCGCGAATCCGCCAAGACTGAACCCGGCGAAACGCTGCTCATCGACCACCAACCGCACTTCGAGCCCCTGCACGAACGCCGACGCCGGCTTGCCGGGCATCCAGCGCCGAACGCGTGCGGTCGACAACGACACGAGCGCGTCGAAGCGCCGCCCGGCGTCGACCGAGCATTCCGCCCAGCGGGCGCAGAGCTGCGTCAGTTGGGCCAGACCGCCTTTGTCGAGGCGAATCGCGTGCGGCACGAGCAAAGACAACACATTCCACAGCTCGCCATAGCGGAAAGCCGGCGGCCGGCTCCGGGTCGGCCGGTTCAACAGCGCGATCGTCCCCACCGGATCGCCCGCGCGCAACGCCAGCTCGCGCTCCTGCATCCCGGACAGATCGCCCTGGGTACAGGAAAGCCGGATCGCCAGTTTGCGACGCCCGGGATCGGCAGGTTGGCCGTCCCGGTCGATCAGTGCCAGTTCGACGCCGCGGAGCAGGTCTGCAATCTCGTCCGGGGACGGCGTCTTGCCCGCCTTTTTGTCCTTGGGATCGACAGGCTTCTTCGGCGCCCGCCGAGCCTCGTCGCGCAACACGACCCAGTACAGCCCGAGGTGGGCACCCATCCCATGCTGCAACGATTGGAACGGCGGCAGCAGCGACGTACCCGCGTCGGAAGTCTCGCGAACCGTGTCGATCGACCAGATGTTCGTCTGCGACGCGTTCTTCTGTTCCAGCGATTTCACCGGGTAATACGAACAACCGGTATAAGTCTCAATCGGCTCGGCGTCGTCCGGGAAAAGGTTGATCACGGGCGTACAGAACAAGCGCACATGTTCAGCCGTCGCGGCAGCCAGGCGTTGCGCCCGATGGGAGTCCGGATGCACGCCGGCGATCGCCAGGTGCAGCGCGACGCGACGACTGCCGCCCGCGATCCGCTTGAGCGGTCGCATATCCAGCTCGACAAAATCGAAGCGTTCCGGGACGGCGCAGTACTCCATCAGCAGGTGAAAAGGCCCGAGCGCGTCGTCACGCGGCATATCGAGCAGCGCATCGGCCGGCTCGAGGCCGACGGCCGTGAATACCGCGTTCGGAAGACGCTTCCAGCGTCCGGATTCGTCGGCCTCGGCGAAACCGCGTACGGCAAACAGCAGGACGGCGTCCGTGAGTGCCGCGACGATCTCGCGCGCGCCGGTGAAGTGCAGACGCAACCTGTCCGGCACGATCGCGAACGTGGCTTCAGGCGAGGTCAGCTCAAACGTGACAGTCAGCAAGCCGGTCGTTTCGGACGGCAACGCCGCATCGCGCGGCGCAATCGCCGACGTCGTGTAACGCACATCCGAAACGGCCAGCGGCACGATCGCGACTTCATCCGTCATGCGAAATACTTCACGATCGGCCGGTGCAACCAGGTGTTCGCCGCGCGGGATGACGCGGGGCACGGTCTGTTGGCTGGTTCGGTCGACATGAAATTGTGCAATCGCGCAGGAAGGAAACGGGCGCAAGAACGCACCGTGCAGCGTCTCGAGAAGGCTACGCGTAAACGCGGGCACATCATCCTCGAGACGAATGGCGTGAGACGACGACATCAATGCGAACGACTGCAACAGACGTTCGACGTGCGGATCTTCGGAATGCTCGCCGGTGATTGCCAGGCGAGCGGCGATTTTAGGAAAACGCTGCGAGAACGTCTGCATTGAACCACGCAGCAGCGCCATCTCGCGTTCGAAGTGCGGAAGCAGATTCTTGGGATCGATGGTCATACACGTTCCGGTCGTCGCCGCGTTCGCCAAGTGGCGATGCGGAGTTCAAGAAAACGAGCGGAACGATTCTATTCGGGCAACTGATAATCTCGTTTCGAATTTATTGAGCGGCCGCCGATCTCCAGTCAAGCTTCAGCCAATGATCCGTCCCATAAGCCTTGAACATAAAGGTCCGCTGCTTGTGGGCAGACGCTCAGGTGCCTGCATGGCAATGATGGCAAACAGTTACAACTGACCGCACCGAGACATTCCTGTATCCGTGTTTTCAGGAACAGGCTGAGCGGCTTGCTTGTCGCCGTGCAAAGCACGCGTCATCTCGACATACCCGCGCACGACGCCCCTCTCCTCACCTCGGCGAAACAACAATCGCCGCCCGCCGATTCTGTGCCCTCCCTGCCGGCGTCCGGTTATCCCCCACCGGATCGCGCTTCCCTTTCCCGACTACCGCAATGCGCTTCGCATCCAGCCCGACATCGACAAGCTCGATCGCCACGACCTCAGCCCGCCGCCTGGACAACTCGAGGTCGTAATCGTCCGCCCCCTCCCGATCCGAGTACCCATAAACCCGCACCCCGTTAATCTCCGCCGACCTGAGCGTGCGCCCGATCCTTTCGACGATCCGCCGCACATCAGGCTTGAGGTTATAGCGGTCGAAATCGAACAGGATCGGCCCGGTCGAGCCGAACTCGAAACCCTGTTCGGTCTCGTGGAAACCGGCCGACTTGAGCGTCGTGACTTGCGTCTGCGTCAGCCCACGATGAAGCGGCGGCGTCTTGCAGCCCACAAGCAGCATGCACAGCAGCAGCGCGCTGCCGATGCACATCCGCTCCATGCTCACAGGAAACGAGTGGTTCATTTCGCATCCCCTTCGAGTGCGCCCGCGTCGGGCGCGCTTTTTGTAATCCGCTGCCGCGGCCTCGCCCGCAGCGCGAAGCGATCAATCAAACCGGTCCCGCAACACCTTCAGCCAACTGCCACGACCCCGGCCGCGCACGCTTGGCGCGGTACATCGCCGCATCCGCCGCGCGCAGCAGGCCGCTCGCGTCCGACGCGTGGTCGGGATACAACGCAATGCCGACACTCATCATGGTGGCCACCATGCGGCCGTCGGACAGCTCGATCGACGGCACCATGCCGGACAATATCTCGTCGGCGACACGGCACACGCTGCCCGCATCGCGCACCGCCCCCAGCATCACCGCAAATTCGTCGCCGCCCAGGCGGGCGACCAGATCGGCCTCGCGCACCTGCGCGCGCAGCCGCGCCGCGATGCCGATCAGCACCGCGTCGCCGGCGTCGTGGCCGAGGCAATCGTTGATCTCCTTGAAGCGGTCGCAGTCGAGATACAGGATGCCGACCCGCTGCCCCGTCACCGCGGCTTCGCAGAGCGCAAGCGCGAGGCGCGACTCGAACTGCACGCGGTTGGGCAGGCCCGTGAGCGCATCGTGCGTCGCCTTGTGTTCGAGCGACGCGTTTTCATCGCGCAGCGTGTTCTGCCAGTCTTCGAATTCGTCGAGCAACGCATTGAAGTCGTCACCGAGCTGGTTCAACTCGGCGATCGCGGCGGGCTCGACCCGTTGCGCGAATGCACGCTCGCGCCGCACGGCATGCGCAACGCCGGCCAGCGCGCGCAGCGGCGAAACGATGTTGCGCAGCAGACGCTTCGAGCTGACATATGCGCCGAACACGCTGACCGCCAGGCAACCGAGAATGCCGCCGACGCCGCCGAGCAGGAAGCCGAAGAACTGGTGCCCGCGGCCGCGCACGACGACGTGGCCGACGACGATGCCGTCGTGCATCACCGGAACCGTCACGGGCCCGGGCAGCGCAAGGTCGGCGACGGCGCGCTCAAGCCGGGCGAGCCCGTTTCCGGCGGGCAACTGCCACGTCGCGAACGGTTGGCCCTTGCTGTCCGTGACCACCACTTGCGCGACGTCCTCATCGCCGGCAATCATCCCGATCGCCTCGCTCGCCGCGACGCGGTCGCCGAACACGAGCGCCGCCTCGACCGTATAACCGAGCGAGCGCGCCAACAGGTTCAGGTTGTTGCCGGCATACGCACGCAACGCGATCACGGCGACGACGATCAACGACACGGCCGCCATCGCGACGGCAACGAACGCGAGGCGCAGGTGCGCGCGGCGCAATACGCTTTGCAGCGTCGGGCGCGACACGCGCGAATGGGGAAAATGAGGCGCGAACCGTATCATGGCGCCCCCGGCCTTCGCGCGAGATTGAGCACGTTCGGGTGTACGCGCACGCCGCTGCGCGCTACGGCGTCGAGATTGATGTCGAACGAGATGCGCTCGCCGTCGACATTGAGGCAGAACATGCTGCCTGCGGTGCAGTACGGATCGTGTTCCGCGATCGTCAGCACAGGATGGCCGGCCACCGCGGTTCTCACTCGCGTTCGCTCATCGTCGCTCAGGGTGCCGAGATAGACGACGTCGCAGGCGATGCCGAGCGACGGATCGTCGGAGCGGACGCGCTGCACGTCGAGCAGCGTCGAGCCGGCCTGCAGCGTGTCGGTCAGGCCGCGCGCGTAGTCGGGCCGGCCCGTCACGCACAGATGCAGGCGAATGGGTGTCGTCGGCCAGCGCGTGAAGCTGATGATGCCGAGCACGACCTGACGCACGGCGGAGTCGTGTGACGAAATGTCGGGATCGGTGGGACTTGCAGTGGCGACGGCACGCACGATGTCGGCCGGACCGTCTGCATCGGCGGGAGCCCCGGCGAGCACGACGGATGCCGCACCCAGAACGCAAACGATTGCGATCAGCGCATGACGCAGCGACGCGGCCCAGCCGGGCCGGCCGGACGTCGTCCGCGCGGCGATCGCCGCCGCGCCCGTTGGCGTCGTTGCAGTCGCAAGACTGGCAGCCGCCGCGCACACTCTCGCATCCATGATGGAAACATCCGCTGGCGTTGCCCCCCGGCGTTGCCCTCTGCCTTCAGTCATGCGCGTGCATGGCTCCGTATCACGCGCATGATTCCTTCATCTTAGGTACAAAGCCGCGCGATCAACCAGTGGGAAACACCCGCGAGAAATGTCGGAAAGTATGCGGAATCGGCGCTGTGCGCGACGATGCGGGCGAACGTGATACGCGACGCCGATCGCGTGTCGACGTCGGCAAATTGATCAGCGGATTGGGCGCACGGCCGGCTCAAACTTCATACGCTCCCCGGCGGTACGCCAGATCGTTTTGCGGCACATCCGGGGTGCCAAGCGTTACCGCCTGTCGGCGGATAACCGATGAAGAAATTCAGCTCGTCGCACGCTATCGAATAGGGATAAAGCAGCATGGTATCGTCGCCCTCCCGCCCGAAGACGGCCGGACGCATGTGCGTGCTGCGGAAGAACTGCGCGACAGCCGGCAAACGATCGACGACGCCGGCCCACCTCCGCACCGGCCGATCGGCAAGCGCATGGCTAGGTGCGTTCAGCAATTCCGCGCCACGTCATCGGCACGTCGACGCCGGTCCGCATCTCGTCTGCCGCGATCCAGACATTGCCGTTCACGCGGAAACGCTTCAACTCCGCCGCGCAGGCCTGTTTCGACCGCTCGATCATCACACGACCGTGGAATGCCGGCCCCGGTGCAACCTCCCGTTCCGCTTCGCCGGGCCGATCCTCAGGCGCCACGCAACGCCCGCTCGTATCCCGTCGCGTAGCACCCTGCCCTTGGCCCCCCACGCCGCCGCGAGTATGCTTGCAGTTCGAACGATCTCCAACCTGGGCGCGCACACCGCACCGTTGATGAGCGCACCGCCAACCGTCTTTCACCACCACCGATGGATTTCGACGTAATCGTTCTCGGCGCCGGCATCGTCGGCGTCTCGGCCGCGCTGCACCTGCAGGATCGCGGCCGCAAGGTCGCCCTCGTCGATCGCGGCGCGCCCGGCGAAGGCACGAGCTTCGGCAACGCGGGGCTGATCGAGCGCTCGTCGGTCGAACCGTATCCGTTCCCGCGCAGCCCGTTCACGCTGATGCGCTATGCGCTGAACCGCTCGACCGATCTCTACTGGCACAGCGCGTCGCTGCCCGCGTTCGCGCCGTGGCTCGCGCGGTTCTGGTGGGAATCGGCGCCGCTGCGTCACGCGGCAGCGTCGCGCGACATGCTGCCGCTGATCGAGCGCTGCATCGCCGAACACGACGCGCTGATCGCGCGGGCCGGTGCCGGGGAACTCGTGCGCGCGAGCGGCTGGCTCGAAGCGTTCCGCACGCCGGCCGCTTTCGAACGCGGCGTGGCCGAGGCCGGCCTCACCGCGCGCCGCCACGGGCTCGGCATCACGCCGCTCGATGCCGCCGCGCTGCTCGCGCACGAACCGAGCCTCGCGCCCGGCTTCTGCGGCGCGCTGCACTGGCTCGATCCGAAAAGCGTCGTCGATCCGTCCGCGCTCGTCAAAGCGTACGCGCAGCTCTTCGTGCAAGGCGGCGGCACGCTGCTGACGGGCGACGCCGCGAGCCTCGACGCGCTGTCGCCCGGCTGGCAGGTCGGCACGCAGGACGGCATGGCCGCCGCGCCGGCCGTCGTCGTCGCGCTCGGCCCGTGGTCCGACACGGTGTTCGGCAAGTTCGGCTACAAGATCCCGCTGCGCGAGAAGCGCGGTTATCACATGCACTACGCGCCGTCGGCACGCGGCGTGCCGTCGGCGCCGATCGTCGATCGCGAATACGGCTACGTGATCGCGCCGATGCGGCGCGGGCTGCGGCTGACGACCGGCGTCGAGATCGCGCGGCGCGGCGTACCGCCGACCGGCGTGCAGCTCGAACGCGCGGAACGCGTCGCGCGGCCCGTGTTCGGCTTCGGCGAGCGGCTCGACCCGCAACCGTGGCTCGGCTTCCGGCCGTGCACGCCCGACATGCGCCCGGTGATCGGCCCCGCGCCCGCGCATCGCGGGCTGTGGTTCTCGTTCGGGCACAACCATCACGGGCTGACGCTCGGCCCCGTCACCGGCCGGCTGCTGGCCGAGATGATGACGGGCGAGACGCCCTTCACCGATCCGGCGCCCTATCGCGCCGACCGCTTCTGATTCCGAACGCGTAGCAAATCAACGCACGCGCTCAGTCGAGCGCGCGGCCGAAGATGCGGATCACTTCGTCGAGATGGTCGGCCATCGCGCGGCGCGCGGCCTCCGGGTCGCGTGCGCGGATCGCGTCGAGGATCGCGCGGTGCTCCAGTTCCGACCGGTGCGGCATGTCGTTCGGCATGTACAGCGACTGCAGCCGCTGGAACATCAGGTCGTACTTGTGCGCGAGCAACTGCTTGATCATCAGCGCATACGCGGGGTTGTCGCTCGCTTCCGCGATGCGGATATGAAACAGCCGGTCGCCCGGATGCGTGAGCGAGCCGCTGCGGTTGTCTTCCTGGTTGCGCAGGAACGCTTCGTGGATCCCTTCGATCTGCTCGTCCGAGCCGTGCTTCGCGGCGAGCGACGCGGCTTCCGGCTCGATCAGCCGGCGCGCCTGCAACAGCGCGAACGGCGGGATTTCGGTGTCGAGGTCGAGCGCGATGCCGAGTTCGGGATCGATCTCGACGACCGTGAACGGCGCGGCCTTCGCATCGGGTTCGGGTTCGGGCGCGGCGGCCGTTTCGGGATGGCGCACCTTCACGCCGTCGCCGACGCGCACGCTGACGAGCCCGCTTACTTCGAGCGCGATCAGCGCCTCGCGCACCGACGTGCGCGACACGCCGAACTGCTCGGCCAGTTCGCGCTCGGGCGGCAGATAGCTGCCCGGCGGAAAATCGCCGGACTCGATCATCGCACTGAGCTTGTCGGCGATCTGCTGGTAGAGGCGGCGGTTCTGAATCGGCTGGATGGACATACGTTGATGCAGGTTTTCGGTTGCGTTGCGGACGGTCCGACGAATCGCACAGGCCGTTCGCGCCTATTTTATATGCCGCGCTGCGTGTCGCCCGGCACCGCATAACAATGCGCGGCCGTGCCGCCCCACAGCGCGTTGCGCTCGGCCGCCGACAGCCGCGATTCGGCCCAGCGCTCGACGATCGACGCCACTTCGTCATACGACGCGGCGAGCAGGCACACAGGCCAGTCCGACCCGAACATCAGCCGCTGCGGGCCGAACGCATCGAGCGCCGCGTCGAGACACTGCTCGATATGCCGGATGTCCTGCGCGCGCAGGCCGCGCCGCCAGTCGGCTTCGGTCACGAGCCCCGACAGCTTGCACGCGACATGCGGCAGCGCGCCCAGTTCGCGCAGCTCGGCGCGCCAGCGCGGCAGCGCGGTTTCGTCGCGCTCGAATTCGGCGAGCGCGGGCTTGCCGACGTGATCGAGCACGAGCCAGTGCGCGTCGTGCCGTGCGCAGAATGCGCGCACATCCGGCAACTGGCGCTCGAACACGAGCACGTCGTACACATAGCCGTTCGCCTGCAGCCACGCAACGCCGCGATTGAAATCGGCATCCGCGACGAACGCGCCGACGTCGGCTTCGTCCTGCACCTGGTGACGAAAACCGCGCAGCTTCGGGCTGCGCCATTCGGCGACACGATCGGCAAGCTGCGGCGCACCGAGATCCTCCCAGCCGACCACCGCCGCGATGCGCGCGTCGTCGCGCGCGAGATCGAGCAGGAACGCCGTCTCGTCACGCCCCGCGCGCGCCTGCACCGCGATCGACGCGCCGATCGCCTGCGCATGCATCAGCGGCCACAGCGCGTCGGGCAAGTAGTCGCGTGCGAGCACGCCCATCCCGGCGCCGATCCACGGATAGTCGGCCGCGCGATAACGCCAGAAGTGCTGATGGGAATCGATTCGCACTGCGCCCATGGTGTCCTCGTGTTCCGCTCCCGCAAGCCATCTCACGTCGCCGCACACGCTACCCGCCGCGTGCGGCGACGCCATGACACGGCAATCAGTCGTACAACGCCGCCGCGACCTTCGGATCGTCGATATTGGTCTTGTCGTACCAATAGAAACCGGTATCGATGACCTTCGGCAGCTTCTCGCCCTTGATCGCCTTCACGGCCGCCTCGACCGTCTTGTAGCCGATCCCGACCGGGTTCTGCGTGATCGCGCCGGCCATCAGCCCGCTGCGGATCGCGTCCTTCTGCTGCTTGCCGGAATCGTAGCCGACGATCACGACCTTGCGCTTCATCTCGCGCACGCCGTTGACCACGCCGATCGCCGAGCCTTCGTTGGTGCCGAACAGCCCCTTGAGCTTCGGATACCCCTGCAGGATCGACTTCGTCACCTCGGTCGACTTCAACTGGTCGCCTTCGCCGTACTGCACGGTCACGATCTTCACCTTCGGGTGCGCCGATTTCATCCGTTCGAGAAAACCGTCGCGGCGGTCGATGCCGGTGCGGCTCGTCTGGTCGTGCGCGACCACGGCCACCTCGCCTTCGTCGCCGATCAGCGCGGCGAGCTTGTCGGCAGCGAGCGATGCGGCGGCCTTGTTGTTGGTCGAGGCCGTCGTCACCGGGATGTCGCTGTCGACGCCCGAGTCGAACGCGATCACCGGGATCTTCTCGGCCTGCGCCTTCTTCAGCAGCGGCAGCGCGGCCTTGCTGTCGAGCGCCGCGAAGCCGAGCGCGGCCGGCTTCTTCGCGATCGCGGCGGACAGCATGTCGATCTGCTTGTCGACCATCGCCTCGGTTTCGGGGCCTTCGAACGTCACCTTCACCTTGTAGTCCTTCGCGGCCTGCATCGCGCCCGATTTCACGGCCTGCCAGAACTGATGCTGGAAGCCCTTCGAGATCAGCGGGATGTAGGTTTCCTGCGCCTGCGCGCCGGCCGTCACGCCAGCGGCGAACGTCAGCCCGACGATCGCGTTCAACACCTTGCTCCTGATCACTTCGCGTCTCCTTGGTTGGTATCTGCTGGGATGCCGGCCATGCCGGCGGTGAAGCGGATGCATGCGCGCGTCAACGGCGCCGCCGACGCAGGATGTCGACGTAGACGGCGAGGATGATGATCACGCCCGTCACGACCGTCTGCCATTCCTGCGCGACCGACATGATGCGCAGGCCGTTGGTCAGCACGCTCATGATGAACGCGCCGATGATGGTGCCGACGATGCTGCCCGCGCCGCCCGACAGCGACGTGCCGCCGATCACGACGGCCGCGATCGCATCGAGCTCGTAGCCCTGTCCGAGCGCGGGCTGCGCGGAATTCAGCCGCGACGCGATCAAAAGCCCGGCGATCCCGCACACCGCGCCGCTGAACGTGTAGACCGCGATCTTCCACGCGTCGACGTTCACGCCGGACAGCCGCAGCGCTTCCTCGTTGCTGCCGAGCGCGAACGTGTAGCGGCCGAAGATCGTCCGGTTCAGCACGATCGATGCGCCGACCGCGACGAGAAACAGGATCAGCACCGCGTTCGGAATCGGCAGCGCGGGAATCAGGTTGCCGATCAGCGAATCCTGCGCGATCGACGTGAAGCCCGGCGTGTCGTTGAAGTAGATCGGCCGCGTGCCGGAGATCACGAGCGACAGCCCCTTGAGCAGCATCATCATGCCGAGCGTCGCGATGAACGGCGGCACCTTCATCTTCGCGATCACGAAGCCCGACACGCAGCCGGACAGCGCGCCGAAGCACAGTGCGGCCAGGATCCCGAGCGGCAGCGGCATCCCCCACTTCGTCAGCACGACGCCGGCCATCACCGCGCAGAACGTCATCAGCGTGCCGACCGACAGGTCGATGCCCGACGTGATGATCACGTAGGTACAAGCGACGGCCAGCACGCCGTTCACGGCGGTGGCCTGCAGGATCGTGACGAGGTTGTCGACTTCGAGGAAGTTCGGCGACGCGATGCTGAAGAACACGATCAGCAGCACGAGGCTCGCGAACGCGAGCAGCTTCTGCCGCGCGGTCGGGTTGAAGAAGCGGGCGCGGAAGCCGGATGCGCCGGCCGGCGTATCGCCGGAAGCGAGGGGCGGAACGGGATGCGTATCGTTGGACATGATCGGGTAAGCGTCTGAATCAGGACAATACGGTCGACTCGCGCTGCGTCGCGAGCTGCATGATCTTTTCCTGCGTGGCGTCGGCCGCGCGCAATTCACCGGTGACGCGGCCTTCGCACATCACGAGAATCCGGTGGCTCATGCGCAGCACCTCGGGCAGTTCCGACGAGATCATCACGATCGCCTTGCCGTCGGCGGCGAGCGCGTCGAGCAGCTTGTAGATCTCGCTTTTCGCGCCGACGTCGATGCCGCGCGTCGGCTCGTCGAAGAACAGGATGTCGCAGTCGCGCAGCAGCCACTTCGCAATCACGATCTTCTGCTGGTTGCCGCCCGACAGCAGCCGTGCGGGCTGCGCGACCGACGGCGTGCGGATCGCGAGCTGCCGCACGTACGCCTGCGCGGTGTCGCGCATCTTGCGCGCATCGAGAAACAAGCCGCGGCGCACGAAGCGGCGCATGCTCGACAGCGCGATGTTGTTCTGCACGTCCATCCCGACCGCGAGCCCGAAGTGCTTGCGATCCTCGGACAGGTAGCCGATCCCATGCGCGACCGCGTCGGCCGGCGTGCGGATCGTCACGGTCTTGCCGTGCACGCGGATCTCGCCCGCGTCGACCGGGTCCGCGCCGAACACCGCGCGCGCGACCTCGGTGCGGCCCGCGCCCATCAGGCCCGCGAAGCCGAGGATCTCGCCGCGCCGCAGCGTGAAGCCGACATCGCGGATCGCGCGGCCGCGCGACAGCCCGCGCACTTCGAGCGCGACGTCGTTCGCGGACGTGTCGGGCGGCGTGCGGTGCTCCGTATCGAGCTGGCGGCCGACCATCATCGCGATGATCGCGTCCATCGACGTTTCCGCCATCGGCACGGTCGCGACGTACTTGCCGTCGCGCATCACGGTCACTCGATCGGCGATCTGGCGCAGCTCGTCCATCTTGTGCGAGATGTAGACGATGCCGACGCCGTGCGCGCGCAAATCGCGGATGATGCGGAACAGCTCGGCGATCTCCGCGTTGTTGAGCGCGGCGGTCGGCTCGTCCATGATCAGCACGCGCGAGTCGAACGACAGCGCCTTCGCGATCTCGACCATCTGCTGCTTCGCGACCGTCAGCCTGCCGACCGGCGTGCGCGGGTCGAGATCGAGCCGCATCCGCTGGAAGATCGCGGCCGCATCGCGGTTCAATTTGTCTTCGTCGACGAACACGCCGAAGCGGCCGCGCGGCTCGCGGCCGATGAAGATGTTCTGCGCGACGCTCAGGTGGTTCATCAGGTTCAGTTCCTGATGGATGATGCCGATCCCGAGCGCCTGCGCGGTGCGCGGATCGGCGATCTCCACCGCACGGCCTTCCATCAGGATCTCGCCGTCGTCACGCTGATAGACGCCGGCGAGGATCTTCATCAGCGTCGACTTGCCGGCGCCGTTCTCGCCCATCAGCGCATGCACTTCGCCGGCATGCAGGTCGAAACGGCAGTCGTCGAGCGCCTGCACGCCCGGAAAGCGCTTGCCGATGCCGCTCAACGCAATCAGCGGCGGCGCGGCGTTCAGGTTCGGGTCGGGTTGCATGGGGTCGGGGTTCCGGTGCATTCAGCCGATCGCACGGTCGAGATGCGTATAGCCGCCATCGACGAACAACCACTGGCCCGTCGTGTGCGATGCGCGATCCGACAGCAGGAACACGGTCGTGTCGGCGATCTCGTCGGCCGTCGTGAAGCGCTTGCCGAGCGGCACCTTGCCGGCGATTTCGGCAAGCTTCGCATCGGGATCGTCAAAGCCGGCGAGCCAGTTCTTGTAAAGCGGCGTCATCACCTCGGCCGGGATCACCGCGTTCACGCGCACGCCGTCGTCGCGCAATGCGACGGCCCATTCGCGCGTCAACGCGAGCTGCGCGCCCTTCGACGCGCAATAGCCGCTCGTGTTGCCCTGCCCGGTGACGGCCGTCTTCGACGAGATGTTGACGATCGCGCCGCGCGCCGCCTTCAGGTGCGGCACGCAGTAGTGCGCCATCACGTAGTAATGGATCAGGTTGCGCTCGAGCGATGCGACGAATGCGTCGCGCCCGGCGTCGAGGCCGATGCCGTCGTTGATGCCCGCGTTGTTGACGAGGCCGTCGATGCGGCCGAAGCGCGCGACGGTCTGCGCGACCGCATCGCGGCATTGCGCGTCGTCCTGCAGTTCGACCGACACGCATTCGGCGCGCGGCTGCTTCCGTACAAGCTCGCGCCAGAACGCGTCGTCGGGCGTGTGGCGCGCGAACACCACCGGAATCGCGCCCTCGCCGGCGAGCCGCATCGAGATCGCGGCGCCGATGCCCGAGGCGCCGCCGGTCACGATCACGACCTTGTCTTGCAGGTTCAAATCCACTTCGCGTCTCCGTCGTTCATGTTGTCGCCGCGCACGATGCACGTCGTGCGTCGCCGTACTTCAGCCGCGGAACAGGTACTGCTCCAGCGATTCGGGCTTCATCTCGATCGAGAAACCGGGCGCCGTCGGCGGCATGTACGCCGCGCCGCGCACCACGCACGGCTCGACGAAATGCTCGTGCAGGTGATCGACGTATTCGGTCACGCGCCCTTCCTTCGTGCCGGAAATGCACACGTAGTCGATCATCGACAGGTGCTGCACGTATTCGCACAGCCCGACGCCGCCCGCATGCGGGCACACCGGCAGCCCGTACTTCGCGGCCATCAGCATCACCGCGAGAATCTCGTTCACGCCGCCGAGGCGGCACGCGTCGATCTGCACGACGTCGATCGCGCCGCGCGCGATGAACTGCTTGAACAGCACGCGGTTCTGGCACATCTCGCCGGTCGCGACCTGCACGGGCGCGATCGCCTTGCGGATCTTGCGATGCCCTTCGACGTCGTCGGGGCTCGTCGGCTCCTCGATGAACCACGGCCGCGCGAACGCGAGCTCGCGCACCCAGTCGATCGCCTCGTCGACTTCCCACACCTGGTTCGCGTCGATCATCAGCTTGCGATCCGGGCCGATCACTTCGCGCGCAATCGTCACGCGGCGGATGTCGTCCTCGAGATTCGCGCCGACCTTCAGCTTCACGTAGTCGAACCCCGCGTCGACGGCCTCGCGGCACAGCCGGCGCAGCTTGTCGTCGCTGTAGCCGAGCCAGCCGGCCGACGTCGTGTAGCACGGGTAGCCGTCGCGCTCCAGCGTCGCGATCCGCGCGGCCTTGCCGGGCGCCTGCCGGCGCAGCAGGTCGAGCGCTTCGTCCGGCGTCAGGCAGTCGGTCAGGTAGCGGAAGTCGATCGTGCGCACCAGCTCCTCGGGGCTCATGTCGGCGACGAGCCGCCACAGCGGCTTGCCCACCGCCTTCGCCCACAGATCCCACACCGCGTTGACGACGGCACCCGTCGCCAGATGGATCGCGCCCTTGTCGGGGCCGATCCAGCGCAACTGGCTGTCCGACGTGACGTGCCGCCAGAAGCGGCCCATGTCCTCGCGGATCCAGTCGAGGTCGAGGCCGACGACGAGGTGGCGCATCGCGTCGATCGCCGCGCAGCAGATTTCGTTGCCGCGCCCGATGGTGAACGTGAGCCCGTGACCTTCGAGCCCGTCGCGGTCGGTTTCGAGCACGACGTAGGCCGCCGAATAATCGGGGTCCGGATTCATCGCATCGGAGCCGTCGAGCTGCTGCGAGGTCGGAAAGCGCACGTCGAGGACGCGCATCGATCGAATGATAGGCATGACGAACCGTCCATTAAAGGAAATCAGGCCTGCACGGTGCGCTGGCGCTGCTCGCCGAGCCCGTCGATGCCGAGCGTGATCACCTGCCCGGCGCGCAGATAGACGGGCGGTTTCTGCCCGAGGCCGACGCCCGGCGGCGTGCCGGTGGAAATCACGTCGCCCGGCTGCAGGCTCATGAAGCGGCTCAGGTAGCTGATCAGGTGCGGCACGCGGAACACCATCGTCGCGGTCGAGCCGTTCTGGTAGCGATGGCCGTCGACGTCGAGCCACAGCCGCAGCGCGTGCGGATCGGGCACTTCGTCGGCCGTCACGAGCCACGGGCCGAGCGGCCCGAACGTATCGTTGCCCTTGCCCTTGTCCCACGTGCCGCCGCGTTCGAGCTGGTATTCGCGCTCCGACACGTCGTTCACGACGCAGTAGCCGGCAACGTGCGACAGCGCGTCGGCTTCGTCGATATAGCGGCCGCCCCGGCCGATCACCACGCCGAGCTCGACTTCCCAGTCGGTCTTTTCCGAGCCGCGCGGAATCTCGACGTCGTCGTTCGGCCCCGAGATCGCGCTCGTCCACTTGCCGAACACGACGGGCTCCTTCGGCACCTCCATCCCCGATTCGGCCGCGTGATCGGAATAGTTGAGCCCGATGCAGATGAACTTGCCGACGCGGCCGACGCACGCGCCGAGCCGCGGCGTGCCTTCAACGAGCGGCAGCGACGACGGCGGAATGTCGCGCAGCCGCGCGAGCGAGGCCGGCGACAGCGCGTCACCGGCGATGTCGTCGATCACGCCGGACAGGTCGCGGATGTGGCCCTGCGCATCGAGCAGGCCCGGTTTTTCATGGTGTTTGTCGCCAAATCTCAGCAGTTTCATGGGGTTGTCTGAATGGAAACGGAACGTGAATGGGAAGGCGCGGTTAGTTCGACACGGTCGGTTAGACACGGTCAGTTTGACCAGCCGCCGTCGATCAGGTGAATGGCGCCGGTGGTAAATGCGGACTCGTCGGATGCCAGATA
Source organism: Burkholderia pyrrocinia (assembly GCF_022809715.1). Classification (NCBI taxonomy): domain Bacteria; kingdom Pseudomonadati; phylum Pseudomonadota; class Betaproteobacteria; order Burkholderiales; family Burkholderiaceae; genus Burkholderia; species Burkholderia pyrrocinia. The sequence goes on from NZ_CP094460.1 coordinate 1,465,284, forward strand.
GGTTGCCAGCGCGGCAATCTCGTCCGCCGTACCGACGCGCCCCATCGGCTGGCGCGCGACAAAGGCGGCGCGCACCGCGTCGATGGTCGTGTTCTGCGTCCGCGCCTGCTCGGCAATACGGGCCTCGAGCGAAGGCGACTCGACCGTGCCGGGGCAGATCGCGTTGCAACGAATGCGTTGACCGACGAAATCGGCGGCCACCGCCTTGGTCAGGCCGATCACGGCCGCCTTGGTGGTGCCGTACACGAAGCGGTTCGGCACGCCCTTCACACTCGACGCGGCCGACGACATGTTGACGATCGACGCGCCGCCCGCCGCGAGCATCGCGGGCAGCAGCGTGCGGATCAGCCGGTACATCGACGTGACGTTCAGGTTCAGCGAAAACGCCCACGCGTCGTCGTCGCAGTCGAGGATCGAGCCGTGATGCACGTAGCCCGCGCAGTTGAACAGCACGTCGAACGCGCGTTCGCTCGCGGCGAGCGCGGCGACGTCGTTCGCATCGGTGACGTCGAGCCGCCGCGTGGTCAGCCGGCCGCCCGCGCGTTCGGCGTCGGCCGCGAGCCGCGCGAGCGCGGCTTCGTTGATATCGGTCGCCAGCACATCGGCGCCCTCGCTTGCGAACCGCAGCGCGGTCGCGCGGCCGATGCCCTGCCCGGCCGCCGTCACCAGCGCACGCTTGCCCTGCAATCTCATGAGTGCTTCTCCCGGAAAAGCCGGCCACCAGTCGGCCGATTGGCACAAAGGACTAAAGGTCCAACCAATGATAGGAAGTGATCGCCCGTTTGTCACGAATTTGGGATTCAGTATTTACCCGAGCGGGCAAATCCGGCGGGTGGACAAGAATGCGGCGCTCGACCGGCCATGGCTGCGCGCTTTCGGATTCGCTCAAACCCAATGCCGGCGGGCCTCTCAGCCGGGTTTTCGCGCACGCGCGGCGCGGCTGCCGCGCCAAACTGACAAAAAAGTCATGTACACGTCAGGGTCTTAACGGGATGCGCGCGCCATCATGGCGTTGCCGGACCGCGCTTCCGGTACATCGCCACCCCGCCCGCGTTCGATCCCTGCGGGCACTCCGTCCCCCGGCGATGTACTCCGTGTCTGGGCGAGCAGACACGGCGCGCGGGCCGATTTCCCGCCCCGGACTTTTCGTCCGGGGCGTTTTTGTCCGTGGATCCCCAGAAAAATGAGCGTGGATTGTTTCTAAATCGGCAAAAGGTAATTTGAGCCAGACAGGATGTTTTTTCCGGTCACAGACGCTTACATTTAGCGCACCACTCATGGAACCCGCTACGGATTCGCCATCGGGTAGTGACATCCACTGCCACGACCGAACCGCACGAGCTTTAGGAAACGGCAAAATGAAGGCCTCCCAATCCCTGCCTGTGCTCGATCCCCCCGACGTCCACGTCGAAATCCTCGAACAGTCCGATACGCTGCTCGTCGTCCGCTGGGTCGAACCCGGCCGCTGTCACTACGGCGAACAGCGCTGGCGCCGCCGCTTCGCGCAACGCACCGGCACCTGCGCATTGTCGCGCCAGGTCATCCATCGCGGCGACGAAGTCTTCCGCCCGGCCGAACGCCCGGCACCCGCGAACGCGGCCGCGATGATCTCCGCCGCCGAAGTGCTCGGCCTCGCCGGGGGCAGGTAAATCCTGCCAGCCGCGTACCGCGGCCCGCTGCACCACGCCGCGCGCCGGCCCTAGAAGCGCCGGTCTAATTCCCCCGCTTGTCTGCCACGCTCGCGCGCACTATCGTTACACCACTCAATGTAACGATTACGTGCCGCGGCCGACCGGTCGCGCCGATGGAGGCAGACATGCATGCATGGAGCGCGCGCCACGTCCCGGCGCAGGGCGGCAAGGTCGCGGTCGTGACCGGCGCCAACAGCGGCCTCGGCTGGCAGCTCGCGGAAACGCTGGCCGCAAAAGGCGCGACCGTCGTGATGGGCTGCCGCGACGCCGCACGCGCCGCGCAGGCCGTCGATGCGATCCGCCGGCTCCATCCCGATGCGCGCGTCGAAGTCGATGCGCTCGACCTCGCCGATCTCGCGTCGATCGAACGCTTCGCGGCCGACGTGTCCGAACGCCACGGCCGCGTCGACATCCTCTGCAACAACGCCGGCGTGATGTTCCTGCCGCTGCGGCACACGCGCGACGGCTTCGAGATGCAGTTCGGCACCAACCACCTCGGCCATTTCGCGCTGACCGGCCATTTGCTGCCCGCGCTGAGCGCCGCGCGACGCGCACGCGTCGTGACGATGTCGAGCGGCTTCAATCGCGGCGGCCGGATTCGCGTCGACGACCTGCGCGCCGAGCATCGCTACAACCGTTATCTCGCCTATTGCGACAGCAAGCTCGCGAACCTCGTGTTCGCGATCGAACTGCAGCGCCGCTTCGAGCGCGCCGCGTTCGCCGGGATCAGCGTCGCCGCGCATCCCGGCTATGCGGCGACCAACCTGCAGTTCGCGGGCCCGGCGATGGACAGTTCGCCCGCCCGCGCCGCGCTGACGCGTGCCGCGAACCGTTATCTCGCGCAACCGGCCGACCAGGGCGCGCTGCCCGCGATCCACGCGGCGACCTCACCCGATCTCGCCGGCGGTGCGTATATCGGGCCGTCCGGCTGGTTCGAATCGCGCGGGCTGCCGGCGCCCGCGAGCGTGCCGCGCGCGGCACGCGACGTGGCTTCGGCTGCGCTGCTGTGGGAAGCATCGGAAGCCGCGACCGGCGTGCGCTTCCTCAGCTCGGGCGCGCCGGCCGGGCGTTCGCCGGGCCGGCCGTTCGACACGGCGGCCGAAGCGCGCTGAACCGCGCGTCGCGATCCGCAACATTCTTCATACTTATTACATCAACCGAAAAGAAAGCCGGTTGAAAGACTGATTCGGCGCCCCATTGTTACCGCTCAGAAAACAATTTATCGTCAAAATCAGCGTTTACCCTCAACCATCCGATGACTAAGATTTGATCAATCGCTTAAGACATGGTGTCGACAGCGAACTCAATAAAACACCGGAGGTCATCATGAAATCGCTCGTTTCCGCAGTCGTTGCCGCTGCCGCCCTGTCCGCTTCGTTCGGCGCATTCGCCCAAAGCACCGTGACCCGCGCGCAAGTGAAGAATGAACTGGTCCAGCTCGAACAAGCCGGCTACAAACCGGGCGTGTCGAGCCCGTACTACCCGAACGACATCCAGAGCGCCGAAGCGCGCGTTCATGGCGCCGACGCCAGCGGCTACGGCGCGCAACCGGCCCCGCTCGTCCACTCGGGCGCCCCGGCTGCCGCAGCGTCGTCGAACGCACGCGATTCGATCTTCTTCGGCCAGTAAGCCGATGCGCCCCCGGCGGGCGCCGCGCGCCGCGCGATGAAGCCGTATCCGGACGAGCCCCTTCGCGGGGCTCGTCTTATTTTTATGAAACGCATACCTCCGCCGCCCGGCAGCGGGTGGCTTCGCCCGGACGCTTTGCGTCCGGGCGCTTTTTCGTCTGCACATGCATGTGTGCGAGATGAAGCCGTGTACGCCGCCGGTCAGCGCGGCACGGCCGCGGCAGGCACCGACCGCGACAACACGCGCCACCGCGACAGCAATTCGTCGCGATCGACATAGCAGCCCTGCAGATGCCGGCGGCCGGTCGACGGATCGAACTCGGTGCGCGCATGCAGCACACGCCGGTTGTCGAACGCCCACATGTCGCCCGCCCGCAGCCGGCGCTGCACGCGAAAGCGCGGCTCGCGCGCGAGCGCGAGAAACCGCCGGTACGCGCGATAGACGGCCGTGACCGATCCGGCCGGCGCATCGAGCGGCCCGCGCAGGAAGTTCGCGACACGCACCTCGGTCACGTTGCCGCGCGCATCGAGCCCGATCACCGGTGCCGAACAGCGGTAGTCGCTGTTCGCACTCTTGTTCCAGAACTCGAACGGCGTCGACGCAAGCTGCTCGAAATCGGCCGGATGCTCGCGCCGCAGCGCATCCGCAAGCGCGAACCCGTCGAGGAATACGCTGTCGCCGCCCGTCGCGTCGTTCGCGAGGCAATGCAGGAACTGCACGCCCGGCTGCAACTCGCGCGTCGGCAGGTCGGTGTGCGGCGGCAGGTTGAGCGACGTATACGCATTGCTGTCCGGGCGCGGCTTCGATTCGACGTCGAACAGCACACCGAAATTGCTTTCGCGGATCAGGCCGACGCGGCGCGCGATCTCGTCGACGCGGCCGCGCTCGGCCGGCACGCCTTCGACGAGCGTCAACCCGGTGCGCTGCAACGCGGCGAGCCACGCGAGCAATGCGCCGTCGTCCTGCATCACGTCGCGCCACGCGAACACGCCGATCGCCGTCGCATCGTCGCCGGCCCATACGTGCCGCCCGTGCGCGGCCTGACGCTCGGCGCGCGACGCGTCGTCGTATGCATGCGCGCGCAACCAGCCCGGCGACCACGCGCTGCGATGCCCGTCGTTCCACTCCACATGCAGCGCGCCGTCGGCTTCGACGTGCACGGCGAGCGCCGACAGATCCTCGCGCGCGTCGGCGATCTCGAACACCTGTTCGCGTGTGACCGCATGCACGCACGCGGAACACGCGCAGTTGTCGCGCAGCCAGTCGAAATGGAACGGCGATCGTCGCGTGTCGCTCCACTCGACGTCCACCGCTCCGTCGCCGATTGCCACCGCGGCAATGGCCGCGTTGGCCGCGTCGGCGGAAAACGTCCGCCAGTCCTCGATACGGTGTTGCGCTGCCTGCATCGTTGCCTCCCGGAAACGCCCGCTACGCGTGTGGTGCGAGCAGAAACCCGCCGACCGTCCGGTGCATCCGCGCCGCCTGCGGGCTCGTCCCGAGCGCGCGCCAGCAGCCGTGCACCAGCCCCTCTCCCATCCAGTAGCGCGCGGTGCCGCCGGCCGCGCGAATCCGTTCGACGTACACGCGCGCATCGTCGCGCAGCGGATCGTGCTCGGCGCCGATCGCGAGCACGGGCGGCAGGCCATCGAAACGCGAAGCCGCGAGCGGCACCGACGCGCGCAGCAGCGGGTTGCCGTCCGTCAGTGCGTCGGACAGGCCGCCTTCCCAATACAGCGCGCGATAGCGATGGACATCATCGAGCGTCAGCATCGGCGCATGCGCTTCCGTTTCGCGCGCGGGCGATTGCGGTTCGAACCCGAGCATCGGATAAACGAGCGCGATACCGTCGATACCGCCTTCGCCCGCATCGCGCAGCGCGGTCGCGACGGCCGCGGCGAGCATGCCGCCCGCGCTGTCGCCCGCAAGCGTCAGCGGCCACGCGCACGGCCCGAACGGCCAGCGCGCATCGCGCGCGGCGCGTGTGACGGCGAGGCAATCTTCAAGAGCAGCCGGTGCGCGGTGTTCGGGCGCCAGCCGGTAGTCGACCGCGATCACGTCGAGCCCCGTGTCGGCCGCCAGTTGCGCGGTGATCAGCGCGTGACTGTCGAGCGAGCCGACGACGAAGCCGCCGCCATGAAAAAACAGCACCGTGCCGCGCGGCTTGCCGTGCGCGGCCGTGTAGCGCCGCAGCGCGATCGCGCGTCCGTCCGGTGCGTGCCACACGGCATCCTGCTGCACGATGCCGGCCGGCAGGGCCGCCGGTGTCCACTCGGCCGCGAAGCGGTCGTAGAGGCGGCGCTGCTCGTCGGGCGAGCGCGCCGCCGTGTCGGCCGGATACCACGCGTCGACGGCTGCGACGAACGCCGCGATTTCCGGTTCGAGCATCGCGTGCGCTCCGCGTTTGAAGATCGACGCTAGCGGCGCGGCGGCAGCCCGATCACGCGGCCCGCATACGCAGGCGCCGCGCAATCGCGCTGCAACGCATGAAGCTCGGCCACGCGCGCGGCGACGTCTTCGTCGAACGGCGCCGACTTCGCGCCGTCGCGCGTATCGACGTGCAGCAGCATCTGCTCGCTCGCCGATACCGCGTCCTCGTGCCCATCCGCGAACAGTTCGAGATACAGGTGCAGCCGCTTCGCGTCGTGCGCGAGCACGCGCGCATCGACGCGCACCTGCGTGCCTTCCTTGATCTCGTGCAGGTAGTTCACGTGCGCTTCGAGCGTGTAGACCGAGCGGCCCCGCTCGCAACGCGCGGCGTCATCAAGCCCGATGCGATCCAGCAACGCATCGGTCGCGAAGCTGAAGATCAGCAGGTAGAACGCATCGCGCAGGTGGCCGTTGTAGTCGACCCATTCGGGCCGCACCACGTCGCGGTAAATCGTCAGCGGGGTATCGCCCGTCATCGCCTGTCCTTTAGTCCTCGAATCGCATCCCGTGCCGCGCCTTCACCGCGGCGATCGACTTCAGCACCTCGGTGATGCACTCGTCGCGATAGCGTTCGAGCTCCTTGATGCTGCGCGTGCCCTGCTGTTCGGTCGTGCCTTCGACGACGCTGTCGATCAGCGCGTCGGTAAGCGTCGGCGCGACCAGCTTCGTCCACGGCAGTTCGAGCGCAGGGCCGAACTGCTGCATGAAGTGTCGCATGCCCGCGTCGCCGCCCGCCAGCGTGTAGGTCAGGAACGTGCCCATGAACGACCAGCGGATGCCCGCGCCGAAACGGATCGCGTCGTCGATCTCGCCGGTCGTCGCGACACCTTCGTTGACCAGGTGCAGCGCCTCGCGCCACAGCGCTTCGAGCAGCCGGTCCGCGATGAAGCCCGGCACTTCCTTGCGCACGTGCAGCGGCCGCATGCCGAGCTTGCGATAGATCTGCATCGCCGCTTCGACCGCTTCCGGCGACGTGCGCTCGCCGCCGAGCACCTCGACGAGCGGCAGCAGGTAGACCGGATTGAACGGATGGCCGACCACGCAGCGCTCCGGATGCGTCGCACGCGCGTAGAAATCCGTCGGCAGCAGCCCCGATGTCGACGACGCGATGATCGCGTCGGGCTTCGCCGCGCGGCTGATCTGCTCGTGCAGCTCGAGCTTCAACGCCTCGCGCTCGGGCGCGCTTTCCTGGATGAAATCGGCATCGGCGACGCACGCTTCGATCGTCGGCACGAACCGCAGCCGCGCGGGATCGGCGCCCGGCGCGAGGCCGACGCGTTCGAGCGCGGGCCACGCATTAGCGACGTTCGCGCGCAGCCGCTCTTCCGCGCCCGGCGCGGGGTCCCATACAACCACGTCCAAACCGTGGGCCAGCGCGCGGGAAATCCACCCGCTGCCGATCACGCCGGTGCCGATGGCGGCGAACGTCTTGATGTCGGTCTTCACAGCCATGTCAACGCATCCTTCGAATCAGGGGAAATCGGTGGGCGGCCGCGCCCATGCGCGCCGCCCTGTCGTATCGGTCAGCGAAAAAACTCACGCGAATTCGGCGATCGCGCGGCGTTCGAGCGGACGCTCGCCGCGCGCCGGCAAGCCGAGCTTGCGGCGGCCTTCGGCCGGCGTCAGCACGCGGCCGCCGAGCCGCTCGACGATCTCGCGTGCGCGCTCGACGAGCGTGCCGTTGGTCGCATGCACGCCGCGGTCGAGCCAGATGTTGTCTTCGAGGCCAACGCGCACGTGGCCGCCGAGCAGCATCGCCTGCGCGACCATCGGCATCTGCATGCGGCCGATCCCGAAGCCGGCCCAGTGCGCGCCCGGCGGCAGGTTGTCGACCATCGCCTTCATCGTGCCCGTATCGGCCGGCGCGCCCCACGGAATGCCGAGGCAAAGCTGGAACAGCGGCGGATCGTCGAGCAGCCCTTCCTTCAGCAACTGCTTCGCGAACCACAGATGGCCCGTATCGAAGATCTCCAGCTCCGGCTTCACGCCGAGCTCCTGGATGCGCTTCGCGCCGGCGCGCAACTGCGCGGGCGTCGACACGTAGATGTAGTCGCCGTCGCCGAAATTCAGCGTGCCGCAGTCGAGCGTGCAGATCTCGGGCAGCAGCTCCTCGACGTGCGCGAGTCGCGTGAGGCCGCCGACCAGATCGGTGCCCTTGCCGAAACGCATCGGGTCTTCGCCCGGGCCGATCTCGAGATCGCCGCCCATGCCGGCCGTCAGGTTGATGATCACGTCGACGTCGGCCGAGCGGATGCGGTCGACCACTTCGCGGTACAGGTTCGGGTCGCGGCTGCCGCGCCCCGTCTGCGGGTCGCGCACGTGGCAGTGCGCGACGGTGGCACCGGCCTTCGCGGCTTCGATCGCGGCGGCCGCGATCTCCTTCGGCGTGACCGGAATCGCCGGATGCTTGCCGACCGTATCGCCCGCGCCGGTGACGGCGCAGGTCACGATGACTTCATGGTTCATGCTGTTTGCCTCGCTTGACTCTGGTTATTTCGCATTGCTGATGTTTCATCGGTGCACGCGTCGTGCAACGTGCAGGCCATTACAGGCCGAGATACGCCTTGACCGCCGGCAAGCCGTCCTTGCCGTCGAACGTCTTGACGCCGGCGAGCCACGGATCGAGCACCTGCGGGTTCTTCTTCAGGTAGGCCTTCGCGGCGTCGGCCGGCTTCGTCTTGTTCATCACCGACTGCATCAGCTGGTTCTCGAGCTGCGTCGAGAAGCGCAGGTTCGTGACGAGCTTGCCCGCGTTCGGGCAGCGCGCGATGAAGTCGGGCGCCGTCAGCGTGTACACGCGCGCTTCGCCGTAGTTCGGGCCGAACGACGCGTCGCCGCCGGACAGATAGTTCATGCTGAGCTGGATGTTCATCGGATGCGGCTCCCAGCCGAGAAATACGACCCATTTCTTCTCGCGGATCGCGCGCTCGACCGTCACCAGCATCCCGGCCTCGCTCGATTCGACCAGCTTGAAGCCGCCGAGCCCGTACTGGTTCGTGTCGATCATCTTCTGGATCGTCGCGTTCGCGCTGCTGCCCGGCTCGATCCCGTAGATCTTGCCGTCGAGTTCCGCGCGATGCTTCGCGATGTCCTCGAAGGTCTTCAGGCCGGCCTGGTATTCGTAGCTCGGCACCGCGAGCGTGGCCTTCGCGCCGGACAGGTTCGGCGTTTCGACGACGTTGATCGACTTGCTGTCGAGGAACGGCTGGAGCTGTTTCTGCTGCACGGGCCACCAGTAGCCGAGCGACACGTCGAGCTGCTTGCTCTTCAGGCCGGCGAACGAGATCGGCACCGACGCGATCGTCGTGGTCGGCTTGTAGCCGAGCGCCTCGAACACGGTCGACGCGAGCGCCGTGGTCGACGTGATGTCGGTCCAGCCGATATCCGCGAAACGCACGGTGCGGCAGGTCGCGGCATCCGTTTCGGCACGCGCCGCGTTCGTGAACGCGGCGGTCGCCAGCACGGCCGCGACAAGCGCGGCGATCTTCGTCGACTTCATGGTTCGGTTCCTCCCGTTGGGACGCGTGGCAGCCGGTGCGCGGGTGTGCGCCGACCTGCATCGTGGGAGTAAAAGTAACGAGCCATATTGGCCGCGAGAAGACCGGCGGCGACCTGTTCTTGACTATTTGCGACTATGGGTGGAAACCACTAGGTTTTTGTAGAGGCTTGATGGGTGGGGTTTTCGCGCGTGTTTTTGAAGAAACCGGCTTGTCCACATGCGGCGCGAGGCTTTCGATTCTGTCGGAAGCGGCGGGATACCGATGCGGCTTCGGGCTCGGGGCGCTGGAGCCGCACGGATGAATTGGACAGGTCAGCCTCGCGGCTTCCGCAGCGCGATGAGCCGCATGTTGGAAAGCCGTCCGTTCGTCGAAACAGGCGGCTACACAATCATCCCGCGAGCCATCGTTGCTCGAACCATCGTGCTTGCCCTTCCTCCAGCAGCCGAAAGGCTATTTCACATTACGGAACCCACGTCGAATTCCCGCGGCATCTCTTTTTCGCCGCTTGAAAACTTGTTTTGCATCGCAAAAATCGCCACGTATCCCATTGAAAAATAACAGAAATTTATGTCTTATGTCTTATATAAGACATCCCCAAAAGCGCATCGGGCGGCGTTACTATTCAGTCATGCAGTTCGCTTCGACATACGGAGCGCCACGCTCAACCATTTACTCAAACGCGCTTTGCTCCCAGGAGATTGACATGGCCCAGTATCAAGACGACATCAAGGCAGTTGCCGGTTTGAAAGAAAACCACGGCAGCGCGTGGAATGCCATCAGCCCCGAGTACGCCGCCCGCATGCGTGCGCAGAACAAGTTCAAGACGGGTCTGGACATCGCGAAGTACACCGCCAAGATCATGCGCGCCGACATGGCCGCCTACGATGCCGACCCGGCGAAGTACACGCAGTCGCTGGGTTGCTGGCACGGCTTCATCGGCCAGCAGAAGATGATCTCCATCAAGAAGCACTTCAACAGCACCGAACGCCGCTACCTTTACCTGTCCGGCTGGATGGTGGCCGCGCTGCGCTCCGAGTTCGGCCCGCTGCCGGACCAGTCGATGCACGAAAAAACCTCCGTCAGCGCGCTGATCCGCGAGCTGTACACGTTCCTGCGCCAGGCCGACGCCCGTGAACTGGGCGGCCTGTTCCGCGAACTCGACGCGGCCGAAGGCGCTGCGAAGGCCGCCATCCAGGAAAAAATCGACAACCACGTGACGCACGTCGTGCCGATCATCGCCGACATCGACGCGGGCTTCGGCAACGCGGAAGCCACGTACCTGCTGGCCAAGCAGTTCATCGAAGCGGGCGCATGCTGCATCCAGATCGAAAACCAGGTGTCCGACGAGAAGCAGTGCGGCCACCAGGACGGCAAGGTCACCGTGCCGCACGAGGACTTCCTGGCGAAGATCCGCGCGATCCGCTACGCGTTCCTGGAACTGGGCGTGGACGACGGCATCATCGTGGCCCGTACCGACTCGCTGGGCGCCGGCCTGACCAAGCAGATCGCCGTGACCAACACGCCGGGCGACCTGGGCGATCAATACAACTCGTTCCTCGATTGCGAAGAACTGTCGGCCGACCAACTGGGCAACGGTGACGTCGTCATCAAGCGCGACGGCAAGCTGCTGCGTCCGAAGCGCCTGCCGAGCAACCTGTTCCAGTTCCGCGCCGGCACGGGCGAAGCGCGCTGCGTGCTGGATTGCGTCACCGCACTGCAAAACGGCGCCGACCTGCTGTGGATCGAAACCGAAAAACCGCATATCGCGCAGATCGGCGGCATGGTCAGCGAGATTCGCAAAGTCATCCCGAACGCGAAGCTGGTGTACAACAACAGCCCGTCGTTCAACTGGACGCTGAATTTCCGTCAGCAGGCGTACGACGCGATGAAGGCCGAGGGCAAGGATGTGTCGGCATACGATCGCGCGCAGCTGATGAGCGTGGAATACGACCAGACCGAACTGGCGGCACTCGCCGACGAGAAGATCCGCACGTTCCAGGCAGATGCATCGCGCGAAGCCGGTATCTTCCACCACCTGATCACGCTGCCGACGTACCACACCGCCGCGCTGTCGACCGACAACCTGGCCAAGGAATACTTCGGCGACCAGGGCATGCTCGGTTACGTGGCTGGCGTGCAGCGCAAGGAAATCCGCCAGGGCATCGCCTGCGTGAAGCACCAGAACATGTCCGGCTCGGACATCGGCGACGACCACAAGGAATATTTCAGCGGCGAAGCGGCGCTGAAGGCGGCGGGTAAAGACAACACGATGAACCAGTTCTGATACCGGTCATACCCGAAGCGAAACGCCAGCCCAGCCGGGCTGGCGTTTTTTTATTCGGGCAGTCATTCCTCCGCGGAAACCCCCTTCACCACCCGCACAAACGCGTCCGCCAGCACCGTCGGCTCGACCGGCAACACCAGCGCGCAAACCGACTTTGCGTCGTCGTCCGAAATCGGCACGAACACGACACCGTCGATCCCGAGACTGGCCATCCGCTCCGGCACGATCGCCACACCTCGCCCGGCCGCGACGAGCTTCAGCATCGACGTTTTCGGGGACACGATCCGCGCCGCTGCCGGTACAAAGCCCCGCTTCAGACAAAGATCGATCACGGCGCCCGCCACGCGCCCCGGCCACTCAGAAGTTATGCTTCACCCCGACCGTCACCGACAGCTGCCGGCTGCCGGTCGCATTCGGCAGGTTCGGAATCTGCGCATAGTTCGCCGCGCCGCCCGTCGCCGGGTCGATGCCGATCCCGCGACCTGCCGCCTTCTGGAAAATGCCGACCGTATAGAGCGACGTCCGCTTCGACAGGTTATAGGTCATGCCCAGGTTGACCTGATGAAACTTCGGCGAGCCGTTTGCATCCGTCTTCATCGAGTTGTAGATATAGGCCGCACCCAGCATGAACGCCGGCGTCACCGAAAACGTCGTGTTGACCTCGACGATGTCGAAGCGCGCATCGGCACCGTGCGGATGGGCGGCATCGGCGAAATACCGGCTGTCGTCGAGCGTCGTATGCGTGTAGACGACACCGACCGTCGCCGGCCCGATCGCATACGAGCCGCCCGCGCCGATCGCTTTCAATGCGCGCGCATCCTGCAGCTTGCAATACATCGCCGCCGGATTCGAGCACGCGAAATCGCCGATATAACCCCGCGCGCCGCCGAGCGCCGCGTCGAGCGGATGATTCAGGTCGAGCGCGCCGACGCCGAACGAAAATGGCGCGTTGTTGTAGCTCGCGGCCAGCGCCCATCCGCGCTGCCGGGAAAAATCGCCGGCGACACCGCCGAACGAAAACGTGCCGCTGAACGAGAATCCCGCCATCACGGGGCTCGCGTACTGCACCGCGCTGTTCAGGTTGAGTGCGGCGTTGAGGTTGTCGACGTCGCCGATGTGGGCGCCGAACAGCGTGGCCCACGGAACGCTCGATGCGTAAGGTGCGAGCGTGGTCGTGTACGAGTCGAACTGCCGGCCGACGGTCAACGTCCCGTAGCGATCGTTCGACAAGCCGACCCACGCATTCTGGTTGAACAGCGTATCGGTCTGCAGCAAGCTGCCGTTGTTCATCCAGAAGCTGTTCTCGAGCTTGAACGTGACGGCCGTGCCGCCGCCGATATCCTCGCTGCCCGTCAGGCCGATGCGCGACGGCGCGCTCGCGCCGCCCGTCATCTGCCACGCATGCCCGCCGCGCACCGCGCCGTCGGCCCCGGTCGTCTGCACGTTGTTCGTGTACGTGATGCCGGTATCCACATCGCCGTACAGCGTGACGCTGCTCAATGCATGCGCGCCCTGCGTGACGGCGAGCGCCGCCACCGCCGCCGCGATCCTGCGCGGCGTCGTCAGATCCTTCATCGATCATCCCCCCTGATGCGTCGTATCCGTGTCGCGACCGTGTGCCGGAGCCCGAACGCGCCGGCCGGTTGGCGCGAGCGTTGCCGGCGCCCCGGCAACGCTCGCATCTGCGCTTACGCGTAGTTCATCATCACCGACTTGCTTTCCGTGTACTGGTCGATCACCGCGCGACCGAGTTCACGGCCGAAACCCGACTGCTTCATCCCGCCGAACGGCATCGCGTTGTCGAGCAGCGAATGGCAGTTGACCCACACCGTGCCGGCTGCAATACGCGGGATGAGCTTGTGAATCGCGGAAAGGTCGTTCGACCAGATGCTCGCGCCGAGACCATACGGCGTGTCGTTCGCGAGCCGCACGGCCGTGTCGACATCGTCGAACGGCATCGCGACGAGCACCGGCCCGAAGATCTCCTCGCGCACGACGCGCATCGCCTGCGTCGTATCGACCAGCACGGTCGGCTCGACGAAGAAGCCGGGGCCATCGATCGCACGGCCGCCCGCGGCAGCGCGTGCGCCTTCTTCGAACCCCGAATCGATATAGCCGCACACGCGCTCGCGCTGCTTCGCCGATACGAGCGGGCCGATCTGCGTCGACGGGTCCATCCCCGGGCCGATCTTCAGGCTCGCGGCGATCTTCGCGACGCGTTCGATCAGGCCGTCGAACACCTTCGCATGGATGTATGCGCGCGAACCGGCCGTGCACACCTGCCCCTGGTTGAAGAAGATCGCGTTCGCAACGCCCAGCGCGGCCTTGTCGAGATCGACGTCGGGCAGCACGATCACCGGCGACTTGCCGCCGAGTTCGAGCGACATCCGCGTCATGTTGTCGAGCGCCGCGTGGCCGATCGTCTTGCCCGTTTGCGTCGAGCCGGTGAACGCGATCTTGTCGATGCGCGGATCGCGCGACAATGCGGCGCCGGCGGTATGGCCGTAACCGGTGACGATATTGACGACGCCGTCCGGGAAACCGGCCTGCTGAATCAATTCACCGAGCCGCAACGCGCTCAGCGGCGTATCTTCCGCGGGCTTCAGCACGATGGTGCAACCGGTTGCGAGTGCGGGAGCGATCTTCCATGCCGCCATCAACAGCGGGAAATTCCACGGAATGATTGCGCCAACGACGCCGACGGGCTCCTTGCGCGTATAGGTGAAGACTTCGCTGTCCGGCATGTACGGCATGCCCGCATCGATCACGCTGCCTTCGATCTTCGTCGCCCAGCCGGCCATGTAGCGAAAGCACTGCGCTGCCATCGCGACGTCGAGCCCTTGCGCGACCATCACCGGCTTGCCGTTGTCGAGCGATTCGATTTCGGCAAGTTCGCGCGCATTGGCTTCGATCAGGTCGGCGAGCTCGAGCAGCAGGCGCTCGCGGTCGGTGGTCTTCGCGGTGCGCCACGGCCCCGCGTCGAATGCGCGCCGCGCGGCGGCAACGGCCTGCTGCACGTCGCGTTCGTCCGCTTCGGGAACGCGTGCGATCACGGTGCCGTCGGCCGGGTTCACGACGTCGATCTGCCGGCCCGACGCGGCGTCGGTCCACTCGGCACCGATCAACATCTTCTTCGGCTTCGCGAGAAACGCGCGGGTTGCGTCGAGCAACGGGAATGTTTCGTTCGTCTCCATGTTCACTCCTCGATTTCTTGATTGAGTCGATCAGTAGCGATCCGTGACGCCGTCGATCCCGCGTTCCTGCAACGCGCGGACGAGGCCGGCGCGCACGGTCGCGACGTCGGAAAAAGCAGGCCGGCGGTGCGCGGCGACTTCGGCGGCCGTATAGGGCTTGAAGTCGCGCGGCAGCGCATCGCGGTTCATCGTCGTGAGCACCCAGTTGAGTACGTCGGCCAGATCCTGATCCGACAGCGCCGAGTTCGACGCGCCGGGCACGCGCATCACGTATTCGCGCCCGGCCGGCAGATGCGTGAAATAGCCGAGCGAGTTCGCGAGCGGAGGAACCTTGCCGGGAATGCCGCCGCCCGTCGCCGTGTGGCAGCCCATGCAGTTGAGCACCCAGTGCTGCCGCGCGAGCGCCGCGTCGGCCGCACCGTCTGCATGCGCGGGCGCAGCGGACACGCATGCGACAGCGCCGACAAGCAGCAACAGCGACGACATGCGATGCGACAAGCCGCCGACCCGAGATGCCGCCTTCGACGTGCGCCGTGCGTGCTGCATCGGCTCGCCAACGCGCGATGCCCAGGCGACGTTCACAGGCCCAGCCCCTTGACCACCACGGCGCGTTGCGCATGAACGGCCGTGCCGTCCATCTCCTTCGCACGCGCCGCACGGATCTCGGCCGCCGTGAACGGATTCGCGTTGCCTTGCCGTGCATCGAGGTCGAACACGACGTAGTTGAGCACGTGCGCGATATCGTCGTCGCTCGCGCTCGCAAACGACGGCATCTTGAAGTTGTAGCTCTTGTCGTGCACCTTGATCTCGCCGAACATTCCGTGCAGCAACGTCGCGACCAGTTGCGCACGCCCGGCTTCGGCCGCCGCGTACTTGCCCGGATACTCGGTCAGCGGCGGCGCGAGGCCGTCCTGCCCCTTGCCGCCCGCTTGGTGGCACACCGCGCACTGCGCGTCGAACAGGCTCTTGCCGGCCGGGTAATGCACGGCCTGCTGCGCGCCGGCGATGCCCGGCAACGCGATTGCCGCAATGGTCGCCACGCACGCGACGACGATTTTTCCAGCGTGCCTCACTTTCATTGCTTTGCCGCTCCGAGCAGAACCGAAACCGAACAGTGGTAATTCGAATTACCGTTCGCCATGCACCAGTTGATGTCGTTGTTCAACGACAGCTTGTACAGCGGCTTCTCGCGTTCGTTGCGATTGCAGAAGCACTTGCCGCACGACGTCTTGCCGCAGCAGTCGTTGTACGACACGATGTAGTCCGAACCGTCGTGCGGGTTGCGGCAAGTGCCAATCCACGTGATCGGCGAAGGCGTCGTGCCCGGCGGGCAACTGCTCGACGTGCCGCCGCAGCAGCTGCAAAGCCAGCCGTCGATCGCGCAATACTTCCAGTAGTCGCAGCTAATCGGGTCGTCGCTGGCCCCCGAGGCGGCCGCGCCACCGGACGCAGCGGATGCGCCCGACGCCGCATCGGCCGCGTACGCGGTGCGATCGACGGGCAGCAGCGGCAGCATCGCCGATCCCACCAGCACCTTGCCGAGCTTCGCCATCGCGCTGCGCCGCGAACTGTGCTGCGCGACGCCGCGCGCCGATCGCTCGAACCATGAATCAAACAGGCCCATGTCGTTGTTCTCCAATGACGTTGAAAGAGGTTCGGCCGGTCATGCGTGCTGCGCGTGGGCGTCGTGGCTGTGATCGCCATGCACGAACTGCTGCAGCGACGCGACGCCGCGCTCCTTCGCCTCGAACAGGCTCTCGAGATGCTCGCGCGTGTTGACGAGCCCCTTCGCGCGCACCGTGCCGGTTTCGTCGAGCAGCACCGCATACGGCAGCTTGCCGATCTGGTACGCGAGGCCGAGCTCCTGCGACAGCACGTACGGGAAGCGCCCGAGGTCGTGCTTCTGCGCGAAGCGCGCGTGCTCGTCGACATCGCCGTCGCTCGCGAGCACGATGTTCACCGGCGTCGATTCGCTCGCCTGCAGCGACGGCAGCAGCGGCAGCAGCTTCTTGCAGACCGGGCACGTCGGCGACAGGAAGAACAGCAGCGTCGCCTTGCCCGATGCATCGATGCCGCCGACCTTCACCTGCGAGCCGCGAATGTCGGTCAGCTCGAACGTCGGCGCGATCGCGCCGACCGCCGGCCCCTTGTCGATCATCAGCGCACCGGCCGGCATGATGCGTTCGTACAGGATGCCGATCTGGCGCACCAGCGCGAGGCAGATCGCGCCGAGCGCGAGAACAGCAACCCACAGCAGTGCGGTGGAAACGGTGAGAGCGGTTTGCATCATGAATTCCTCAGGTGGGAAAGGCGCGGTACGTTGGCGAGCAGCACGTCAACGGTGAGCAGCGCGCAGACGATCAGCAGCACGGAGAAGAACAGCGTCAGGTAGTCGAACCACACGACCGCGCGCGCACCCGGCTCGACGAACGCGGTTGCGGCCAGCGCGGCGAGCAGCAGCACTCGGCCGACATGCAGCCAGCCGATGCCGCGCGGCGCATCCGCGCGCGCAGCGGTGAAGCCGGAACAGCCGCAGTCGATGTCGGTGTGGCCGCGCAGCAGGTTGATCGCAAGCCCGGCGGCGAAAACCACGAGCAACACGATCAGGCCGATCGCGCCGGCCACGCGCGTATCGGGAAACAGCAGTGCCGCGGTGCAGACGGCTTCCGCAAGCGGAATCGCGAACGCGACAGGCGCAGTCAGCGCATCGGGTAGGAGCCGGTAGCCGGCAAGCGCGTGGCGGAACGCGGCGGACCGGCGCATCTTCGCGAAAGCGCCGAGCAGCACGACGACGGCCGCGCCGGCCTGCGCGCTGGTGGCGAGTACGGGATCGAGGGTCATCGCGGCCTCACGGGTTGACGAGCAGCGTCGACGTATTGCCGATCTGCTTCTCTACGTTGCGCAGCTTGCCGGTATGCGCGTCCATCACGACGAGGTCGGACGTCGCGGTCAGCCCGTAGAACAGCGGCTTGTCGTCCTCGCTGACCTGGATCGACACGAGCGGATCGATCTTCTGCTGCGCGAGATCCCAGCGCGCGACGCGCTGCTTCGACTTCAGGTCGAATACCCACACCTGCGTGCCGGGATCCTTGTGCGAGCCGTCGCCGCCCTTGTGCATCAGCACGTAGTAGCGGTTCTGCTTCGCCTGCACGGCCGTCTGCTGCATGCCGCCCGGGCGCCAGCCTTCGGCTCGCTCGGCATCCGTCAACAGCGGCCACGACTTGCCGAACGCCGGCTTGTCGCCGCTGAAATCGGCGCTGCGCACGTTGCCGCCGTACGTCGTGAACAGATAGGTACCGTTGTACGGCGACGCGTTCACGAACGCCGGATCCTTGTCGACATCGATGAACGCATCGGACATCGTGCGCTTCGTTTCCTTGCCGCTCGCATCGAGCGTGACGGTCAGCGCCTTGCCGCTTTCGCACAGCGCGGTGAAGCGGTCGTTCCCCGACGGATAAGCGAGCACGCACGCGGCCGTGTCGATCTCCGACAGCACCTTCTTCGATACGGCGTCGATCACCGTCACCGACGCGGCCGGCGTGATGTTCGCGACATACAGCCGCTTGCCGTCGGTGCTGAACGCAGTGTTGTACGGCGACGGCACATGCTGCCCGTGTTTCGGCGGAATCACGATCTCGCCCGCGTGATCGAGTGTCGTGTTGTCGGTCATCTCGACGACGTCGGTACGCGTGCCGTGCGAGCCGCGCGAGAAGTAGGTCGTCGCGACGAAGCTCGTCTTGTGGTCAGGCGAAATCGCGAAGCCGGGGCCGAAGCCGCCGTCGATCTGGCCGAGCAGCTTCTTCGCGTCGGCGTCGTACACGTAGATGCGCCCGTCGGTCATCGACGGCATCGAGATGTCGACGATATAGACCTCGTGCGGATGCCACGGCGGCATCTTCTGCACGACCAGCTCCTCGGGTTTTTCCGTCGCGCATGTGCTGCCGCCCCATGCCGCCGCGAACGCCAGCGTCACCGCGAGCGCCGCGGTTCGTCGCGTTGTCCTCATGTCGCCTCCAGTTGGGGATTCACTTGATGTGGGGCGACTGTAGTTCGACAAAAAATCCGGTCAGCACCAGGACCGGCAACGCGTGCGTGCCGATTCGGGATATTGGAAATGCGCCTGAAAGCCGCGCGCGCACGCGGCTTCCGACCCTCTGACGAATACGCGCGGAATAGCGCTCGACCTTATTGCGCCGACCGCTCGGTCGGTTTAATCTTCCGCGGTCCTGATCGACACCCCTGGAGGCGCTGTGTTCGTGTTTCACGAGATGTTCGACGACGCGGACCGGCATGCCGACGCGCTGCGCGGCTGGAACCAGCGCTACGACCAGATCGGTTCGGGCGCGTATCGCAGCGTGGTCAAGCACGCCGTGCTCGACGGCATCGAGTTGTTCCAGGAAGCCGCGAACGTGCGCATCATCCAGCGTGGACAGTTGCCGCCCGGTCACACGGTGTTCGGCATGCCGCTCACCGGCTCGGGCGCATTCGCGTTCGGCGGCGCGCGCATCGAACGCGGCACGATGGTGATGGCGCGCGGCGGTGCGCCGTTCGAACTGCATTCGCCGGACGACATGTCGCTGATCGGTGTCGTCGTCGACGCCGAGCTGCTGCAACAGGTCGAAGATGCGGCCGATGTCCGGCTCGACGCAGCGACGCTGCGGCGCGGCGTCGTCGACTTGCCGACGGCCGTGCTGATGCGCGCAAGCGTGCAGATCGCGACGCAACTCGAACGCGTGCTGTCGTCGCCCGACACGTTCGGCGACGTGCGCGCGCAACGCGAATTGCGCGGCGAGATCGGCAACATGCTCGTCGATCTCCTCACGTACCGGATGCCCGAGCCGTCGAACCGGCTCACGCACGCGTGCCGCGCCGACATCGTGCGCCGCGTGCACGACTACGTGATCGACCACCCGGAAGCGCCCGTCGACGTGCTGAGCCTGTGCGCGCAGTTGCGCGTGAGCCGGCGCACGATGCAGAACAGCTTTCAGTCGGTCGTACAGACCAGCCCGCTGCACTATGTACGCTCGCTGCGCCTGTCGCAGGTGCGGCGGATGCTGCTCGACACACGTCAGGCCGACCTGCCGATCAGCGACGTGGCCGCGCGCTGGGGCTTCATCCATCTCGGCCATTTCGCGAACGCGTATAAGGCGCAATTCGGCGAACTGCCTTCGACCACCGCGCGCCGGTCGGTGCGCGCTGCAAAAACGCGCTGAAGACGAGCAAAACCCGCGATAATCTTCCGCTGACCGTTCGGCGCCTGCGAGCCGGCCGCGGCATGTGCCCGTCCGTTCGCAATCCCGTGCGATGTGCGACGACCACCGGATTCCATCCCCTGCCCCGATGCCCGAGGATTTCCACTTCCTGTTGCTGCCCGGCTTCTCCGCGCTCGGCTTCATGTCCGCGGTCGAGCCGCTGCGCGTCGCGAACCGCTTCCGCACCGAGCTCTACCGCTGGCATGTGATCAGCGCCGACGGTGCGCCGGTCGCCGCGAGCAACGGCATCCCCGTCGCCGCCGAAGCCGCGTGCGCGGACGTCGCGCAGGTCGATACGGTGTTCGTCGTCGCGGGCTTCGATCCGCTCGTGTGCTACACGCGCGCAATCGGCGACTGGCTGCGCCGCCAGCACCGGCACGGCGCGACGCTCGGCGGCATCGACACGGGCAGCTTCGTGCTCGCGGAAGCCGGGCTGTTCGACGCGTCGCAGCCGCTGACGCTGCACTGGGAAGCGCTGGCCGCGTTCCGCGAACGCTATCCGGGCCTGAACGCGACGCAGGAGCTGTTCGAGATCGACGACCGGCGCATCACGTGCGCCGGCGGCACCGCGTCGATCGACATGATGCTCGACCTGATCGGGCGCCGGCACGGCGCCGATCTCGCGGCCGCGATCTCCGAGCAGTTCGTCGTCAGCCGCATCCGGCAGCGCTCGGACAGCCAGCGGCTCGAGATCGCCGCGCGCTACGGCGTACATAACCGCAAGCTGATCCAGGTGATCGGCACGATGCAGCAGCACATGGAAAATCCGCTCGGCTCCGACGCGCTCGCGCAGGACGTATCGATCACGCGACGCCAGCTCGAACGGCTGTTCAGCGCGACGCTGAACGACACGCCGACGCATTTCTACCTGAACCTGCGCCTCGATCGTGCTCGCGAACTGCTGCAGCAGACCGACATGAGCATCACGTCGGTGTGCGTCGCGTGCGGGTTCGAATCGCCGTCGCATTTCTCGCGCACTTATCGCGCGCGGTTCGGCTTGAGCCCACGCAGCGACCGGCGCGCGACGCGCTGATCGTCGCGGGTTTTAATCACAATCCCGCGCGGAATTGCGCGTTCCGGCGGCGTTTCCCGCCGCTCGCTGAACAATGCCGGCGATCGATCGACGGACCGAAGCGATCGTCGAAAATAATTTGCAATGTCGCCGAAAATATTCTGTAACATACCTCGCAATTAGATAGGCAGCCTAACGAGACGAGAGACTGGATTCGACGCATGTCGATCCGCGCAAGGCTGCCGG
Organism: Burkholderia pyrrocinia; assembly: GCF_022809715.1. Taxonomy (NCBI): domain Bacteria; kingdom Pseudomonadati; phylum Pseudomonadota; class Betaproteobacteria; order Burkholderiales; family Burkholderiaceae; genus Burkholderia; species Burkholderia pyrrocinia. The sequence continues at coordinate 1,486,519 of NZ_CP094460.1, forward strand.
CCGATATCCAACCGATATCAGTATCGATCCGAGGGGTCTGACATGACGATGCTCGCTTCGCCGTCGCCGCACCTGCCTGCCGTTCGCTTCCTCGCCCCCGCTCCCGCTTGTTTCTTCTCGACCTGACATTTAGGTTTCCTTAGTCAGTCGACGCTCCCAACACCGCTTCGCCGCACCGGTTCCATCGAGCCGGCGCGCGGGCCGTGTCGTGCCTGCGCGCCACGAGTGCGCGGGCGTGTCCAACCGTTGAGATGAGGATCACGTATGCAGACATCACGCAAAGCATTGCCGCTCGCCCTGGGCCTTGCGCTCGGTTTCGGCATCGTCGGCGGCACAGCAGCCGATACGAAGGTCTCGAATCCGCAGGCCGCGAGCCTGCGCGAAAGCCTGACGCGCGGCGTCGCGCCGCCCGCCGCGAAAGCCGATACGGCCGCCGGGCAGTTCCGCGCGGACGGCGTCGCCGTCACGCTGTACAACCCCGCGTATCGCGTGAAGAAGGTCGCCGCCACGCCCGCTGCAACCGCGCGCGACTTCGTCGCAACGCAGGCGACGCAGCTCGGGCTCGACGCGGCCGCGCTCGCGAGCCTCGTCGTCACGTCGGAGCGCAACGATGCCGACTTCACCGTCGTGCGCCTGCAGCAGCAGGCCGCCGGGCTGCCCGTGTACGGCAGCGACATCGCGGTGACGGTCGCGAAGGACGGCCGCATCCTGTACGTCGCGAGCAACACGATCAACGGCGTGGTCGCGACGTCGCGCAAGTCGCAGGCCGTCGACCAGCAGCAGGCGCTCGACCGTGCGCGCGCGTATCTCGGCGTGAGCGGCTTCACGAATCTCGACGCGCAGCTCGTCGCGTTCGTCGACAAGGCCGGCACGCACACCGCATGGAAGGTGCGCGGCCGCCCGCAGGACGGCCCGAAGGGCGACTGGGAACTGCTGATCGACTCGGGCAGCGGCGAAGTGCTGCGCGCCGAGGACAAGGCGTTCTATGCCACCGACGGCACGGGCTTCGTGTTCCGCCCGGATCCGCTGTCGCCAACGAAAAGCAGCTACGGCAGCACCGGCTACAAGGACAGCAGCGACGCCGATTCGACCCAGCTCACGGCCGCGCGCGTGCGCGTGACGCTGAAGGATCTCGGGCAGTCGGGCGCGCGCTACGCGCTGTCAGGCCCGTATGCGGCGTGCGTCGATTTCGATGCGCCGCGCGACAACGCGTGCCCGCTGCAGTCGACGCCCGCGTTCGAGTTCACGCGCGGCAACCTGTATTTCGAGGCTGTGAACGTGTACTACCACATCGATACGTTCCTGCGCTACGTGAACCAGACGCTCGGGATCAAGGCATTGCCGTACCAGTACACGGGCGGCGTGCAGTACGACCCGCACGGCGAATCGGGCGACGACAACTCGTCGTACTCGTCGAGCAGCGGCCGGCTGACCTTCGGGCAAGGCGGCGTCGACGATGCGGAAGATGCGGACGTCGTGATCCACGAACTCGGCCACGGCATCCACGACTGGGTGACCAACGGCGGCCTGTCGCAACAGGAAGGTCTTTCGGAAGGCACCGGCGACTATCTCGCCGCCGCGTACAGCCGCGACTTCAACCAGTGGAGCCCGTCGGATGTGCAGTATCACTGGGTCTACAACTGGGACGGCCACAACGAATACTGGGGCGGCCGCGTGACCAACTGGAACGTCGGGCGCACCTATGCGCAAGCGCGCGGTGCCGAGATCCATACGGCCGGCCAGTACTGGGCATCGTGCAACCTCGTCGCGCGCGACGCGATCGGCGCGCAGGCGATGGACAAGGCATTCCTGAAAGGGCTGTCGATGACCAACGGCTCAACCAACCAGAAGGCCGCCGCGCAGGCCGTGCTGACGGCCGCGTCCGCGCTCGGCTACAGCAGCGCGCAACTCACGGCGATCGGCAATGCGTACAACAAGAGCTGCACGTACGGCGTGACCGTGCCGCAGAAATCGTAATTCCGCAGCAGGCGGTGGCGCATCGCACGACCTGCGACGCGCCCTCATCCTCGACATCGTTACCCTCGCGAGATCGAACATGCCTACTCTGAAACTGACTCATCTGAGCGCCGCGCTGGGCGGCATGCTGTTGACCGTCGCCGCGCATGCGGCCCCCGTGTGGATCACGCTCGGCGATGCGGCGTTCCGCCAGCTTCAACGCATCGACGCAAGCGCGACCGCGCAATACAGCACGACGGTCGATGCCGGCAAGACGGCCGACGGCGCCGCGCGCCGCGAAACCATTCACGTCGTCGAGATCGACGATTCACGGCTCGGCGAACTGGCCCATGCCGTCCACCACACGCGCGGCCACGGGCCCGGTTATGTCGTGCACGACTCGTTCGACGAAGCGCGCCAGGCGCTGCAGCCGTTGCCGCCGGCGCTCGCGAAGCAGGCCGCGGCACCCGCGTACAAGGTGTCGAACGCGCCGCAGATCGGCACCTGGATCCAGCAACTGCAGGCCAGCAACATCGTCGGCACGATCACGTCGCTGTCGGGCTTCACGAACCGCTACTACACGACGTCGCACGGCGTTGCCGCGTCGGACTGGCTCGCGCTGCAGTGGAAGCAACTGGCGGGCGCGCGCGCCGATATCACCGTCGAGCAGTTCGCGCACACGGGCTTTCCGCAGAAATCCGTGATCCTGACGATCCGCGGCAGCGATCCGGCCGCGGGCACCGTCGTGCTGGGCGGCCACCTCGATTCGACCGTCGGCCGCACGACGGAGAACACGCGCTCGCCCGGCGCGGACGACGACGCATCAGGCATCGCGAGCCTCACCGAAGCGCTGCGCGTGCTGCTCGCGAACAACTACCGGCCGAAGCGGACGATCAAGTTCGTCGGGTACGCGGCAGAAGAAGCCGGCCTGCTCGGCTCGAAGGCGATCGCGAAGCAGTTCCGCACGCAGAGTGCGAACGTGGTCGGCGTTTTGCAGCTCGACATGACGAACTACAAGGGCGATCCGAAGGATATCTATCTGATCACCGACTACACGAACGCGTCGCAGAACACCTACCTGACGAATCTGGCGAAGACCTACCTGCCGGAACTCGCGATCGGCACGTCGCAGTGCGGGTATGCGTGCTCGGATCATGCGTCGTGGAATGCGCAGGGCTATCCGGCGTCGTTCCCGTTCGAGGCCGACCAGAACGACAGTCCGTATATCCATACCGTGAACGACACGCTGGAGAACTCGGACCGCCAGGCGAATCATGCGCTGAAGTTCGGCAAGCTGGCGCTGGCTTATGCGGTTGATCTTGGCGGGGATGGCTCCGTAGTCGCGAAGCCCTGACGGCGAGCGGCCGCGTCGTTCGTCTATCCGGACACGAAGGAAGCGTGTGCTCGCGGTTCGCACGCGCTTCCTCCCGGACAACCTTGATCGGACCACCTCGCCCAGCGTCCCGTAGAGACGCACGCCCGAAGCCAGCGCCCCCCCCACGGAGGCTTCATGACGCGACACGTGCCGCGCGATTGACTCGATCGAACCTGGAACGCGCGCTCATCCGGATAGAATCGTCACTCTGCCACTCCGCTACACGCTTCCAGCCATGACCGACACCACCCGCTCCATCGACGATCTGTCGCCCGCTCGCGTCACGACCGCATTCGACCTGCCCGGCCACACGACCGTCCGCTCGCTCGGCGTCGCACAGGGCATCATCGTGCGTTCGCGCTCGATCGTCGGCTCGTTCGGCGCTTCGCTGCAGACAATCTTCGGCGGCAACATCACGCTCTACACGTCGCTGTGCGAGAAAGCGCGCCAGCAGGCATTCGACAAGATGCTCGCCGATGCACGCAAGCTCGGCGCGAACGCAGTCGTCGCGATGCGCTACGACTCGACCGAGATCGGGTCGGGCGTCACGGAAGTCATCTGCTACGGCACGGCCGTGCGCGTGACGCAGGACGCGTGACGCCCATCACACGTCGCGCTCGAGCGACTTCATGTTCGTGAGCTGAGGAAACAACCGCATCCAAACGAGCGCGACGGCAATCGTCGCGGCACCGCCGACGACGATCGCCGTCGGCGCGCCCCACCATGCGGCCGTCACACCCGACTCGAATTCGCCAAGCTGGTTCGACGTGCCGATGAACAGCGAATTGACCGCGCTCACGCGCCCGAGCATGTCGTCAGGTGTACGAAGCTGCACGAGCGACAGGCGCACGACGACGCTGACCACGTCCGATGCGCCGAGCGCGGCCAGCGCAACGAGCGACAGCGCGAAGTGCCGCGACAGCCCGAACACGATCGTCGCGATGCCGAACGCGATCACGCCGCCGAACATCGCGCGGCCCGGTCGCCCTTTCAGCGGAAAGCGCGTGAGCCACAGCGTGCCCGCGAGCGCGCCGACCGCGGGCGCCGCGCGCAATGCGCCGAGCCCCCACGGCCCGACCTGCAGAATGTCGCGCGCATAGATCGGCAGCAGCGCGGTCGCGCCGCCGAACAGCACCGCGAACAGGTCGAGCGACAGCGCGCCGAGGATCGCCGGTTCGCGCCGGATGAACGCGATCCCCGAAAACACCGAGCGCAGCGTGACCGGCTCGCGTGCAGGCGGCGCGCTGCGCAGCGGGATCGTGCCGCTCAGCACCGCCGCGATCGCGAATGCCACGACGCTCGTGCCGAATGCGACGGGCGCACCGACACCGTAGAGCAGCCCGCCGAACGCGGGACCGAGGATCTGCGCGGCCTGGTTCGCGGACGTCGACAGCGCAGTCGCGCGCGGCAAGTCGGTGCGCGGCACGACGGCCGGCAGCAGCGAAGACACCGACGGCGACTCGAACGCGCGGGCCGTGCCGACGATCGCCGCGAGCGCATACACGGCCGGCGCGGTCAGCCACCCTTGTGCGGCGCCGAGCAGGAACACGCCGGCGGCCAGCGCCTCGACGCCCTGGCAAATCGTCGCGATGCGCCGCCGGTCGTAGCGGTCGGCCACCTGCCCGACGACGAGCGTCAGCGCGAACATCGGCACGAACTGCGCGAGGCCGACGAGTCCGAGCGCGAACGCGCTGTGCGTGAGCGCATACACGTACCAGCCGATCGCGACCGACAGGATCTGGAAGGCCAGGGACGACATCACGCGTGTGCCCCAGAAGCGCCGGAACGGTGCGTGACGGAACAGGTTGGCGGGTAACGGGGATGGAGGCGCGGGTTCGGGTGAGTGGGCGGTCATCGGGGTCTCGGCGATCGGCGGTGCGTGACGCAACCGCTCCACGAGCGGCTGCCTGCACATGTGCGTGCTTGCGCAACGACTTGCCCATCGCGACGCGATATCGGTCCCCGGCGTGGAGACGGTCGGCTGGACAGCGCAGACGCGGCCAAATCGCGATGATATGTCAATCACGGCAAAACGGCCGTTCGATTGGCCGAGGCGGGAGTGCACTCGCCCGCACTGCAAAAAAGAAGTTCGTCTTGGATTTCCGGGGAACGCGGGGCAGACTGTCGGTGATCGGCCACTTTCGATCACTCGGCGATGCGGTCAAAATCGTCAACAATAGTCCACTAAAAGTGAAGAAGTGCTGCTTGCGTTTGGATGGGTGTCAAACGCCTTAGATCGGCGAAACCGCGGTTCCCTCGGAGAGGCCTCAGTCCTCTCCGAGAGTCGTCCACCGCTGTATTAAAGCCACAGCAGCTTGTTGCATCGTCCGATGAGCGCATCGTAGGGAAGCGGATCGACGCCCTTTCAACGCCCCGCTCGGCCCCGTCTTTGCGAGCATGTGCCCCCTATCTGACGTTGCGGAAACTGAAGGCGTCGCGCGCGTGGTCTGCCGACTGGTACGTTAGCCTCACATCGCGTCCGAGGTTCTCGTAAACATCGGGCCGGATCACGAGCCTCGGAGCGCGATCTTCTATTTCACTGGCCGAAACAGAGACCTTCATTTTCACGCAATTAACAAGGGCAGAGGCAACTTGTACATTGACTACTCCCAAATCAACTTGATGGAGTTTCAAATGGCACGCGTCGCTATCCCCACGAAAGAACAGGCACCCGCCAAGGCGCAACCGATCCTTGCGAACTACGAGAAAGTCCTCGGTACGATCCCGAACTTCTTCGCTTTGATTTCCCAGTCACCAGACGCCCTGAAGGCAATCGCTGACATGCACGGTACGCTTGGCAAGAGCTTGGGCCACGGAACGCGCGAACGCATTCATATTGCCATCGCGGAAGCGAATGGCTGCGACTACTGTGTATCCGCTCACACCTACCTGGGCGGCAAGCTGAGCGGTCTGACGCAGGAGGACATGGCACTCAATCGCGATGGCCATTCGACGGACCCGAAGGCTGACGCCGCGGTCCAGTTCGCTCACCGTGTGGCGAAGACGCGCGGCCACATCGACGCCGCCGACTTCGAAGCCGTTCGAGCCGCAGGCTTCTCCGATGCGGAAATCATCGACATCGTGGCCGAACTCGCGTTCAGCTTCGTGACCAACCTCTTCAACAATACGTTCAAGACCGATATCGACTCTGTGTTCCCCGTCATTCACACAAAAAGCAAGCCGACTGCCTGAGTCTTGGCGTGAACTTGATGGCTACCTACTGTTCGGGGTAGCCACGTGAGCCGACATCGGGTGCCGCTTCTTGCTTCAGATCCGGACCGGCCCACGCACCAACTTGTGATGCCGTTGCAGGAAATGTCGAAGATGCGGACACCTCGTTTGCATCCGCATATTTCATATGACCGCCTTTCATCGAACCCTCTCCGAGGCCGAATGAACTGTCGAAAATGCACCACTGCTCCCACCCTGAGGGTCCCTACATGAATGATCCCGTTGAAACAATCCGTAGCTTCTACGCAAAGCTTGCCGATGGTGATGCGCCCAGTGCGCTGTGCCTGATGTCGGCGGATATCGAATGGAATACGATGTGGCATTACAAGGTGGACGGAAGGGGGCCCGAGCGAGTGGCTGAGGGACTCTTCAGGCCGCTCGTGGCGGAGTGGTCGAGCTTTTCACTCGAACCAACTGAATTTTTCCGCGACGGAAATACCGTCATTTCTTTGGGTCGATTCCGCGGGGAACACGGTGGCACTCGCAAGCGTGCGGAAGCCGGATACGCTCACGTTTGGTCCGTAGAAAACGGTAGGATCACGCGCTTTCGTCAATATATTGACACCCTTGCGGTCGCAGATGCACTCAAACCTTGAGAACGCCGTGCTACCCGATGCTCCACGGTAGCGCGCATATGTTGGATTGCGTTGCAGGACAATTTACCCGCTCGAACTCAAGCACTGCGTCCGTCGAGCCGCGGCACTCTGCGCGGTGGTTGCTTTGGTAGGTAGCATAACTAATCATCCATGGCAAAGCCGTCCCCACTCGTTCATACCCGTTACCCCGCCTTCGGGCGGCGCCTGGAAATTTCATGAAAGCATCTTCCAATAACTCGCCGGATGCCGCCGAAGTGCAGTTGGGAGACGAGGTCGGGTTTTCGCTCTATGCCACATCGCTCGCGATGACGAAAGCGTACAAGCCGCTGCTTCAGCCGCTTGGTTTGACCTACCCACAATACATTGCAATGTTGTCGCTTTGGGAGAGCGATGAGGTCACCGTCAAAGCCTTGTCGACACGGCTGTCGCTGGACCCAGCGACGATAACGCCTCTCCTTAAGCGGCTCGAATCGCAGGGACTGGTCAGCAGGACCCGTGGTGTCACTGACGAGCGCCTGGTATTTGTCAGCTTGACAACGAAGGGAGACTTGCTCAGAAGGCAGGCGGCTCTGATACCTGCTGCAATCACCGAAGCGACCGGTCAAAGCAACCAGGTGCTTCTGCGGTTGAAGCGCGACCTCGATCAGCTTCGCAGCAGGCTGTAGGGCGCCACGGCCTTACTGGAGTGGCTGCCTACAGCGCTGGCCGATCGGGTAGCGCAGCCTGAGCGGCAGAGATGAAGGCCCTAACGCTTTGAGATTGCTGCCGACCGCCTTGATATACCAAGCTTACCGGAAGCACCTTTTCCTCAGCGTTCGCCAGGACCCTGACTAGCCGCCCATCGGCCAGTTCACGCGCGACGTGATAGGAAAAGAGGCGCGCGATACCGAGGCCACCCACCGCGGCTTCAACTGTCGCATCGACGCTATTAGTCAGAAATCGCGGTTCAATCTGACTCCGACTGCCCGCGCGCCTCCACTCCTCGTTCAAGCTGGCCGTTTCAAACGCAATCAGGTGGTGCGTGGATAAATCGGCTTCGCAAGCTGGCGTTCCACGTCGAGCAAGATAGTCCGGGCTGGCCACGAGAACACGCTGGACGCTCGCAAGGGGCACAGCTCGAAGCGAGCTATCTGGCAACTGCCCGATACGTACCCCGATGTCAATGCCTTCCTCTGCCAAACGGACAACCCGATCAACGAGAATCAGTCGTACCGAAAGATCCGGATATTCACGAAGAAGGTTTGCGACGATCGGCATGACATGCATTCGGCCGAAAAGAACGGGCGCAGTTATCACCAGCAAGCCACGAGGCCCAGCATTTCCTCCTCGAACAGCCTCCGCAGCATCGTCCAGCTCGGATAGAGCATGACGTGTGCGCTCCAGGTAGTCGCTTCCCTGGTCGGTCAGCCGTACCGAGCGCGTCGTTCGCCTGAGCAACGTCACACCGATCTCTTGCTCCAAAGCGGATACAGCACGCGAGGCTGCCACGGGCGTGATGCGGAGTTGCCGTGCGGCTTCGGCAAAGCTGTTTAAATCCGAAACCATTTGGAAAACCCGTATGCGTTCAAGTCGATCCATGAAAATGTCACTGAGAATTTGGTAGTTGCGACGGACTGGCTGTCGGTTCTCCTTCTAGGAACCGCTGTCGCCACCGCCATTTGACGACGTTTCGAACGTCAAAGATATCGCTTTTGCGCCACGAGCGAAATTCGCGCAAAGGTGGTTCCAGACAAACTGCAAACAAACGAGGTAGATCTCCACCGAAGGCGATATCCGTTTGATCTTGACCGCCGCAACGCCTAGCAGCAGGGATGCGATTGCAATTGCATCCTTCGTTGTCAACGTACCGGGCGGCGCTACGAGGGTCGTGGCAAAAATCATCGTGCGCATGACGAAGCACAATCTCCGGTCACCGCCGAGATCGTCGCACAGCACCTCATAACCTCGGTCCGATTGCGGTATCTTGTCGGAATCCTGCTGCGTCGTTGCTAGCGCCGCCGTCGTAGTAAGCATTTCTTCGTCCTTCGATATTCGTTTGTGGGACATGGCGACCCAGCAAGGAAATGCCGAACCGCCGGAACATGGAAATGCGTTTTAGTCGCGGCTCTTCAACCCTGACACGGCTACTGATCGCTTCGGGCCAACAACCCAGGACTGGTCAATGCGCCGCTGCTTCTCAGTCTGCGAAGATGGCTTTGATCTCGGCTGCGACCTGGCATTTGTTCTCGTCGAGCACGAAGTGCCCCGCGTCCAGCCAGACAAGCTTGGCGTTCGGGAGATCTTTGGTATAAGCCCGCGCTCCAGGTTGAATGAAGAACGGGTCGTTTTTCCCCCAAATGATCAACGTCTTCGGTTGGTGTTGCCGAAATGCCGCTTGCCACGTCGGATAGAGGGCGACGTTCGACTGATAGTCGTGAAGAAGATCGATTTGGAAGTCCTGCACGCCGGGGCGATCGAGCAGCGCCTGGTCGAATATCCAGTTGTCGGGATTCACGGCGTCCGGGTGCTTTGCGCCAACGAGCCATTGAAACTTTGTACCCTCCGGACTGATGAAGTCGCGCGCGGGCTTTTCGGTTTCAGGTGTACGGTTCTCCCACAACGGTACGAAAACACTTTTCGGAGCATCGCCCACGCCTTCCATATAGGCGTTGGTGTTTTGAATGATGAAACCTTTGACTGCGTCAGGACGCCGAGTAAAAAGCCGAAATCCAACTGGTCCGCCGTAGTCATGCATGTAGAGAATGTACGATTCCAGCTTCAAAGCCTCGGTAAGGCCCGCAACGTGGTCAGCGAGATTGTCGAAGGTGTATTTGAACTCGTCTCGTGAAGGCGCGTCGGAATGACCAAATCCGATGTAGTCTGGCGCGATCAAATGGAATTGATCGGCCAGGGCGGGTATAAGGTCTCGGAACATTTGGCTGCTGCTCGGCAATCCGTGCAACAGGACAATTGTCGGGAGCTTGGGGTCGCCCGCTTCGCGATAGAAAACGTTGCGTCCGTTGACAGTGGCCGTGCGGTGAAATGTACGATTGCTCATTTGTCGAGTCCTCTTCTGAAGCGTCTCGGTAGACACCTACCGTTTGACGCGTTGAAGGCATTCTGCGTGTTTCCGATTTCGATGAGCAGACTGTAAAATCGGAAAGCCCCCTCCCGTTTATTGGAAGACCGTGGATCGAATCGACGCGATGTCAGTGCTGATTGCCGCCGTGGAGAGCGGCAGCTTGTCGAAAGCCAGTCGTAGGCTTGGGCTCCCGTTGGCGACAGTAAGCCGCAAGATGGCCGACCTGGAGGCTCATCTGAAAGCGACTTTGCTCGTGCGTTCTTCTCGTGGCCTCGAACTGACGCCGGCCGGCCGTTCATACGTGACCGCAGCCAAATCAATCCTTGAACAGGTTGTTGAGGCAGAACGTGCTGCCGCAGGGGAATACCTGGAGCCCAAGGGAGATCTGGTCGTTACCGGACCCAACATGTTTGGGCGCATGCATGTCCTTCCTGTCGTCACGAGTTTTCTCGCGGCGTATCCCGATGTGTCGGTCGGCCTCATGCTAACGGACAGGATTACGCATTTTCTGGATGATCAAATCGACGTGGCACTAAGAATCGGTGATCTTCCTGACAGCGAGCTGGTTGCTATCCGACTAGGAGCTGTGCGACGCGTAATCTGCGCAAGCCCCTCGTATCTTTCCACGCGGGGAATACCCGTTTCTCCTGACGAGCTTCCGGAGCACAGCGTTGTCTCCTTCGAAAATGTGTCGTCGACAAGCAACTGGAAATTCTGGTCCGGCGGATCAGATTTCGAAGTGCCGTTCCGCTCGAGACTAAGCGTGAACACGATTGAAGCCGCGATTGATGCGGGACTTGCCGGTTCGGGCTTGATTCGCACCATGTCCTACCAGATCACAGAATACGTCCGTCGAGGCGACCTGCAGATTGTGTTGAGTGAATTCGAGCCGCCAGTTCGCCCGGTCCATCTGGTTTACGACAAGAAAAATCGGCTGCCTCTCAAATTGCGGGCGTTCATCGACTTCGTAGTGCCTCGATTGCGCGAGCGCATTGCTGACGCCGCTCTCTAGCACCGACGCTTTCTGCCTATCAGTGTCGCTTTTGCTGTCCGAAGATCGTCCGACCTATTACGCTCGGCAACCACACGGATCGAGCGCTATTGCCGGCACCCCGACGGAACCGACGTTGAGGGGCCGAGAGTCGCCGAGATTTTTGTGGGGTCGAGTCAATTCGCGGTTGCTGATCTGATCAGGGGTTGTCGGAACGACCGCTTATGAGTGGCGCATCCGTCTCTTTCGGGTCGATGCCGGACGTCGACTTCGCGCGGAAGCGCATCGTTCGATGCCCGTCATGGACGGGACCGCACCGATAGACGCAAGCGTTGAAGTCCGGTCTCGGTCGAAACAGCGGCCGTCTGATCGTGGAGTAGTATTTCCCCATGTCCAAGTTGTTGCTCGGCCTCTACGACACACAGCCAACCCATCCGTGACGAGGGCGGCAAGCTCGTTAAAGGGTTTGGAAACTGCTTCAACGATACGTATGGTGGCGTCGGCCGTGACGACGGCATTGATGGGAATGCATCATGTCAACCGAGTGGAAGCACCGCGTCAGACTATTTATCCAGCGTTTCTGGCAGCCGACCAGTGCGTGCATGACCTGCATGCCGGGGAGCTGGGGCAATATCATGAGCCTTGCCCACTGGACTATTGCACTTCAGACAGGTCTGTTTACCGGCCTCCTGGCTGTACTTTTGACTTTCACGCCTTTGGCGAAACTCTACGCGCATCGATACGGCAATGCGCTGGTCGTTGGCGTCCTGACAACGTTGGGCGATGCCTACTCGCACACGAGTCACTACCGTATCCCCTATGTCGAGCACATCGTGACGGGTGCAATTTCAGGTCTCTTGACGCTGGCAGCCTCATATCTCTTCGAAGACCGCGCGCGACGCCTTCGGGCGGTATGGGCTCGGGTTTTCGGATAGCTTGTCCGCTGACTTTCCGAACCCACTGGGCCAAACGGAAAGACGCTCCCCGGCGTGGCTACGCTTCATGATCGGGAGGCTGCGCATGGACAACGGGAGCTCGCGACCGTTATATGCCCCAGCCGAACGGCGCTTCATGGCGGGCGGAATCAACCGTTCGACCTGGAGGTCAGAATCGTTGACAATCGAGAGCCGTCGCCGCTGTGCGTCGCCATGTTCGATTAACGAAAAATCTATGAACCAACGTTTGCTGACCCAGTGCGCTGTATTTTTCCTGTTTCTCGTTTTCGGAAAGCCAACATGGGCGGCGCCCCTTGCCGAAAGCAATCAAATTGTGATCGCTATGGACTATGGCAGCCTTGATTTGACGCGACTACACCAGCTTGAAGACGAGCTGGAATCGGTAGCGAGGGAGACGAAGTTAGGCGAGCTGGATGGTGATGAAGTGACAGTCGATGGTGGCAAGGCGTCCATCTATATGATGAGCGTCCACACGGATAAATTAATCGACGCTATCCGTCCGGTGCTAAAGACATACGATTTCTCGCGTGACGCTCACATTCGTGTGGGACGCTAAAAGTGCGGCACGACGAGAAACGAAATGTCCGCATTTGAGAAAGCCGAAGGTCACTTCAGGGTCGAACAGCACCCCCCGGAAATCCCCGAAGAAACAAAAAAAAGCGCGAACCGCAGTTCGCGCCAAAGAGAGACCTCGCTGAAGACGTCGCTGCTCCAAACCACCCCGCTCAGAACGAATGCCGCATCCCGATCCGCACGTCGGCCTGCGTCTGCGTCGTCGACGGCGTGAAGCTGTAGCCGACCACCGCATCGACGCCGTGCGACGCGCGCAGGTAATCGCCGGAGATATACACGTCGGTGCGCTTCGACAGTAGGTAGTGCAGGCCCGCCGTGCCCTGGTTCCAGTGATGGCCTTCGAAGCGCGTGTGCTGGTAGCCCGCGATCAGGCTCAGCGCCGGCGTGAACTGGTACAAGCCGCCGCCTTCATATACCTGCATGTGCGACGACTGGCCGAAACCCTTGATCGTCGTGTACGAGAAGTTGGCGTCGAGCGTCAGCTTGCCGATCGTGTAGCTCGAGCCGATGCCGAACGTGCCCTGGCTGTCGACGTCCATCGGCGTGTTCGCGAACAGGTCGGTGCGCGCGCCGGTCGCCGGATCGACGGTGACGGTCTGCTGGCCGAGGAACGTGTGCGTGCCGATCATCGCGTACGGGTCGAACGCGTAGATGCCGTTCGGGTTGTTCAGGCGCGTGTACGCGGCGCCGATCGAGAAGTCGCCCTTCGTGAAGCTCGCGCCCGCGCTCCATGCGCTGTTGCGGTGGAAATTGCCCGCGACGTTGCCGAACGAGTACATCGCGCCGAACTTGAAGCCGCTGAGGTCGTTCGACAGGAACTTCACCGAATTCGGCAGGCGGTCGCCGTTGAAGCGGTCGAAGTCGCCCTGGTGGATCGCATAACCGCTGCCCCACGCCGAGATGTTGTAGATCGACACGAGTTCGTTCGTGATGTCGAGCTGGTTGCCGAACGACAGCGTGCCCCAGTCGTTCTGCAGGCCGACATACGCCTGCCGGCCGAACTCGGCGCCGCCGAAGCCGAGCTGCCCGTTGCCGAGGTGGAAGCCGCTCTCGAGGGCGAACACGGCCTTCAGGCCGCCGCCCAGGTCTTCCGTGCCCTTCAGGCCGAAGCGGTTCCCGTATGAGACGCCGTCGTCGAACTTGACCACGTGCGAGCCGCCGGTGTTGTTCACATACGTGATGCCCGCGTCGAGAATCCCGTACAGCGTCACGCTGCTCTGCGCATGGCCGATGGCGGGAATACAGGCCGCGCATGCAAGCGCGGCGGCTACGGCGACTTTCGTGTGCTTCATTATCGACCACCCTCCCTGAACCGTTCGATGGAAAGAATCTCGTCCCGGCGCGTGCCGCGATACGCCGGTGGATTCGAATTCAGTACGCCTGCTGGCTTCGGCATTTCGTTTTCCGCAATAACGCAGCCATTGCCGAAAAATACAAACCCATATTTCACGTCACCCGTCTGAAGGCGACACTAAATGGTCACGATGCGACCGGTCGGGAAAACACGTAGACGGGCGGCACGGCAAAAACCGGCCGCCCGGAGGCGGGGTCAACGGCCGTCGAGGGCCGCGCGCACGGCCGGCAGGCCCGGTGCGCCGGCGGCCGTCGTCACGCCGTCCAGCCAGCCGGCGACCAGCGCCGGGTCGGCCTTCAGCGCATGCTGCGCCGCGAGCGCGGGCGACGTCTTGTGGTCGAGCATGTCGGCGATCATCCGGTTCTCGACGTCGACGGAGAATGTCATCTGCCGGAACAGCCGCGCGAGGTTCCCGCATTGGCCGGCAAACCCGGCGCGCGTGACCGTGTTGACCGTCGCGCCGCCGTAGTTCGGGCCGAAATACGCATCGCCGCCCGACAGGTAGGTCAGGTGGAACTTCGTGTTCATCAAATGCGGCTCCCACGCGAGAAATACAATCCAGCGCTTGTCGCGCACCGCGCGCTCGACCTGCGTGAGCATGCCGGTCTCGCTCGATTCGACGAGCGACCAGTTCGCCGTACCGAGCGCGTGGTCGGACAGCATCCGCTTGATGTTCTGGTTCGCGGGCGCGCCGGGCTCGATCCCGTAGATCTTGCCGCCGAAGCGGTCGGCATGGCGCGCGAGATCGGCGAACGTGTGCACGCCCGCGGCCGCGACGTAGTCGGGCACCGCAAGCGTGAACTTCGCGCCGCTCAGGTTCGCGTGCAGCACGTCGATCGATTTCTCGTCGACGAACGGCTTCACAAGCGGCGCCTGTGCGGGCATCCAGTTGCCGAGGAACACGTCGACCTGCCCTTTCTTGAGCCCCTGATACGTGATCGGCACCGACAGGTTCGCCACGTCCTGCCGGTAGCCGAGCGCCTTCAGCACGACGCCCGCCATCGCGTTCGTCGCGTCGATGTCGGTCCAGCCGGGCGCCGCCATCTTCACGTCGCTGCACGTCTGCGGGTCGGCCGCGTGCGCGCCCTGCGCCGTCATCACGCAGGCGGCCGCGGCGAGCGCCGCGCCGATCCGGATTGCTGCATTGCATTGCCGTTCCATCGCCAGCTTCCTCCGTCGTTCGTCAATGATCGCGATGCGGGACGCTCAGCGCCCGACCCGCGGAAAGCGCGCCATCGCCTCGAGCGTGTCGAGTTCGATGTGATTGCGCATGTAACGCTGGCTCGCGTCGGTGAACGGCTGCCAGTCCCACGCGTGGATGCGGCCCTGCGTCGCCGCCGCGTAATGGAAGCGCCGGCGCCGCTGGCTCGCGCGCACCTGCCGGTCCAGCTCGGGCAGGTTCCAGCGCTGCGCGGCTTCAACGCGGAACGCCTCGAGCACACCGGCGGCTTCCGGCGAGCCGGCCAGGTTCGTCAACTCGCGCGGATCGTCGGCGAGGTTGTAGAGCTGGTCGGGATCGGCCGGGCAATGCACGTACTTCCAGCCGCCGCGGCGAATCATCACGACCGGCGCGACCGCGCCTTCCGCGAGGTATTCGCCGAGCGCGACATCGTGCGCGGGCGTGCCGTGCAGGTGCGGCACGAGGCTCGCGCCGTCGACCGGGTCCGGCCAGCCGCCGGCGGGCGCAGCGCCGGCCAGGTCGACGAGCGTCGGCAACAGGTCGACGTGCGACACCGGCCCGTGCACGCGCGCGGCGCCGAAGCGGCCCGGCGCATGGACGATCAGCGGCACGCGGCAGCCGCCTTCGAAGAACGTCATCTTGTACCAGAGCCCGCGCTCGCCGAGCATGTCGCCGTGGTCGGACGTGACGATCACGATCGTGTCGTCGGCGAACCCGCACTGCTCGAGCGCGGCGAGCACGCTGCCGAACTGCGTGTCGACGTAGGAGGTTGCGCCGTAGTACGCGCGGCGCGCGGCGCGGATCTGCGCGTCGGTCGGCGGCGTGCGGTCGTTCTCGCAGACGAAGCGCAGCCGCTGCGAATGCGGATCGCTGTCCGCTGCATCGAGCCGCACGGCCGGCATGTCGATCTCGTCGTCGCGGTACAGATCCCAGTATTCGTGCGTGATCGCATACGGGTCGTGCGGATGGGTCAACGACACGACCATGCAGAACGGCCGCGCGTCGTGCCCGGCCGCGCGTTCGCGCGCGACGTCGTACAGCTTCTGCTTCGCGGCGAACGTGACTTCGTCGTCGAAATCGAGCTGGTTCGTGCGCACGCACGGGCCCGCGTCCAGCACCGAGCTCATGTTGTGATACCAGCTCGGCCGCTCGGTCGGGCTGTCCCAGTCGGGCACCCAGCCGAAATCGGCCGGATAGATGTCGGTCGTGAGCCGCTCCTCGAAGCCGTGCAACTGGTCGGGCCCGCAGAAATGCATCTTGCCGGACAGCATCGTCCGGTAGCCGCCCGCGCGCAGGTAGTGCGCGAACGTCAGCGTTTGCGCCGGCAATTCGGCGGCGTTATCGTAGGCGCCGATCCCCGACGGCAGCTTGCCGGTCAGCAGCGAGAAACGCGACGGCGCACACAGCGGGCTCGCGCAATACGCGGCGTCGAACACCACGCCTTGCGCGGCGAGCCGGTCGAGCGTCGGCGTGCGCGCGACGCGGTTGCCGTACGCCGGCAGCGCGAACGGCGTGAGCTGGTCGGCCATCAGGATCAGGATGTTGGGTGTCGGGTTCGTCATCGGCGGTCGTGGGGAAAACGGTGTTCGAATGGAACGGCGCGCCGCTTTGGCAGCGAGACGTCCGGCATGACGGAGGCGACCCGAAGAAAGTGCCGCGCATGCCTGTCGCGACTGGCTAGAATCGCGGAAAGGCCTGGCGCGGCGGCCGTGAAGCGCGTGTGCCGTACCGTCCGATGCACTATCGCCCGCCCGAATTCGGGTGGGAAGGCGTCCTGCCCTTATGGGGCCATTAGAAGGACTTATGTCGAAATCCGAACCGTTACCGTCGATGCAGGCGCTGCGCGCGTTCGAATCGGCCGCCCGGCTCGCGAGCTTCACGGCCGCCGCGCGCGAGCTCGGCTCGACGCAGCCGGCCGTGAGCCAGCAGGTGTTCCAGCTCGAGGCCGAACTCGGTGTGCCGCTGTTCGAGCGCAGCCCGCGCGGCGTCACGCTGACGGCCGACGGCCAGTGCCTGTACGAAGCCGTGCGGCTGAGCCTCGACACGCTGCGCGGCGCCACTGCGACGCTGCGCGCGCGCCGCGAGCACGGCGCGCTCACGATCGTCACCGACTTCGGCTTCGCGACCTACTGGCTGATGCCGCGCCTGGCCGGCCTGAAGCGCGTGATGCCGGACGTCGACGTACGCGTCGTCACGTCACAGGATTACGACGCGCAGCGCGACCACGGCGACATCGCGATCCTGTTCGGCGACGGCCACTGGCCGTCGTGCACGGCCGCGCGGCTCTTTCCGGAATCCGTCACGCCCGTGTGCTCGCCCGCGTTCCGCGACGCGCACTCGCACGTCGCGCGGGCCGACCAACTGCTCGCGCTGCCGCTGCTGCACGTGCAGCCGACGCGCCCCGAGCGCTGGCTGTCGTGGTCGGGCTGGTTCGACGCGCACGGCCTCGACACGGCGGCCGCCGCGCGCGGCGTGACCTTCAACAGCTATGCGCTCGTGATCCATGCGGCGCTGCTCGGCGAAGGCGTCGCGCTCGGCTGGTCGCCGCTCGTCGACGAGCTCGTCGCGTCCGGCCAGCTCGTGAAGCTCGTCGACGCGCCCGTCGTCACGTCGCGCGGCTACTTCCTGGTGCGGCCGCCGCAGCGCCCCGAGCCGGACGCGACCCACGTGTTCCGGCGCTGGCTGCTCGACGCGTGCGCAAGCGCGAGCGCCTGACGGCCCAAGCCCGCCCCCGCGCGCTGGCGCACCGATACCAGCCACACGGCGCGTTGGTTCTATCCTCCCCAAAATCGTCCTGATTTACTTGAGTCTCCCGCAACCCGCGCGGCGTGGCGCTTTGGTGCGCTGCCGCACGGCCGTGCGCCCCATGCCATCCGAGGATTCTCATGACCGCCGAGCACCGCCCCGATCAATTCGTCCTGACACTGTCGTGCGCGAGCGCGGCCGGCCAGGTCGCCGCCGTCGTCGGCTTTCTCGATCGCCATCGCTGCTATGTCGATGCGCTGAACGTGTTCGACGACGATCTCAGCAACCGCTTCTTCGTGCGCTGCGTCTTTCATCCGACGGATGAAACGCTGCAGATCGACGCGCTGCGCCAGGAATTCGCGCCGATCGCGGCCGGCCTGGGCGGCGACATGCAATGGGCGATTCACGACGTGAACGCGCGGCCGAAGGTGCTGATCATGGTGTCGAAGCTCGAGCACTGCCTCGCGGACCTGCTGTTCCGCTGGCGGATGGGCGAACTGAAGATGGACATCGTCGGCATCGTGTCGAACCACCCCGATTTCGAGCCGATGGCCGCGCAGCACGGGCTGCCGTTCCGGCACTTCCCGATCACGGCCGACACGAAGGCGCAGCAGGAAGCGCAGTGGCTCGACTTCTTCGAATCGAGCGGCGCAGAACTCGTGATCCTCGCGCGCTACATGCAGGTGCTGTCGCAGGAGACGAGCGCGAAGCTCGCGAACCGCGCGATCAACATCCATCATTCGTTCCTGCCCGGCTTCAAGGGCGCGAAGCCGTATCACCAGGCGCATGCGCGCGGCGTGAAGCTGATCGGCGCGACCGCGCACTTCGTCACCGACGATCTCGACGAAGGCCCGATCATCGAGCAGGTCGTCGAGCGTGTGGATCACGCGCTGCGGCCGGAGCAGCTGCTCGCGGTGGGGCGTGATGTCGAAAGCATCACGCTCGCGCGTGCGGTGAAGGCGTTTATCGAGCGGCGGGTGTTTTTGAACGGGGATCGGACGGTGGTGTTTTCGTAACAGCGCGGCGCGTTCGTTCGAGCGCGAAGAAAACGAAAAATGGCCCGACCGGCGTACCGGTCGGGCCATTTTGCAATCGCATTGCGTCTGACGCTTCACGCGACGGCCCCGTGTGCGGTTTCCGGGACCATCGCGCGCGGCGATACGCGCATTACTTCGTCACTTCACCCACGCAAAGTAATACGACAACCAGATCGTCAGCCCCGCGCCGATCAGCGCCGCGTAAGGCATCAGATTCAGCCACATCGAACGCTTCGGCACCTCGAGCTCCATGTCGCGCTGCATCTGCTCGGGGAACCGGCCGCGGTCCTGCCAGTAGTGCCGATAGAGAAACACCGGCACGATCAGCAGCATCGCGATCAGGCCATTACGCAGCGTGCCTTCGCCCTGCAGGTTCGCACCCGCGCCGACATACACGAGGTTCGCATAACCGCAGATCGCACCGCCGACGAGCAGCCACGTCGGGCAACGGAACGGTCGATCCCAGTTGCCGCGATCCATCCGGTGGATCCAGCCAGACTGAAGATTCAGGAATACGAACAGCATGTAGCAGACGTTCGAGATCGACAGCACCGTCATGTAGTCCGACATCATCAGCAACACGAGGTTGAAGCCGAGATCGGTCCACATCGCGCGCGTGGGCGAGCCGTGCTCGTTCACGTGCGACAGGTACTTCGGCAGCCAGCCGTCGACCGATGCCTGGTACAGCGTGCGCGACGAGCCCATCATCGACGTCATCACGATCAGCAGGATCGACAGCATCAGCATCACGACGACCGCGTTCGCAACCCATGCGCCGCCGCCGACGATCTTCGCCATCGCGGCCGCGACGCCGGTGCCGTCGCCGATCGCGGGATCGAGCATCGCCTGCGTACCGAGCGCGCCCTGGAACGCCAGCGGCACGAGCGTCATCACGACGAGACACAGCGCACCCGACCAGAAGATCGCCTTCGCGGTATCGCGGCGTGGATCGCGGAATTCGCGCGTGTAGCAGACGGCGGTCTCGAAACCGTACGACGCCCAGCCGGCCATGAACATCGCGCCGAGCGCCATCGTCACGCCCTGCCCGTTCCACGAGCCGAAGGTCGCGGCCGTGAGGTTGCCTTGCGCGTCGTGGCCGAGCGGCAGCAGCGGGAGCAGGTTCGACATCGGCACGTCGCCCGTGACGAACGGCACGATGCCGACGATCAACAGCGGCGTGAGCGACGCGATACCGAGGATGCGCTGCGTGCGCGCAGCCTTCGATGCACCGCTGTGCTGAAGCTTGAACGTGATGAGAAGCAGGATCGTCGCAATGATGAACGTCGCGTTGATCCGCAGGGAAAGACCGGGCTTGATGAACCCGAGATCCGCAACCTTGAGCTGCCAGTGCAGCACCGCCGCGTCGGCGGGGAAGAGGCTCGTGAGCGCGTAGCTCGCCGCGAGGCCGCAGCCGAGCGCAAGCATCGGCGACCACGCAAGCCAGTTGCACCACACGGAAACCGGAGCAATCAGCTTGCTGTAACGCACCCAGCCGATCGCGCCATACACCGACGCGCCGCCCGATTTATGAGGAAATAGCCCCGATATTTCCGCATAAGTCGCGCTTTGGATCAGCCCCATCGTGATCGCGGCGATCCAGATCGCCCACGCGGGCTGGCCGATCGTCGCACATACGCCGCCGATCGTGAACAGCACGCCTGCCGGCACGCCGCTCGTTACCCAGAATGCGTCTTTCCAAGTCAGGCCACGATGCAGCGTGTGGCCCGTCGAATCATGTGAGATGGTTGCCTCAACGTCACTGGTGCTGTTCGCACGCAGTCCTGCTTGACTCATCCAATTCCTCCTCTCGATCAGTGTCAGCGCTTCAGCGCTTACTCTGGTCCGATGCAAAGCAGATGACTCCGCACAAGGACCGTAGTGTAACAACTTAAGCACTTTTTTGCAGAATCAGTAAAAGAAAACCGGGATATGGCCACATGAAACCGCGATTATTTCGGATTCCTGCATGCCATTCCCGGCGTATTTTTATGGTGCTTCGTATGACGAATATTTAGTGCTTACTGCGCGCCT
Source organism: Burkholderia pyrrocinia (assembly GCF_022809715.1). NCBI lineage: Bacteria > Pseudomonadati > Pseudomonadota > Betaproteobacteria > Burkholderiales > Burkholderiaceae > Burkholderia > Burkholderia pyrrocinia. Next base: position 1,507,605 of record NZ_CP094460.1, read on the forward strand.
TCCGTCCACGCATTCACGCGGTCGGCATGCGCCGCGATCCACGCGTCGGCGGCCGCTTCCGGCTTGGAACCGTTCTGGATCGCCAGCATCACGCTGTCGATTTCACCCGGCTTCCACTGGAATTTCTTCAGGAACGCGACGACCGGCTTGGCCTTCGTTTCGAGGCCCGGATTCGCGACGCTGTCGACGTGCTCGGCGCCGCCGAACACCTTCTTCGGATCCTCGAGGAAGCGCAGCTTCCACTTCGCGAACATCCAGTGCGGCGCCCAGCCGGTCACGATGACCGGCTTGTTCGCGCTGACCGAACGCGACAGCTCGGCCGTCATCGCGCTGCCCGAGCTCGGCATCAGCGTGTAGCTCAGCCCGTAGCTCTTGATCGCTTCGTCGGTCTTGCGCATCACGCCGGCACCCGCGTCGATGCCGACGATCCGGCCGCCGAAACTGCCCTTCTCCGCGTTCAGGTCGTCGATGCTCTTCGCCTTCACATAGTCCGGCACGATCAGGCCGATCTTCGCATCAGCGAAATTCGCACCGAGGTCGACGACCTTGGTCTTGTACTCATCCCAGTACGAGCCGTGCGTGACCGGCAGCCACGCGGACAGCGTCGCGTCGAGATCGCCGCGCGCGACGCCCTGCCACATGATGCCGGCCGCGACCGGCACGAGCTTGACCTGGTAGCCGAGCTTCTTCTCGATGACGCGGGCCGCGACGTTCGAGGTGGCAACGCTGTCGTCCCAGCCTTCGACATAGCCGATCTTCAGCGTCGGCTTCGTATCGGCAAGCGCCGACGCGCTCAGTGCCACCATCGCCGACAGTGCGCCGGTCCACAACAGTTTTCCGAACAACTTCATGGTCGATCTCCTTGATATGCGCCTGCGCGCGTTGCCTCTCTAGGTTCTTCAACCACAAATCCGCGGTATCGTTGTTTTCCGACGGATGCTTGTCCGGACGCGACGCGCCCGGACAGCCGATGGCGCGCTTTGACTACCGTTTTGACTACTTGTCGATCACGAGATCGGTCAGCGGCTTGCTGCAGCACAGCAGCACCATCCCCTGGTCGATCTCGCGCTGGCGGATGCCGCCGTTGTGTTTCATCTCGACCTGCCCCGACACGAGCTTCACCTTGCAGGTGCCGCACATGCCCTGCGTGCACGAGGCCGGCAGCCGCACGCCCGACTGGCGCGCCGCATCGAGCACGTGCTGCTCCGAGCCGCACGCGATCTCGCGGTTGCTCTTCGCGAAGCTGACCGTGTACTGCTTCGTCCCGGCGTCGCCGCCGTCGGCCGGCGGCGCGAGATCGGCGAGCAGCTCGTCGCTCGCGGTCTGCGCAAGCGTTTCGAACGAGAAGCTCTCCTCGTGATACTGCTTGCGATCGAAACCGGCTTCGTCGAGCAGGTCGCGCACGGCCTTCATGTACGGCGCGGGGCCGCACGTGAAGATTTCGCGTTCCATGAAATCCGGCGCGATCAGCTTCAGCAGCGGCAGCGTCAGGAAACCCGTGACGCCCGGCCAGTTGGTGCGCGCACCCACGCGCTCGACGACGAACGACGTGCGGAAATTCGTATGATTCGACGCGATCAGGTCGAGCTCGCGCGCGAAGATGATGTCGTCCGGCGTACGCGCGCTGTGCACGAACAGGATGTCGCGATCCTCGGCGAGATCATGGTGCGCGCGGCTCATCGACATCAGCGGCGTGACGCCCGAGCCGGCCGACAGGAACAGGTACTTGCGCGCCGGATGCCGCGCGCACGTGAATTCGCCGGCCGGGCCGAGCACGCGCACCGATGCGCCCGGCTGCAGGTTGTCGTGCAGCCAGTTCGACACCTTGCCGCCCGGCACGCGCTTGACCGTGATCGACACCGTGTGCGGCCGCGCGGGCGACGACGAGATCGTGTAGCAGCGGTTGATCGTTTCGCCGTCGATGTCGAGCTCGAGCGTGAGGAACTGCCCGGGCTCGAACGAGAACGCGCGGCCCTGCGGCGAACGGAAGAAGAAACTCTTCACGTCGTGCGTTTCCTGCCGCACCTGGCAGCACACCAGCGTTTCCTCGACGTCGCTCGTCCAGCGCTCGGGAAGAGCGTTCCAGAACGCCGGGCGCGTCACCCGGCTGTCCGTCGGCTCGAAATTGGCCGCATCTCGCATCATGTCTTGCTCCGCTTGTCCGCTGCTGTGCACTATTCGCCGGTTTTTTCGGCGAGCCGGCCGATGTACCAGGCCGAGAATTTTTCGACGAGACCTTCCGTGTACGGCGAATACGGGCCCGGCTCGTATGCGCTGCTGTTCGCGCCGCGCTGCGAGAATTCGACGAGCGCGCGATCCTGGTCGTTGGTCGCGTTCCACACGGCCGTGAGGTTCTTCACGTCGTAATCGATGCCTTCCTTCGCGTCCTTGTGCACGAGCCACTTCGTGCGCACGAGCGTCTTGCCGGCCGACAGCGGGATCACCGAGAACGTCACGATGTGATCGCTCATGAAGTGGTGCCACGAGTTCGGCTGCGTCCAGAACGACAGCCCGCCGAGATCGGCCTTTTCGAAACCGCCGAGCAGCTTCTTCGACGCGACCTTCGCATCGAGCGTCTGCGATTCGCCGCTGCGGTCGAGCGGCAGGCGCTGCGTGCGGAAGCCCGTCACGTCGAGCAGTTTCTCGATCTCGGCGGACGGCAGGCCCATCTCGGCCCACTCCTTCCCGCGCCGGACGCACGTCTCCGCGAACGCGTCCATGCCCTCGGCGTTGGCGTCGGAACGCTGGTAGCCGAAGCCATATTCGTACAACGAAATCGTCAGCTCCGGATGGTTCGCGACGCAGTGATAGCACTCGCGGTTGTTCTCCATCGTGAGCTTCCAGTTGCCTTCCTCGATGATGTCGATCTGCGCGGCGATCTTCGTGCTCGGCAGGTCGTGCGGCAGCAGGTACGGCTCCATCTCGGCGCGCATCTTCGCGAAGTCGACCGGCGGCTCTTCGGCGAGGCAGATGAAGATCAGGCCCGCGAGGTTCTCGACGTGCACCGACTTCAGGCTGTGCTTGCAGCGGTCGAACTGCTCGCCCATGTGCTCGGCGAACATCAGCTGGCCCGTCAGGTTGTAGGTCCAGCTGTGGTACGGACACACGATGTTGCCGACCGAGCCCTTGTCCTCGTTGCACAGGCGCGCGCCGCGGTGACGGCATACGTTGTGAAACGCGCGGATCGCCATGTCGTCGTCGCGCACGATCAGGATCGAATCGCTCCCCAGCTCCACGGTCAGGTAGTCGCCCGGCTCCGGAATGTCCGGCTCGACCGCCACCTGGATCCAGTGCTGGCGGAAAATCGCCTCCATGTCGAGCGCGAAGATTTCCTCGCTCGTGTAGAACGGTGCGTCGAGGCTGTGCCCTACCTTGCGCCGCTCGATCAGTGCACGAATGTCTGCCGATACTTTCATCGTTTGCTCCGGATTCCTTGCATCCCTGGGTTCTTGCCGACAGGCATCAAAATCAATAGTCGATGAGTTGATGCTCGCGCAAATACGCGAGGATCACTTGTGCTTTTTCGACCGAACTCCCTTCATTTACGACGTTGCCGCCACGGCTTTCGGTCGTCGTCGCGGACAGCATCCGGGCATGCCCGGAGCGCTTCTCGGCAGCGACCAGTTTTACGGGTTTACGCTCGACCGGACCGACCGTCCACGCGGCCGCGTCGGCGTCCGCGCCGGGCGCCGCGAGCGCCGGCCGGATCGCGCCGGCACGCAGCCTGGCATACGCGTAGCGCGGCTCGGCATTGGCGAGCGGATGGACGGCGACGACGGCCGGCAGCGCGGCGTCGACGCGGCGCCGCAGCCCCTTCGGCAAAAATTGCCGCACGGCCGCGCGGCCGCCTTCGATCGTCACGTCGACGGCCGAGCCGACGAGCGGATAACCGAGCGCGGCGGCGACGCGATACGGCAGCATCCCGGTGTCGTACGCGCCTTCGGCGCGCGTGCCGGTCAGCACGAGGTCGTAGCCTTCGACGCGCGCGGCGAGTGCATGCACGGCATCGTCGCCGTCGCGGCAGGCCAGCACTTCGACCTCCCGCGCACCGAGCGCGAGATATTCGGCAAGCGCCGCGTTCGCGGGGTCGCCTGCATGGATCACGTCGAGCTGCGCGCGATGCCGTTCCGCGAGCTGGCGGCCGGTTTCGAGCGCGGCCGCGTCGTTGCGGCTGTAGCGCGCGACGCCGCTGACCGGGTGCCGGCCGACGGACACGAGCACCGCGATGCGTTGCAACTGGCGAGGGGCGTTCATGCTGCGACTCCTTCCGGTTCACGGTTGCCGACCGCGGCCGGCGATTGTCCGCGCGCGACCCGCGCGGCCTGCACCTGTTCGATCAGCGCGGCGATCGTCGCCTGCGCATCGCCGACCACCGTCAGGTTCGCGCGCTTCGCGATCGGCGCGCTGCCGTCGAGGTTCACCGCGATCACGTGGCGGCAGTCCTTGATCCCCTGCAGATGCTGCACCGCGCCCGAGATGCCGAACGCGATATACACGCTCGCCTCGACCGTCTTGCCGGTCGCGCCGACCTGCTTGTCGCGCGTGAAGTGACCGTTGTCGACCGCGACGCGGCTCGCGCCGATCGCCGCGCCGAACGCACCGGCCAGCCGCTCGAACGCGCCGATGTCGGACACGCCGTTGCCGGCCGACACGATGAAATCGGCTTCCTCGAGCGCGACCCGCGCCGCATCGATTTCCTCAAGGCCGAGATCGCGATACGGCTGCGCCGCATCATGGGCCGGGCGGATGAAATCGGCGGCCAGGCGTTCGCCCGCGCCGACGAACGGCAGCTTCGCGTCGACCGCGTTCTGCGCGAGCAGGATCACGTCGGGCAGCCCGCGCGTCGCGAATGCGCGGCCGGCCTGCGCATACGCGCCGACATGCTTCGCGTCGATCTCGACCACGTGGGTCGCGACGCTCGCGCCGGCGGCGGCCGCGTAACGCCGGCCGAGATCGCCGTCGCCCGTCGCGTTGTCGGGCACGAACACGTGTTTCGGCGAGAGCGCTGCCACGCACGCCTGCAACGCTTGCAATTCGCTTTCAGGATCGAATGCGCGGCGATCGAAGCCCGCAAGTTCAACCAGCTTGTCGACGCCGAGTTCGGCCACGTCGTCCTTCAGTTCGCCGAATGCGAGCAGCGCGACTTCGGTCTGGGCATCGGCGAGCACCGCGGCGGCGGCGATCGCCTGTCGTGCGTGATCGTCGAGCGCGCCGCGTTCGCCGTGCGCGACCACCAGCACCACGTGCTTCGGCTCCTGCACCGTGCGGCGCGGCTTCGCGGCGGCCGCATGGCCGTGCGCAGACCAGTGCGCGGCGCTCGCGTCGGCGCTGCCTTCCTCGCCGAGCGTGATGCGCTTCAGGCCCGCGGCCGTGATGATGAACGGCCGGCGCGGATCGATTCGTTTGATCGTATTCATCGATTCACTCCAGCGAGGCGGCAACGAGTTCGGCCACGTCGAGCACGTCGGGGCGCGGGCCCACGACGCCTTCGAGCATCGCCGTGCAGTTCGGGCACGCAACCGCGACCACGTCCGCGCCGATCGTGCGTGCGTCGGCGATGCGGATGTCCGGAATGCGCTGCTTGCCGGGGATGTCGGTCAGCGGCGCACCGCCGCCACCGCCGCAGCAGCGGCCGCGCATGCCGTTGCGCTCCATCTCGACGACCTGGATGCCGATCGTCTTCAGCAGCTTGCGCGGCGCTTCCGTCTCGCCGTTGTAGCGGCCGAGGTAACACGGGTCGTGATAGGTCGTGCGCTTGTCCTGCAGCGCCTCGACGGCCTTCGGCGCGATCTTGCCGCTGTCGGCCAGTTCGGCGAGATAGGTCGTGTGATGCTTGACCGTCACGCGCAGCCCGAGCGCGCGGTATTCGTTGCGCAGGCTGTGCATCACGTGCGGGTCGGCCGTCACGATCTGCTTGTACGACAGTGTGCCGAGCGTGCCGATCAGGCGCTTCGCCATCTGCTGGAACGTCGCCTCGTCGCCGAGCCGGCGCGCGACGTCGCCCGTGTCGGTCTCGGTCGAGCCGAGCACCGCGTAGTCGACACCGGCCTTGTTCAGCACCTTGACGAACGCGCGCAGCGTGCGCTGGTAGCGCATGTCGAACGCGCCTTCGCCCGCGACGAACAGCACGTCGACCGGCTTGCCCGGCTGCGCGACGGGCGCGCTCAGGTCGACCGACCAGTCGTAGCGCGCGGCCGTGTCGTAGCCGCCCATCGTGCCGGTCTCGCGCAGGTTCGCAAGCACTTCCTGGCCCTTGCCCGGCACCGAGCCGTGCACGAGCGTGCGGTTGCGGCGCATGTCGACGATCGCGTCGACGTGTTCGATCAGCATCGGGCATTCCTGCACGCACGCGCGGCAGGTCGTGCACGACCACAGCGTCTGTTCCTCGATCAGGCCCGACACGATCGGGCCGTTCGGCTCGCCGCGATGCTGGCCGACCGCGAGGCCCGGAGTCGGGCTGCCCGCGTACGCCGCATCGGTGCCGCCGGCCATGCCGACCACCAGATCCTGGATCAGCTTCTTCGGGTTCAGCGGCTGGCCCGACGCGAACGCGGGGCACGCGGCTTCGCACTTGCCGCACTGCACGCACGCGTCGAAGCTCAGCAACTGGTTCCAGCGGAATTCGACCGGCTTCGCGACGCCGTACTCCTGATGCTCGACGTCCGGCAGCTTCAGTGCGGTCGGCGGCGTGGCCGTGCCGTTACCCGTGAACGACTCGCGCGTGGCCGCGAAGCGCTCCTGGCGCGGGTGGAAGGCGAGGTGCAGCAGGCCGGCGATCGCATGCTTCATCGGGCCGCCCTTCGCGGCGCCGACCGTCATCGTGAATGCGCCGATGCCGATCAGCAGCGCGCAGAGCACCGCGAACGCGCCCGACATCGCGCCGGTCGGCACCAGCATGAACAGCACGAGGCCGAGCGCGAACGAACCGAGCAGCCAGGGCAGCGTATTCCACGGGCCGCGCGACAGGCGGGCGGGCACGTCCTTGGCCGCGCGCCGGCGCCACACGAACACCGCGCCGACCAGCATCGCGAGCGCCGCGAGGAAGATCAGCTTGTCGAGCCACGGCGAGTAGATCGCAAGGCCGTAGTTGACGAACACCAGCGCGAGCGCGCCGATCGCGCCACCGGCGGTCGCGACGTGGGTCTTCGCGATATACGGATCGCGGGCGACCACATGGTGCAGGTCGACGAAATAACGCTTCGGAATCGCGAACAGGTTCGCGACGCCGAACGAGCCGGGCGCCGTGGCCCGGCCGAGACGCCAGTAGGACGAACGCTTCGCGACCGCGAACGCGAGCCCCGCCACCGACAGCCACAACAGTGCGGTAATGAGGAGGGACGGATTCATCTTCAGAAATCCTTCACGAGACGCAGCGAGTCGTAGATCGCGCCGTGGACGTTGTGCATCGAGATGCAGTCGCCGACACGGAACAGCAGGAAACGGCCGTTGCCGAGTTCTTCCGACAGGCACGGCTGCGGCTCGGCCGCGAACAGCGTGTGCGGATCGATCTGGCCGCGGTTCAGCGATTCCGGCTTGAGCTTCCAGTACAGCTCGTCGTTCGGCGACGAACCGTTCTCGATCACCACCGGTCGACCGCACGCTCTTCCAGTTCTTCCGTGTACTCGTTGCGCAGCACGGCGATCTTCTTGCCGTCTTCTTCATAGACGCGGTCGAGCATCGTGTTCGGCGTCGGGATCACGCCGAGCGCGTACAGGCGGCGATAGAAGATCGGGAACGTCGTGCCGCCGCAATCGTCGGCCACCTTCACGTCCGGCGTGACGACCTCGACCTTCGAGCCGCGGCTCGCCATGAAGTCGGCCACGCCCGCGCCCGCATGGGTGCTCACGCCGTCGAACAGCAGCACGTTCTGCTTCGGCTCGACCTTGCCGGTCAGGATGTCCCACGAGCTGACGGCCAGGCCTTCGGCCACGCCCCAACCGGGCACCTGCCACGTGAAGCTCGAACCGCCCGTCGCGAGCACGACGATGTCCGGCTTCTCGGCCATGATCATCTTCTCGTCGGCGGCGACGCCCAAGCGGCGGTCGACGCCCAGGCGCTTGGTTTCCATGTCGAACCAGCGGATGATCCCCGACATCTGTTCGCGCTGCGGCGCCTTCGCGGCGATCATCACCTGACCGCCCACTTCCGCGTTCTTCTCGAACAGCACGACGTCGTGGCCGCGCAGCTTCGCGACGCGCGCCGCCTCCAGGCCCGCCGGGCCGGCGCCCACCACCACCACCTTGCGCTTCGGGCCGCGCGACTTCTCGATGATGTGCGGCATCGTCGCTTCGCGCGACGTCGCGGCGTTTTGAATGCACAGCACGTCGAGGCCGTTGTACTGGCGGTCGATACAGTAGTTCGCGCCGACACACTGCTTGATTTCGTCCTCGCGGCCGTCGCGGATCTTGATCACCATGTGCGGATCGGCGATCTGCGCGCGCGTCATGCCGACCAGGTCGATCATGCCGTTCGCGAGCAGGCGCTCGGCCTGGCCCGCATCGCGGATGCTTTGCGCGTGCATCACCGGAATCTTCACGACCGACTTGATGCCGGCCGCGAGGTGCACGAACGGCTCCGGCGGCAATGCCATCGGCGGCATGCAGTTGGCGATCGTGTTGTGCGTGTCGCCGCCCGAGCCGACCACGCTCAGGTAGTCGATCAGGCCCGTCTCCGACATCGCCTGCGCGATTTCCTTCAGCGCTTCGTGATCGAGGCCGTCCTCGTGGAATTCGTCGCCGCACATGCGCAGGCCGACGCAGAAATCCTTGCCGACCGCCTCGCGCACCGCCGTCAGCACCTCGATGCCGAAACGCAGGCGGTTCTCCAGGCTACCGCCCCATTCGTCGGTGCGGTGGTTCGAGCGCTTGCTCCAGAACTGGTCGATCAGGTGCTGGTGAGCGGCCGAGATTTCGATGCCGTCCATGCCCGCGGCCTTCACGCGCTTCGCGGCTGCAGCGAAATCGCCGATGATGCGGCGGATTTCCTCGATCTCGATGATCTTCGCGTTGCCGCGGTGCACCGGCTCGCGCACGCCCGACGGCGACATCAGGTGCGGCCAGTGCTCGCCGTGGAACGACGAGCGGCGGCCCATGTGCGTCGCCTGGATCATGATCTTCGCGCCGTGCTTGTGCATCGTGTCGGCAAGACGCGTGAGCGGATCGATGATCTTGTCGTTCGACAGGTTCACCGATTTCCACCAGCCCTGCGGGCTGTCGATCGACACCGGGCTCGACCCGCCGCAGATCGCGAGGCCGACGCCACCCTTCGCCTTTTCTTCGTAGTACCGGATATAGCGGTCGCCCGGCAGGCCGCCCGGCTCGGCATACACCTCGGCGTGCGCGGTGCTGACGATCCGGTTGCGCAGCGTCAGCTGGTTCAGCTGCATGGGTTTGAACAGGTGGGGATAACGCATCGCTGGCGACCTCTGGCGTTCGAATGTCTCGTGTTGCAGGTGTTGTTCGGTGTCGGTGAATCAGTGCATCAATGCGCGATCGGCGACACTTCGAAGACGCAGTGGTCGTGATGCTCGGCCGCGCACTGCACCTCCTTCGATTGCGCGCGCGGCGCGCCCTTGCCTTCCGGCGTCGTGTCGTTGACCCAGTCCATCGCACCGGCGAACCAGCCGGCGAACATGTAGCAGAGCTTGCCTTCCTTGCCCGGCTGCTGGAGCACGAACGACGAGTGGCGCAGCTCGATCTTCGCGCGCGCGCTGGCCGGATCGGCCTCGATGATCGAGAACAGGCCCCAGCCGCGCTGCGACAGGCGCTTCAGGTAGTGCTCGAACACGGCCATGCCGGTCAGGCCGTGCAGCTTCGCTTCCTTGTCGCACCAGTGGTATGCGGACTTGTAGCCGGCCTTGTAGAGGATCTCGGCATACGCTTCGACGCCGAGCGCTTCCTCGACCGCGACGTGGTTGTTCGTGAAGAAGTGGCGCGGCACGTACAGCATCGGCAGCGCGTCGGTGGTCCAGACGCCGGTATCGGGATCGACGTTGATCGGCAGTTGCGGTTGCATCGTGGTGACTCCGTGAGGAAAATGGCCGCGCGTCTCGGCGCGCAGGCATGACATCGTCCGCGTGCCCGCGCGGCTTGCGCGGGCACGTCCCGATTCTTTTTAGTGTTGAAGCTCTGGAGCTGGTCCGCCCGGCGTGGCGCTTACGCGCCCCACACGTCCTTGAACACGCGCACCCAGTTCTCGCCCATGATCTTGCGGATGCGCGACTCCTTCCAGCCCGCGCGTTCCATCGCCGCGGTCAGGTTCGGGAATTCGCCGATCGTGCGGATGCCGTCCGGGTTGATCACCTTGCCGAAGTTCGTCAGCTGGCGATAACGACCCTTGTCATGCGTCAGCATGTCGAAGAATTCCTTCGCGAAATCCTGCGTGAAGTCCGTGCCGATGCCGACCGCGTCTTCGCCGATCAGGTTCACGACGTAATCGATCGCCTCGATGTAATCGTCGATCGTCGCCTCGATCCCGCGCTTCAGGAACGGCGCGAACATCGTCACGCCGACGAAGCCGCCCGCATCGGCGATCTCCTTCAGCTGCTCGTCGCTCTTGTTGCGCGGATGCTCCTTCAGGCCCGACGGCAGGCAGTGCGAATAGCACACCGGCTTCTTCGAGAACGCAATCGCTTCCGACGACGTGTTGCCGCCCACATGCGACAGGTCGACCATGATGCCGACGCGGTTCATCTCGGTGATCACTTCGCGGCCGAAGTCCGACAGCCCGCCGTCGCGCTCGTAGCAGCCCGTGCCGACCAGGTTCTGCGTGTTGTAGCAAAGCTGCACGACGCGCACGCCCATGTCGTGGAACGCCTCGATGTAGCCGAGGTTGTCCTCGAACGCATGCGCGTTCTGGAAGCCCAGGATGATCCCGGTCTTGCCTTCCTGCTTCGCGCGGAAGATGTCGTCAGTCGTGCGCACCAGCGTCAGCAGCTCGCCGTTGTCGCGGATCTTCTTCTTCATCACGCCGATGTTGTCGACGGTCTTGGTGAAGTTCTCCCACACCGACACCGTGCAGTTCGCGGCCGTGATGCCACCCTTGCGCATGTCTTCGAACACCGGCTTCTCGAACTTCGAGATGTTCAGTCCGTCGATGATGATGCTGTCCTGATGCAGCGTGCTCATATCTGCCTCTCGCTTGAGTCTTGTCGGTGTCGATCAGTAAATCGGGAAGCGCTCGCAGAGCGCGAAGATCTCGCGGCGCACGCGCTGTTCGGTCGCGTGGTCGCCTTCCGGGTTCGCGCGCAGCGCGTCGAACACTTCGAGGATCAGGCGGCCCACTTCGCGGAACTCCGCGACGCCGAAGCCGCGCGTCGTGCCGGCCGGCGTGCCGAGGCGGATGCCCGACGTGACGGTCGGCTTCTCGGTGTCGAACGGGATGCCGTTCTTGTTGCAGGTGATGCCCGCGCGCTCCAGCGCCTGCTCGACCGGTGCACCCTTCAGGCCCTTCGGGCGCAGGTCGACCAGCAGCAGGTGGTTGTCGGTGCCGCCCGTGACGAGATCGACGCCGCCGGCCTTCAGCACTTCGCCGAGCGCCTGCGCGTTCGCGAGCACGTTGTCGATGTAGGTCTTGAAGTCGGCGTGCAGCACTTCGCCGAACGCGACGGCCTTGCCGGCGATCACGTGCATCAGCGGGCCGCCCTGCAGGCCGGGGAACACGGCCGAGTTGATCTTCTTCGCGATGTCCTCGTCGTTGGTCAGCACGAAGCCGCCGCGCGGGCCGCGCAGCGTCTTGTGCGTGGTCGACGTGACGACGTGCGCATGCTCGACCGGGTTCGCGTGTCGGCCCGCGGCGATCACGCCCGCGATGTGCGCCATGTCGACCATCAGCTTCGCGCCGACGCTGTCGGCGATCGCGCGGAAGCGCGCGAAGTCGAGCGCACGCGGATACGCCGAGAAGCCGGCGATGATCAGGTTCGGCTTGTGCTCGTGAGCGAGCGCCTCGACCTGGTCGTAATCGATCAGCATCGTGTCGCGGTTCACGCCGTACTGAACGGCGTTGAACCACTTGCCCGACAGCGCCGGCTTCGCGCCGTGCGTCAGGTGGCCGCCCGCATCGAGCGACATGCCGAGCACGGTGTCGCCCGGCTTGGCCAGCGCGAGCATCACCGAGCCGTTCGCCTGCGCGCCCGAGTGCGGCTGCACGTTCGCATAACGGGCATTGAAGATCTGCTTCACGCGTTCGATCGCGAGCGCCTCGACTTCGTCCGCGAATTCGCAGCCGCCGTAGTAGCGCTTGCCGGGATAGCCTTCCGCGTACTTGTTGGTCAACACCGAGCCCTGCGCTTCGAGCACGGCGCGCGACACGATGTTTTCCGACGCGATCAACTCGACCTGCGACTGCTGACGCTCGAGTTCCTTCAGGATGGCGCTGCGCACCGGCGCGTCGCGCTCGGCAAGGGGCTGCGAGAAGAAAGACTGGGTGTTCGACATAGTGCGTCCGTGACGAAGAATAAAGGGCTGAAACCGAAGCTCAAGGCCCGCCCTGCCTGGGTTTCCTGCTTGTCCAGTGCAAGGCTGCCGACGGCTCTATTCTTGTCGTTCGGATTTTCGGCGGATTGATGAATTTAGACGCGTTCTTTGCCTTTTCCGCCATGTGCGTCCGTTTTATACAAGTGACCGGTCGTGCTTTTTCGGATGACCGATGAAATTCGCGGCGCCCGTTCACCTATGAACAGGCACATCGGCGGTGCCACCGCCGCCCGGCGCAGGTGCAACGCGTCACGGGTTCGGTGCAGTGCAGCATGCCTTTGAGCCAAATCAACGAAAGCGGCTAGGGTTTAGCCGTATGGCACGCTTGTTGCACTCGCTCACACAATATCGCAGCCCGATCCGTGCTCTCCGGGCATAAAGCTATTAGAGATTCAAGGAACGCTCCCCATGTCGCCCGACCGCACAGCGTCGCTGTCTCACTTCGCGTTCATGCCTTTACCGAACTTCACGATGATCGCGTTCACCAATGCGATCGAGGTGCTTCGGATGGCGAACTATCTGAGCGGCCAGCCGCTCTACCGCTGGTCGGTGATCAGCCCGGAAGGCGGCCCTGTCACGGCGAGCAACGGCCTCACGGTCGACACGGGCCCGGCCGAATGCGTCGGGCAGCCCGACATCGTGTTCGTATGCGGCGGCGTCGACGTGCAGCGCGCGACCACGCCCGCCCATCTGTCGTCGCTGCGCCGCTTCGCGCGCATGGGGCTGCCGCTCGGCAGCCTGTGCACGGGCACCTATGCGCTCGCGAAGTCGGGGCTGCTCGCGGGCTACGCTTGCGCGATCCACTGGGAGAACATGTCGGCGCTGAAGGAAGAGTTTCCGGATACGCGCTTCCTGAAGGAACTGTTCGTGATCGACCGCGACCGCATCACGTGCACGGGCGGCGTCGCGCCGCTCGACATGATGCTGAACCTGATCGCCGCGCGCGTGGGCACCGCGCGCGTCACGCAGATCGCCGAGCAGTTCATCGTCGAACACGTGCGCGACACGAGCGCGCAGCAACGCATGCCGCTCGTCGCGCGCCTCGGCTCGGCGAACAAGTCGCTGTTCGAAGTGATCTCTCTGATGGAGAACAACATCGAGGAGCCGCTGTCTCGCGAGGAGCTCGCGCGACTCGCGAACATGTCGCAGCGGCAATTGCAGCGGCTGTTCCGCGAACATCTCGGGATGACGCCGACGCACTACTACCTGACGCTGCGGCTGCGCCGCGCGCGCGAGCTGCTGCTGCAGACCGACATGTCGATCATGCACATCACGATGGCGTGCGGCTTCCAGTCGGCGTGCCACTTCAGCAAGAGCTATCGTGACTCGTTCGGCGTCGCGCCGACGAGGGAGCGCCGCAAGCAGGTTGCGCCGCTTTCGCAGGGTTCGGGGAGCGCCGCGCCGGCGTTTCCGACGCATGTGCTGCATGCGTGAAGCGCGCGCTGCGCCGTAAACGATCATGCGGTCGTGAATCCTGATGCCGTTCAGTTAATCAACTGAACGGCATTTTCGTTTGAGAGAAGGCGTTCTCCGGAGATCCGGGCGGCGCCGATCCGCGTCGCCCGTCCAAGCCCGGAAATTTCCGAAAGCAGAAATTCCGCGACCATCACCTGATCGCATACACCATCGCCCGGCGCGACGACAGGCGCAATCACATCGGCCATGCGTTCGCAGTCCGCTTGGAGTCGCAACCTCTCTGGCATCGAGCGCAGCGCGAACCTCGATTGAGTTAACAGGTCACAACGCCATCACGACCGCGTTGCGCATGCCGTTGGCTACGATTGATTCGTCGATGCGGCGCAGCGTGTCCATTTCCAGGTCGTCGCAGTCGCCGCCGATCCATTCCGCCGCACACGCTGAATATCAAGTCCCCAATGCGTTTCGTCGGCGCTCCATGAACCAAGTTGCAGCCACTTGTGGACATGCAGTGCCGACAGCAAACGATCAGATCCGAGATTGCGACATACCGTCCCGTTCGGTTCACGGACGTCCATACTCGATCGATCGTTCATCCTTCACCTCGGCATTGCCTACCGTCAATTCATCTTGGTTTTAGTCGCATTCCTAACGATAAATCATACTCGTCCTATATACAAACCAATCGTTACCGGCGACCTTCCATAGCTCGTTCATACATAAGATGTCCGAGCCTATGACAGGAAAAGAACACGCCGATTGTCCGTATTTTCTTCACTCTTCGATCCCGATTTACGCGATGGTGCAGCAGCTACACACCGCGCAGATCCGTTCGCCCGATGCAACCGATCCAATGCATAGCGGCAAAATGCAAATGATCTGCACTGGCGATCCGTTCATTTGCACATACCTTTCGCCTCTTGACGCAGTCATGGGCTCCCGGGCACTCGTGCGCGGCGACGATCACTTTTGGCCGATCGATTTCCGGCAAGTCGATACCCGTCGCTTTATGAAACAGCATGGCCGACTGTCGGTCGCCGTGAACTATGCCTATGGAGCGACCGAGGGTCGCTTGGTGGTTTCCGATGCGGGTCATCCGCTAATGGCCTACACGTCTGCATCCTTCGATGTACCGGTCGAACATCGCGACCACTTCACTATCCACTTCCCCGATAGCGTGGTCGAACGCATCGAAACAGCGTATCTACGGGCCGGACTATCCGGGTTCAGCGAGACGCTTGACGCAATGGATACGTGGACCGCTGATCAGATAGCCGATGCAGAGGCCGAAGCACTGGCACATATGCCATCGACCATCGCTGTTGAAGGCGCTGCAATCGATCAATACGCGATCTATGACCCCGAGTCAGCCGATTGGATCTTTACCAACTTCGATTAAGGAAACGACCATGAGCCGACGAGCAGTCAGGAACGGCGACCCGACGACAACAGGCGGCGTCGTCATCGCCGTTACGTCAACGATGTTCAATCACGGCAAACAGGTCGCCCAGGATGGCGACAAGGCGACATGCGGAAATTGCGAGGGGACATTCCCGATAGTGGGCGGTGCGCAGCGCATGATTCATCACGGGCGACGTGTTGCTCTCGAGGGTGACGCCGTACTCTGTCCATGCGGGCAAAACCGACTGATCGCGGGTAGCGACAGCACGATCTTCTACGGGGGCGACGGCGGCCATAATGCGGCGAATCCGTTCGCCGCCCGTTCGACATACGCTCCCACGAGACACGCGCCTGGGTCGGGCATCCATGACGATCAGTTCGTGATCCGCGACGTGCGGACAAAGCAGCCGTTAAGCAACGTGCGCTATTGGATCAAGGATCGATCCGGGACCGTGCTTGCGTCCGGCGTGAGTGATCGGCACGGTTGTACCGCGCGCGTGCAGACCGAATACGCGCAGACTTTGAAGCTTGTAATCGAGGATTGAGAAGATGGGGAACCAAACTACCGTTGCCGAGACAACGACAAACACCATCGCCGGATCGCAGCAATTCGCCGACGTTGACTTGCGGCCGATCTGCGAAAACATGACCAACTCGGAATTCCGCAAGATGTTTACAGTGGCACAAGGGCGTGCGGTCGATCGATTGACGATTCGCATCGCAGATTTGAAAAAGTGGTCAAAGAACGACAAGGATCGCGTGTTCAAGTGGTTCGGTCGAGACGACGAGAGAACGCGAATGCACTTGCTCACTGGCTTAACGAAGGTGCTTGGCATAGTTCGAGCATTCGACGAAAACAACGTCGTCCGCAGCGGCAGTGATGGCGATCTGGCGACGGGTTGCACGCCACATCCCCGCGGAACAGCCAATGAAGCCGCTCACGTGTGCGCGCCGGACACTGCGACACATACGATCGCGATCAGCGCACGATTCTGCACGATGCGCCCGTGGTCTGCGAATGCGGATTCTCACGTATCAACTATCATTCACGAAGCAACCCATTTCCACGACACGATGTCGTCAACCGATGACGAATACACGATTACCCCGTTGCTCCCCGGTTGGGGGCAATCAAATCCTGACTTGGCAATCAACAACGCCGACAGCATCGCGGGGTACGTCGTTGACATTGACTAAATTGCTAACTGCCGTCGCGCTCGCGTTGAGCTGCGCACATACGGCATTCGCGTGCGATGGTCCATCGAACTTGCCCGGCTGGGATTTTGATGTTCGATTCGACAATGATTCGAGTGACCTATCTATCGCCGAACTGGCGAAGCTGTCGGTGTGGTCAGCCGATATGCGCAATCGCTTTTCCATTGCCGATGTGGTCTCGGTTGTCGGTTTGGCGGAACCGACGGAGAAAGACCCGAAAGTCCTTGCTCAACGACGTGCAGCGAATGTCAAGGACGCATTGGATCAATTTTCGGTTCGAGGCGAACGAAATTCCGTTATCGCGCGAATCTACAAATTGCCGTTTCCCGCCAGCGAGTTTGACGATACCGGGCGGCGCGTCGAGATCACGTTCGGCCCCGGGTGTCCTAATCACTGTTGCCCGAACCTAAACCCGATACCTAAGACGCACTGACGTTACACGACGCAATTACCGGCCCGCGCAAAGCGGGCCGTCGTCTTCCTGCCGTTCCAGCGCCTTCTCACGCGTCTCTCCTCGTCCTGCCAGCCTGGCTCCCGCGATTGACGGAATGCACACCCATCGATTTCCCGAAATATCGCGATACCGAAATCTGCTACGTATCAACGATCGCCGCAGCAATGGGGGCGACACTCTACCGAGACATTGAAGGCCGCATCCGGCTCGCGCTTACGATCCCCACACCTGCATTTCGTACAGCGAGTAACCCCACTGCGTCGCGCGCTTCGTGCCGAGCATCCGCACGTAGCGGCCGCTTCCATTGAGGTTCGGCAGCGTGACGTGGCTATATGAACCGCCGTTGCTCGTCGAATAGATCGTCGTCCAGTTGACGTTGTCGTTCGACGTCTGGATCTGGTAGACGAGTGCGCCCGCATCCCAGTACAGATCGACGTGATCGATGTGCTTCGTCGCGCCGAGATCCACGGAGATCCATTGCGGATCGACACCGGTGCCTTCCGGCGAATCCCAGCGCGTGCTCGTGGTGTTGCCGTCGAACGCCTTGTCGGGTGTGAGCGACGCGTTGTAGCTCGCCGATGCGGCAGCCGGGCGCCCTTGCGACAGCAGCGTCGGCTGCGCGGCGGCCGGGCCGCCGTAATAGCTCGACCCGAGCTTGGCCTTCGTCGTATCGGCATTCACGCCGAACTGCGACAGGCTCCAGCGCTGGCCGGTCGTCACGTCGCCGACGTAGAGCTGGTAGCCGCCCGCCGTCGTCGACGAGAAGAACAGGTAGTTCGTACCGCTCACCGGCGCCGGATCCGAGTTGTTGCTCACGCAGTCGTTGAGCGACAACGCGTTCGGCGTCGACGCCGGGTCCGCGGTCTTCGCATAGATCTGGTCGGCCCCGCCGCTGTCTTTCCAGCGCGCGTAGAACACCATGCCGTCCGCACGCACGATCGGGTAGTACGTCTGCAGCCCGGCCGGACGATCGAATACGGCGGTCGCGCCGGTCGCGATCGTGCGCTTCATCAGGCCCATGCTCGAGCCGGTGCCGGTCGCGTAGTACACGGCGCTCGCATCCGGCGCGAGAAACGGCATCGAGTATTCGGCGCCGGCCGGTGCGTGCGTCAGGCTCACGACCGACGTGAACGCCGGGCCCGCGCTCGTGTACGACAGCGTGGCCTGCTTGACGTCGCCGTTCTGCTTGAACACGAGCGTCTTGCCGTCCGCGCTGAATTTCGGGTCCTCGTTGCGCGTGGCGCCCGTGCTGTTCGTCATGTTGACGGGCGGCGTGCCGGCACCGAGCTGCAGCATGAACACGTTCCATGCGCCATTGCTGATGCCCATGAACGCGAGCCACTTGCCGTCGGGGCTGAACACGCCGTTCATCGGATCGCTAATGCCCCACGTGCTCTTGCTCAGTTGCGTCAGCGTACGGGCCGAGAAATCGTAGAGGAACAGCTGGCTCGTGCCATCGCCGTACTTCACGTAGCTGTGATAGACGAGCTTGCCGGTCAGCGCGGCGGGAAACGTCGTGTTCGGCTGGGCCGCGGGATTGCTGATGCAGGCCGCCGTGGCGGCGCCGTTGAACAGGTTGAGGGCGAGGCCGGCCACCAGGCCCGCGATGAGGGTCTTCGATTTCACGCTGAATGATTCCGGGTAAGGTAAGGACGCCGCAGACAAGGTCGCGCGCAGGACGCGCAAGGGTCACGGATCAGCCGCCGGGCAGCGTGGACTCCTTCATAGTCAGACGTCGGGAACAGAACTTGCGAGAGCATG
The DNA here is from genome assembly GCF_022809715.1 of Burkholderia pyrrocinia. NCBI lineage: Bacteria > Pseudomonadati > Pseudomonadota > Betaproteobacteria > Burkholderiales > Burkholderiaceae > Burkholderia > Burkholderia pyrrocinia. The sequence continues at coordinate 1,526,325 of NZ_CP094460.1, forward strand.
CCCGCTTGTCAGACGAAAGAAAAGGATCAAAGTCCATCAAAAACTTGCGGATCAGCGATTGGGGCGCAATTGCGCGCGACGGGTGCCGTGCTACTCTTTTTTCAGCAAGGCCCGAGCGGCCGGAGGGCTGGCATGAAGCGATATGCGGCGCTGGCGCAGACGATAGCCGACGCAATCCGGCGCGGCGACCTGGCCGCCGGTGCGCGCATCCCCACCGTGCGGGCCGCGTGCCGCGCATATCGCGTGAGCCCGTCGACCGTGTTTCGCGCGTACTACGCGCTCGAAAGCGAGGGTCTGATCGTCGCGCGTGCGCGATCCGGTTATTTCGTTGCGAACCTCGAAGACAAACACGTACGGTTCGGTCACGATCCACCGCGCAAGCCGGCCGCCGCACAACCCGGCGACGACGATCCGCTGTTCCGCCTGCTCGACTCCCTGAAGCACGAGGACATCGTCCCGCTCGGCTCGGCGTTCGCCAGCTATTCGCTGTTCCCGATGAGCAGCCTGTGGCGCTACGTGGCGTCGGCAGCCCGCAGCATGGACCGCACGACTCTGCTGTCCGGCCTGCCGCCCGGCAACGACGCGCTGCGCCGCCAGATCGCATTGCGCTACCTGAACGCGGGCGCGGCCTTGCCGATGGACGAGATCATCATCACGACCGGCGCGCTCGAAGCGCTGACGCTCAGCCTGCAGGCGCTGACGCGCCCCGGCGACATCGTCGCGATCGAGCGACCGGCATTCTACGCAGTGCTGCAGGCCGTGCAGCGCCTGCACCTGAAAGCCGTCGAGATCCCGGTCGACCCGCGCACCGGCCTCGATCTCGACGCGCTCGCCGAAGCGCTCGATACGCATCCGGTGCGCGCGTGCTGGTTCATGACGTCGTTCCACAATCCGACCGGCGCGACGTTGACCGACGAGCGCAAGCACGCGCTGATCGACCTGCTCGCGTCGCGCGGCGTTCCACTGATCGAGGACGACGTATACGGCGAACTGCATTTCGGCACGACGCCCACACGCCCCGCGAAACTGTATGACAACAGCGGGCTCGTCCTGCATTGCGGTTCGTTCTCGAAATGTCTCGCGCCCGGGTTCCGGATCGGCTGGGTCGCGGCCGGACGCTACGTGCGGCAGATCCGGCAGGCGACAGGCGCGAGCGCGCCGGCGGCCGACGTGCCCGCGCAGATGGCGATTTCGAGCTACCTGAGCGACGGCGGCTACGACCGCTTCCTGCGGAAACTGCGGCGCAATCTCGCCGCGCACCAGGCGCAGATGCTCGCCGCGGTTCGCGCGTATTTTCCGGACGGCACCGAAGTGTTCGCGCCGCGCGGCGGGTATTTCCTGTGGATCGAACTGCCGCCGCGCGTGGATGCGATGCACCTGTTCGGCGATGCGATGGAAAGCGGCGTCAGCATCGCGCCGGGGCCGATCTTTTCCGCGACCGGCGGATTCCGCCGTTATCTGCGGCTCAATTACGGCCGGCCGTGGACGCCCGCCGTCGAGCGCGCGATGGAAACCATCGGGACGCTCGCTGCCCGGCAGCGGCACGACGGTTAGCGCGGAACGTGTAGATCGCGACGACCGACATGCTCCTTGCGTTTCGCGCGCGAGCGACAAAGAATGAAGCGGAAGGCAGCCGCGGACGAACGTGTTCAACGCGTCCGATGTTATGGAGAATCATGTGAGCACCGCATGCGAACGACGGTCGACGACGCGCGCTCCGCTGGCTGACGGCGCGCGTGGATCGATTGCCGCGTTCGAAAAAAACACGCTCGTCGGCGACTGTTCGTCTCGTTAACGACACCTGCCGCTTCGAACCATGCGAGTCCTGCCCATCCGGAACATCCGCGCGCGCGATGCCTGGCGCGCCGTGCTGAACACGCGTGCCGAATCACGACATACCGCTTGCTGCCGCTGCAGGGCATGCGGCTTCGTGGCGTTTCGCGCACTCGAGCACTGCCCCGTCTGCGGCCGATGGAACTGGCCGTTCGATCCGATTCGCCGCGCATCGGACGACGCTCACACCACACGTGCGCCACGGTCCTTCCACACGTGGTCGTCGCGCGTCGCGCGTACGCTGCGCAACGCGGCCTTCCGGCAGCCTCGCGCATCGAGCGCACCGATCCTGAGCATCCTGACGCTCATGCTGCTGGTCGGCGGCTACGTGACGGCCGACCGGACGTGCAAGGCCGATCCCGTTTGTCGCGGCTCCGATCCGCCTGCCGCGTCAGCGGCCGAGTCCGGCCTCCATGCATCGCCCGATCCGGTGTTGCCGGTATTGCCGGTGCCCGTCTATCCGTTTCATTCGACTGACGGAACGCAACTGGCAGCCAATCCACAACGCGACGGCCCGAGCGCCGGCGAACCCGTAAACCGGATGCCGGTTGTGCAGGCCGCGCCGTCGATTCGCGAGCCCGGCCGAACCCACACCAAGGTAGTTCGCGTGAAAGACTGGCGACGCAGCCGCGATTCCGCGCATCGCACGCATGCGATCCGTCGGGTGAGCCTGCACACCGGTCACGGCCACGGCCACGCGCGGCGCAATGCATCCGACAAAGCCGACATCGCGAAGCTCTATGCCGGCCACTGAGCGTGCGGTCCTGCCGTTCGCGCCCACAGCAAAAACGGGCGGCCCGTTTCCGGAGCCGCCCGTTTTCGCGTTTCGCGTTTCGCGTTTCGCGTTTCGCGTTTCGCGTTTCGCGTTTCGCGTGTCGAACGCTAGCGCATCAGGCCGCCAGCAAGCCGTGCGGGTCGATGACGAATTTGCGCGGCGCGCCGCCGTCGAACTTCTTGTAGCCTTCCGGCGCCTGGTCGAGCGAGATCACTTCGACGTTGACGATCTTCGCGATCGGCAGCCGGTCGAACAGGATCGCCTGCATCAGGTTGCGGTTGTACTTCAGCACCGGCGTCTGACCCGTGAAGAACGAATGCGACTTCGCCCAGCCGAGGCCGAAGCGGATGCTCAGGCTGCCGTGCTGCGCGGCCTTGTCCTTCGCGCCCGGATCGTCGGTCACGTACAGGCCCGGGATGCCGATCGCGCCGGCCGGCCGCGTGATTTCCATCAGCGAGTTCAGCACCGTCGCGGGCGCTTCCTCCGAGTGGCCCGACGAACCGTGGCCGTGCGCCTCGAAGCCGACGCAGTCGACCGCGCAATCGATCTCGGGCACACCGAGAATCTGCTCGATCTGTTCGCCGAGCGATGCGTCCTTCGACAGGTCGACCGTCTCGAAGCCCATCGCCCTTGCGTGCGCGAGGCGCTCGGCATTCATGTCGCCGACGATCGTCACGGCCGCGCCGAGCAGGCGCGCCGATGCGGCCGCCGCCATCCCGACCGGGCCCGCGCCCGCGATATAGACCGTCGAGCCCGGCTTCACGCCTGCGCTCACCGCGCCGTGATAGCCGGTCGGCAAAATGTCGGACAGGCAGGTCAGATCGCGGATCTTCGCCATCGCCTGGTCGCGGTCGGGGAATTTCAGCAGGTTGAAATCGGCATACGGCACGAGCACGTATTCGGCCTGGCCGCCGATCCAGCCGCCCATGTCGACGTAGCCGTATGCACCGCCGGCACGCGACGGGTTCACGTTCAGGCACACGCCCGTATGCGTGTCCTTGCACATCGCACAGCGGCCGCACGCGACGTTGAATGGCACCGACACGAGATCGCCGATCTTTAGCGTCTCGACGTCGCGGCCCACTTCGACCACTTCGCCCGTGATCTCGTGACCGAGCACGAGGCCGACCGGCGCGGTCGTGCGGCCGCGCACCATGTGCTGGTCGGAACCGCAGATGTTCGTGCTGACCACCTTCAGAATCACGCCGTGGCCGATCGCGCGGCCGCTCGGATCGACCATCTTCGGATAATCGATTTTCTGGACTTCGACCTGGCCCGGTCCAAGATAGACGACACCTCGATTGCTGCTCATCGTATTGTCTCCATGTCTCGTTGGATGGCGCGGCGGCACGCCGGCGAATGCGGCGCGCACGCAACGTGCTGTTCGAGAGTAGTCCGGGAGGCAGGGGCGCCGATGTCTCAAACGCGACATGCGTTTGAACGGCGCCGACATCGATGGCGGAAATACGAAAGTCGGGCGGGAAACGACGGGAAGGCAGTGTGCAGCGGGATATACCGGGGGTCGGACCGCCCTGGCGGCCTGCCCTCCACTTTTCGGCAGGCGTTACCCGCCCTGATTCTCCCGGATGATCGCCGCGGCGGCCGCTTCCGCCTCGCTCGCGACGCCGTCGTGCACGCGTGTGCTGACGGCCGGCGTCGGCGGCTCGCTGTCGAGCGCGTGGCCGTTGCGGTCGTGCGTGTCGACCGTCACGCGCATCGACAGCCCGACGCGCAGCGGATGCGCGGCGAGATCGCGCGGATCGATCGCGATCACCACCGGTACGCGCTGCACGACCTTGATCCAGTTGCCGGCCGCGTTCTGCGACGGCAGCATCGAGAACGCACTGCCCGTACCCGCCGAGAAGCCCTGTACGCGGCCGCGATAGGCGACGCGCGTGCCATAGAGATCCGACACGACCTCGACCGGCTGCCCGACGCGCATGTGGCGAATCTGCCCTTCCTTGAAATTCGCGTCGATCCACAGCCGGTTCAACTGCACGACCGACATCAGCGGCACGCCGGGGCCGACCTGCTGGCCGACCTGCACCGAGCGTTGCCCGATCGTGCCGTCGACCGGCGCGACGATCGTCGTGCGCTTCAGGTTCCGGTACGCGAGCTTGAACTGCGCGGCCGCCTGCACGACGGCCGGGCTTTCGTCGACCGGCAGCTTGGTGCCGAGCGCGCGCGCGGCATCGAGCTGCGCCTGCGCGGCCGCGAGATTCGCCTGCGCGCCGGCCACCGCCGCGCGCGCACGCGCCAGCTCCTCGGGCGCGACGATCTCGACCGACGCGCCCGAGCGCGCCGCGAACGCGCGCTGCGCGAGCGACAGGTCGGCGCGCCGTGCATTCACGGCCTCGACGTACATCGTGTTCGAGATCTTCGCGTTCGCGACCTGCCGCACGGCCTGCGCGAGCTGCGCCTTCGCCTGCGCGAACGCGACGGACGCCTCGGTGTCGTCGAGCCGCACGAGCGTCTGCCCGGCGCGCACGGCCTGCGTATCGGCAACCAGCACGTCGGTCACGGCGCCCGGAATCTGCGCGGCGACCTGCACGATGCTGCCCGCGACATACGCGTCGTCGGTGTCTTCGTAGTAGCGGTCGCTCAACAGCCAGTACGCGATCCACGCGAGCGCGGCCAGCAGCACGACCGCGAAGAACACGGTGAAGCGCTTGCGACGCGTCGCGCGGCGCGCATCGAGTGCCGGATCGTTCAGCGCGGCCGGCTGCGCGGCGGTATGAAGGTTGTCGTGGTGCATCAGTCGCTTTGCGTAACGATCAGACGATCGTGCTGGAAGACGGGGATCGCCGGCATGACCGACGCGCCCGGCGCCGGGCTCGCCGATGCCGTGCGCGCGAGAACAGGCGTACCGCGAGGCGCCGCGCCGGGGTTGGTTGCACCGACCGTCGACGGACGCGCCGCGTCGTTGCGCGGTGCGGATGCCGAGGCGGCACTCGCCGTGCCGGTAGCCGGCGACACTGCCACGCTCCCCGAGCGCGCGTCGTTCGACGTACCCGCCGCCGCCCGGCTCGCGGCCGCGGCGGCACCAGTGGTCGCCGCACCGCGCCTCGCCGCCCCACTGCGTGCCTGATGCACGGCCGGTGCCTGCGCGACCGTTGCGCCCGCATCGAACCCGCCGCCGAGCGCGCCGATCAACCCGACGCGCAGCGTCCGCTGCCGGCCGAGCAGCGCGATCATCTGCGCGCGCTCGTCGATCAGCGTGAGATCCGCGACATCGACATCCTTCTGCATCAGCACGCCGCGCCGGTGGCGGTCGGCCGCGATCTGCACGATCTTCTGCGCGGCGGCCACCGCATCCTGCTGCTGCGCGACGAGCGTCTGCGACGTTTGCAGCGACGTGACGAGCTGCGCGACCTGCCCGAGTGCATCGTCGACGGTCTTGTTGTACAGCCCGATCGCGACGTCGGCCTGCGCGACATCCGCGCCGAGCTTCGCCTTCAACCGGCCGCGGTCGAAGATCGGCAGCGAGATCGCGGGGCCGACGGAGCCTGCGAGCGAATCGCGCGAGAACAACGATGCGGGTGTCAGCGCGAACACGCCGCCGAGCGCGACGAGGTTCACGTCCGGATAGAACTGTGCGCGCGTCGAATCGGCATTCGCGAACGCGGCTTCGACGCGCAGCCGCGCGGCGACGATGTCGGGCCGGCGGCCGAGCAGGTCGGCCGGCAGCCGCGCCGGCACGGCGTTCCCCGCGAACGCGCCGACGCGCGGCCGCTGCAGCGAGAGCCCGCGCTCGGGGCCGCGGCCAGACAGCACGCCGAGCTGCAGTTGCGCGAGCTTGATCTGCTCGTCGTTCAGCGCGATCTGTTCGAGCAGGCGGCTGCGCTTGATCGATGCATCGCTCGCGTCGTACGCGTTGTCGAGGCCGCGCGCGGTGCGCTCGCGCAGCACGGCCGTCACGCGCTGGCTGATCTTCAGCTTCTGTTGCAGCAGGTCGCGCACCGCGTACGCCTGGTCGAGCTGGCAGTACACGGTGACGATCGCGACGGCGAGCGTGAGCCGCACCTGTTCGGCCTCGACGCCGGCCGCGTCGCGCAGCGACATCAGGCTCTTCGTCGCGGCGCGGTTCTTTCCCCACAGGTCGAGCTGGTAGTTCAGCCCGACGAACACCGACGACGGCGATACGTTCGGATCGCCGAATATCTCGACCGGCACGCGATAGCCGGCGGCCGTCACGTCGGCGATGTCGCCGGGCTTCGGCATCCGCGCGCGGCTGACCGTGGCTCCAGCCGTGCCTGTCAGCCCCGTCAGCGAATCGAACTGCTGAAGCTGCGCCTGCGCGATCCGCAGCCGCGCCTGCGCGACCTGCAGATCGGGGTTGTTCTGCGATGCCTCCGTCACCAGTTCGTCGAGCTGCGGATCCTGCAACTGCTTCACCCAGTCGGGCGCGGGCCACGCGCCGTTCGCGCCGGGGCCGGCCGTGTGCGCGAGCGCATCGCCGGCCGGCGCGCGCAGCGACAGCGAAGGCAGGAAGCCCGACGGCACGCATCCGCCCAATGCGAGCAGCACGGCCGCCGCCGCGATCATCGAGCCGCGTTGCACGCCACACGCCAAACCCGCCGCTTTCTTCACACGCCGCATCGCGCCCCTCATCCCTGCTGAATGCGCTGCGCGCGTGCGGCCAGCCGCGGCCGCGTGCGTTCGAGCGGACCGAGCCGGCCGAACAGGCCATCGGCGACACCGAACAGGATGCCGGCGAGCTTCGCGCGCTTGTCGCGCTCGACGAGCGCGATCTGCACGACCTGCCACACGGTCAGCAGGTTCGGCACGATCGCCACCGGAAAGCGCAGCCCGTACTGCATCCCGAGCTGCACCGCATTGCGCGCGCTGTAGTAGCGCCGTTGCCACGAATGATTCATCGACGTCATTTCAAAAGGGCCGATCGCATGACGCTGCTTCGCGCCGATCCGGTGCGGCAGCACCAGCGACGGCACGACATAAAGCGGCACGTTGCGCGACAGTGCGCGGAAGCTGTATTCGGTATCGACGTGATCGATGAACAGCGTCTCGTCGAACCGGCCGAGCACGTCGAACGCGCCGCGCGATACGACGCAGCCCGACGAGATCAGGAACGCGCAGCGCTGCATCGGTGCACCCGGCTCGATGCGCAGGCGGCGCAGCCCGATCCCGTTGGTCGAGAGTTCGGGCAGGAAGCTGCGCGCGTTCTCGTCGAAGATGCGCGGGCCGGCCAGGAACGCACGCCCCGCGAGCCCCGCGCAGACATCGCGCATCGCCGGGAAATACGCGGCCGGCACCGACGAATCCTGGTCGAACAGCGCGACCGCATCGATGCGGTCGCGAAACAGCGCCGCGAGCCCCGCGTTGTATGCGCCCGCGATCCCGCCGCGGTTGCCGTGATGCAGCAGCGCGATGCCTTCGCGCGCGCACAGGTCGCGCGCCCGCGCATCGGGCTGCGGCGTGTTGTCGACGACGAGCAACGCGTCGCATGCGTGCCGCCACGCGCCAAGCGCTTCGAGCTGCGCGTCGCTCGGGTAATACAGGATCACGAGTGCGCCGAGTGTCGTCATGTTCGTCTCCTCAATGCCCGAAGGACGCCGCCGCGCCGCGCTTCGGCCGCGTCAGCCACATCATCGCGGCGAGCACGAGGCAGGTCATGCTCGCCATCCAGAACATGTCGTTCGTCGCCATCATGTAAGCCTGCTGCATCACGACCTGGTGCAGCGTCGTCAGCTCGCGCACGCCGTCCACGCCCATCGCGTTCAGCGTGTGCACGAAGCGCTGCGTGTTCGCCGACGCATGCGTGACGGATTGCGACACGACGTCGTAGTGATAGGTCGCACGGTTGTCCCACAGCGTCACGCTCATCGCGGTGCCGAACGCGGCCGACAGCGTGCGCAGGAAGTTCGACAGGCTCGACGCAGCGGCGAGCCGGTCGTCCGGAATCCGCGACAGCGTCGCGGCGGTCAGCGGAATGAAGAAGCACGGCAGCCCGATCCCCTGGATCAGCCCCGGCGCGGCGATCTGCGCGAACGTCATCTTCAGCGTGAAATGCGCGTCCCACGCGAGCACGGCCGCGAACACGAGGAAGCCGAACGTCGCGAGCACGCGCGCGTCGAAGCGGTGCGCATGCAGCCCGACGAGGATCGAGAACACGAGCGCGAGCACGCCGAGCGATGCCGTGGCGAGCCCGGCGTGAAACGCGTTGTAGCCCATCACGGCCTGCATCCACAGCGGGAACACGACGCCGACCACCGAGAAGCTCATCATCCCGAGCGAGATGATCAGCACGCAGAACGAGAACGTGCGGTCGCGAAACAGGCCGAGATCGACGACGGGGTGCGCTTCGCCCGCCTCCCAGATCAGCAGCGACACGATCGCGAGCGCCGCGACCACCGCGAGCGTGACGATCAGCGGCGAATCGAACCAGCCGCGATCGTGGCCGAGATCGAGCATCGCCTGCAGCGAGCCGACGCCGATCACCAGCAGCACGATGCCCGGCACGTCGATCGGGCCGGCCGCGCCGCGCTGCGCGTCGGGGCGCAGCATCGCGGTGCACACCGCGAACGAGAACAACCCGATCGGCAAATTGATCAGGAAGATCCACGGCCACGAGAAGTTGTCGACGATCCAGCCGCCGACCACCGGCCCGAAGATCGGCGCAAGCAGCACCGTCATCGCCCACAGCGCGAGCGCGATCGTGCGCTTGTCCGGCGGGAACGTGCGCAGCAGGATCGTCTGCGACAGCGGCACCATCGGCCCCGAGCACAGCCCTTGCAGCGCGCGGCAGATCACCAGCACATGCAGGTCGCGCGCGAGCCCGCACAGCAGCGACGTCAGCGTGAACAGCAGCACCGCGCCGACGAACAGCCGCAATTCGCCGACGCGGCGCGCGAGCCAGCCGGTCAGAGGCACCGCGATCGCGGCCGCGACCGAATACGAACTGATCACCCACGTGCCCTGGCTGTTCGATACGCCGAGACTGCCGGAGATCGCCGGCACCGCGACGTTCGTCACGGTCGAATCGAGCACCTCGATGAAGGTCGCGAGCGACAGCGCGAACGTCAGCAGCGCGAGCCGGATACCGCGCACCGGCTGCGCGGCCGGCGCTGGCGCCAGGGCCGGCGCGTCGAATGCGGACGGCGCGCCGGGCGCATCGCGAAGCGGCGACGCGGTGCTCATGCGCCGGCCACCGCGACATCGGCCCGCACGATCGCCCGCCCGCGCTTCGGCGCGAACCGTTCGATGAAATCGGCGGCCGCATCACAGCCGTCCGGTGCGGCGGCGAGCAGCGCACGCGCGCGCTCCGCATGCACCGCGAATGCGGGTTCGTCCAGCACGTGCGCCAGCGCCGCGCCGAGACGCGCGCCGTCGACGGGACCGTCGACGCGCACGCCGCAGCCGCTCACCGCGACGCGTTGCGCGTTGTCGAACTGGTCGTGCGCGAACGGCGTCACGACCTGCACGATCCCGGCCTCGTACGCGAGCGCCGCGGTGCCGATCCCGCCGTGATGCACGAGCGCGCGACAACGCGGCAGCAGCGTGCGCATCGGCACGAAGCGGCGCACGAGCAACCGGTTGCCGTCCGGCGCGGCATCGTGCGGCGTCAACAGGATCCCGCGCGCGCCCGTCGCGCGCAGCGCGTCCGCCACCGCGCGCGCATACGTCGCGTGATCGACGAGCGTCGAGCCGGCCGTGAACACGACCGGTGGCTCGCCGGCCGCAAGAAACGCATCGAGTTCCGCATCTTCGTCAGGCGCCGCGATGTCGTTGAACAACGGAAAACCGCTTTGCAGATGATTCGACGGCCAGTCGGGCTGCGGCGGCGCGAACCAGCCGGGAAACAGGCACAGCACGCCGTCGGTCGAATGCAGCCAGCGGCCGAGCACGCGCCGCGCGGGCGCGAGCCCGAGTTCACGGCGCACCGCGTCGAGCGCGGGGCCGCATACGCGGTCGAGCACCTGCCGCTCGATCAGCGTCATCAGCGCCGCCTTCACCGGCAGCGGCCAGCGCGCGGGAATCGTCAGGCGCGGGTGCGTCGGCGGTGCATGCGCGGACAGCAGCGTCGACGGCGACACCTGCACCGACACGTAAGGCGTGCCGTGCAGCTCCTGCATGAAGCGCGCGGAGAACGCCCACAGCGTGCCGACGAGCACCGTATCGTCGTCGGTCAGCGCATGCAGCGCGTCGTAATGCGGGCGCAGCATCGGCGCGATCACCTGCCACAGCGTGCGGAACGACGTGCGCGGGTCCCACAGCGCGGGGTTCGCCATCGCGGCCTCGTATTCGGCCGCAGTGCCGACCGGCACGAATGCGAAACCGCAACGGCGCACGGCCGCCTCGAACGGCGCGTGCGTGCAGAACACGACGGCGTGACCGCGCGCCGCGAGCGTGCGCGCGACGCCGAGCAACGGATGCACGTCGCCCGCGGAACCGATCGCGGTCACGATCATCTTCGCCATCGCGCGCCTCGCGGTATCAGTAGAAACCGGGAATCAGCGCCGCGACCTCGCGGCGGTACTGCGTGTACGCCGACCCGAAATACCCGGTCAGCCAGCTCTCCTCGACGCGCACCTTGTACGCGAGCGACGCGAACACGAGCAGCACGCCGATCGCGCCGCGCCATTCGCCGCCGATCAGCGCGGCGCCGACGAGCGCGAGCAGGCAGCCCGTGTAGATCGGGTGACGCACGAGCGCGTACGGCCCCGTGCGCACGAGTTCGTGGTCTTCCTTCAGCGTGACCGACACGCTCCAGTTCGTACCGAGATGCAGCCGCGCCCACACCGAGAACAGCAGGCCCGCGACCAGCACCGCGAGCCCGCACTGTGCCTGCAGGCCGAAGCGCTGCCAGTCCGGCACGAGCGCCTGCCAGGACGGATCGGGCAGGATGATCAGCGCGCCGCCGACGATCAGCGGAATCGACTGCAGCGTGCGCGAGCGCGACGCTTCCTTGCGCACGGTCGTCTTCACGCCCTGCGACGTGGCGATCCAGTACGCGAGCCATGCGGCCCAGGGAACGACGATGGCGATGGTCTGAACGATATTCACGGCTGGCCTGCCTCGTTGGGATGGGAATTCGGGTGCGCGGGCCGGGCCCGCGGCACGACGTGCGGCGTCACGACGACAGCGCGTGCAGCGGCGCGGGCACGCACGCATGCGCGGCGGCGTGCGCGATGCCGGCCGCGACGGGCGACCCGTCGCAGAAGAAGTCGAGCAGCGCCGCACGCGTGTGTTCGCGCTGCGCGCGGCCTTCGATGTCGAGGAAATGGCCGGCGTCCGGCACCGTCGCGAACCGCGCGCGCGACACGTGCGCACCGAGCTGGCGAACATCGGCCGGCGTCGTGTATTCGTCGCGCTCGCCGTTCAGGAACAGCAGCTCGCAGCCGATGTTCGAGAATTCGCTGAAGTAGCGCTCGGGCTGCAGCGACAGGATCTGGTCGACGTGGAACGCGACCTGGTCCTGCTCGTCGCGCGGCAGGCGCGTGAGATACCGGTAGTTGTACAGCTTCATGATGCGCGGCAGGTAGCGGCCGACGGTGTCGTTCAGCAGCTGCGCGGCCTTCAGGTTCTCGCCGGCCGCGATGTGATCGCGGGCGCGCGTCACGTAGTCGACCATCGCGTCGTTCAGGAACGGCGAGAACGAGCAGATCGCCGCGCGCCGCACGCTCGGGCAGCCGCGCGCGAGCGCGAACAGCGATGCGACGCCGCCCCACGACACCGACACGAGGAATGCCGGCGCGAAGCGCTCGACCAGATGCTGGAGGATCGCGGCTTCGTCGTCCTTGGTCAGGATGAAGCAGCCCGGATTGTGCTGGCGCGACTGCCCCGCGTACGGCAGGTCGAAGCAGATCGTGTTCATCCGCTCGCCCAGATACTGGACGGTCTGCCCGAACGACGCGGTCGTCGCGAGCGCGCCGTTGACGAGCATCGCCGTGTCGAACGCCGGGTCGAACACGTTCCGTTCGACGTAGACCTTCAGACCATTCGGCAGCGGGACCACGTGTTTTTCGGTCGGCATCGTCGTTCTCCGGTGGATGCGGCGTCTCGACGTCGCGGCATGCTGCAGGTGCGCAATGGCGGGTGCCGGCCCTGCGCGCGACCTGTCGCCGCGCCCATTGCCGACGCACCGCGGCAAATACCGGCGGCGCCCATTCATTCCTCGTAGTGCGGCGCCATACTAATACGGACAATATTACTGACTCAAGTCACTCCAACGATTCCCTCTATTCGACCCGGGAATACACCGGATTCAAATTTTTTTATCAATTTATATGGTATGAGAGATCGCCACAAAGGCACTGGCAATCGTTTGCGAGGCGTCATCTCCGGCGGAAATTAATCACATATTTCCGTTCAAATTCAATGCGATACGTCATTTAAATCGATTGATTTAAACGGATTTCCGGAATTTTCCGATCTTCATCACTTGCACTCGCCATTCCACATCGTGAAGAATATTACAGGCATCCACACTCTTTCGTTTTGTAATAGAAACGCTACTGGAAATTTTCCGGTGCATTGCACCATCTTTTCACAAACCGTTTTAAACAAACTCCAGCTTAATTAACCTTCTTTCAATTCGTTTTTCCGCATCTGCACATCGCGGCAAGCGATCGATCCGTCACCCTGCAGAACACCCTGCCATCGTCAGACCCCGATTTTTTGTTGATTGATCGTTCAATAAAAAACCGCTAAGCTCTCGACTTCCATGGATGGCCCGTCCGGGCGAAGGGAGTCGCGATGCCGAAAGTCGGAATGCGGGAGATACGCCGCGCACAGTTGATCGACGCCACGCTGCGTTCGATCGACGAAGCGGGCCTGCCCGGCACGACGCTCGCATCGGTCGCGCAACGCGCGAAGATCTCGACGGGCATCGTCAGCCACTACTTCGGCGACAAGGACGGCCTGCTCGAAGCGACGATGCGGCACGTGCTGCGCGACCTGTGGTCGGCCACCACGCGCCGCCGCGCGGCGGCGCGCAAGGATCCGCGTTCGCGGCTGCGTGCAGTCGTCGCCGCGAACTTCGACGAGACGCAGGTCAGCGCGCCCGTGATGAAGACGTGGCTCGCGTTCTGGTCGCAGAGCATGCACGACCCGATGCTCAAGCGCCTGCAGCACGTCAACACGCGGCGCCTCCATTCGAACCTGTGCGCGGAATTCGCGAAGGCGTTGCCGCGCACGAAGGCGCGCGAAGCCGCCAGCGGCCTCGCCGCGCTGATCGACGGCCTGTGGCTGCGCGGCGCGCTCGCCGGCGGCCCCATCGACACCCGGGCGACGCTGAAGCTCGCCCACGATTACATCGACCTGCTGCTCGCGTCCGACTGACGCGCACACAGTCGCCCTCAAGGAGATCCTCATGTCCGTATTCGGTTTGCAGCGCCTCTACATCGGCGGCGGTTACGTCGACGCCACGAGCGGCAAGACTTTCGACACCTTCGATCCCGCCACCGGCGAACTGCTCGCGCAGGTGCAGCAGGCGAGCGCGGCCGACGTCGACCGCGCGGTTGCGTCCGCGCAGGAAGGCCAGCGCGAATGGGCCGCGATGACCGCGATGCAGCGCTCGCGCATCCTGCGCCGCGCGGTCGACCTGCTGCGCGAGCGCAACGACGAACTTGCTGCGCTCGAAACGCGCGACACCGGCAAGCCGATCGGCGAGACGCTCGCGGTCGACATCGTCACCGGCGCGGACGTGATCGAGTATTACGCGGGCCTCGCGACCGCGATCGAAGGGCTGCAGGTGCCGCTGCGCGCCGATTCGTTCGTCTACACGCGCCGTGAACCGCTCGGCGTGTGCGCGGGCATCGGCGCATGGAACTACCCGATCCAGATCGCGTGCTGGAAGACGGCGCCCGCGCTCGCGGCCGGCAACGCGATGGTGTTCAAGCCGAGCGAAGTCACGCCGCTGACCGCGCTGAAGCTCGCGGAAATCTATACGGAAGCCGGCGTGCCGGCCGGCGTGTTCAACGTCGTGCAGGGCGACGGTTCCGTCGGCGCGCTGCTCACGGGCCACCCGGACATCGCGAAGGTGTCGTTCACGGGCGGCGTCGAGACGGGCAAGAAGGTGATGTCGCTGGCCGGCGCATCGTCGCTGAAGGAAGTGACGATGGAACTCGGCGGCAAGTCGCCGCTGATCGTGTTCGACGATGCGGACCTCGACCGCGCGGCCGACATCGCGGTGACCGCCAACTTCTTCAGCTCGGGCCAGGTCTGCACGAACGGCACGCGCGTGTTCGTGCACCGCTCGATCAAGGACGCGTTTACGCAGCGCGTGCTCGAACGCGTGAAGCGCATCCGCGTCGGCAAGCCGACCGATGCCGATACCAACTTCGGCCCGCTCGTGTCGGCCGCGCAGCTCGACAAGGTGCTCGGCTTCATCGAAAGCGGCAAGGCCGAAGGCGCGAAGCTGCTGGCAGGCGGCACGCGCCTGACCGACGGCCACTTCGGCAGCGGCCAGTACGTCGCGCCGACGGTGTTCGGCGATTGCCGCGACGACATGAAGATCGTTCGCGAGGAAATCTTCGGGCCGGTGATGAGCATCCTCGATTTCGAATCGGAGGACGAAGTAATCGCTCGCGCGAACGACACGCACTACGGCCTCGCGGCCGGCGTCGTGACCGAGAACCTGTCGCGCGCGCACCGCACGATCCATCGCCTCGAAGCCGGCATCTGCTGGATCAACACGTGGGGCGAATCGCCGGCCGAAATGCCGGTTGGCGGATACAAGCAATCCGGTGTCGGACGCGAGAACGGCATCACGACGCTCGAGCACTACACTCGGATCAAGTCGGTGCAGGTCGAGCTCGGCCGCTACAACCCGGTGTTTTAAGGAGATTGACCGTCATGACGACACGCGAATACGACTACATCATCTGCGGTGCAGGTTCCGCGGGCAACGTGCTCGCAACGCGCCTGACGGAAGATCCGGACGTCACGGTGCTGCTGCTCGAAGCGGGCGGCCCCGACTACCGCTTCGACTTCCGCACGCAGATGCCGGCCGCCCTCGCCTATCCGCTGCAGGGCCGCCGCTACAACTGGGCGTACGAGACCGACCCCGAGCCGCACATGGACAACCGCCGGATGGAATGCGGCCGCGGCAAGGGGCTCGGCGGCTCGTCGCTGATCAACGGCATGTGCTACATCCGCGGCAACGCGCTCGACTACGACAACTGGTCGACGCACAAGGGCCTCGAGAACTGGACGTATCTCGACTGCCTGCCGTACTTCAAGAAAGCCGAGACGCGCGACGTCGGCCCGAACGACTATCACGGCGGCAGCGGCCCCGTGTCGGTCACCACCAGCAAGCCGGGCGTGAACCCGCTGTTCGAGGCGATGGTCGACGCGGGCGTGCAGGCCGGTTATCCGCGCACCGACGACCTGAACGGCTATCAGCAGGAAGGCTTCGGCCCGATGGACCGCACCGTCACGCCGCGCGGCCGCCGTGCGAGCACCGCGCGCGGTTATCTCGACCAGGCGCGTGCGCGGCCGAACCTCGAGATCGTCACGCACGCGCTCGCCGACCGCATCCTGTTCGACGGCAAGCGCGCATCGGGCGTCACGTACCTGCGCGGCAGCGAGCGCGCGACCGCGCATGCGCGCCGCGAAGTGCTCGTGTGCAGCGGCGCGATCGCATCGCCGCAACTGCTGCAGCGCTCGGGCGTCGGCCCCGGCGCGTGGCTGAAGGAACTCGACATTCCCGTCGTGCTCGACCTGCCCGGTGTCGGCCAGAACCTGCAGGACCACCTGGAGATGTACATCCAGTACGAGTGCAAGGAGCCCGTGTCGCTGTACCCGGCGCTCAAGTGGTGGAACCAGCCGAAGATCGGCCTCGAATGGATGCTGAACGGCACCGGCCTCGGCGCGAGCAACCACTTCGAGGCGGGCGGCTTCATCCGCACGCGCGACGACGATCCCTGGCCGAACATCCAGTATCACTTCCTGCCGGTGGCGATCAACTACAACGGCTCGAACGCGATCGAGATGCACGGCTTCCAGGCGCACGTCGGCTCGATGCGCTCGCCGAGCCGCGGCCGCGTGAAACTGCGCTCGCGCGATCCGAACCAGCATCCGAGCATCCTGTTCAACTACATGGCCGAAGCGCTCGACTGGCGCGAGTTCCGCGATGCGATCCGCGCGACGCGCGAGATCATGCGGCAGCCCGCGCTCGACCGCTATCGCGGCCGCGAGCTGAACCCGGGCGCCGACTGCAAGAGCGACAAGGAGCTCGACACGTTCGTGCGTGCTCGTGCGGAGACCGCGTTCCATCCGTCGTGCTCGTGCAAGATGGGTTACGACGACATGGCGGTGGTCGACGAAGAGGGTCGCGTGCACGGGCTGGAAGGCCTGCGCGTCGTCGATGCATCGATCATGCCGATCATCACGACCGGCAACCTGAACGCGCCGACGATCATGATCGCGGAAAAGATCGCCGACAAGATTCGTGGGAAGCAGCCGCTCGCGCGTGTCGACGTGCCTTACTTCGTCGCGAACGGCGCGCTCGCGCGCGATGTCGCGAAGGCGGTGAGGCAGCCGGAGACGGTTTGACGACGGCGGGCGTGCTGCCCGCTCATCGACATACTGACGAAACGCCGCCGGCAGTGACGGTTGGCGGCGTTTTCGTTTCTTTTACGGTGACTTGCGCGGAAGCGAGTTCCCGACTTGCAGCCATGTGATCACATCGGCCGGATGAGTTCGCGGGCGCACGCGTTTTGAACGGCTGGAGGACTTCTGAACCGTTCGCCGGCCGGTTCATCTTCACCGGTGAGCGCGGCCCGCGGGACCCTGGCGTAGCAGGGCAACGTTCTCGTTGATGCGGCCTTGGATCGTGCGCAAGGTATCTCGAGTAATAATCCGCGGGTACATGTTCTCGGCCATGTCCGAGAATTGGCTGGCCACTTCGCAAATGCCGTCAATCATTCTGCCGGCAACGGCCTGGGGCACTTCGGCTTCCTCGGCAAGCCGAAGCATGTGCGCGCGGGAAATCTCCAGTGCCTCACCCATCACGTCCATTTGGTGATATCCACCGGGTCCCTCGCAGAAGGTCACGTCGTAGGCCGGCGCCAGTCTCCACTGACCATTTGGCGCCATGACGTAGGAGAAGTTCTTGGGATGGTCGTCTCGGTTGTTAAACGCGACGTTGAAGACGGCGCGCTCGAAGGCCCTCCCCATCTCTCGCACGTCGTTGGTACAGATCTGGGTCGCCCGCAAGAAGTTGAAGTAGTCCAACGACCCCGCAATCCGGTAATCGGCCCCCGTAAACGCCGCGAGACTCTGCATGGGGACGCGCAATCCATCATGCCGATCAAAGCGCTTGCTGGCGAACGCCGCCAGCCCATTGGGCAAACCGAAGTACTGCGTGTCCGGGGTCTCGATGCCACATCTGCGCAGACATTCGGCGTAGACCATCTCGATGGCGCACACCTCGGCATGCTCTTCTCCGCCCGGGAACTTGACCAGCCAGGCGTCGAAGCCCGGCGTGACGGCCGTGGTAAGCCCACCGGTTTGCGGATCGCGATAGACCAGGGCCTTGGGCCTTGCACCTTGGGGCGAGCCGCCCACCAGCAGCAACGTCTGCAGGAACTCACTACCTTCACCATGGAGCACTTCCTGCACTTCGGCAGCAAGCTGTTCCAGCGGGATGTGGACGTCCGGCGCCTCTCCTTCGGGTGCGACGGGTTCAAACGTCATGGCCCCCATCGCGTTGCTACCGATATAGGCCAACCGCTCCAGGGCGCCAATGCGGGCCGTGTTGAGTCCACGGCGCCTGAACATACGGTCCATCAGCAGCATGCCCCACCCGTCTGGCAAGGCGTCATAGACAGGCCCCGGAAGTTGCAACTGATGGCCTGGGAAATCTCGCCGCAACTGAGGGCCCTCCAGCGGCAGCGTGTACGAAGACAGCTCCAGGCCCCTTTGCCTGGCCTCGTTGCTGTACTCGAACACGATCAGTGGGCGACCGGTCAGGGCTGTCGTGGAGACCAGCGTGCCCCAATGCCATCGCTCCCCCCAGCCCTCGTAGAAGACATTCACTTGTTCAGGCATTGCTGGACTTCCTCCTTGTACGGAGGCGCTTGGCTGTTTTCTCGTAGCGCAGAATGTCCTCGATGCTGTCCAGCTTTGGCTGGAACAGACCTTCGAACTCCTTGATTCGGCCGAGCGCCATCGCCACCCGGACCACGGCCTCGAAGCCGACATTGCGCCCGGCCTCCAGGTTGGACACGGTGTTGGCCCCAATGCCGGCACGCCCGGCCAGATCCGACTGAGTCATGCCCAGAGCCAAACGCTCTGTGCGCAAGCGATCGCAGAGGCGCTTGACGACCTCACTCGGCTTGCTAAAGCTTAAATCCAACATAGTGTGTATCTACCCCTTCTATGCCAGTTAGCACCCAAAATTATAGAATTAACGCCACCTTGGCTCAAGAGGCGTAATTCCTAAATTTCACGCCTTATCGGCAAAATTACGACAATAACCACAATATAATGGAGTTAAGCAGCTCCACGCCAAAGAAGCGGCCGATCAGACCGCTCCGGCTGCGCGGACTATCCGGGGCAGTGCGGAGGTCGGATCCCATGTTGCACGAGTGCACGGGATGGGTGAACCGGATCGTGTACTTCGTCGGTTCGCTCATGCCGCTGGCACCTTCGAAGGCAAAGATGTCCGCGAGCGCGGCGCTCTTCGCCTAAGGCATGCCCAGACTGCAGGACTGGTGGATGTCGACGCCCGCACGTGCGGATGGAACGACAAGAACGCTGCTCGGGGCCAAGGATCCTCTCCCTCTCAAACGTTTGCGAAACAACCCGGGACGATCTTGTTCTGCATACCTTAAGAATTAAATTGAACGAGTCCTGAAATGCGATTGGAATGAAAGGAAGTCTGTCGGGCCACAAGGCGCCAATCATGACCACACTTCAGATTCGCGGCAGGAAGCCGCTCGCGTGCGTCGTCGTGCGTTACTTCGTCGCGAAGGCGGCAAGGCAGCCGGAGACAGTCTGACGGTTGCGGGCGCGTTGCCCGAACGCCCACGAGAAACGCCGCCGACGATTACCGTCGGCGGCGTTTTTCATTTCCGGCTCAACCGTTGTTGACCTCTTGCCGCAAATGCTCGACGTCGACGTGCTTCAGGTAATTCGTGATGTTCTGCCAGATCGGATGGAACCCGTAGCCGCCGTGCTGCAGTTCGTCGAGCGCCTGCTCGCGCGTCCAGCCCTGGTACACCATCCGGTACAGCGCCGACACGAGCCCGGTGCGATCGGCGCCGTGCTGGCAATGGATCAGCACCGGGCCGTCCTGGTCGGCGGTCCGCAGCGCCTTCAGCGCGGCGACCATGTCTTCGTCGCGGATGTACCACGTATTGATCCGGATGCGCTGCATCGTGATCTGCGTGCCGGCCAGGATGCTGTCGTCCGCGTGAAATGCGCGGAAGCTGATGACCTTGCGGATGCCGAGCTTCTGCAATTCCGGCACGTCTTCCCGCGAAAGCTGCGCGCTGCGGTACAGCGTCGGCGTGATGCGATGCAGGTTGTTCACGCGCGCATCGGCAATGTTTTGCGCCCATTGGATCGGGCGTGAGGAAACGCCGGACACCGGGTCCGCATGGGCCGGCTGCACGAGCCCGGCAAGCGTAACGGCGATCGCGGCAATGAAGGCGATCTTCATGTTGGTTCGGTGTTCAGTGGAATGCGCGCTCGCGCTCGCGCGACAGGATGAACAGGACGATCGCGGCGGCGCTCATCGTCCAGTAGTCGGTAGGCGCCACGCCCAGCCAGTGGATATGCCAAGGCACGTGCGCCGGGTTGAAGCGGGCAAGGCCGTAGGCCGGATTCAGCACGAACCACAGAAAATCCTCGGTCAGCCAGAACACCATGATGCACGCGATGATGCGGGCTTCGATGCGCCACGACCAGCGCGCGTTGAAGATGGGCGGCAGATGGAAGAACAGCGCGACGAACGGGAACACCCACGCGTGGTATCCGGTCATCGGGCGCCCGCCCCAGAAGATATCGAGCAGCCAGTGCTTGTCGATGCGCCAGGTCGGCAGGTTGGCGGCCCAGCCCGCGCTGCCCTCGATCTGGATCTCGACGTTCGCGAAAAAGAACGCGAGCAACATGACCCACGCGACGACGAACAACGTATGGCGCGTCGGCACAAAACGCGCGACGCTCATGCGGCAGGCTCCAGGCCGAGCACGCGATCGAGCACGAAGCGTCCTGCCAGCGGCCGCCCGAGCGGGGCCAGGCGGCGGCGCATGTCGGCCAGGCGCTCCGGCGTCTGCAGCAGCGCGCGGATCCGGTAGACGAGCGCATCGTCGTCGATGGCCTTCAGCGCAACGCCCTGTTCGAGCAGGAAATCCGCATTGCGCTCTTCCTGGCCCGGAATCGGCGAGTTGACGATCATCGGCAGCTGCATCGCGAGACATTCGGACGTCGTCAGGCCGCCCGGCTTCGTGATGACGAGGTCGGCACAGGCCATCAGGCGTTCGACCTGCTGCGTGAAGCCCTGCGGAAAGAGCCGGCCCGGATGCCGCGCAGCGAGCGCCTGCAGCGACGCCAGCATCGCCTGGTTCTTGCCGGCCAGCGCGATCAACTGGAAATCGGCGTCCATCTCCAGCAGCCGCGTCGCCAGCACGTCGAGTCCGCCGAGGCCCGCACCACCGGACATCATCAGGAACGTCGGTCGCGCGGGATCGAGGCCGAATTCGGCCGCGCAGGCCGCGCGGTCAAGCGGCTGGCCGAACGCCGGCATGATCGGGATGCCGCTGACATGCACCGTTTCAGGCGCCATGCCGCGCGCGTGCATGCGCCACGCGATCTCGTCGTTGGCCGCGAAGTAGCCGCGCATGTTCGGCACGACCCACATGCTGTGCAGGTCGAAATCGGTGACCTGCACCCACACCGGCGTGTCGACGCGCCCCTTGCGGATCTCGCGCGACAGCAGTTCGGCCGGCAGGAAGTGCGTGCAGATGATCGCGTCCGGGCGCTGCCGTTCGATTTCCGCGAGCAGCTGCCGGCAATTGAGCCGCTCGATCGCGCGCCGGATTTTCTGCGACGGCGCGGCGGGATCGACCTCGTCGGTCTTCTGGTACAGGTAACCCCACAGCGCCGGCTGGCTGCTGACGAGCTTGATGTAGAGGTCGGTGTACAGCTTGCGAAAGCCGGTGGACACGAAATCCATCACGTCCAGGTGCGTGGCTTCGATGCCGGCGGGATGACTGCCTGCGAATGCGCGGATCGCTTCGGCCGCGCGGGTATGCCCGGCGCCCGCGCTGACGCTCAGGAGAAGAATTTTTTTGTTGTGCTTTGACATCTGACTGACCGTTTCGATGAAGGTGATCCGGACGCGGGTTCGGCAGCGGCGCTCTCACGCGACTGCGTCTCGCGTCCGGCTTTCAACAAGCTTGGCGGATCTTCGGCGGTGCGGGCGGTCGGGTACCCCGAATCGATCGATCGCCGGCATTGCCTGCGGAATCATACTGCGTCCGGTCGATGCGGCTCGGATCTGCTGCCGCCGCGCTGTCAGTCAGGGTGGCATGGCGCGCGGTCGGCGGGAGACGCCGACCGTGCGTGACGACGAGGGGCGCCGCTGCTTCATGCCCCACTCGCGCGCGCGAATGGGGTGCCGTATTTCAGCGCGAGCGGGTGCTCGCGCGCAGGTCATGTCGTTTCATGTCGGCAAAGCCGAGTGTCAGCGGGCCTTCTCTGCGTCTTCGCCGAACCGGGCCGTCGCCACGGCCCGCGTCCGCATCCGCTTTGCGCGGACGATCGGGTTCCATCGCGACGTCAGGCTCATCGCGTCGCGCAGGTGTTCGAACCCGACATCCTCCTTCGGCCCGAAGCGGCTGACCGCCGGCCACGCGAGCACGTCGTCGAGCCACGCCTGCCATGTGTCGCCATGAAAACGACCGCCGATTTCCCGCACCGCGTCCGGCGCGGCGATCACGATGCCCGCCAGCAGGTAGTACGCCCAGAAGCTGCCCGCGCCGACGAGTCGATCGAGCCGGCACACGGACAGCGCGGCAAGCAACCCGTCCACCGACGCGAGATCGGCGCGATGCGCGCGGATCGCCCGCGCAACGAGGTTGTGCTGACCGCCATACGCGGCAACGGAAATCCCGTTGCCGGCTGCGAGCGCGGCCGAGAACATCGCGAGCGCGGCCATCTCGTCGATGCGTGATGCATCGTCGCGCGGGCCGCACACGCGCAGCACGATCGCGTCGATGATGGCGCCGGGACGGGCCGATGTTTCCGCAGTCGTCGCCGCAACGACGGCCAGCTTTTCTCTCAGGTTCTTCGCAGGCGGCGTCTCACCCTGCTCTTCTCTTTCATGTGCGGTACGTTCGCCAACGTCTGCGCCGTTGCATTCGACACCGCCGGCAATCCGCGCGAGCGCGGCCCAGCCGACATCTTGATCGTCGAATGCGCACGCGTCGATCACGCCGTGCGCCGCGTCGAACACGGCGCTCGAGCCGGGGCAACGGCGTTCGGCTTCGGCAAGCTGCTGCGCGGACGGCACATGCGAGCATGCGCCGAGCGGGTCGGTCGGGTCGCAAGCGCAGCCGCCGCCATCCGTTGCGATCCACGGCGCAAGCCCGTGAAGAACGGCCGCTGCGTCACGAGACAGGCTCGCGCCCGCCCGCATGCGTATCGCGTATGACGCGACGACGGTCGTGTCGCCGGCGTCGCCCGCCGCCGGCGCGCAAGCGGCGGCGTCGAGATGTTCGATCAGGTACTGCAGCCACGCGGCCGTGCGCAGCCGGTCAGGCGTCGCGCCGCGGGCATCGCCATACTTCGCTGGGTCGGTGAGCATGGGTCGTCCGGGAGTGTTCTGGCCAATTGGAATAATGTTGTTTCGGTCCGCGCGGTACACCGTGCCGACCTTGCAGGTCCGCCCGCATCGGATCGCGACACGGGCGGCCCATCGGCCGTCGCGCCGATACGCGCGACGGCACGAATGCATCGAAGCTGCGGACACCCGCCGCGCATGCCGCACGGCCCTCGCGCACGGCGGACGCCCCGCTTCGATCCGCGACGCTTACTGCACGTGGAACTTCGGCGACGTCGTGACCGTGCCGGACACCGTGCAATTCGGCGTCAATGCAGCGTTATTGAACGTCAGCGACGAGTTCGGGTCGTTCCAAGCCGTTACCACCTTGCTCGGGCCGCACGCGCCGAGCAGCGCGACGTTCACCTGCACGTTGTTGATCGACAACTGCGTCGTGCTGTCGGCCTGGCCCGTCCACGGCGACGTGCTGCTCGCGCTGCCGCTGATCAGTCCGCACGTGGCGCCTCCGGCGAACTGCGTCGACGTGATGTGGACGATGCCGGTCGACGTGATCGTCCCGTTGAACGTCGCGGTACAGTTTGCGCTGATCGATCCCTTGCTGAGCGTCGTGAGCCCCGATACGGAGAACGGCTCGCCGTTCGGGTTCATCGGCTGCCCGTCAGCGCGCGAAACGGTGACTGCGAAAGCAGGCGCGGCCGAAACCGCGGTGAATGCCACTGCAGCAACAAGCGATACGATTTTGCGAATGCTCATTTGAACTGCCCCCTCTCTTCACAAATGGCGGCACGCCGCCAGGAACGCAACCGTCCGGCCGAAAGAGCCCGGCCAGCCGGTCGCAGGAAGCCGCCGGCACGCGTCATGCGCGCCGGTCGGCTCAGAACTTGTAGGAAATCCCGACGAACGTGATCAGCGGATCGGCCTTCAGCCGCGTGCGCGTGGTCGCGAGCGTCGAACCGTCGGCCGCCTTGATCACGAGCGACGAGTACGTCTTCAGCGGCATGTAGGTCAGCGTCGCGGTGAGCCCCCAGTGCTTGTCGATCGCATAGCTCGCGCCGACGTTGTAGACCGGCGTGAACGACGACGACGCCTTGCCCTCCACCGACGTCGCCCCCGGCTTGCCGGCGCCGGCCGCGAGCACGCTGCCGAGGTTCTCGTTGATGTCCTTCGCGAAGTTGCCGTTCAGCTCGATGTTGCTGAACCAGCTGTAGGCCACGCCGATCCCGACGAACGGGCGGAACTTCGCCGTCGGCGCATTGAAGTAGTACTGCAGAATGATCGTGGGGCTCCACTGCCGCGCGTTCTTCACGGCCGGCTGGTTCGACGTCTTGTCCATGTCGACCGAACCGAGCGAGCCGGCCGGGCCCGGCGGCCGGATCACGCCGTGCCCGGTCAGCGTGAACTCGGGCGGCACGCCGAGCACCGACGTCACCGCGATATGGTCGGTGAAGAAGTGCGTGAGCGTGAGGCCGACCGTATCGGCGTTGTTGACCGTCAGGCTCGTGCCCGGCGACGTGAACGACCCGGGCAGCCGCAGCGGCCCGTTGATCGGCATGTTCGCGAGATTCGTCGTCAGGCCATTGGTCGAATCCTGCGGCATGATGTGCAGCCAGCCCAGCGTCGCGACGTTGTCGCCCGCCTGCTGGGCCGATGCGAGTGTCGACACGCCTGCGACGACACCCGCGACAATCAGCTTCTTCATGAAGTCTCCCCTCTCATTCTGTCCGGGCGCCGCGCATCCGCGCGCGACGCCGCCGTGTCTCCGTCCGGGTGTGGTCACTGCACGAACGCGCCGACCGTGAAGTACGGATTGCTCGTATCGGCCATGTCGAGGAACCCGAATACGCCGCCGGTGAACACGAACTTTCCGGTCGCCGGCCCCGACGCAGCATCCGCATGCACGGTCGTGACGACGCCCGGCACCTTCTGCGTGAAGTCGAGGTTCAGCGCACGCGTGAGCGCGGCCTGCGATGCATTGAACGGATCGAGCAACGTGGCCTGCGCGCCGACGAGCGCGGTCGCGCGATAGTTGAACGCGCTGTCGACACCCGTGTACTCGCCGTTCTGCGAGCCGGGCGCAATCGCCGTCTGCGGGCTCAGGAACGAGATGCCCGATTCGTCGTCCGCGCTCGGCGGGCCCTGCGTGAGGTCCGCGTTCGCGGCGCCGGTGCGGATGAAGATCGGCACGAGCTGGTTGCGCAGCTTGCCGACGATCAGGATCCCCTTGCCGGCCTTCGCCGGATCGAGCGCGGCGAGCGTCGGCGGAATCTGCGGCTGGTAGTTGAGCGACTGGAACGCCGGCGCATCCGGACGCAGCGTGAACGGCTGGTTCACGGTCGTGCTCGATGCAAGCGGCTGCCCGCCGTTCTTCTTGCCGAAGTTGTCGGTCTCGACGTAGCTGCCGTCCGCGTTGATCGTCACCTTCTGATCGAGCGCCACCGGCTGGAAGTTCTGCGACGGAACCTGGTGATAACCGAGCTGGTTGTAGGTGCCGGCGATCTTCGTCAGGTCGGTCTCCAGCGACGAGAAGCTGATGAACGGGTAATACGGGAACGTCGTCTTCGGAATCTTGCCGACGCCGATCACGCCGTCGAACTGGATCGTCGCACCAGGAATCGCGCCGCCCAGCACGCCTTCTCCGAGGAACAGTCGCGCGGGCCGACTGGGATCGAGGCTCGCGTTCTGCATCCGGAACGTGCACTGGTTCAGCTTCACCGTCGGCAAGCCCGTTTCGTCGGCCAGCGTGCCGTCGACGACGTTGGCCGGCGCCGTGTCGCGCGTCGGCTGCACGGTGCCCGCGGCAGTCGGCACCGGCGATGCGAGGTAGGTCATCCGGAACGTCATCTTCGTGGTGTCGAGCTGCACTTTCACGAGCTCGCCCGACCCGGAGCCGCCGATGAACACCGTGTTGTAGTCGATCGCCTGCGGGCACAGCCGGACCACCGGCGCGGGCGGCGGGTCGCCGTCGCCGCCGCACGCAGCCAGCACGGGCGCGAGCGACGCCGCGGCCATCCAATGCTTCACATTCATAGGAATCCTCTTGAAATTAGATTCGCCGGCGGCGACGCATGCGCCGCCGGTGTGACTTGTTCGGTACGCGGTTACTGGACGAACGCGCCGACCGTGAAGAACGGGTTGACCTGGCTGTTGTTGACGACCATTGCGTAGACGTTGCCGGCCGTCACGATCCAGCCCGTGTCGCCCTTCTTGAAGATCGCGACATTGCCGCTTGCGCCCTTCGCGTTGAAATCGCTGTTGGCCGTGACCTTGACCTTGCCGGGCGTTGCCTGCGTGTAGTCGAGCACGAACTGCGACGTTACCGAAGACGTCTGCGGATCGATGAATGCCGCGGTGCCGCCCTGGAACAACGTCGACGTGTAGTTCGCGGAGATCGTCGACACGGCAGTGCCGTCGTTGCAGCTACCCGCTTCCGCCATGAAGAAGCCGTTGGCAAAGGTGCCCGGCAGATCCGGGTGCGGCACCTGGTTATCGAAGCTCGGGCCGGACTGCGCGATGGTGTTCCCCACGCCGGTAGATGTCACGACACCGCATGCGGATGCGCTCGTCGCGCCGATGTAACCGCCCTTCAGCGAGTTCGCGGCAATCGCCGTGGACGACGAGAGCATCGAGATCCCGACTTCGGCATCGGCGACCGACGCGAGCGGATTGCTCGCATCCACATGGGTATAGCCGACGCGAATCACGATCGGCACCCGTACGCCGTTCAGCTTGCCGACGATCATGATGCCCTTCGCCTGACTCGGCGTCACGATCACGAGGCCTGGCGCCTGCCCGGCGACCGGATACGCAACCGTACCGAACGGGTTCGCCACCGCATTGCTCACGAACACGTTGTCCGCCGACCCGTCCGCGTTCTTGCGCAGCGTCCACGGCGACCCGGTCGTCTGGCACGAGTAGTCGCTGCCCTGCGTGATCGTGCACGAACCGTCCGCATTGAACGTCTGGTTCCAGTTGACGACGTCCGGCTCCCAGCCGACAGCCCCGTTCGCATTCTGGGCGGTACCGCCGACCGGCGACAAATGGATACCGACTTCGTTGTAGTTGCCAGCGACCTTCGTGAAGTCGGTTTCCGTTTCGACAAAGCCGATGAACGGATAGAAATCGAATGTGCGCGACGGCACCACGCCAAGGACAAAACCCGGAATCGGCTCAATGCCCTGGAACGCGATCGTCGCCCCCGGAATTCCGCCGCCAACCACGCCATTGCCGACGAACAGCATCGGCGGATCGGTACGCTTGATCGTCACCGAATACGCGCCGTCGCTCGTCGCGCCGCTATCGAGCACGAACGCGCAGCGGTTCTGCTCGGCGGTCGGAAGGTTGGTCGGATGATGGAATGCGCCGCTGATCGTCAGGCCCGCGCGCGTGTCGTTGACCTGCCCCGCCGACGTCGGTACCGACGATTCGATGAACTGCATCTGATACGTGAGCTTCGTCGTGTCGAACTTCACCTTCACGTATTCGCCGCTGCCGGCGCCACCCGTGTAGGTCGTCGTGTAATCGAGCGAATCGGGACACAGCTTCGTCACGACGGGCGGTTGCGTGATCGCGCCGCTCGGCCCGCATGCACTGCCCGAGCACTGCGGCACGTTGATCGGCCCCGGATCGTCGCCGCCGCCGCAACCGGCGACGAACGGCAGCGCCAACACCGCGCACGACAGGATCACCTTCCGCCATTCAGGAATGCAAATCATCAACCCCTCCTTTACAGGTACGACGAGTCTCGTCCGGACGGGCTGCATGGCTCGCCGGTTGGTATCGCGCCGCCGCACGAGCGCGCGGCGCATGATGGTGTTCGCAATGCGACCGCCCTTCAGCTCATGCAAATGCGACGAAAGCCGCGGCGGCAGACAAGCGCGCTCCCGCGGCGCCGTCATGCGGCACGGCGCCGTCGGAACGATCGAAACGGAAAGTGGTGCGCCGCTACACGGCGATGCGGCAACGCAGGCTGACGACGTATGTCGCGCCTGCATTCAGCGAAAAACTGGGAAACGGCAGTCCGGTTGGCCCCGCGGATACGCGTCGCATTGAATTGGTCTCCGTACGTACGCTTGATTCGTTATCGTGATGCGTCGTTTGACGAGACTATGATCGGACCATTCAAACAAGTAAATGGATGCAGAGTTCCAAACGAACGGAACCGCGCGATCCTAGTGTTTTCACGGAGTTTGACAATTTTTCAAACGACCTTCATTTTATTTGCTCAGACAAATAGATGGGCCGCGCGACGGGCTTGCGCGGCAGGCCGCTTTCCGCGCCGGGCGGGCGAGCCGGCTCGCAGGCGGCCTCGTGAATGCGGCGCGCAACCTTTTACACGTCGATGATCGCGAGCGTACCGTGGCTGCCGGGCAGCACCGCGTGGCGCGTGCCGGCGAGCGCGAGATACATCTGCCCGGCCTCGACCACGACCGTTTCCG
Organism: Burkholderia pyrrocinia; assembly: GCF_022809715.1. Taxonomy (NCBI): domain Bacteria; kingdom Pseudomonadati; phylum Pseudomonadota; class Betaproteobacteria; order Burkholderiales; family Burkholderiaceae; genus Burkholderia; species Burkholderia pyrrocinia. The sequence goes on from NZ_CP094460.1 coordinate 1,555,120, forward strand.
CGCCGACTTCGAGCATCAGCCGGCCGTCGAGCACCAGCAGCCCTTCGTTGTAGTCGTGCACTTCCGCTTCGTACGGCTGCGCATCCATGCGCAACACCTTGATCCTGGCCGGCCCGACCTCGCCGACGATCGTGGATTTCCATGCGGCGGCCTGCGCGGCCGCAACGGATTTGAAATCGATCAAAGACATTCGCCCCGCTCCGTGAACCGTGAAAGGAACGCATTATCGCGAGCGCCAGGCATGCCGTCCCGGTACGGCGCAGAGGCGTTCGGGCGGCACAGTCGGCGGGCCGGCCTCCGCGCGGTGGCGAGAAAACGCGATCGCCGTCCGGCTCGCCGAAAATATCCAAAATTGTTCGAACAACTCAAACAAAGCACAGCTTTATTGAGCAACACTCAAGCATTTCGAGCAAATCCGACGCCAACAACGCCCGGCCTTTCCACCGAAATGCATTTCCATCTACCGATTGCTAATATGGCGGTCCCGCGATCCCGCACCACAACGCCGTTCGACATGACGCCCGTTCGCCATGCCGTCCCCGATCCCGGCCGCTTCGCAGCGGCGGCGATACCGGGCACGCGCGGCACACACCGTCGCGCCGGCCGGCCGTGCCATCCGTGAGCATGCAACCGATCCTTTCCGTCTCCGACCTCTCCAAGACTTACGCGTCCGGCTTCCAGGCGCTGAAGCACGTGACCCTCGACATCCGCCCCGGCGAGATCTTCGCGCTGCTCGGGCCGAACGGCGCCGGCAAGACGACGCTGATCGGCTCGATCTGCGGCATCGTCACGCCGACCGAAGGCCGCGTGACGGTCGGCGGCCACGACATCCGCGATCAATACCGCGCGGCCCGCGAAATGATCGGCCTCGTGCCGCAGGAGCTGACCACCGACGCGTTCGAAACCGTGTGGGCGACCGTGTCGTTCAGCCGCGGCCTGTTCGGCAAGGCGCCCGATCCCGCGCATATCGAGAAGACGCTGAAGGCGCTGTCGCTGTGGGACAAGCGCGACAGCAAGCTGATGACGCTGTCGGGCGGGATGAAGCGCCGCGTGATGATCGCGAAGGCGCTGTCGCACGAGCCGCGCATCCTGTTCCTCGACGAGCCGACGGCCGGCGTCGACGTCGAGCTGCGCCGCGACATGTGGAAGCTCGTCGATTCGCTGCGCGAAAGCGGCGTGACGATCCTGCTGACCACGCACTACATCGAGGAAGCCGAGGAAATGGCCGACCGGATCGGCATCATCCTCGGCGGCGAGCTCGTGCTCGTCGAGGACAAGCACGAGCTGATGCGCAAGCTCGGCAAGAAGCAGCTGACCGTGCAGCTCGAGCAGCCGCTCGCGGACGTGCCGCCCGCGCTCGCGCCGTTCGGGCTCGAACGCGCGGACGACGGCGCCGCGCTCGTCTACACGTACGACTCGCAGCGCGACGACGCGAGCATCGCGACGCTGATCAGCGCGCTCGGCTCGGCCGGCATCGGCTTTCGCGACCTGCATACGACGCAGAGCTCGCTCGAGGATATTTTCGTCAGCCTGATCGACAACCGCCGCAACGGCGCACAAGGAGCCTGACGCGCATGAATCTTCATGGAATCCGCGCGATCTACCGCGCAGAAATGGCCCGCACGCGCCGCACGCTGATGCAGAGCATCATCGCGCCGGTGATCTCGACGTCGCTGTATTTCGTCGTGTTCGGCTCCGCGATCGGCTCGCGCATCAGCGACGTGAACGGCATCGGCTACGGGTCGTTCATCGTGCCGGGCCTCGTGATGCTGTCGCTGCTGTCGCAAAGCATCTCGAACGCGTCGTTCGGCATCTACTTCCCGCGCTTCACGGGCACGATCTACGAGATCCTGTCCGCGCCCGTGTCGTACTGGGAGATCGTGATCGCCTACGTGGGCGCGGCCGCGTCGAAGTCGATACTGCTCGGCGTCATCATCCTCGCGACGGCCGGCCTGTTCGTGCCGCTGCACATCCTGCATCCGTTCTGGATGGTGCTGTTCCTCGTGCTGACGGCGGTCACGTTCAGCCTGTTCGGCTTCGTGATCGGCATCTGGGCCGACAGCTTCGAGAAGCTGCAGCTCGTGCCGCTCCTGATCATCACGCCGCTCACGTTCCTCGGCGGCAGCTTCTATTCGGTCGACATGCTGCCGCCCGCGTGGCGCGTCATCACGCTGTTCAACCCGATCGTGTATCTGGTCAGCGGCTTCCGCTGGTCGTTCTACGGGCTCGCCGACGTGCATGTGTGGATCAGCCTCGCCGCGACCGGGCTGTTCCTCGTGATCCTGCTCGCGATCGTCGCGTGGATGTTCCGCACCGGATACAAGCTGAAAAACTGACGCAAACCGACGCACCCGGCGCCGCCCGCCGATGACGCATTTGGGCAAGCAGGCGGCGCTTTTCCTCTGATGCGGCACTTTGTGGTCGCGTCTACTGAATACCGAAGCATCGGGGCCTTGGAGCATGCGCTGCGAGGCCCTTTTTCATTTCAGAGGACGCCAATGCCCGCCGCCACCGCTCCCGCCTCCGCCGCCGCCCGGCTCGAACGCCTGCCGTTCTCCGGTTATCACAAGCGGATCTTCTTCATCATCGCGATCGCGTTCTTCTTCGACTCGGTCGACCTCGGCACGATGACGTTCGTGCTCGGCTCGATCCGCAAGGAGTTCGGGCTGTCGACCGCGGCCGCCGGCCTCGTTGCGAGCGCAAGCTTCTTCGGGATGGTGCTCGGCGCGGCCGTCGCCGGCCTGCTCGCCGACCGCTTCGGCCGCCGGCCGGTGTTCCAGTGGAGCATGGTGCTGTGGGGCGCCGCGTCGTACCTGTGCTCGACCGCGCAGAGCGTCGACGCGCTGATCGTCTACCGCGTGCTGCTCGGGATCGGGATGGGGATGGAGTTCCCGGTCGCGCAGACGCTGCTGTCCGAATTCGTGCCGACCGAGAAGCGCGGCCGCCTGATCGCGCTGATGGACGGCTTCTGGCCGCTCGGCTTCATCACGGCCGGCGTCGTCGCGTACTTCGTGCTGCCGCAGTTCGGCTGGCGCACCGTGTTCGCGCTGCTCGCGATTCCCGCGGTGTTCGTGCTCGTCGTGCGCCGCATCGTGCCCGAATCGCCGCGCTGGCTCGAACATGCGGGCCGGCACGCGGAAGCCGACACCGTGATGAACACGATCGAGGCGAAGGTGATGCGCTCGGCCGGCGTCGCGACGCTGCCGCCGCCGTCGCGGCTCGCCGAACCGGTGGCCGCACGCGGCCGCGGCGCGCTGCGCGAGATCTGGAGCGGCGTGTATCGCCGCCGCACGGTGATGGTGTGGCTGCTGTGGTTCTTCGCGCTGCTCGGCTTCTACGGCCTCACGTCGTGGCTCGGCGCGCTGCTGCAGCAGGCCGGCTTCGAGGTCACGAAATCGGTGTTCTACACGGTGCTGATCTCGCTCGGCGGCGTGCCGGGCTTCCTGTGCGCCGCGTGGCTCGTCGAGCGCTGGGGGCGCAAGCCGACCTGCATCGCGTCGCTGATCGGCGGTGGCGCGATGGCGTATGCATACGGCCAGAGCGCGCTGTACGGCGGCAGCATGGCGCTGCTGATCGGTACGGGCCTCGCGATGCAGTTCTTCCTGTTCGGGATGTGGGCCGCGCTGTACACGTACACGCCCGAGCTGTACGGCACCGGCGCGCGCGCGACCGGCTCGGGCTTCGCGTCGGCGATCGGGCGCATCGGCTCGCTGATCGGGCCTTACGTGGTGGGTGTCGTGCTGCCCGTGTTCGGCCAGGGCGGCGTGTTCACGCTCGGCGCGCTGTCGTTCATCGCGGCCGCAGTTGCCGTGTGGACGCTCGGGATCGAGACGAAGGGGCTCGCGCTGGAGCAGTTGGCGGCGGGCGACGAAGCCGGCGGCGGCGGCCGGTATCCGGCGGCGGCGGCGGACGAGGTGTCCTGATCCGCGAATCGGATCGCGGTTTTCCTTCAGGCCGGGAAGGCGTTCGGCGCCGTTCCCGGTCGCTGCGTGAATCGACGGGCTTCGCGTCCGGATCGACGCCGCCAGACTGCATCGAGGCACCGGTTCGTGCAGCTCCTGGTACGTCGCGGCGATCGCGCGCTCGGACTACCTGCCGTCGCTCGCGCACCTGGCAAGCGCGCTGCGCCGCATCCAGTCGCTCGATCTCGACATCATCCTGCCGATGCACGGGCCGGCCATCACGCACGACATCCCGCGCATGCTGGCCGATGCAATCGCGCATTGCGAGGCCGCCGCGTAACGCACGCGGGCGGAGACGCAAGCGGTGGTATGACGAATGCCGGTCAGGCGCCGGTGACGACGAACTCTTCGGCCGCCTTGCGCTGGATCGCGGCCATCACCGCCAGCTCGCGCTTGCTGCGCGTGTCGGAGGACACGACGCCCGTCGCGTGCTTCGCCTTCGCGCCCAGCGGGAAAAACACGAACGACGCGCCGTCCGGGGCGGACGGCTCGGCGCGCAAGCGTTTGTTCAGGATCTTCAGGTATTTCTTCTTCGAGACTTCTTTAGCAGCCATGGCACCCTCCGCGTAAACGTGGTGAGGTTCAGCATACCAGTTTTGGCGGAGCGCTCCGCGGCAGCGCCCGCCGGTTCGCCCGTCATCGAAAATTCTTCGTGCGCGATGTCGATTCGCGCCATTCTCGCGCGTCGTATTGTCGTAACCGATCGTTTTGCCGTCGGCACGACCAGCGGCAACCCCCGATTCCCGTTCAAGGAGATACGACAATGCGCGTCATGGTCATCGTCAAGGCAACCGCCGATTCCGAAGTCGGCAAGATGCCCGACACCGAACTGCTGGCCGCGATGGGCCAGTACAACGAGGAACTCGTGAAGGCCGGCGTGATGCTCGCCGGCGAAGGGCTGCACCCGAGTTCACGCGGCAAACGCGTGCACTTCGCCGGCAAGGACCGGACGGTGACCGACGGCCCGTTCGCCGAAACCAAGGAACTCATCGCCGGGTTCTGGCTGTGGCAGGTGAACTCGATGGAAGAGGCCGTCGAATGGGTCAAGCGCTGCCCGAACCCGATGCCGGGCGAATCGGATATCGAGATCCGCCAGGTGTTTTCGCCCGAGGATTTCGGCGCGGAATTCACGCCCGAGCTACAGGAGCAGGAAGCGCGGATACGTGCGGAAATCGACGCCCGGCAGAAGTCCTGAGCGGCGGGCGGGAGCGGAGCCGGTGCGCCGCCCGGGCATGGAGCGACGATCCGCTGCCGTTCGTGAAGTCGATTCCCGGCGCGACGTGGCGGCGTCGCATCGGGCGGCATGAATTCGGCCATCGGCCGCCGGCGACCGCAATCATGCGGACCCCGTTGCTCGCGGTGCTCGCCGGCTAGCGCCGCACCGGGTGGGTCGCGCCGCCCGGTTGACGTAACCCTGCCTGGTAACGTATCGTTTTGATACGTTACCAGGCAGGGTCTGTTCGTCATGCATTCCCGTTTCGACCGTTTCCGCACCACCGCACTCGGCACCCAGCTCGAAGCACTGATCGCACAGCCCGAGCGCTATCCGGAATTCGCGGCGCTGTCGCGCGTCGGCGTCGCCGCGATCGGCGCGATCCAGCACGAGATCGCGCGCAATTTCCCCGAAATCGAAGCCGACACGACAGCCCGCCAGTTCTGCGGCGCGATGGTCGCGGAAGTCATGCGCCGCCACGGCCACGACGTCGTGCAGGCGCGCGGGCGACTCGGCGGCTCGCTGTTCAGCTATGGCGCGGTGTTCAGCGCGTATCCGCAAACGCTGCCGTTCGCCGACGTCGTTGTTGCGCTGGCCCGCATGCCCGACCGGCTCGCCGCGTATGCCGCGCACGTGCCGGCCGCGCTGTGGGCGCGCCGCCCGGCCGGTACCGGCTTCTCGCTGGTCGAGCATGCGTGCCACTTGCGCGACCTCGATGCGGTGTTCGCGGAACGCATCGACGCGGTGCGCACAGTCGAACTCCCGGTGATCGCGTCGGTCGACGGCACCGCGCTCGCCGCGCAGCGCGACTATCTCGCGCAGCCGCTCGACCGTGCCGTCGCGGCATTCCGCACCGGCCGCGCCGCGCTGTGCGCAACGGCCGCCGCGCTGGAACCCGCTCAGCTCGCGCGCTGCGGGCTGCGCGACGGCATCCGCCGCATGTCGCTCGACGAGCTCGTGCACGAACTGCTCGACCACGACCGCACGCACGTGCTCGAACTCGACGAACTGCTCGCCGAACTCGAGTTGCCGCCCCTTTCTTTCGCGCCCGCGCAATGACCCTGCCTGCCCCCGTCGTCTTCATTCACGGTTTCATCGGCACGTTCGACGTGCACGGATGGAACGGCCCGCACCTGGCTCCCGACCTGCTCGGCTACGGCGCGCATCGCGCGACGCCGTTCGACGCGATCACGCTCGCCGCGCAGGTCGAGCATGTCCGGCAAACCGTCGACGCGCATTTCGGCCCGCAGCCGGTCGATGTCGTCGGCCACTCGGTCGGCGGCGCGATCGCGATGCTGTTCGCGCATGCGCACCCCGAGCGCGTGCGGCGCATCGTCAACGTCGAAGGCAATTTCACGCTCGACGATGCGTTCTGGTCGGCGTCGGTCGGCCGCATGACGCCCGGCGAAGCCGACGCGATGCTCGACCGCCTGCGCGCCGATCCGCTCGACTGGCTGCGTGGCGCGATCGACGATCCGTCGCCGCGCATGCTCGACGACGCACGCCGCTGGCTCGCGCATCAGCCGGCGTCGACGCTGCGCGCGATGGGCCGCTCGGTGGTCGCGACGACGGGCGTTCCGGGCTACCTGCAAGCGCTCGCTCAGGTGTTCGAGCGTCATCCGGTCTGGCTCGTCGCGGGCGAACGTTCGCGCGCGGGCTGGCATGTGCCGGACTGGGCGCTCGCGCGCTGCGCCGGCTTCGACGCGATCGAACGCTGCGGGCACCTGATGCCGGCCGAGCGGCCCGACGCGTTTCGCGAGGCAGTCGAGCGCATCACCGACGCGCAGCCCGCCTGACAAACCCGTAGGATTCGCCGAAATATGGTTGAAAGGTGCGGTTGCTAGAGTCGTCCGAACAGGGTTTTCCCGGTGCCCCGGCGCCGGACAGGGTCGACACATGCAAGGATCGATGCACCTGGCACGCGCCTTCTGGCTGCTTCTGCTGCTCGCCGTCACGAGCCCTGCCTTCGCATTTCATGCGCGGGTCGTCGCGATCCCGAGCGCCGCGATGAGCGAGACGCTCAGGGCGACCGTCGTGCTGCCCGACGACTACGCACGCGCCAACCGCGACGGCGAACGCTATCCTGTCGTCTATCTGCTGCACGGCTCGGGCGGCGACCATACCGACTGGACGTCGAACACGCACATCGCCGCGCTGGCCGACCGCTACCGCGTGATCCTCGTGATGCCCGATGGCGGACACGAAAGCTGGTACATCGACAGCCCGTTCGATTCGGGCAGCCGCTACGAAACCTTCGTCGGCGACGAAGTCGTGTCCTACGTCGATTCGCACTTCCGCACGATCGCGACGCAGCGCGCCCGCGCGATCACCGGGCTCAGCATGGGCGGCTTCGGCGCGCTGCGCATCGCGCTCGACCGGCCCGACACGTTCGGTGCAGTCGGCAGCATCAGCGGCGCGGTCGATCCGCGCTGCTGCGAGGACGAGCCGGGCATCGACCACGTGTTCGGCGATCCCGGCCGCCATCCATCGTTCTGGAACCGCAATGCGATCGTCGAAAGCGCGCGCGCGTTCGTGCGTGCTCACCTCGACGTGACGATCGATTGCGGCCGCGACGACGCGCTCGTCGGCTCCAACCGCACGCTGCACGAACGGCTCGTCGCGCTCGGCGTGCCGCACGACTACGCGGAGCGGCCCGGCGGCCATACTTGGGATTACTGGGCAAATGCGATCCGCTACCAGATGCGGTTCTTCGCGGCGTCGTTCCAGCATCGCGGCTACGCGTTCCATCCCGCGAACCCTGCGCCGGGCATGACACGCGCGGGCTGATGCGCGCGCCGCGTCGCCGCGCGGCCCGGAGAACCGGTGGTACGATGCGCCGGCACCGACTACCCGACGCCTTCCATGCCGCGCGACAACTTTGCGGATCTGCTCGCCTTCATCGCCGTCGCGCGCGAGCGCAACTTCACGCGTGCGGCCGCCCAGCTCGGCGTGTCGCAATCCGCGCTCAGCCATACGATCCGCTCGCTCGAAACGCGCCTCGGCGTGCGGCTGCTCACGCGCACGACGCGCAGCGTCGCACCGACCGAAGCCGGCGAGCGGCTGCTGCGCAACCTCGCCCCGCGCTTCGACGAAATCGAGGCCGAGCTGTCGGCGCTCGCGGAACTGCGCGACAAGCCGGCCGGCACCGTGCGCATCAACGCGACCGACTACATGATCCGCACGCTGCTGTGGCCGAAGCTCGCGCCGGTGCTGCGCGACTACCGCGACCTGAAGGTCGAGTTCGTGACCGACTATGGGCTGTCCGACATCGTCGCGGAGCGCTTCGACATCGGCGTCCGGCTCGGCGACCAGGTCGCGAAGGACATGATCGCCGTGCGCATCTCACCCTACCTGAAAATGGCGATCGTCGGCGCGCCCGCGTATTTCGCGGAACGCGAACGCCCCGCGTCGCCGCAGGATCTCGTCGCACACGACTGCATCAACCTGCGCCTGCCGACACATGGCGCGCTGTACGCGTGGGAGCTTGCGCACGGCGACGACACGCTGCAGGTGCGCGTCGACGGGCAGGTCACGTTCAACGGCACGTACGAAATGCTCGACGCGGCGCTCGCCGGCTACGGGCTCGCATATGTGCCCGCCGACCTCGCAGCGCCGCACGTCGCTGCCGGCCGCCTCGACAGCGTGCTCGACGACTGGTGCCCGACGTTCTCCGGTCATCATCTGTATTACGCGAGCCGGCGGCAATCGTCGCGCGCGCTCGCGGTGATCGTCGATGCGCTGCGCTACCGTGCATGAACTGCGCAGGCGTCGGCCACGGGCCGCGATTCATGAATCCGCTCGATAAGTGCATGCGAATTAGTGGGGATTATCGATAGGCGCATCCGTCGCTACCATCGTCGGTGTCCCCAACGTCTCCCGGAGCCCTCGATGTCCGAACCGACTTCCGCCGCGCACAAAGCGTTCGGCGCCATCGCGCCCGCCCTCGCCGACTACACCGACAACGTGCTGTTCGGCGACGTCTGGCAGCGCGCCGGCCTGTCGCCGCGCGATCGCAGCCTCGTGACGGTCGCGAGCCTCGTGTCGCTGTATCGCGTAAACGAGTTGCCGTTCCATCTGAAGAAGGCGCTCGACAACGGCCTCACGCGCGACGAGCTGATCGAAGCGATCACGCACCTCGCGTTCTACTCGGGCTGGCCGACCGCGAGCTCGGCGCTGCCGATCGCGCAGCGCGTGTTCGACGAAGCTGGCGCGTAAGCGCGGCGCCCCTTCCTTCAACCGGCGGTCACGCGCCCGCATGGAGCCTCCCCATGGATTACCGCTATCTCGGGCGCAGCGCGCTCAAGGTGTCGCCGCTGTGTCTCGGCGCAATGATGTTCGGCGGCGAGACCGACGAAGCGACGTCGGCACGCATCATCGACAAGGCATTCGACCAGGGCGTCAATTTCATCGATACGGCCGACGTCTATCACGCCGGCCGCTCGGAAGAAATCGTCGGCCGCGCGATCGCGCCGCGTCGCGACAGCTGGGTCGTCGCGACGAAGTTCGGCTATCCGGCCGGACCCGACGCGGGGCCGAACCGGCAGGGCCAGTCGCGCAAATGGATCGTCGAATCGGTCGACGCGAGCCTGAAGCGGCTCGGCACCGATTACATCGATATCCTCTATTTCCATCGTGCGCTGACCGACGCACCGCTCGACGAAGGCATGCGCGCGCTGGCCGACCTGATCCGGCAAGGCAAGGTGCGCTACTTCGGGCTGTCGAACTTCAAGGGCTGGCGCATCGCCGAGATCGTGCGCCTCGCGGACCAGCTCGGCATCGATCGTCCGGTCGCAAGCGAACCGCTGTACAACCTCGTCGATCGCACGGCCGAAGTCGAACAGCTTCCGGCCGCCGCGCATTACGGGATCGGCGTCGTGCCGTACAGCCCGCTCGCACGCGGCGTGCTGACCGGCAAATACGCGGTCGATGCGCAGCCGCCCGCCGATTCGCGTGCAGGCCGCGGCGACCGGCGTATCCAGCAGACGGAATGGCGACCCGAATCGTTGCACATCGCGCAGCAGGTGGCCGCGCATGCGGCCGCGCGCGGCACGACGTCGGTCGCGTTCGCGCTCGCGTGGGTCATGAAGAACCGCATCGTCAGCTCGACGATCGCGGGGCCGCGCACCGAAGCGCACTGGGACAGCTACATCGATGCGCTGACGCTCGAGCTCGGCCCCGACGACGAACGGTTCGTCGATTCGCTCGTGCCGCCCGGCCACGCGTCGACGCACGGCTATACCGATCCCGGTTATCCGGTCGAAGGCCGCAAGGTCTGAAGTCGGGAAGGAATGAACGGCTGACATGCCGGGCGGTACGCCCGGCAAGATGACGAAAGCGCGTCGCTCGACGCGCAGAAAAATGGCAGCGGCGGAATCAGTTGCCGCGCGCCGCGTCGGCACTCACCACGCGATCGAAGACTTCCTGCGCACGCGCCAGTTCGTCGAGCGCGCGATCGAGACGCGACATCGCGCGTGCGTATTCGGCCGACGAGACGTCGTCGTCGCTTTCGCCGCGTACCGCTCGAAAGGCCTGATCGACGTTGCGCGTCGCTTCGACGAAGCGTTGCGCGGCCCGGGCTTCCCGCGAACAGATATGGGTCGACATCGACACTTCTCCCTCAGGATTGCAGTGTGAAGCAAGCCGACGCTCAGTGTGCGTGGCACGCATGTCGGCGGCGTGAACCACGATCCATCGATCGTCGACGCATCGGCCGCCGCGCAGCGCGCTTCGTGCCGATTGTCCCCCTGCGCTCGCCGATCCGCTACGGCGAGATTGCAACAAATTCTTGCGCAACCTTCTCCGCGCTCGTCGTCACGCGCGCCCGATGCGCGGATGCGCGAGGCCACCGAACGCAGCAGCCTCGCCCGGCGACAGGTCGAACAGATCGCCGGTGAGATCGCGCGGATGCTCGACCGCCGGCCGGCTGCGCAATCGCGCCGCATGCGCGGGTGCGACATACGCGGCCGCGGTTTCGATCGGCGGTACGTCGAACAGGTCGCGCGTGACGCCGCGCACGGCATCCGTCGGCGAACGGCCGCGCAAGCGCGCAACCAGCTCGACGAAGCGATCGAAATCGCCTGCGCGCGTCGCCTTGTTCACTTCCGCAAGATCGCGCGCCTTCAGCACGCACGGCTGCGCGAGCCGCACGAAATACGGCGCTTCGAGCTCGACCGACAGCGCGAGCGGATAGCTCTTGCCCGTCTGCTCCTTCGCGCGCCCGACGCAATCGACCACGGCCGCGCCCTGTGCGGCGCCAAGCGGCCTGCCGGTGCTCACGCTGCGCAGGTGATCGGGAAACACGCGCAACTGCGTGCCGACCGTCAGCGCGGTGGACGACGCGCACACGAGCGCGTAGTGCTGTTCGCGGCGACGGCCCGACGGCAGCGTCGAGCGGCTCGCGATGAACGTGTGCGGCGGAAGCGGCCGCACCTGACCGCTCGCGTCGACCCATGCATTCCACAGCAGCGCGTCCTTGCGCTCGCCCGCGCGCGGGCGCGATGCGACCGGCGAAAACAGCGCGAGCAGCGAACCCGTGCGATGCGCGGCGACTTGCGCGCTGCTGCCGAGCGGCTGGTTGATGCCCCACAGAAAACGCCCGCCCCCGAGCCGGCGCTCCCATTCCTTGCGGAGCACGACGGTCGGCAGTTCCTCGCCGGACTCGGTACCGATCTTGGTCCAGCAGAACGTGGGTGGGAGGTGTTTCAGCGTCATCAACTTTCTCGGGATACAGCCTCGCTGGTGACAGGAAGCCCATTCAACAGCCGTAACTGTATAGGTATAATGCATCGCATGGAAGCCCCGGACCAAGATTTTCCCGTTCAAGACCTGTTGCGCCGCCTGATGGCAGATACACGCTCGTCCAGCGAAATCGCGCGACTTTCCGGGGTCAGCCAGCCAACCGTGTCGCGCCTGAGGCTGTCGAACGGGCATCGGCTGCGCCGCAGCGCGCCATTCAATAAGCTATGCAGTTTCTATGGTGTCGATACCGGGCCGTCGCGCCGCCGCTATAACGACCTGCTGCGCGACGCGATCGTCGACGCATGGGACGGCTCCGACGAGCACGGGCGCGCGCTGCTGGTCGTGATTCAGGGGTTGAAGGATCTGCAGGCGAAGGCCGACGACGGGTGATGTCGCGGTTCGATTTCGTTCGCTTTCGTTCGCTCGGCCGGGCGCTTGAAGTCGGCCTGAAGTCGGCCGGGAGCGAGGCCGACGCGGCACGACAGCACGCAGATGGCGACGATCGATCTCGTCGCCACCGGTGTTGCATCCGGATGCGGATAGGCGAGCGCGCGGCGGCAGGCGTCAGCGCCCGTTCACGTCTGTTTCGGGTTTCGCTGGCTGCGGGAAGGCATTTCTTGCGCTACTGGCGCGACGGTTGCCGCGCGGACGCTGGGTCGGTGACGAAGCCGTCGTCGCCGCATCTCGTCAGCGGTCGCACGCCGTCCCGCATTGCGCGAGCGAATTCTCCTTGCTGCGAAACACCAGCGGCTGCTCGTCGCGCGGCGCCGGTCGCCGCGCGAATTGCACCGCCTGCTCGACCTGGCCGTGATGCGCTGACTTCGCGCACACCGGATCGGCTTCCTTCGGGTCGCCGGCCAGCAGGTACGCCTGACACCGGCAGCCGCCGTGATCCGTATGCCGCTCGTCGCACGTGCGGCACGGCTCGCGCATCCAGTCATCGCCGCGAAACGCGTTGAACGCGTCGCTGTCGTACCAGATTTCCTTCAGCGACCGGTCGCGCACGTTCGGCAGCGCGAGCCCCGGCAGCGAACGCGCGGCATGGCACGGCAGCGCGGTGCCGTCAGGCGCGACGCCGAGAAACACCGAGCCCCAGCCGTTCATGCACGCTTTCGGGCGCGCCTCGAAATAGTCGGGCACGACGAACAGGATCCGGCAGCGCTCGCCGACCAGCTTGCGATAGCGATTCACCGTGTCCTCGGCTTCGCGCACCTGTTCGACGGTCGGCATGAGCTGGTCGCGATTCAGCATCGCCCAGCCGTAGTACTGCGTGTTCGCGAGCTCCAGGTAATCGGCGCCGAGATCGAGCGCCATCTCGATGATCTGCCCCACGTGCGGCAGGTTGTAGCGATGCAGCACGCAGTTGAGCACCATCGGGTAGCCGTGCGCCTTGATCAGCCGCGCGACGTCGCGCTTCAGCTCGAACGTGCGCGTGCTGGTCAGGAAATCGTTCAGCTCGCGCGTCGAATCCTGCAGCGACAACTGGATGTGATCGAGCCCGGCCGCCTTGAGCCGCTCGATACGCGCGACGTTCAGCCCGATGCCCGACGTGATCAGGTTCGTGTAGAAGCCGAGCCCGCGCGCATGCGCGACGAGCGCCTCGAGGTCGCCGCGCTGCAGCGGCTCGCCGCCCGAGAAGCCGATCTGCGCGGCGCCGAGCGCGCGCGCATCGCTTATCACCGCGCGCCACGCATCGGTGTCGAGCTCCGCGCCGTGCGTCGCGAAGTCGACCGGGTTGTAGCAGAACGCGCAATGCAGCGGGCAGCGGTACGTGAGTTCCGCGAGCAGCCACAGCGGCGCGGACGGACGGGAAGTGTCGGGCGCCATGTCAGTCGAGCCAGCCGCGCAGCCGCGCATGATCGAGGAAACGGTATACGTCGGAGGCAAGGTCCGACGTGCTGAACAGGCACTCGAGTTCGCCGATGATGTCGTCGAGCTCGCGCGTACCGTCGCAGCGCACGAGTATCTCGGCCGCGCTCGGGTTGAGCTTGACCATTCCTTCCGGATAGAGAAGCACGTAGGCATCCTGGGCCACCTCCCACTGCAGGCGGTACATGCCCCTCAGGCAGGGGCGCAGCGGCACGCCGCTGGCGGCATCGATCGCGTTCATACGGGGTAGGCCTTTTCGACGGCGTCGAGCATCGACCACAGAATGTCGAGCTTGAATTGCAGGATGCCGAGCGCGCGCTGCTGCGCATCCGGCGTCGTGAAATGCTGCAGCGTGACCGCAAGCCCGTGCTCGACGTCGCGCTGCGCGAGCGGCACGCGGCTGCGGAAGTAATGCAGCCCGTCCGGCTCGATCCACGGGTAGTGCGACGGCCAGCCCGCGAGCCGGTCGAGATGGATCTGCGGCGCGAACATCTCCGTCAGCGACGAGCACACGGCTTCCTGCCACGGCGCGCGCCGCGCGAAATTCACATACGCGTCGACCGCGAAGCGCACGCCGGGCAGCACGTGTTCGAGCGACCACAGCTCGGCGCGATCGAGACCGCACGCCTCGCCCAGCCGAACCCACGCCTCGATGCCGCCTTCGTTGTCGCCCTGCCCGTCGTGATCGATCAGCCGCTGGATCCACCGCCGCCGCGTGTCGCGATCGGGGCAGTTCGACAGGATCGCCGCATCCTTGAGCGGGATGTTGATCTGATAGTAGAAGCGGTTCGCGACCCAGCCGCGGATCTGCGCGGGCGAACACGCGCCGCTGTTGAGCCGCCGGTTGAACGGGTGATGGATGTGATAGCGCGATTCGAGCGCGCGCAGGCGCGCCTCGAATTCGGTCGCGGTCCAGGGCGTCGCGTGCAACGCCGTAGCGGGGATCGGTGCGTTCATGGTCAGACCTGGAATTGCATGCCGTCGTGCGCGACGTCGATGCCATGCGCGCGCAGGTGCGCGTGCTCGACGGAATGCGGGTCGAGAATCGGGTTCGTGTTGTTGATGTGCGTGAGCACCTTGCGCGTGCGCGCGGGCAGCATGTCGAGCCAGTCGATCATGCCGTGCTGCCCGTGTTCCGCGCACTGCGCGAGATGCCCCATGTCGGCCGCGTGCTTGCTCGACAGGCCGAGGTCGATCATCTCGGTGCCGGTCCAGAACGTGCCGTCCACCAGCACGAGGTCGGCGCCGTCCATCGCCGCGCGCACGTCGTCGGAAACGGCCGCGAGCCCCGGCGCATAAAACGCGCGCCGGCCGCTCGCGACGTCTTCGATCGACAGCGCGATGTTGTCGCCGGGCGCGGCCGACGCGCGCCGCGGCGAATACGGCGGCGCCTTGCTGTCGACGGGAATCGCGGTGAAGCGGATGCCGCGCGCCGCCGGCACCGTGAACGGCTCGCCGAGCGCGATCGTGTGCGCATCGACGCCGCAGTAGTGGCCGAGCAGCGGCACGAGCGGCAGCCCGGTCGACAGGTCGTCGAGCACCGGCGCGCTCGCGTAGAGCGGCAGCGGCGTCGAACGCTCGCGCAGCATCAGCAGGCCGGTCACGTGATCGATCTGCGCGTCGCACAGCACGACGGCGGCGATGCCGCTGTCGCGGATCGCGCGCGCCGGCTGCAGGTCCGGATTCGCGCGCAACTGGGAAAGAATGTCGGGCGACGCGTTGACGAGAATCCAGTCGATACCGTCCGCGCTGACCGCGAGCGACGACTGCGTGCGCGGCAGCACATGGCCGCTTCCGCTGCGCGCGCGGCGACAGTTCGCGCAATTGCAGTTCCATTGCGGCAGGCCGCCGCCGGCTCCCGAGCCGAGTATCTTGATCTTCATGGGCGTCAGCTCCCGAGGCCGTCCGCGCCGCGCATCGCGGCACGGACGGCGCATCGCGACGATCAGCGGTTGGCGATGTACATCGTGATTTCGAAGCCGAAGCGCAGGTCGGTGTAAGACGGGGTCGTCCACTGCATGATGTGTCTCCTGGTTGGGTTGGTAAGTCGTGTCGGTGAGTCCGACAACCGCGGCAATCTGGCGGTCGGTTCCTCTTCAGCAAGGAGCGTGCCGAAGCCGCACTTTGCCTGCGCGACGGCGGCACATGGCCGTCGCGCAGGCATCGGGACGAAATCCTTACGATTAGCCGACACGATTCGCGCGGATGCGATTCGCCGCCCCGGCGGCACGATGCGCGGGGGCGGTGACAGGTGTTGAATCGTTGAACACCGGTGTTGCAACGGGTGTTGCAACTTGACACACCGGCAGTGACGGATCGCGGGCCGCGCAACCGCGATCGCGCGGCCCACGCGTCAGCTTTCCTCGGACGGTTGGCGCTCCGCGTCGGCCGCCGGCATCTTCCGGTAGATCGTGTTGCGCGACACGCCGAGCGCGCGCGCCGCGGCCGACACGTTGCCGCCGTGACGGGCCAGCGCGGCGGCGATCGCGGACGCGGCGACGTCCTGCAAGCGCGCGTCGGCAGGCGGGAACGCCTCCACGGCACACGGTGCGGCGGCCGGATCGTGCTGCGCGGCCGGCTCGGCCGGCGCATCGCCGCGGCGCAGGTCGTCGAAGAAATCGTCCGGCAGGTGCTCGCGCCGGATTTCGCCATCGTCGTCGACCATCGCCGCCGCCGTGCGCAGCAGGTTGCCGAGCTGGCGGAAGTTGCCGGGCCACGTGCAGCGCACGAACAGCGCCATCACATCCGGCGCGACGGAGAGCGGCGGGCGGTCGGAGCCCGCGAATGCTTCGCGTTGCAGCATCTTCTGCACGACGACCGCGAGATCGGTGCGGTCGCGCAGCGGCGGCAGGCGCACCACGAGGCCGTTCAGCCGGTAGTAGAGATCCTCGCGGAAGCGGTTCTGCGCAATCATGTCGCGCAGGTCGCGGTGGGTCGCGCAGATGATCGAGATGTCCACGGCGATCGTCTTCGTCGACCCGAGCGGGTTGACGAGGCGCTCCTGCAGCACGCGCAGCAGCCGCACCTGCAGCGGATACGGCATGTCGCCGATCTCGTCGAGGAACAGCGTGCCGCCGTTTGCCTGCAGCAGCTTGCCGATCGCCCCCTTGCGGCGCGCGCCGGTGAATGCGCCCTCCTCATAGCCGAACAGCTCGGATTCGATCAGCGTCTCCGGAATCGATGCGCAGTTGACCGCGACGAACGGCGCGTCGCGACGCGGCGAGTCGTTGTGGATCGCCTGCGCGAGCAGTTCCTTGCCGGTGCCGGTCTCGCCGGTGATCAGGATCGGAATGTCCTTGCCGATCACCTTGCGCACCTTCGCGATCACGCACGCGACCTGCGGATCGCCGGTGTCGAGATAGTTGAGCCGCGACAGGCCCGCCGACGTGCCCGCCGCCGGCGCCGGCACCGTGCTCGCGCGCGCGGCCGGCGCGCCCGCGTCGTGGACGTCCGTCGGCCGGCTGCCTTCCGCGAGCGTCGCACGCCGGAAGTGCACGCGCGCGCAGACCACCGCGCCGGTGCCGAGGTTCAGCATCAGGTGCCGGTCGGTGCTCGCGCGCATGCGGTCGATCAGCTGCGCGCTCGTGATGTCGAACAGCGACGACAGCGTATGCGCGCGCAGCACCGCGAGCGGCATGCCGAGCTGGAACTGCGCGCTGCGATTGGCCGACAGGAAGCGGCCGTCGGCGGTGAACGCGACGATCCCCTCCATCAGCGTGCCGAGAAACTCGGGACGGCCATGGAACGACACCTGCAGCGTTTCCTGAAAGGTCGTCGTAAACAGATGATTCTCGATCATCTGCACCGACATCTTCGCGAGCGCCATCGTGTGCTGGTGATAGCTGCGGTGGTCGCCCGTCACGTCGAGCACGCCGATCGCGTCGCCGTACGGGTCGAGGATCGGCACGCTCGAACAGGTCAGGAAGCGGTTCGCGGCCAGGAAGTGCTGGTCGCCGTGGACCACCATCGGGCACAGCTCGGCGAGCGCCGTGCCGATCGCGTTGGTGCCCTGCCGGCTCTCCGCCCAGTTCGCGCCCGGGCGCAGCGCGACCTTCTCCGCGCGCTGCAGGAAATCGTCGTCGCCGATCGAATGCAGGATCAGCCCTTCCGCGTCGGTCAGCACGATCATGCTCTGCGTGTTGACGATCTGCTCGTGCAGCGTCTCCATCACCGGCATCGCGTGCACGCACAGCACGCGGCTCTGCTCGCGCTTCAGCACCAGCGCCGCGCTCGACAGCACGTCGTAGTCGGGGCGTGCCGATACCTGCAGGCCGAACGTCTCGGACCGCTCATGGGCTTTCTGGATCGACGGCGCGGGCCAGCCGGCGGGATGCGCGGCCCGAGTCCGGGCCGCCTGATCTACGTCATCGCGCATTGTCTCCTCCGGGGATCCTTCCGGTCATCTGCCGGACTCTTTGCCGTCATGACAAGCAAGCATCGGGCCACGCGAGCGGCGCGGCGTGGACAGGCCGTCCGATGTCGGTCATGCGTCGCGAATTGAAAGCCGGATGCAAGGCAACGATCGGTCGAGATCGTGCCGCCGGACAGTTCGGCCTTCGTAATACCGCGATTGCCCGGCTCGCGGCTACCCGTGCGAATCCCGATCTTCGCGCCTGGCGCGGTTCTGGCTTTGTCTCAGGTCAAGCACAGCAGTCGCCCCCGGCGCATACGCGGCCGAGTGACGGTTGTCCCCCATTCCGCCCGAGCCACGTCGACATGACGCCTACCCCGATTCGACTCACGCCGTCGCCCGCCATGCCGGTCTCGCCTGCCGGGCCTCGCGCACCTGTATCACCCGTCATGCCCGCCGCCCCCGTTCACCGGCGCCTGCGCCGCGACGCACAGTCGATCGCGTTCACCATGGCCGGCGCCGCGGACGGCCACCCGGTCGTCGTGCTGCACGGCGGGCCCGGCAGCGGCAGCCAGGCCGGCATCCTGCGCCTGTTCGACCTGACGCGCACGCGCGTCGTGCTCGTCGACCAGCGCGGCGCGGGCGCGTCGTCGCCGCGCGGCGGCACGCGCCGCAACAGCACCGCGCGGCTGATCGGCGATCTCGAGGCCGTACGCGAGCAGCTCGGCATCGCGCGCTGGGGCGTCGTCGGCGGATCGTGGGGCGCCGCGCTTGCGCTCGCGTATGCGGGCACGCATCCCGCGCGAGTGACCGGCGTCGTGCTGCGCGGCCTGTTCCTGACGTCGCCACGCGAAGTCCGCCGCCTGTTCACGACGTCGCGCACGCGTGCCCCCGGCGAATGGCAACGCCTGTGTGCGGCGGCCGGCTGCGCCCAGCCGGATCGTCTGCTGTCGTGCTGCGCGCGGCAGCTGCGCCCCGGCGCGGGCGCGGCGCGGCAGCGCGCGGTGGCCCTCGCGTGGCGCGCATACGAAAACGCCGTCCTCGCGTCGTCGCAGACGCGCCGCTCGCCCGCGCACGCGATCCGCTCGCACAAGACTGTCAGCCGGCTGATCGACAAGTACCGGATCCAGGCGCATTACCTGCAACGCGATTGCTGGCTCGGCGAGCGCCGCGTGCTCGCACTCGCGCGGCGGGCCGCTGGCGAAGGCGTGCCGCTATTCGCCGCGCACGGGATGCACGACCCCGTTTGCCCGGTCGACAACGTCGCCCGTCTCGCTCGTGCCGTGCCCGGCGCCAAAATCGAACGCGTGCCTGCCGGGCATCTGGCGAGCGACCCGGCATTGGCGCGCAGCGTCGCCCGCGCGGTGCATGCGATGTTCGCGGCGGCGCCGTTCACGTGACGGCGCATGTCGGGCACGGCCGGCGCCGGCTCACGTCGTCACACAACGGCAAGCGCAGCCAGCCGCGCAACACTCAATCCCACGCATAACGCACGCCGACCCACGCGCCGCGCGGCGCACCCGGTCCGACGAACTGTTCGTTGACCGGATTCGCGCCGTCGAACGTGTGATTCGGCCCGTTGAAGAAATTCTGGCCGAGCACGCCGAAGCTCGCGTAGCGCTTGTCGAACAGGTTCGTCACGCTCGCGAATACCTCGAAGCGCTTCGTGATCCGATACCGCATGTCGAGATCGACGAGCACGTAGCCCGCGATCCTGCCGTTCGCGTCCTGGTTGTTCTCGTCGCCGCGCGCATACACGCCGCTGCGCCACGTGACGTTCGCGCCGATGTCCCATGCGTGCGTCGCCGCGTAGTCGAGCCGCAGCTTCACCGTGTGCGCGGGAATACCCGGGATGCGGTCGCCCGCCTTGACCGCCACGTTGCCGTTCGCGTCGGCTGCCGAGTTCGCGGGGCTGTGTTCGGTCCACGACGAACGGTAGGTCGCATCGACATGGCTGTACGACAGCCCGACGCCGACCGGGCCGAACTGCGTGCGGCCCGCGAGTTCGATACCCTGGCGCCGCGTGTCGCCGACGTTGCGGAAATAGCCCTGCGCGCTCGCAGGACTGCTGATGAACTGGATGTCGTCCGTCAGCGTCGTGCGGTAGGCGGCGGCGCTCCAGGTCGTCGCCGCGCCGATGCGGCCGCGCGCGCCGACTTCGAACGTCTTCGAGATCACCGGCTTGAGTGCCGGGTCGGCGATGAAGTCGTTCGGCAGCGAGCACGGTGCGGCCGGGTCCGCGCACGCGAGTTCGATCGCGGTCGGCGAGCGCATCCCTTCGTTGTAGGTCGCGTACGCGGTGAAGCCCGCGACCGGGTTCCAGTTGAGCCCCACCGCCGGGTTGAAGCGCGAGAACGTATGGTTGCCGTCGAGCAGCGGCTGCGAACCGCTCTCGTCGCCGATCTGCGACTTCGACCAGTCGTAGCGGCCCGACAGCGTCAGGGTCCAGTGCGGCGTCAGCGACAGCGCGTCGCTCAGGTATACGCCGAGGTTCGCATTGCGCGTCTTCGCATTCGTCTGCCGGACGAAATCGCCGATGCCGATCGCCGCGCGCGTGTCGGTGAAATACGCGTCCTGCGACGACGCGACGTAGCTCGAGTTCGCAAAGTCCGCCGCGACGCCCGCGATCAGCTGGTTCGACATCCCGCCGAGCTTGCCGAGCAGCGTGAGCTGCAGGCTGCCGCCGTAGCTGTCGGTGACGATCGTCGATTGCGCGTTGGTGCCCTGCACGGTGTCGACCGTGCCGTCCGCGCCGACCGATCCGTAGTCGGTATTGTTGTTGCTGCTGATGTTGCTGTTACGCAGGTGCCGGTAGTAAGCATTGCCGCTCAGTTCGACGTGCTCGCCGAAGAAATGGTCGCCCGACAGCGTCAGGTACCCGGCGCTGTTGCGGTTCAGGTCCGGATACGTGTACGCCTGCTTCCGGTTGTCGAGGAACGAGCGCGGGATCGTCTGGGTGCCGTACAGCGCGTTGTCCGCGCCGCCCGCGGCGATCGACAGCGTCGTGTCCGCGTCGGTGTAGCGCAGCTTGCCGAACGCCTGCCGCACGCGGCTCGCGTTGTGGTCGGCCCAGCCGCCGTCGTTCGCGACGTTCGCGGTCGCGTAGTAGTCGAGGTTCGAGCCGAGCGTGCCGCCCTGCTCGATGTCGGCGGTCTTGCGGCCCCACGAGCCGCCCGACGCTTCCGCTTCGCCGCCCGGATTCGACTTGCCGTTCTTCGTCGTGATCGCGAGCGCGCCGCCGAGCGTATTGCGTCCGTACACCGGGTTGGAGCCCGGAATCAGCTGCATCCGGTCGATCGCCTGCGCGGGCAGGATGTCCCAGTTCACGATGTCGCCGAACGGCTCGTTCACGCGCACGCCGTCGACGAACACCGACAGCCCCTGCGGCGTGCCGAGCAGCGGCGACGCGGTGAAGCCGCGATAGTTGACGTCCGTCTGGTACGGGTTGCCCTGCGCGTCCGAGATCGTCACGCTCTGCAGGTTCGCGGCGAGGAAGTCGGTCAGCGTCGCGCGATGCTGTGCGTCAAGGTCCGCCGCTCGCACCGTCTGCACGTTCGCCGGCACCTCCGACAGCGGCGTGCCGATTCCGAGCAGCGGCGTCGTGCCGACGACGACGATCGCGGGCAGCATGTCGGCCGACGCTGGCGGTGCGGCAGCGGCGGCGGCGGCAGCGGCAGCGGCAGCGGCAGCGGCAGCGGCAGCGGCAGGCGGCGCGGTGGCACCCGCCGCCGCCGTTCCGTCCGTCGCGCCGTCCGCATTCGGCTGCGCATGCACGCCCGCCGTCGACAGGCCGAACAGCGCGATCGCGCCTAGGGTCGAGCCAAAAATCGGGCTGAAAATCGCGCCGGCGTACCACACGCGCCAGCCGCGTCGCATCGCATTACCTCGCCCGACCGCCTTTGGCCTCCTGATCATTTCCGTTGTCTCCGTCCTTGTGTTCCGCCGTGGCGCGTGCTCCACCGAGCGGCGATATGTTTGTCGCGAAGCGAGCTTGCGATAACCGTGCCAGCACCGCAGGTTCAGCGCGCGCAAGCGTCGCAGCGCAGGCCGCGCACCATCTCCGTTCGGCATGCGCGCGTGAGGTCGCCCATCTGTCACGAGTGCCACGCCACCTGTCATGTTTGGCAACACCTCGCACACGGCGGTGTACCTGAATGCAACACCTTCGTTGACACCGTCGCAGCGCGCGCTGCGGCCCGACGCCGCACCGCGCGGCCCTCGCGCCGCGATGGCATGCGACTTGCGTGAACGGCATCGCATTCGGCCCGGAACCCCACCCGTGCCGGCGCGACGAACCGTTCGCGGCGGTGCGATCACAATGACTCAGGAGACAATCATGAAGAAACTCTCGGCTTCAGCGAGCCGGCTGGCGACGATCGGCATCGCGGCGGCAGCGGCCGTCGCGCTGAACCCCGGACTCGTCGAAGCGGCCGCGGACTACCCGGCCGTGACCTACCAGCGGCTGACCGACGCGCAACAGGATCCGGGCTGGCTGACCTACTACCGCACCTACAACGGCCGCTCACATTCGCCGCTCAAGCAGATCGACACGTCGAATGCGAAGGCGCTCAAACAGGTGTGGGCCTACAAGTTCCCAGCCGAACTGAAGCAGGGTTTCGAGGCGACGCCGATCGTCAACGGCAATTACCTGTTCGTGACGACGCCGAAGGACAACGTCTACGCATTCGATGCGAAGACGGGCAAGCAACTGTGGAAATACGAGCCGAAGCTCGGCGCGGCATCGTTCAAGACCGCATGCTGCGACGTGGTCAACCGCGGCGTCGCGCTGTACGGCAAGAACGTCTATATCGCGATGCTGAACGGAGAAGTCGCGGCGCTCGACGCACAGACCGGCAATCTCGTCTGGAAGAAGCAGATGTTCGAGCCGGGCCTCGGCTATGCGTTCTCGCTCGCGCCGCTCGCGCTCGAAGGCGCAATCGTCGTCGGTACGTCAGGCGGCGAATACGGCATTCGCGGCTACATCGCCGCGCTGAATCCGGACGACGGCTCGGAGGTCTGGAAACGCTATACGATCCCCGGTTCCGGCGAGAAAGGCTCGGAGACCTGGCCCGACGGCATGCAGAGCCACGGCGGCGGCGCCGCGTGGCTGACCGGCACCTACGACGCGGCATCCCGCACGCTGTACTGGGGCGTCGGCAACCCCGGCCCGTGGCTCGCGGCGCTGCGCCCCGGCGACAACCTGTATTCCGACTCGCTGCTCGCGCTCGACGCGAAGAACGGCAACCTGAAGTGGCACTACCAGTACACGAGCAACGACACGTGGGACTACGACGGCGTGAACGCGGCCGTCCTCGCGGACATCCGCTACAAAGGCAAGGACTACGACGCGATCATCCACGCGGACCGCAACGGCTTCTTCCATGCGATCGATCGCACGACCGGCAAGCTGATCTATGCGACGCCGTTCGTGAAGGCGACCTCGGTCACCGGCTACACGGCCGACGGCAAGCCGATCCAGGACGAATCGAAGTTCCCGAAGGCCGGCACGACGATCGAAACGTGCCCGAGCTTCCTCGGCGGCAAGAACTGGTGGTCGATCTCGTACGACCAGGATCGCAACATCGCGGTCGTGCCTGCGCTGCACGCGTGCATGAGCCTGACCGGCAAGTCGGTCAGCTACCAGGAAGGCCTGCCGTATCTCGGCGAAGGCTTCGAGATCAAGCCCGAACCGGGTAGCGAAGGCTACGGCGAACTGACGGCAATCGACGTGAACACCGGCAAGAAGCTGTGGAGCCACTGGTCGAAGAAGCCGTGGAACGGCGGCGTCGCGACCACCGCGAGCGGCCTCGCGTTCAGCGGTTCGCTCGACGGCCACCTGTACGCGTTCGACACCGCGACCGGCAAGGTGCTGTGGGAAAGCCCGCAACTCGCGAGCGGCATCATTTCGCAGCCGTCGGTGTATGAGGTCGACGGCAAGGAGTACGTCGCCGTGCTCGCCGGCTACGGCGGCGCGAACCCGATCTGGGGCGGCCCGATGGCCGACATCGCGAAGGACGTTCCGCGCGGCGGCACGCTCTACGTGTTCGCACTCGACTGATCAGGCGCAAGCCACGGTCGCGCCCGCATGCGCCCGATGCGGGCGCGACGCCCCAACTGCTTCAACCGGAAACACGATCATGAATACTCGCCTCACTCCCGTTACCGTCGCCAGTCTGCTCGCCGTGGGCGTGGCGCTGACACCGGCAGCCGCGTCGGCCGGCGTGCGCATCTGCACGCTGCCCGGCAGCCCGACCACGGCGCTCGACCAATCCGTTGCGCGTGAAGTGTTCCGCACCGCGGGCATCGCCGCATCGTTCAACAAGCGCGGTGTCGACGACGACGGCGGCGACGACGGCATCTCCGCCAGCGAGCTGAAGAAATCGCTCGAACGCGACTGCGACGTGATCGCCGGCTTCCCGCGCTCGGAGATCGCCGATGGATCGGGGTCCAGAATGATGTTCTCGCAGGGCTATCTGCGCTCCGGCTACGTCAGCGTGTCGCTGCGCGACGCGCGAGCAACGTCCGGCGCCAAGGAAACGATCGCGGCCACGTACGGCAGCCCTTCGCAGTTGATCGCCGCGCAACAGGCCAACGCCCGTTTCGATCTGGAAAACACCAGCGAGCAAACGATCGGCGCGCTCGCCGCCGGCCGCGCGCAGCGCGCCATCGTCTGGTATCCGAGCGTCGTCGCGTACAAGCGCGCGCACCCGCAACAGCAGTTCCGGATCGCGGCGACGGCGTCGCCGTACTCGGACTGGCAACTGTCTTTCGCATTCGGGCCGGGCAAGGAAGACCTCCGGAAGCGCATCGACGCGGCCCTGTCGCGAATGAGCGGCAACGGCCGTCTCGCGGTGCTCACGCGCGGCTGGGCACTTCCGGAAACGGTCGCACAAGCGACGGGTACGCATGCACCCGGCCGATTTCTCGACGGGTCGGTCGCATCCGCGCAGCCGGTAAGGAGCGGCTTCATCAAGGTTTCGACTAGCGAAGGCAGCGACGTACCACCGTTCGAGCAGGCGCAGGTGCAGCACGGCAAGAAGATCTATGCCGATGCCTGTGCGAAATGCCACGGCGACCAGCTCGAAGGCAATACCGCCCCCGCACTGAGCGGGGAATCCTTTGCTCCCGAAGGCAAGTCGCACATCACGATCGGCGGCATCTACCAGTACATGTCGAGCAACATGCCGGCCGATCGCCCCGGCAAGATGACCGAACAGGAATACTCGGACCTGATGGCGTTCCTGCTCTACTCGAACGGCTATGACGCGTCGAAAACCAAACTGACCGCCGATGCCGCCAACGCGTCGAAGGCGCCGCTCATCGCCGGGCCGCGCAAGTAACGCTTCCGTCCCCTTCGTTTCGGTCCACCCGCCGCGCCGGCAAGCATTCCCGGCGCGCGGGGCAGATTTTATCTTTTCATTTCATTCAGGAAAACGACATGATCTCCCGCAATCGCAGAACCTTCATGATTCAGACGGCCGGCCTGTGTGCCGCGCTCGCGGCCGGAACCCGCGCATTTGCGGCCGCGCCGCCCGTCGACGAAAACGACGCCGCCGCGAAGACGCTCGGCTACCGCGCGAAAGCGACGACCGTCGACGCGGCCAAGTTCCCGAAGTATCAGGCAGGCCAGACGTGCGCGAACTGCCGCTTCTACAAGGGCGCCGAAGGCGACTCCTCCGGCACGTGCCCGATGTTCGCGGGCAAGACGGTCGCCGCCGAAGGCTGGTGCAACGTCTATGCGAAACGTGCCTGATCGCGCTGGCGATGCCGCGCCGCATCGCGGCGCGGACGCCGAACGCGCCGCGCATCTGCATGCGCTGATCGCGCTCGGCATCGATCGCGGCTACGTGACACGCGGCGAAATCGTCGATGCGCTGCCCGACGAAGCGGCCGAAGACGCGGATTTCGACGCGGCCGCGTCGATGCTCGGCGAGCTTGGGATCGAGATGCGCGAGCATGTCGACTCGCGAAGCGCATGGACGCTCGATCGTCATTTCGCGCGAGCGACGGCCGCGACGTCGCCGCTCGCCGATGCATCGCCGCCGCTCGCGACCGCCGATCTGCTCGCGGGCCGCACGAACGATCCCGTGCGAATCTATCTGCGTGAAATGGGTGCAACGCCGCTGCTCGAACGCGAAGAAGAGATCACGCTCGCGCTTCAACTGGAAAGCGGTCGCGCGGCCTGCATCGCAGCGATGAGCCGCGATCCGGCCGCGCTGAACGTCATCGCGTCGATTGCCGCCGACATCCGCGCGGGCAAGGCAGCAGCTTCGGTCTACGTGACAGGGTTCGTCCGCGATTCCGACACGCACGCGGAAATGCCCGCGGATTCGCCCGCGAGCGACGCGGCACCCGATCCGGATTTCGATTCGTCGCCGCTGGACGACGAATCCGACCAGTCGGCGGACGACACCGCATCACGCGATGCCGTCGCCGAATCGCTCGACCGCGCCGCCGCGCTGGCATCGCGGATGAGCGAAACGCTGCGCACCGCAGGCTTCGCATCCGTCGGCTATCGGTCGCTGATGCGCGAGGCAGCCGAGCTGACCGGCGGAATCCGCTTTACCGCGCGGGCGATCGAGCGCATCGGCAGCGCAATTCGCGAACGCGCGACGCAAGCCCGCCGGCTCGAGAAACGCATCACGGCAACGTTGGCCGAAGCCGGCATCCTCGCCGATGCGCCGCACCACGGCCTGTTCGAGCCGTGCGACGACGTCCGCGCATGGCTCGACGCATGCGCGACCGCGCATCCCGGCTGCGGCACCGCGCTCGCCCGGCACGCACCGGTGCTGCTCGAAGCGCGCACCGCGCTTGCGCAGCTTGCCGGCCAGCCGGGCCTGCCGCTCGACATCGCGATCGCGATCGACGCGCGCCTGTCGCGCATCGATCGTGCGATGCAGCCCGCGAGGAAGAAGCTGTTCCAGAGCAACCTGCGGCTCGTCGTGTCGATCGCCAAACGGTATCCCGATCGCGGCCTGCAGTTCCTCGATCTGATCCAGGAAGGCAATATCGGGCTGATGAAGGCGGTCGAGCGCTACGACCACCGGCGCGGCTTCAAGTTCGGGACGTACGCGACCTGGTGGGTCCGGCAGGCCATCACGCATGCGATCGCCGATCAGGGCCGCACGATACGGGTGCCCGCGCATACGGTCGACGCGATCAACAAGCTGTCGAGGCTCGCGCGAACGCACCGGCAGCGAACCGGCGGCGTCGCCGATGCGCCCGCGCTCGCCGCGCAGTTGCAAGTCCCCGTCGGCAAGGTCCGCGACCTGATGAGTATCGTGCACGAGCCGGTCTCCGCGGACACGCCCGTTTCGCCCGATCACGACCTCACGTTGTGCGACGTCGTGATCGACCACGATGCGCCGACCCCGGAAGAAGCCGCGAGCGCCGGCCAGCTTCGCGCCGCGGTTGCGACGCTGATCGACAACCTGCCGGCGCGCGAAGCATGGATTCTTCGCTTGAGGTATGGCATCGACGTCGAAAGCGAGTATTCGCTGCGCGAGATCGGCCGACAGCTGAACCTGTCAGCCGAACGCGTTCGCCAGATCGAAGCGTCGGCGCTCGAACGGATCAGGCAATTCAGGCACGCGCCGGCGCTTCGTTCGCTGATTGCCTGACGCGGCCGTGCTGCCCTGCCGCCCGATCGCGAACCGAATCGGCCGGCCGACCACCCTCGCCGCCATACACCGGCTGTTGAGGACTGCAACACAACGTGCTGCATATCTGAACGACGATCTGCATCACGCCGCTGTCCGCGCCCCCGCCCGCTCTCCCCGGTCGATAGAAAAACGCACGGCTGCCGCGGCTTTCACCGAATGCGCACATCGATCGCCGCCGCTGGCATGCATGTTGCGTTTTCTCGAACGCAACCCGGTATCACAAGAACGTATGGAGACACTCTTGTCCACGATTGAATCGGTTCTTCACGAAACCCGCCAGTTTGCGCCGCCCGCGGCGCTCGAGCAGGCGGCGGCCATTTCCGGCATGCCGGCCTATCGCGCGCTCGTCGCCGAGGCCGAACGCGATTACGAAGGCTTCTGGGCGCGTCTCGCGCGCGAGGGCCTCGCGTGGCACAAGCCGTTCACCAAGGTGCTCGACGAGAGCAATGCGCCGTTCTACAAGTGGTTCGACGACGGCGAGCTGAACGCGTCGTACAACTGCCTCGACCGCCACGTCGAAGCCGGCAACGGCGAGCGCGTCGCGGTGATCTTCGAGGCCGACGACGGCACCGTCACGCGCGTCACCTATGCCGATCTGCTGGCGCGCGTTTCGCGCTTCGCGAATGCGCTGAAAAAACGCGGGATCGGCAAGGGCGACCGTGTCGTCATCTATATCCCGATGTCGATCGAAGGCATCGTCGCGATGCAGGCCTGCGCGCGCATCGGCGCGACGCACTCGGTCGTGTTCGGCGGCTTCTCCGCGAAATCGCTGAACGAACGGCTCGTCGACGTCGGCGCGGTCGCGCTCGTCACCGCCGACGAGCAGGCGCGCGGCGGCAAGACGCTGCCGCTCAAGAGCATCGCCGATGAAGCAATCGCGATGGGCGGCTGCGAAGCGGTGAAGAGCGTGATCGTCTATCGCCGCACCGGCGGCAAGATCGACTGGCAGGCGGGCCGCGACCTGTGGATGCATGAGATCGCGGACGGCGAGTCGGATCGTTGCGAGCCGGAATGGGTCGGCGCCGAGCATCCGCTGTTCATCCTGTATACGTCGGGCTCGACCGGCAAGCCGAAGGGCGTGCAGCACAGCACCGGCGGCTACCTGCTGTGGGCCGCGCAGACGATGAAGTGGACCTTCGACTGGAAGCCGACCGACGTGTTCTGGTGCACGGCCGACATCGGCTGGGTCACCGGTCACACATACATCACGTACGGGCCGCTCGCGTGCGGCGGCACGCAGGTCGTGTTCGAGGGCGTGCCGACCTACCCGGACGCCGGGCGCTTCTGGAAGATGATCGGCGACCACAAGGTCAGCGTGTTCTACACCGCGCCGACCGCGATCCGCTCGCTGATCAAGGCGGCCGACGCCGACGACAAGGTGCATCCGAAGAGCTATGACCTGTCGAGCCTGCGCATCATCGGCACGGTCGGCGAGCCGATCAACCCCGAAGCGTGGATGTGGTACCACAAGCACGTCGGCCAGGAGCGCTGCCCGATCGTCGATACGTGGTGGCAGACCGAGACGGGCGGCCACATGATCACGCCGCTGCCGGGCGCGACGCCGACGGTGCCCGGTTCGTGCACGCTGCCGCTGCCGGGCATCATGGCGGCCGTCGTCGACGAGACGGGCCAGGACGTGCCGAACGGGCAAGGCGGCATCCTCGTCGTCAAGCGCCCGTGGCCGGCGATGATCCGCACGATCTGGGGCGACCCGGAGCGTTTCAAGAAGAGTTATTACCCGGAAGAACTCGGCGGCACGCTCTATCTGGCCGGCGACGGCACCGTGCGCGACAAGGACACCGGCTACTTCACGATCATGGGCCGGATCGACGACGTGCTGAACGTGTCGGGCCACCGGCTCGGCACGATGGAGATCGAGTCGGCGCTGGTGTCGCACGAGCTCGTTGCCGAGGCGGCCGTGGTCGGCCGGCCGGACGACACGACGGGCGAGG
This sequence comes from Burkholderia pyrrocinia, assembly GCF_022809715.1. Lineage (NCBI taxonomy): Bacteria > Pseudomonadati > Pseudomonadota > Betaproteobacteria > Burkholderiales > Burkholderiaceae > Burkholderia > Burkholderia pyrrocinia. The sequence goes on from NZ_CP094460.1 coordinate 1,584,867, forward strand.
CGGTCGTCGCGTTCGTGGTGCTGAAGCGTTCGCGTCCGGAAGGCGAGGAAGCGGCGGCGCTCGCGAAGACGCTGCGCGACTGGGTCGGCAAGCAGATCGGACCGATCGCGAAGCCGAAGGACATCCGCTTCGGCGACAACCTGCCGAAGACACGCTCGGGCAAGATCATGCGGCGCCTGCTGCGCTCGCTCGCGAAGGGCGAGGCAATCACGCAGGACACGTCCACGCTCGAGAACCCGGCCATTCTCGACCAACTGAACCGTTCGATGTAACACCGCCCGCTCCGGCAGGCGCTCCGCTTCGCCGCGGCGCCGGAGCGCGGTCGCTTGCCCGCTCTCCACGCCGGGCAAGCGGCCGCATTCCGGCGCAGCACGACGCACCGCCGCGCGTTCCCTGACAGCACGGCAGACAGACGGCACGCATCGATTCCGCCGTCGCAGCATTGATTAGTCGTACGTATTACAAAACTTGACAAAAACGGAGACAGACGATGAAGAGCAGGACATGGACGATTTGCGCGGCGCTGCTCGGCGCGGCGGCAAGCACGAACGGCTTCGCGCAGAGCAGCGTCACGCTGTACGGCGACCTCGACGCGGCGTTGCTTTACACGAGCCGATCGCTCAACTCGGCGACCGGCGCCAACGCCGGCCGCCAGTTCGCGCTGACCGACACGGGCATGACGCCGACCAACTTCGGCATGACGGGAACCGAGGATCTCGGCGGTGGGCTGCACGCGAAGTTCAAGCTGGAGAGCGGCTTCAACATCACGGACGGCGCGTTCGGCCATTCGAACGGCAACTTCTTCGGCCGCCAGGCGTGGGTCGGGCTCGGCGGCGACTTCGGCGAGACGAAGGTCGGCCTGCAGTTCTCGCCGTTCGTGCTCGCGGTGCTGGGCTCGGACCCCCGCAATATCTCGCACTTCGGCGCCGCGCTGATCCCGTACGTCGACAACGTGCTCGTCACCGGCCTCTTCAACCCGAACGCGATTTCGTACACGAGCCCGACGATCGGCGGGCTGACGGGCAGCGCGATGTTCGGATTCGGCGGCAAGGCCGGGGACTTCCAGGCGGGACGCCAGTATTCCGGCAGCCTCACCTATACGAACGGCGGCTTCATGCTCAACGCGGCGCTCTACGACGGCAACGGCGGCACGTCGCCGACGCCGGTGTCGAGCACGGTCGCGTTCGTCGGCCGCACGATCGGCACCGCGTATACGTTCGGGCCCGTGACCGGCAAGGCGTCGTTCACGAGCTACAAGGTCGCCGGCTCGTTCAGCAACAACGTGTATAGCGCCGGCCTCGACTATCGCGTCACGCCGGCCCTCGACCTGAACACCGGCGCGTGGTACACGACCGATCGCAACGATTCGCACAATCATTCGCTGCTCGCCGCGGTCGGCGCCGATTACAGCCTGTCGAAGCGAACCGGCCTTTACGCGCAAGTCGGCGTCGTCAACAACCACGGCGCGATGAATACGGGCCTCGGCATCACGGGCGGCGCGTTGTTCGGATTGCCCGGCACGACGGTCGGCGCCAACGTCGGCATCCACCACGTGTTCTGACGCGGCGCATCCGGACGGGCGATCGGCACTCGCTCGTCCGGCTCCCGCGTCAGAAGACGGCCACCGCAAAGACGGGGAACGCGCGGCGCCGGCCCGACGATTTCCGAACCTGACGTTTACCCGATCTCAAGTCGGCGGCCACGCTGCCGTCAAGTCAGGTGCGCACACCCAGCATCCGTCACCGACCGGGAATGCGCGCCCTCTAGGAGACCCAGCAACGTGAACCTCTTCGGAATCGGCCGCGGCCACCGTTCGTCGCGCGCGCTCGTCGGCGACATCGCCGAGCAGGCCGGCAAGCTCGGCATCGAGATCTGCGACGTCTCGGGCCATGTCGAGGAAGTCGCCGCCCGCGTCGCCAGGCAGGCGGAGGTCTGCCACACGCTGCGTGAATCGGCCGCCGTCACGCTGCGCGGCAACCACCGGATCGCCGAGGCCGCGCAGCAGGTGCGCGCCGTCAGCGCCAATGCGTCGAGCGCGGTCCAGAAGTCGCAACAGACGATCGAGGCATCGCTCGCCGACATCCACGGCCTCGTCGAGGGCGTCACCTCGATCGGCAGCCAGATGGGTGCGCTGCGCGACGCGCTCGATCACGTGCGGGCCGTGTCCGAGGAGATCTCCGTCATCGCCCGCCAGACCCACCTGCTCGCGCTGAACGCCGCGATCGAGGCCGCGCGCGCCGGCGAGTCGGGCCGCAGCTTCGCGGTCGTCGCGGCCGAGGTCAAGAACCTGTCCGCGAAAACCGGACAGGCGACGGCCCAGATCGAGACGACCCTCGCGCGCCTGGCCGAGCAGACCGAACACCTGATCGCGGAAGGAACCGACAACGCCGCGCGCGCCCATCGCGTCCGCGAGGGCACGCGCACGATCGGCGAGGTCGTGCACACGACGGGGCACGCGATCACCGAACTCGCCGGCGAAGCCGAACAGATCGCGTCGCTGACGGACGAGATCGAGACGCAATGTCACCGCCTCGAGGAACAGGTTGGCGAAATGGCGACCGGCGTCGAGGATTCGAGCGACAACTTCTCGCAGGCCAAGGACCGGCTCGGCAACCTGCTCTCCGTCTCCGAGACGCTCATCGAACTCACGGCCGCGACCGGCATCGAATCGCCCGACACACGTTTCATCGACACCGCGCGGAACACGGCCGCGGCGATCAGCAAGCTGTTCGACGATGCGGTCGCGCGCGGCGATATCGCGCTCGACGCGCTGTTCGATTCGAACTACGTGCCGATTCCCGGCACTGACCCGCAGCAGTTCATGACGCGCTTCACGGCCTTCACCGATCGCGTGCTGCCGGCCATCCAGGAGCCGATGCTCGAAATCGACGAACGCATCGTCTATTGCGCCAGCTTCGACCGGCAGTGCTACCTGCCGACCCACAACCGGAAGTTCTCGCTGCCCCAGCGCGCAGACACCGCGTGGAACGCGGCGAACTGCCGGAACCGCCGGATCTACACGGACCGGACGGCGCGCACCTCCGTGTCGCATACCAAGCCGTTCCTGCTGCAGACCTATCGGCGCGACATGGGCAACGGCAACTTCGCGTTGATGAAGGACGTCTCCGCGCCCATCGTTGTCGGCGGACGGCAATGGGGTGTCCTGAGGATCGGCTACAGCGCATGAATCGACGCTAGCGGGCCGCCCGCGCAGCGCACGGAGCGCCGGCCCGGACGGATCGCACCAGCGACCGCCCGCTCCGGCGCCCCGACCCGCTTCACCGCGTTCGTCTGCCGCATGGGCGAGATCGCCGCGATCGATGTCGTCGCGCGCCCCTACTGCTCGAGCCCGACCGCCAGCGGCCGCTGATCGCTGCGCCCGTGATCGTCGACCACCCGCACCGCATAGCTGCCGGCCGTGCGCGGCTGCCAGAACAGCGCGTCGCCCGGCACGCTGCGGCCGACATACGCATCGTTGACGAACCAGTACAGCGCATGCGCGCTCGCATCGGCCGTCGCGTTGAATGCGATACGCGTATCGTCCGCGCTCTTCACGCGCATCGCATAAGTACTGCCGCGCAGCGGCGACGTGATGCGCGGCGGGTCGCCGTCCACTTGCCCCGCATCGCGGCAGTCCGCATTCTGCGGCGGCCGCCGGCGCGGAATGCCGGCCTGCGCGAACACCTGCTGCAAATCCGACGGCCAGAACTCGAAGATCTCCGTATGCGTGCGCTTGCCGTCGTACGGAGGGCACGCGGCCTTCCCCGTCGCATCGTCGATCACGACGGGCCGGTGCACGGTGCTCACGCGGATCGGCGACGTGCCCGGAATGAACCACGTCCAGCCCTGCTGCGGGCACCATTCGTTCGGCAAGTCGCCGCTTGCAAGGCAGATCCGCACGCGCTTCAGGTGCGGCGGCACCGCGCGCGGCGGCTCGACGAGCGTGCGCTCGGCATTCAACGCATCGACGACCTGGAAGAACAGCGGCGCGGCCGCATCGACGCCGACGAAGGCCGTGTTGGTCGAGTTGTCGAAATTGCCGACCCACACGACCAACACATACGGGCCGAACACGCCGGCCGTCCACGCATCGCGGAACGACCATGACGTGCCGGTCTTCCAGTAGACGGGCACGCCCGACGGCTGTGCGCCGCTCGTCTCGTCGGGGCGCAGATGCTGGCGCAGCATGTCCATCGTCATGTAGCTCGCCTCCGCGCTCAGCAGGCGCCGGCCGGGCGCGGCCGGTTGGTCCGCGCGCAGCCGCAGCGGCCGGAACTCGCCGCGATTCGCGAGCATCGCGTAGAGCGCCGCGAGATCCTGCATCGTCACTTCGCCGCCGCCGAGCACGAGCGCGAGCCCGTAGTGCTGCGCGCTCGCGAGCCGGCGCACGCCGGCTTCCTGCAGGAAGCCGTACAAATCGGGCGACTTGAGCTGCGACGCGACCCACACGGCCGGCACGTTGCGGCTGCGGTTCAGCGCATCGGTCGCGGTGATCGGCCCGAGGAAATGGCCATCGAAATTCTCCGGCGCATACGGGCCGAACGCGGTCGGCACGTCGCGCAGCACGGTCTGCGGATGCAGCACGCCCTGGTCGAAGCCGAGCGCGTAGATGAACGGCTTGAGCGTCGAGCCCGGCGAGCGCCGCGCGAGCGTGCCGTTCACCTGCCCGTCGATCGTGCGATCGAAGAAGTTCGCGGAGCCGACCAGCGCCTTCACGCCCATGTCGCGCGTATCGACGAGCAGTGCGGCTGCGTTGCGCACGCCGCGCGAGTCGTTGCGAGCGACGTAGCGCGCGATCTGCCGTTCGAGCGTGCGCTGCAGATCGAGATCGAGCGTCGTCACGAGCCGCGCGCCGGCGTCGTTCGTGTCGTCGGCGTTGCCCGATGTCGTGCGCCATGCGCTGCGCGCGGCAAGCGCCTGGTCGACCGCGTGCGGCGCATCGAACGGCAGCGCCGACAGCGACCGCATCGCGAGCGGCAACGCGAACAGCGGCTTGAGCGACGCATCGCGCGGGTGCTTCGTCAGCCAGCGTGCGTACAGCCGGTTGCGCGACGCGGCCAGCGCGCGGTTGATCTCGTCCTGCCCGCCGCGCACGCGCCGCGCCGGGTCCTGCGGAATCACCGCGAGCGCGAGCGCCTCGGGCAGCGTCAGCACGTCGGGCATCCGGTCGAAATAGACGACGCTCGCGGTGCCCGCGCCTTCGACGTTGCGGCCGTATGGCGCATCGTTCAGATAGGCTTCGAGGATCTGCCGCTTCGAGTAGAAAAGTTCGAGCTGCACCGCGCGCGCGACCTGCTCGAGCTTGCCGGCCGGCGTGCGCGTGTTCAGCCGCCACAGCGAGCGCGCTAGCTGCATCGTCAGTGTCGAGCCGCCCTGCGGATTGCCGCCGCGCACGTACGTGATCCACGCGCCGCGCGCGAGCCCGTACGGGTTGAAGCCCGGATGCCACCGGAACCAGCGGTCCTCGTGCAGCATCACGGCTTCGACGAGCTGCGGCGACATCCGGTCGAGCGGCACCCACAGCCGGTAGCGGTCGTCCTTCGCGAGCGTCAGGCGCAGCAGCCGGCCGTGCGCGTCGACCACCGCGACCGACGACGGCTTCCAGTCGCGCAGCGGCGGATGCGGCCACAATCGACACGCGGCCAGCGCGCCGAACACGAGCAGCGCGCCGGCGATCCAGTTCTGCCAGCGATGCAGCCAGCGGCCGGCGCCGTGCAGCGCGCGCCGAAGCACGGATGCGTCAGCCACGCGCGGGCACTCCGGCCGCCCGGGACGGCCAATGCAAGCGCACCGTCATCGCACGCGCTCCACCGTCAGCGCCGCGCCGCCCGGCGCCTGCGCCTGCACGCGGCGGTCGTACATCGACTCGCCATACGCGGGCGGCGCGACGAAGCGGCCCGCGTTGCTCGCCTTGATCCGGTAGACGAACTCGCGCACGTCGGTCGTCGCGGTGCCGTAGATCACCACGCGATCCTCGCGCACGTCCGCGAACTGCGGCTGCCACGTCGAACCCGTCACGCCGATCGGCGAGCGCCACGGCGCATCGGCCGCAGGCGCCGACGCGCCGCCGTCGCCATTGCCGTCGCCGTCCTGCGCGTCGTTCGCCGGCGGCGGCGCGATCACCGGGTCGAAGCCGCCGGGCAGCAAATCGACGATCGCGATATTGCCGACGTTCGCCGAACCCGTCGCACGGATCTTCAGGTGCACGTCGATCTCCTGGCCGAGCGTGATCCTGGCGAGCGGCTTGCCGTTCGTGTCGGTGTAGTCGCGCACGATCTCGAGCCCGTTCTTGATCGCCTTCGTCGACGTGCCGCGGTCGTAGCCCGACTGGCTCGCGACCCACCACGCGGGCAGTGCGCTGCCGTTCACGAAGTCGACGCGCGACGCGCCGGCCGCCCACGTACCCGAGCGCACGAGGTTCGCCTGGATCGACGACACGTCCTTCGGCGCGGCGCCCCCGCGCGCCTCGTTGATCGCGAGCTGATCGAGCTGGCCCGCGTTCGACGCCGCATACGCATCGAGCGCGAGGATCGTCATCGCCGACGACAGCGTGTTGTAGCGGTTGTCGACCAGCGGCGCGGCGATGTTGTCCATCGCACGCGGCGACAGCTTGCGCACGCGCTCCGGGAAGTGCTTCGCGAGCAGGTACAGCACGCTCGCGTCGCGCGTCAGCGGATCGATGTAGTAGCCGGTCGCGTAACCGCCGTCGGAAGCACGCTTGCGTTCGAGCAGCGCCTGCGGGCCCGCGATCAGCGCGGCGGCCTCCTTGTCCTGCTTCAGCAGTTGATACGACGCGGCGAGCCATGCGGCCGCGAGATCGTTCTTCCAGTCGTTCGGATACGCATCCTGCAGGCGCTTCTGCACGGCCGCGAGGCTGTTGGTCGTCACGTTGCCCTGGCGCGTCAGCAGGTACACCGCGTACGCGCGCTGCCGCAGCAGGTCGAGCGAGCCGAGCGAATCGTTCGCCGCAAGCTTCTGCAGATACTGGTTGCCCGCGTCGAGCATGTCCTTCGGCACGGCCGTGCCGCGCTCGCGCGCGTCGAGCAGCACGTGCATCGCATAAGCGGACACGAACGGATCGGCATCGGGCGTCGCGCTCCACAGGCCGAAACCGCCCTGCGCGTTCTGCCGGCTGCGCAGCACGCCGAGGAACTGCACGATCGCGCTCGCATTCGCCGCGTCGGCGCCGGCTTCGGGCGCGTGCATCGCGCTCGTCAGCGCGCGCACCGACAACCACTTCGACGCGAACACGCGCGGCACGACCGAACTCACCATCTGCTCGCTGCAGGTGTGGTCGAAGTTGACGAGGTACGACGACAACCCTTCGGACAGCACGAGCGGCGCGGTCGAGATGCTCGCGTCGCGCGATGCATACGCGTCGTACATCGGCCGCAGGTTCGGCACGCTCGCCTTCTTGCCCGGATCGAGCCGCGCGATGTCGAGCTGCGTGCGGAACGCGGCGGCCGGCCGCACCGACACGTCGACGCGCTGCTGCGCGCCCTTCGCGCCGTAGCGCGCGCCGAACGACAGCATGCCCGAGCCGAGCGTGTCGGTCGCCTTCACGCGGAACAGCGCGACGCCCTCGTGCTGCGGCGCGAGCGCGACGTTCTGCGTCGCCGGCCCGATCACCTGCAACTGCGGACCCGTCTTCAGCGTGACCGCGACCGGCACCGGCTGGCTGCCGACGCCCGTCAGGTTGTTCGCGACGCCGACGCTGACGTCGGCCTCGTCGCCCGGTGCGAGCGTCGTCGGCACGTTCGGCGACAGCACGAAATCGCCGCGCACCGTCGTCGCGCCTTCGAACGTGCCGACCAGGTCCGGCGACACCGACACGGCCATCACACGCAGTTTCCCGTTGAAGTAATCGGGCACCGTGTAGCTCAAACGAGCGTCCCCATTCACGTCGACGATCCCCGACCAGTAGACGACCGGCTTGTCGCGCTTGCGCTTGAACGGGTTCAACTGGCGGCCGATCGCATCGTCGGCGTCGCCGCCGGGCGCGGCCATCGCCATCAGCTTCTCGAAGTCCGGCAGGATCAGGTCGAGGATCTGCGACGTGCCGACTTCGAGCATCCGCTTGCGGAAGAAGAACTTCAGCGGATCGCCGAGCTTGTAGCGCGCGACCTGCAGGATGCCTTCGTCGACGGCGAACACGACGACCTTCGCGGGTTTCGCCGAATGCACGGTGAAGGTGGCGGTTTCCCCCGGTTTCACGAGCGCCGGCGCGTCGACGGTGAGCGCATTGCGGCGCGCGTCGAGGTTCACCGAGAACGGCACGACGCCGTAGCTCAGCGGGCTCATGAAGATCTCGTCCGACGACGGATCGCGGATGTACTGCACGTTGATGTAGCCGTTGCCTTCGAAGCCGGCCGGCACCGTGATGTGCTGGATCGAGCTCGTCGTGTCCGCATGGAACCATGCGTGCGCATACACCTTGTCACGCTCGATCGTGATCAGGCCGCTGCCCGCGTAAGGCGCGCGGATCGCGATCTCGACCTGCTCGCCCGGCTTGTAGTCGTGCTTCGCGAGGCTTACCTGCAGCTCGGCGTTGCGGTCGAGCGAACGCGTGACGTTCGCGTCGCCCGCCACCGAATACTCGATCCGGTTCACCGCGGTGCCGTCCGCGCGGCGGATCACGAGCGCATAGCTGCCCGGCTTGTCGGTGCGCAGCGCGAAGTCGAGCCCGGCCGCCGGAATCGTCAGCGGCTTCTCGTCGACCGGCACTTCCTTCAGCCGCGAATCGTATTTGTACGCGCCGGAATCCTGCTTGGTCAGCACCGACACGTAGCGTTCCTCGACGAGCTGCGCGCGCAGGTCCTTCACGTCGATCGCCTTCGCGCCCGGGTCGATCGCGACGAGCCGCACCGTGCGCGGGCTGCCGCGCTTCACGTAGCCGAGATCGTCGACCGACTTGTAGCCGACGAGCCAGTCGTTGTTCGACACGAGCGTCTGCGCGTTCGCGGCGACGTTGCGCCCGCCTTCCGCTTCATACGCCTTCGCCTGGAAGTAGAGCTGGTAGGTCGCGTCCGCGTACTTGTCGAGATCGAGGTCGAATTCGGCGTGGCCGTGGTCGTCGGTCGTGCCGTCCTGCAGCGTCGTCGTATAGCCTTCCTTCGCGCGGCGCGCATCGAAGAAGTGGTAGCCCTGCCAGCTGCGGAACGACGGCCATACCGGGCGCAGTGTCAGCGTCGCCGCGACGCGGCGCTTCTCGGCCGGCGTGCCGAACAGGTTCTGCGCATCGACGATGCCCTTCAGCCCCTTCGGCTTCACCCACCCTTCGACGACCTGCTGCGACAGCTTCGCGTCGACCTTCATCCGGTCGGGCAGGAACTCCTTCACCTGCACCGTCGTGCTGCCGATCGGCTCGGCGCCCGGCTGGCCGTCCTTCACGATGTACAGGTTGACCGTCCACGTGCCGGTCGGCGACGTTTCGGCAGTCGTATAGCCGAGCTCCGTGAAGCCCGTCGCGTCGACCGTCACCGGCTTGCGCTCGACGGTGATCCCGCGCGGATCGACGATCTCCGCCTGCAGCGGCACGCCGGCCGGGCTGCGCGCCCAGCTCGCCGCGCGCACGATCAGGCCGATGTGGAACGGATCGCCGGGCCGGTACAGGCCGCGATCCGAGAACAGGTACGCGGACAGCTGCCCCTGGCCCGTCGCGTTGCGTTCGCCGTCGACGTCGAAGCGCGAGAAATCGAGCTGGCGATCGCGGCCGGCCACCGGCAGGAACGACAGGTCGCCGTCCTTCTTCACGACATACAGTTGCGGACGCTTCTCGCGGTCGAGCCCCTTGAACGCGGGGAAATGCACGACGCCGTCGGCGCTGGTGGTCTGCGAGAACAGCGTCTGGCCGTTCACCGCGAGCACCGACACGGTTGCGCCCGCAACCGGGCGGCCGTTGCGGATCGACTGGACGAACACGTCCTGGCTGCCGTCCAGCCCGCGCTTGACCAGCATCCCGAGATCGGTCACGACGATCAGGCGCGTGTCGCCGAGCGCGCTGTCGCTGTCGTCGCCGTTGCCGTTGCTGTCGCCCGAATCGGCGTTGTCGGACTGATCCTGGCTGCCGTCGCCCGACGATGCATCGTTATCCTTCGCATCGTCGGCTTTCTTCTTTTCGGCCGCCGGGTCGTATTTCGACAGGTGCAGCAGGAACACGCCGCGCTTGCCGCCCTTCAGGTACTGGCCGAGATCGATGCCTTCGTAATGCGCCTTGCCGGGGTCGCCGGCCGGGAACGCGCGCTTCTGCACGAAGCGCTCGACGATGTGATCCTCGTTGAACGAATACGACAGCTCGGGCCGCGCATACGTGCCGTTGTTGAAGCTCACCAGATGCTGGAGCTGGTCGGGCACCACGCGGCCGATCTCGACCTTCATCCCCGGCAGGTTGCGCGATACGACCGACAGCCGCTTGCTGCCGCTCATCGACAGCAGCGAGCCGTCGGCCATGAAGCGCAGCAGCTTCGGATAGTCGGGCACCGTGAACGCGGTCGTCACCGGTGCGCCGAGCAGATAGCCGCCAGCCGATTTCAGGTCGCCTTCGAAACGCACGACGATGCGGTCTCCCGGCGTCGCGTGATACTTGAAGCTTTGCAGCGTCGCGAAGTCGTTCTCGGTCGGCACCGCTGCGAGCGGCAGCGGCTTCGACTGCTTGAGCACTGCGTCGCTGACGTCGGCCACGGTCCATTCGTACGGCGGATCGTCGTCGGACTGATCGACGCCCGGCTTGCGCTTCGGCAGCACCCACGCCTTCGCGCGCGTGGCGAGATCGGCGCTGCGCACGCCGTCGGACGTTTCCGCGACGAGCACCTGCTCGGGCTCGTAACGCTCGTTGTCGACGAGCGTCGGCGCGACATTGCCGATGGTCAGACTGTAGAGCCCCGGCACGCCGACCGACGCGTGCAGCACGGCCGGCGTGCCGTCGCCGCCGCGCGCGCTCTTCACGCCCTTGTCGACGTCGAGCCGCACCGACAGCGGATCGCGCGGAATCTCGAGCGGCTGCGAATGGACCCACGCGCTCGTCTTCGTCTTGTCGTAGTTGACCGTGTAGCGCAGCGGCGACACGGTCTTGCCGTCGCGGCCGACCAGCACGAGGCCGATGCGCTTCTCGAACTCGGCCGGATCGACCGGATAGTTGAAGCGCAACTGCAGCAGCGCCTGCTTCTCCGCCGGATTGTCGGGGTTCTGGTAGAACCGGTTGTCGCCCGACTGCGCGGTGAAGACCGGCAGGTCGAACGCGAAATGGTCGTCCTGCATCACCACCTGCGGCGCGAACACCCGGCGCACCGCGAAGCGCACCTCGACGTGCGCGCCGACCGGCCAGTCGGCCGCCGGCGTGAAGCGCAGCGTCTTGTCGTCGGCCCACTCCCACGCGCCCTTCAGCGCGGGCGTCATCTCGATGCCCTGCCCGGCCGGCTTGCCGACCAGTTCGATCGGCGCGGCCGAGCGGGAGAACGCCACTTCGAGCGGATGCACGGTGATCTTCGGCTTGTCGCTGTCGTCGACCTCGTAGGTCGTGATCGCTGGCGCCTTCACGGTAAAGCCGACGGTTTCGGGCTCGGGCGGCTTCGGGCGATGCTTGAACCAGTACCCGCCGTAACCGAGCGCGGCCGCGAGCAGCACGATGCCGCCGGCATGCCACGGGCGGCGGCGCACGGCCGCGGCGGTGATGCCCGCCCACGCGGGCGCCGTCCATGACACGTCGCCGACCAGCGGCCGCAGCACGCGGCCGAGCAGGCGCCAGACGAAGCCCGCCGCGCGAATCGGCAGGAGCAGCAGGAAACGCAGCAAATCCATTTTTTATTTCCTTGTCAAGGACGTGCTGCCGGCTGCGGCGACGTACCCCGAGATTTATTGGTCTGTGACGGCGCGGCCCTGGTTGCGCCGTAAATGCTTGGAATGTTTTGTTCGACCGGATGCTGGCCGACATTATGGGTCAGAGCCGAAACGATGGAAATATCGGTGTGTCGGCGCGCAACGCAGGCGAATGACCGGCCGGCCGGGTAGCCACTCCGCCCGCCCCCCGATCTCTACACGCACTCGCGCCGCGTTCGCTAGAATGCGCGGCTCGACGTGGTTCGTATCGAATTGAAAGGAAATCGCTTGAAACTCCCGTTCGAATGGCAGATCGGGCTGCGCTATGCGCGCGGCGGCCGACGCTCGGCCGGCGACGGCTTCGTGTCGTTCATTGCCGGCGCCGCAATGGCCGGCATCGCGCTCGGCGTCGCCGCGCTGATCGTCGTGCTGTCGGTGATGAACGGTTTTCGCACCGAGGTGCGCGACCGGATGCTGTCGGTGCTCGCGCATGTGGAAGTCTTCTCGCCGTCCGGCGCGCTGCCCGACTGGCGGCTCACCGCGCACGAATCGCTGCAGAACCCGGCCGTGCGCGCCGTCGCGCCCTATGTCGACGCGCAGGCGCTGCTGACGAACGCGGGCAGCGTGACGGGCGTCGCGCTGCGCGGCATCGATCCGGTGCTCGAGCCGCGCGTGTCCGAGATCGCGCGCAAGCTGAAGACCGGGCGCCTCGACGCGCTCGTGCCGGGCGAAATGGGCATCGTGCTCGGCGCCGCGCTGGCCGACGCGCTGCACGTGAAGATCGGCGACCGCATCACGTTCTTCGCGCCCGGCAACGGCGCGCGCATCGGCGACGCGCTGCCGCGGTTCCGGCAGTTCAACGTGGTCGGCACGTTCGAGTCGGGCCACTATCAATACGACAGCGCGCTTGCGTACATCCATATCAGCGATGCGCGGAAGCTGTTCAACGTGTCCGCGCCGACCGGCATCCGGTTGCGTCTCGACGATCTGCAGCGCGCGCCGGACATCGCGCTGGCGCTGTCGCGCACGCTGTCGGGCGATCTTTATATCCGCGACTGGACGCGGCAGAACCGTACGTGGTTCGAAGCCGAGCGGCTGCAGAAACGCATGCTGTCGCTGATCCTGATGCTGATCGTCGCGGTCGCCGCGTTCAATCTCGTATCGTCGCTGGTGATGACCGTCACGCAGAAGCAGGGCGACATCGCGATCCTGCGCACGCTCGGCGCGCCGCCCGGGTCGATCACGAAGATCTTCGCGATCCAGGGGATGACGATCGGCCTCGCCGGCACGCTGGCGGGCGTCGCGCTCGGCTGCGCGATCGCGGTCAGCATCCCGTGGGTGCTGCCGGCGATCGAGCAGCTGCTCGGCATCCGCTTCCTGACGCCGTCCGTGTATTTCCTCAGTTCGCTGCCGTCGAAGCTCGCGGCGATCGACGTGATCGAGATCGCCGCGGCCGCGTTCCTGATGTCGTGCGTCGCGACGCTGTACCCGAGCTGGCGTGCCGCGCGGGTCCGGCCGGCCGAAGCTTTGCGCGACGAATAGGCGCGGCGTCCGACGCGAGCGTTACGCGATGTCGTGGAAACCGACGCTGTTGCCGTCGTCCGGCGTGACCGGAATCGTCACGCCCCTCTCTCTTTTCAGGCTGTTTTTGATTGTTTACGGATCGACTCCAGCGAAGCTGACACCGACGCCGCACGGATCGGCGACCGCACGCCGCGAACGCATCGAAACTTTGTTTGACTAAACCTAAAAAAGTTTGACACCGAGATTTCACTGAGATAAGTTTGCGCAAGCTTCCGGAAAGAAATCCGGCCAGCCATGCCGACACGCGTCGCGCTTTCCTGCCGTTGCAGCACCGTCGTTCGCAACACCCCCGCCTCATCGCATCGTGCCGTTCCGTTTCATCTGAAACCTGAAGGAAGGTCGGGCATGCCCGCATTTGATTCGCACTCCTGCATTCGTATCACGCTGCCGATTTCGCTTCGGCCGCGCGGCCCGAACCGGCCGCCGCGCTGACGCTTTCCGGTCGGGGCGATGCAGTCGCCCCGACGCTCGCCGGTTTGCGCGCCGCATCACGCGCGCCGACACCGGCCGTGACATCCGGGCGTCTCGCCCGGCGCTTTCGAAGGTGCAGTTCCGCTTCATCCGATGCAGCACCCGGCCAGGCCGCAGGGGGCATATCGCGGACCGGCCGGTTCCGGACAATCGCAAACAAGAATGAGGTCGCTAATGAACTTTCATCGAACCGGATTGCGGCGCGCATGGCTTCCCGCGCTCGTTGCGGCCGCGACGCTCGCCGCGTGCGGCGGCGACGACGGCGGCAGCGTGGTGGGTGCATCTGCGCTCGCGCAAGGCCAACAGGAGGGGGCCTCCGCATCGGCGGCCGATACGCAGTCGCTGACGTCGCGCATTTCGCCGTCCGGCGTCCCGTACGCCAATCCGGCCAGCGGCGGGCGCTACCGGCCCGTGATCGCGAACGGCCAGGTGCAGCCGTCGCTGTCGGGCGGCACGATCGAGGAGAACGCGTGGGTCGACACGCCGGTCGATTCCGACGGCGACGGCACGCGCGACCGCATCCACGTGCGCATCGTGCGCCCGGCCGAAACCGCGAACGGCGCACGCACGCCCGTCATCGTGCTCGCGAGCCCGTACTACGCAGGGCTCGCCGACAGCCCGAACCACGACGTCGACGTCGAGCTCGACGGCACGCCGCATCCGGCCGCGAGCGCATCCGCATCGGCATCGACGTCCGCGCACATCATGGCCGCCGCGCCGCAGACGCGGATGCTGCAGCAGCTCGAAGCGGCCGCCGCCGGGCGCTCGTGGATCGAAGGCTATTTCGTGCCGCGCGGCTTCACGATCGTCTACGCGGATTCGCTCGGCACCGCCGGCTCGGACGGCTGCCCGACGATCCTGACGCGCGACGAATCGGTCGCGATGGCGTCGGTGATCCGCTGGCTCGGCCGCGATGCAACCGCGAAGGACGCGAGCGGCAAGACGGTCGTCGCGAACTGGTCGACGGGCCATGTCGGCATGTACGGCGTGTCGTACGACGGCACGCTGCCGAAGATGGTCGCGAGCCTGCGCACGCGCGGGCTCGATGCGATCGTGCCGGTCGCCGGGTTGTCGAACATGTACGGCTATTACCGCTCGGGCGGGCTCGTGCGCGCGCCGGAAGGCTATCAGGGCGAAGACGTCGACGTGTATATCAAGGCGCTGCTGACGAACGCGCATCCGGAGCGCTGCACGCACCTGATCGACGAAGCGTTGCAGAAGGAAAACCGCACGACCGGCGACTATTCGCCGTTCTGGGCCGCGCGCGACATCCCGACCGCGTTCGCGGCCGCGCCGGCACTCGTCGCGCAAGGGCTGACCGACGACAACGTGCGCGTCGACCAGTCGACGTCGTGGTATCTCGCGATGCGGCGCCAGGGCGTGCCGACGCAGCTGTGGCTGCACCGCCTGAAACACACCGATCCGACGCGCGTGCCGGCGATGGCCGATGCGTGGACCGCGGAGGTGAACCGGTGGTTTACGCGCTACCTGATCGGTTATGACAACGGCGTCGAACACGATCCGCGCGCGGTGATCGAGCAGGCGGACGGCAAGCTGCTGAAGGAAGCCGACTGGGCCGCGCGCCATGCGACGCCGGTTTCGTATTTCGCGGGCGGCGACGGCGCGAGTACCGGCACGCTGCTGCGGATGCCGACCGGCGGCCCGCTCGCACGCTTCACCGACGATGCGCGCATTACCGCGCTCACGCTGGCGAATGCACCGACCGGCGAAAACCGCAGCCGCTTCGAGACCGCGCCGTTCACGGCTGCCACGCGGCTTTCCGGCACCGCGACGGCCCGTGTCAAGCTGACCTTCACGGGGGTGGCCAACGTGACCGCGCTGCTGGTCGACCGCGCGCCGGACGGCACGGCGACGATCGTCACGCGTGCATGGACCGACCCGCGCAACCGGCTGTCCGACTGGCTGTCGGAACCCGTGCTGCCGGGGATGCCGTACGACCTGAAGCTGACGTTCATGCCGCGCGATTACAAGCTCGAAGCCGGCCACCGGCTGGGGCTCGTCGTGCTGTCCAGCGACAACGAGGCGACGCTGCGGCCGACGCCGGGCACCGGCCTGACGCTCGATCCGGCCGGTACGTCGGTGACGGTGCCTCTGGTTTCGGCTTCGTCGTAAGCGGGCGCGCATGACGCAAAGCGGACGGCGACCGATGTCTTTTCGACGTCGGTCGCCGTCCGCACTGTTTTTATCTGCGAAAAACCCGACTCAAACGGGCGTCAGCACCGGCTGCCCCGCGAAATGCCGCGCGGCGTTGTCGAGAAACTGCTGCACCGAACGATCGAGCGCCTCGGGCGACCAGCCGCCCATGTGCGGCGTCAGCACGACGCTGTCGAGATCCGTCAGCGCGCGCGGCGGCTCCGGTTCCCCTTCATACACGTCGAGCCCCGCGCCCGCGATGCGCCCTTCGCGCAGCGCGTCTGCCAAAGCAGCGGTATCGACAACGCTGCCGCGCGATACGTTGACGACAAAACCGCCGGGGCCGAGCGCATCGAGCACCGCGCGGTCGATCATGTGCCGCGTGCCCGCGCCGCCCGGCGTGGCGACGATCAGGAAATCGGCCCACTGCGCGAGCGCGTCGAGCCGGTCGAAATAGCGGTAAGGAACAGGCTTCGCGGAACGGTTGTGATAACCGATCTCGATGTCGAAGCCGGCCGCGCGGCGTGCGCACTTCTCGCCGATCTTGCCGAGCCCGACGATGCCGAGCTTCTTGCCCGACACGTTCGGCGGCATCGGCAGCCCTCGCGCCATACGCCCGCGCGGGTTTTCGCATCGAGCCGCACGACGCCGCGCACCGCCGCGAGCAGCAGCGCGAACGCGTGATCGGCGACGCAATCGTCGTTGGTGCCGGCGCCCGTCACGACCGTGATGCCACGCGCCTTCGCATGCGCGACGTCGATATGCTCGTAGCCGGCGCCGAGCGCGCTGACGAACGTGAGTTGTGGAAGACGATCGATGTCGGCAGCGGCCAGACCCGTGCTGCCGTTGGTCAGCACCGCGCGAATCGTGCCGCCTTGTTCGGCGATCGCGCGTTCGCGTTCTTCGGCGGTCGGGGCGTAGCGCACGTCGAACGACGCGGCGATCTCGCGATGCGCGTCGCCGCGCAATGCGATGAGGACCAGCAGCTCGGGCTTCATGTCAGCAAGTGTCCACAGGCGGGAACGGATTTCAGTGTATCAAGCCCGCATGACGGATGCGGGTTATCCCCACACGGGCTGTGGGCACGCCGCCGTACGCGGTTTGCCAAAGCCGGCTCAGTCAAGTAACTTTCGGCGTACGCCCCCGTCCTGGAGATTGGCCCCGATGAAACTCGCCCTGCCCGCCCGGATCCTGGGCCTCGCATTTGCCGCCGCGGTCGTCGCCCCCGGCGCGCACGCCGACACGCCCGTCGTGGTGTCGTCGAAGATCGACACCGAAGGCAACCTGCTCGGCAACCTGATCGCGCAGGTGCTGAAGGCCCACGGCATTCCGGTCACCGAAAAGATCGCGCTCGGCACCACGCCGATCGTGCGCAAGGCGCTCACGAGCGGCGAGATCGACATCTACCCCGAATACACCGGCAATGCCGCGTTCTTCTTCAACAAGGCCGACGATCCGGTGTGGAAGAACGCAAGCCAGGGCTACGACACCGCGAAGAAGCTCGACTACGCGGCGAACCATCTCGTGTGGCTCGCACCGGCGCCCGCGAACAACACGTGGGGCGTCGCCGTGCTCGCGCCTGTCGCGCAATCGCAGCACCTGAAGACCTTCTCCGATTTCGGCAAATGGATCGCGGGCGGCGGCAAGCTGAAGCTCGCGGCGTCGGCCGAATTCGTGAACAGCGCATCCGCGCTGCCGTCGTTCGAGAAGGCGTACGGCTTCAAGCTGAAGCCCGAGCAACTCGTCGTGCTGTCCGGCGGCGATACGGCCGCGACGATCAAGGCCGCCGCGAACCAGACCGACGGCGTGAATGCCGCGATGGTCTACGGCACCGACGGCGGCATCGCATCGAGCGGCCTCGCGGTGCTCGACGACGACAAGCACGTGCAGCCGGTCTATGCGCCGACGCCCGTGATCCGCGAAGCCGCGCTGAAAGCCCATCCGCAGATCGCCGACTACCTGAAGCCCGTGTTCGCGAGCCTCGACCTGAAGACGCTGCAGTCGCTGAACGCACGCATCCAGATCAACGGCGAGCCGGCGGCAGGTGTTGCGAAAAGCTACCTGAAATCGAAGGGCTTCGTTAAATGACGGGTCGCGCGGCGGCGTCCGCGCGGCGCGTGATACCCGACAAGGTCGGCATCCTGATCGGTGTCCTGACGATCGTCGCGGTGCTCGGCATGCCGTTCGCGGTGCTGCGGCCGAACCGGATCGCGGCCGGCACGGGGCTGTCGGTGTTTGCCGCGCTGCCCGCCGTGCAGGGCGCTGCGCTCGCTGCACTGTGGATCGCCAGCGCACTGTGGGCGATGACGGCGAGCCGCCCCGCGTGGCGGCTCGCGGCCGGCTGCACGTGGCTCGCAACGCTCGCGTATGCGGTCGGTGCGGCCGCGACGCATGTCGTCGCGCCCGACGACATGCTCGCGCGCGTGTCGCCCGCCGCCGGTGTCTGGCTGCTGCTGTTTGCGTGGGCCGTGCTCGTCGCCGACGCGCTCGCGCGGCTCGCGTTCGGCCCATGGCGGCGCCTCGTCGCGCTCGTGGTCGCGATTGCGGCGATCTCGGTGCCGCTCGCGAGCGGCTGGTGGGACGGCCTCTCCGTGATGCGCGAATACGCGGTGCGCAGCGACGATTTCTGGCGCGAAGCGACCCGGCACGTGTCGCTCGCGGGCGGCTCGGTCGCGGCCGCGCTCGTCGCCGGCGTGCCGCTCGGCATCGCGTGCGCGCGCATCGCGGCGGTGCGCACCGTCGCGATGCCCGTGCTCAATGTCGTGCAGACGATCCCGAGCATCGCGATGTACGGGCTGATGATGGCGCCGCTCGGCCTGCTCGCCGCGCACGTGCCGCTCGCGGCCGCGCTCGGCATCCGCGGGATCGGCGTCGCGCCGGCCGTGCTCGCGCTGTTCCTGTATTCGCTGCTGCCGATCGCATCGAGCGTCGTGGTCGGGCTCGAGCAAGTGCCGCCGCACGTGACCGAAGCGGCGCGCGCGATGGGCATGACGCGCGCGCAGCGGCTGCTGCGCGTCGACCTCGTGCTCGCGCTGCCGGTGATCCTGAGCGGCGTGCGCATCGTGCTCGTGCAGAACATCGGCCTGACCGCGGTCGCCGCGCTGATCGGCGGCGGCGGGTTCGGCACCTTCATCTTCCAGGGGATCGGGCAATCGGCCGCCGATCTCGTGCTGCTCGGCGCGATCCCGACGATCGCGCTCGCACTGGCGGCCGCCGTCGTGTTCGAAGCCGCGACGTCGCTCGCGAAGGGGCGTGCAGGATGATCGAGATAGAACGTGTCGGCAAACGCTTCGGCGACGTCGTCGCCGTCGACGATGTATCGCTGACGATGAAGCGCGGCACGATCACCGCGCTCGTCGGCGCATCGGGCAGCGGCAAGTCGACGCTGCTGCGCATGATCAACCGGCTGATCGCGCCCACCAGCGGCACGATCCGCATCGACGGCGTCGATACGGCCACCGTCGCTCCCGAGCAGCTTCGGCGCGGCATCGGCTATGCGATCCAGGGGCACGGGCTGTTTCCGCACTGGAGCGTCGCGCGCAATATCGCGACCGTGCCGCGCCTGCTCGGCTGGCCGCCGGCGCGCATCGACGCGCGCGTGAACGAACTGCTCGACCTGTTCCATCTCGCGCCGGCCGAATTCGCGGACAAGCTGCCGCACGAATTGTCGGGCGGCCAGCAGCAGCGCGTCGGCGTCGCGCGCGCGCTCGCGGCCGAGCCCGGGATGCTGCTGATGGACGAACCGTTCGGCGCGCTCGATCCGATCATTCGCGGCAAGGCGCAGGACGACCTGTTCGCGCTGCAGCGCCGCCTCGGCGTCACGGTCGTGATCGTCACGCACGATATCGAGGAAGCGCTGAAGCTCGGCGACACGATCGCGGTAATGGACGGCGGACGGCTGCTGCAGGTCGCGCCGCCCGCCGAGATTCTCGGCAAGCCGGCGGCCGGCGTCGTCGAGCAGCTCGTTGCCGGCGTCGACCGGCCGCTGCGCCTGCTCGCGCTGACGCCGATCGACGCGGTGGCAGAACCCGGCCATGCCGACGGCGAACCGATCGCCGCGACGCGCACGCTGCGCGATGCGGTGTCCGAGCTGCTGTGGCGCGGCGCGGACGCGCTGCCGGTAGATGACGGCGGCGGCAGCAACGCGCACAACACGCGCCGCATCACGCTCGACGCGATCCGCGAGCACGCGAGGAAGCCCGCATGACGACGCACGGCGTGCGGCCAACGCGTTCGGCGCTGCGCCGGCGGCTGCCCGCGTATGCGGCCCGCGCGACCGCGCTCGCGCTGCTGCTCGTGCTGCTGTTGCGCCCTGCATGGCTGCAGGGGCTGTTCGCGCCGTTCGCGGACAACGGCGCGCCGGTCATCTACGATCGCGCGAGCCTGCTCGATCTCACGCTCGCGCATCTCGGCACGGTCGCGCTGTCGAGCCTGATCGGCACGATTGTCGCGGTCGCGGCCGGCATCGCGGTCACGCGGCCGGCCGGCGCGGATTTCCTGCCGGTCGCGCGCAGCGTCGTCGACATCGGCCAGACCTTCCCGCCGGTCGCGGTGCTCGCGCTCGCGGTGCCGGCCGTCGGTTTCGGATTGAAACCCGTGCTGATCGCGCTCGTGCTGTACGGGCTCCTGCCGATTTTCGAAAGCACGATCGCGGGGCTCGAAGACGTGCCGCGCGACGTCGTCGACGCCGCGCGCGGGATGGGAATGAGCGGCTGGCAGCAACTGGTGTCGGTCGAGCTGCCGCTCGCGTTTCCGGTGATCGTCAACGGCATCCGGCTCGCGGTCGTGATCAATCTCGGCACCGCGACGATCGGCTCGACGGTCGCCGCGCGCGGGCTCGGCGACGTGATCATCGCGGGCCTGCAGACGTCGAACACCGCGTTCGTGCTGCAGGGCGGCGTAATCGTCGGGCTGCTCGCGGTGCTCGTCAGCGATGCGATCGGCGCAATTGCGCGGGTGGCTGCCGCGCGGCGCGCATAGGCGGCTCGCGTCGCTTCCCCGTGCACGGGGAAATGAGGATACGATCCCGGAACCGACAGCGACGTTCATCCGGACTCCGAATGCGTGTCCGTGCAACGATCGGCCCATCGGTCGTCGCGAACCGATACAAGCCTACACGGCGCTTTCATTCGAGCCGGCGCTCGACCACCGGCCGCGATTGGCCGATATACTATGCGCCTCCCAATTCCCAGCACTCCACCATGCGACGGTTTCTCTGTCTGATCGTGCTTTCGCTCGGCATCGCGCAACAGGCGTCGGCGCAGCAAGCGCCCGCGATGCCTGCGTCCGCGCCCGAAGCGGCCGCATCGGCACCGTCCGTCGCATCCGCGCCGCTCGCCAACGCCAACGATCAGCCGAACGAAGCAAACCGCCGCATCACGGCCTACCTGTCGAAGAAATTCGGCGTCGCGAAGGAGCGGGCCGCGAAGCTCGCCGATATCGTGAGCGTGACTGCGACGAAATATTCGCTGCCGCCGGCACTCGTTTACGCGATCATTTCGATCGAATCGCGCTTCCAGGAAAAGGCACGCGGCCAGCATGGCGCAACGGGGCTGATGCAGGTCGTGCCGGCCGCGCACCGCGGCCTGCTGCGCAACGTGAAGGATCTGACCGAGCCGAACGCGAACGTCGAGGTCGGGTCCGCGATCCTGTCGGGCTACGTGAGAGCGGCCGGCGGCAACGTGCAGGCCGGGCTGAAGAACTATGGCGGTTCGAATGCATATGCGGCAAAGGTGATGCAGCGGGTCGATTCGTTCCGCTTCGTGCTCGAACCCGACGACGACGCGAAAGTCGCGAACGACACGAAGGCGCGGATGGTGCCGGTCAGCGAATCGTCGATGTCGCCCGCGGCCGCGAACCGCAACGCCAAATAAACGCAATCCGCGCGGCACAACCCGTCATTTGTGCGCGAAATGCTCGCGCAGAAACTCGATGAAAATCTGCGTCTTCGCGGGCAGCAAACGCGTTTCCGTCATCGCATAGACCGGCACCGGCGTGCCCTCCCATCCGGGCAGCACGCGACGCAACCTTCCTGCGGCCACGTCGTCGGCCACGATCTCCTCCGGCATCCGGATGATCCCCGCGTCATGCACGGCCAGTTGCCGGTTCATGCCGACGCTGTTCACGACGAACCGCCCGCCCACCGGCACCTCGACCTCCCGCACGCCGTCATGCAGCGTCCACACATCGACGTGCAGCACGCTCAGGCACTGATGCCGCGTCAGGTCGTCCGGCTCGCGCGGCTCGCCCGAGCGCTCCAGATAGCGCGGCGACGCATACAGGTAATTGCGGAACGTAGCGAGCCGCCGCGCGACGAGCTGCGAATCCGCCGATTCGCCGATGCGGATCGCGACGTCGAACGGCTCGCTCACCAGATCGACGCGCCGTGACGTCAGCTCGAAATCGAACGTCAGCTTCGGATGACGGTTCGCGAATTCGACGATCAGCGGCGTCAGGTAGATCACCGCGAAATCGACCGGAAACGACGCGCGCAGCACGCCCGACGGTTCGGCCAGCAGCTCGCCGAGCTGCTCGTGCGCGAGCCGCGCCTCGTCGACGATGCGCTTGCAGCGCTCGAAATACAGCTGCCCGGCCTCCGTCAGCTCGATCCGGCGCGTCGTGCGATGCAGCAGCCGCAAGCCGATCGCCTTTTCCAGCGCGCCGATCCGCCGCGACAGCGTCGAATTCGGCATCCCCAGCGCGTCGGCCGCGCTGCGAAAGCCCTTCGCCTTCACGACCTCCACGAACAGCGCCATGTCGTTCAGCAGTTCCACGCCCACTGCTCCATCAATGGATCAATGTTATCCAAACTACCATATTTATCTCGAAAAGGAAGCAATGGATGATGTGCACGTGGAGGCGAGGCCGGCGCAACGTGCGCGGCCGCCGCCCGATGCGGGATCGCCCCGATCCCGCATCCCGAACTTCGAGGAGTCACGCATCATGGACGCACTGTTCACCCCGGCCCGTGTCGGCCGTTACACGCTGCAAAACCGCCTGGTCATGGCACCGATGACGCGCAGCCGCGCCGCGTTCGACGGCACGCCAGGCGAACTGGCCGCCGAATACTATGCGCAGCGCGCTGGCCTCGGCCTGATCGTCAGCGAAGGGACGCAACCGTCGGACGACGGCCAGGGCTACCTGACGACGCCCGGCATCTACACCGATGCGCACGTCGCACCCCGACAATACGCCGCATCATCGCCAGGGCGTCGCGCCGTCGGCGATCGCGCCGGGCGTGCCGATGTTCACGATGAAGGGGATGCAGGAGATTCCCGCGCCGCGCGCGCTGACGACGGACGAGGTGCGCGACACCGTGAACGACTTCCGCTTCGCCGCGCGCCGCGCGATCGAGGCCGGCGCCGACGGCGTCGAGATCCATGGCGCAAACGGGTATCTGGTCCAGCAGTTCTTCGCGCCCAACGCCAACACGCGCAGCGACGCGTACGGCGGCTCGATCGAGAATCGCGCGCGCTTCGCGATCGAGGTCGCCGAGGCGATCGCCGACGAGATCGGCGCGGACCGCACCGCGATCCGCCTGTCGCCCGGCACCACGCTGTGGGGGATCGACGAAGGCGCGGAAGGGCCGGACCTGTACCGCCACCTGGCGACGCAGCTCGACCGGCTCGGCCTTGCGTACCTGCACGTGATGCATCAGGGCGACGAGCCGCTGCTCGCTGACTTGCGCAAGCGCTGGAGCGGCACGCTGATCGTGAACCGGCCGGGCCGCACGCGCGACGCGATCGGCACGGATGTCGCAGCGGGCCTCGCCGATCTCGAAGCGTACGGCCAGATGGTGCTCGCGAATCCGGATTTCGTGACGCGGCTGAAGACGGGCGCGCCGATGAACGACGCGCAGCGCGACACGTTCTTCGGCGGCGATGCGCGCGGGTATGTGGATTATCCGGCGTTGAGCGGCGCGGCTGCGGCGTAACGCATCCGCACGGCGCGATGCCGCGACACGCCGGAACGGGTGTCGCGGCATCGGTTCGTTACGGAGACAACATTAGGCGGAACGACCCTTTGTTCCGATATTTCAGGAACAAAGCCTTCCGCCTCGACGGCACTCAGATTGTTCTGATATTTCAGGAACAATGCACATCGGCAAGCTCCGGCCGACTGCTGCCAGCCGGCCGCATCAAATCTGCCCCGCCGCCCCCGTCCACCGCAAATAATCCCCGCGCGTCCAGTCGAGCGACACGCCGACGCGTTTCGTGCCCGGCCGGATCTTCGGCTTGTACACCGACAGCGTCAGCGACTCCAGCGCCGGCCATTCGCGGAACGACAGCACCGCGATATCGGCGACGAGCGTCTCGAGCAGCCGCGTATGCGGCTTGTGCGACAGAAACGACGCGACACGCGCGCAATAGCCGTCGTAATCGATCCACTCGCCCTGCTCGCTCGGCTCGCAGCGATACCCGAGCCGCGCATCGATCACGATCGGCTGCGGCGCTTCATGCTCGTGAGCATGAATGCCGATCCGCGCGGGCACCTTCAGTTCGTCGACGAACACGCTCCAGCCGCGCCCGCGCAGGCGCGGCGCGTCGATCGCCACGAACGGTTCGTCGAACGGCTTCATGACGCGAGCGGCGCGGCCGCGTCGAGCATGATGCGCACGAAGTAGTCGGCGAAACTGCGGCGCAGCACGATCTCGAACGTATCGTCGCCGGTCGGGATCAGCACGATCGACGCCTTGAAGTAATGCGACTGCGCGCACTGGCCCGGCTTGAACGCACGCGGATGGAGATCGAGCGGGCAGCCGCGCGCGAGCACGTCGCGCACGCGTTCGCCGCTGATCTCGACCACCGTGTAGCCGCTGCCGACGTCGACGGCCGCCGAATACGTGCCCTGCACGGCCTCCGCGAGCTTCGCCTCGAGCACGCCGGCCTGCACCGGCCCGTTCGAGCGCACGAGCCACTCGTCGGGGCCGAGCCACAGCACGTCGTACTCGGCGCCGCGCGCGATCGTGTTCGGCTGCGCGGGCGGCCGGCAGCCGACCACGCGCTCGAACGCGCTCACGAACGCCGGATCGCTCAACTCGCCGCGCACGTTGACGAGGTCGAGGAAGGGCCGCTCGCGCAGCGTGAACTTCTTCGATGCGCGCGCCTGGTGCGTCTTCAGCACGTCGGCCGCGCCGACGAACGGCGATTCAAGCGTCACGCCGCCGGCGCCCGCCACCTGCGTCTGGTTTCTCGTTTCATTCCACATGCTGGCGCACCCCTTCGGTATCGTAGAAAACCGGGCTCGAGATCTTCGCGGTGATGCGCTTGCCGTTGGCCAGCGGAATCACGACGCTCTCGCCCATCTTGTTCAGGCCGCCCTTCACCACCGCAAGCGCGATCGAGCGCTTCAGGATCGGGCTGTAGTAGCTCGACGTCACGTGTCCGATCATCGGCGTCGGATCGACCGCCGACACCTGCGTGTCCTTCTCGATGATCTGCGCGCCTTCCGGCAGCACGAACTGCTCGTCCTCGGTCAGCAGGCCGACGAACTGCTTGCGGCCTTCCTTCTTGGTATCCGAGCGCGCGAGCGAACGCTTGCCGAGGAAGTCCTTCGACTTCGCGACGACGCCGCCCATCCCGAGGTCGTACGGCGTGATCGAGCCGTCGGTATCCTGGCCGACGATGATGTAGCCCTTCTCCGCGCGCAGCACGTGCATCGTCTCGGTGCCGTACGGCGTGATGTCGAATTCGGCACCGGCCGCCATCAGCGCTTCCCACACCGCGCGGCCCGCGTTCGCCGGCACGTTCACTTCATAGGCCAGTTCGCCCGAGAAGCTGATCCGCATCACGCGCGCCTTCGCGCCCGCGACGGTGCCGTTGCGGTAGCTCATGAACGGGAACGCTTCGTTGCCGAAATCGATGTCCTGGCACACCTTCTGCACGACCTTGCGGCTCTTCGGGCCGACCACCGCGAACGTCGCCCAGTGATCCGTGACGGACGAGAGCCGCACCTTCATGTCGGGCCATTCGGTCTGCAGCCAGCGTTCGAGCCACGTGAGCACGCGCGCCGCGCCGCCCGTCGTGGTCGTCATCATGAAATGCTGGTCGGCGAGGCGCACCGTCACGCCGTCGTCGAACACCATCCCGTTCTCGTCGAGCATCAGCCCGTAGCGGCACTTGCCGACTTCGAGCTTGTTCCACGGGTTCGTGTACATCCAGTTCAGCAGCTTCACTGCATCGGGGCCCTGGATGTCGATCTTGCCGAGCGTCGACGCGTCGAGGATGCCGACGCTGTTGCGCACCGCGAGGCATTCGCGCTTCACGGCCGCGTGCAGATCCTCGCCGTTCTTCGGGAAATACCACGGCCGTTTCCAGTTGCCGACGTCCTCGAACAGCGCGCCGTGCTCGACGTGCCATTCATGTACGCAGGTCTTGCGGATCGGGTCGAGGAAATCGCCGGTCTCGCGGCCCGCGAACGTGCCGAACGACACGGGCGTGTAGTTCGGGCGGAACGTCGTCGTGCCCGTTTCCGGAATCGACTTGCCGAGCGCCTGCGCGAGGATCGCCATCCCGTTGATGTTGCCGAGCTTGCCCTGGTCGGTGCCGAAGCCCATCGCCGTGTAGCGCTTCACGTGCTCGACCGATTCGAAGCCTTCGCGCGCGGCGAGCAGGATGTCGGCGGCCGACACGTCGTTCTGGAAGTCGACGAACTGCTTCGGCCCGCGCGCCGCGGCCTCGCGGCTGCCGACCAGCCACAGCGGCTGCAGTGCGCCTTCGACGGTTTCGGCAACCTGCGGTGCGGCAGGACGCTGCGCGGCCGTGAAGCCCGCTGCCTTCGCCGCTTCCGCGCCCACATCGACCGCGAGCCGCAGCGCGCGCGCCAGGCCGAATTCGCCCGCCGCCGCACCGATGCTGGCCTCTGCCTGCACCGGCTTGCCCGGCAGGAAGCAGGCCTTCTCGTCGTTCCAGCAGGCCTTGCCGCCCGACTGCGCGAACAGGTGCAGCACGGGGCTGAAGCCTCCCGACATCGCGACGAGGTCGCACGGCAGCGTCTGCAGCTTGCCGCCCACCTGGCCGTTCGTGCTGGACGCGACGTCGACCGACGATACGCGCCACTTGCCCGATGCCGCGGTCACGACCGCGCCGCTCATCACCGTCACGCCCTGCCGCTTCGCAGCGGCCGGCAGCGCGCCGTTCGACGACGCACGCGAATCGACGACCGTCACCTTCGCGCCGCACGCCTTCAGGTCGAGCGCGGTCTGGTACGCGCGGTCGTTGTTCGTGAACACGACCACGTTGCGGCCCGGCAGCACGCCGAAGCGATGCACGTAGGTGGACACGGCCGACGCGAGCATCACGCCCGGCAGGTCGTTGTTGCCGAACACGATCGGACGCTCGTGCGCGCCGGTCGCGAGGATCACGCGCTTCGCGCGGACCTTCCACAGCAGCTCGCGCGTGCCCTTGCGCATCGACACCGGCAGGTGATCGGTCAGGCGCTGCGTGACCGTCACGAGGTTGTGGTCCTGGTAGCCGAACGCGGTGCTGCGCGACAGGATCGTCACGTCGGGCAGCTTGCGCAGTTCGGCCTCGATCTTCTCGACCCACTGCAGCGCGGGCTTCGCGTCGATCTCGGCGCGGCACGACAGCAGGCTGCCGCCGAGCTCGCGCTGGTCGTCGACGAGGATCACGCGCGCGCCGGCCACGGCCGCCGCATGCGCGGCCGCGAGGCCCGACGGGCCGCCGCCGACGACGAGCACGTCGCAGTGCGCGTAGCACTTGTCGTAGCGATCGGCGTCGAGCGCCTCGGGCGCCTTGCCGAGGCCGGCCGCCTCGCGAATCTTCTCTTCGTACTTCGGCCACATCTTGCGCGGCCACATGAAGGTCTTGTAGTAGAAGCCGGCCGGCAGGAAGCGCGAGAGCTTCTGGTTGATCGCGTACTTGTCGTTCTCGAGCGTCGGCTCAGCGTTCACGCTGGTCGCGACGAGCCCCTGGTACAGCTCGATTTCGGTCGCGCGCGCGTTCGGCACCGTGTACGGGCCCGATTCGAGCTGCACGACGGCATTCGGTTCCGCGACGTCCGCGGTCACGATCCCGCGCGGACGGTGGTACTTGAAGCTGCGCGCGACGAAGTGCACGCCGTTCGCGAGTAGCGCGGACGCGAGCGTGTCGCCCTGGAAGCCCTGGTACGTGCGGCCGTTGAACGTAAACGTCAACGGAATCGCGCGATTGATGCGGCCACCGGTGCCGAGACGGTCTTTCTGGCTCATTTGCTCGTGCCCTCTTCGTGTGCGTTGCCGGCAGCTGCGCCGCTGATGGCAGCCCCGCCGAACGTTTCGTATCCCTTGATATCGTAGGTCACCGTGTCGCGCGTGGCCTTGAACCAGCGGCGGCAGCCCTGCGTGTGCAGCCATTGCTCCTTGTGCAGCCCGCGCTTGTTCTCGCGCATGAACACGTACTCGCCCCATTCGCGGTCGGTCATGTTCTCGTTGTTGACGGGGCGCACGATGTCGGCTTCGCCGCCGCACGAGAATTCGGATTCGGCGCGCGGCCCGCACCACGGACATTCGATCAGCAACATAAGGTTCTCCTCGTGGTGTTGGGGGTTAGTGCGCAACGGCTGCAGCGCCGTGCTCGTCGATCAGGTGGCCCGTGTAGAAGCGGTCGAGTGCGAACGGCGCGTTCAGCGGATGCGGTTCGTCGCGCGCGATCGTGTGCGCGAACACCCAGCCCGAGCCGGGCGTCGCCTTGAAGCCGCCGGTGCCCCAACCGCAGTTGAAATAGAGGCCCTTCACGTCGGTCTTGGTGATGATCGGGCACGCGTCCGGCGACACGTCGACGATGCCGCCCCACTGGCGGTTCATCCGCACGCGCGAGAACACCGGGAACATCTCGATGATCGCCTGCAGCGTGCTTTCGATGATGTGGAAGCTGCCGCGCTGGCCGAAGCCCGTGTACTGGTCGATGCCCGCGCCGATCACGAGGTCGCCCTTGTCGGACTGGCTGATATACGCGTGCACCGCATTCGACATGATCACCGAGTTGACGACCGGCTTGATCGGCTCGGACACCAGCGCCTGCAGCGGGTGGCTTTCGATCGGCAGGCGCACGCCGGCCATGTCGGCGAGCGTCGTCGTGTTGCCGGCCGCGACCACCGCGACCTTCTTCGCCTTGATGAAGCCCTTCACCGTATCGACGCCGACCACCGCGCCGCCTTCGCGGCGAATGCCCGTCACCTGGCAGTTCTGGATGATGTCGACCCCGGCGCGGTCCGCGCCGCGCGCGAAGCCCCAGGCCACCGCGTCATGGCGTGCAACGCCCGCACGGCGCTGGATCGATGCGCCGAGCACCGGATAGCGGCTGTTCAGGTTGATCGTCGGCTCGATTTCCTTGATCTGCGCGGGCGTCAGGAATTCGGCATCGACGCCGTTCAGCCGGTTCGCATTGACGCGGCGCTCGGTGTCGCGCACGTCCTGCAGCGTGTGCGCGAGGTTCATCACGCCGCGCTGGCTGAACATCACGTTGTAGTTCAGGTCCTGCGACAACCCTTCCCACAGCTTCATCGCCTTCTCGTACAGCGCGGCCGATTCGTCCCACAGATAGTTCGAGCGCACGATCGTCGTGTTGCGCGCGGTGTTGCCGCCGCCGATCCAGCCCTTCTCGAGGATCGCGACGTTCGTGATCCCGTGTTCCTTCGCGAGGTAGTAAGCGGTCGCGAGGCCGTGGCCGCCGCCGCCGACGATCACGACGTCGTATTCCTTCTTCGGTTCCGGGCTCTTCCACTGCTTTTCCCAGTTCTCGTGATACGAGAGGCCGTTGCGGAACAGGCTGAATATCGAGTAGCGGCTCATGATGATTGACCCTTCGTTAGCATTCGATGACGTTCACGGCGAGACCGCCGCGCGACGTTTCCTTGTATTTCGTCTTCATGTCGGCACCCGTCTCGCGCATCGTCTTGATCACGGAGTCGAGCGACACGTAGTGCTGGCCGTTGCCCTTGAGCGCCATGCGCGACGCATTCAGCGCCTTGATCGCGCCCATCGCGTTGCGCTCGATGCACGGGATCTGCACGAGCCCGCCAACCGGATCGCAGGTCATGCCGAGGTTGTGCTCCATGCCGATCTCGGCGGCGTTCTCGACCTGGTCGGGCGTGCCGCCCATCACGGCGGCGAGCGCGGCTGCGGCCATCGAGCACGCGACGCCCACTTCGCCCTGGCAACCGACTTCCGCGCCGGAGATCGACGCGGTTTCCTTGTAGATGATCCCGATCGCCGCGGCCGTCAGCAGGAATTCGACGATGCCGGCTTCGTTCGAGCCCGGCACGAACTTCACGTAGTAGTGCAGCACCGCGGGAATCACGCCGGCCGCACCGTTGGTCGGCGCGGTGACGACGCGCCCGCCCGCCGCGTTTTCCTCGTTGACGGCCATCGCGTACAGGTTGACCCAGTCGAGCATCGACAGCGGGTCGCGCAGCGACTCTTCCGAACGCGCGCGCAGGTTGCCGTTCATCTCGGCCGCGCGGCGCTTCACGCGCATCGGGCCCGGCAGTTCGCCTTCGACCTTGCAGCCGCGCTCGACGCAGGCGGCCATCGTGCGCCAGATCGCGAGCAGCCCGGCGCGCACTTCGTCGGCGGGGCGCAGCGCGCTTTCGTTGCGCAGCATCAGCTCGGCGATCGACAGCCCGTGTTCGCGGCACTGGCGCATCAGGTCGTCGCCGGTGCGGAACGGATAGGGCACCTCGACCGCCGCGCGCACGCCGTTCACGCGATCGCCGTCGCGGTTCACGACGAAGCCGCCGCCGACCGAGTAATACTCTTTCTCGACCAGCAACTGGCCGTGTTCGTCGAATGCCTGGAAGCGCATCCCGTTCGGGTGCACGATGCTCGTGCCGCTCATCAGCTTGCGAAAGAAGCCGATGTGCTCCTTTTCCTCGAAGCGGACCGTCTGCTTGCCGAGCAGCGACAGCGACTTCTCCGCGCGGATCGCGGCGAGCCGCGGCTCGATCAGGTCCGGATCGATCGTGTCGGGCAGGTGGCCCTCGAGGCCGAGCAGCACGGCCTTGTCGGTGCCGTGGCCCTTGCCGGTCGCGCCGAGCGAGCCGTACAGCTCGACCCGCACGCGGCGCACGAAGCCGAGCAGGTTCGCGTCCTCCACGTGCGACGCGAAGCGGCACGCGGCGATCATCGGGCCGACCGTATGCGAACTGGACGGGCCGATGCCGATCTTGAACAGGTCGAACGCGCTGACGTTCATCTGGCTTCCTCTGGATGACATGCGTGGAATGACGTTGGGCACCAGTACATCAAAGCGTAAAATTGGCCGATAGAACAAAAACGGCATCGGCGTGGGATACCGCCGCCAAGCGCCGCGCCGGCCGGTGCAAAAGTACGGTTTGGCGATGGTTCGCGACGGAAAACCACAAGTCCGGCCGAAGCCGATCGGCGACGCTGGCACCATCCGCGCCGCCCCGGCAGCCGTACCCGCAACCAGAGTGAAACGAGTGAGACCGCCTGCCCGGCGTGACGAGATTGGCCGCGATGACACCCGACGTACCCGCCTCCCCCCTTGCAGAACCCGCACCGCGGCGCATCCGCTTCGGCATCGTGCTGCTGCCGAACTTCACGCTGACGGCCTTCTCGGGCTTCGTCGACATGCTGCGGCTGTCGGCCGACGACGGCGACTACAGCAAGCCCGTGCGCTGCGCGTGGAGCGTGATCGGCGAGACCCTCGCGCCGGTGCGCGCGAGTTGCGGGATCCAGATCACGCCGTGGGAGACGTTCGACGCGGCCGAACCGTTCGACTATGTGGTCGTGGTCGGCGGGCTGCTGCATTCGGGGCCGCAAGCCGGCCCCGAAACGCTCGACTTCGTCCGCCGCGCGGCGGCCGGCGGCGCGACGGTCGTCGGGATCTGCACCGGCGTGTTCACGCTGATGCGCGCCGGCGTGCTCGACGGCTACCGCACCTGCGTGAGCTGGTTCCACTACTGGGATTTCATCGAACGCTTCCCGTCCGCCGATCCCGACCTGCTGATCGCCGACCGGCTGTTCGTGATCGACCGGCGCCGGATCACCTGCTCGGGCGGCCGCGCGTCGATCGACGTCGCCGCCGCGATCCTGCTGCGCCATTTCGACCACGCGACCGTGCAGAAGGCGCTGCGCATCCTGCTCGTCGGCGAGATGCAGAAGGGCAACGCGCCGCAGCCGCACCCGCCGGGGCTCGAACCCGCGACGCATCCGAAGGTCAAGCGCGCGATTCTCCTGATGGAACAGCATGTCGGGCGCACGCTGCCGCTCGATGAACTGGCGTGCAAGCTCGACCTGTCGACACGACAGCTCGAGCGGTTGTTCAAGGCCGAGACGGGCAAGAGCCCGCAGGTGTTCGCGAAGCAGGTGCGGCTGCGCACGGCCGCGTGGCTGCTGACGAGTTCGGACCGGACGGTGGCCGATATCGCATCGAGCTGCGGGTTCGCCGATGCGTCGCACCTCGGGCGCGAATTCCGCAAGCAGTTCGGCGTGCCGCCGGCGACGTATCGCGAGCGCGGCGGCGAAGCGGTGGAAGCCGGCGCAGCGCCGGATGCGGCGGCCGACCCCGTCGAGGACACGGCCGACTGACGGCCGCGGGCACCCGCTCCTTCCTGATCGACCATAGAACGGCGCGCAATCGTGCCAGTTTCGACTCTTTTGGAACCGGTTTCATCCCATTTGACCGACGTTGTATATCGTAGATCGAGGGTTATTCCGGATGCTTCACCTCGCTCAAATTTGTATGATGACCACATCACCTTACAAACCAGAGCGCCATGTTCGAGAAAATTCCCGCCCGCGCGATGAGCGATCACGTCGCGCAGCAACTGCTCAAGCAGATCGAAGTCGGCAGTTTCTCGGCCACCGGCAAGTTGCCGACCGAAGCCGTGCTCGCGCAGGAATTCGGCGTGAGCCGCACCGTGATCCGCGAGGCGATCTCGCGGCTGAAGAACGAAGGCGTGGTCGAGCCGCGCCAGGGCAGCGGCGTGTACGTGAACCAGCACGGCGCGATCCGGCCGCTGCGGATCGACTACGCGGAAGCCGTCGAGGCGAGCTCGATGCCGCACCTGCTCGCGGTGCGCCGCGCGATCGAGGCTGAAGTCGCGGCCGA
Organism: Burkholderia pyrrocinia; assembly: GCF_022809715.1. NCBI lineage: Bacteria > Pseudomonadati > Pseudomonadota > Betaproteobacteria > Burkholderiales > Burkholderiaceae > Burkholderia > Burkholderia pyrrocinia. The sequence goes on from NZ_CP094460.1 coordinate 1,617,962, forward strand.
AGCCGCGCTGCATCACAGCGACGACGACATGGCCGACATCGACGACGCGCTGCGCAAGATCGACGAAGCAGTAGCCGAGGGGCGCGACGGCGTCGCGGAAGACGTCGCGTTCCACCGCACGATCGCCGCCGTCACCGGCAACCCGTATTTCCTGAAGACGCTGCAGTTCCTGAACCAGTACCTCGAAGCCGGCGTGAAAGTCACGCGCAGCAACGAAGCGACGCGCGAGGATTTCTCGCGCCAGGTGCGCGAGGAACACGCGGCGATCGCCGACGCGATCCGCGCGCGCGACCCGATGGCGGCGCGCAACGCGGCGCGCACGCACATGTACAACGCCGCCCGCCGTCTCGCGGAAGCCGGCATCTGCTGAAGCCTGCGGCGCCTGCCGAGCCAGGCGGCGCCGTTGTCCCGAACCTCTCCCGAATCGATCAAGGTTGACCATGTCACGAAATGTTGGAGTCATCGGCCTCGGCGCGATGGGCCTCGGCGTCGCCCGCTCGCTGCTGCGCGCAGGCTTGCGCGTGCACGCATGCGACGTGCGCGACGCCGTGCTGCAGGCATTCGCCGCCGAAGGCGGCATTGCCTGCGCGACGCCGGCCGAACTCGGCGCGCAGTGCGACGTCGTCGTCACGCTCGTCGTCAATGCCGCGCAGACGGAAACGGTGCTGTTCGGCGAGCACGGCGCGGTCGCGGCGATGAAGCCGGGCGGCGTCGTGATCGCGAGCGCGACCGTCGCGCCCGAATTCGCGGTCGCGCTCGGTGCACGCATCGAGGCCGCCGGCCTGCAGATGCTCGATGCGCCCGTGTCGGGCGGCGCCGCACGCGCGGCATCGGGCGAGATGACGATGATGACGTCCGGCCCGGCCGCCGCGTACGCGGGCTGCGAGGACGTGCTCGCCGCGATCGCCGGCAAGGTCTATCGCCTCGGCGACGCGCACGGCATCGGCTCGAAGGTGAAGATCATCAACCAGTTGCTGGCCGGCGTGCACATCGCGGCGGCCGCCGAGGCGATGGCGCTGGGCCTGCGCGAAGGCGTCGATGCCGACGCGCTGTACGACGTGATCACGCACAGCGCCGGCAATTCGTGGATGTTCGAGAACCGCGTGCCGCACATCCTGAACGGCGACTACACGCCGCTGTCGGCCGTCGACATCTTCGTGAAGGATCTCGGCCTCGTGCTCGATACCGCGCGCCGCAGCAAGTTCCCGCTGCCGCTGTCGGCCACCGCGCACCAGATGTTCATGAGCGCGTCGAGCGCCGGCCACGGCGGCGAGGACGATTCCGCCGTGATCAAGACTTTCCCCGGCATCACGCTGCCGCCCGCCCGCTGATTCGAACGACGTTCCCGCCATGACCGCTTCCGCTTCCCGTCCCCTGCTCGGCTGCATCGCCGACGATTTCACCGGCGCGACCGATCTCGCGAACATGCTCGTCAAGAGCGGCATGCGCACCGTGCAGACGATCGGCGTGCCTGCCGGCGATGCCGCAGTCGACACTGCAGTCGACGCCGACGCGATCGTCGTCGCGCTGAAGTCGCGCACGATCCCCGCGGCCGATGCCGTCGCGCAATCGCTCGCCGCGTACGAATGGCTGCGCGCGCAAGGCTGCCGGCAGTTTTTCTTCAAGTACTGCTCGACCTTCGATTCGACCGATGCGGGCAACATCGGGCCGGTGGCCGACGCGCTGCTCGATGCGGCCGGCGGCGGCTTCACGATCGCGTGCCCGGCGTTCCCGGAGAACGGCCGCACGATCTATCGCGGCCACCTGTTCGTCGGCGACGTGCTGCTGAACGAATCGGGCATGGAGAACCATCCGCTCACGCCGATGAAGGACGCGAACCTGGTGCGCGTGCTGCAACGGCAAACGAAGTCGCCGGTCGGCCTGATCCGCTACGACACGATCGCGCTGGGCGCGGCTGCGGTGCGCGCGCGGATCGACCAGTTGCGCGCGGAAGGTGCGCGCTTCGCGATCGCCGACGCGCTGTCCGACCGCGATCTCTACGTGCTCGGCGAAGCCTGCGCGGGCCTGCCGCTTGTCACCGGCGGCTCGGGCATCGCGCTCGGCCTGCCCGCGAATTTCCGCCGCGCGGAGCAACTGCCCGAACGCGACAACGCGGCATCGCTGCCGCGCATCGACGGGCTGTCGGCCGTGCTCGCCGGCAGCGCGTCGAAAGCAACCAACGCGCAGGTCGCCGCATGGCGCGCGACGCGGCCGAGCTTCCGCATCGATCCGCTCGCGGCGTCGCGCGGCGAGCCCGTCGTCGACGAAGCGCTCGCCTTCGCACGGTCGCACCTGCCGCAGCCGGTGCTGATCTACGCAACTGCCACGCCCGACGAAGTGAAGGCCGTGCAGCAGACGCTCGGCGTCGAAGCGGCCGGACATCTCGTCGAAAGCACGCTCGCGGCGATCGCGCAGGGCCTGCGCGAACTCGGCGTGCGCAAGTTCGTCGTCGCCGGCGGCGAGACGTCCGGCTCGGTCGTGCAGGCACTCGACGTGAAATCGCTGCAGATCGGCGCGCAGATCGATCCGGGTGTGCCGGCCACGGCCACCATCGACGCGCAGCCGCTCGGCCTCGCGCTGAAATCCGGCAACTTCGGCACGACGGACTTTTTCGACAAGGCGCTGCGCGCGCTGGACGGAGCCGCATGATGAGCGACGAAGCAAAACTGCGCGAAGAGATCTGCGTCGTCGGCGCGAGCCTGTATGCACGCGGCCACGCGGTCGGCAGCGCCGGCAACATCAGCGCGCGCCTGCCCGACGGCTGGCTGATCACGCCGACCGACGCGTGCCTCGGCCGGCTCGACCCGAACGACATCGCGAAGGTCGGCGCCGACGGCCAGCCCGTATCGGGCGGCAAGCCGTCGAAGACGCTCGCGCTGCATCGCGGCATCTACGCGCGCAACGCCGAAGCGAACGGCGTCGTCCACACGCATTCGACGCACCTCGTCGCGTTGACGCTCGCGGGCGTGTGGCGCGATACCGACGTGCTGCCGCCGATCACGCCGTACTACGTGATGAAGGTCGGCCACATTCCGCTGATCCGTTACCGCCGCCCCGGCGACCCGGCCGTCGCGGCCGAAGTCGCGGCGCTCGCCGACCAGGTGCGCGGCGTATTGCTCGACCGCCTCGGCCCCGTGATGTGGGGGCCGTCGGTGTCGCACGCGTCGTATGCGCTCGAGGAGCTCGAGGAAACCGCACGGCTGTGGCTGATGACGAACCCGAAGCCCGAGCCGCTTTCCGACGCGGCGCTCGACGAACTGCGCCAGACCTTCGGCGCGCGCTGGTAACGCGGCGCGCACCCCGTACCGATTCCCATGCCCGCCGTGTGCGCGGGCCCTTCCGTCAGCACACACATACGATCCGGCAGCCTACGCGCCGCCGGCACACGACATCCCTGGAGACACGACGATGACTGCTCTTGACGCGGCCGCAGGCCGCTCGCCCGCCGCGCCCGCCCATTCGGCCGAACTCGACCGCACCTACAAGAAAGTGTTCTGGCGCATCGTGCCGTTCCTGATGCTCTGCTACGTGGTCGCGTATCTCGACCGCGTGAACGTCGGCTTCGCGAAGCTGCAGATGTCGCAGGATCTCGCATTCAGCGAAACCGTGTTCGGCCTCGGCGCGGGCATCTTCTTCCTCGGCTACTTTCTGTTCGAACTGCCAAGCAACCTGCTGATGCACCGCCTCGGCGCGCGCATCTGGATCGCGCGGATCATGATCACGTGGGGCCTGCTGTCCGCGCTGTTCGCGTTCGTGAAGACGCCGACGCAGTTCTACGTGCTGCGCTTCCTGCTCGGCCTCGCGGAAGCCGGCTTCTACCCCGGCGTGATCCTGTACCTCACGTACTGGTTCCCGTCGCACCGCCGCGCGAAGATCATCGCGGTGTTCATGTCCGCGATCCCCGTATCGGGCATCTTCGGCAATCCGCTGTCGGGCTGGATCATGGAGCGCTTCCACGGCGGCTCGGGCTTCCACGGCTGGCAATGGATGTTCATGATCGAAGCCGTGCCGGCCGTGCTCATCGGCATCGCGACGATCCTGTATCTCGACAACAGCATCCGCGGCGCGAAGTGGCTCGACGAGCGCGAGAAGCAGCTCCTCGAAGACGAAATCGCCGCGCAGCCGCAGGAACAGCAGCAGCACGGCCATTCGCTGAAGGCCGTGTTCTCGGACCCGCGCATGTGGTGGATGTCGCTGATCTACTTCGCGTTCGTCACGGGCCAGTACGGCCTCACGTTCTGGATGCCGACGCTCGTGAAATCGACCGGCATCACCGATACGCTGCAGATCGGCCTGCTGTCCGCGATCCCGTTCGTCGTCGCGATCGTCGTGATGAACCTGTTCGGTCACAGCGCGGACAAGCGCCGCGAACGCCGCTGGCACCTGATCGTGCCCGCGCTGATGGGCGCGGTCGGGTTTGCGGTCGCCGCGTCGTACTCGCACAATACGGTGGTGTCGATCGTGTTCCTGTCGCTCGCGGCGGGCGGCGTGCTGACCTGCGCTCCGCTGTTCTGGTCGCTGCCGACCGCGTTCCTCGCGGGCTCCGCGGCCGCGGCCGGGATCGCGATCATCAACTCGATCGGCAACCTCGCCGGTTTCGCGAGCCCCTACGTGATCGGCTACCTGAAGGACGCCACGCACAGCACGTCGTCCGGCATGTACGTGCTGGCGGCGATGCTCGTGATCGGCGCGATCGCCGTGTGGCTCACGCCCGCGAAACTCGTGAACCGCTGAGTTGCCGAGCCGCTGAGCCACCATTCGACGCGGGGCGCGGTATGCCCCGCCCCATTCATTCACAGGACCCGCTGCCATGCCACGCTTCGCCGCCAACCTCTCGATGATGTACAACGAGCACGCGTTCCTCGAACGCTTCGCCGCTGCCGCCTACGACGGCTTCAAGGCCGTCGAGTACCTGTTCCCGTACGACTTCGCGGCCGAGGACATCCGTGCACGCCTCGACTCGCACAACCTCGAACAGGCGCTGTTCAACGCGCCGCCGGGCGACTGGGCCGCGGGCGAACGCGGCATCGCGTCGCTGCCGGGCCGCGAGGACGAATTCCGGCGCGGCATCGACCAGGCGCTCGACTATGCGCGCGTGCTCGGCAACAAGAAGCTGCACGTGATGGCCGGCATGGTCGCGCCGGGCGCCGACCGCGCACGCCATCGCGACACCTACCTGTCGAACCTGCGGCATGCGGTGCAGGCAGCCGCCCCGCGCGGCGTCACGATCCTGATCGAGCCGATCAACCAGCGCGACATGCCCGGCTATTTCCTGAGCCGCCAGGACGACGCGCAGGCGATCTGCGCGGAAGTCGGCGCGCCGAACCTGAAGGTGCAGTTCGACTGCTACCACTGCCAGATCGTCGAAGGCGATCTCGCGATGAAGCTCAAGCGCGATTTCGCGGGCATCGGCCACATCCAGATCGCGGGCGTGCCCGAGCGCCACGAGCCGGATCTCGGCGAACTCAACTACCCGTATCTGTTCGAGCTGATCGACGCGCTCGGCTACGACGGCTGGATCGGCTGCGAATACCGCCCGAAGGCCGGCACGTCGGCCGGCCTCGGCTGGCTCAAGCCGTACCTGTGATTCCCGTATTCCCCAGAGGATAAAGAACATGAAAGTACTGATCACCGGCGGCGCCGGCTTTCTCGGCCAGCGTCTCGCGCGCAAGCTGCTCGAGCGCGGCGAACTGACCGGCCTCGACGGGCGGACCAGCAAGATCGACGAGCTGGTGCTGCTCGACGTCGTCAAGGGCAGCGATTTCGGCGATGCGCGTGTGACGTCGATCGTCGGCGACATCGCCGATCGCGCGGTGCTCGAAAGCGCGATCGACACGCAGACCGGTGCGATCTTCCACCTCGCGGCGATCGTCAGCGGGCAGGCCGAAGCCGATTTCGATCTCGGCATGCGGATCAACCTCGACGCATCGCGCACGCTGCTCGAAGTGTGCCGCGCCCGCGGCCACCAGCCGCGCGTCGTGTTTACGAGCTCCGTCGCGGTGTACGGCGGCGCACTGCCCGACGTCGTGCAGGACGACACCGCGCTGAACCCGCAATCGTCATATGGCGCCGAGAAGGCGATCGCCGAACTGCTGCTGTGCGACTACGCGCGGCGCGGCTTCGTCGACGGCCGCGTGCTGCGGCTGCCGACCATCAGCGTGCGGCCCGGCCGCCCGAACGCGGCTGCTTCGTCGTTCGCGAGCGGCATCATCCGCGAGCCGCTGAACGGCGAGGAAAGCGTGTGCCCGGTACCGGGTTCGACGCGGCTGTGGCTGCTGTCGCCGCGCGGCGCGATCGAAGCGCTCGTCGCGGGCTGCGAGATCGACAGCGCGAAGCTCGGCAACAAGCGCGTGATCAACCTGCCCGGCCTGTCGGTGTCGGTCGACGAGATGATCGAAGCGCTGCGCGAAGTCGCGGGCAACGACGTCGTGAAGCTGATCCGCCATGCGCCCGACGAGCGCGTCGAAAAGATCGTCGGCAGCTGGCCGGGCCGCTGGGACACGACGCGCGCGGAAGCGCTCGGGCTGAAGGGCGACACGTCGTTCGCGGACGTGATCCGCAGCCATATCGCCGACGAACGGCGCTGATTCACGCGCCGCGCTGCGTCGGCCGATACGTGCCCGCCCGGGCACGCACGCAGCGTCGTCGGGCCGCGTCAGCGCGGCCTGGCGGATTCCCCGATGCTCGGCGACGCGCGCTTCGTGCCGCCCTGCCGGTTCGCCGAACCGGCCGCCCACTGCCACGCCAGCAAGCCCGGCAGATAGAACAGCAGATCGCGCACGCGGCGGGCGCCGGCCAGCGCGAGACAGGTCGGCGCGTCGAACCCGAGCAGCCCGCCGATCAGCACGAACCCGCCCTCCTGCACGCCCAAACCACCCGGCATCACGAACGCGATGCTGCTCACGAGCTGGATCAGTGCCTCGATCGCGAGCGCCTGCGCAAAGGTCGGATCGGCGCCGAGGAAGTAAAGCGCGAGCCAGATTTCCAGCGCATAACCCGCAAACTGCAGCGTCTGCCAGATCCCCAGATAGCGCACGACGATGCCGGTCTTTCTCCAGATCATCCGGATCGACTGATCGGTGCGTGCCGATTCGCCGACCAGCGCGACCACCTTGCCGCTCGTGATCCGGTTGACCGCGCGCATCGCGCGCTCGAACGGCCGCGCATGCTGCACCAGCGCGAACAGCAGCAGCACCGGAACCAGCGCCGCCATGCCGATGGCGAGGTGCGCGGCCACCTGCGCGGCGTCGGACGATACGTGTTCGAGCACGTAGCCGATCGCGATCAGCGCGAACACCAGCTGGCTGATCAGCGTGAGCTGCATGTCCGCGACGAGGCTGGCCACGATGGTCGCCGGCCGCACGCCCGCCTGCCGCAACAGCCCGAACGACACGATCTCGCCGCCGATCCGCGCGACCGGCAACAGCCCGTTGATCGATTCGCGGATCCACACGAGCTTCAGCATCGCCCCGAACGACGGCCGGCGCGGGCCGCGGATCAGCATCCGCCAGTCCCACGCATTCGCGAGCATCGGCAGAACGTGGGCCAACGCGGCGACGAGCAGCCCGGCGCCGGCGACCCGCAGCCGATGCAGGATCTCCAGCGGATGCTCGCGCCAGATCAGCCACACCGCGAGCGCCAGCCCGGCCAGCGCCGCCGCGCGTCCCGCATGTCGCAGCCGTGCGTCGTGACGCGCGGACACGCGTTCCGCGTCGGCGTTGGCGGTGTTCGTCTGCGTCGTCATGATTCACCCGCCGGCGACAGCAAGCCTTCCCGGTCGACGCGAAAGCGCGTGCCGCGCCAGACGACGTGCGACGAGAAGAAGCTCGCCACGAAGACCATGAACTGCAGCAGATCGACGAACGGCAGCCAGAGGGCGCCGCGCAGGCCGGCGCAGGTCGCACGGCTCGTTTTCAGCATCAGCAGCGCCCGCGCGGCCAGCGCCGCGACCGTCAGCCAGCAGGCGGCCGACGTACCGCCGGAGAACAGCACGGCCAGCAGCGCGAGCGGCACCGGGTGCATCAGCACCGACCCGGCATGACCGAGCCGGTCCGCCGCGCGAATCGTGCAACTCCAGCGCAATTCGTGCGCATACAACTTGGCGAACGTCTCTTCGACACAGGCATGCCCGACGACGAACGGCGGGATGACGACCTGCGCGCCCACCTGCCGCACCGCTTCGCCGAGCGCGTGATCCTCGGCCAGGTGATGCGCGAAACGCGCGAGCCCGCCGATGCGTTCGAGCGTCGCGCGCGTGATCGCAATCGTCTGTCCAAAGCATGGCCGTGCACGCCCGATGAAAAGCCCGGTAATCACGCCGGGCAGGAAATGGTAATTCGTCATCGCGACGGCGACGCCAGGCCAGAAGCCCGGCGACGCGACACCGCGATACACGCTCGTCACGATACCGACTTCCGGCTGCTGTAGCGCGCCGACGACCGCACTCAAATAATCGCGCCCGACCAGCACGTCGCTGTCGGCAAGACAAAGCACCGAATGCTCCGCATGTTCGAGCATGTTGACGAGATTCGCGACCTTGCGGTTCGGCCCGTACAGCCGCGCATCGGCGACGACCTTGATGTTCGCGTCCGGATAGCGCGCGCGCAGCGTCTCGACGGCCGCGAGCGCCGCGTCGCCCGCATCGTGCACGCCGAACAGGTGCTGGACCGGCCCCGGATAATCCTGCACGAAGTAGCTTTCGAGATGCTGTACGAGATCCCATTCGTCGCCGTGCAGCGGCTTCGCGACGGTGACGCCCGGATAATCGCGCGGCACCGCCGCCGCCCGGGAAAAGAACCTGCCGACCAGCACGCTGGCCGTGATCGTGTAGGCAATGCCCAGCAACACGCCCAGCCCGCAGACGATCGACAGTGCCCCGGCCAGCGCGTGCAGCACATGCAGCAAAACCATGCTTCTCCCCAGTGGTGACCCGTACGACCGCAACCGGCCGCGCACGCGGGATCACCCGTGCACGCTGCCGTATCGATTCCCGTTGAGCCGGATATGAAGGACGACCAACCGACGGTACGCGCAATCAGATGACACAACTACCGTACGGCGATCGATTCCGGTCACGCGCACGTATCCGCACGCGACTGCGGCCCTGAACGCCGCATCGGCAAGCTTGCGGGCCGAAAGGATCGCGGTCGCAACCGCGACGACGATCCACGCGCGAAATGTCATCGTCGTGAAAAACGCCTCGGGTACGCGCAATGCAAGCAGCGAAACCAGCACGAAGCACTGAACGAACATGCCGGCCAGCGCGGCGATCAGCAGGTGGGCGCGCCATCGCTCGATCGTCGAGGGTGCCATGAAGAATGAACCTCCCGTGCGGGCGACCCGGATCGATTTGAAATCAAACTGAAGGGTCGCGGATTCGTGGGCCGCTGCATTCGGTCCGTGCCGAACGCCGCAAACCCGGGTCGGGGTCAGGGGGGAGAAATGTCGAGGCCGATAGTAGCGGGAATGCCGGCCGCAAACCTTAAGCGTTCTTCAGAATCGGACGATGTTTGAGATCGCTCAATTACAATCGGTTGCCTTGCACGCACAGTCGGGCTCGTACAATCGCATACACCTGCACGCGAATCGACCATGCGACTCCTCCTTGTTGAAGACGACGACCTGATCGGCAGCGGCCTCGAGGTCAGCCTGAGCCAGGCCGGCTATCACGTCGACTGGCTGCGCGACGGCCACGCGGCCGCCGCGGCGCTCGCGACGACGCGCTTCGCGCTCGTCGTGCTCGATCTCGGCCTGCCCGGCAAATCGGGAACGGAACTGCTGCGTGCGTTGCGCGATGCGGGCGATACGGTCCCCGTGCTGGTTCTGACCGCGCGCGGCACCGTCGCCGACCGCGTGCGCGGCCTCGACGACGGCGCGGACGACTATCTCGCGAAACCGTTCGAACTGTCCGAGGTGCTCGCCCGCTGTCGCGCGCTCGTGCGCCGCTCGCAGGGCCGCGCCGGCGACGAGATCGTATGGCGCGACATCACGATCGACCTGACCGCTCACACGGTGACACGCGATGCATCGCGCATCGCGCTCACCGCACGCGAATGGGCGATCCTGGTTCAGCTCGTCAGCCACCCGGGCAGCCCCCAGTCGCGCGCGCGTCTCGAGGACGGCCTGTACGGCTGGCAGGAAGGCATCGAAAGCAATGCGATCGAGGTCCATATCTCGAACCTGCGCAAGAAGCTCGGCGCGGAATTGATCCGCACCGTCCGGGGTATCGGCTACGTCGTCGACGCGCCATGATCTCGCGGTCGATACGACGCCGCGTGTCGGCGATGGCGCTCGGCTGCGTCATCGTCGTGTGGATCGTCGCCGTGTTCGGCAGCTTCCGGCACGCCACGCGCGAGATCGGCGAATGGGAAGACGCGCGCCTCGTCGAGTATGCGTCGCTGCTCGTCGGTCTGTCGCCGGCCGACCTCGCCCGCCTCGCCCGCTTTCCGCCCGACGCGCGTGTCGAACTGGCGCTCGGCGAATCAAGATCGGGCTCCGACAACGACGGCGATCGCCTGCCGCGCGACATGCTGTTCGAGGTGCGCGACGCGCAGAACCACGTCGTCGCATCGAACCTGCCGGCCGACGCCGCCGGCCTGCCCGATGCACGCGAACCGCGCGGCGCCCCTCGGACGATCGTCATCGGCGACACGCAATGGCGCACGCATACGCTGCGCGACAACCCGTCGGGGCGATGGATACGCGTGATGGAAACGCTCAACACGCGCAGCGACCTGGCGACCGGCATCGCACGCGGCATCGTGTTGCCGCTGATCGTCGCGCTCCCGGTGCTGGCGCTCCTCCTCTGGTACCTGATCGGACGCAGTCTCGCGCCGTTGAAGACGCTGTCGACGCTGATCGGCGCACGCGATGCGCGATCGCTCGAACCGCTCGGCATCGCCACCGTGCCGGAGGAAGTGCGCACGCTGGTCGACGCGATCGACCGACTGCTGGCGAGGCTGCGGCAATCGATCGTGCGCGAGCGCGCGTTCACGTCCGACGCGGCGCACGAACTCAAGACGCCGCTGGCCGCGATCAAGGTTCAGGCCCAGGTCGCGATCGCGACCGACGATCCTGCGCGCAAGCAGCTGGCGATGCAGCGCGTCGTGCAAGGCGTCGACCGCAGCGCGCGTCTCGCCGAACAGTTGCTGCTGCTCGCGCGGCTCGACGAATACGAACGCATTCCGACGCGCGCCGTCGTCGTCCGCGAACTCGTCGACGCCGCCGTCGATCGCCATCTCGCGAAGGCATCGGACAAGACCATCGACATCGTGACCGGGGATGTATCCGAACGCGCGATCGATGCCGATCCGATCCTGATCGGCATCCTGCTCGACAATCTCGTCGACAACGCGATCAAGTACGGCCGCCGCGGTGGCCGCATCGAGCTCGGCGTGCACGACGATGGCGCGCTGCAACGCATCGTCGTGCGCGACGACGGGCCAGGCGTCGCTCCCGGCGAACACGAACGGCTCGGCGATCGCTTCTATCGCGGCAGCGGTACGCAATCGCCCGGCAGCGGGCTCGGGCTGTCGATCGTCACGCGCATCGCGCAATACTTCGGCGGCACGGTGCAGTTCGAGCCCGGCATCGGCGGCCAAGGCCTTGGCGTCGTGGTCGCGCTGCCGTCGGCGAACGCGGCCGGATCGATGCCGCACAGTGCGCCGGCCGGCGAACACGACGATCGATCGCGCGCGATGCCGGGTGCTTAACGTTTCGTTAAGGATTCGCCCGTAGAATTCGCCGATATAAACGATTCCCGCCATTCGTCAGGAGTTTTCATGCCCACGCCCGCCCGATATGACGCAGTTGCACGCTTTCTTCACTGGCTGATCGTGACGCTGGTCGTCGCGCAATATGCGATCGGCTGGACGATGCCCGAAGTGCATCGCGATACGCAACCGATCGGCCTGATCGCCGCGCACCTGATCGTGGGTACCGCGTTGCTCGCGGCAATGGCTTGCCGCGTGCTGTGGCGCGCGACGCATCGTCCGCCCGCGAGCGACCTGCCGCCCGCGATGCGCGCGCTGTCCGGCGTGACGCATTTCGCGCTCTACGCGCTGCTGATCGCGGTGCCGCTGCTCGGCTGGATCAACGCATCGTCGCGCGCCTGGGCCGTCACGCTGGTCGGTGTCGTCCCGTTGCCGGCGCTGTCGGCGGTCGGCTCCGGATTCGGTCATGCGATGGGCGACGTGCACGGCATCCTTGCATGGGTACTGTTTGCCGGCATTTGCCTGCACGTGGCAGCCGCGCTGGCGCACCGCTTCGTGCTGCGCGATCAGGTCGCGCAACGCATGATGCCGTGGTGATCGTCGCGCCCCTGTTTCAGCACACCATCCCATTGCCGGCATGAACCGGATTGTTCCGGTTCGCGACATCGCCTGCCCTCCTGTTCATCGCGCGATCAACCTGCCGACCCATCGGGACCGGTTGAAGAGATGATCGCGACGCCGCGCGAAGCGGCGTGCGATGAGCGGCATGGCGGCAGGCGCCCTTCGGCCACGTCGAGCGGCGCGCAGCGCACGCGGATTACCGTACCGCGAACACGACAGCCAGAAGCCACACGCGTACATATCGACACCTAGTTGCTGATCTGAGCCGGCATACCGGGGGCCGGCGCATGCATGGCGGCAGCCGCCTGCCGGGCCCGATCCTGCTCGGCGAGCTTCGCTTCCGCGGCCTGGATGTCCGCCGGATACTCGCCGTCGTCTCCCTTCGCCGGGTCATATCCGGCCGCTTCCAGACGCATCAGCTCGTCACGAACCTGCGCGCGCGTCAGCGGCGCGGCTGATTGCGCGAATGCCGACTGACCGACGATCATTCCGATCATCATCAGTACTGCGATATATGTTTTCATCATCAACTCCTTCAATGTTCCGTATCGATCAACCGTTGTGAATGCCGAACCTGCGGATGCAGGCCGGTTTGTCAGCTTCCGAAATAGATCGTGCAGAAGCTCGCCGGGCCGACGCACGCGGCCGGACGCTGGCGCGGCGACATCGCCGCCGGTTTTCCTGCTTCGGATGAAACGGCCGGATCGCTGCCGACCGCCGTGCTGGACTGACGCTGCGGCATCTGTTCGACCTGCCGCTGGAAGAGCGGGCTCACGTCCGGATACGACGTATCGGTCACGAAGCGCAGCCCGTTGTTTTCGGCGTCGATCAGTTCCTGCCTGACCTGCGCACGCGTGAGCGCCTGTGCCGACGCTTGCGTCGCGACACCCGCGAGAGAAATTGCCGCCACGGTGGCAGCCACCAGCCAATGCTTGTTCATGTTCCACTCCTTCAGAAGTCAACGAGACGATGTGCTACACCCGTATGACGACGGAAGGCGTTCGTTTATTCCCGCGCTTCGCAGTTCGAACCATGCGGCCTCCCGGCTTCCCGGGCCGCTCGGGCCGGACATTCATCGAACTGTCATTCTTTCGTCAGCCGGCGTAACCTGACGTAACGCAGCGCCCGCCGCGCTTCGGGCAGACTGACGCCACCTCATACGGATCGCCCATCGATCGACCATGTCCGCCGCTTACGACTATGCAGCCGGCCTGCTCCGCACGCTGTACGACCGCCATATCGACGGCGGCGCGGTGCTCGATACGGCCGCGTTCCCGGACGCCGAGCGTTTCATGCGTGCGTGGCCGGCCATCCGCGCGGAAGCGCTCGCGGTGGCGCGCGACATGCCGCGCATCCCGCGCTTCCACGAAATCATGCGCGAGCAGTACGACATCTCGGCCAACGATGCGCGCGACTGGCGGATGTTCATCATGCAGGCGTACGGCCAGCCGTTCTCGCGCAACCTGTCGCGCTGCCCGACCGTGGCGTCGATCGTCGCGGCGTCGCCGGACGTGCTGTCCGCATCGCTGTCGTTCCTCGCGCCGGGCAAGCACATTCCGCCGCACCGCGGGCCGTTTCGCGGCATCCTGCGCGGCTACCTCGTGCTGTCGATGCCGAAGCGCGCGGACGGCACGCCGGCCGCCGTGCTGAAAGTGGATGGCCGCGAATACCGGCTCGACGAAGGCCGCTTCCTGCTGTGGGACGACACGTTCATGCACGAGGCATGGAACGACAGTGATGAAGTGCGGATCGTGCTGCTGCTCGATATCCGCCGGCGCGGGATGCCGCGTTTGCTCACGTGGCTGTCGAATGCGGTGATCGGCGTCGTGCGGCTCGGGATTCGGGTGCGGGGGCGGTCGATTCCGGTTTAGCGGCACACGGCCGGCGCACGCCGGACCAGCAGCACCCATGCGACGCCATCCTGACTTTCAGCTTCCATCGGATCGCCTAAACTACAAACCGTCCCTTTCGCGCGGCTCCTGCCAGCCACTGCCATGGCGCATATCTTCTTCGCCGCTTCGATCCAGCGGCACGTCGAAACACCCGAGCGCGAGATCGATGCACACACGCTCGGCGAAGCATTCGACACCGTTTTCAGCGAGCAGCCGCGACTGCGCGGCTACATCGTCGACGACCAGGGTGCACTGCGCAAACATCTCTCGGTATTCATCGACGGCCAGCCAGTGCGCGACCGGCAACGGCTGTCCGATGCGCTCGGCGACTCCAGTCGGGTTTATGTCGTGCAGGCGCTGACGGGCGGATAAAGGGACAGCCCCAAGTCAGGCCATCAGGAGACACCAACATGAACGATCGCTTGCTCGTCGCCACCCGCAAGGGCCTGTTCGTTCTGCAGCCCGACGGCAGCGGCGGCTGGACGCTCGGCGAACCGCATTTCGTCGGCGAACCGGTCAACATGGCACTCGCCGATCCACGCGACGGAACGCTGTACGCCGCGCTCAACCTCGGCCATTTCGGCGTGAAGCTGCACCGAAGGCGGGCCGGCGCCGCCGACTGGGAAGAATGCGCAGTCCCCGTTTATCCACCGCAGCCTGCTGAAGAACCGCCCGCCAGCGCCGGCGCGCATTCAAGCACGGGCGACGCGGACGACGAGCCCCCCGCCCCGCCAAAGCCGCCCTGGACGCTTCAGCAGATCTGGTCGCTCGAAGCCGGCGGCACCGACGAGCCGGGCGTACTGTGGGCCGGCACGATACCCGGCGGGCTGTTCCGCTCCGACGATTACGGCGACTCGTGGGTGCTCAACCGCCCGCTGTGGGATCGCCCGGAACGCGCCGAGTGGGGCGGCGGCGGGTACGACGCGCCGGGCATCCATTCGGTGATGGTCGATCCGCGCGACAGCCGGCACGTGACGGTCGGCATCTCGTGCGGCGGCGTCTGGCAGACCATCGACGGCGGCGCGACCTGGCGCGTGACCGCCGACGGCATGGAAGCCGACTACATGCCGCCCGAGCGGCGCGGCGAGCCGAACGTGCAGGACCCGCACCGCGTCGTGCAGTGCGCGGCCAACCCGGACGTGCTGTGGACGCAGCATCACTGCGCGATCTTCCGCTCGACCGACGGTGCCGAACACTGGCGGCGCATCGAGGCGCAGCCTTCGAGCTTCGGCTTCGCGGTCGCCGTGCATCCGGACGAACCGGACACGGCGTGGTTCGTGCCGGCCGTAAAGGACGCATGCCGGATTCCGGTGAACGGCCGGTTCGTCGTCACGCGCACGCGCGACGGCGGCCGCAGTTTCGAGAGCCTGTCGAACGGGTTGCCGGCTGCGCCCGCGTACGACCTCGTGTATCGGCACGGGCTCGCGGTGGACGATTCCGGCACGCGCCTCGCGATGGCGTCGACGACCGGCGGGTTATGGACGTCCGGCGACGGCGGTGACAACTGGCAGATGGTGTCCGCGCATTTGCCGCCGGTGTATTGCGTCAGGTTCGGGTGACGGTGGGCGGCGGGCAACCGAAGCCCGACACGTCCGGGTTTCCGGTCACTCGCGGAATCGCGCGTCGATAGGCTCGTCGGCGCAGCGGTCGCCCGGCGCCATCCGCGCCACCGCCGCGCGCGTGTGCGCGATTTCCGCTTCGAGCCAGTCGAGAAACCGCCTGACCTGCGGCTCGCGTTCCCGCCCGGGCCGGCACAGCGCGACGAAGCGCGCACCGTCGAGCCGCACCGACGGCTCGATCGGCATCAACGCGCCGCGCTCGACGTGCTCGGCCACCAGCACCGAACTCAACAACGCGACGCCCTGCCCGAGCAACACGGCCTGCAGCGCGTATTGCTCGTCGTCGTAATGCCTGAACACCGCGCGTTCGAGCCACGCGTCGCGACTGGCCGCGCGACACCACGACGCCCAGTCGATCGACACGGGCAGCGGCGTATCCCACACGGTCTCGATCAAGTCGAGACGCTCGTCCGAACGATGCGCATCGAACCCGGCAGCCGCATACGCACCGAAATACTCGTCGATCAGCGCGATCTCGTGCAGCGCCGGGAACGTGCGCGACGTCGCGCGAATCGCGAGATCGATCCGCGCGTCGCGTTCGAGATCGGCGAGCGCGTTGCCGGTTTCGACCTTGATGTTCAACTGCGGATCGACGCGGCGGAACCGGCCCAGGCGCGGAATCAGCCACATCGCTGCAAATGCGGGCGTGGTGGTCAGCACGAGCGTGCGCTCGTCGGCCGCTTCGGGCCGCACCGCATCGAGCCCGCGGCTCAGCGCAAGCAATGCATCGTGACTCGCGCGAAACAGCCGCTCGCCCTCCGCCGTGAGCCGCACGCCGCTCGCGCCGCGCTCGAACAGCAGCACGCCGAGCCGGCTTTCGAGCGACTTGATCTGGTGCGACACGGCGGCCGGCGTCACGGACAGTTCGTCCGCGGCGGCCTTGAACGTGCCGAGCCGCGCCGACGACTCGAATACACGCAATGCGGTCAGGGGAATTTTCGAGAACACGGGGCCTCGCGGGCCGGATGCGGCCGGGTTGAATTCGATTCAATCGGGGTGAGATTAGGTGAATTGAAGCAGGCGTGCAACGCGAATAGCCTTGCGGAACGTCGCGGCACGGTGCCGCGGCGGTTGCCGTCGAACCGGAGAAACCACGTGCAAGGCCTACCGCGCAGGATCACGCAGGCGGTGCTCTACGAAGCGATCGCCATCTCCTGCATCTCGCCCGTAATCGCGGCGATCTTCAAGCAGGACCTCGTCTATTCGGGTGCGCTGTCGGCGACGATGTCGGCGATCGCGCTGCTGTGGAACATGATCTTCAACGCGCTGTTCGAGCGCTGGGAAGCGTCGCGCCGGCAGCCGACGCGCACGCTCCGGCGGCGGATCCTGCACGCCACCGGATTCGAAGGCGGGCTGATCTTCATGCTCGTGCCCGTGGTGTCGTGGTGGCTCGACATCTCGTGGTTCGACGCGTTCGTCGTCGATATCGGGCTGTTCGCGTTCTTCTTCTGCTACGCGTTCGTATTCCAGTGGGCGTTCGATCGCGTGTTCGACGTGCCGGCGGCGACGAAGGGATTGTGACCTTCGTCCTCGCGCGCTGCTTCGCCACACCAAAAGCAACGCGGCCCGCCCGCACGATGCGGGAGGGCCGCGCTTCATCACGCCGGCGCGCCGCCTTCAGCAGGCGCGCCAGCCACGTCGACGCTCAATGCACGCCGAGATACGCCTTCACCGCCGGCAGCCCCGGCTTCCCGTCGAGCGTCGTCACGCCCGCGAGCCACTTGTCGAGCGCCTGCGGGTTCGCCTTCAGCCACGCGGCCGCCGCCTTGTTCGGGTCTTCCTTGTTCATGATCGGCATCATCACGTGATTCTCGATCGTCGTCGTGAACTGCAGGTTCGACACGAACTTCGCGACGTTCGGGCAGCGCTGCGCGTAGTCGGGCGGCGTTGCCGTCAGCACCTTCGCCTCGCCGTAGTTCGGGCCGAACACGTCGTCGCCGCCGCTCAGGTAGTCGATCTTCATCTGCACGTTCATCGGATGCGGTTCCCAGCCGAGGAACACGATCCACTGCTTGTCGCGGATCGCGCGGTTCACCTCGACCAGCATCCCGGCCTCGCTCGACTCGACCATCTTGAACTTGCCGAGGCCGAACTGGTTGCCGTCGATCATCTTCTTGATCAGCAGGTTGCCGTCGTTGCCCGGCTCGATCCCGTAGATCTTGCCGTTCAGCTTGTCCGCGTACTTCTGGATGTCCGCGAACGACTTCAGGCCGCCCTGGTACACGTAGTCGGGCACCGCGAGCGTGTATTTAGCGCCGGTCAGGTTCGGCGTCGAGAGCACCTTGATCGTGCCGGCCTTCGTGAACGGCTGGATGATCGGGTCCATCGTCGGCGACCAGTAGCCGAGGAACACGTCGATCTGCTTGCTCTTGATCCCGGCAAACGTGATCGGCACCGATGCGATCGTCTTCGTCGGGCTGTAGCCGAGCCCCTGCAGCATCGTCGATGCGAGGCCCGTGGTCGCCGCGATGTCGGACCAGCCGACATCCGCGAAGCGCACGTTCTTGCATACGGGCGGATCGGCCGCATAAACGGCCGACATCGGCGCGGTTATTCCGATCCCGCACACCGCTGCGATCAATAGGCGCTTCATCTTTCTTCTCCTCAAAGTGATGTCGTTTGCATGAATGCGGGATCTCTTATTGAAACCGCGCGCCGCGATCCCGGCGACGTCGCGGGCCGTACAAACTGTCAGCGCCCCGGCAACCTGCGCTCGTAGCTCGGCGCATGGCCGAACTGCGCGCGGTACGCCTTGCTGAAATGACACGGCGAATGAAAACCGCAGACCGTCGTCACGCGCGCGATCGACGCATCGGTCGTGCGCAGCAGATCGCGAGCACGTTTCAGGCGCAGCGTCAGGTAATAGTGGGTCGGCGACACGTTCAGGTACACCTTGAACATCCGCTGCAGGTGCCGCTGCGACAACCGTACGAGCCGCGCGAGTTCCTCGAGCGACAGCGGCTCCTCGATGTTAGCCTCCATCAGCCGCACGACCTCGATCAGCTCCGCACGCGAGAAGCCGACGCGCGCATCGACGGGAATCGGCTGCGTGTCGGTCGAGCTGCGGATGCGCTCCAGGATGAACTGCTCCGACACCTGCGCGGCGAGCTGCTGGCCGAACCGCATGCCGACGAGGTTCAGCATCAGGTCGAGCGGCGCGGTGCCGCCCGTGCAGGTCAGCCGGTCGCGATCGACGACGAACAGCTCATCGGCGAAGCCGACCTGCGGAAACTCGGAATGCAGCGCGGACAGGTTCTCCCAGTGCACGGTGCAGCGATAGCCGTCGAGCAGCCCGCTCGACATCAGCGCATACGCGCCCGTGCAGATGCCGCCGAGCGGCAGCCCGCGCTCGGCGAGCGCCGCGAGCGTATCGCGCGCGCCCTCGTCGACCACGTCGCGGATGCGGATGCCGCCGCACACGATCATCACGTCGGGCAGGTTCGTATAGTCGAGCGCCTGCGTGGGCCGTACCGCAATGCCGTTGCTGGCATGCGCGGGGAAACCGTCGAGCGAGTAGATCGACCACTTGTAATGATCGGCGCGCCCGACGTAGTTCGCCATCCGAAGCACCTCGACCGCGCTCGAAAACGCGATCATCGAGAAGTTCGGCAGCGTCAGGAAGCCGAAATGGGCGAGGGACGAAACCGGTGAAACGCAGGCGGCGGGCGCGACAGCGGCGGCGGACGTCACATCGGACTCCTGTCGAACAGGTTACGAGCGGCCAGCCCCGCGGCAAACGCCGCGGAAGCGGTTATCGAATCAGGGAAGGCGGCCGGAAGACGGGCCGGCCGCCGGTCAATCAGGCTTGCGCGGGTGTGGCCTTCGCGCGAAAAAGCTGCTTGAGGCCCGAGAACAGCGGCGATTTCACGGTGCCGGGTGCACGGCCGAAGCTTTCGGTGATGCGGTCGAGAATGATCGCGAGCAGCACGACCGACAGACCGCTTTCGAAACCGAGGCCGATGTCGAGGCGCTGGATACTCGCGAGCACGTCGTTGCCGAGACCGCCCGCGCCGACCATCGACGCGATGATCACCATCGACAGCGCCATCATGATCGTCTGGTTCACGCCCTGCATGATCGACGGCAGCGCATTCGGGAACTGCACCTTGTACAGCAGTTGCCACGGCGTGCAGCCGAATGCCTGGCCGGCTTCGACGATCTCGCGGTTCACGTGGCGGATGCCGAGGCTCGTCAGGCGCACCGCAGGCGGCATCGCGAAGATCACCGTCGACAGAATCCCCGGCACGCGGCCGAGACCGAACAGCATCGCGGCCGGAATCAGGTAGACGAATGCGGGCATCGTCTGCATCAGGTCGAGGATAGGACGCACGATCGCGGCGACCCACTTGCTCTTCGCGGCCCAGATGCCGAGCGGGATGCCGAGCACGAGGCTGATGATCGTCGACGACAGCGTGAGGCCGAGCGTGATGACCGTCTGGTCCCAGAAGCCCGTCGCGAAGATCAGCAGCAGCGACGCGGTCGTGAACAGCGCGAAACGCCAGCCCACCCGCCATAGCCCGACGCCGATGAAGATCGCCATCATCAGCCACATCGGGATCGCTTGCAGGCCGTGTTCGACGAGCGCCGCGAGGCCCTCGATCGCCTGGCCGATCGCGTCGAATGTCTTGGCGTCATGGTCGAGCAGGTAGTGAACGGACTGGTCGACCCAGGTACCGAGCGGAATCATTTCAGACATGGGAACCTCGCGAACGCGTGATGGCTTTCAGGATGAGTGCGCGGTCGACCGAGCCGCAGTAGCAGCCGTCGTCGTCGACGACGGGCAGTGCGTTCGGGCTCGCCACCACGCGGGCGACAACGTGATCGAGCGTCGCGTCGCGGCGAATGCTTTCGATCGGACGGACGGACGGCGACGCATCGCCGATCGCGTCGCGCGTGACGAAGCCGCGGATCTTGCGTTGGCCGTCGAGCACGAACGCGTATTCGTCGCTGCCGTTCAGCGCCGCCGCGACGTTCGCGGCATCGCACTTCGACATGGTCGGCACGGCACCCGTCTGCATCAGGTCGCCGGCGGTCAGGTAGCGGCTCGTGTCGATGCCGTCGAAGAACGCGCGCACGTAGTCGTCGGCCGGGTTCGCGATGATGTCCTGCGGCGTGCCGACCTGCACGAGCCGGCCGCCTTCCATGATCGCGATGCGGCTGCCGATGCGCAGCGCTTCCTCGAGATCGTGCGACACGAACATGATCGTGCGGCGCTGCTCCTTCTGGAGCTGCAGCAGCACGTCCTGCATCTCCCTGCGCTTGAGCGGATCGAGCGCGGAGAACGCCTCGTCCATGATCATCAGCGACGGGTTCACGGCCAGCGCACGCGCGAGGCCGACACGCTGCTGCATGCCGCCCGACAGCTCGGACGGCAGCTTGTGCGAGAACGGCGCGAGGCCGACCTGCTCGAGCACTTCCATCGCACGGCGCTCGCGTTCCTTCTTGCCGACGCCCGCGACCTCGAGGCCGAACGCGGCGTTCGACACCACGGTGCGTTGCGGCATCAGCGCGAACGACTGGAACACCATGCTCATGTCCTTGCGGCGCAGCGCGGTGAGCGCCGAGCGGCGTGCCGACGCGACGTCGAGCCCGTCGATCAGCACCTTGCCGGCGCTCGGATCGACCAGCCGGTTCACGAGGCGGATCAGCGTGGATTTGCCGGAGCCGGACAGGCCCATCAGCACGAAAATTTCGCCTTCCTGCACATCGAAGGAGACGTTGTGTACGCCGACGACCTGACCGGTGCGCTTGAGCACTTCGTCCTTCGTCGCGCCGGCGGCGAGCATGTCGAGCGCCTGCTTCGGGTTGTTTCCAAACACCTTGCACAGACCTTCGACTACGACCTTGGGGGCATCCATCGAAACCTTCTCCTCGTGTAGCGGGGACTCACGCGAGTCATAGCGTGCCTACATAGTTGCTAGAAAAAACCCCGGCCTGCCGACGAATTACGACAAACGCTTGCGCAAATACGACACGGCCTCCAGCCCCGCCAGGTGGGCCGCGGCACGCGGCGCCCCCCGATTGCGGCAGCGCAATACGCGCACACCCAATAACGACGGGCATCGCACGCGGAGCTTGTGCGCAGCAGCGCGGCGCGAATCGCATGTTTTTTCGCGCCAATCCGCATCGGGCGCGCGTCGTTTTGCGACAATTTCACGTCCGATCAGCCGGCGTCGCGACTGTCGTCAGATCAATGCATCCCGGCGGCCGTCTCGCCGTGCCTGTCGGCCCCCGCAAAAAGCATGACCGTACAGAAAAAACCGTGCCGCGCGATCGTCATCAACGAAGATCAGGCACGCATCGGGGCCTCTCCGCAACCCAGAAAATCCCGCATGCCCGCTGTGATACATTGCCGGCAAACACGCCGATCGCGCTGTTGCCGCGCGCCTTGCGCACGACGATCCGCCAACGGCGCGCATGCCGGTTCGCCTGCCGGCCGTGCTGAACCCGCCTCGATCCGGTGCGAACCGCGAGCGAAGGACGATAACGATACGAGAGAGGGAGTAAGGCGTTGAACTGGGCATTCGCCGTAATCGGCTTCATCGTGGGCGGCATCGCCGCATTGATCGGGGATTTCTCGGCCGCGAACGGCTCGCTGCTCGGCGCCGTCGTCGGATTCTGCATCGGTCACGCGCTGCGGCAACACAAACCCAAAAACGACAGCGCCGCGCCCGACGCGTTCGCGATGCCCGCGACGCCACCGCCGCTCGTCGATCGTGTCGCGCGCCTCGAAGCGACCGTCGAAACGCTCACGCGCGAACTCGATTCGCTGCGCGGCCAGCTCGCCGGCGCGAAGGCCGTTGCGGCCGCCGCCGGCAGTGCCGCGCAAACGCCTTTGTCCGGCGCGGCCGGCGCCTCGTCCGCTCCGCTCTCACCCGCTGCTTCGGCAACGCCACCGACACCGCCTGTGCAACCCGCAATCGCAGCCGCGGCGCGCGCGGGCATGCCGGCATCGACATCGGTGCCGACGCCGGCCGCGGCACCGGCAACCGCAGCGCCCGCCCCCGTTCTCGCCGCCGCCCACGCAACGGCGAACGCGCCAGCAACACCCGTCCGCCCCACCCCGCCCGCGCCGCGCGAACCCGGCATCGCCGAACGTGCATTCAGTGCCGCGCGCGACTGGCTGCTCGGCGGCAACACGGTCGTGCGCGTCGGGATCGTCGTGCTGTTCTTCGGCGTCGCGTTCCTGCTCAAGTACGCGACCGACAACAACATGCTGCCGATCGAATTCCGCCTCGCGGGCACCGCGCTCGCCGCGGCCGCGCTGCTCGCGATCGGCTGGCGCGTGCGCGCGCGCCGCGCCGCATACGGCCTCGTGCTGCAAGGCGGCGGCATCGGCATCCTGTACCTGACGATCTTCGCCGCGACCAAGCTCTATGCGCTGCTGCCCGTCGGCGCCGCGTTTCCGCTGATGGTCGCGGTCTGCGCGCTGAGCGCGTTCCTCGCGGTCAGGCAGAACGCGCTGCCGCTCGCGTTCATGGGCAGCGCGGGCGGCTTTCTCGCGCCGGTGCTGCTGTCGACCGGCCAGGGCAACCATGTCGCGCTGTTCAGCTACTACGCGCTGCTGAACGCGGGTATCTTCGCGATCGCGTGGTTCAAGGCATGGCGCCCGCTGAACCTGCTCGGCTTCGTGTTCACGTTCACGATCGGTTCGGCGTGGGGCGTGACGGCCTACCGCCCCGCGCTGTTCGCGAGCACCGAGCCGTTCCTGATCCTGTTCTTCCTGATGTATGTCGGCATCGCGCTGCTGTATGCGGTGAAACGCGAACTCGCGCTGCGGCACTACGTGGACGGCACGCTCGTGTTCGGCACGCCGATCGTCGCGACCGCGCTGCAGGCGTCGCTCGTGAAGGGCATGCCGTTCGGGCTCGCGTGGAGCGCCGTCGCGCTGTCGGCGTTCTACGTCGCGGTCGCCGCATGGCTCGCGCGGCGCCGCGACCGTCTCGCGCTGCTGTTCGAAGCGATGCTCGCGCTCGCGGTGATCTTCGCGACGCTGGCCGTGCCGCTCGCGTTTTCCGGCCCGACGACGAGTGCCGCCTGGGCGATCGAAGGCGCGGCCGTCGTGTGGCTCGCGGTGCGCCAGAAGCGCCTGCTGCCGTTCGGCTTCGGCCTGCTGATGCAGGTCGCCGCGGCCGGCGCGTTCTTCACGAGCCTGCTCGGGCCGGCCGACGCAACCGCGCTGCCCGTGCTCAACGGCCCGTATATCGCGATGCTGCTGATCGCGCTCGCCGGCCTGTTCACCGGCTGGTGGCTGCACGGGCGCGGCGAAGCGCGCGCGTGGCATGCGTGGATGCCCGAGATCGGCGCCGCGGCCGCGGCATGGGGGCTGCTGTGGTGGGTGAGCGGCGGGCTGCACGAGATCCTCGTCTACGCGAGCCGTCACGTCGACCTGCATGCCGACCGCTTCGTCGTCGACGCAACCGCGCTGTTCGCGGCCGGCACCGCGTGGCTGGCGCACGTCGCGCGCCGCCGGCTGGCATGGCCGCTCGCGGAATGGCCTGCGCTCGCGCTGACGCCGGTGCTGGCGCTGCTCGCGTTGCGCGCGTTCGATGCGTACGAAGCGCCGCTGTCGGGCATGGGCGCGTTCGCGTGGCCCGTCTCCGTCGGCGCGGGTCTTGCGCTGCTGTGGCGCCAGTCGCGCGGACCGGCAAGCGCCGATGCCGCGCAAGGTGCGGCACCCGGCATCGGCCAAGCCATCGCCGCAGGCGTGATCGCGCCGCTGCATACGCTGATGTTCTGGACCCTGTGCGGGCTGCTGTCGCTCGAAGGCTTCTGGCGCCTGCGCGCATTCGTGCCCGAAGGCGCGTGGAGCTGGAGCGCGTGGGCCTACGGTTTCGGTGCGCTGCTCCTGCTCGTATCGGGCCCCGGCTCGCGCCTGCGCTGGCCCGTCGCCGCGTTCCCGCGCGCTTACCAGGTGTGGGGCGCGGCGCCGCTCGCCGCGCTGCTGTGGCTGTGGAGCATTGCCAGCGCGACAAGCGACGGCGACGCATCGCCGCTCTTCTGGCTGCCGCTGCTCAATCCGCTCGACATCGCGCAGTTCCTGGTCTTCGTCGCATTCGCCGCGTGGCTGCGCCGACTGAAGACGCTCGGCATCGCGTGGCATCCGCGCGCGGTCGACTATGTTGCGATCGCAACCGTATTCCTGTGGTTCAACGCGCTGATGCTGCGCACGCTGCATCACTGGGCCGGCGTGCCGTACGAATTCGGTGCGATGGCCGAATCGACGCTCGTGCAGGCGTCGGTATCCGTGTACTGGACGGTCTGCGCGCTCGCGACAACGATCTGGGCCACGCGCCGCGGGCTGCGCCCGCTGTGGTTCGTCGGCGCCGCGCTGCTCGCGCTCACGGTCGTCAAGCTGTTCCTGTTCGACCTGTCGCACGTGACCGGCATCGAGCGCATCGTGTCGTTCATCGGCATCGGCGTGCTGCTGCTGTTGATCGGCTATTTCTCGCCGCTGCCGCCGAAGGCCGCGGCCCAACAGGACGACCCGCAATGAAACGACTCGCCGCCCTGCTCGGACTGAGCCTGCTCGCGTCGTTCGCGGCCGCCGACGGCACGCCGGGCGCCGGGCGCGTCGCGCAGCGCTTCTCGCTCGACCTCGACGGCAACGCCGCGTATTACCAGCTCACCGTGCCGCAGCCCGTGTATGCGGCCAGCCGGCGCGACGACCTCGGCGACGTGCGCGTCTTCAACGGCGCGGGCGAGCCGGTTCCGTATTCGCTCGACGCACCCGCCGCGGCCGCGCCCGCCGTGCCGACGTCGCGCACGCCGGTGCACTGGTTCCCGCTGCCGCCGGTGCGCGCCGATAACGGCAACGCGCCGCTCGGCGTGACGGTCGGCCCGGACGGCTCGCTGCGCACGGCCGTCGCCACGCCGGCACCGGCAAAGCGCGGCGCGGATCTCGTCGACCTGTCGCGTGCGAACGGCGACATCGACGCACTGCTCGTGCACGTGGGCGACGACAGCTACCAGGGGCGTGTCGCCGTCGATGCCAGCGACGACCTGCGCAACTGGCGCTCGCTCGGCAGCACGCAGTTGCTGAAGGTCGGCCGCGGCGGCGACATGCTGGTGCAGGAACGCATCGCACTCGACGGTGCGGCGCCGCGCTACCTGCGGCTGGACTGGCTCGACGGCGCGCCTGCGATCGCGTCGATCGACGTCGAGACGCATCCGCGCGACGCGCGCGGGACGGACACCGCATCCGTGCCGCGCCAATGGCGCGACGCCGCGCGCGTACGGGCCGGCAGCGCGCCCGGCGAGTATCTGTTCGACACCGACGGCGCGTATCCGGTCGACCGCGTGCGCATCGACCTGCCGCAGCCGAACACCGTCGCGCGCGCGACGCTGCAAAGCCGCGCCGACGCGCAGGCGCCGTGGCGCGACGTCGCAGGCGGCGTGCTGTTCCGGCTGCAGGGCAAGGCCGGCGAGCAGCGCAATCCGCCGCTCGAGTTCGCGGCGAACACGGATCGCGCGTGGCGGATCGTCGTCGACATGCGCAACGGCGGATTCGGCGCCGGCCAGCCGGCCGTCGCGATCGGCTGGCATCCGGCCGCGCTGACCTTCGTCGCACGCGGCACGCCGCCGTTTACGCTCGGCGTCGGCGATGCGTCGCTCGTGTCGTCGGCCGTCGGTCGCGATGCGCTGCTGGTCGGCATGGCACCCGAAGTCCGGCCCGCGCGCGTCGGCACGGCGCTGCCGGTATCGGCGGTCGCGCCGGCGGCGGCCGATACGGACGCGAAGCGCCGCTACGTGCTGTGGGCGTCGCTGGTGATCGCGGTCGGTGCGCTCGGCACGATTGCCTGGCGGCTTGCGAAAAGCGGCGGCGAGTCACGCAACCGCGACGAGTGACGCGACGCGGTCGTCTTTGCGCGACGCTTATCCGGCGTACCTGTTTCTTTCGACGGCCGCAACGCGTCACTGCGACGAGCCGTCGTGACGGCGTTCGGCTTCGCTCTTCGCTGGCCGACACCATCGCGCGCACGATCGCGCAGCATCCGTTTCCACTTGAACCATCTTGTGAAGGTTCGCGTGAAGATCGCGGCAAAGCATAAAAAGCGCGTAAACATCGGTTTCGCCGCGATGCGGCGGGGTGTCTGATGGGCCGTACACGAGCGGAAGCGCCACACTCCGCTCATACGACGTTTACGCGGTAAAACCGGGAAAAAGAGCCGGTGCGCGGCGCTCAACCGAACGTGTAGCGCCCGTGCTGGCGCGGCCGCCACGGCGTCGAACGGCAGCTCGCGGCGCCGGCCGCGCGGCGCGCCGCCCATCCCGCGCCACGGCGTACGCGCGGGTCGCGCCGTGCCACTGCCACCACGCGTGCCGGCAACGCATGCGCCAGACGCCGAACGGCTGCCACGCGCACGGCCAGCCGCGACGCAGGCGACACGCGGCGCACGACCTGCGCGACGGGCCGCTTGCAGAGGATCGCACTGTCGTAGCGCTTGCCGGCGAAGCGCATCACGTCGACGACCTCGAAACCCTGCGCGCCGTAGAACGCCAGCAAATGCGACGCGGGATGCGGCGTATCCAGCGCGAGCAGCGTATAGCCGCGCAACGCGGCCCACTGCTCGGCGAACGACAGCAGCAATGCGCCGATCCCGCGGCTCTGGCAATCGGGATCCACGGCCACCTGGCGCACGCTCGCGACGCCTTCCTGCCGGT
The DNA here is from genome assembly GCF_022809715.1 of Burkholderia pyrrocinia. NCBI lineage: Bacteria > Pseudomonadati > Pseudomonadota > Betaproteobacteria > Burkholderiales > Burkholderiaceae > Burkholderia > Burkholderia pyrrocinia. Next base: position 1,645,469 of record NZ_CP094460.1, read on the forward strand.
ACAGCGAGCAGGCCGAAGACGGATCGGCCCCATACAGCGTGGCCGTGCCGATGACGCGCCCGCCGCACACGGCGACGTAGCACTCGCCCGCTTCCGCGCGACGGCGCGTGACGTCCTCGTCCTGATCGACGCACGTGCAGTTGAGCCCCATCGCGCCGAGCCGCGCGAACGCGCGATGCAGCATCGGCGTGAGTTGCGCATAGCTGTCGACTGCCGGATCGAAACGCCGTACGACCACCCGGTCGGCGCACGCGGAAGGCGGCGCAGCAGGGAGACGTTCGGCAATCGCGTTCCAGGGTATCGACATCGCAGTGCTCCGTGGTTGGGATGCCCGAAGTCTAGGAGCGCGCCGACCGCCCTCGCAAGAAAAAATGTCGTAAAAGTTCGGGGAAACGCGCGCGGAAAAAACGGCGGCGACGGTACGTTCCGCCGCTCTGCCAGCGTCGTTGCGAACGCATGAAAATGCGCCGATCGTTGTTCGCGCAAGCAATGAATCCCGCGACGGCGTCGACGCCCCACACGCGCTCCGTTGACACCTGCGGCGACGCAATCCAGACTCGCTGTTCCGTCACCGCACCGCGAGCGCACATGGTCACCTGCTTCCTTCGCTACGTCATCGATCCGTACAAACTCGACCAGTTCGAAACCTACGGCAAGATGTGGATTCCGCTCGTCGAAAAGTTCGGCGGCACGCATCACGGCTATTTCCTGCCGTCCGAAGGCGCGAACGACATCGCGCTCGCGATGTTTTCGTTCCCGAGCCTCGCCGAGTACGAGCGCTACCGCGAACGCTCGAAGGACGATCCGGCGTGCCAGGCCGCGTTCCGCTACGCGGAGGAAACGCGCTGCATTGTCAGCTACGAACGCAGCTTCTTCCGGCCGGTATTCGAGTAACCGGCGACGCCCGCCGGCATCGCGCCCCTTTTCCTGACCGGGACGAAAAAAAGCCCCGCCTGCATCCGCGCGGCGGGGCCAACCCATGTCAGTAGAGACATCATGGAGGAGACGGGCCCATCTTATCGACCGCGGCGCACCGTCCCAACCAAGCATTTCTGCTATCGATCTGCGCGGCCGCGCACACGATTGCCCCCGCCGCGCGGCATATCGATAGAACGAAAAGTCGTTTTCAGAGTGGCGATGGGGTCGTTACCATCTGGTTTTAAGCCTGTGCTTAGCCGGGCAAGCCATCCCCGAGGAGCGCCCCTTGACTGCATTCGATCAACACCGCCGCCCGTTCGTCGTCGGCATCGGCGGTACCACCCGAGCAGCGTCGTCGACCGAACGCGCGCTGTCGTTCGCGCTGCGCGGTGCGCAAGCCGCCGGCGCACGCACGCGCCTGTTCGACGGCCCGTTCCTGCATACGCTGCCGCACTACGCACCCGAACACAAAACGCTGACCGACGCGCAGCGCGAACTGATCGACGCCGTGCGCCAGGCCGACGCGATCATCATCGCGACGCCCGGCTATCACGGCGGCGTCTCCGGCCTCGTGAAGAACGCGCTCGACACGCTCGAGGAACTGCGCGCGGACGAGCGCCCCTATCTCGACGGCCGCGCGGTCGGCCTGATCGTCACCGCATACGGCTGGCAGGCAGCCGGCACCGTGCTGACGTCGCTGCGTTCGATCGTCCACGCGCTGCGCGGCTGGCCGACGCCGTTCGGCGCGACCGTGAACACGCTCGAAACGCGTTTCGAAAGCGCCGACAGCTGCTCGGATCCGAAGGTCGTCGCACAGCTCGAGACGGTCGGCGCGCAAGCCGCCGAGTTCGCACTCGCATTCGCGTCGCATCGCGCGACCACGCACGCGGCATCGGTCGACGCGCTCGCCCCCGTGCTGAAGGTCGCCAACCAGTAATCCCGTTCACTCCGCCGCCCGCGCCCGGCCGACAAGGTTCGCCGTGCGCGGGCGGCGCGTCTTCGGACGCGCGGCGATGTGCTGCGCGCGCCGGCACCGCGCCACGCACAAACCACACCGACGCTTCGCGTCGAATCCCCTTCCCCGGCATGCCCCGTCGATATCGATTCGGCCCGCCGCGTGATTTGCATTGGCCGAAAGATTGGTTCACGCGGCCCGCGGGTTTTCGTACGCTGAAAGTCCGAACTTTCTCCGCGCACGCCATGAACCGTACGATCCGCTACAAGGGCTATGAAGTCGCCCCCGCCGCCGCCCGGTTGCCTAACGGGCTGTTCGCCGCCAACCTGACGATCGAGCGGGCGGGCGGCGGCCCGTCGCCGCGCTCCGTTTCGTTCGACGCGATCGACTTCTTCTTCGAAGAGGAACACGCGCTCGCGTATGCGTCCCGCTGGGGCCGCCTCTGGGTCGACACGCACGCGTGACGCACGCGTGGCCGGCGTGCGCATGGCCGCACGAAAATACGCGTTTACGGAAGCTATGCAAGAATCTTTCGACCCGTAATCGCATAACAATAGCCATGACTGACACGCTGCAGGAAGAGCACGCAGCCGCAGATCACGCGATGCGCAACTGGACCTTCGAGAGTCAAGGTCCGGTCAGGATCGGTTCCGATGCGCACAAGCAGATGTTCTGTCGCATGCTGCTCGACACACACAACCCGTACAAGCCGGCCGTGATCGACTGGCCGGCGCTCAAGCCCGACGAGCTCAGGCGGCTCACGTCGCTGCCGATCTGGGACATCGCGGTGCAAACCGAAGGCCGTGCATCGATTCGCGTCGCGACCTACGCAGCGACGATCGACGATCCGCTGCTGCGCCGCGCGCTCGAGATGGACGGCGGCGAGGAAGCGCGCCACAAGGTCGTATTGTCGAAGCTCGTCGAGGCCTACGGCATCCGGCTCGCGCCCGAGCCAGCCTACCCGGCGCCGAAGGACCCCGAGTGGTCGTGGATGATGACGGGCTTCAGCGAATGTATCGACAGCTTCTTCGCGTTCGGCCTGTTCCGCTCCGCGCAGCGCTCCGGTTATTTCCCGCCCGAACTCGTCGACACCTTCGAGCCGGTGATCCAGGAAGAAGGCCGCCACATCCTGTTCTTCGCGAACTGGTACGCGTGGTACTGGCGCACGATCCCGTGGTGGCGCCGGCCGTGGTTCTTCGCGCGCGTCGCGGCCGTGTGGGTGCACCTGATCCGCGACCGCATCGGCATCGCACGCGGCATCGATGCCGACGGCGTCGCGCGTGACGCGAACTTCCCGGCAACCGGCACCGCCGACATCGGCGATGCGCTGAACCCGCGCGAGCTGATCGAGCTGTGTCTCGTCGAGAACGACCGGCGGATGGCCGGTTACGACAAGCGCCTGCTGCGCCCGATGTTCGTGCCGCGGATGGCGCGGTTCGCGCTGCGGTTTCTCAAGAAGTAAGGTCGAGGGGCGCGGCCACCGGCATGCGGGCAAGCCTCTTCGTGCTGGGCGTGGGCTGATCGTCGTCGCTGCGGCCGATTCGATCCGGAACGCTTGCGTCGCACTCCGGACGAATCGACGCCCCTCCTGCTCGAAGCCGGCTCATTGCATGCGGTGAGCGACCGCTTCGGCTCACATCCGTGGACCGAATGTGGCGCGCCCGACACATCTTCTCCCGCCTTTTTTCCTCCGACGATTCGGCGCGCCCACGGCGTGAGGGCGCTGACCAACGGTCTTTGACGCCCCTGTCGAGACGCCACGCGGGACACCGCTGCGGGGCCGTCTCCCCGGCTGTCCGGCATGCCTCTCAATTTCGCTCGGAAACCAGCATCACCGATATCGTCAATAGGACAAATCAGATAGTTGAACTCCAAGACTCCAATCTGTCGCTTTGTAGCAATTTTCGTAGCAATTTTTTACAAATTCGACGACCCAGCCGGCCCGGAACGCCCGCCGCACGGGCAGCGACGGCGGACGAGATGCGCAAATCGGCATAGACCGATATTCGCCATTTCGAATTAAATTGATTTATACAAAATCAAATAAAACAAAAATCAATCAATCATCAAATCACAACTTAATAAGAAAACAAGACATTCAATACATTATCAATCCGCGCGCCATCTGACATTACAAAAATGAAAGAATTATCTCGCGCGCAAACGTTTGCTATTTCATTCGTCTTACGTATTCGCCCATTTCCTGTGTCATCTACCGCACAAAACACACGCAAATCATTGATTTTTATAGATATTAACGACGTGACCGAGGAAAACCAAAGCCATACACGTAACATTCTTACACCTTTCATATTCATTCTTCCCGGATACATCAAAACACGATCCATTGACCATCTTTTAACTTTTCAAACCCTCCATTTATCACTATTTAGCAATTAATAAAATCCACCTCCAATAAACTCCGCCCATCAATTTTGAGATTTGCGCGAGCGCACGGAGTATTCCTCTAACAAAAGAGACCGGTGTGTAGCGTGCACATTTGGAGGTAGTAGGACATGAACCGCACATACCGCTCGATCTGGAACGAAGCTCTTGGCGCCTGGGTCGCGGCATCGGAAATCGATTCGGCACGGGGCAAGCCGAACAAGTCGGCCGTCGTGGTCGCCGCAGTCGCAGCACTGGCGATCGGCCTGCCGGGGCTCGCCGAGGCCAACACGCTCAACACACAACAGACCTGCTTTACGGGAAGCAACGGCGCAGTCGGCCGAGTCAACCCGGGCGGCACGGCGAACCAGGCTGGCGACGGCTCCGGTACGTATTCGGTCGTGGCCGGCTGTAATTCCAACGGCAACGGCTGGACCGGCGTCACGGTTTACGGCTCCTTCGCGCAAGCGACCGGCAACGGCGCCGTCGCCACCGGCATGCAGTCGTCGGCCGGCCTGTGGGGCGTCGCCGCCGGCCTCGAAACCACCGCGAGCGGCGCAGGCGCCACCGCGCTCGGCTTCGGCTCGACGGCAAACGCGCTGAACTCGGTCGCGATCGGCGGTGCGGGCGGCAACGGCACGACGCCGCTGTCGCAAGCGAACTCGACCATCGCGTCGGGCGCGGGCTCGATCGCCATCGGCAGCAACGCAACGAAGGGCGCGCAGTCGGCCGCTTCGGACAGCATCGCGATCGGCGGGCAGTCGTCCGTCGCATCGACCGCGACGTCGGGTATCGCAGTCGGCCGCGGCGCGACCGTCAACGGCGCATACGGCATCGCCCAGGGCGACGGTGTCGTGTCTGGCGCGACCGGGCAGAACGTGGCGATCGGCTCGAGCGGCACGACGGCAAACAGCAGCACGGCTGCCGGCGGCGCGGTTGCAATTGGTCGCGGCCAGACGGCGACGGGCAACGGCGCGGTCGCGATCGGCGACCCGAACTCGGCGATCGGTACGGGCGCCGTCGCGCTCGGTGCGAACGACTCGTCGAACGGCCAAGGCGCCATCGCGATCGGCAATGCCAATTCCGCGACCGGTCAAGGCTCGGTCGCATTGGGCAACAGCAGCACGGCCACCGCGGCCGGCGGCGTCGCGATCGGCGACACCGCGGTTTCCGGCGCCACCAACGCCCTGGCCTTCGGCTCCGGTTCCAATGCGAACGTCGCAGGCTCGGTCGCGCTCGGTTCCAATGCCGTCACGACCGGCACCGCGAACACCGCCACCGGCGGCACCGGTACCGTCAGCAGCACGACGATCGGCAGCCAGACGTTCGGCACCTATGCCGGCGCGAGTTCCACCGCCGGCGTGGTCAGCGTCGGCGCGGCCGGGGCGGAGCGGCGCATCCAGAACGTCGCCGCCGGCCTGGTCAGCGCGACCAGCACGGACGCAATCAACGGCAGCCAGCTTTTTGCGGTCGCCAGCACGACGACGTCGAGCATTGCCAGCCTGTCCACGTCGACTTCGACGGGTCTGTCGTCGGCTAATAGCTCGATCACGTCGTTGTCGACTTCGGCCTCGACCGGTATCAGCTCGCTGTCCACCGGCCTGAGCTCGACCAACAGCTCGGTGGCTTCGCTGTCGACTTCCACGTCGACCGGCTTGTCCTCGGCGAACAGCTCGATCACGTCGCTGTCCACGTCGACGTCGACCGGCATCGGCTCGCTGTCCACCGGCTTGAGCTCGACCAACAGCTCGGTGGCGTCGCTGTCGACTTCCACGTCGACGGGCTTGTCGTCGGCTAACAGTTCGATCAGCTCCCTGTCCACGTCGACGTCGACGGGCCTCTCGTCGGCCAATAGTTCGATCACCTCGCTGTCCACGTCGGCTTCGACGGGCCTCTCGTCGGCCAACAGCTCGATCACGTCGCTCTCCACGTCGACCTCGACGGGCCTCTCGTCGGCCAATAGTTCGATCACCTCGCTGTCCACGTCGGCTTCGACGGGCCTCTCGTCGGCCAATAGTTCGATCACCTCGCTGTCGACTTCGACCTCGACCGGTCTGTCGTCGGCAAACAGCTCGATCACGTCGTTGTCCACCTCCACGTCGACGGGCATCGGCTCGCTGTCCACCGGCCTGAGCTCGACCAACAGCTCGGTGTCGTCGCTGTCGACCTCCACGTCGACGGGCCTGTCCTCGGCCAACAGTTCGATCAGCTCCCTGTCCACCTCGACGTCGACGGGGCTCTCGTCGGCCAATAGCTCGATCACCTCGCTGTCGACCTCCACGTCGACGGGCCTGTCTTCGGCCAATAGCTCGATCACCTCGCTGTCCACCTCGACTTCGACGGGCCTCTCGTCGGCGAATAGCTCGATCACCTCGCTGTCGACCTCGACCTCGACTGGCATCGGCTCGCTGTCCACCGGTCTGAGCTCGACCAACAGCTCGGTGGCGTCGCTGTCGACTTCCACGTCGACCGGCCTGTCCTCGGCCAACAGCTCGATCACGTCGTTGTCCACCTCGACGTCGACGGGCCTCTCGTCGGCCAACAGCTCGATCACCTCGCTGTCCACCTCGACGTCGACGGGGCTCTCGTCGGCCAATAGCTCGATCACGTCGCTCTCCACGTCGACCTCGACGGGCCTCTCGTCGGCCAATAGTTCGATCACCTCGCTGTCGACTTCCACCTCGACCGGTCTGTCGTCGGCAAACAGCTCGATCACGTCGTTGTCCACCTCCACGTCGACGGGCATCGGCTCGCTGTCCACCGGCCTGAGCTCGACCAACAGCTCGGTGTCGTCGCTGTCGACTTCCACGTCGACCGGCCTGTCCTCGGCCAATAGCTCGATCACGTCGTTGTCCACCTCGACGTCGACGGGGCTCTCGTCGGCCAACAGCTCGATCACCTCGCTGTCCACCTCCACGTCGACGGGGCTGTCGTCGGCCAACAGCTCGATCACGTCGCTGTCCACCTCGACCTCGACGGGCATCAGCTCGCTGTCCACCGGCCTGAGCTCGACCAACAGCTCGGTGTCGTCGCTGTCGACTTCCACGTCGACCGGCCTGTCCTCGGCCAACAGTTCGATCAGCTCGCTGTCGACCTCGACCTCGACCGGCCTCTCGTCGGCCAATAGCTCGATCGGCTCGCTGTCGACCGGCCTGAGCACGGTCACGACCAAGACGGACAACCTCGGCAACAGCACGGCGTCGGCACTTGGCGGCGGCTCCACGTACGACCCGACGACCGGGACGGTCTCCGCGCCGGCGTATACGACCTACAACGCGAACGGCACGACGTCGACCGCCAACAGCGTCGGCTCGGCGATCAACAACATCAACAGCCAGGGTATCAAGTACTTCCACGCGAACTCGACCGGTGCCGACAGCGTCGCGACCGGCACCGACGCCGTCGCCATCGGCAGCGGTGCCACCGCCGGCACCAACAATTCCGTCGCGCTCGGCGCCAACTCGCAAACCGCCGCAGCCAATCCCACGAGCAGCGCGACCGTCAACGGCGTCACGTTCGGTGGATTCGCAGGCGCCGCGCCAGTCGGCACCGTCAGCGTCGGCAGCCCGGGCAACGAGCGACAAATCACCAACGTCGCCGCCGGCCAGGTGACGCAGACCAGTACCGACGCGATCAACGGCAGCCAGCTTTATTCGGTTGCCCAACAGGTTGGTACCGCGACCAGTGCCATTTCGTCGCTGTCCACGTCGACGTCGACGGGTCTGTCGTCGGCGAATAGCTCGATCACGTCGTTGTCCACCTCGACTTCGACGGGCTTGTCGTCGGCAAACAGCTCGATCACCTCGTTGTCCACGTCGACCTCGACGGGCCTCTCGTCGGCGAATAGCTCGATCACCTCGTTGTCCACGTCGACCTCGACCGGTCTGTCGTCGGCGAATAGCTCGATCACCTCGTTGTCCACGTCGACCTCGACCGGTCTGTCGTCGGCGAATAGCTCGATCACGTCGCTGTCCACTTCGACGTCGACGGGCTTGTCGTCGGCAAACAGCTCGATCACGTCGCTGTCCACCTCGACCTCGACCGGCATCAATTCGCTGTCCACGGGCCTCAGCTCGACCGACAGCTCGGTGGCCTCGCTGTCGACGTCCACGTCGACGGGGCTGTCGTCGGCTAACAGCTCCATCACGTCGCTCTCCACCTCGACGTCGACCGGCATCAGCTCGCTGTCCACCGGTCTGAGCTCGACCGACAGCTCGGTGGCCTCGCTGTCGACTTCCACGTCGACGGGGCTGTCGTCCGCGAACAGCTCGATCACGTCGCTGTCCACCTCCACGTCGACGGGCCTGTCCTCGGCCAACAGCTCCATCACGTCGCTGTCCACCTCCACGTCGACGGGCCTCTCGTCCGCGAACAGCTCGATCACGTCGTTGTCCACGTCGACCTCGACCGGTCTGTCGTCGGCGAATAGCTCGATCACGTCGTTGTCCACGTCGACCTCGACCGGTCTGTCGTCGGCGAATAGCTCGATCACGTCGCTGTCCACTTCGACGTCGACGGGCTTGTCGTCGGCAAACAGCTCGATCACGTCGCTGTCCACCTCGACCTCGACCGGCATCAATTCGCTGTCCACGGGCCTCAGCTCGACCGACAGCTCGGTGGCCTCGCTGTCGACGTCCACGTCGACGGGGCTGTCGTCGGCGAATAGCTCGATCACGTCACTGTCCACGTCGACGTCGACCGGCATCAGCTCGCTGTCCACCGGTCTGAGCTCGACCGATAGCTCGGTGGCCTCGCTGTCGACTTCCACGTCGACGGGCCTGTCCTCGGCCAATAGCTCGATCACGTCGTTGTCCACCTCGACCTCGACAGGCCTCTCGTCGGCCAACAGCTCGATCACGTCACTGTCCACGTCGACGTCGACGGGTCTGTCGTCCGCGAATAGCTCGATCACGTCGCTCTCCACCTCGACCTCGACCGGCATCAGCTCGCTGTCCACCGGTCTGAGCTCGACCGATAGCTCGGTGGCTTCGCTGTCGACTTCCACATCGACGGGCCTGTCCTCGGCGAATAGCTCGATCACGTCGTTGTCCACGTCGACTTCGACCGGCTTGTCGTCGGCAAACAGCTCGATCACGTCACTGTCGACTTCCACGTCGACCGGCCTCTCGTCGGCCAACAGCTCGATCACGTCGCTGTCGACTTCGACCTCGACCGGCCTCTCGTCGGCGAATAGCTCGATCACGTCGCTGTCGACTTCGACCTCGACCGGCCTCTCGTCAGCGAATAGCTCGATCACGTCGCTGTCGACCTCGACCTCGACCGGCCTCTCGTCGGCCAACAGCTCGATCACCTCGTTGTCCACCTCGACCTCGACCGGCCTCTCGTCGGCCAACAGCTCGATCACGTCGCTGTCGACTTCGACCTCGACCGGTCTGTCCTCAGCCAACAGCTCGATCGACTCGCTGTCGACGTCGACCTCGACCGGCCTGTCGTCGGCGAACAGCTCCATCACGTCGCTGTCGACTTCCACGTCGACGGGCTTGTCCTCGGCCAACAGCTCGATCACGTCGCTGTCCACGTCGACCTCGACCGGCATCAACTCGCTGTCCACCGGCCTGAGCTCGACCAACAGCTCGGTGTCGTCGCTGTCGACTTCCACGTCGACCGGTCTGTCCTCGGCTAACAGCTCGATCACGTCACTGTCCACGTCGACCTCGACGGGCATCAACTCGCTGTCCACCGGCCTGAGCTCGACCAACAGCTCGGTGTCGTCGCTGTCGACTTCCACGTCGACGGGCCTGTCGTCGGCGAACAGCTCCATCACATCGCTGTCGACTTCCACGTCGACCGGCCTGTCGTCGGCCAACAGCTCGATCGCATCGCTGTCGACCTCGACCTCGACCGGCATCAACTCGCTGTCGACCAGCCTGAGCTCGACCGACAGCACGATCCTGTCGCTGTCGACCTCGACCTCGACCGGCATCGGCTCGCTGTCCACCGGCCTGAGCACCACCAACAGCTCGGTGGCGTCGCTGTCCACGTCGACCTCCACCGCGATCAACGCTGCGAAGACGCACTACTACAGCGTCAACGACAACGGCACGCAGCAAAGCAACTACGCCAACGACGGCGCAACCGGCACCAACGCCCTCGCCGCCGGCGTCAACGCCAGCGCGGCGGGCGCAAGCAGCGTCGCAGTCGGCGACGGCTCGAACGCGCAGTCGGCAGGCGCGGTCGCGATCGGCCAGAACGCATCGGCAACGGGCGGCAAGGCCGTGTCGATCGGCTCCGGCAACACCGCGAGCGGCGACGGCGCGGTCGCGATCGGCGATCCGAGCATCGCGACGGGCACCGGCGCGGTAGCGATGGGCGCGAACGACACGGCGACCGGCAACGGCGCAGTGGCGCTCGGCAACGCGAACACCGCAAACGGCGCCAGCGCACTCGCACTCGGCAGCTCGAACCAGGCCACCGCGGACAACACGATCGCGCTGGGCAGCCAGTCCACGGCCAGCGCCACCGGCGCACAGGCCTACGGCTCGGCTGCCAAGGCCACGGCCACCGACGCGCTCGCCTTCGGCACGAACGCGCAAGCCAACGTCGCCAACTCGATCGCGCTCGGTGCGAACTCGGTCACGAGTGCCGCGAACCCGACGTCGAGCGCCACGATCGGCGGCGCCACGTACTTCTTCGCGGGCAGCTCGCCGGTCGGCGTGGTGAGCGTCGGCGCGCAGGGCCAGGAACGCCAGATCACGAACGTCGCCGCCGGCCGGATCTCGGCCAGCAGCACGGACGCGATCAACGGCAGCCAGCTCAACGCGACGAACCAGGCGATCACGAACCTGTCCACGTCGACCGCGTCGAACATCTCGTCGCTGTCGACCGGCATCAACTCGCTGTCCACCGGACTGAGCACCACGAACAGCTCGGTGACGTCGCTGTCCACGTCGACCTCGACCGCGATCAGCTCGCTGTCGACGGGCCTCAGCTCGACGAACAGCAACGTGTCGTCGCTGTCCACGTCGACGTCGACCGGCATCGGTTCGCTGTCCACCGGACTGAGCTCGACGAACAGCACGGTCGCCTCGCTGTCGACCGGCGTGACGAACATCAACAACACGCTGAACCAGCTGTCGACGACGCTCAACAACAACACGACGCGCGCGATCAATACCAACGGCGTCGCCGCCGACATGAACGGTACCGGCAGCGATCACCCGACCGTCACCGCCGGCTCGAACTCGGTGGCGATCGGCGCGAATTCGACGGACGGCGGCCGCCAGAACGTCGTCTCGGTCGGCAGCGACACGCAGCAGCGCCAGATCGTGAACGTCGCACCGGGTACGCAAGGCACCGACGCGGTGAACGTGAACCAGCTGACGCAGGTGCAGACGACGCTGTCGACGGCACTGTCGGGCCAGCAGGCGCAGATCAACTCGCTGGGTTCGCAACTGCAGCAGACCGACCAGATGGCGAAGCAGGGTATCGCGGCCGTCGGCGCGATGGCGTCGATCCCGCAGCTCGATCGCGACGCCAACTTCGGGATGGGTGTCGGCACGTCGACCTTCCTCGGCCAGAAGGCGATGGCGGTCAACATGCAGGCCCGCATCACGGAGAACCTGAAGGCGTCGATCAACGGCGGCTTCAGCGGCGGTCAGAAGGTGATCGGCGCCGGCATGCTGTACCAGTGGAAGTAATGCGTCGCGCCGCCAGGCCGGCCGGCCCGCGGCGGCCCCGACGGCAGGACGAGCCGGCCGCGCAGCCCGCGGCCGGCTTCTGTCAACCCAAGCTTTGAGGACGTAACCGTGAACAAACTCGCTCTTGCGCTCGCGCTTTCCGCAATGGCCCTCGCCGCGTGCTCGACCGCATCCGGCCCGACCTTCAGCGCCTCCGAACTGCAGCCGCGCGACGGCGTGCGCACGTTCCAGGTGGACTGCCACGGCCTGCTGTCCGGCCCGCAGACCTGCATGAAGGCTGCCCGCAAGATCTGCGGCGACCAGCCGGTGCGCGCCGTCGACTCGGCCCGCGCGCTGCGCGACAAATCCGATCCCGCGACGCTGGTCTTCCAGTGCGGCGCCGCGCCGGCCGAAGCGGCCTCGGCCGCCGAGCCGGCGCCGGCGCCTGCCACCGTCGAACGCGTGAACCTGTCGGGCGACGCGCTGTTCGCGACCGACCACGCGACGCTCGCACCGACCGCACGCGAATCGCTCGACCGGCTGTTGAGCGAGCGCGCGGACCGCACGTACTCGCAGGTGACGATCACCGGCTTTACGGATACGGTGGGCAGCGACGACTACAACCTCGCACTGTCGAAGCGCCGTGCCGAATCCGTCGCCGCCTATCTGAAGGCGCACGGGCTGAAGGCCGACACGCTGACGGTCACGGGCCGCGGCAAGGCCGATCCGGTCGCGTCCAACGCGACGCCCGAAGGCCGCGCCAGCAACCGCCGCGTCGAAATCACGCTGCAGCACTGAGCGGACGACCGCCGCGCGCGGCGGCCGATCCGGCAGGCCGCCAGCGCCGCGCCGGACATCCGCCGATCAACGCGCGCGTCGCTGCGCCGGTGCCCCGTTTCCGCTGGCCGCCGGCTATGTCAAAGTTCGTCACGTGCCTCCACAAACCGGCGATTTCCGTGCCACAATCGCCGCAGACAGTCGCCGGGGCAGCCTGCCCGAATCGCACGCCGTGCCAGGCGTGCCCGGCGACACGCCGGAACCCGGCTGCCGCCCCCGCGAACCACGTCGCCCGATTCGCGTGCCGCGGCGCACCGGCGCGAATGCAACCATGACAATCCACGGCGCGCCGCTTCCGGGCCAGACGCTCGACGCCATGCCCGGACGCACGACGCCGCAGAGGAAACCAACCGGTGACGGACATCAATGAAGCCGCCGCGGGCGGCACCCGCAAGCAACGGCCGGCAGTCGGCATCTCGCTGTTTGCGCGGGACGGCCAGGCGATCTGGGAAAACGGCATTCACCAGAACATCGCGTTCCTCGCGATGATGCTCAAGCGCTCGGATCGCGTCGGCCCCGTCTATTTCCTGAACGGCGGCGACGCCAACGCACTGCCGGCCGGCCTCGAACTCGATGGCCTCGACATCCCGCTCGTGAATCCCGCCGACGTCACGCACGAACTCGACGTCGTAATCGAAATGGGCGCGCAGCTGCCGGTCGAATGGCTCAGGCACATGAAGGCGCTCGGCAAGAAAATCGCCGCGTTCTTCTGCGGGCACGTGTATGCCGGCCTGTGCGAAACCCCGATCTTCGAAAAACCGTCGGGGCACATCTTCAACGGTGCACCGTTCGACGAAGTGTGGCTGCTGCCGCAATACGACAAGACCGCGGCGCCGATGCTGCAGACCATCCTGCGCGCGCCGGTGCACCTGATGCCGCATATCTGGTCGCCGTACTTCCTCGATCGCCGCGTCGCCGCGCTGGCGAGCGAAGGCGTAACGTTCGGCTATCGGCCCGGCCACCGCCCGTGGCGCCTGGCGATGCTCGAGCCGAACATCTCGGTCGTCAAGTCCTGCCACTACCCGATGCTCGCGTGCGACGAGTTCTATCGCGCGCGGCCGGACGCGGTGCAACACATGTTCGTCGTCAACGCGATGCACATGAAGGAGCATCCGACCTTCGTGCACTTCGCGAACAGCCTCGATCTCGTGCGCCAGCACAAGGCGACCTTCGAACCGCGCATCGACCTGCCGGGCTTCATGGCGCACCATGCGGATGCGGTCGTGTCGCACCACTGGGAAAACGGGCAGAACTACCTGTATTACGACGTGCTGCACGGCGGCTATCCGCTGCTCCACAACTCGACGCTGCTCGGCGACGCCGGCTATTACTACCCGGACTTCGACTCGGCCGCGGGCGGCCGCACGCTGCTCGACGCGTGGCTGCATCACGACGAACGCCTCGACGACTACCGCGCGAAAGCCAACCGGCTGCTGCAGTCGGTCTCGATCGACAACCCCGCGAACCTGGACGCGTTCGTCTCGCGTCTGGTCGCCTGAACCGGAGCATACGCATGTCGGACTCCAATGCCCGTCAAGCGCCCGGCGAGGGCAAGCGTCTCGTCGTCGGCGTATCGCTGTTCGTGCGCGGCGCCGGCCAGTCGCTGTGGGAAAACGGCATCTTCCAGAACTGCCTGCTGCTGATCCTGCTGCTGCGCCAGTCGCCGCTCGTCGCGGAAGCCGTGATGGTGAACGGCGGCGAACAGGTCGCCGATCCGCAGATGATGCTCGGCGAATGGGACGTGCCGCTGCTGTCGATGGACGAAGCGCTGCAACGCTGCGACGTGCTGATCGAAATGAGCGCGCAGTTCGGTGCGGACTACCTGCGTGCGTTCCGCGAGCGCGGCGGCAAGGTCGTCACGATGCGGGTCGGCAACGACTACGTGATCGACATCGAACGCGCGATGTTCAACAAGCCGTCGGGCTTCCTGTTCTCGGGCGCGCCGTACGACGCGGTATGGACGATTCCCGAATTCGAGCGCTCGTGCCTGCACTATTACCAGACGGGCCTGCGCGCGCCGGTCACGATCGTCCCGCACATCTGGCACCCGATGCTGTTCGACAAGGCGCGCGCGACGCTCGGCGCCGGTTTGTCGTACGGCTATCAGCCCGGCAAGCCGCGCTGGCGCGTGACGATGTTCGAACCGAACATCTGCATGGTGAAGACGAGCATCATCCCGATGCTGGTCACGGAAGAGGCATACCGCGCCGATCCGAAATTCCTTGAATTCGTGCGCGTATGCAACACGATCCACATCAAGGAGCATGCAACCTTCGTCCACTTCGCGAAGAGCCTCGACATCGTGAACCACGGCATCACGACGTTCGAAAGCCGCTATGCGGTGTACGAGTTCATGGCCGCGTACGGCGATGCGGTGGTGTCGCACACGTGGGAAAACGCGCAGAACTACCTGTATTACGAGCTGCTGTACGGCGACTATCCGCTGATCCACAACTCGCCGTTCCTCGGCAAGGCCGGGTATTTCTATCCGGACTTCGACTGCCAGGCCGGTGGCCGCGCGCTGCTGCAGGCATTCGCCGAACACGACGCGAACCTGGAAGCGTACCGCGAGCAGTCGAAGCACGTGCTCGACTCGGTCAGCATCTATAACCCCGAGAACGTCGCCGCCTATACGGACGCGATCGCCACGCTCTATCGCGACGCGTGACGCGCCGCCCTTTCCGGATCCCGACATGAATGCACGCACGCCCCTCACCCGCGCCAAATGGATGATCGGCTGCGCCGTCGCTTCGATCGCGATCGGCGCGCACGCGCAATCGGCCCGCGAATCGGCCGACTCGCTGCTCCGCGATTCGGACGCAGTGTTCAAGCAGCTCGACGCCGGCCAGTACGGTGCGGTGTGGAGCGATGCCGCCGCATTCGTGAAGGCGCGCATCAAGCAGGACCAGTTCGCGGCCGACATGCAGCAAGCCCGCCAGTCGGTCGGTGCGGTCAGCCATCGCGGCTGGGCGCAGATCACGCGCATCCGCTATACGAATGCATCGACGACGCCCGACGGGCTCTACGCGAACGTCGACTATGCAACCACGCTGACGAACGGCGCGACCGTGTTCGAGAAGCTGAGCTTTCGCCTCGACGACGACGGCCGCTGGCATCTGACGGGCTACGTGCCGCGCCAGTCGCAAGGCGCCGTGCAGTAAGCCGCGCCCCGCCCGCCTCACGGAGCTGCCATGAAACTCAATGTCGCGATAACGATGAACGTGCAGCGCGACGCGACGCAGTCGATCTGGTACAACGGCGCGAACCAGCATTGCGTGTACCTGTACATGCTGCTGAAGCAGTCGCCGCTGATCGACGAGGTCTGGCTCGCGCACGACGACGGCATCACCGACTATCCGCAGGCGCTGATGATGGACGCGTTTGGCGCCGCGCTGCGGCCGCTGTCGTCGATCGTCCACCAGACCGACCTGCTGATCGAGATGAACGCGTTCATCGACCCGTCGCACACGGACGTCGTGCGCCGGCGCGGCGGCAAGTGCGTGTCGTACCGCTTCGGCAACGACTACGTGATCGCGGTCGAGACGATCAACTTCGAGAAGAACGACTGGCGGCCGAACCCGCACCGCGTGCAGTTCGACGAGATCTGGACCAACCCGCAGCACATGCATACGTGCGCGGCGTATTTCCAGGCCGTGTATCGCGCGCCGGTGATCGAACTGCCGCACATCTGGTCGCCGTATTTCATCGAGCGCAGCCTCGACGCGGATCCCGAACTGAAGGCCCGCTTCGGCTACCGGAACCACGGCCCGGCAAAGCGCATCGCGTTCTTCGAACCGAACCTGAATGTCGTGAAGAGTTCGATCGTGCCGATGCTCGCCGCGAACGCGTGCTACGTCGAGCATCCGGAACTCGTCGAGCACGTGTACATGACCAACACGTTCGACAAGAAGGAGAACGTCGCCTTCAAGCATCTCGCGCTCGGGCTCGAGATGGTGCGCGACGGCAAGGCGACGGCCGACGTGCGCGCGCCGTTCGTCGCGTGGGCCGCGCATCACACCGACATCGTCGTGTCGCATCACTGGGAAAACGGCCTCAACTACCTGCTGTACGACGCGCTGTACGGCAACTACCCGCTCGTGCACAACTCGCCGTTCCTGCGCGACGTCGGCTACTACTATCCGGACTTCGAGATCTTCGATGCGGCGCGCGCGATCGCGACCGCCGCGCAAACGCACGACGCGCGGCTCGACGACTATGCGGCGGCCGCCCGCCGCTGCCTGCACCAGGTCGACACGCTCGCCGAACACAACGTCCGCGCGTATTCCGCGCAGATCCAGCAGCTGTTCGCCGGCCGCGCACTCGGCTGACCTCCTTCGCACACGTCCCGCCCATGAATCAGACCGTCCGCAATTTCGTCGTGATCGATTCGATCCACGGCCCGTTCGTCATCAACCGGCACTGCGCGCTGCAGGCCGAGGCGCTGATCAAGACCGGCCGGCCGCATATCCAGGCCGAGCTCGACACGATCCTGCAGGTGATCGACCAGTTGCCGGACGGCGCGATCGCGGTGGACGGCGGCGCGAACGCAGGGCTCGTGTGCGTGCCGATCGCGCACCGGCTGCGCGCGCGCAGCGGCCGTGTGTACGCGTTCGAGCCGCAGCGCACGCTGTTCCATGCGCTCGGCGGCACCATCGCGCTCAACGAGCTCGACAACCTCCATCTGCTGAACATGGGGCTCGCCAGCGCCAACGGCACGATGAAGGTGCCCGACATCGACTATGGGCAGGATGCCGATTTCGGTTCGGTATCGCTCGTCGACGGCCAAGCGGCGGGCGGCACGCCGACGCCGGTCGTCAGGCTCGATTCGCTCGGCCTGCCGCGGCTGGATTTCCTGAAGCTCGACATCGAAGGGATGGAGATTGACGCGCTGCGCGGCGCGCGCCGATTGATCGAGACGCATCTGCCGTGGTGCTGGATCGAATACTGGAAAGTCGGCGAAGCGCCGATCATCGATACGTTCGCCGGCCTCGACTACACGTTCTACCGGATCGACGGGCTGAACATGCTCTGCGTGCCGAACCCGCGCTGGGACCGGCAGCGGCTGTTCATCTCGGGCGAGCCGCTCGCCACCGCATCGACGGCCGAAAGCAACGCGAATCATGCGACCGCCGGCACAGTGGACGCCGACGCGCCCGAAACGAACTGGAATCGCGCGCTCGACCACGAATCGCGCTGCGAGTGGGGTCATGCGATCGACCGCTGGCAACGCGCGCGCGGCCGCGGGCTCGACGACGATGCGATCGCGCTGCAGCTCGCGTCGTGCTACGGCTTCGCCGGCGCGCCCGACGCCGGGCTCGCGACGCTCGACCGCTTCGGCGATCCGGCCGCGCTGCCCGACGCAACGCGCGGACGCATCGAACTGGCGCGCTCGGCGCTGCTGCTGCGCGCCGGCCGGCGCGACGAGGCCGCCCGCGCCACCGTCGCCAGCGAAAACGTGCTGACGGCCGCGCAGTTCGGACTGCCGACCGAGCGGATCTACCAGGGCCAGCCGCTGCACGGCAAGCGGCTGCTCGTGGTCAGCTACGGCGGCGCCGGCGACCAGCTCCAGTACGCACGCTACCTGCACGCGCTGGACGCGCTCGGCTGCGCGGGCGTGACCGTCGTCGTCCCCGATGCGCTGACGGGCCTGCTGCGCCATACGTTCCCGCGCATCGAATTCATCGGCGTGCACGGCGCATGGGCCGATACGTCGCAGATCGCACACGACTACTGGTGTTCGTTCCTGATGCTCGCCGCCCTGTTCGGCTACGCGCCGGCGCCGGAAGGCGCACCGGCCGCCTACCTGTCGTGCCCGCCCGCGCACGCGGCCGCATGGCGCGAGCGCGTGTCGCGCGATGGCCACGCGCCCGGCACGCGCCGCATCGGGCTCAACTGGCGCGGCCGCGACGAAAGCGACGCGCGCTTCCATCGCGCGGCGAGCCTGCGTGATTTCGCACCGCTTGCACGGATGCAGGGCTACGCCGCGTACTGCATCAACCGCGACCTGTCCGCGCAGTCCGAGCAATCGGACCTGCCGGTCACGTTCCCGCATCACGCGATCGGCGATTTCAGCGATCTCGCGGCGCTGATGCTCGCGATGGATGTCGTCGTGACCACCTGCACCGCGCACATCCACCTCGCCGGCGCGCTCGGTGTGCCGGCCGTGCTGCTGCTCAGCCCGAAAGCCGATGCGCGCTGGGAGACCGGCTCGCGCACCGCGCTCTACCCGGGCATCCGGATCGTGCGCGCGACGCACGTCGGGCAATGGGACGACGCGATCGACCGCGCGATGGCGCTGGTGCTCGGCGGTTTCGGGAGGGATTGATCGATTTGCCGCGCGTCCGGGCGGTCGGGCCGCTACGCCCGCGCGATGTCGAAACCGCGTGCCGGCCCGCACGCGCACCGGATGCGCCAGAGCCTGCTCACGCCAATGACCGCACCTTCTGGTGGCACGCCTCACGAATGATTTTGTCGAAACAGGGGATCGCGCCCTACACCAGCACCCGAGCGCCGCTTTGCGCGGCGAATGCGCGGCCATGCCGCCGCCCCGTGCGTGCGAGCATGGCGAAGCAACGGGCCGCCAGCCGGCTTGCGCCGCCGGATTGCTTCATGAGGCTGTCGGACACGCCGCGCGCGATCGCCGAATCGTCGCCGCACGCGCCCGCGATGACGCCCGCGTAATAGTGCTGCGCCGCCAGCTCGCGGCTGTTGGCGTTGAGCGGCGTCATCCGCTGAATACGGTGCGCGACGGCCTTCAGGCCGTCGAGATACGGCGTGACGTCGATCGGCACATCGGTCGATTCGGCGCCCAGTTGCCACAGCATGTCGGCCAGCTCGGCGAGCGCGACCAGGTCGCGCGCATCGGTCGCCTGCGTGCTCGTTCCACCTCCAGTCTTCGTCTCCGCCATGCCCACGCCCCTTTGCGATTCATCCCGGCCACGCGCCGGCCCCGCCCGACTCCGGCGCGCATCACGCACGCCGCCCGCCTGTTCCCGCGCCGTCACGCGGCGGCCGGCGGCCGCCATGTAAAACGGATGCCCTGCGCCCATGCGACGCCGGCATCCACGATGATCTGCCGGTCGATCTCGTTCTCCACGCCTTCGACGACGACGTGCCGCGCGCCTTCATGCGCGAACGCGATCAGCCTGCGGAACTGGTAGCGTCCGATCGCATTGCGCTTGATCATCGACAGGACCGACCGGTCGAGCTTCACGATGTCGGGATTGCCGACCACCAGATTGTTCAACGCGCTGAAGCCGACGCCGAAATCGTCGATCGCGATCCGGCATCCGGCTTGCCGGAAGCGGTTCACGAACGACCGGCCCGCGACGGGATTCAGCGGCCCCGTCTCCGTGATCTCGACCACCAGACGCGCCGCGACCGACGGTTCGCGCTCGAGCCGCCTGAAAATCGCCAGCCACGCATCGTCGACGACCGCGCTCGCCGCCGCGACGTTGCACCCGTAGACGGCGCCCGGATCGGCGCGCAGCCCGTCGATCGTCCGGCTCACCACGAGCCGGTCGAACCAGCGCATCAGCCCGAGCGCCTCGAGGCGCGGCAGGAACGCGACCGGCGGCAGCACGTCGCGCTCGCCCCAACGCAACCGCGCCAGGCATTCCTGATACAGCACGCCGCCCGACAGGTCGGATCGGCACACCGGCTCGTGCGCGAACCCGAGCCGGCTTTCCACGAAACTGCGTACCGACGCGAGGTCGGGATGATCGTCAGGGGCGCCGAACACGAGATCGATTTCGTCACGATTCGCTTCCCGATTCGCCTCCAGGCGAGCTTCGACCGCATTCATCCGGCGCTCCGGCAAATGGCGAGCCGCCGAAGACGGCTCGACCTCAACAAACATGCGGAGCGAACCGACCATGACGCGCTCCGCCGCCTACCCGGCCCATCCTGTTATGTCGATCTTTTCCGGGAGCGTACTTATCGCTTCGGCGCGCCGTCAAATTCGATATTTTCAACGATATTCAATTACTGGGAATACACCATGTACGCACGACACCGACAGTGCGACAGGTTACACAACGCGAATGACGGAAACACAATCCGGAAATCGCTCATCTTTTTTGCTCAAACAACTTTATCCGAATCGATTTTCCGCGATATGCCAGCTTCTAAAAGCGAAAATCCTTCAATTGATCAGATAAATACCGACCCGTGATGCACCGCCCGCATTCGATGCCAAGCCACGCCGCCGTGTCCGGCTGCCCGGACCATCACTCGCTGAAAACCTGCCACCGCGAGTCATTCGATCATCGCAGCATTCAATTTCCCGCTTCAAACGAAATTATTGAATTTCAAAACGGAATCGAACCGCCTTGAATCGATAATATCAAGTTTAATTATATGATGATTGCCGATCGAAACAAATTTAACAATCTTTCCGACTTGTTAACCTATAAACTTGTTTTCGACGGACTTCCCTCGGAGCCGTCAAATTCGTGCCTTCAAAAAACCGTCGACCCGAACGGGTTCGACGGTTTCTTTTTTAACGGCATCAATTCATCAGACATTAGGGTGGGACAACCCCGATGGCGGCCTGCGGCGCAACGGGCAAGCGCCTCGAAAAATCGGGCGTTATGCGGCCGTCGCACCGATCAGGTTCGCGAGCAGCGCATCGTATTCGGCGACGAGCGCGGGATTCGCCGACGTATAGCGGCTGAGGATGTCGCGCTGGCGCCGCGTGTACGCTTCCCAGTCGTCGTCATGCGTATGCAGCGCGCGCAGCAGCGCATCGGCGCCCTGCTGCACGTCGTTGTCCGGATAGTAGTAGCCGAGATCGGGCGCGAGGCTCGCGTTGTGCACGAGCGGATAGCCCTGCCAGCACACGTCGAAATAGAAATAGTTGAGCGGGTTCGACCATTGATGCGACACGACGATATCGGTCAGGTCGGCCAGGAACAGCGGCGTATCGAAGCGCCCGACGAAGCTCGCCTTGCCCGCGCGCACGATGTCCAGGTAGTTCATCAGCATCACGAACTCGGGGCTGTCGTGCGCGAGGCGATCGGCGTTCGTCACGTGCGTGAAGCAGATCGCATCGGGGTCGCGGCGATACGCCTCGTCGATGATCAGCATCGGATACACGCAGAACTTCACGACGTTGTGGTTCGGCTCCATTACCGTCAGCCGCTTGCCTGGCTCGCTGCGCGGCCGGTATTCGCCGTGCTCCGGCAGCGATTGCGCGCGCGCACTCAGGAACATCGGATCCCACACGAACGGCACGACGCGCCCCGGGCAGCGGCGCAGCGACTGCAGGAACGGCAGCGACGACGGCGCGATCTGCGGAATCGCCCACACCTCGTCGTAGCCGCGGTTGATGAACAGCGTATCCCACAGCCGGCGGCCGAACAGCATCGACTCCATCGCGTTGATGTACTCGACGCCGCAGCAATAGCTGACGAGCTTCGCGCCGCGCGCTTTCAGGTAGGCCGTCTGCTCGGCGTCGATCTGCCCGCCGAGCTCGATCACCACGTCGAGCGAATCCTTCATGTCGGCGAACGCGCGCGTGTCGTACACGGCGCGATCCCACGGCAGCGCGTCGGTGAGCGGCACGTCGGTCGTGTTGACCAGCGTCACGCGGTAGCCGTGCGGCGACGCCATCAGCAGCTTCGCGAGAAACAGCGCGTTCTGCTTGATGCCGTTGATCCACAGGCTTTCGTCGGGGGCACGCAATCCGATCGTGATACCGATGCGCAGGCCGTTCAGGACAGGAGACGTCATCGTCGGCGGGATGGGAGGTTGGATGGGAATGGAATGAACGCAGTGTAGCGCGCGAAGCGCCGCCCGCGTCAAGCTGCGGCGGCGATCCGGCATTCTAGCGAACCACTGGCGGGCACACTGTCATGGATGGTTAGCACCTGGCTGGCGAGCGCAAATCCGCGAACCGGTTCTGCGATACTCCGGCAACCAGCTGCATTTCATTCGCGCGATGGAGCGCGACGGGCAGTTGCACGGCGAAGGCGTGGTCGATCTCGTCAGCTTCGACACGCTCTGGCTGTTTCGCCGCGCGGACAGCTACATCGTGCGTTACTACGGCATGTGGCCCGCGATGCTGCGCGCCGATCATGGCGCACGACGACAGGCTGATGCCCTGACGCCGCTACCGCAACCTCGACATCGCATGCGCGTGCGCCGGCCGGCTCCAACCAGCCGGCAGCGCACGCCTCTTGCCGTCAGATCGCCGTAATCGTCGGCGCCACGGCAGCCGGATCGGTGATGCTGGCCTTGCCGGTTTCGACGTGCCCCGCGATGCGACGCATCCAGCCCGCATTCCCCGCAACCGCGAACTGCAGGTCGTACCAGTGGCTGCTGCACGACAGATCCCAGTGCGCTTCGACGCGCTGCCCTGCCGGAATCGTCAGCGTGCGCGCCGCCCCGCCGTACGCGACATCGGTCGCCGTGATCGTCAGCGCGCTGCTGCCCGCATTCGCGAACGTCACGTAGACGTCGCCGTTCGCGGCGTCATAGCACGCGGTGATTTCAGGCTTCGCGGCGGCGTCCGCGGCGGCGGACCCCGCAAAGCGCCGGAAATAGCCGTTCGGCCCCCAGACGCTCACCAGGTAGTTGCCGTTCGCGTCGAGCGCCCACGTATCGGTCAACTGCTTGCCCGCTTCGACCGTATAGCGGCGCGGCATCGCGGTGGCGTCGCCCGTATAGACCCAGAAGTGCGCACCTTGCGTGCCGGTATTCGCGAACGTCAGCGCATAGCCTTGCGCGCCGAGCTGGCCGGTGACGTGCAGTTCGTACGGCAGCGCACGTGCCGGCCGCGTGCCGGATTCCTGCGCCGTCACGACCTGCTGCGCGGTGCTGGCCGGCGCGGTCTGCGACGACGCGCGCGAGCATTGCAGGTCCGCCTGCGCGACATACGCCTGCGTGCTCGGCAAGGTCGGCAACGTCGCATCCGATTTCGAGAAGTCGAGCGCCGACGTCAGGTCGCCGCAGATCGCGCGGCGCCACGGCGAGATGTTCGTTTCCATCACGCCGAAGCGCTTCTCGATGAATTGCAGCACCGACGTGTGATCGAAGACCTGCGAGCAGACGAAGCCGCCCTTCGACCACGGCGAGACGACGAACATCGGCACGCGCGGGCCGAGGCCGTACGGCAGGTTATCGGCGGTATACGTGCCGGTCTGCGTCGAGGTCACGACGTTGTGCCGCTCGAGCGACACGTCCACCGTGCTCATGCCGGAGCCCGGCAACGTCGGCGCTTGCGGCGGTACGACATGGTCGAAGAAACCGTCGTTCTCGTCGTACATGACGAGCAGGACGGTCTTGCTCCACACGTCCGGATTGGACGTCAGCGCGTCGAGGATCGTCGACAGGTAGTAGGCGCCGTACAGCGGCGTAAACTTCGGATGTTCCGAATACGCGGCGGGCGGCAGCAGCCACGATACCTGCGGCAGCGCGTTCGCCTGCACGTCGGCTTTCAGTTGCGTGATCGGGCGCGTGCTCATCCCGCGCGTCTGCAGCGACGAACCGGCCGGCGCATTCACGAAGTTGTTGAAGCACGCGAGCATGTTCGTGCCGTAGTTGCCTGTGAAGTTGTCGAACCCGGTACCCTGCTGGTAGACCTGCCACGAGATGCCGGCCTGTTCGAGCCGCTCCGGGTAGGTCGTCCAGCTGAAGGGCGGCAACTTGATCTTGTCGAACTGGTTGTCGATATAGTCGGTGTTGTCGAGCAGCGGGCCGCCGCCCGTGCCGAGCGGATCGACCATGCCCGTCATCAGGTACATGCGGTTCGGGTGCGTGTTGCCCGGGATCGAGCAGAAGTAGTTGTCGCACACGGTGAACGCATCCGCGAGCGCGTAGTGGAACGGGATGTCGTCGCGGACGTGATAGCCCATCGTCATGTTGGACTTCTGCATCGCCCATTGATCCGCACGGCCGCCGTCGATCGCGCCGTGCGTCGTCGCCCACGTATGCGGCAGGCCGCCGATGCACTGCGCGTTCACGCCCGGGTCGGTCGTGTCGTAGCGGAACGGCGCGATCACGCTCGCCTTGTCCTCCTGCCGCGGCTGGAACCAGACCGGCTTGCCGTTCGGCAGCGTGACCGGGAAGCGGTCGTTGTAGCCGCGCACGCCGCTCAGGTGCCCGAGGTAGTGGTCGAACGAGCGGTTTTCCTGCATGAACACGACGATGTGCTGGACATCCTGGATCGTGCCCGTCACGGTATTCGGCTCGATCGCGAGCGCCTTGCGGATCGATTCGGGAAGCAGTGCGGTGGCGGCGGTCGCACCGGCGAGGCCGGCGGAGA
The DNA here is from genome assembly GCF_022809715.1 of Burkholderia pyrrocinia. Lineage (NCBI taxonomy): Bacteria > Pseudomonadati > Pseudomonadota > Betaproteobacteria > Burkholderiales > Burkholderiaceae > Burkholderia > Burkholderia pyrrocinia. Next base: position 1,670,466 of record NZ_CP094460.1, read on the forward strand.
ACTTCAGAAAATCGCGTCGTGAATGAGTGGCCATGCTGGTTGCTCTTGATTGGATTTCTGGTTGGAACGACCGGTATCAGGAAGCGGGCGACGATGCGGGCGCGGTGAAACCCGGCGGGCAGCGCATCTGCGCGGTGGCGACGGCGGCGCCGCCGCAGGCGGCCTTCTGCTGCGCGACGGGCGCGGGGTCTGCATTCAGGTCGTCGCCGCAGGCGCTGAGGAGTGCGATCAGCGCGACCAGGCCGGCGACCGCGAAAGGCCGTAGGGCCGACGTTCGCATAACGTATCTCCGTGGACGTGATGAAGTGACACGGACGCGAACCCGCGTCGGTCATATCGACGGCGAGATGCTATGTTCGACTTGTTACACGACGGTGTCGAGTGGAGATGGACGTGCGGCGGGAGGGTGTGGCGCAACGGGCCACGCGTTCGATGGAAGTATGGATTTCGCCGGCAAAACGTAATTCGATCGAAAGATTCGTGCGGCGCCGGCGTGTCGATGCAATCGAAGCAGCACCTGTCGCAACCACCAGCGTGCGGTGATGCGCGAAGCGGTTTTCACGGGCCGGCAGCCGCCGACCCGCGCACAGCGAAAGCGTCGATCAGCCTTCCGCCATCATCAGCAACTGCGCGCCATCCGCGACCTGGTCGCCGACGCCGTACAGCACTTCCGCGACTACGCCCGCGCTCGGCGCGCCGATCGTGTGCTCCATCTTCATCGCTTCCATCACGATCAGCGGCGTGCCGGCTTCGACCTTCTGGCCCGGTTCGACCAGCACCGCGATCACCTTGCCGGGCATCGGCGCGGTCAAACGCCCGCCGCCCTGTTCGGTGTCGCCAGCATGCGCGAGCAGGTTGCGCCATTCGAACGTCTCGGCCGCGCCCTGCGTGAACACATGGAACGTGTCGCCGTCCGCATACACGCGGCCGCTGCTGCGCACACCGCCGAGCGTCACGTCGAAATCGAGCGGCGTTGCGCCGCGCGTCCATGCGAACGGCTGCGCGGCCGCGTCGCCGGCCGCGATGCGCGCAACGGCGCCGTCGTCTTCATACGCAACCGTCACGTCCGCTTCGCGATCGACCGCATGCCATTCGAGCGTGCGGCGATAGCCGCCGTTCAATCGCCAGTCCGGCAGCGCGCCCCATGGCGATGCCCCCTGCGCGGCCGCGCCGCGTTCGCGCGCGAGCAGCGCCGCGCAAGCGAGCGCGAGCGTCGCGCGCGGCGGCTGTTGCGGGGCGAACAGCGCGTCGTGGTTGCGCTCGATCAGGCCCGTATCGAGATCGGCCGTCGCGAACGGCTCGCACGCGACGATCCGCTGCAGGAATGCGGCGTTCGTATGCAGGCCGACCACCTCGCACGCACGCAGCGCGCGCAGCATCAGGCTCAGCGCTGCCGCGCGGTCCGCGCCATGGACGATCAGCTTCGCGATCATCGGATCGTAGAACGGCGTGATCGCATCGCCTTCGCGCACGCCGCTGTCGACACGCACCGCTGCGCCGATGTCGAACTCGACGCCGTCCGGCAGCCGCAGGTGCTTCAGCGTACCCGTGGACGGCAGGAAGCCGCGCGCGGGGTTCTCCGCGTAAAGGCGCGCCTCGAGCGCGTGACCCTGCACGCGCAGTTCGTCCTGCTGCAACGGCAGCGGCTCGCCGGACGCGACGCGCAGTTGCCATTCGACGAGATCGAGCCCGGTGACCATCTCGGTGACCGGATGCTCGACCTGCAGGCGCGTGTTCATTTCCATGAAGTAGAACGCGTCGCCCGTCATGATGAATTCGACGGTGCCCGCGCCGACGTAACCGACCGCGCGCGCGGCCGCGACGGCCGCCTCGCCCATCGCGCGACGCACGTCGTCGTGCAGGCCCGGCGCCGGCGCTTCCTCGAGCACCTTCTGGTGACGGCGCTGCACCGAGCAGTCGCGGTCGAACAGGTAGACGGTATTGCCGTGCGTGTCGCCGAACACCTGCACCTCGACGTGGCGCGGGCGCGTCAGGTATTTCTCGATCAGCACGCGGTCGTTGCCGAAGCTGCTCGCGGCCTCGCGCTGGCACGACGCGAGCGCCGCCGGGAAATCGTCGGAGCGCTCGACCACGCGCATCCCCTTGCCGCCGCCGCCCGCGCTGGCCTTCAGCAGCACCGGATAGCCGATCTCGTCGGCTTCGCGATGCAGGTTGCCCGTGTCCTGGTCGTCGCCGTGATAGCCGGGCACGAGCGGCACGGCGGCCGCGTGCATCAGCGCCTTCGCGGCAGCCTTCGAGCCCATCGCCGCGATCGCGTCGACCGGCGGCCCGATGAATACGATGCCGGCCGCTTCGCACGCATGCGCGAAATCTTCGTTCTCCGACAGGAAGCCGTAGCCGGGGTGGATCGCCTGCGCGCCGGTCGCGCGCGCGGCTTCGATGATGCGCTCGATGCGCAGATAGCTGTCCGCGGCCGCCGAGCCGCCGATGTGCACGGCTTCGTCGCATGCGGCCACGTGCTTCGCGTTCGCATCGGCGTCGGAATAGACGGCGACGCTCGCGATCCCGAGACGTTTGCACGTCGCGGCGACGCGGCACGCGATTTCGCCGCGGTTGGCGATCAGAATCTTGTCGAACATGGCTTCGGTTTCGTCCGGAAAGAGTGGGTCACGACGACGTCATTCACGCCACGACGGCGTGCGTTTCTCAAGGAAGGCCGCGATCCCTTCGCGCGCTTCCGCGCCTGCGCGGGTGCGCGCGATCCAGTCGGCGGTCTGCTCGATCAGCGTCGCGTCGAGCGCCCTGCCGGCCACGTCGGCGACGAGTTGCTTGCACGCACGCACCGCGTCGGGGCCGTTCGCGACGAGCGTCGCGGCCAGCTTCGCGACCGTTTCGTCGAGCGTATCGGCCGGCACCGCGTCGTGAATGAAACCGATCGAAGCGGCGCGCGCGCTGTCGAACACCTCGGCCGTCGTGAAGTAGCGGCGCGCCGCGCGCTCGCCCATCGCGCGCACGACGTACGGCGCGATCGTCGCGGGAATCAGCCCGAGCCGCGCTTCAGACAGGCAGAACTTCACGCCGTCGGCGGCGATCGCGATATCGGCCGCCGCGACGAGGCCCACGCCGCCCGCATACGCGTCGCCATGCACGCGCGCGATCACCGGCTTGCCGCAGCGATGGATCGCCTCGAGCATCCGCGCGAGCTTGCGCGCATCGGCACGGTTCTCGTCGTCCGAGTAACCGGCCATCTTCTTCATCCAGTTCAGGTCCGCGCCCGCGCAGAACGCGGTGCCTTCCGCCGCGAGCACGATCGCGCGCACGCCTTCGTGCGCGTCGAGCCATTCGAACGCGGTGGTCAGCTCGGCGATCGTCGTCTCGTTGAACGCGTTGCGCACGTCGGGACGCGCGAGCGTGACGGTCGCGACGCGGTTTGCTTCGTTGACCTTGATGGTTTCGTATCGCATCGTCCGCTCTCCTCATTACATCCGGAACACGCCGAAGCGCGTATCGTCGATCGGCGCGTTCATCGATGCGGCAAGGCCGAGACCGAGCACGTCGCGCGTCTGCGCGGGATCGATCACGCCGTCGTCCCACAGCCGCGCGCTCGCGTAATACGGATGGCCCTGGCGCTCGTACTGGTCGCGGATCGGCTGCTTGAACGCTTCCTCTTCGTCGGTCGACCACTCGCCGCCCTTCGCCTCGATGCCGTCGCGACGCACGGTCGCGAGCACCGACGCGGCCTGCTCGCCGCCCATCACCGAGATCCGCGCGTTCGGCCACATCCACAGGAAGCGCGGCCCGAACGCGCGGCCGCACATCCCGTAGTTGCCGGCACCGAACGAGCCGCCGATGATCACGGTGAACTTCGGCACCTTCGCGTTCGACACGGCCGTCACCATCTTCGCGCCGTGCCGCGCGATGCCTTCGTTCTCGTACTTGCGACCGACCATGAAGCCCGTGATGTTCTGCAGGAACACGAGCGGGATCTTGCGCTGGCAGCACAGCTCGATGAAATGCGCGCCCTTCACCGCCGATTCGGAAAACAGGATGCCGTTGTTCGCGACGATCCCGACCGGATGGCCCCAGATGTGCGCGAAGCCCGTGACGAGCGTCGTGCCGAAGCGCGCCTTGAATTCGTCGAACTCGGAATCGTCGACGATGCGCGCGATCACCTCGCGCACGTCGAACGGCTTGCGCGTATCGACGGGAATCACGCCGTACAGGCTCTTCGCGTCGTAGCGCGGCGGCTTCGGCTCGCACAGCGCCACCGGCGATGCGATCTTCGGTGCGAGATGATCGACGATGTTGCGCGCGATCGACAGCGCATGCGCGTCGTTCTGCGCGAGATGGTCGGCCACGCCCGACAGACGCGTGTGCACGTCGCCGCCGCCGAGATCCTCGGCGCTCACTTCCTCGCCGGTCGCGGCCTTCACGAGCGGCGGCCCGCCGAGGAAAATCGTGCCCTGGTCCTTCACGATGATCGACTCGTCGCTCATCGCGGGCACATACGCGCCGCCCGCCGTGCACGAGCCCATCACGACGGCGATCTGCGCGATCCCGGCCGCCGACATCGTCGCCTGGTTGAAGAAGATGCGGCCGAAGTGGTCGCGATCGGGAAACACGTCGTCCTGGTTCGGCAGGTTCGCGCCGCCCGAATCGACGAGGTACACGCACGGCAGCCGGTTTTCCGCGGCGATCTCCTGCGCGCGCACGTGCTTCTTCACGGTGATCGGGTAGTAGGTGCCGCCCTTGACCGTCGCGTCGTTGCACACGATCACGCACTCGCGGCCCGCGATCCGGCCGATCCCGGTGATGACGCCCGCGCCCGGCGCGTCGTCGTTGTACATGCCGTTCGCCGCGAGCTGCGACAGCTCGAGGAACGGCGCGCCCGGATCGAGCAGTTGCGCGATGCGGTCGCGCGGCAGCAGCTTGCCGCGCGACAGGTGCTTGTCGCGCGCGGCCTGGCCGCCACCCTGCGCGAGCTGTTCGATCTTCGCGCGCAGGTCGGCGACGACCGCCTCGAGCGCCGCGGTGTTCGCGCGGAAGTCTTCCGAACGCGGGTTCAGTCTGGATTCGATGATCGGCATCGACGGGGCTCCGTTCGCGAGTCGTGGGGCGTTACATCGTTTCCGCGAACAGCTCGCGGCCGATCAGCATCCGGCGGATCTCGCTCGTGCCGGCGCCGATTTCATAGAGCTTCGCATCGCGCCACAGGCGGCCGACCGGGTATTCGTTGATGTAGCCGTTGCCGCCGAGGATCTGGATCGCCTCGCCGGCCATCCACGTCGCCTTCTCGGCCGTATAGAGGATCACGCCCGCGCAGTCCTTGCGCACCTGGCGAATGTGGTCGCTGCCCGCCGAGTCGAGATGGCGGCCGACCGCGTACAGATACGCGCGGCACGCCTGGAACGTGGTGTACATGTCGGCGACCTTGCCCTGGATCAGCTGGAATTCGCCGATCGCCTGGCCGAACTGCTTGCGGTCGTGGATATACGGCACGACCGCATCGAGGCATGCGGCCATGATGCCTGTCGGGCCGCCCGACAGCACCGCGCGCTCGTAGTCGAGGCCGCTCATCAGCACCTTCACGCCGCCGTTGAGCTGGCCGAGGATGTTCTCTTCCGGCACCTCGACGTCCTGGAACACCAGCTCGCCCGTGTGCGAGCCGCGCATGCCGAGCTTGTCGAGCTTCTGCGCAACCGAGAAGCCCTTCATCCCCTTCTCGACGATGAACGCGGTGATGCCGCGCGCATTCGCTTCGACGTCCGTCTTCGCGTAGACGACGAGCGTGTCGCAATCGGGGCCGTTGGTGATCCACATCTTCGTGCCGTTCAGCACGTAGCGGTCGCCGCGCTTGTCGGCGCGCAGTTTCATGCTGACGACGTCGGAGCCGGCATTCGGTTCGCTCATCGCGAGCGCGCCGATGTGTTCGCCCGACACGAGCTTCGGCAGGTATTTCTGCTTTTGCGCTTCGGTGCCGTTGCGGTGGATCTGGTTCACGCACAGGTTCGAATGCGCGCCGTACGACAGGCCGATCGACGCCGATGCGCGCGAGATCTCTTCCATCGCGACCATGTGCGCGGTGTAGCCCATGTTCGCGCCGCCGTACTCCTCGGCGACCGTCATGCCGAGCACGCCGAGATCGCCGAACTTCTTCCACAGATCCATCGGAAACTGGTCGGTGCGGTCGACCTCCGCCGCGCGCGGCGTGATTTCCTTCGCCGCGAACGTCGCGACGGCATCGCGCAGCATCTCGATGTCTTCACCGAGCATGAATTGCACGCCGGGCAGGTTGATCATGTCTCCTCCGTCTCCAGAAAGTGTGTCGCACGCACCGATTTCTGAGTTTCGCTCAAATCGAATGAATGCGTCGATTCATTGACCAATACAGCGGAAATTTTGCACAGTTTCGCGCCTCGTCCGGTTCGGCGTCAATAGTTTTTTGAGTGACACTCAGATATCATGCCGACATGACAGCCGCTACCGCCGACACCATGACCGCCACCGTCAAAGCCGACCGCGCCGACACGCCGCGCGCGCCCGCCGGGCGCAAATCCCAGCAGCGCGTGCAGGACATCCTGCGCGCCGGTCGTGAAGTGTTTGCCGAAAAAGGCTACGAGCATGCGACGGCCGCCGAGATCGCGCAGCGCGTGGGGGTATCCGAGGCGACGGTGTTCAGCTACTTCCGCGGCAAGCGCGAGCTGTGCGCGCGCGTCATCGCGGATTGGTACGACGAAATCATCGCCGCGTTCGAGCACGGGATGCCGCAGGATGCGTCGGTGCAGCAGCAGTTCGCGTTCATCGTGCGCACCCACCTGCGGCTGATGCTCGTGAACGGCACGGGGCTGTGCGCGCTGGTGCTGTCGGAAGGCCGTGCGAAGCAGCATGCGCTGAGCGACGAACTCACCGCGCTGCAGCGCCGCTATACGGCGCCGCTGATGGACGTGCTCGCGCGCGGCCAGGCGGCCGGGCAGGTTCGCGCGGACCTGCCGCTGAGCCTGCTGCGCTCGATGGTGTTCGGGCCGATCGAGCACGTGCTGTGGGATGCGATCCTCGGGCACCGCAAGCTCGATACGGAAACCACGGCCACGCAGCTGATCGACATGCTGTGGGCCGCCGTGCAGCCGCCCGCGCCGGAACAGGCGGCGCTCGTGCGCTTCAGGAACGAGGTCGCGGAAGCGGTGCGGCGGCTGGAAGGGGAAGCGTCACGCCCATAGTGCAGGCAGGCAGCGCAAAGCGCCTGCCGCGTTGCCGCATGCCCTCTTCCATCGCGCGGAAATCAGCCGCTACGACTCCTCGCCGACCCGCAGCGGCGCGCGGCTCTGCTCGTTGTTCAAGTGGACGAACTTGCGCAACAGGCGCATCAGTTCCTGCGAATCGTCCTCGCCCATGCCGTCGAACAGGCCGGCACGCAGCTCCTGCACCGACGGAATCAGGTGCGTAAGCAGGTCGACGCCCGCCGATGTCAGCAGCAAGCGCCGCTGACGTCGCGGCAGCACTTCGCGAACGATCAATCCTTTCGCTTCGAGCCGGACCGCGAGGTCCGCGGTCGTCGACGTGTCGAGCGCCACCCGCTGCGCGAGCGTCACCTGATCGAGCCCCGGACACTCGTACAGCATCCGCAGGACCGCGTACTGCACCGGCGTCACGTCCCGGCCCAGCTTCTCGTAGAACATCGCAACCGCGATCTGATGGGCGCGCCGGATCAGGTGCCCGGGTTCGTCGTACAGATCGAGCGGGAAAGCCGGTGCGTCGGCGGGATTCGTTTTTTCCATGAATGAGTCGATGACATAGGCGGCGCACGCTGTTGCGTGCGCCCACGGCATGGCGCTGCCTCGCGCCATTTCCCGGGAAAACCAGTATACCGCTCGCCTTGCCCCGGCCAATCTCAATGAGTACACTGAATCTCATTCAGTACACGGAATGAAGAACTGCCGCGTACCAGCGGCACCGCCCCGAAGGAGACGATGAACGTGTTTCTCAAGAACGCTTGGTATGTGGCGTGCACGCCCGATGAAATCGACGGCAAGCCGCTGGGCCGCAAGATTTGCAACGAATCGATGGTGTTTTACCGCGCGGCGAACGGTCAGGTCGCCGCGCTCGAGGACTTCTGCCCGCACCGCGGCGCGCCGCTGTCGCTGGGATTCGTGCGCGACGGCGTGCTCGTGTGCGGCTATCACGGGCTGGAAATGGGCTGCAACGGCAAGACAGCCGGCATGCCGGGCCAGCGCGTCGGCGGATTCCCGTCGATCCGCAGCTTCCCGGTAGTCGAGCGGTCCGGATTCGTCTGGGTCTGGCCGGGCGATGCGTCCGAAGCCGATCCCGGCAAGCTGCCCGCGCTGTCGTGGGCCGAAGATCCGGCCTGGGCGCACGGCGGCGGCCTGTATCACATCCGTTGCGACTACCGGCTGATGATCGACAACCTGATGGACCTCACGCACGAGACCTACGTGCATGCGACGAGCATCGGCCAGAAGGAAATCGACGAAGCGCCGCCGAAGACGATCAGCCACGGCGACGAAGTCGTCACGAGCCGCTTCATGGAGAACGTGATGCCGCCGCCGTTCTGGCGGATGGCGCTGCGCGGCAACGGCCTCGCCGACGACGTGCCGGTCGACCGCTGGCAGATCTGCCGCTTCACGCCGCCGAGCCACGTGATGATCGAAGTGGGCGTCGCGCACGCGGGACACGGCGGTTACGACGCGCCGGCCGACCTGAAGGCGTCGTCGATCGTGGTCGACTTCATCACGCCCGAGACGGACACCTCGATCTGGTACTTCTGGGGGATGGCGCGCAACTTCCGGCCCGACGATCACGCGCTGACCGCCGAGATCCGCGAGGGCCAGGGCAAGATCTTCGCCGAGGATCTCGAGATGCTCGAGCGCCAGCAGCTCAATCTCGAGAAGTGGCCGGACCGCAAGCTGCTGAAGCTCAACATCGACGCCGGCGGCGTGCTGTCGCGCAAGGTGATCGAACGGCTGCTCGCCGACGAAAACGCGTCGAACCCGCAGCGGCCCGTGATTCCGCTCGCGCACATCAAGGAGGCGTCATGAGCGCCGCGACGCTGACGGTCCGGGTGGCCCGCAAGTGGCAGGAAGCGCGCGACATCTGCGGCTTCGAATTCGTCAGCGATGACGGTTCGCCATTGCCGCGCTTCGACGCCGGCGCCCATATCGACGTGCATTTGCCGGGCGGGCTCGTGCGCCAGTACTCGCTGTGCAATCACCCGGAGCACGGCGATCGCTATCAGATCGCCGTGCTGCGCGATGCCGATGGCCGAGGCGGGTCGCGCGCCATTCACGACGAAGTCCGGCAAGGCGACACCGTGCGGATCGGCATGCCGCGCAATCAATTCCCGCTCGCCCCCGACGCACCGCACCATCTGTTGCTCGCGGGCGGGATCGGCGTCACGCCGATTCTCTGCATGGCGGAACGACTGTTCTCGTCCGGCATGCCATTCGACATGCACTACTGCGCGCGTTCGACCGATCGCATGGCCTTCGTCGAGCGGATCAACGCAGCCGGGTTCAACGACCGCGCCCGCTTCCATGTCGACGACGGCGACCCCGCGCAACGCTTCGACCTGGCCTCAGTGCTCGCCGCCGCGCCTGACGGCACGCACTTGTACGTATGCGGCCCGCGCGGCTTCATGGATGCGGTGCTGAACGCAGCGCGCGAGCGCAACTGGGCCGACGAGCGGCTGCACTACGAGTTCTTCGGCGGCGCGGTTGCGACGTCCGGCGCGGATCGCGCGTTCCAGGTCCGGATCGCGAGCAGCGGCAAGGTGATCGACGTGCCGGCCGAATGCACGGTCGTCGCGGCGCTGGCGGCCAACGGCGTCGACGTGCTGACGTCGTGCGAGCAAGGCGTATGCGGGACCTGCGTGACGCGCGTGCTGCAAGGCGAGCCCGATCATCGCGATTCGTATCTGACGGAGGAGGAACAAGCGGCCGGCGACCAGTTCATGCCGTGCTGTTCGCGATCCCGAACCGACCTGCTGGTACTCGATCTGTAGACGGACCGCCCGACACGCGGCGGCCAACCACAATACCGGAGACGATCAATGGAGCAAGATGCTCGACCACCGATCAATACAACTAAATTCCCGATCGACCGATGGTGGGTCGCCGCGCTGTCATCCGAACTGACGGACAAACCCGTCGCCCGCACCCTGCTCGGCCGCCCGGTCGTCCTGTTCCGGTTGCCGTCCGGGGAAGTCGGCGCGCTGGAGGATCGCTGCTGCCACAAGTCGCTGCCGCTGTCGTGCGGCTCGCTCGAAGCGCGCGGCCTGCGCTGCGGCTACCACGGGCTGCTGTTCGACCGCGGCGGCACCTGCGTGGAGATTCCCGGCCAGGACCGGATTCCGGCGAAGGCGTGCGTATCGTCGTATCCGGTGCAGGAACAGGACGCCATCGTGTGGATCTGGATCGGCGCCGACGCGCACGCCCAACCGACCTGCGCGCCGCCGCGCTATGCGTTCCACACGGATCCGCAATACCGGTTCGGCGGCGGCAACTACCATTACGACGCACCATATCAGCTGATTCACGACAACCTGATGGACCTGAGCCACCTCGGCTATGTCCATCTGAAAACGATCGGCGGCAACGCGCCGCTGCACATGGGCGCGGAAACCCGCGTCAGCACCGACGGCGACACGGTGACGCTGGTCCGCCGGATGCCGGATTCCGACCCGCCGCCGACCTACACCGCCGCATGGCCGTTCGCGGGCCGCGTCGATCGCTGGCAGGAAATCGAATTCCACGTGTCGCATATCCGGATCTGGACCGGCGCGATGGACGCCGGCACCGGCGACCTGCTCGATCCGGCGCGCGGCGGCTTTCACATGCGCGGCTTCCACGGCATCACGCCCGAGACGGACACCACGACGCACTACTTCTGGACCGTCGCGACCAATCCGCGACACGATGTCGAACGCGTCGCGCAAACGGTCATCGAGCAATCCGCGGCGACGTTCGATGAGGACAAGACCGTGATCGAAGCGCAATACCGGAACCAGATGCGGTTTCCGGGCCGCCACCAGATCGACATTCACGTCGACGCGGGACCCAATCGCGCACGGCGCGTGATCGAGCGGCTGCTGCTGCAACCCGAACCCGCGTAACCCTCGCGCCGGCGCGCGAACGACGCCTGCCGGTCGCGGCGGGTGCTCCCTGGTTGCCCGTCAACCCACGCCTTCGCTTTCGTCCCATTCGCTACTGCCGGCTTCGATTTCGTCCTATTCAATTAGTCATACTATTTTTTATGAAGGATCTTTGACGTGAGCGCAAATATCCGCAATACGCTCGACGAATCCCCGATGAGCGCGTTCCAGACGACGGCTGTCGCAGCCTGCGTCGTGCTGAACATGCTCGACGGGTTCGACGTGCTGGCCATCGCGTTTGCCGCGCCGCACCTGGCGGTCGAATGGAAACTGAGCGGCAAGGAAATCGGCCTGCTGCTGAGTGCCGGGCTGGCCGGCATGGGCTTCGGCTCGGTGCTGATCGCGCCGCTGGCCGACCGGGTCGGCCGCCTCCGCATCATCCTGCTCTGCCTCGCCGTGATCTCGACCGGGATGCTCGCCTGCGCGGCCACGCACAGCACGCTGCAACTCGCGGTCGCGCGTGCCTATACGGGGCTCGGCATCGGCGGCATGCTGGCGAGCCTGACCGTCATCAGCGGCGAGTACGCATCGAACAAATGGCGCAGCGCCGCGATCGGCATGCAGTCGACCGGCTACGCGATCGGCGCCACCGCCGGCGGCGTCATCGCCGGCTATCTGCTGTCGGTGTGGGGATGGCGCAGCGTGTTCGCGTTCGGCGGCATCCTGACCTTGATGTCGATCCCGATGGTGCTCGCGCTGCTGCCGGAATCGCTCGACTTCCTGCTGGCGCGGCGTCCGGACAACGCGCTGCAGAAAATCAACCGCATCCTCGCAAGAATGAAGCGCGCACCGATCGACACGCTGCCGGCTGCGACTGCTGCCATCGACACGGCGAACCCCGCGTCGAGCTGGACGGCCGTGCTGCGCGCACCGCTCACGCGCCGCACGATCGCACTGTGGATCGCGTTCTTTCTCGTGATGGGCAGCTTCTACTTCGTCGTGAGCTGGACGCCGAAGCTGCTGGTCCAGGCCGGACTGTCGGCGTCGCAGGGCGTGACCGGCGGCGTACTGCTCAATCTCGGCGGCATTGCGGGCGCCTCGCTCTTCAGCCTGCTGTCGACGCGGTTCGGCCTGCGCAACCTGCTCGGCGCGACGCTGCTGCTGGGCGGCGCACTGATGGTCGTGTTCGGTGCGAACACGGGCTCCCTCGGCATCGGGATGACCGTCGCGGTGCTCCTCGGTGCCGTGATCAATGCGTGCGTGGCCGGCATGTATGCGCTGTCGCCGACACCGTATCCCGCCGAGATCCGCACGACCGGCATCGGCCTCGCGGTCGGCATCGGCCGCCTCGGCGCGATCCTGTCGCCGATGACGGTCGGTGCGCTGCTGGACGACGGCTGGTCCGTGCCTCATCTCTATCTCGCGTTCCTCGTGCCGATGGTCGGCGCGGCGATCGCCGTCGCCGTGGCGGGCGCGCGTGCCGCGGCACCGCGCCGGCAACGCGATCCGGCGATGTCGTAACGCGCGACGCCCGCAGTCTTGCCGATACCCGTCGGTATCCCGGACATGTTCGGGGCATAAAAAAATCGATAAGTATATCTACATAACGTTTGGAGACAGCAATGAAAACGAAACTGGGCGCCGCACTCGCGACGGCGACGGCGCTGGCCGGACCGGCCTGCGCGCAAAGCAGCGTCACGCTGTACGGGATCATCGATACCGGCGTGTCCTACTACAACAACGCCGCGCACGGCGGGTCGTTCACCGGGATGCCGACGCTGACCGGCGAGGTGCCGTCACGCTGGGGCCTGAGAGGCACGGAGGATCTCGGCGGCGGCTACCAGGCCTTCTTCGTGCTCGAAAACGGCTTCCAGCCCGGCACCGGCGCGCTGAACTACGGCGGGCGCCTGTTCGGGCGGCAGGCGAACATGGGCGTGAACAGCCCCTTCGGCGCGCTGACCCTCGGCCGCCAGATGAACATGTCGATGATCGTGCTGACCAATGCCGACGTGATCGGTCCGTCGATTCATTCGATGGCGGATTTCGACTCCTATCTGCCGAACGCGCGCAGCGACAATGCGATCGGCTACAAGGGCACGTTCCACGGCGTGACGCTCGGCGCCACCTACAGTTTCGGCCGCGACGCGGCCGGGCCGGCAGGACCGTCGGCGACGGGCTGCGCCGGACAGGTGCCCGGCGACATCGTCGCCTGTCGTCAATACACGGCGATGCTCGCCTATGACGCGAGCAATTTCGGGCTGGCTGCATCGCACGACGTGATGCGCGGCGGCGGCAGCGCGCTCGCGCCGCTGAACAATCCGGCGTATACCGACACGCGCGACATCGTCGCCGGCTACGTGAAGATCGGCCCCGCGAAACTGGGCGCCGGGTGGATCCGCCGCAACCTCGCGGCGGCCGAACACCTGCAGGCCGACATCGTGTTCGCCGGCGGCACGTACTACGCGACGCCCTACCTCGCGCTCGACCTGCAGGGCGTACGCTACCTGCAGCGTCGCGAAAACAGCGAAGGCGGCACGAACGCCACGCTGCTCGTCGGCCGCGCGAGCTATTTCCTGTCGAAGCGGACGACCGTTTATACGTCGGCGGGCTACATGTTCAACAGCACGCTGGCCGCGAACGCGGTCGCCGCCGGCGGGACGGTCGGCACCGGGATGAATCAGCTCGGCGTGATGGCCGGCATCCAGCAGAAGTTCTGAATGCCGGCCCCCGCACTACCTCAATCGGCGAGCCGGCAGTGCGAGAGCTTCAACCCCGGCAGCACCGGCGCGTCGAGATAGCCTTCGTTCACGCAACTGAAGCGGAAGTTCGCGGATGCCGTGAACGGCTTGATCTCGCCGCCGGGGAATTTCGGCTTCAGCGCGGCCTGGTCGGCCACGTCGAAATGCGTGTCGAACTGCCCGCCGTCGGTCGTCAGCGCGCCGAAGTACGTGCCGCCCGGATCGCTGCCCATCCGGATCACCGCGCCGACGAACGCGAGGCGCTTGCCGTCGTATTTCGTCTTCGCGGCGGCCATGTCCTGCGTATAGGCCTCGATCACGACGCTGTAGCGCGCATCGATCGCGGGCTCGTCCGACGATGCGGCGCAGGCGTTCTGGTGAACGCCCGCCAGCATCACGCACGCCGCAAGCGCGGCCGTCGCGAACGGCGCGGAAATCTTTTTCATTGGGTGGTCTCCCGTCAGGCTTGGTGGTTGAAATGATTGAAAGCGGCGCGGTGCCGGTTGCCCGGCATAACGCCAGATGAATTCGCTTCCGTTTTAATCGTTCGAATGGCGGAACACGGCTGCGATCACTTCACCACCCGCATGGTCGAGTGCGGTACGTTGCGTCGCGCCGAACGCGACGTGACAGGAAGATGACATGGTGCGGCCCCCGGCTCTCATTGAATTTCACTGCGTCTGATTTTGGCCGCTACGGTAGCAGACGGCCGATGGCCCGGCAACCAAGGCCCGCCCGCCGCCGACCACCTCATTACAATTGCAAATAATTCTCATTACGTATATCATCCGCATCCCGGTTGCGGCGCAGTGCTGCGGCCCGCGACACGATCCTTAGCACGCCGTCCTGCATCGATTCATGCCATCCCGTCGAACCACCCACCGCGCCCGGACCCTTCGTCCGTGGCGCACGAGCCTGCCTGCCCTGATCACGCTTTGCGTCGCAAGCGGCGCGCATGCCGACGCCGCCGACCCCGCCAACGCCAAACCCGTTGCGTCCGCATCCGCATCGACGCCCACGACGCCCGCCGAACACGAACTGCCGGCCATCAGCGTCAACGCATCGGCGGCCGTCGATCCGACGATCGGCTATCAGCCGCGCACCAGCAGCATCGCGGGCGGCAGCGACCGCCCGCTCAAGGAGATTCCGCAATCGGTCGCGGTGGTCAGCAGCAGCGTGATGCAGGACCAGCAGGCGCGCTCGCTCGACGACGTGCTCGGCAACATCAGCGGCGTCACGCAGACCAACACGCTCGGCGGCACGCGCGACGCGTTCACCAAGCGCGGCTTCGGATCGAACAACGACGGCTCGGTGCTCGTCGACGGCGTGCGCACGCCGGTGCTGCACAGCTATCTCGCGACGATCGACCGCGTCGAAGTGCTGAAGGGCCCTGCTTCGCTGCTCTACGGGATGCAGGACCCGGGCGGCGTGATCAACCTCGTCACGCGCAAGCCGGAAGACACGTTCGGCGGCTCGATCTCCGCATCGCGCACGAGCCACGGCGGCAGCAGCGCGCTGTTCGATCTCACGGGCCCGCTCGGCAAGCCCGGCCAGGTCGCCGGCGGCACGCTCGCGTTCCGGCTGACCGGCGAATACGACACGAGCCGCTACTGGCGCAGCTTCGGCCGCCAGCGCGACGCGCTGATCGCGCCCGCGCTGTCGTGGCACGACGCGAACACGTCGGTCGACATCAGCTACCAGTACGTCGACTACACGACGCCGTTCGATCGCGGCACCGTGCTCGTGAACGGCCAGCTCGACGATGCGCTGCGCTATCGCCGCTACGAGGAAGCGTGGTCGCAAAGCAGCGGCATCCAGGAAACGCTGCGTGCGCGCATCGAGCACCGCTTCTCCGACGCGTGGCGCGTGCGCGCGACCTACGGCTGGGGCCGCGACCGCTACGACCAGTACATTACCCGCGGCAACTCGTTCAACAGCAAGACGGGCGCAATGACGCGCTCGTCCGATGCCAACCTCGGGCGCAACGACTCCGACCAGATCGCGACGCTCGGCCTGCTCGGCAACGTGACGCTTGCCGGGATGAACCACGCGATCTACCTCGGCGGCGAATACGAGCGGCAGCGCAGCTTCCGCGGCGACACGATCCGCGGCAAGGCAACGACGGGCTTCAATCTCTACGATCCCGTGTACGGTCTGCTCGCACCGGGCGGCATACCCAACCCGAAGCAAAGCGATTCGCGCTCGGTGGTGCACGCATATTCGATGGTCGTGCAGGACTCGGTGAAGCTCACCGAGCGTCTCACCGCGGTCGGCGGGCTGCGCTGGGAAAACTGGCAGCAGGAATCGGGGATGGGGCGGCCGTTCGTGTTCGCCGACCGCTCGCGCGGCAATGTCTGGCTGCCGCAGTTCGGGCTCGCGTATGCGCTCACGCCGGGGCTGACCGCGTATGCGAACGTGAGCCGCTCGTTCAAGCCGAACGTCGCAACGAACGTCGCCGCGCCGCTCGCGCCGGAATACGGCCGCGTGCTCGAGGCCGGGCTGAAGTTCAGCCTGAAGCCCGCGATCACGGGCACGCTCGCGGTCTACCAGATCGACAAGCGCAACGTCGCGGTCACGAACGGCGACATCACGTCGACGATCGGCACCGCGCGCTCGCGCGGGATCGAACTCGACGTCGCGGGGCAGATCACGCGCCACCTGAGCGTGATCGGCAGCTATGCGTATACGAACGCGACCGATCGCGACAGCAATACGCCGCTCGTCAACGTCGCGCGCCACACGGGCAGCCTGTTCGCGGTGTACGACACGGCGATCGCGAACCTGCCCGGCCGCTGGCGCTTCGGCGGCGGCGCAAGCCTGGTCGGCACACGCTCCGGCGACACCGCGAACAGCTTCACGCTGCCCGGCTACGTGACCGTCGACGCGTTCGCGGCCTACGAAACGACGATCGGCAAGTTCCCGACGCGCTTCCAGCTCAACGTGAAGAACCTGCTCGACAAGACCTACTACCCGTCGAGCAACAACAACCTGATCGTCGCGGTCGGCGAGCCGCGACTCGTCACGCTGACGACGACGGTGTCGTTCTGACGGCCCGGGCAGTCGGAAGCCGGGCCCGGCTCGACGTCATTCCGCCGTCGGCGGACAGACCCGGTAGAACACGACGCTGCACAGCAACAGGAAGCCGGCAAGGATCGCCATGCCGGTGCGGATGCCCGCATAGCCGATGATCATCGCGCCGAGGATCCCCGACAGGCTCCCGCACGCGTTGATCAGCGCGAGGCCGGCCGCCGCGGCCGCACCGGACAGCACGCGTCCCGGCAGCGTCCAGTAGATCGGCATCAGCGACAGGATGCCCGACGTCGCGACGGTCAGCATGATCAGCGCGAGCCAGAAGCTGTCGTGCGCCACCGTCGCGACGAACAGGCCGACGGCGGCCAGCGCGACCGGCACCACGCCGTGCCTGCGCAGCCGCCCGGACCGCTCCGCGACCTTCGCGTTCATGTACATGCAGATCGCCGCGACGCCGAACGGGATGGCCGTGAACAGCCCGACATCCAGGCTGTTCGCGACGCCGGCATCATGAAACAGCGTCGGCATCCAGAACGTCAGTCCATAGAATGCGGTGTTGAAGAGGATCATCACGACGATCAGCGCATAGATCTTCGGTGTCCGGAACGCATCCGCGACGCGATGCGACTTGAACGCCGCCTCCTTCGCGACATTCGCTTCGATGATCTGCTTCTCGCGCGGCGTCAGCCAATCGACGTCGGCCGGCCGGTTCCGCAGCAGCGCCAGGATGACGACGCCCAGCACCACGGACGGCAGCCCTTCGAGCAGGAACAGCCACTGCCATCCCCTGACGCCCGCCACGCCGTCCATCGTCTCCATGATCGCGCCGGACAACGGCGCACCGAACACGACGGCAATCGGCAACGCCATCAGGAACAGCGAATACATGCCGCTCTGGCGCCGGGCGGGCAGCCACGTGTTCGTGTAATACATCACGCCCGGAACGAACCCGGCCTCGCATACGCCAAGCAGGAAGCGAAGCGAGTAGAACGCGGCCTCGTTCCTCGAGAAGATCATCAGGGTCGACACGATCCCCCACGTGATCATGATCCGCGCGATCCATGCGCGTGCGCCGACCCGCCGGAGGATCAGGTTGCTCGGAATCTCGAACAGCATGTAGCCCCAGAAGAACACGCTCGCGCCGAGTGCGAAGGACGCATTCGTCAGGCCGAAATCGGCCGCCATCTGCAGTTTGGCAAAGCCGATGTTCACGCGGTCCAGATAGGACATGATGAACCCGAGGAAAAACAGCGGGACGATCCTCAGTATCACCTTCCGGTACAACGCATCTTCGTGCAGTGCTTCGGTGCTTGCGCCGAGCGCAAGCGTGACGTCCGCCTTCATGATCAGTTCTCCGGATTAATACAGGAACCTCGACGGCGACGGGATCGATCCGTACGCTGGTACGTTTCGCATGCTCGTGGCGGGCCGGGCCGCCTGCCGGCGCCGCGTCACGGATTCTGCGGCCTCATCGCTCCGCAAGCGCGAGCACGTCGGCCCAGATTCCGTCGTCGACGGCAACGCCGTGCCGCCGCTGTTCGATGCGGGTTCGCAGCGCGCTTTGCCCGGGATACAGCACCTCGTCGCTGTCTTCCGCGACTTCCGACGTATTCACGTAATCGGCCACGCCGTCGGCGACCTCGTTCGTGAACGCTTCGCCGCCCAGCTTGCGCGGGTCGATCAGGATGAACACCTGCGAACAGCCGGTGCAGCTTCCCTGCTGCACGGCATCGATCCCGTTCGTCGCCAGCCCCTCCGACAGCACGGCGGCCAGCACGTCGAGCATGATCGCGAATCCCGAGCCCTTCCAGTAACCCATCGGCAGGATCCGCATCGACGCCTCGATCGGGCCGGGCTCGACGGTCAGCTTCCCTTCGCTGTCGAAACCGGCGGGAAACGGCATGTTTTTCCCCTTGAGGCGGGTCGCCTGCAGTTTGCCGTACGAGTACTGCGACATTGCCATGTCGAGCACGATATGGCCCTTGTCCCGCGGCACCGCCATCACGAACGGGTTGTTGCCGACGCGCGGTTTCTTGCCGCCCCAGCCCGGCATGCAGGATTCGGTATTCGTCCAGCAGATCGCGATGTAGCCGCGATCCGCTGCGTGCCAGCCATACGTCCCGCCGCGCATCCAGTGGGTCGTGTTGCGCAGCGCGACGATGCCGACGCCCTGCTCGTCGGCGATCGCCATCGCGCGCTCGGTCGCGGACAACGCATTCAGAATGCCGGGGCCGCGATTGCCGTCCAGGATCTCGATCGCGCCGAAGCGCTTGACCGGCGTGGGGGCGCCTTGCAGATTCACCCAGCCCTTGCGGACGTAGTCGACGAAGCGCGCGACGCGATTGATGCCGTGGGAATTGACGCCGTCGCAGGTCGCCTCCGCATGAACCCGTGCGCAGACGCCCGCGTCGTGCTCGTTCATGCCCGCATTCAGGAGCGCGAGATAAATGGCGCCCTGCAACTCCTCGAACGGAATTCGGATCATCTTGCGTGTCTCCTGAAGTTCTTGTGGTGCGGTTCGATGCGGAACCGGATGCCGCCGCCCCGGCTCGCGGCGCGAACCGGTATCAGCCGCCCGCGAAATCGAGCAGGATCTTGCAGCTCTCGGCAGGCCGCTGCTCGGCCATCTCGAACGCCTGCGCGACGTCGCGGAAACCCACCTTGTGCGTGACGATATGCTCCGGCTGGATCAGCCCGCGGCCGATCCAGTCGATCACCTGCGGGAACATTGCGCAATTCAGTCGCGATGCGGCGAGCGTCAGTTCCTTCTTCGTCAGTTCCGCCTGCACGATCGCCGACGGTTCCGACGAGAAGCCGAGCACGCCGATCCGGCCCGCCGGCGCGGCGATCCGCACGGCCTCCTCGAGAATCGACGGATGGCAGACCGCGTCGAAGATCAGCGTCGGGCCACCGTCGACGCCGCGCTGCGCCAGCGCGTCCGGCAACGACTCGACGCTCGTGTTGATGATCTCGTCCTCCGCCGCGCCGCACTTGCGCGCGAGCTGCAGGCGCGCGTCGAGCCGGTCGGTGATGAACGCGCGGATGCCGTACACGCGCTTGAGCACCTGCAGGATCGTCAGCCCGACGGTGCCGGCGCCGTAGATCAGCGCGACATCGCCCGGCAGCACGCCGGTGCGCGAGGTCGCGTTCGCGGCGACCGCGAACGGCTCGACGATCGCCGCGCACGTGTCGGCGATCTCCGCCGGAATCCGGTAGGCATTGCCGGCCGGCACGCAGGTGTACTGACTGAAGCCGCCGTCGCGATGCACGCCGAGCACGGTCAGGTGCCGGCACACGTTGCGCCGGCCGATCGTGCACGCATGACAATCCCCGCAGCTGATCACGGGATCGACCGCGACGGTCTCGCCGAGCCGCGCCGCATCGACGCCCTCGCCGACCGACTCGATCGTCCCGACGAATTCGTGGCCGATGATGCGCGGATACGACACGAACGGATTCTTGCCGTGAAAGATATGCAGGTCCGACCCGCAGATGCCCGCATAACGGACCTTCACGCGCACTTCGCCGGCGGCGGGCACGGGCAGCGGCACCTCGCGCACACCCATGCTGTTCGGACGATCGACAACGACGCTCAACATTTCGGTTCTCTCCTTCGATTCTTCGCCGCTCACCAGTTCCACATCGACCCATCGCGCAGCCGCGCGACCGGCAGGTACGCGCGCTCGTACGGGTACTTCGCGGCCAGCGTCTCGTCGATGTCGACGCCGAGGCCCGGCACGTCGTCCATCACGAGATAACCGTCCTCGAACCGATAGCTGTGCGGAAACACTTCATCAGTTAGCGGGCTGTGCGGCATCAGTTCCTGGATGCCGAAGTTCGGCGCCCACAGCCCGAAGTTCACGGCCGCCGCCATGCAGACGGGCGACAGGTCGGTCGCACCATGAAAGCCCGTGCGCACCTGGTACATCGCCGCGTAGTCGGCGATGCGGCGCACGTGCGTGATCCCGCCCGCGTGCACGATCGTCGCGCGGATGTAGTCGATCAACTGGTCGCGGATCAGGTCCTTGCAATCCCAGATCGAGTTGAACACTTCGCCGACCGCGAGCGGTGTCGTCGTGTGCTGGCGGATCAGGCGGAATGCGTCCTGGTTCTCGGCGGGCGTCGCGTCTTCCAGCCAGAAGAGACGATGCGGCTCGAGATCGCGGCCGAGCCGCGCGGCCTCGATCGGCGTAAGCCGGTGATGGGCGTCGTGCAGCAGGTGCGGCGCATCGCCGACCGCGTCGCGCACCTTGCGAAACAGCTCCGGCGTATGGCGCAGATAAAGCGCGGTATCCCACGGCTCTTCGGGCGGCAGGCCTTTTTCGGCGGGTTCGTACGCACCCGCGGTCTTGCCGACGCCGTACACCTTGTCGAGCCCCGGCACGCCCGACTGCACGCGGATCGCGCGGAAGCCTGCCTCGATATGTGCGCGCACCGCGTCGACCGCTTCCTCATGATCGCGCCCGTTCGCGTGGCCGTACACCATCAGGCCGTCGCGGCTCTTGCCGCCGAGCAGCTGGTAGACAGGCATGCCCGCGAGCTTGCCCTTGATGTCCCACAACGCCATGTCGATCGCGGCAATCGCCGTCATCGTCACGGGCCCGCGCCGCCAGTACGCGCCGCGATACAGGTATTGCCAGATGTCCTCGATGTTGCGCGGGTCGCGGCCGACCAGACACGGAAACACGTGATCTTCCAGGTACGCGCGCACCGCGAGCTCGCGCCCGTTGAGCGTCGCGTCGCCGAGACCGTAGACGCCTTCGTCGGTCACGATCTTCACCGTCACGAAGTTCCGGCCCGGACACGTGACGATGGTCTGCAAGCGTTCGATTTTCACTGCGCTCCTCCAGCGGGCGATTCAGTCGACAAAGTAATGAGGCGCGCGGCTGCGCACGTCCGGCAGATGCGAGCCGATCCGGTCGACGTGCGTCGCGACCGATGCGCCGAGCAGCGCCATGTTGCGCGACGCGATATGCGCGAGGATCTGCTCGTGCTCCTGCAGCGCGCGGCGCGCATGATCCTCGACGCGGTCGAGCAGCAGCCAGCGCACGCGGTCGAACTGGCGCTTCATCGGCTGCAGCATTTCCCACACGTGCGGCCGGCCCGCGAACGCGAACATCCGGCCGTGCATCGCTTCGTCCAGTTCGAAGAACGCCTCGACATCGTGCGCGGCCACCGCGGCGCGCTGCGCGTCGATGATCCGCGACAGCTCCGCGAGTTGTTCCGCCGTGATTTTCTGCGCGAGCTCGACGTGGTTCGCGCATTCGAGCGTGCTGCGCGCGAACCGCCCTTCCTCGAGGATCGACACCGGAATCGGCGCGACGAACGTGCCGACCTTCCGGTGGATCTGCACGAGCCGCTCGTCGGCCAGTTGCGCGAACGCCTCGCGCACGGGCGTGCGGCTGACCTTGATCGTCGTCGAGATCACGGCCTCCGACAGCGCGGTATGCGGCGGCAGCGCGCCCCGCACGATCGCGTGTCGCAGCAGCGCGTGCACCTGCTCCGTATAAGACCGGCTCTCGTCCAGCGAGAACCCCTGCAACGCCGTGACGACGACGTCTTCCTCAAATGCTGCCGTTTCGCTCATGTTTGCCGATGCATCTGACTCGATTTCGATAACTACCATGGTACACAACACAGGTAAATTGATCGAACTGGCGTTTACACCAATAACTCCCGGTAAAAACCCGCAATAACCTTCACTCACTCCGATATCTACCATGGTACAACCCGTTACCGATCGTCATGCCACCCGCACCCGACTCCCTGCGCACCGCGCCGCCCGGCACGCGCCGCCCCCGCTATGACCGGCACGCGGTCCGCACGGGCATCGTCCATCTCGGCCTCGGCGCATTCCACCGCGCGCATCAGGCGATCCATACGGAAACGGTGCTCGAACAGGGCGACCTGCGCTGGGGGATCGTCGGCGTCGAGCTGCGGCGGCGCCATACCGTCGACCTGCTCGCCGCGCAGGACCACCTGTACACGGTGACCGAACGCGACGGCGACGGCGCGCGCACCCGGATCGTCGGCGCCGTGCACGACGCGCTGTTCGCGCCGGAATCGCTGCCCGCGCTGCTCGCGCTGATCGCCGATCCGCGCGTGTCGATCGTCAGCCTGACCGTGACCGAGAAAGGCTATTGCCGCCGGCCCGGCGGCGGCCTCGATGACGACGATCCCGCGATCCGCGCAGACCTCGCCGCGCCCGACACGCCGCGCACCGCGCTCGGCGTGATCGCCGCCGGCCTCCGGCAGCGGCCGGCCGGCGCGCCGCTCACCGTCGTCTGCTGCGACAACATGACGTCGAACGGCGACACGCTGCGCGCGCTGCTGCTCGACTACGCGGCATGCGTCGACGACGGCGCGCTCGCGCGGCGCATCCGCGACGACGTCGCATTCCCGAACAGCATGGTCGACCGGATCGTGCCGGCCGCGACACCCGAATCGCTCGACTGGGCGCAAGCGCATCTCGGCGCGCGCGACGCGGCCGCGATCGTCTGCGAACCGTTCTCGCAATGGGTGATCGAGGATCGCTTCGCCGGCCCGCGCCCGCGCTGGGAAGACGCCGGCGCGCGCCTCGTTGCCGACGTGCTGCCGTACGAAACGATGAAGCTGCGGCTGCTGAACGGCTCGCATTCGGCGATCGCGTATGCAGGGCAGTTGCGCGGCCGCGCGACCGTGTCCGAGGCGATGGCCGATCCGGCGATCGCGGCGTTCGTCGACGGCGTGATGACGCACGACCTGCTCGCGACCGTCGACGTGCCGTCCGGCTTCGACGCGCACGACTATTGCGCGACGCTCGTGCGGCGCTACCGGAATCCGACGCTCGCGCACCGCACCGAACAGATCGCGATGGACGGCACGCAGAAGGTGCCGCTGCGCTGGCTGCCCGCGCTCGCCGAAAGCGCTGCGGCGGGCGTCGAGCGCCCGTATCTGGAGCGTGCGCTTGCGCTCTGGCTGTACTACCTGACCACCGCGCGCGACGCTTGCGGCCGGCCGCTGACGATCAGCGACCCGGGCGCGGCCGCGCTCGCCGCGACGCTCGGCGCGGCCGGCGACGCGAACGGCGCGGTGCGTGCGGCGCTCGCCAGTCCCGCGCTCGCCGGCCCGGTCGCATGGCCCGACGCGCTGGTCGCGCGCGTCGGCGCGCATCTGTCGACGCTGCGCGCGCACGGCACCGACGCATTGCTCGCACCGCTGCACGCACGCTGACCGCCCGCACGGCCGGTTGGCCGTCGCCGACGCGAACCGCGTGACGCCCCTGCCCGCCGATGTCGGTGTCGACGCGGCGAACGATGGAAAAGACATGACGGCCGGCCCACCGGCACGAAGGAGACAGACATGAAGCAGAAGTCGCAGGCATGGTTCACGGTATTCCTGCTGTTCATCGTGTATGGCATCAACTATCTCGACCGCGTCGCGCTGTCGATCGTCGCGCCGATCGTGCAGACCGATCTCGGCATCGACGCCGCGCAGATGGGCATCGTGTTCAGCACGTTCTTCGTCGGCTACGCGCTGTTCAATTTCATCGGCGGGCTCGCGTCCGACCGGCTCGGGCCGAAGCTCGTGTACGTGCTGGCGGTCGGGCTCTGGTCGATCTTCTGCGGGATGACCGCGCTGACCGTCGGCTTCGTGAGCCTGCTGATCGTACGGCTGCTGTTCGGCATGGCCGAAGGCCCGCTGTGCTCGGCCGCGAACAAGATGGTCAACAACTGGCTGCCGCGCGATGGCGCCGCGACCGCGATGGGGCTGCTCAGTGCGGGCTCGCCGCTCGGCGGCGCGATCGCGGGGCCGATCGTCGGCCTGCTGGCCGCGCAGTTCGGCTGGCGGCCGGCATTCTGGATCGTCTGCGCGATCGGGCTCGCGTGGGTCGTGCTATGGATGGCGTCGACGTCGGACCGTCCGGCCACGCCGGTGAACGACGCGCCGAACGTGCCTGCCGCCGCCCGCGCGGGTGACGACGACGCATCGGCGCCCGCGCGCACGCTGTCGCACTACGTGCGCCAGCCGCGCATCCTCGCAACCGCGGTCGCGTTCTTCAGCTACAACTACGTGCTGTTCTTCTTCCTGAGCTGGTTCCCGAGCTATCTCGTGCGCGCGCATCACCTGAACATCAAGGAGATGAGCATCGCCACCGTCGTGCCCTGGCTCGTCGGCACGGTCGGCCTCGCATGCGGCGGCGCGATCTCGGATGCGCTCTACCGGCTCACCGGCAACCTGCTGCTGTCGCGCCGGATCGTGCTCGTCACCTGCCTGCTCGGCGCGGGCGCATGCGTGGCGATCGCGGGCACCGTGCAGTCGACGCAAGGCGCGGTCGCGCTGATGTCCGTGTCGCTGTTCTTCCTGTACGTCACCGGCGCGATCTACTGGGCGATCGTGCAGGATGTCGTGCACCCGGCGCGCGTCGGCGGCGTGAGCGGCTTCCTGCACTGCATGGGCAGCCTGTCGGGCGTGATCGGGCCTGCCGTGACCGGCTTCATCGTCGAACGCAGCGGTTCGTTCGCGTCGGCGTTCGTGCTGGCCGGCGCGATTGCGCTAGCGGGCGCCGTGCTGGCAGGCGTATTCGTGCGCAACGGCCGGCCGTCGGAAGTCCTGCGCGAACGGGCGGCGCACTGACGCCCGCCGCGCGACATTCGCAACGCGACGCCGCTTCAGCCGGCGTCGCCCCCTCCCGCCCAATCATCGGACCCCCGAATATCTCCCATCCGATATCGCGATTTCCGGGATCGATCGCGCGCCCCTAGACTGGCTACGCGATGGCGACGCTGCGCCGCTGCACGGCAACGCGACACGCCCCCACAAAAACGATCCCGGGAGATAAGCCATGTCCGACCGGCATGCGCGCCGAGGCGCGCTCAAGACACTCGGCCTCGCGGCCGGCACCGCACTGCTCGCGGCCACGCGCCACGTTCAAGCGGCGGCGCCCGAAACCGGCGCGCTGCTGCCCGGCGCCGCGGCGCGCCTCGCCGACCTCACGCGCCGCCTCGCGGCCGTGCCCAGACGGCGCGACTTCAAGACGGTGCCGATGATCCTCGATCGCCCCGACCAGTGGGATCACGCGGCGCTCGCCGAAGTGATCGGCTATCGCGGCGGCCCGAAGCAGGTGTGGGACAACACCGAGCTCGGCGGCCCGTGGCTGAACCTGATGCGCAATTCGCTGAACGCGCAGATCTGGTCGTACGGCCATCCGGATTTCCTCGTCGTGTCGGCCACGCACGGCAGCGCGCATCTCGCGCTGTTCGACCAGGCCGCGTGGGACAAATATGGCCTCGCGAAACTGGCCGGCGCCGCCTTCCCGGCCAACACGCTGCTCGACGCGAAGCCCGCGCAATCGAAGGGCGCGCAGGATCACGCGTTGCCCGACGGCGCCTTCTCGTCGCACGACAACAGCATCGCCGCACTGCGGCAGCGCGGCGTCGTATTCCTGTCGTGCCACAACGCGATCTGGGAGCTCGCGGAACGGCTCGACGGCGCGAACGCGAATCCCGACAAGCTGCCGCTCGACGCGCTCGCCGCCGACCTGACCAACCACGTGATCCCGTCGGCGATCGTCACGCCGGGCGCGGTCGGAACGCTGCCCGAGCTGCAGCAGGCCGGTTTCACGTACGCGAAATGAGCTCCACGATGACCTCGATCCACTCGCAATCGCCGTCGCGCCGCCGGCGGCGCACGCTGCGCGCCGCGCTGGCCGCGTGGCTGTGCTGCGCGTCCGCGCTTTCGCTCGCCGCCACCGCCACCGCCACCGCCACCGCCACCGCCACGACCATCTTTCCGCCCTGGCAGGACGGCCGCAACAACGACGCGATTCATCGTGGCCTCGAATTCACGGTGCCGCAGGTCGACGTGCTCGCCGATTTCCACGGCGACCTCACCGCGCCGAAGCTCGTGCTGTTCGTCGGCGGCAACTACTTCTTCGCGATGGCGCCGCTCGTCGCGAAGTTCGAGGAAGACCATCCCGAATACCGCGGCCGCATCTACTGGGAAACGATCCCGCCCGGCCTGCTCGTGAAGCAGATCCACGCGGGCGGCACGATCACCGTCGGCAACATGACGTGGACGGTCAGGCCCGACGCGTATTTCGCGGGGCTCGGCAAGATCGACGGGTTGATCGCGGACGGCACGCTCGCGGGCCCCGCCGTGCCGTACGTGACGAACCAGTTGACGATCATGGTGCGCGCGGGCAATCCGAAGCGCATCGCGTCGCTGAACGATCTCGCGCGGCCCGACGTGAAGCTCGCGATGCCGAACCCGGAATTCGAGGGCGTCGCGCGGCAGATCCACGCGTCGCTCGCGAAGGCCGGCGGCGACGCGCTCGCGCGCACCGTCTATGACGACAAGGTGCGCGCCGGCACGACCGAGCTCACGCACATCCACCATCGGGAAACCGCGCTGTTCCTGATGCAGGGGCGCGCGGACGCCGGCGTGCTGTGGCAATCCGAAGCGGCGTTCCAGGAGCAGGTCGGGCATCCGCTGATGCACATCGACATTCCGGCCGCGCAGAATACGACGGCGATCTATGCGGGCGCGATGGTGAAGGACGCGCCGCATCCGGAAGCCGCGCGCGCGTGGCTCGCGTTCATCCGGTCGCCGGAAGCGTTCCGGATTTTCCAGCGCTACGGCTTCGGCCGCTACGATGCGACAACCCCGGTGCAGCACCTCGCGCCGGGGCAGGACCGGCCCGACGCAGGCTGACGGCAAAGGCCCGACCGCATGGCGGCGCGCACGCGACATACAACAAGGAGGGGACACGTGAACGATATGGTCGACACACGGCGACGCCGGATCGCACCGCTGCTGCTTGCCGCAGCGGCACTGCTGGCCGGCCACGCGCACGCGGACGACGCGACGCTCGGCAAGACGCTCGCGACACAAGGCTCGGCGACGGGCGTCGCCGCGTGCATCGGCTGCCACGGCAGCCAGGGCGAAGGCAACCCAGCGGCTGGCTTCCCGCGCCTCGCGGGCACGAACGCCGTGTATCTGTCCGCGCAGCTTGCCGCGTTCGCGGACGGCAGCCGCCAGAATCCCGTCATGCAGCCGCTGTCGAAACTGCTGACGCCGCACGAACGCGACGCGGTATCCGCGTACTTCGCGAGCCTGCCCGCACCGGCCGGCGTCTTCACCGCCGACGACACGTCGATCGATGCCGCGAACACCGGCGCGTGGCTCGCGACGCGCGGGCGCTGGTCGCAGGGCCTTCCCGCATGCGCGCAGTGCCACGGCCCCGGCGGCCTCGGCGTCGGCACCGCGTTTCCGCCGCTCGCGGGGCAGCCTGCCGCGTATATCGCCGGCCAGTTGAACGGCTGGAAACACGGCACGCGCCCGCCCGGGCCGATGGCGCTGATGCCGATGATCGCCGGCAAGCTGTCCGATACCGACATCGACGCGGTGGCCGCTTACTACGCGCGCGGCGGCGCCGCACAAGGAGACCAGCGATGATCGACCGCACGACGCTGATCCGCCGCGCACGCACCGCACTGCTCGGTGCGGCCTGGATGCCCGCGCTCGCGTTCGCGGCGGCGCCGCAGGACGCGCCGGCCGCCGCTTCCGCACCCATGGCCACACCGGCACCGGCCACAACCGCGGCGACAGCGGTCAAGCCGTTCACGCCGCCCGCCGAATCCGCGATGCCCGCCGACGGCTTCGGCAAGACCGTGAAGCTCGGCGAGCAGATCTTCCTGCACACGCCCGAGTTCGCGGGCAAGTACGTCGGCAACAAGCTGACCTGCGCGAGCTGCCACCTCGACGCGGGCCGCCGGCCCGATTCGAGCCCGATGTGGGCCGCGTACCTGCTGTATCCGGCCTACCGCAGCAAGAACGGGCACGTAAACACGTTCGCCGAACGCCTGCAGGGGTGTTTCCAATACAGCATGAACGGCAAGGCGCCGCCGGCCGGCGACCCGATCCTCGTCGCGCTCGAAACCTATTCGTACTGGCTCGCGAAGGGCGCGCCGATCGGCACGAAGCTGCCGGGGCAAGGCTTCCTGAAACTGCCGCCGCCCGCGCAAAAAGCCGACTACGCGCGCGGCGCCGCCGTCTACACGCAGCACTGCGCGCTGTGCCACGGCGCGGACGGCCAGGGGCAGTCGAGCGGCGGCAAGCCGGCCTTCCCGGCGCTGTGGGGCGCGCGCTCGTTCAACTGGGGTGCGGGGATGGGCGACATCCGCAACGCGGCCGGCTTCATCAAGGCCAACATGCCGCTCGGGCTCGGCGGCACGCTGACCGATCAGGAAGCGTGGGACGTCGCGACCTTCATGGACAGCCACGAACGTCCGCAGGACCCGCGCTTCACGGGCTCCGTGCAGGACACGCGCGCGAAGTTCCACGATTCGCCCGACTCGATGTACGGGCTCCGCGTGAACGGCCGCGTGCTCGGCGCACCATGACGCCAGGCCGCACCGGCCAGCTCGGCCGGCGCGGTCACGGACGCCAGCGATACACGACGATGCTCGACCCGTTGTAGTTGTCCTTGGTAATCACGTACTCGCCGGTCGAGCGCAGGTATGCACGCACGCCGTACATCGAGTCGACGTCGTTGCCGACGTCCATCGCCGACGTGTTCGAATTCGTCAGCGTGGTGACGAGCGCACCGGTGTTCAGGTCGAACACGTCGATGTTCGGCACCGTGTGCACGTAGCCGACGAACAGGTAGTGGCCGGCCGCCGCGATCGATTTCGGGTTCGCGCTCGTCAGGTTGATCACCGGATTCGGCGCGCTCGTGTTGCCGTTCTTCCAGCCGTGATAGACCTCGATGTGTCCGTTCATCGCGGTCCAGTCCCAATTGCCCGCGAGGCCCTGCGCGAGGATCATCGTGTCGCTGTCCGCCTGGTAGATGATTCGCGTGACAGGCGACACGGTGCTCGGCACGGGCGTCGTCGTCGGCTTGCCCCACGATGGCTTGCCGGTCGCGTCGAAGCCCGTCATCGGGTAGCGGGAAATCGCGTTGGATCCGTCCAGCCCTGCCCACACGTCGCCGTTGTCGTCGATCGCGAAACCGGCCGTCACCTGCAGCGTCGTGTTGAACGGCTTGCCCGGGAGCGAGCCGGCCGGAATCGCGATATAGCCGCTCGCCGTGTTGAAGTAATAGAAGTTGAAGTTGCCCGGATTCTGGCCCGTCGCGACGAGAATCCGTTTGCCGCCGACCATCACGAGCTGGCCGAAGTGCTGGCCGCGCTGATAGTCTTTCATGTCGAGGCGCGGGTCCTTCGGATAGGTGAACGGGTCGACCGTGTTCGCGACGAACGTGCCGCCCGCCGAACCCGTGTACACGTTGTTGCCGCTGTAGAAGAACGCGCCGTCCGTCACCGGATCGGGCGCGGCGATCCCCTCGAAGTTCAGCGCCTGCAGCTTCCATTGCAGCACGCCCGTCGGGCTGTACGAATGCAGGTCGGTGCTGCCGTTGCGGCCGAGATCCCAGCCGCCGCCCCATGCGTTGTTCAGCACGTACAGGTTGCCGGCCGAATCCTTGCCGAGCGCGGCGACGCGCGTGAAGCGCTTGTCGCCGACCTGCCCCTTGATGCCCGTCGTCGTGTCGAGATAACCGCCCTGCACACCGAACGTGCCGACCTGCATCGGCAGGCCGAGAAGCCCGCTGTAGACCTTGATGTTCATGTCGGGCCCTTCATCGCCCACCATCAGCTGGCCCATCGACGCATCGAAGTACAGCGACGCCGGCCGCGCGCCGGCCGCCATCTGGATCGTGTTCATCGCCGTGCCGGTCGCGCTGAACTGCGCGACGACGCCCGCGCTCTTGCGCGCGACCCACAGGTTGCCGGCGGCGTCGAGCGCCAGCGCGCCCGGCCCCGATACGCCGATGTCGCGCTGCCACACGCCGTCGGTCGTATAGACGCGCACGCGGTTGCCGTAGAAGTCGCTCACGTACAGCAGGTTGCCGGCCGTCGCGAGGCCCGTGATCACGTCCGCGTACTGGACGCCCGTCCACACACTGACCGGGATGCGCAGGTCGCGCTGGTTCGTGCCGCGGTTGTAGCGGCCCACCGAGCCGCTGCCGAAGGTGCGGTTGTAGCCGAGCGCGACGAACAGCGACGACGCATTGCCGGTGATCGCGCCGCCCTGGAATTCGTCGTGGATGCCGATCGTGCCGAGCGGCTGGCCGTTCTGGTAGATCGCGACGCCGCCCGCGTTCTCGTCCCAGCGCGACGCCGTGTAGATCACGCCCTCGGGCGCGACCCACATCGAGCGCGCGCCGTTGCCCACGTGCGCGGCCAGCGTGCCGAACGTGTTCGCGAGCCAGTCCGTCGAGTATTGCGCCTGCGCGGGACTCGCGGGCGCCAGCACGGCGATGCACATTCCCAGCAATGCCGCGCGAATTTGTTTCATTGACATGAATAATACTCCCGGACGATCGTGTGTCGACACTGTAAATCGCGACGCATGAAATATTGGTGATTCAGGCAAAAGCGCATTCGTCGCCATCCCGAATTATTCACCGCGTGCTTTATGCCGTCCGGCGCTTTTTCGTCAATGATGGTCAAACCCGCTCGCCGCACCGCAACGGCCCGCCGGCAGCGCGATTTCGGCGCTTTTCCCCGGCATTTTCTTCCGGGTCGCCCAATGCGAATGCGTCATTTTTTCTGACATGCCCGCATTGCCATTTCATTCCGCCGGAAAGAGGCTCGATGATTACAAATCGAAATTAAAATGAAAGAGAAAAAATATTATCCGGCGCAATCGGCGTTTCGCAAACTGGCGTATCGGGCGTGCCGCGAACGCGGCGGGAGGAAGGGCGGGCGGAAGAAAGAAAGGAAAGCTGAAGAAGGATGCGGCGGAACAAGCCGCGCGTCGGCCGTGCCGGCACGCGGTCGCGATCGTTCAGTTCGCGTTGTCGAGCGTCGGGCCGTCCCAGCCGTCGAGGTATTTCGGCAGCGCATCGACGACGTCGATCACGCGCTGCCGGTAGAACAGATGCATCGTCGGCTGCAGGTCGCCCGGCAGTTCCCCGCCGTGCGCACGCGCGGTCAGGCTGTTCGGCACGACTCGCATGCCGAACCGGTTCGTTCCGGACACGATCTCGCCGCACGACACGCACCATGTGCGCGACATCGACTTCGACGGATGCGGGAACGTTGCGCCGGTGCCGTCGACGGCAATCTGCTCCGGCGGCCACGCGGTCGCGGACAGCATCGGCGTGCCGTAGAAATCGCGGCAAGTCGCGCAATGGCAGTTCGCGCGCGCCGCCGGCTCGCCGCGCAGCGTGACGGTGACGGCACCGCACAGGCAGCGCGCAGAAAGCGTTCGGGTCATGTCGTCTCCTCGAAGAACAGAGGCGACAGTATAGGAGCCAGCGTGCAACGTCGCCCGCACCGGCTGCGAACGACGTTGCGGCCGCAACGAATGCTGCGCGTCAGAACTTCTGGCGCAGCCCGAGGCTGACGATCGCCTGCGACCGCGAGTCCGATGAATGGCCATTCGCCTTGTCTGACACCGACGCGGTCGCGGCCACCGGCCGGCCGAGCGCATCGAGCGTCATGCCCGATGCATGCTGGTACGCGCCGAGCAGGTACACGCTGGTGCGCTTCGACAGGTCGTAGACGGCGCCGAGCGTGACGTTGTGATACTGCGCGCGGTCGTCGACGCCATCGACATCGCTGCCGCGCGTATAGCTGTAGCCGGCGAACAGTTGCGTCTGCGGCCGCACGTTCCAGCGCGTGAACACGCCCGCGACGTTGAACGTCGCGTGGCCGGCGAACAGCGAACGGTCGCCGCTGCGGTACTGCACGTTGCTGTAGTTCACGCCGACGACGGCCGGGCCGAAGTCGTACGTCGCACCCGTCGCGATGACCTGCTGCGACTGCGCGCTCGCATAGCCTTCGTTGATCGACGAGTTGAACAGGCCGTCGTCGGTGCTCTGCCATTTGCCCGTCGTCGGGTCGGTCGCGCCCGTCTTGCTGTTGTCCGAGCGCTCGTAGCCGACGCCGACACGCAGCGGGCCCGCCGCATACGCCGCGCCGACGCTCCACGTGTTGCGCTGCTTCATGCTGCCCGGCTGGCCGCCGAAGCCGTACAGCGCACCGAACGTGAAGCCCGCGTAGTTCGCGCTCGTGTACTTGATCGAGCTGTCGACGCGCGCGGTCTGGTCGAGATCGTCGATGTCGCCCGGGTGCGCGCCGAACCCGCCGATGAACGACGACGGGCCGACCGGGCTCACGAAGTCGTCGAGCGACGTGTACTGGCGGCCGAGCGTAACCGAGCCGTAGCGGTCGCTGCCGATGCCGACGAACGCCTGCCGGCCGAACTGGCGGCCGCCCTGGCCCGACGTGCCGTTGGCGATGTCGAAGCCGTTCTCGAGGACGAACAGCGCACGCATCCCTCCGCCGAGATCCTCGGAACCCTTGATGCCCCAGCGGCTGCCGGACAGGTTGCCGGTCGTGAGCCCGACGCTCGAATGCCCGGTGTACGCGCCGGCCAAGCCGACCCGTTCGTTGCTGCGATAGGTCACGCCTGCGTCGACGATGCCGTACAGCGTGACGGAGCTTTGCGCGGAAGCGATGCTCGCGAGCGAGAGCAGCAGCGGTGCTGCGATCAGTTGCTTGTTCATGGTTCTGTGTCTCCGGGCGGTGAACCCGTTGTTCTGGCTTGATGTTGCGAGTAGCGCGCGGGCGGCGAGATCCGCCGGCAGTGCGAGGCCGGCGGCGTCCGCGCGCGGCGTCGCGGCGGGCAGACCTGCTGCGGCCGCCATGGTAGTTGGAACCGGTCCCAGACTAAAGCGCAATAATGAAAACAGTTTCTTGCCAAAATCGAGATAGTCGAAAACACGGCCAGGCACACGATCGCCGTGCCTGTACAGCACGGGCGCACGCCCCCGATAATCGAACGCGCGCCATCCATCGGGAGTTCCTTCATGAATGAAACGACCCTGCTGATCTTCGCCGCCGTCGCGTTCGTCGGCATCGCGACACCCGGCCCGACCGTGCTGCTCGCGCTGACCAACGGCTCGCGCTACGGCGTGCGCCGCGCCGCATACGGCTTTGCCGGCGCGATGCTGTCCGACTTCGTGCTGATCGTCGCGGTCGCGCTCGGCCTCGGTGCGCTGCTGATGGCGTCGGCGTTCTGGTTCTCGGTGGTGAAGTGGCTCGGCGCCGCGTACCTCGCGTATGTCGGCATCCGGCTGCTGACGTCGAAGGGTTCGCTCGACGTCGCCGCCGCGCATGGCGGCGCGGCGCCCGGGCGCAACGCGTCGATCTTCGCGAAGAGCTTCCTGACCGCGGTGACGAACCCGAAGGGCTATCTGTTCTTCTCCGCGTTCCTGCCGCAGTTCCTCGATCCGTCCGCGCCGCTCGCGCCGCAATACGTCGCGCTCGCGATCACGTTCGCGCTGCTCGACGGCGCGGTGATGTTCGGCTATGCGCTGCTCGGCGCACGCGCGGTGCGGCTGCTGAAGCGCTCGGGCGCGCTGTGGCTCGAACGCACGTGCGGCGCGATGCTGCTCGCGCTTGCCGGGTCGCTGGCGCTGTACCGGCGTCATGCCGCGTAGGAGCGGGTTCCGATGAGAGTCGACGCGCCGCCCCGCTCCGGCTTTCCGGGCCTGTCGCTCAGGCAGCTCGAACGCGCGGATCTCGACGCGTGGTACGCGTACCTGTCGAACCCCGACGTGATCCGCCACACGAGCTGGAACCTGCGCTCGCGCGACGATCTGCTGCCGCTGTTCGACAACGTCGAATCGGCCGACCCCGATTCGATCCGGCGTCTTGCGATCGTCGACACCGCATCGGGCGCGCTCGCCGGCACGATCGGGCTGCATACGGTGTCCACCGCGAACCGCTCGGCGGAAATCGCGTACGACCTTGCGCCGGCGCACTGGGGGCGCGGAATCGCGAGTGCAGTGTGCGAAGCCGTCACCGCGTGGGCATTCGCCGATGGCGGTTTCATGCGCGTCCAGGGCGTCGTGCTGACCAGCAACGCCGGCTCCGCGCGCGTGCTGCAGAAGTGCGGCTACCGCTACGAAGGGCTGCTGCGCGCGTACCGGATGGTGCGCGGCACGCCGGGCGATTTCGCGATGTACGCGCGGCTCGCGACCGACTGACTGACTGACTGACTGACGCATCGCACCGGGCCTCACCGCGGATGCGATTGACCGGCCCGCGCCGAATTGGCGACAATCGCCGTTCCCTGCCTCGACGGTCCGCCATGAAAATCGCCGCGCTCTCCGACATCCACGGCAATCTCGCCGCGCTCGACGCTGTGCTCGACGACGTCCGCCGCCGCGGCGCCGACGTGATCGTCAATCTCGGCGACATCGTGTCGGGCGCGCTCCATCCGGCCGAAACGGCCGACCGCCTGATCGCGCTCGACCTGCCGACCGTCAAGGGCAATCACGAACGGCAACTGCTCGCCGACGATCGCGAGTCGATGGGGCTGTCGGATCGCTGGGCGCGCGACACGCTGCGCGCCGACCATCTCGACTGGATCGCCGCGCTGCCCGAACGCGTGACGCTCGACGACGACGTGCTGATGGTGCACGGCACGCCGGCCAGCGACCTCGTCTATTTCCTCGAAACGGTCACGCCCGACGGCTGCCGCGCGGCCACGCCTGACGAAATCGCGCAGCGCGCGGGCGACGCGCCGGCGTCGCTGATCCTGTGCGGCCACACGCACGTGCCGCGCACCGCGAAGCTCGCCGACGGCCGGCTGATCGTCAACCCGGGCAGCGTCGGGCTGCAGGCGTACACGGACGACCGGCCGCATCCGCACCGGATCGAGACAGGCTCGCCGCATGCGCGCTACGCGATGGTGTCGCGCACGGCGGCCGGCTGGAACGTCGAATTTCGTGCGGTCGAATACGACTGGCACACGGCCGCCGCCACCGCGGCATCGCGCGGGCGCGACGACTGGACCGTCGCGCTGCGCACCGGCCGGTGCTGACATACCCGCGCCGTCTCGCATCACCCCGCATTCCTCAGCGTCAGCCTCGCCTCCAGCCCGCCGCCGTCCGGCCGGTTGTTCAGCGTGAGCGTGCCGCCCATCGCGAGCGCCAGTTGCCGCGCGATCGCAAGACCGAGCCCCGTGCCGCCCGTGTCGCGGTTGCGCGACGTCTCCACGCGCCGGAACGGCTCGAACACCGCGTCGAGCTGATCGTCCGGAATGCCGGGCCCGCGGTCGAGCACGGCGATGACCGCGCCGCCGTCCGGCGCGGCGTGCACGTCGATCTCGGCCGCGCCCGCGAACTTCAGCGCGTTGTCGACGAGGTTGCCGACGATGCGGCGCAGCGCCTTCGGCCGCGTGACGAGCGCGAGCGGCGCGCGGCTGTGCAGCGCGACGTCCTGCCCCGCATCCGTGTAGTCGTACACGATGCTGTCGAGCAGCGCGTCGAGATCGATGCGGCGCGCGGCTTCCTCGGTGCCGTGCAGCGTCCGTGCATACGCGACGCCCTCCTTCACCAGATGCTCCATCTCGATCAGGTCCTGGCGCAGCTTCGTGCCCTGCACGTCGTCGTCCATCACGTCGACACGCAGCCGCATCCGCGTGATCGGCGTCTGCAGGTCGTGCGAGATCGACGCGAGGATCTGCATGCGTTCGGCCATGTACTGCGCGATGCGGTCCTGCATCGCGTTGAACGCACGCGCGGCGCGTGCGACCTCGGACGGCCCGTCTTCGTTCAGGCGTTCGCCCTTCAGGTCGGGGCCGAGCGCGTCGGCGGCCTGCGCGAGCTGGTTGAGCGGACGCGTCGCGAGCCGCACCGCGAGCCAGCAGCACGCGGCCAGCACCGCGAGCTGCAGCACGAGCACGACCGGCAGCCAGCCCGACAGCGGCACCGTCGACATCGGATGAATGTCGATCGTCAGCGGCGACCCGTCGGTCAGCCGCAGGTGCACCTGCAGATGTTCGCGGTCGCCGGGGAGCGCGTTCGCGGTCAGCGGGTAGTCGCCGCCGATGCCGTCGGAAATCGACCGCTCGACGCGCGCCGACAGCCGCGCTTCCGGCGGCGTGCCCGTTTCGCCGGGCCCGAGGATGAACGTATAGCTGCGCCGCGCGAGGCGCGGCAGCCACGCGGCGCGCTCGGCGGGCGGCAGGTGGTCGAGCAGCGCGACCGAGCTCGCGACCTCGCGCTCGATGTAGCCCATCATCAGGTTGGTGGTCGCCTGGTCGCGCTCAGTCACCGTGAGCCAGAACGACAGCGTCTGCGCGAGCGCGAGGCCCACGCACAGGATCAGCGCGAGTCGCGCGAACAACGAGCGCGGCCAGTGCCGCAGCGTGCGCGCGCTCATGACGTACCGTCGACGGCGGTCACGGCCGACGAGAACACGTAGCCCTCGTTGCGCAGCGTCTTGATGTAGCGCGGTTCGCGCGCACCGTCGCGCAGCCGCTGGCGCAGCCGGCTCACGAGCAGGTCGATCGACCGGTCGAACGGGTCGGACTGCCGCCCCTGCGTGAGGTTGAGCAACTGGTCGCGCGTCAGCACGCGCTGCGGATGGTCGAGGAACACGCGCAGCAGCCGGTATTCGGCGCCGCTCAGCGCGACCAGCGTGCCTTCGGCGTCGAGCAGGTGGCGCCCCGTCGTGTCGAGCCGCCATTCGCCGAACGCGAGCAGTTCGGCCGTTTCCGTCACCTGCATGCCGGGCGGCAGCATGCGCGCGCGGCGCAGCACCGAGCGAATCCGCGCGAGCAGCTCGCGCACCGCGAACGGCTTGGCCAGGTAGTCGTCGGCGCCCATCTCGAGGCCGATGATGCGGTCGGTTTCCTCGCCGCGCGCGGTCAGCATCAGCACCGGCACCGTGCGGAACTTGCCGGAGCGCAGGTCGCGGCACAGCGTCAGGCCGTCCTCGCCCGGCAGCATCAGGTCGAGCACGATCAGGTCGGGCGCGCCGTCGTCCAGCGCGTTGCGCATCTCGCGGCCGTTCGCGGCCAGCGACACGCGCATGCCGTTCTTCTCCAGGTAGCCCGCGATCAGTTCGCGGATCGCGCGATCGTCGTCGACGATCAGCACGTGGTCGATCTTGTCCATGAGTCGGTGTCGGGTAGTTCGGCAGGTGTTGTCCGCTTTTATACCGCACGGCGGGCATGTGTTTGTATCCCAATGTATCGCGCCGCCGTGACGACACACAACATTGCACACGCGCGGCTTGCCGGACATATCTCGGATACGTCGGCGCAGCCTAATGGGGCCTGTCGAAACCCGTCCGGCCGCCGCTCCGAGCGGCGGCCTCCCGATCAGGAGAACGCCATGCTGCCCCGCCTCAAGACCGCCACCCTCGTCATCGCCCTCGCCGCCACGGCCGGGCTCGCCGCCTTCGCCGGCACCCGCGACGACGCGGGCATGCAGGCGCCGCTGGCCGGCACGCCGGCACCCGATTTCACCGGCATCGACCGCTGGCACAACAGCACGCCGCTCAAGCTCGACCAGTTGCGCGGCAAGGTCGTGCTGGTCGATTTCTGGACGTACTCGTGCATCAACTGCATTCATACGATTCCGTACGTGAACGACTGGTATCGGAAGTATCGCGACCAGGGGCTCGTCGTGGTCGGCGTGCATACGCCCGAATATCCGTTCGAGCGCGACGCGGGCAACGTCGCCGATGCGATCAAGCGCTTCGGCATCCAGTACCCGGTCGCGCAGGACAACCGCTACGACACGTGGCGCGCGTACGGGAATCAGTATTGGCCCGCGCTGTACCTGATCGATGCGAACGGCAAGGTCGTCTATACGCGTTATGGCGAAGGCGGTTACGACAAGACCGAGGCGGCGATCCGCGGTGCGCTCGCGCAGGCGGGAGAAGGGATGAAGGGAACGACGCGCACGCAGTAACCAGCCGGTACGCGAGCGCGGGCTCTCGCCCACGCGTATCTCGATGTGCTCACTCGCGCTTCGCGTCGGCCGCCGCCAGCATCGCTTCCCCGATCGCGAGCTTCCCGTCCGCGATCAGCGCGTCGCCGGCGCCGCGGATATCCTCGGCCGCCTTGTTCTGCCCGAGCTTGCGCTTGCCGACGAGCCGCGTGATCTCGATCTGCAGCCCGACGATCGCCTGCAGCATCGTGTCGAGATAATCGGCCGGCGCGTCGCCCATCTTCCACGGTACCGGCTGCGACGCTTCGTGCGTGCGCGTCAGCCGCGCGACCACGCTGCGCACGAACTTCTCGTCGTCGCGCACCGTGATGCGGCCGTGCGCATGCACGACCACGTAGTTCCAGGTCGGCACCTGCCGGTGCGCGACGTGCTTGCTCGGATACCAGTTCGGCGAGATGTACGCGTCGCCGGCGTGGAAGATCACGAGCACCTCGTCACCGTTCGCAACGTCCTGCCAGACCGGATTCGCGCGCGCGACGTGCGCATGCAGCTCGCCGAGCCCGCCGTCGCCCGGCAGCAGCTCGAACGGGATGTGGTTCGCGTCGAGTCCGCTCTTCCCGTGCGTGATCAGGCTGCCGAACGGATGCTGCACGATCAGTTCGCGCAATGCGTCGGGGTTGGGCTCGTTGAAATCGGCGGGGACGTACATGTCGGCTCCACGGTCGTGCGGCGGTTGAAATGGCTCGGGCGCTGGCCCGTCTTGCGCAAATTGTTACCCCAAACTGGTTTATGCTGTAGAGCCGGTTTGGAACATTTTCAGCAGACCAGAATCATGGCAAGAACGGCCCGGAACATCGAAATCCCGTCGCTCGGCGCGCTCGACCGCGCGGCCGGCGACCTGAGCCGCCAGCTCGCGCAGGCGCTGCGCGACGCCGTGCGCCGCGGCGATGTCCGTCCGGGCGATACGCTGCCATCCACGCGGCTGCTGGCGGCCGCGCTGCAGGTCGCGCGCGGCACCGTCGTCGACGCGTATGCGCAGCTGGTCGCCGAAGGCTTCCTCGAATCGCGCGGCGGCGCGGGCACGCGGGTCGCGCACGCACTCGCCGAGCCGCCGCCCGTCGACGAGCCCGAACCGCCCGCCCAACGCAGGCGCCCGGCCCACGCCGGGCTGCCGGAGCCGACCGCGACCTTCGCGCGGATCGCCCGCGAATTCCGTCCGCTGCCGGCACTGCCGTTCGCGATCTCGGTGCCGGTCGGTCTCACCGCGCCCGACGACATCTGGCGCCGGCTCGGCAACCGCCTGCGCGCACGCGGCGCCGGCGCGCCGTCCGGCTATGCCGATCCGCAAGGCGCGCTGCCGCTGCGCGAAGCGATCGCCGGCTACGTGCGCCGGTCGCGCTCGGTGCGCTGCACGGCCGACCAGGTCGTGATCACGAGCGGCACGCAGCAGGGGCTGCATCTCGCGAGCCAGGTGCTGCTCGGTGCGGACGACCAGGCGTGGGTCGAGAATCCGGCCTATCGCGGCATCACCGCGCTGCTCGAAAGCACCGGGCGACGCGACGCGATGGTCCGCGTGCCGGTCGACGCCGACGGCATCGACGTCGACGCGGGCATCCGCCTGGCGCCGCATGCGCGGGCCGCATTCGTCACGCCGTCGCACCAGTACCCGCTCGGCATGCCGCTGAGCATGGCGCGGCGCAACGCGCTGCTTGCGTGGGCGCGCACGCATCACGCATGGGTGGTCGAGGACGACTACGACAGCGAGCTGCGCTACGAAGGCTATCCGTTCCCGTCGCTGCAGGGGCTCGACCCCGACCGCGTGATCTATCTCGGCACGTTCAGCAAGATCCTGTTTCCGTCGCTGCGGCTCGGCTACGTGATCGCACCCGACGATCTCGTGCCCGCGTTCTGCGGCGCGCGCGTGCTGATGGATCGCCATGCACCGACCGCCGACCAGCACGTGCTGGCCGCGTTCATCGCGGAAGGCCATCTCGATCGCCACATCCGCCGCGTGCGCGGCGTGTACGCGGAGCAGCGCGCGCTGCTGATCGACACGCTCGGCGCGCGGCTGCCGCGCGAACGCGCATGGGTGCAGCCGGGCGACCAGGGGATGCACGTCGTGCTGTGGCTCGCCGAAGGGATCGACGATCTCGACGTGGTCGCGCGCGCCGCGCAGGCCGGCGTCGCGGTGCGCGCGGTGTCGCCGATGTTCGCGCCGGGCACGGCCAGACCGGGGCTTGTGCTCGGCTTCGGCGGGTTCGGTCGTGCGCAGATGGAGGCGGCCGCGCAGCGGCTCGCGGACGTGGTTTCGTCGGAAGATTCGCGGCCGGTCGCGCCGCAAAAGGTTGTCCGCAGGCAACAAACGTAATCGTCTGTAAATCCTGCAAGCAAACAGCCGTTTCGGCCGCCGGCAAGCGTGCGCCGTTTGCTAGGATCGCGCCTCTTCCGTCCACGCCCCTGCCGCCGTGAATCGCTTCGTGCCGTTTCTTCGAGACGCGTGGCTCCGCTGCCGCGCCCGTGTCGCGCCGCTCGCCGCCGCCTGCCGTTCGCGCACCCGCGCGCTGTGCGCCGGCGTGCTGCATCGCCTGCGTCATCCGACGCGGCGCGGCGTGGCACTGACGCTCACCGCGATACCGGTGCTGGGCCTGCTGGTCCTGCTTGCGTTCGTTCCGTTCACGCCGAGCATCGGCGACATCCGCAAGGCACGCATCGATCGCCCCGCGCGCGTGCTGTCGGCCGACGGCGAGCTGATCGCCGAGTTCCGGCCCGTCAACCGCGAATGGGTGCCGCTCAAGCAGATCTCGCCGCACATGGTCGACGCGCTGATCGCGACCGAGGATCACCGCTTCTACGCGCATCACGGCATCGACTGGCGCCGCACGATCGCGGCCGGGCTGCATACGTTCTCGGGCGCGCGCCAGGGCGGCTCGACGATCACGCAGCAGCTCGCGCGCAACCTGTACCCGGACGAAGTCGGCCGCTCGCTGACGCTCACGCGCAAGGTGAAGGAGCTGATCACCGCGTTCAAGATCGAGACGGTGTACAGCAAGGACGAGATCCTCGAAACCTACCTGAATACCGTGCCGTTCCTGTACAACGCGTTCGGCGTCGAAATGGCCGCGCGCACCTACTTCGGCAAATCGGCGAACCAGCTCGACATCGCCGAAAGCGCGACGCTCGTCGGGATGCTGAAGGGCAACAGCTACTACAACCCGGTGCTGAATCCGGAACGCGCGGTACAGCGGCGCAACATCGTGCTCGACCGGATGGCGACGATGGGCATGCTGTCGCCGCGGCAGCTCGCGAAATTGCAGCGCCAGCCGCTGCGCGTCGACTTCGAGCCGCAGACGGCGCAGCCCGGCCTCGCGCCGCACTTCGCGGTGCAGCTTCGCAAGTGGCTGATCGCGTGGGCCGACCGCAACAACTACGACCTCTACTCGGATGGCCTCGTCGTGCGTACGACGCTCGATGCGCGGCTGCAGGACATGGCGACGCAGGCGCTGACGCAGCAGACCGAGCGGCTGCAGGCGATCGCCGACAGCGCATGGCGCGGCCCGTCCGGCTGCGGGCTGCGCAACGACCTGTTCCGCGGCTTCATCCGCCAGACACCCGACTATCGCAGCGCCCGCGACGCGGGGCTCGCCGATGCAGCGGCGCTGAAGCAGCTCGGCGCGAATCGCGAGTTCATGCATGCGCTGTGCGAACGCAAGACGCAGGTGCAGGCCGGCTTCGTCGCGATCGATCCGCGCAACGGTGCGATCAGGGCATGGGTCGGCAGCCCCGATTTCGGCAGCGAGCCGTTCGATCACGTCGCGCAGGCGCGGCGCCAGCCGGGCTCGACGTTCAAGCCGTTCGTCTATGGCGCCGCGTTCGCGGACGGCATGCGGCCGGGCGATACGTTCATCGACCGCCCGGTCGCGATCCCGATCGACGGCCGCGCGGTCTGGCGCCCGACCGACGAGGAGCCGCCGACGGGCGAGCCGATGACGCTGCGCGACGCGCTCGCGCTGTCGCGCAATCGCATCACCGCGCAGGTGATGCAGCAGGAAGGCGCCGCGAAGGTCGCTCAGCTCGCACGCGCGATGGGCGTGCGCGACAGTCCGCTCGACGCGGTGCCGTCGCTCGCGCTCGGCACGAGCCCCGTCACATTGAAGGAGATGGTGTCCGCGTACGGCACGATCGCGAACCGCGGCGTGTACGTCG
This sequence comes from Burkholderia pyrrocinia, assembly GCF_022809715.1. NCBI lineage: Bacteria > Pseudomonadati > Pseudomonadota > Betaproteobacteria > Burkholderiales > Burkholderiaceae > Burkholderia > Burkholderia pyrrocinia. The sequence continues at coordinate 1,713,241 of NZ_CP094460.1, forward strand.
CGCCGCAGGCGATCACGCGCATCGAGGATCGCGACGGCAAGGTGCTCGCCGCATTCGGCAGCGCGCCGCCCGAACGCGCGTTGCCGGCGCCTGCCGCGCAGACGCTCGTCGACGTGATGCGCGATGTCGTCGATCGCGGCACCGGCGCCGACATCCGCTCGCGCTACGGGATTCGCGTGGATGTCGCCGGCAAGACGGGCACGACGCAGGACAACACGGACGGCTGGTTCATCCTGATGCATCCGCAACTGGTGGCCGGCGCATGGGTCGGCTTCGACGACGGCAGCGTGACGCTTCGCAGCGACTACTGGGGTGCGGGCGCGCACAGCGCGCTGCCGATCGTCGGCAGTTTCTACGATGCGGCGCTGCGCGCGCGTGCGATCGATCCGCGTGCGCAGTTCTCGCCCGACTTCCGGCCGCGCGGCGCACCGGCGCCGGCGCCGAGGCGGCGCCCGCATCCCGGCCTGTTCGACTGGCTGAAGCTGTTCCGCTGAGCGTGCCGCCGGCGGAACATATACATACAACTGCGCTCAGCCCGCCGCGAGCGTGGCCGCCTGCGCATCGAACTCCGGCGCCCACGCCGCACGCCACGCGGCCTTCGTCGCGTCGTCCGCCCACGCGCTGTCGATCCCGTTCAGCATGAACTGCTTCAGCTCGGCAACGGTGAAGCCGAAATGGCTGAACATCAGCTCCCACGCCTCGCTCGGGTTGACCTTGTGCAGCGTCGGATCGTCGGTGTTCGGATGGATCTTCAGCCCGAGGCCCGGCATCTTGCGCATCGGATGCAGCTCCGCCCATTGCTCCGGCGGCAGTGTGCGCAGATAGTACGAATTCGTCGGCACGACGGTGAAGACGATCCCGCGTTCCGCATAGCGCGCGCACAGCTCGGGGTTATCGACGATCGTATAGCCGTGATCGACGCGGTCGACCTGCAGCAGGTCGACCGCCGTCTCGACGTTGCGCCACGGCATCCCGAACTCGCCCGCATGCGCGGTCGTGCGGAAACCGGCCTCACGCGCGTTGCGATACGCCTTCCAGAACAGTTCCGGCGGCCGGTCGTTCTCGCGATAGTCGATCCCGAGCCCCGCCACTTCATCCGCGCGATTCGCCTTCATCCATTCGACGATCGCTACGGCCTCATCGGGATCCTGCTCGCGGTCGATGCTCGGGATCAGGCGTGCGCCGATCCCGAAATCGCGCGCGGCATCGCGGATCGCCGTCACGATCGCAGCTTGCGCGTCCGCATACGCGATGCCCGATACGCGCACCGTGCCGGTCGGATTCCAGAAGAATTCCGCATGCCGCACGTTGTGTGCGGCCGCATCCTCCAGATACTCGTATGCAATCCTTCGCAGATCGTCAGGCTGCATGAGCAGATACTGGTCGAGCGCGCGCAGCACGTGCAGCACGCCTACCGGCTTGTCGCCGCGCGCATAGAACGCATCGATCTCCGCGCGCTCGATCGGTGCACCGCTGCGTTCCGCGAGCGCGACGAACGTGTCGTGCCGCACCGCGCCGAGCAGGTGGCAATGCAGCTCGACCTTCGGCAGCGCGTGGAAGAAGGCCCGATGGGCCGGCGTGATCTCGATGCCCGTGCGCGCGGCCGGGACGTTGCCTGGTGTTCCCTTCATGTCTTTCTCTTTGGGTATTGCGGTTGCGTCGCGAAAGCCGTCTCTCAGTGCGGCTTCACGACAGTCCAGAAGTAATAGCCGAGCGGAATCGCGAGCACGACGAGCCCCCACGACACGTCGCGCCAGCGGCCGGCCAGCAGCTTGACCAGCACGTAGCACAGCAGCCCGCCCGCGATGCCGGTGCCGAAGCTGTTCGACATCAGCGTGAGCAGCACCATCGACATCACGGGCAGCGCATCGGTGAAGTCGTCGAAATGCGTATGGCGGATCGTCGCGAACATCGACAGCCCGATCAGGATCAGCGCCGGTGCGGTTGCCTCCTTCGGGATCGCGAGCGCGACCGGCACGAACAGCAGCATCGCGGCGAACAGCACGGCCGCGGCCAGCGACGACAGCCCGCTGCGGCCGCCGGCCTCGACGCCCGCCGCCGATTCGATCAGCGCGGTCAACGCGGGGATGCCGAACACGGGCCCGATCGTCGCGGCGAGCGAATCGACGAGGAACGGCCGGTTGATGTCCGGCAGGTTGCCGTGCTCGTCGAGCAGGTTCGCCTTCGCGCCGACCGCGAGCGCGGTGCCGAGCGTCGAGAAGAATTCCGCCGCGAAGAACGCGAACAGATACGGCGCGGCCGCCAGGCTCAACGCGCTGCCGATATCGAGCTTGAACGCGATCGGCGCGATGCTGTGCGGCAGCGACACGAACGACGCGGGCAGGTGCGTGACGCCGAGCGGCACGCCGGCCGCAGCCGCGGCGAGGATCGCGATCAGGATCGCGCCGGGCACCTTGCGCGCCTGCAGCACGACCGCAACCGCCAGGCCGATCAGCGCGACGAGCGCGCCCGGCCGCGAGAAGTCGCCGAGCGCGAACGCGTTGGTCTTCGCGTTCGCGACGACCATCCCCGCATTGCGCAGGCCGAGCATCGTGACGAACAGCCCGATCGACGCGCCGAGCCCGAGCTTGATCTGCACCGGAATCAGCCGCACCACGACGCCGCGCGCGCCGAGGATCGTCAGCAGGAAGAACAGCACGCCCGACACGCACGCGATGCCGAGGCCCGTCTGCCAGCCGACGTGTTCCGTCGTCGCGAGCGTCACGCCGACGATCACCGAGCCGCCGATGCCGGGGCCGACGAGGAACGGCAGGTTTGCATAGAGCCCCATCAGCGTGGTGAACAGCACGAACACGACGATCGTCGCGGTCGTCGCCGCGCCGCGCTCCATGCCGCCTGTCGCGAGCAGCGACGGGATCACGACGAGCAGGTACGCGGCCGCGAGAAACGACGTGACGCCCGCGATCGTCTCGGTGCGCACGCTCGTGCCGCGCGCGGCGAGCGCGAAGCGGCGTTCGAGCCAGTTGGCCGGCGCTCGCGCCGGCATCGTGTCAGTCGCTGACATGGTGGTTCTCCTGTGATTCCGAATATTGTCCTGTGCCGATTCATGCAGCACGGTCTTATACTGCCGCGTACCGCATCCCGACCGTTATTGCCCGATGTCGTCCGACCGCTCGTCGCTGCTGCCCGCGCTCACGCTGCGGCAGGTCCAGCACTTCGTCGTGCTCGCCCACGCACGCAGCTTCACGCAGGCCGCGCAGGCGCTGTCGCTCACGCAGCCCGCGCTCACCGCGTCGATCCGCCAGATCGAGTTCCTGCTCGGCGGGCGCCTGTTCGCGCGTTCCGCGCACCGGCTCACGCTGACGTCCGCGGGCGAAGCCGTGCTGCCGCTCGCCGAACGCCTGCTCAACCAGGCGCGCGGCACCTTCGACGACATGACGCGGCTCATCGGCGAACGCATCCAGACCGTGCGGATCGCGTTCATCCCGTCGGTCGCGGGCCGCCTGCTGCCCGCGCTCAACACGCTGCGCGGCACGCATCCGACGCTGCGCTTCACGCTCACCGACCTGCCGAACAGCGCGCTCGTCGAAGCCGTGCGCGACGGCGTCGCCGATCTCGGCATCGGCGTGCGCGAACCGGACAGCGACGACGGCACGCTGCGCTACCGGCAACTGTTCGAGGACGAGATCGTGATCGTCGTGCGGCACGACGATCCGCTTGCCCGCGCGAAGAGCGTTACGTGGGCGAAGCTCGTCGATCGCGAACTGGCCGTGTTCGTGCGCGGCAGCGTCAGCGAATCGCTGCATCGCACCGGCGGCGCCGAGAAGCTGCGCCTGAACGTCACGTACCGGATGGAATACACCGAGCCGCTCTACGCGCTCGCGCGCAACGGCCTCGCGACCGCCGTGCTGCCGAGCCTCTACACGATGCATCTGCACGATCCCGAACTCGTCGCGCTGCGCGTCGACAAACCGCGCGTCACGCGCGCAATCTCGCTGATCTCGCTCGCCGCCGACGATCGCGGCCCGCACGTGCGCGCGTGCCGCGAGTGGATCGCCAAGCACATCTGATTCCGTTCGCCGCGCGACGTCACGCGTTCAGGGCAGCTTCGCGATGCGCTCGACCAGCGCCGCGTAGAAGCGGTCCGCGTCGACCTCGTTGATCCATGTCGCGTTCGCGGCGCGGCCGCTGCGCCCGTTCCAGTCGACGATCGTCTCGCCGAGCGTCCACTGCCCGGTCGTCTCGATCACGACATTCACCTTGCGTCCGTTGAACATCGTCGGATCGACGAGATAGCCGACCGCGGTCGGGTCGTACATCGGCGCGTCGTCGACGCCGCGCCGCTTCTTGTTGTACGCGAGCTCGGCCGTCATGATGTCCGCGACGATCGCGCCGCAGCGGTTGCCGAGCGCGCGAAACGGCGCAACGCGCGCCGGTGTGATCGGCGCCTTCACCGCGACGTCGCGCGGCAGCACGACGATCGGCACGCCGCTGCCGAACACCACTTCTGCCGCCTGCGGATCGACGTAGATATTGAACTCGGCGGCCGGCGTGATGTTGCCGCGCTCGAAGAACGCGCCACCCATCAGCACGATTTCGCGCAGCGCGCCGCGAATCTGCGGCGCTTCGACCAGCGCTGTCGCGATGTTCGTCAGCGGGCCGAGCGCGCAAAGCGTCACGCTGTTCGGCGCCGCGCGGCTCAGCGTATCGACGAGGTACGACACCGCGTGGCCGGTCGCGAGCGGCGCGCGCGGCTCGTGCAGTTCGACGCCTTCGAGCCCCGTCTTGCCGTGCACGTTCGCGGCCGTCACGAGCTCGCGCACGAGCGGGCGCGGGCAGCCCGCGTAGACGGGCAGCGTCTTCGTGCGGCCGGCCCAGTCGCGGATGATTCGCGCATTGCGTTCGGTCAGGTCGAGCGGCACGTTGCCCGCGACGGCGGTCAGCGCGCGCACGTCGAGCCGGTCCTGCGCGCCGAGCGCGAACAGGATCGCGATGGCGTCATCCTGCCCCGGGTCGGTATCGATGATCACCGTGCGGCGCGCGGCGTCGCCGCCGGCGGCGAACGCACCCGTTTCGGGCAGCAGCGCGGTGCCGGCCAGCGCGGCGGACAGTTTCAGGAAGGTGCGGCGCGATGCGATCGGATGGGTCATGGTCGGGCTCTCAAGAAAACGCCGGGCCGCCCCAAGTTTTCTTGACCCCCTCGGGGGGCCTGGCTCGAAGCGGCAGGTTTGGGGGCGCTCAAAACACGTGCCTGACGCCGAGCGTCGCCATCATCTGGCGCGTGCCGGTCGAGCGCGCGTACGCGAAGATCTGCGCATGGTCCGCGTCGCCGGCCGCCTGCTGCGCGATCACCGTCAGCGCGACGTCGGTGCGTTTCGACAGGAAATAGTCAGCCTGCAGGTTCACCTGGTGCCATTTCGGACGCTTGTCGATCACGTCGTACTTGCCGTTCGTGAACGCATACGCAGCGCCGAGAAAAAGCTGCGGCGTCATCGTGTAGACGATGTTCACGCCGAGGTTCTGCAGGTGCAGGTGCGAATTGTCGAGGTAATCGTAGCGCACGTCGGTAAACATCGCCGCGAACTGTGCACGGCCGATCGTGTAGAAGCCGCCCGTGCCCGCGATCCGCTGCCGCCTCGCGTACGCCGCCGGCGTCATCGCGCTCCTGCTGAAGATCAGCAGCGGCGACGCGTAGTCGTTCGCGATCGCGCCGTCCTGGTTCGTGCTGCTGTACGGATGGTTGTACTGCGCGTAGACCGCGCTCCAGCGCAGCGCGCCTCGCTCGTAGCCGAGCCCGAAGCTGTATGCGCTGTTGTTCGCGAAGCCCGTCGCGTTGCTGAAGCCGTACAGCGCGGTGAATTTCAGGCCGTAGTAGACGGGGCTCACGTACTTCACCGAGTTCTGCACGCGGATGTCGTTGTAGCCGTTGTCGTTGTCGCCGATGTTCACGCCGTTGCTCGCGATGATCACGGGCCCGATGTAGTCGTGGATCGCGTCGTACTGGCGGCCGAACGTCAGCGAGCCGTACGTGCGGTCGGCAAGGCCGACGTAGGCCATGCGCCCGAACTCTCGGCCGTTTTGCGCGGCCGTGCCCGTCATCACGTTGAAGCCGTTCTCGAGCTGGAAGATCGCGGACAACCCCTGCCCGAGATCCTCCTTGCCCTTCAACCCCCAGCGCGGGTTCTGGTTCGTGCCGGACAGCGCCTGCCAGGCGTTCTTGCCGCCCTGGTTCGTCGCGAACCCGACGCCGGCCGAGATCAGACCGTACAGCGTGATGCTGCTTTGCGCACCGGCATGGGTCGCGAAGGCGCCGAGCATCGCGAGCGGAGCGAGCTTGTAGAGAGTTTTCATGCGGGTCGTGTGATCGGTGGTGGTCCAGGCGCGGCAGGGTTCCGCGAAACTGGCCTCGACTATACGAACCCGGATCGGATAATAAAAGTTTGCTTTTCTTATGTGTCAATAAAACGGATTTATTCTCATCCTCGTGCCTCCCGTGCCTCCCGTGCCTCCCGTGCCTCCCGTGCCTCCCGTGCCTCCCGTGCCTCCCGTGCCCGCCGGGGCGGCCGTCAGTCCGCGGTGTCACCGCCCTTCGGCAGCTTCGACCACGCGTTGCGCCCCGGCAGCGGCGACCACGCCGGGCGCGTCTTGCGTGCGCTGTCGATCACGACCAGGTAGCGGCCCGCGATCGGCGTGATGTCGCGGTCGCGGCGCAGCACCCACAGCGACCTGCCGGCCTCGACGCGCGCCTGGTAGTCGTCGTCGAGCAGGCCGTGCCGGTCGAAGAACAGGTTCAGCGACGCGGGAATCCGCACGCATCCCTTCGAGTGCCGGATGCCGAGCAGCGGTTCGAGGCGGTCGGGGTCGGTCGCATGCATCTGGAAGCGCATCGGCGACACGCCGCCCTTGCCCCAGCCGCGCTCGCCGTCCTCCCATCCGAAGTCGTAGATGCGCATGTCGCGGCGGCCGTAGCCGCGAATGCCGTTGTCGTTCGTCGTGCCTTCCGCACGGAAATCCATGTTGTCGGGCGAGTGATGGAACACGCCGAGCGGCGTCACGAAATGATCGTACTTGCCCGGCAGCCCGGTGCCGACCGGCGATGCGCCGATCATCAGCCACGCATTGGCCGGCGTCGCGCGGAAGTAGATGAAAAGCGCCTGCACGTTCGGCGCGCGGTCGACCATCGCAACGTATTCGCCGGCCAGGTCGCCGAGGTCCGCATCGGCGAGCGCCTTCTGGAGCCGCTCGCCGTATGCGCGCTGCTCGCTTACGGGTACGTTCAGGCGCCGCGTCACTTCCTGCGTGAAGCGCTTGCGCATGTCGATCGCGCGTGCCGTCGCGCTTTTCGCGTCGTCGGCCGACAGCGGCGGATGCCGGCGCGGCGGGGTCGGCACGGGCGGCTCGGCCTCGCTGGCCGGTACGGCGGACGCGGCCGACGCAGGTTCGGCAGTGGACGCGGCGGAAGCCGCCGATGCAGGCGCTGCGACGGACGCGGCGGAACCCGCCGATGTGCCCGATGCCGCGCTGGCAGGCTCCGCATGATGCACATGCGATGCCGCAGGCGCGGGCTGCGCGGCCGACGCACCCGACGATGCATGCGCGTGCGACGCCGGATGCGCATGGGAAGCCGCCGACGCCGGCGATGCAACTGATGAGGATGACGTAGCAGCAGACGACGGAGCGCCGGATGCCGCAAAGGCAGGCCGCCAGGCAAGAGCGGCAATCGGCAGCATGGCAGCGAGCCACACATACGCGGCGACAGCGCGGGTACGGCAACGCGGCTTCGCAAATTGCCGCGTCAGGCTGGAAAGCATCATATGTTCGAAGCCATCGGCCGATCCGGCCGCCGCATGCTGCTGTTGCGAGCGGCGCATCTTCCGCGCGAGCCATCGACACGTCCGGCACATCGCGTGCGCCCGGCGCCGACGCCTCTTCGCGGTGGAGCCGTTCGCTGATGCAACGCGTGCGGTCCGATGGCGGCTAATGAGTCGTCAGGCCCTTCATTCTACGCGCCAGCGCAGGAATCGGCAGCGGCGAAAGTCGCGGTTTCGCGGCGGATTTGCGCTTCGTCACGCTTTGTTTCAACTCGTTTCCGCTTGCGGCTTCGTCGCGTGTCAACCTTATAAGTTGGATGTTTCAAAACATGCGCCCGGTGGGTTTGTGCGTTCCGCCCGCAACGATGTTTCCACGAAACAAATTCGCATGCCAAACCATTTTGGCGATGCCGTTTCCCTCCGAGAAAACCGCATCGCACGCATGCCGCACGAACCATGCGACACGCGTGCGCAACCACCGACTACTTCGAGATGGTTTCGAGCGCGATGCCCTTCGTGCGCGGCCCCATGAGCCCGATCGCGGCCATCACGATCGCCATCGCGCCCGCGATGAACGCGAACACGCCGAAGGTGCCGAAGCCCTTCAGCACGGCCGCGATCACGAACGACGAGAAGATCGCCGAGAAGCGGCTCCACGAATAGACGAAACCGACGGCCCGTGCGCGGATCGACGTCGGGAACAGCTCGGCCTGATACGCGTGGAAGCTGTACGACATGATGTTGCTCGCGAGCGTGAGGCCGATGCCGAGCACGATCAGGAATGCGCCCACCGTCGTCTGGCTGAACAGCAGCCCGCAGACGACGATCGCCGCCGCCATCGCGACGATCACCGACTTGCGCTCGAAGCGGTCGGCGATCACGAGGCCGATCAGCGGGCCGATCGGCGCCGCGAGCGCGATCACGCTCGAATACATCAGGCTCGACGTGATCGTGATGCCCTGCTTGATCAGCAGCGTCGGCACCCAGTTCGCGAAGCCGTAGAAGCCGACCGTCTGGAACACGTTGAAGATCGTCATCATGATCGTGCGGCTGCGATATGGCGGCACCCACATGTCGCGGAAGCTGCCGCGCGGCGGCACGGGTTCGGCCGGCGCGGGCGGCGGCAGCGGCCGCCCGTATTCGGCCTCGACCTTCGCTTCGAGCGCGCGCATGATGCGATCGGCTTCGTCGACCCGGCCCTGCTGCGCGAGCCAGCGCGGGCTTTCCGGCAGCTCGCGGCGAATCCACCATACGAACAGCGCGCCATGCGCGCCGATCAGCACGACCCAGCGCCAGCCGTCGAGGCCGAACGGCGCATGCGGCACGAGCAGATACGCGAGGAACGCGACCACCGGCACCGCGACGAACCCGACCGCCTGCTCGCACGCGAATGCGCGGCCGCGGATCTGCTTCGGCACGAGTTCGGAGATGTACGTGCCGATCGTCACCATCTCGACGCCGAGCCCGAGACCGACGACGAAGCGCCAGAAGTTCAGCCCGGTCGCGGTGTCCTGGAACGCCATCACGACGTTGGCGGCCGTGTACCACAGCAGCGACCACGTGAAGATCGCGCGGCGGCCGAAGCGGTCGGCGAGAAAGCCGCATGCGATCGTGCCGATGAAGAGCCCGGAGAACAGCGCGGCGATGAAGCTCGCGACGCCGGTGGTGCCGAACAGGCCGTGCGTCGTCGCCGAAAGGATGCCGCTTTTCACGAGGCCGGGCGCGACGTAACCGCTGTAGAGCAGATCGTAGAGTTCGAAGAAGAAACCGAGGCTCAGCAGTACGACGAGCTTCCAGACGCTGCGGGTGGGTGGCAGGCGGTCGAGGCGGGCCGAGATCGAGCCGGGATCGACGGATGGGGATTGGGCAGGTGCCTGCGAAAGGCTGTCCGTTGAGGCCATCTTGGGCGCGTCTCCTGATCGTGTCGTGTTGTGTGTTGTTGTCCGGCGACCGTCGAGCCGCCGTCGGGCGAATCGCTGCATTGTACCGGCACGCCCGTCCTGCGGGCCGGCCGCGCTGCCCGCACCGACCAGATTCGGACACCCCGATTTCGCGCCGGACAATATGTAAATTGCGTAACCGTCTGTCGGGTATGGAAAAAGCGTCGGAACGACGATCCGGCGCCGCCCGTGCCGAGCCTCGGCGGCGCCGGCCCGACGGTACGGGCCTGCCGCGCCGTTTCGCGCGGGCACGCGCCGCCGGAATCGCTGCAAACGGGGTACGCAATCGGTACAACCACGCGTTCCGCGCCCCGGTAACATGCTACCGGGCCAACTACCGGCTTCCGGGCGCCTTTCGGCGACCGGCATTGTCGGCAAATCGTAAGCATTCCATGTTCATACAACGACTATCCACGTACGCCCGCCGGATCGCGCTGATCGCATTGCTGCAGTTCGCGGCGATCGCGACCGCGTCGGCGTTTCCGGCGGCCGCTTCCGCCCCGGGGGCGAGCGGCACCGACGCGTCCGTGCCGGCCATCTCGCTGAACGACGCCGTCGCGCAGCTCAAGCAGATGCAGGCCGAACAGGACCGCATCAAGCAGCAGACTTCGACCGCGTCCAACAGCAAGGAACTGGACGCGCTCGACGAAGCGACGCAGGAGCTGAGCACCGACGTCGCGAAGCTGCAGAGCGAGCTCGCTCCGCAGCGTACGCAGGTCCAGGCCCAACTCGACGTGCTCGGCCCGGCGCCTGCCGAGGGCGCCGCGCCGGAAACACCGGCCGTCGCGAAGCAGCGCGCGACACTGACCGCGCGCAAGACGCAACTCGACGCGGCACTGAAACAGGCCGCCGACCAGAAGACCAATCTCGCGAACCTGACCGAGCAGTTCGCGAAGCTGCATCGCAGCCAGTTGAAGAACCAGCTCGCGTTCCGTTCGGGCGGCATCTTCAGCGCGCAATTCTGGCTGCCGCTATTTCAGCGGTCGCCGGACGACATCCAGCGGCTCGAGGATTTCAACGACGAACTGCGCGACATGCTGCGCTCGTCGTGGGTGCCCGGACAACGGGCGATCACCACGCTGCTGCTGATCGCCTCGTTCGCGATGTGGCTCGGCGGCCGCCGGCTCATCGAGCGCGGGCTCGCGTGGATCTGCCTGAACCGCCTGCCGCCCACCCGCTTGCGCCGCAGCGCGCTGGCGCTGTCGACCGCGTTGTCGACATTCCTGGCAACCGCCTTTGCCGTTCAGATCCTCTACCTCGCCGTCGCGCGCCACTACGAGCTCACGCCGTCGCTGACCGATCTGTGGGACCAGTTCGCGAAGCTTGCCGCGACCTGCGCACTGATCGCCGGGCTCGGCCGCGCGCTGCTCTGCACGAAGCATCCGTCGTGGCGCCTGCCGGCGCTCGCCGATCCCGTCGCGCTCGCGATGAGGCCGTTCCCCGGCATCCTGGCCGCGCTGCTGCTGATGTCCGGCACGCTCGAATCGATCAACCGGATCGTCGACACCAGCCTGTCGGTCACGCTGTTCGGCCGCGGCATCGTATCGCTCGTCGTCGCGCTGACGGTCGGCGCGTCGCTGCTGCGCTCGAACCGCGCGCGCAGCGCGCTCGCGGCGGCTGGCGAGGCGCCCGAGCAGCGCTCCACGCTCGCCGGGCTGATCCACGCCGGCGTCACGCTGGCGATCGTGGTGTCGCTGGTCGCACTCCTGATCGGCTACATCACGGTCGCGCGATTCATCACCTACGAGCTCGTGTGGTTCGAGATCGTGCTGTGCGCCACCTACATCCTGATCCAGTTGACGCGCGACGCGAGCGAAAGCCTGTTCTCCGCGAGCCTGTCGACGGGCCAGCAGATCAAGAACCTGTTCGCGCTCGAAGACCGGCACCTCGACCAGGCCCGCACGGTCCTGTCCGGATTCGGCACGAGCCTGCTGATGCTGATCGCGGCCATCGCGCTGCTGACGGGCGGCTTCGGCACGACGCCGAGCGACCTGCTCGACAGCGCGATCGCGATGATCGGCAGCCAGCGGCTGCAGAGCCTGAACATCATGCCGGACCGGATCCTGAACGCCGTGATCGGCTTCGCGATCGGCTTCTACCTGCTGCGTTCGCTGCGCCGCTGGCTCGACGGCGAGTTCATGCCCGCGCTCGGCATGGACACGGGGATGCGCGTGTCGCTGATCACGCTGTTCACCAACGTCGGCTACGTGCTGCTCGTGCTGATGACGCTCGGCCTGCTCGGCGTCAGGTGGAACAACCTCGCGTGGATCGTCAGTGCGCTGTCGGTGGGTATCGGCTTCGGCCTGCAGGAGATCGTGAAGAATTTCGTGTCGGGGCTGATCCTGCTGACCGAGCGTCCGGTGAAGGTGGGCGACATGATCAGCATCGCGGGCGTCGAAGGCGACATCCGCCGCATCAACGTGCGCGCGACCGAGATCCAGCTCAGCGACCGCTCGACCGTGATCGTGCCGAACTCGCAACTGATCTCGCAAAACCTGCGCAACGTGACGATGGGCAACAGCACGCAGGGCGTCGCGACGCTGGTGCTGACGTTCCCGCTGAACACCGATCCCGAGCAGGTGCGCGACCTTCTGCTCGATGCGTACCGCACGCATGACGCGATTCTCGAGAAACCGGCGCCGTCGGTGACGTTCAGCCAGCTCGCGCCGGACGGGATCACGCTGAGCGTGACGGGCTACGTGTCGAGCCCGCGGATCGCGAGTTCGACGAAGAGCGATCTGCTGTTCGAGATCCTGAAGCAGTTGCGCGCGGCGGGGATCACGCTGTCGAGCCCGCAGATGCTGGTCGTGCAAAATATGCCGACGGTGGAGAAGTGAACAAAGACGGCCGGTCGCGTACTGCGGCTATCGCGACGACCGTCTCCAGTACTACCGAAATGCCCATCGTCCGATGACGCCAGTGCTGGCAAACAGCCGCAGCCGTGCCGCCTCCCACTCGGCCAGCGTTCGCACCCGTTCCTGGCGGGCATCGGCAAGCGCGGCTTGTGCCGACAGCAGTTCCAGAATATCTCCTGCGCCGAACGCGTAACGATTGCGCGCCGACGTCAGCGCCGCTTCCGCGGCAGCCAGCAAGCGTGCAGACGCATCCAGGTTGTCCGCCGTCGTCTCCGCGTCGGCATGGGCCTTCAGCACGTCACGCAGAATCTGCTGCTGCGTATCGAGAAGCTGTGCCTGTGCCAGTTCGGCCTGAGCCTGCGCGCCGCGAATCCGATACGTACGAGAAAAGCCGTCAAAGAACGGAATCGTCAAAGTCAGGCCGATGCTGGTTTGCGTCGCCCGCACTGACTGCAATCCCTGATTCGGATATCCGTTCCGCGACAGCGTGCCGCTTAGATCTAGGGTCGGCATTCCGTCGGACCGCACGGCCGTGACCTTCGCTTGCGCAGCCTTCCATTTGGCCCGCGCCGCCCGGATCTCGGGGTGAGAACTTTCGGCCGCGCGAAGCCAGTCGCTTAGCTGGCGCTCCGCGTCCAGCGCAACCGGTACGACTGCCTCCTCGACCTCGACCCGCGTGCCGGCGGGCAGACCGGTCGCAAAGACCAGTTCGGCGCGGGCCCGAGCCACCTCCCCGCCCGCTCGTCGGGCAGCGAGCAATGCCTTGGCCAACGCAGTTTCCGCCTGCAATACGTCTGCTCGGGATGCAACGCCCATGGCCAGCCGCTTACGCGACGCACGCAGCGTCGATTCCGCCAAAGTCGCGGACTCGGTACGCGCTGCAAACGCCGCTTGAGCATTCTGAACATCGAAATAGCTCCCGATGACATCCACGACCGCCTTTTGCATCGCTGCGTCGTGGCCCGCCAGCGCTGCCGTCAGCAGTTGCTGTGCCGCCGCGCTGTTTGCTGCTCGCCCACCAAAGTCGAGTAGCCGCCAGTTCAACGTCGCGTTCGACGTTCGACCGACGCCGCGCGTATTCATCGATGGTGCATCGGAATACCGGTTATAAGTCGTCAATTGGCTGATCGCCCCGTTGACGGTGGGGAGCCATGCCGATCTGTCCTCACCCACCGCAGCGGCCTGGATCTTGATCGATGCCCACGCCGCTCGAATACGGGGGTTGTGGCATAGCGCAAGATCAACCGCATCACCGAGCGTCAGCGGCTTCGCCGGGCCAGTCGTCGAAGCGCATACAACTGGCATGTCATCGCCCGGTAATCGCTGCCCCGCATCCAGCACCGGTGGACGGGTCAGCAACGGATCGGCCAGGCCATCCGGAATCCCGCGTGTTTCGGCATTGCATGCAATTGAAACCAACATCAGGCCGAAGATCCACGGACACACGCCATCTTTCAAGCTCCTAGCGCTCACGCAAACTCTCCCGCGCATGCTGCAGCAACGGCGACAGCACATACTCGATCACCCGCCGCGTACCGGTTCTGATCTCGGCACTACCCGACATACCCGGCGACAGTGCGATCTCGCGACCGTCTACCACCAGCGCCGAACGATCAAGCAGGATCCTGACCGAGTAGACGAGTCCCTTCTTGTCGTCGTCTATCGCATCGCGCGAGACATGACTCACTTTCGCCGACAACGTGCCGTATTTCGTGTACTCGAATGCATCGATCTTCACGCTGGCGGCCTGCCCTTCCTCGACGAAGCCGATATCCCGGTTGTCGACGAATGCTTCCATTTCTACCGCCCCCTCTCGCGGCACGATCTGCATCAGCGGCTGTGCGGCCGGCACCGCTGTCCCAATGGTATGGACGGCAAGCTGCTGGACGGTTCCGTCGATCGGCGCGGTCAGGCGCAGCAGTTCCCCGTGTGCCTCCGCACGCCGCATGTCGCCCGACGACGCGTCCACGATACGCTGCGCATCGTTCAACGCATCCTGGGTATTCCTTCGCGTCTCTGCCACGAGAGCCGCGCGTTGGTGACGAGCATCCGCAAGCTGTCCCGCCGTATCGATGCGCTGCTGCTCGGCCTCGATCCACGCATGCTCCGCAACGTCACGGGTCTCCATCAACTTGGCGTAATCGTCCGCACGACGCGCCGCAAGCGGAGCGGCCTGACCGTACCTGTGTATTTCGCTGTCGAGACGGTCCCGTCGCGCGACGAAATCGCGCCATTGATCCAGCAGGTGCCGCTCGACCTCGCGCCGGCGCTCGGGCGACACGCCCTCCACACCCGCCAGTCGAGGCTGTCGCCCCGTGTCGATCGCGTCGATCAACGCCCGCGCACGCTCGGCTTGCAGTACCGCATTCAGCCGGTCGCCGTCCGCCCGTTGACGTTCGGCGTCGATTACGCGCGTATCGAGATCGATCAGTGCGTCGCCAGCCTTCACGACCTGTCCGTCGCGCACGTGCAGTGCTCGCACGCTGGCAACCTCGACCGCCGCCAGCGTCTTGGTCCGGGAGGATGGAATGATCTTGCCGCCGCCGTCGACAACAATGTCGATTTTCCCGAAATACGACCAGACGATCGCCGTCGTTACGAGCAGGATGAGAATGCGCGCGACCCACCGGCCTGCCGGCGAGACAGGTGTCGCCTGGACAGACAGCGCCGCCGGCAGAAACTCGGCCTCGTTCGCATTGAATGTCGGCAGCGTCATCCGATGGCGCTGGTTCCAGCAGTGGCGCCAGACATCGCGGTAACGCCCGACCAGTTCACGCCAGGCCCCTGCCTGCTGTCGCATGCTCATATCCGTGCCTTTGCTACGTCGCGACCGCCCTGTTGCAGCGAATACAGGTGTGCGTAGATTCCATTCTGCGTGCGCAGCAGTGTGTCGTGCGTGCCGCTTTCCACGATTTGCCCGCGATCCATCACGAGAATCCGGTCGGCATCGCGCACCGCCGAGAGCCGATGCGCAATGATCAGCACCGTACGCCGCGCGCAGATGTCCCGCATGTTGGCCTGTATGACGGCTTCTGATTCGTAGTCGAGCGCGCTGGTCGCCTCGTCGAATATCAGGATGCGTGGATCGGTCATCAATGCGCGAGCAATGGCGATGCGCTGCCGCTGGCCGCCCGAGAGCCCCGTGCCATGCTCGCCGACGAGCGTGTCGTAACCCTCCGGAAGCTCGCAGATGAACTCGTGTGCGCCGGCCAGCCTCGCTGCATCGATCACTGCGTCGATCGACGCAGTGGGTCGAGCCAGCGCGATGTTGTCCCGCACCGAACGATTGAACAGCGTGTTTTCCTGCAGAACAACGCCAATCTGCTGGCGCAGACTCGCCGTATCGATCACTGCAATATCGTGCCCGTCGACCAGCACTCGCCCGCGATCCGGCACGTAGAGCCGCTGCGCGAGCTTGGTCAGCGTGCTTTTGCCCGACCCGGAGCGGCCAACGATTCCGATGACCTCGCCCGCCGCGATCCTGACGGAGATCTGCCGGATGACATCGCTCGCATCCGGCCGGTAGCGAAACGATACCTGGTCGAATTCGATCGCGCCCTCGAGACGGGGTACTCGCGTCTTTTTGGCTGCGGTTTCGGGCGCCGTGTTGAGGATATCCCCGAGGCGCCCCATCGAAATCCCTACCTGTTGAAAGTCGTTCCACAGCTGAGCGAGACGCAGTATCGGGCTGGACACCTGCCCGGCCAGCATGTTGAACGCGACGAGCTCGCCGACGGTCAACTTGCCGTCGATCACCAGCGTGGCGCCCAGCCACATGATCGCCGCGGTCACCAGCTTACTGATCAACGTCACGCCGCCGCTTGCAATCGTGGCAACGTTGGTCGCCGACAAGCCCGAACTCACATAAGCGGCCAGTTGACGGTCCCATCGATCCGTCCAGCGCGGTTCGAGCGCCATCGCCTTGACCGTATCGATCCCGCTGATGGTTTCAACGAGGAACGACTGATTCTCGGCGCCCTTATTGAATTTTTCGTTCAGACGCCGCCGAATGATCGGCGTAAACACGACCGACAACAGCACGTAGAGTGGAATCGAAACAACGACGATCAACGTAAGCCACGCGCTGTACCAGAGCATCACCCCGAGGAAAACGAACGAAAACGCGAGGTCCATCACCAGCGTCACGGCATTGCCGGTGAGGAACGCGCGAATGTTCTCCAGCTCGCGAATACGGGCGACAGAATCGCCGACACGGCGCGCCTGAAACCACGCCAGCGGCAATGCCAACAGATGACGGAAGAGCCGTGCGCCGAGCTCGACGTCGATCTTGCTGCTCGTATGCGCAAAAACCCAGGTTCGTATCCCCGAAAGCGCCGCTTCGAACAGCGTCGCGCAAATCAGCCCCACGGCGATCACGTTCAACGTCTTCATCGCGTGATTGACCAGCACCTTGTCCATCACCACCTGGAAGAAGAGCGGCGTGGCGAGCGCAATCAACTGCAACACCAGAGAGATCGCGAGAACTTCTCCCAGCAGCTTCCGGTACGTGACGATTGCCGGAATGAACCAGCTGAAATCGAAGCGCGCCAGGGTACCCGCAATGCTGCTCTTGCTCGTGAAATAGATGAGCTCGCCGGTCCAGATATCCAGAAGACGCTCGCGGGTCAGGACGGCAGGTGCCTCACCCGGAAACTGGACAAGCATTCGAGGCGCACGTGTTCCATCCGCGGCCTGGTACTGCGCGACCACGAAATAGCCACCTTCGCCTTTCGCCCGCGCGACCGCGGGCAAAGGCGCCCGATCCAGTCGTTCGATGTTCTGTTGAACGGCCCTGGCCGTCATGCCGAGGGAACGCGTGGCTCGCAGGATTGTTTGAGTATCGAAACGGCCGAAGCCGAATTCATGTCGCAACGCGGCTTCGTCGGCTGCGATGCCGTGCAGGCTGGCCATCGTCAGAACGACGGCGAGACCGGAGTCGACATCCTGCGTCGGAGACGACGCCGGAGGCCGGAGAATGGAACTGTCCATGAAGGGAACACGAGGCGAGGAAGAAAATGCGATACGGCCGGCAGCAGGCCGTCCGGTCGCACGTAATGTGCAACCGGACGGATCGACCTTCGGGAACCGGAATTAACGCCAGCTCGTCGCCAGCGTCGGCGCAAGCGCGGCCTGATGCTCAGGGGACAGCGTGACCGACCCCGCGGCCGGCGGCGACCATACCGCCATGGCCTGTACCAGCTTCTCGACATCGGCGTTGACGAGTGTCCGACCGTCGTCTACCCGGATCTGCTCGATCTGATACCGTGAACCCAGGTACCAGTCCCGAACCGTCGCGGTATCGCTGGTGCCAAGGATACTGATCTCCAGGTCGTTGCCGACGTGACGGAACCACAATTGATCCGCAGATACGCCTGCGCCGATGCTGATCACATCGCTGTTGCAGAGCGTTTCGTCGTCGTCCCGGATCGTGTCGCGGCCGGACCCGCGACCGAATCGATAGGTATCGTTGCCCAGGCCACCGACCAGAATGTCATTGCCGGCACCGCCATCCAGCACGTTGTTGCCCCGGTTGCCGATGATCGTGTTGTCGAGTGCGTTACCCGTGCCGTCGATGTCCTCGTTCCACAGTTTCAGCGCCTCGGCCGTGTAGATCGCGTAGGCATTCGGTACGTTGGCGGCCGCCCGGAACTCCTGAAGGCTGATGTAGCGCGTCATGTCGCTGACGCGCCGGCGGCCCGAGTCGGCAATATAGAAGCCTTTGAGCTCGCCATCAGCGTCTCCATAAACCGCGCCCGTCACGGTTACGACGTGATTCGCGCCGCCGCCATCGAGATAAGCATTGTCTTCCCAAAGCCGACCCGAGTTCAGCGCCAGTATCACGCCACGACCACTGCGGATGAGATTCGCAACCGCATGCTCGTCGTATCCGGCAAGCAGGTTGTTTGCAATACCGTAACTCTTGAGCAGTGCCTGTTGCTGAACGTAATTCGATCCGCCTCGCTGGTAATCCGTTGCAGCCGGAGTGGTGACGGCCCATTGGTTGTCGATTGCGCGCCGAACGACGTCTCCCTCGGTAGTCGGCGTACCGGTCTGCGTAAGCAAATTCGCGATCGACGTCAGCGCACACGTTCCCTGGAACCTCGGCACCGCATCGCCTTGCATGTAATCCAGTTCGTTGGCTTTCGGGTACCCGTAGACGTGAACGGCCACGCCATCGACGAGCCCTTGTTCCGGCTTGCCGAAATCCAGCAGGTTCAGGTTCTCGACGTGTTCGCCCAACGTATAGCTGATCTTGCTCTGCACCGTATCGATGCCCTCGCCGGCGAATTCGACGACGCGGTCGCCAACATTGTCGACGTAGTAGGTATCGTTGCCCTTTCCGCCGATCATCGTGTCGGCACCGGTAACGCCATCGAGGATGTTGTCTGCGCTGTTGCCGACGATTCGGTTATCGAGCGCATTGCCCGTGCCATTGATGTTGAATCCGTCGACGAGTCTCAACTCTTCAAGGTTGGCGTTGAGAATGTAGTTTGCGCTGCTGATTACCGTGTCGTAACCCTCGTTTGCGTATTCGAGAATCACGTCATTGACGCTGTTCACGATATAAGTATCGTTGCCCTCGCCGCCTTCCATGTGATCCGCGCCGGCCCCACCGTCGAGATAGTCGTCGCCCAGACCGCCAAGGAGCGTGTCGTTGCCTTCTCCACCGTAGAGATAGTCATTGTCGGTCTCGCCGGGGCCTAGCGTCCGCTTCGCCTCGTTGTCACCGGTGAAGCCCACCAGCAAATCGTCGCCTGCGCCACCGTACAGGATGTCGTTCCCGACTTGACCGAACAGACGATCGTTGCCGTCTCCGCCGTACAGCCGGTCGTGGCCGTCTCCGCCTTGAATTTCGTCGTTGCCCGCTTCCCCATAAAGCAGATCGTTGCCGAGGCCACCGAGAATCAGGTCGTTGCCGGCTCCGCCGTAGATCGTGTCGTCGTCGGTTTCCCACGCGGCGAGAGACTGCTTCGCGTCATTGGTGGCAGTGAAGCCGACGAGAATATCGTCCCCATCACCGCCCCAGATCGTATCGTTGCCCGCGCCGCCGAAGATCTTGTCGTTGCCGGTTTCCCCCGACAGCGCGTCGTTGCCGTTGCCGCCGTTCAGCTCGTCGTTTCCGGTGCCGCCGAAGAGCCTATCGTCGCCTTCGCCACCATCGAGGAAATCGTCGTCGTTGCCGCCGTCGAGGTAGTCGTTGCCGAGGCCGCCGTACAGTGCGTCGTTTCCGTTGCCGCCATACAGCGTGTCATTGTCGGTTTCGCCGTCGGCGAGCCACTGCTTCGCGTCGTTGCTGGCGGTGAATCCGACCAGGACGTCGTCACCATCGCCGCCCCAGATCACGTCGTCGCCGGCTTCGCCGAATATCCGGTCATGGCCGGTTTCGCCGAGAAGCCGATCGTTGCCTTCGTTACCGTGCAATTCGTCATCGCCCGCACTGCCGTACACCGTGTCATTTCCTTGACCACCGCAGACGAGGTCCGCGCCATCACCGCCGTCCATGTAGTCGTTGCCGAGGCCTCCCCACATCTGGTCGTTGCCGGCACCGCCGTACATGACGTCGTCGTCCGTTTCGCCCGGTGCAAGTGTCTGCTTGGCTTCGTTCAATGCGGTGAAGCCCATCATGATGTCGTCACCATCGCCGCCGTTCATGATGTCGTTACCGGCCTGGCCGAACAGGGAATCGTTGCCGGAGCCCCCGTCGAGCACGTCGCTCCCTGCACCACCCTGAAGCTCGTCGTTGCCTTCTTCGCCGTACAACCGGTCGTCGCCGTCATAGCCGAACAGCTTATCGTTGCCCGCCCCGCCCCAAAGATTGTCGTTGCGCAAGCTGCCACCCATTACATCGTCGCCGCCGCCGGCGAGGAAGTTCTCGAGCAGGTCGCTGTTGATCCAGTGACCGTATGCGGCGTAGTAGTTCGCGTCGAATACGTCGTTGCCATCGGTTCCGACGAGATAGGTTCGATTGCCGTTGTTGACCTTTATCCGACTCGCAACGAAGTGGATGAACTGACTGGAATTGATCCAGTACGTGTTGTCGGTGTCGCGCAATGCCCGATAGTTTGAAAACGGAACGGCGGGGGCAAGAAAAATTTTCCCGGGCTGGCCCGCAACGTCGCTGCCCTTCGACGGCGCAGCGACAGGGCCCGCCGCATACCAATCGTTGCCGCGGGTCAGGATGTCGTAGTCGATAGCGCGGATCTCGGAAATCCCTGCCTGCCCGAGCGTTCGAAATTCGCCCGCGTCGCCGATGCCATCTTCATTGGTATCGACCCAGACTTGCAGCCCGTTCAATTCCGCACCTGAAAGCTTACCGTCGCGATTGGCGTCGAGCGATCGAAGCGCGGCCGCGCTCAGGCCGCGCCGCTGAGCATCGAGCAGCACCGGGGTCTTGTTTGCAATCGATACAGCCGCATCCAGTGCGACGCTTTTCGCTTCGTAGAATGCGCCGATCGGGTTTTGCCAGCCTGGCGGCATCGTGAACCCATAGTCGTTTTTTCCGCCATAGGTCAGCGTCCGGGAAATAATCTGGCTCAGGTCCAGATAACTCGTGCCGCTCAGCAGGCCGGTGGCACGATAGCGTGACAACAGGCTGTCGGCAATGAATGCATCGCGCACGTTCGACAGGTCGTAGCGACGGCCGTTGCTCACAACGATGTTGCGGTCGGCGATTCCATCGCCGTTCGTGTCTTCGCGGACTACGCTTGCGCCATCGCTGACACGGGTCTCGGTTTTGATGCTGTCGAAGACGCCGTCGCCGTTGGTGTCGGTTTTGGTGGTAGTGACTCGACCATCATCGGCATAGTGAGTCTCTTGAAGCCTGGCACCATTCGTCGCGTATCTTACATATTCCGTCATCTGGCCGTTCGGCCCGTACAACGTTGCAGTACCCAGTGCCCCACTGACGTACTGGTTGATCTGTTTCACACCGGTAGAAAATGTCAGCGTCGTGGTTTTGATAAAACCCGTCGCCAGGTCCAGCGAATAACTCACGCCCGCGACAGGTGCTTGAGACAAACGTTTGCCCATCGCTCCGTAAGCCACTCCGTTTTGCTCATAGTACGTGGTATCCGGATCCGCTCCAGGGCGTGCTCGAGCCAGATAGTTTCCCGCCACCTCGATCATGACCTTCTCCAGCACGTCGGCAGGCATTTTCCCGATGTTTGCGTCGTAGACTTTGGTCAGCGCGCTGTTGAGGTCAAATCCAGGGGCTGTGTCGTGGTCCGGGCGATCGCCCAGTACGGGAATCAACACACTTCCGTTTTTCGCGATCTCCCGGGATACCAACCAGTTGTTATAGGCAGCCGCGGCCTCTTTTGTCACTCCCACCATCGCTGACAAATGATAGTCATCCCGCATCTCAGTTGCATGGTGCCGCTCCCGAGCTTGATCGCGTGCATCGTTGATATAGTGACCAATCTCGTGACTCAAAATGCCGACCAAAACACGTGGATCGAGTCCATCGAACGCCACCTCACCATAACTCCCAAACACAATCGCTGGCCGCCGATGATCCCAGAATATTCCCCGCTCACCTGCGTCAACCTTAATTGGCGCCAACTCTTTACTCACAACACCTTCGTTGTATTTAATTATTTGATCCACGAGAAGCGGACTCTTATTGATCAGATCAATAGTTTCTTGCCCCAACTTCACATCTCGAAACAATTCTTCACGACCAGTTATCTTCATTATCCGCCTCACTTTCTCTCGCGATTCATCGAAATATAAACACCACTAATACAACCACCACGGTCAATAGAAAAAACCACCCTGGCGTCTATATCCTTCCTTTCATACATGTACGCCCACCACGTCCGATGAGAAACCGGATATTTTTCAACATCACCGAATACTTCGAGCAGATCGTATGGCGTGATACATATCGCCCCAGCATCAATCGGGAGCGATAATCCTGCTCTATAAAACTCCCCCTTCACAGGCCAGAATATTCCATAATCAAAACCCCTTTTCTTCTCGTATTCTTTAGAGGATGCTATGCGTTTCACATCAACCCCATACCCCTCAATCGATCCATTCCTATCGCGAACTGGTTCCCTCAGGTCAACTTTGTAGTCAATCCTTAACCGCTTCGCAACAAATCCAACATTCTCAAGATCACCAGAATCCACAACGGCCTTGACATCGATCAAAAAATTCTTTGGAGATCTGACCGGGTAATCTTCCACGGAATTAATTGCACAAGCAGAGACAAAAACAGAAAGCACGGATAAAACAAAAATCTTCCTCACGACATCACCCTCACCCAACGTTGACCCTCGACGTCGATCATCCACTTCCCACTATCGGCAATAGCACATTATCTTGGTTCGCGCTTATTTTTGTATGGATACCTAATCAAAATATAAACATACGATCGACTGACAGCCCCACATCACGTCACCGAACCGCGAGATGCCATGTCGCGAAGATATAGAAAGAATTGAAAGAAAACAAGCAAACGCTTAATTTTCATACATATACGAAACAACGAAAATAATTCCGTACTTGTCTGATCCCTATCTCACGGCTTCACATCGATTGATCCATTCACCAAATCTACTGTTCAAACCTGCAACCCAATCAATTCCAGCAAAAAACAAAAAAGCCGGCACTTTGGCCGGCTTTTCCGCTAACAACAAAATAATGACGTATTGTCAGTCACTATATACACTTAGCACACAATACACGTCAACAACGCTCCCTCATCACACGTCGAACTCCCCCCCCTGCGCCAGCGGCAGCTGCCGACTGTAGTTGATCGTATTCGTCGCGCAACGCATATACGCCTTCCACGCATCCGAACCCGACTCGCGCCCGCCGCCCGTTTCCTTCTCACCGCCGAACGCGCCGCCGATCTCCGCGCCGCTCGTGCCGATGTTCACGTTGACGATCCCGCAGTCGCTGCCCGCCGCCGACATGAACTGCTCGGCCTCGCGCATGTCGTTCGTGAAGATCGCCGACGACAGGCCTTGCGGCACCGCGTTGTGCACGTCGATCGCATCTTCGAAGTTGTCGTAGACCATCAATCGCGAGTTCGACGAAGAGCGATCTGCTGTTCGAGATCCTGAAGCAGTTGCGTGCGGCGGGGATCACGCTGTCGAGCCCGCAGATGCTGGTCGTGCAGAACATGCCGACGGTGGAGAAGTAACGGACGTTGCGCGCCGGCGCGTATTCGACTCGAACAGTCTGTCCGCGCTCGATGCGAAGGCTCACGACATCGTCCCCGGACACCGCGCGTTCGTCGCCGGCCCGGGTCGGTAATTCCGATTGACGCCGACGCGCACGATTCCCGAGCGCCCCAAACACAACGGGCCGGCACCGCATCGCGGCAACCGGCCCGTTTCATCGTCAAGCGGCGCCACGCGCGCCGCGCGACATCACACGTCGAACTTCACCCCCTGCGCCAGCGGCAGTTGCCGGCTGTAGTTGATCGTATTCGTCGCGCGACGCATATAAGCCTTCCACGCATCCGAACCCGACTCGCGCCCGCCGCCCGTTTCCTTCTCGCCGCCGAACGCGCCGCCGATCTCCGCGCCGCTCGTGCCGATGTTCACGTTGACGATCCCGCAGTCGCTGCCCGCCGCCGACATGAACTGCTCGGCCTCGCGCATGTCGTTCGTGAAGATCGCCGACGACAGGCCTTGCGGCACCGCGTTGTGCACGTCGATCGCATCCTCGAAGTTGTCGTAGACCATCACGTACAGGATCGGTGCGAACGTCTCGCGCTCGACCACCGCCGATTGCTTCGGCATCCGCACGATCGCCGGACGCACGTAGTACGCATCCGCGTGACCGACGTCGACGCGCTCGCCGCCCTTCACTTCGCCGCCCTGCTCGCGTGCATCGGCCAGCGCCTTCTGCATCGCGTCGAACGATGCGCGATCGACCAGCGGGCCGACCAGCGTGCCTTCTTCGAGCGGGCTGCCGACCTTCACCGATGCATACGCCTTCTCGATGCGCGGCAGCAGTTGCTCGACGATGCTGCGATGCACGATCAAGCGGCGCAGCGTCGTGCAGCGCTGGCCGGCCGTGCCGACCGCCGCGAACGTGACCGCGCGCACGACGAGGTCGAGATCGGCGCTCGGCGCGACGATCATCCCGTTGTTGCCGCCAAGTTCGAGGATGCCGCGCGCGAGACGCTGGCTCAGCACCTTCGCGACTTCCGTGCCCATCCGCACGCTGCCCGTCGCGCTGACGACCGGCACCTTCTTCGACGCCGTCAGCACCTCGCCGACATCGCGCATGCCGAGCACCAGCTGGCTCAGCCCTTCCGGCGCGACGCCCGGATGCGTCTTCCCGAACTCGCGCAGCGCCTTCCCGAGCAGCACGTGGCAGGCGATCGCGGTAAGCGGCGTCTTCTCCGACGGTTTCCACACGACCGGGTCGCCGCACACGAACGCGAGCGCCGCATTCCACGCCCACACCGCGACCGGGAAGTTGAATGCCGAAATCACGCCGCACACGCCGATCGGGTGCCACGTTTCCATCATCCGGTGGCCCGGGCGCTCCGACGCGATCGTGAGGCCGTAAAGCTGGCGCGACAGGCCGACCGCGAAATCGCAGATGTCGATCATTTCCTGCACTTCGCCGAGGCCTTCCGACGTGATCTTGCCGGCCTCGAGCGTGACGAGGTGGCCAAGCGCGGCCTTGTGCTCGCGCAGCACATTGCCGAACACGCGCACGAGCTCGCCGCGCACCGGCGCCGGCACCGTGCGCCACTTGAGGAATGCGTCGTGCGCGGCGTCGA
This sequence comes from Burkholderia pyrrocinia, assembly GCF_022809715.1. Lineage (NCBI taxonomy): Bacteria > Pseudomonadati > Pseudomonadota > Betaproteobacteria > Burkholderiales > Burkholderiaceae > Burkholderia > Burkholderia pyrrocinia. The sequence continues at coordinate 1,738,559 of NZ_CP094460.1, forward strand.
TCTTGCGCTCGGCGTCGGCGGGCGTGTCGACGGCCAGCGTCGCGAGCGTCGCGCCGTCGAGCGGCGAACGCGCGGTCAGCGCATTGCCTTTCCACTGGGCGAGATCGATATCGAGCGCGGCAAGAATGTCGTTGAATTGCATCACTTCCTCTTCAGGGACAGATTGATCGGTGCGGCGGCAGCGCCGCCCGCGTGATTCGATTGGAGCGCGTTCGCGCGCCCTGTGCAAGCGGATGCGCAGCTCGGCAGGCCCGGTGCGCCGCACGGCGCATCGCGCTGCGCCGCCGCCGGAAAGCCCGGCCGGACGGCGCGCCCCAGCCTCGCGAGGCACGATCCATGAAACACATTGTCGGCGGCCACAAGTCGGGCCGCTATTGATATTAACTCACGACTTCATTCCCAAAACGCAACACCTCGGCGGCCCGGACCGATGCTTTTCAGTGCCGATACGGGACGTTTCCAAAGCCCGTAGCAGGGCGGCCAGACGCGTCCCAACGCGATGCAAGTTGATGACAAAGCCGCATCACCCTGTTCGGAAATATCGTTTGCCGCTCGTGCATCGGGCACACACAATCGGTGCGACGTCGAGGTGCAACGCACCCGGCGCGCCGCCGGCCGCCACTACGGCAGCCGGACGACAGACGAACGCGACACGCATCGCGGCCCGGCTCATCCGGCCCGTTCCCGCGAAGCACCACCGCTGCCCGGCCGGCAACGCGTCGCGCTTCGTCGCCGAAAAACAATCCCGGAGACAGCGCCCAGCGCCCGCCATGCATTCAGATGCCCGCCCCGATTCGCCCCGTCCGTCCGGCTCGCCGCCCGCGAAGCCGTCCCTCCACCGCGCGCTGCAGGCCCGCCATCTGCGAATGATCGCGATCGGCGGCTCGATCGGCACGGGCCTGTTCGTCGCGTCCGGCGCGTCGATCTCGCAGGCCGGCCCCGGCGGCGCGATGCTCGCGTACATGGTGATCGGCCTGATGGTCTATTTCCTGATGACGAGCCTCGGCGAAATGGCCGCGTTCATGCCCGTGTCGGGTTCGTTCGCGACCTACGGCGCGAAGTTCGTCGACGAAGGCTTCGGCTTCGCGCTCGGCTGGAACTACTGGTACAGCTGGGCCGTCACGCTGGCGGTGGAGCTCGTCGCCGCGCAGCTCGTGATGCATTACTGGTTTCCGCATGTGCCGGGCGTCTGGTGGAGCGCGCTGTTCCTCACGCTGATCTTCGCGCTCAACGCGCTGTCGGTGCGCGGCTTTGGCGAAGCCGAATACTGGTTCGCGCTGATCAAGGTGCTGACGGTGCTCGCGTTCGTCGGCGTCGGCCTGCTGATGATCTTCGGGATCATGCAGGGCGGCCCGAGCGCCGGCTGGGGCAACTTCACGATCGGCGACGCGCCGTTCGCCGGCGGCTGGGCGACGATGCTCGGCGTCGCGATGATCGCGGGCTTCTCGTTCCAGGGCACCGAAATGATCGGCGTCGCGGCCGGCGAATCGGAGAACCCGCGCACGACGATCCCGCGCGCGGTGAAGCAGATCTTCTGGCGCATCCTGCTGTTCTACGTGTTCGCGATCTTCGTGATCGGCGTGCTGATTCCCTATACCGACCCGAGCCTGTTGAAGAGCGACGTGACCGACATCGGCGTGAGCCCGTTTACGCTGGTGTTCCGCCACGCGGGCCTCGCATTCGCGGCCGGCGTGATGAACGCAGTGATCCTGACGGCCGTGCTGTCGGCCGGCAACTCGGGCATGTACGCGTCGACGCGGATGCTCTACAACCTCGCGGTCGAAGGACGCGCGCCGAAGCTGTTCGCGAAGCTGTCGCCGGGCGGCGTGCCGCGCAATGCGCTGTACGCGACGACCGTCGTCGGCGCACTGTGTTTCCTCACGTCGCTGTATGGCGACAAGACCGTCTACCTGTGGCTGCTGAACACGTCGGGCATGGCCGGCTTCATCACGTGGCTCGGCATCGCGGTCAGCCACTACCGGTTCCGCAAGGGCTTCCTCAAGCAGGGCTATCGGCTCGACCAGTTGCCGTACCGGTCGAAGTGGTTCCCGTTCGGCCCGCTGTTCGCATTCGCGCTGTGCGCAGTCGTCGCGCTCGGCCAGGATTACCAGGCGTTCCTCGCCGACAAGGTCGACTGGGCCGGCATCGCCGCGACCTACATCGGCCTGCCGTTCTTCCTCGCGATCTGGCTCGGCTACGCGCTCGTGCGCAAATGCCGCCTGGTGCGCTACGAGGACATGGAGATCGCGCCGTGGATCGAACGCAACGCGACGCCCGAAGCGGCACCGCAGGCCGAAACCGGCTACGCGGGCTACGTCGCCCGCCCGGCCAACCCGGCGCCGGGCGCCTGACGGCCCGCCTCGCGCCGGCCGCTGCCCGGTCGTGGCAGCCGGCGCCCTGCGCCCCCATTCGACGCGGCGCGCGCGTTCAGGCAAGATCGACGCGCGCCGTCCGTTTTTCCGCCGTCAAGAGTCAACGAAATCGCATGCAGAACTTCTACGAAGCCACCGTTACCCGCCAGCCCTACCCGCAACTGACCGGCCCGATCGACACGCAGGTCTGCATCGTCGGCGGCGGCCTCGCCGGCCTGTGCACGGCGCTCGGCCTCGTCGAGCGCGGCGTGCGCGACGTCGTCGTGCTCGACAGCGAACGGGTCGGCTTCGGCGCATCGGGCCGCAACGGCGGCTTCGTATTCGGCGGCTACAGCCTCGACAACGCCGACCTGCTGCGCACGCTCGGCCGCGACGAAGGGCGCCGGCTGTACCGGCTCACCGTCGATGCGGTCGACCTGATCCGCGCGCGGATCGCGCGCTACGGGATCGACTGCGACATCGTCGATGAGGGCGTGATGCTCGCGAACTGGTTCGACGATCCTTCCCGGCTCGACAGCGTGCGTACGCTGATGAAGCGTGAACTCGGCGTCGACTGGGAACCCGTGTCGACGGACGCGCTGCGCACGCGGCTGAAGACGCAGCGCTATTACGGCGGCCTGTTCGAGCCGAACGCATTCCACTTCCATCCGCTCAAGTACGTGCTCGGCGTCGCGGCGGCCGCATCGCACGGCGGCGCGCGCGTGTACGAGCGCTCGGCTGCGCTCGGCATCGCACGCGAAGGCGCCGGGTACGTCGTGCGCACGGCGCAGGGCGCGGTGCGCGCGAAGGACGTCGTGTTCGCCGGCGGCGGCTACGCGCGCGGCGTGTCGCCGCGCATCGAACGCGCGGTATTGCCGATCGCCACCTACGTGATCGCAACCGAACCGCTCGGCGCGCGGCTGCCGGACGCGATCGACGCGCCGTACGCGATCTACGACACGCGTTTCGCGTTCGACTATTACCGCCCGCTGAAGGACACGCGCATCCTGTGGGGTGGCCGGATCTCGGTGCTCGACCGCGGCCCCGACGCGATCGCTCGCCTGCTGCGGCGCGACCTGCTGCGCGTGTATCCGCAACTCGAAGACGTGAAGGTCGACTACGCGTGGGGCGGGCTGATGAGCTATGCGCGGCACAAGATGCCGCAGATCGGCCGCGACGCGGACGGCGTGTGGCACGCGATCGCGTTCGGCGGCCACGGGATGGCGCCGACCACGGTCGCCGGCGAAACGCTCGCGGCCGCGCTGGCCGAAGGCCGGCCGGTGCCGGACGGCTTCGCCGCGTTCGGGCTCACGCGCACGTTCGGGCTGGCGGGCCTCGCCGCCGCGCAGCTCACGTACACGGCATATCAGGCCCGCGACGCGCTCGCGTCCTGCCGCCGCTGAGCGCCCCGCGGCGGCCGCAACTGCCCGCCGATTAGAGCGGAAGGTCGGCAGGACGCGGATTTCCCACATGCTAGAATGCCTCGTCCAAGCCGCCGCGAAGCCAGAACAAATTCACATGAAAGCAGGAAGCAAGGCCGCCACGTCCGAAAGCCGCGCGCTTGCGTCCGACGCGCGGCGCAAATACGATCCCGAGCAAACCAAGCGCAACATCCTCGATGTCGCCACGCAGGAATTTTCCGCGATGGGCCTCGCCGGTGCGCGCGTCGATGCGATCGCCGAGCGCACGAACACGACGAAACGGATGCTCTATTACTACTTCGAAAGCAAGGAAGGCCTGTACGAGGCCGTGCTGGAGAAGGTGTACGGCGACATCCGCGCGCTCGAGCAGGAACTGCACGTCGGCGACATGGAGCCGCGCGAAGGCATGCGCCGCCTCGTCGAATTCACGTTCGACTATCACGACAAGCATCGCGACTTCGTCCGCCTCGTGTCGATCGAGAACATCCATGGCGCGAAGTATCTCGAGCAGCTCAAGTCGTTCAAGAACCGCAACGTCAGCATCATCAAGACGCTCGAGGAACTGGTCGAGCGCGGCGCGGCAAGCGGCGCGTTCCGCAAGGACATCGACGCGTTCGACCTGCACCTGCTGATCAGCTCGTTCTGCTTCCACCGCGTGTCGAACCGCTACACGTTCGGCGCCGCGTTCGGCCGCGACCCGTCGGCGCCGCGCCTGCGCGCGCGGCATCGCGACACGATCACCGACGCCGTGCTGCGCTACGTCGCCGCGTAAGCGACGGCTGCCCGGGCTCCCGGGCAGCGCCCCCGGGGCATGAAGCAACCGTGCCCTTCCCGCATCAATCCGTCGACGCGGTCGACGCCAGCGCGATCCGCGCCTTCTCTTCCGGGCTTCCCGCCACGTAATACTTCTTCGCCCAGCTCGAATCGGGCGCGAGCGCGAGCCGCGCATGCGTGCCCGTGCCGGCGCCGTGCTGCTTCGCACCGATCGCCAGCGCACGGGCGCGATAGTGCTCGTAGAGCCGCAGGAATTCCGCCAGATAGATCGCCGCGATCCGCTCGTCGCGAATCTCGAGCAGGTTCTCGTCGTTGTACTGCTCGGAATTGCGGCTCATGTTCGCCGAGCCCGTATACACGACCGGATTCGCGCCTTCCGCATCGATCACGATGAACTTGTGATGGATCACGACGGGCGGATAGGCCGGCGCCGGCTCGCCCGGAAACTGCCGCAATTCCGGCTCGAAGCCCTGCGGCACCGTCGCCGGCGAGAAGTACTCGGCATCGATCACGTCGTGGTTGTTGCGGCTGCGGTGATACAGCTCGAGGTTCGCGAGCGTCGCCGCATCGAGCGGCTGGCCGGCCTGCTGCGCGGCATCGGCCTTCGTCGCGCTGCCGATGTTGATCTTGTTCACCAGCCCGAACATCATCAGCCCGCGGTCGCCGGCCGCGAAGCACGCGTCGCGCAAGGCCGCGTCGGTCGGCATGAACAGGCAGAACGACACCGAATGCTTCGCGGCCGCGATCGCGGCGACGATCGTGTCGATCTCGGTGCGCTGCCCCGCCGGTTCGGGCGAGAACGCCAGCCGCACCTGTGCGCTGCCGATCGTCATCGGCACCGACCAGCCCGGCGACAGCCGCGCCGTCTCCGCGATCGACGGATTGCCGGCCAGCGCATGCGCGCGATCGTTGTACAGCGCGGCGAGCGCGGGCGAGTCGAATGCATGCAGCACGTTGGCCTGCTCCGTCAGCCCCTCGGTCGTGAAGTTCGCGGAACCGGTCAGCACGCGTGCGGGCGCCGGGTTCGACGGCGCATCGGTCACGATGAACTTGTCGTGCATGATGTGCGTCCTGTCGCGCGGCGCGAGCGTCGCAAGCCCTTGCAGCGCGTCGACCGCCGGCTGGTTCGGCGACGGCAGCGGCGGCTGGCCCTTGCGCGCCGTCGTGTGCGCGTCGTAGACGATCGCGAGCGACGCGTCGCCGTGCTTGCGCCCGAATGCTTCGAACGCGGGCAGCGCCCACAGCGTGTCGGTCAGGTGATAGACCGCCGACGCCGCGCGCGACGCGGGGTCGAGCATCTCCGCGAACACCTGCTCCATGTCGTTCGCGAGCCACGTGCGCAGCTTCAGCGCCTGCGCATCGCTCGGTGCCGCATGCGGCGCGAGCCCCAGCGCCGCGACCTGCTTCGCGAACGCCTGCGAGCTCACCACCGCGCGGTTGAACCACGTGCCGATGCCGTCCTCGATATGCGCGGGCAACACGACGTCGCACACGCCGACCTGCGCGTCGAGCACCTGCAGATTGTCGGGCGTGCCGACGACCGGATACACGTCGTAGCGGAACGACGCGCCGCGGTCCTGCGGATCGATGCGCGCGTCCCACCACATGAATTTCTGGATCGGCGCCTGGTCGGTCGGCGCGTCGCCCTGCGTGTCGGCGGCCGGGCCGTCGAACGTCAGCCGGTTCGGCAGCCAGCTGTCCGGCGCGCGCGTCTTGCCGTCGGCCGACCAGAAGCCCGGCGTGCGCCGGATCGCGAAGCCGAGGAAATCGTTGCGCGACTGCGCATCGGCCCAGTCGAAGGCCAGCAGGACGAGAGTGGGGGAAAGATAGCTGCGCACGCTGACGGTCATTCGTTGCTCCCTGGCCGCGAGGCCGGTCGAAATGAATGGGTCAGTGTCGGCAGAGGTTCTTCCCGCAGGATGACGGTCCGATGAACCTTGTATGTCGGAAGCGCGTCAGTCGCACACGAGCAGTTCGATCCCGCGCACGGTCAGTGCGCGGCGCACGGCCTTGTCGGGTGCGCGTTCGGTCACGAGATAGCGCGCGGCGGCCGCGCCGTTGATCCGTACCGGCGTCACGCGGCCGAATTTCGAATGGTCGGCGACGATGATCGCCGTGCCGGCCGCCGCGATCATCCGGCTGCGCACTTCGGCCGCGATCCGCGAGTAGTCGGTGCACTCGCCGTCGGCCGTGATGCCGCCGGCACCGACGAACGCGAAATCGACATGGTATTGCGCGAGCTGGTGGATCGTGTCGAGCCCGAAGGTTGCGTCTTCGTCGTCGGACAGCTCGCCGCCGAGCAGCGTCACGCGGTTGCCGTTGCGCCGCGCGAGCACGAACGCGGTGCGCCAGTCGTTCGTGTAGATCGACAGCCGGTGCCGGTCGGCGAGCGCAAGCGCGACCGCATGCGGCGTGCTGCCCGAATCGATCAGCACCGATGCGTCGTCGGGCACGAATTCGGCCGCGCGCCGCCCGATCGTGCGCTTCGCTTCGGCGTTCGCGGCTTCGCGCTCGGACAGGCTCGGTTCGCGGCGGTCGGCGGCCAGCGCACCGCCGTGCGTCATCACGAGCAGGCCGCGCGCGGCGAGCGCGTTCAGGTCCCGCCGCACGGTCTCGCGCGACACGTCGAGCGAGCGCACGAGTTCCGCGACCGACAACGCGCCCGACCGTCCGAGCTCCGACAGAATGTATTGATGACGTTGTTCCGCCAGCATCGCGTGTGCGCCCGGGGCGACTGGTAATGGGTAAGCTGGCCATTGTATTACGGCCGCTTTACCGGTATTTGACTGCGGCGCGAAACGCGGCCGGGCGGCCGGCCGCATTCCCCGAAAGCGAAATTCTGTATTGCCTGACGCGCGCGAATCGGCACGCCGCCGGTTGCTACACTTTGCGCTTCGCCGAACGACAGACCAAGCAAAGGGGCTCGCACCATGTATCGCAAAGGCAGCGTGATCGAAATCCAGTTTCCGCCCGAACGACTCAACGATGCGGCCGGCGATCCGTACTGGATCGACCTGACGCTCGACGAGGCGCGCCGGCTCTACGAGCAGCTCGCCGCGCGCTTCGCGACCGACGCGCGCGCCAACCAGCCGCTCGACACGTTCTCGATCGACTGATCTCCGCAGCTTCGCGCTTGCCCTCATCGCAAGCGGTGCGGCGTCCCACCCGTCCGCGCCCCGCTCGCGCCCGCCGATAGCCGGCCCGCGGCGGAAGCCGGATGCCCGGCACCCAACGACCGTCGGCGCATTCGCACGATGCGCGGTCCGAGTGCAGGATTCGACAAGACGCCGGTGCCGCTTCCCGCGATACTGGCCGACTTTACGGTTCCGTCCGGCCGCATCGCGGCCCGCCTCGCATGCTTACCTCGATCGTCGCCGCCGCTTTCGTCGCGCTGTGGTCCACCGGCTTCATCGTTGCACGGGCAATCAAGCCCTACGCCGATCCCAACCTGTTCCTGCTCGCGCGTTTCGCGGGTACGGCCGCGCTGTTCGGCGCGGTTGCGCTCGTCGCGCGCGCGCCGTGGCCGGCCCGCCGCGAGTGGCCGCGCCACCTGATCGCGGGCGCGCTGCTGCAGGGCGTCTATCTCGGCGCGAGCTACTGGGCCGTCGCGCAAGGGTTGAACGCGGGCGTGATGGCGCTGCTCGGCGCGCTGCAGCCGCTCGCCACCGCCGTGCTCGCCGTCCCGCTGTTCAACGAGCGCCTGCCCGCGCGCGGCTGGTTCGGGATGGCGCTCGGGCTCGCCGGCGTCGCGCTCGTGCTGGCGCCGAAGGTCGCGGGCGGCGTCGCGCCGCCGCCGGGTGCGGCGCCTGCGTGGTTCGTGGTCGCCGTATCGGTGCTCGCGGTCGGGTCGATCACCGCCGGCTCGCTGTACCAGAAAGGCAAGCTCGCGCAGAGCGACCTGCGCACCGCGGTCGCCGTGCAGAACTTCGGCGCGGCGATCGTCGCGGCGATCTTCGTCGTGCTGCTTCATGAAACGCGCTGGATCGGCGCGCCGGCGCTGTGGGTGTCGCTCGTGTGGGGCGTCGTGTTCCTGTCCGGCGGCGCGGTCACGATGCTGATGTGGATGCTACGGCGCGGCAACGCGGCGCGCGCGACGTCGCTGCTGTTCCTCGCGCCGCCGCTTGCCGCGCTGCAGGGTTACCTGCTGTTCGGCGAAACGCTCGCGGCGATCCAGCTGTTCGGCTTCGCGCTCGCGCTGGCGGGCGTCGTGCTCGCGCGGCGCTGACGCGGGCGCACATGCGCGCGGCCGTGCGGCCGCGCCGACGCTTGCCGGCAAGCTCAAACTCATCGAAGCCGGCCTCACGGCCCCCCGTCCCGCGGCATCCCGCACCCGCCCGGCGCACCATGCACCACGGCGACGCAGCGCGTCTCGCCGAAGCAACGCCAGACGGCCGGATCGCACGCCCGGCGCGGCGCCCCGCCGCGATTGCGCTTATGATGGGCGCCTTGCATTTCGTTCCGGAACCACCTTCATGACATCCGCCGATTACGCCAGCCGCCAACGCGCGATCATTGCCGAACTGAACGTCGCCCCGCACTTCGACGCCGAGGCCGAGATCGCCCGCCGCGTCGATTTCCTCGCGCAATACCTTCGTTCGACCGGCCTGCGGACCTACGTGCTCGGCATCAGCGGCGGCGTCGATTCGTCGACGGCCGGGCGGCTCGCGCAACTGGCGGTCGAACGCCTGCGCGCCGACGACTACGATGCGCGCTTCATCGCGATGCGTTTGCCGAACGGCGTGCAGAACGACGAAGCCGATGCGCAGCGCGCGCTCGCGTTCGTGCGCGCGGACGAGGAACTGACCGTCGACGTGAAACCGGCCGCCGATGCGATGCTCGCGTCGCTGGTCGCATCCGGCCATGCGTTCGACACGCCCGCGCAACAGGATTTCGTGCACGGCAACATCAAGGCGCGCGAGCGCATGATCGCGCAGTACGCGGTGGCCGGCGCACGGCGCGGCATCGTGATCGGCACCGATCACGCGGCCGAATCGCTGATGGGTTTCTTCACGAAGTTCGGCGACGGCGGCGCGGACATCCTGCCGCTCGCGGGCCTCAGCAAGCGCCGCGTGCGCGCAGTTGCCCGCGCGCTCGGCGGCGACGAAGCGACCGTGATGAAGGTGCCGACGGCCGATCTCGAAGAACTGCGCCCGCTGCGTCCCGACGAGCACGCATACGGCGTCAGCTACGACGAGATCGACGATTTCCTCGAAGGCAAGCCGGTCAGCGACCATGTGTACGAAACGGTGCTGCGCTTCTACGACGGTTCGCGCCACAAGCGCGCGCTGCCGTACACGCCGTTCGACTGGCCGACCGCGCAAGCCGGCCACCCACGCGAAAATACCGCCGCGTCGCAATCCGGCGCTGCGGCCGCGTGACCGGCCAGCCCCGCGCCGGAACCTGACCGCCGCGCGCACCGTAGCGGCGACGCGCGGCAACCAAACGACGGGCAACGCTACGCGTGCCCGCCCGTCTTCTTCGCCTGCAGCGCGCGAATCCGCATCCGCGCGCCCGTATCGCTGACCGTCACGTCGTACATCGTCGCGAGATCGCGCTTGAGCGCGGTGCGCGAACCGCCGTCCAGATACACCATGTGCCCCGACGGATAGAAACGCGCGGACAGGTTCTGCCGCACCTTCTGATCCTCGAGCGGCATCTGCTGCAGGTCGATCACGGTCTGGTAGAACGGCGTGACGAAATCGTACAAGCCGTTCGCCGACAGCACCTTCAGGTCGACGTTCAGCGCCATCACCGCGGCGAGATCGCCGGCCGTGTAGAGGATCACGTTCCCCTGCGCATCGATGCCCTGCTGCGCGCCGGTCGGGTCGATGTGGCCGAAATCCCAGTTCCGGAACGCCTGGTCGTTCAGGTCCGTGAACGCGGAATTCGACGTGAACTTCAACTGCTCGTTCAGGTAGCTGTTCCACATCGCCGTATAGACACCCGTCACGGCCGTCATCGTCGGATCGTTGCCGCCCGAGTTCGGGTCGATCTTGCCGGCGATGCCCGTCGAGATCGCGGTCACGCGGCCGTCGTACGAACCGAGCGAGAGCCCCTGCGCATGCAGCAGCGTCGTCAGGAACAGCGAATTGCCGCGCGCGTCGTAGCCGGCGATGTCGAGGCTCCACGATTGCAGCGTCGCCGTGTCGATGCCCGTGTATTGCGACAGTTTCTGCACGGCGGCCGGGTCTGCATGCGGAGCCTTGCGCAGCGCGTTCAGGTAGTCGGTGCGCGAAAACTGCGCGACTTCCTCGACGAACGCGCCGAGATCGGCCGGCGCCGGCGTGACGCCGAGTTTCTTGTGATACCACGCGTCGGCCGCGGCGGTCGGCAGCGCGCCGACCGGGTTGCCGGCCTGCCGGTAGTCGAGGATCGACGATTGCAGCGTGACGCCGTTCAGGTCGACGCCGTCCTCGTGCAGCTTGTACGCGAGCACGCAGCTGCGCGCGGTGCCATACGATTCGCCGAACAGGTATTTCGGCGAATTCCAGCGGTTGTTCTTCGTCAGGTAGCGCTTGATGAACTGCTTCAGCGAATCCGCGTCCTGGTCGACGCCCCAGAAGTTGCGGTTCTTGTTCGGCGCGACGGCCGCCGAATAGCCGGTGCCGACCGGGTTGATGAACACCAGGTCGCTGTGGTCGATCATGCTGTCCGGGTTGTCTTCCATCTGGTACGGCGCGGGCGGCGTGAAACTCGGCATCGACGTCTTGATGCGCTTCGGCGCGAACGAGCCGAGCAGCACGAACACCGACGACGAACCGGGCCCGCCGTTGTAGAAGAACGTCACGGGCCGCGTTTCCTCCTTCGCGCCGTCGGCCGTGAACGCAACGTAGAAGATCTTCGCGGCCGGCTGCGAACTGCTCGGGTCGACCGTCACGAGATGGCCGACCGTCGCCGTGTACGCGATGCGCTTCCCGTCGATCAGGATCGTGTGATGCGTGATCGCGGCCGCTTCGGTCGTGTCGGTCACCGAATCGTCGGGGCCGTTGCCGTACGCAACAGGATCGAAGAACGGCTGGTCGCGGCCGTGGCTCAGCGCGACCGGATTGATGGTCGGCGGCACGCCATGCGAATTGTGGTCGCCGTGATGCAGCGGATACACGCCGCCGGAAGATGCGGAATCGATGCCCATCGTGCTGCTCCTGGAGGTGAAAAAAGACGCGGGCAGGACACCCGCGTCGAACGAAAAGGCGTGTGCCGACGCGTCAGCTCGACGGCTTGCGCGCGAGAATCGCGGCGAGCTGCGCGCCGTCCGGGCTGCCGAGGCCCGTGCATGCGTCCCAGCCCGACGCCGCCGCATACGTGCCGTTCGATCCTTTCGTGATATCGCGCAGCGCGCCCGGATTCTTGTACAGCACCGGATTGACCCAGCCGGCCGATGCGCCGGCCGCCGCATTGATCCGCGCGATCAGCGCGGCCCACAGCGGCGCGACCGCGCTCGTGCCGCCCATCACGGTAGCCGTGCCGGCGACCGATACCTCGTAGCCCGTCTGCGGCGACGCATCGCCGGCCACGTCCGGCACGCCGCGCTTCGCGAGCGGCGTGCGGCTGCCGTCGGCGCGCGTGACGGCGAGCCCCTGCTGCCACGCCGGCAGGTCGAACAGCGTACTGACGCCGCCGCCGCCCGCGCCGCCGCCCGACGCCTCGTCGTTCCACGTGACCTCGCTGCGGATGCCCTGCCCGGGCAGCGCGTCGAGCTGCGTGCCGCCGCAGCCGAGCACGTACGGGCTCGATGCGGGGAAGTCGACGTGATCGGCGCCGTCCTGCAGCCCGTCGCCCGAGCCGCTGTCGCCCGACGCCGCGCACACGGTGATCCCCTGCGCGGCCGCCGCCTGCAGCACGCGGTTGAACGCCTGCGCCGACTGCGCCTGCCAGACCGCTTCCGGGCCGCCCCAGCTGATCGAGATCACCGACGGCTTGTTGGTCTTGTCGTTGACGGCCGCGTTGACGGCCTGGATGAAGCCCGCGTCGCTGTTCGGTGCGAAGTAGACCGCGATCTTCGCGGCCGGCGCGATCGCACCGGCGATCTCGATGTCGAGCGCGACTTCGCCGTCCGGACCGTTCGGGTCGCCGGACGGCGCGTTGCGGCCGGTGCCGACGTTCACGTCGACGAGCGTCGGCGGCGTCTTGATGCCGAGCCCGCTGAAATACTGCCGGATGTCGGCCGCACGGTAGCCGCCGCCGAGTTCGACGATCGCGATGCACTGCCCGGCGCCGTCGCCGGCCGGGAAGCCGTACAGCGACGCGAGCTGGACCGGCGTGAACGTGACGCCCGCCGTACCGCCGCGCGCGGGCCTGAACGGCGGGCGCAGCCGGAAGTGCGGCCGCGCCTGCGGGCGGCTGTCGAGGCCGAGCACGGCCGTGACGGCGTCGCCGAGATCGTCGGGCAGCGTGATCGGGCCCGAGCGGCCGCGATACTGGCCGATCGAACGATGCTCGAAACGCTCGAGCTTCACGCCGAACGCCGCTTCGAACTGCTGGATCATGCCGGACAGCACGACGACGCTTTCGACGGGATCGACTCGATCGACCGTCAACTGGTGACGGCGCGCGAAGTCCTCGGTCTTGCGGATGTCGTCGGGATTGGCGGAGAAACGCTGCGCGAACGCGTCGCGCGACAGCGGTTTCGCCTGTGCGTCGCCGGTGGCGAGCTGCTGGACCAACGTATCGAGTTGCCCTTCTTCCTGCCGCCGCAACATGATCGTGACGTGGATGCGTTCTGCCGGATCGCACGGGCCGAGGCACTTGGACTCGGCGACGATTCGGGGTTCACGGTCGGCGTGAAGATGCCTTGCCATGTTCAGACCCTCCTTGGTACCGCGTTGCACGGAACAGCCAGGAAATCGGACATAGCCGGCGGAAGTCGGTTCCGTTCGGTCAGTCGGTTCGCAGCAGCGCGAAATTAAAAGGAGTTTAGAACAGTCAGATGATTTGCGCGCATGCCCTTCTGCGGCGGGGATGCGCATGAAGGCCGGCATTGCGCGCGGCCTGCGCCGATCGGCGCAGCGGCACCGCGCGGCCCGTCGACCTGCGCGGCGGCAAGGCAGCGGCGCTCAGTCCATCGACAGGCGCAGCGCGAAACCGATCAGCGCCGCGGAAAACGTCCAGCGCTGCACCGTCTGCGCGAGCGGATGCGCGCGCATCCACGCCGCGATGCGCGACGCGCCGAACACGCAAGCGAGGTCGAAGCACACGCCCGCCGCGACCAGCAGCGCGCCGAGTTCGAGCATCTGCCAGACGACCGGCCCGGCCTCCGGCCGCACGAACTGCGGCAGCAGCACCGAGCAGAACAGCAGCGCCTTCGGGTTCAGCAGGTTCGTCAGCAGTCCCTTCACGAACGACTGCCGCAGCTCGCCCGCCGCCGCGTCGCCTTCGCCGAGCGCGAACACCGGCGAACGGAACACCTGGATCGCGACATATGCGAGATAAAGCGCGCCGCCGTAGCGAATCACCTCGTACAGCCACGGCGCGCTGCGGATCAGCGCCGCGACGCCGCATGCGGACAGCGTCACGTGCGCGCTGCGCGCGAGCGACAGGCCGGCCGCCGCCGCCATCCCCGGCCGCACGCCGCGGCCGATGCTGGTCTGCAGCACGAGCGCCATGTCGGGCCCCGGCACCGCATAAATGGCCGCCAGCGCGGCGAGATAGATCAACAGCAAATGCGTGGAAATCATGTTCTGCCCCCTCCTTCAATGACGATATGTTGCCGCTGAAGAAGGAGGGATTATTGGCCATCTTTGGCCCGGAATTGGCGATTCATAGCGGAATCCGCCACAATCTCAAAATCAGAACAAGGATTCCGCCAATATGACCGAACTCGACAAAACCGATCGCGCGATCCTCGCTGCGGTGCAGCGCGACGGCCGCGTGCCGATCGCGCGTCTCGCCGAATCCGTCGGCCTGTCCGAGACGCCTTGCGCGCGGCGCCTCAAACGTCTCGAAAGCGACGGCTACATCGAGCGCTACCGCGCGCAACTGTCGCGCCAGGCGCTCGGCTTCGGCGTCGTCGCGTTCGTGCTGGTGCGGTTCGCGACGCACGACCGCAAGGTCGCCGACCGGTTCGAACGGGAAGTGCTGGGCATCGAGCGGATCCTCGCGTGCCACAACGTCGCGGGCACGGCCGACTACCTGCTGCAGGTGGTCGCGCGCGACCTCGACGACTACGGCACGTTCCTGCGCGACTCGCTGCGGATGCTGCCCGGCGTGACGTCGATCGAATCGGCGCTGTCGCTGCGCGAGGTGAAGCACGACGCGGGGTTGCCGGTGCCGTGATGCGCGCGGCGGTCCGCGCCGATGTAACGCTCGTTCACATTGCCGGCGGCGCCGGCGTCACGCGATGTCCGGCGCCTGGTGCGCGCGTTCGAGATCCTCGAGAAACGCCTCCACGAGCGGATCACCGCGCCCGTTGCGCGCGACGACCATGTGGAACGTCACGTCGTAGCGCAGTTGCTCCGGATTGAGCGGCGCGAGCAGCCCCTGCGCGACGTACGGCGCCGCGAAGTGCTGCGGCAGGTAGCCGAGGTGGTGGCCGGACAGGATCAGCAGCGCGACCGCCTCCATGTTGTCGGCGGTCGCGGTCACGCGGTCGGGCGTCGTCGACAGTTGCGCTTCCGGCAGCGGATACGAGCGCCACGCCCATTCGAAGCCCGCGACGTCGGCCGGCGTCAGCGTGCCGGCGCCGTCGAACAGCGGATGGCCGCGGCCGCAATACGCGACCTGGCGCTCGATGAACAGCGGCGTGTAGTGCAGCGACGGCACGCGGTGCCAGAAGTAGCCGACCGCGATCTGGATCTCGTCGCTCAGCAGCTTCTCCTCGAGATCGCCAGGCGCGCGCACGGAGATCGAGAAGCGCACGGCCTCGTCGCGCGTGCGGAATGCGGCGATCGCCTCGGCGATCCGCGCGTTCTGGCTCACCGGCGTATGGCCGATCAGGCCGATGTTCAGCGTGCCGACCAGTTGGCGGTCCATGTGCCGCGCGGCCATCCCGAATTCGTCGAGCGCCGCGAGCAGCTTGCGGCTCATCGCATGGAACCGTTCGCCCTTCGGCGTGAGCCGGAAACCGCTGCGGCCGCGCTCGCAGAGCCGGTAGCCGAGCCGCGTCTCGAGCGACGCCAGCTGCGCGCTGATCGTCGACTGCCCGACGTTCAGCACGGCCTGCGCGGCCGATACGCCGCCCGCGTCCGTGACCGCGAGAAACACGCGGATCAACCGCAGATCGAGGGTCGACAGATTCCCCAGCACGCACTTCCCCTTCCATACATCGATGAAGATCGATGTTAACGTCGATATCTTCGCATTCTTCTTTCCCGGCGGAGCGCGTAAAACTGTGCGCCAAGCCGCGTCGAATGATACGGCAACCCCACATCGGAAGAGGCGCCCCATGAACGACCACACCCATTTCCAGCCGCTCGGCGGCAATGAAATGCCGCGCTGCGGCGGCATCGCGACGATGATGCGCCTGCCGCACGTGGCGAGCGCCGAAGGCCTCGACGCATGCTTCGTCGGCGTGCCGTTCGACCTCGGCACGTCCAATCGCACCGGCGCGCGCTTCGGCCCGCGCCAGATCCGCACCGAATCCGTGCTGCTGCGCCCGTACAACATGGCCACGCGCGCCGCGCCGTTCGATTCGCTGCAGGTCGCCGACATCGGCGACGTCGCGATCAATCCCTACAACCTGCACGATTCCATCGCGCGTATCGAAGCCGCGTACGACGCGATCCTCGAGCACGACTGCAAGCCGATCACGCTCGGCGGCGACCATACGATCGCGCTGCCGATCCTGCGCGCGATCCACCGCAAGCACGGCAAGGTTGCATTGATCCACGTCGATGCGCATGCCGACGTGAACGACACGATGATGGGCGAAAAGATCGCGCACGGCACGCCGTTCCGCCGCGCGGTCGAGGAAGGCCTGCTGCACGGCGACAAGGTCACGCAGATCGGCCTGCGCGGCACCGGTTACGCGGCCGAGGATTTCGACTGGTGCCGCGAGCAGGGCTTCCGCGTCGTCCAGGCCGAGGAATGCTGGAACAAGTCGCTTGCGCCGCTGATGGAAGAAGTGCGCGCCCGAGTCGGCGACACGCCCGTCTACATCAGCTTCGACATCGATGGCATCGATCCGGCCTACGCGCCGGGCACCGGTACGCCGGAAATCGCGGGCCTCACGGTGCCGCAGGCGCTCGAGATCATCCGCGGCGCGAAGGGGCTGAACATCGTCGGCTGCGATCTCGTCGAGGTCGCGCCGCCGTACGACCCGTTCGGCACCACCGCGCTGCTCGGCGCGAACCTCGCGTACGAGCTGCTGTGCGTGCTGCCGGGCGTCAAGTACCGCGACTGATCCCGCGCCGCCACCTATTCCAAATCAGAGGATTCCAGAGGAGCACACACAAAGATGGGGACTTCCGTCAAGCAACCGAAGCGGGCGGCGCTCGCTTCGTTCGTCGGCACCACGATCGAGTGGTACGACTTCTATAGCTACGCGACCGCCGCCGCCATCGTGTTCGGGCCGCTGTTCTTTCCCGGCGAAAACCGCTTCGTCAGCCTGCTCGCATCGTTCGGCTCGTTCGCGGTCGGCTTCTTCGCGCGGCCGCTCGGCGGCGTGATGTTCGGCTATCTCGGCGACCGCTTCGGCCGCAAGCGCTCGCTGCTCGCGACGCTGATGCTGATGGCCGTGTCGACGGTCGCGATCGGCCTGCTGCCGACCCATGCGCAAGCCGGTGTGATCGCGCCGATCCTGCTCGTGCTGATGCGCGTGCTGCAAGGCATCGCGGTCGGCGGCGAATGGGGCGGCGCGGTGCTGCTCGCCGGCGAGCATGCGCCCGAAGGCAAGCGCACGTTCTTCGCGTCGTTCGCGCAGCTCGGCAGCGCGAGCGGCCTGATCCTGTCGATGCTCGCGTTCGGCGCGATCAGCACGCTGTCGAAGGACGACATGATGAGCTGGGGCTGGCGCGTGCCGTTCCTCGCGAGCGCCGTGCTGCTGGTGGTCGGCTTCGTGATCCGCGCGAGCGTGTCCGAGTCGCCCGAGTTCGAGGAAGTCAGGAAGAGCGGCAACACCGCGCAAAACCCGCTGCGCGAAGCGCTCAAGTACTGGCCGCTGCTGCTGCTCGCGATCGGCGCGAACGTGTACGGCATCGCCGGTGTGTATTTCAGCAACATCTTCATGATCAGCTATGCGACGCAGTTCCTGTCGCTCGACCGGTCGATGGTGCTGCATTGCATGGCGATCGTCGCGGTGCTGCAGTTCATCGTGCAACTCGCCGCTGCATTCCTCGCGCAGCGTTTCGGCACCACGCGCGTGCTGCTGATCACCGGCGCATGGGCCGCGATCGTCCCGTTCGTGATGCTGCCGCTTGTGCATATGGGCACGCCGCTATCGATCACGGTCGGCGTCGGCCTCGCGACGCTCGCGGAATCGGGCTACTACTCGGTGGTCGCGGGCTTCGTCAGCGGCATCTTCGTCGCGCGGATCCGCTATACGGCGATCTCGATCGCATACCAGGTGTGCGGCGCGCTCGCCGGCGGCCTCACGCCGCTCGTCGCGACCATCATCGCGCAGAACGTCGCGCCGCAATGGTGGCCGCTCGCGATCCAGTATACGAGTGCCGCGATCCTGTCTTCGCTGTGCGTGTGGCTGATCTCGCGCCGCGTCGGCATCGACGATGCCGGTGCGCCCGGCAAGGCGAACGAGCCGCTGCCGCGCGGCGCGCGCACCGCGTAACGTCCGCAACGGGCAGGCTGCTTCACTCGCCTGCCCGGTCGTCGCATGCAAGGGGCGGCGCAACCGCGCCGCCCTTTTTCATTTCCCCGCCGAAAGGCCGAGCGCACGGTGAGCATCGCGTTGCGCTTGTCGCCGAACCCGCTGCAGAACCGGCCGTGCGGACGGACGCAGTCGTCGCGACAGGCGCAGCGCTTGCTATTGCACCTGGCTGCGCAGCGCCTTCGCCGCCGCGACCATGTTCGTCAGCGCCGGAATCACTTCCGCCCACTGGCGCGTCTTCAGGCCGCAATCCGGATTCACCCACAGACGCTCCGCCGGAATCCGCTCGGCCGCCTTCTTCATCAGGCCGACGATGTGATCCTGCGTCGGGATGTTCGGCGAATGGATGTCGTACACGCCCGGCCCGATCTCGTTCGGATACCTGAAGCTGTCGAACGCGTCGAGCAGCTCCATGTCCGAGCGCGACGTCTCGATCGTGATCACGTCCGCGTCCATGTCGGCGATCGACGCGATGATGTCGTTGAACTCCGAATAGCACATGTGCGTGTGGATCTGCGTATCGTCCTGCACGCCGTTCGCGGTGATGCGGAACGACTCGACCGCCCACTTCAGGTACTCGCTCCATTGCGCGCGGCGCAGCGGCAGCCCTTCGCGCAGCGCGGCCTCGTCGATCTGGATCACGCGCACGCCGGCCTTCTCGAGATCGAGCACTTCGTCGCGGATCGCGAGCGCGAGCTGGTAGCACGACACCGAGCGCGGCTGGTCGTCGCGCACGAACGACCAGTTCAGGATCGTCACGGGGCCGGTCAGCATGCCCTTCATCGGCTTGTTCGTCAGCGACTGCGCGTACGCGATCCATTCGACCGTCATCGCCTTCGGGCGGCTGATGTCGCCGAACAGGATCGGCGGCTTCACGCAGCGCGAACCGTATGACTGCACCCAGCCGAACTGGCTGAACGCGTAGCCGTCGAGCTGCTCGCCGAAGTATTCGACCATGTCGTTGCGCTCGGCTTCGCCGTGCACGAGCACGTCGAGCTCGAGCGACTCCTGTTCGCGGACGCTGCGTTCGATTTCAGCCTTCATCGCCGTGCGGTAGCCGGCTTCATCGAGCGCACCTGCCTTGAACTGGCTGCGCGCCTGGCGGATTTCGGCGGTCTGCGGGAACGAGCCGATCGTCGTCGTCGGGAAGGCCGGCAGGTTCAGTCGCGCCGACTGCTTCGGTGCACGCTGCGTATACGGGCTCACGCGGTTGCCGAGCTGCGCGTCGATGCGTGCGATCGCGGCCTTCACCGCCGGGTTGTTCACGCGCGGCGAGCGGCGGCGCGAATCGATCGCGGCGGCGTTCGCGGCAAGCGCATCGGCCACCTTGTCGCGGCCTTCGTTCAGCGCGGTCGCGAGCACCTTCAGCTCGTCGAGCTTCTGCAGCGCGAACGCGAGCCACGAACGGATCTCCGCGTCGAGCTTCTCCTCGCTCGCGAGATCGACCGGCACGTGCAGCAGCGAGCACGACGGCGCGAGCCACAGGCGCTCGCCCAGTTGCTTCGCGAGCGGCTCGAGCCAGTCGAGCGTCGCGCTCAGGTCCGTCTTCCAGATGTTGCGGCCGTTGATCGCGCCGACCGACAGCACGCGCTCGGCCGGCAGCTCGCGCACCAGAACGTCGATTTCGTCGCGTGCATTGATCGCGTCGACATGCAGCCCGTCGACCGGCAGCGAGCTCGCGAGCGTCAGGTTGTCCTGAAGCTGGCCGAAGTACGTGGCAAGCAGCAGCTTGATGCGACGCGTCTCCAGCACCGCATACGCAGTGCGGAACGCCTGCCGCCATTCGGCGTCGAGCTCGGTGACGAGAATCGGTTCGTCGATCTGCACCCATTCGACGCCCTGCGCGGTCAGCGTGTCGAGCAGCGCGCCGTACACGGGCAGCAGCTTCGGCAGCAGCGCGAGACGATCGGAATCGTCCTTCGCCTTGCCGAGCCACAGATACGTGACGGGGCCGATGATCACCGGCTTGGCATTCACGCCCTGCGCGTTCGCCTCGGCCAGTTGCTGCAGCAGGCGCGACGGGTCGAGCGAGAAGTTCGTGTCCGCGTGGAATTCCGGCACGATGTAGTGATAGTTCGTGTCGAACCATTTCGTCATTTCACCGGCCGCGACGCCACCGCAGCACGCCGCATGCTCTTGCGCCGACTGCGCCGAACGGCCGCGCGCAACACGGAAATAGTTGTCGAGCACGTCGCCGTGGAAAGCCTGCACGCGCTTGGGCAGGTTGCCGAGCATGAAGCTCATGTCGAGCACCTGGTCGTAGAACGCGAAATCGCCGATCGGCGCGAGATCGAGATCGCGCTGTTCGTTCCAGTGGCGCTGGCGCAATTCGGCGCCGAGCGCCTTCAGCTCGTCGCGCGACGATTCGCCCTTCCAGTAGCGCTCGAGACCGAACTTGAGTTCGCGCTTCGCGCCGATGCGCGGAAAACCGAGGTTGTGTGTGCTGACCATGAAGCTGCCGTCCAGATGAAATAGAAGATCCGGCAGCCATGATAGGGATTTCAAACCATGAAATAAAATGGCATTATTTCATTCATCCATTAAATTCATTCATGCATCCGTAGCGCGAGCGATATCCATGCTGGAACGATTCCATCTCGTCGTCATTCGTGAAGTCGAGCGCCAGGGCTCGCTGACCGCAGCCGCCAATGCGCTGCATCTCACGCAGTCGGCGCTCAGCCACACCGTCCGGAAAATCGAGCAGCAGCTCGGCACGCCGATCTGGGATCGTGAAGGTCGCGGCCTGCGGCTCACGCAGGGCGGTCACTATCTGCTGAAACTTGCGAACCGGCTGCTGCCGCAGTTCGAGCTCGCCGAGGAGCGGATGAGGCAGTACGCGAAGGGCGAGCGCGGCACGCTGCGCATCGGGATGGAGTGCCACCCGTGCTACCAGTGGCTGCTGAAGGTCGTGTCGCCGTATCTGTCGCGCTGGCCCGACGTCGACGTGGACGTGAAGCAGCGCTTCCAGTTCGGCGGCATCGGTGCGCTGTTCGGCTATGACATCGACGTGCTCGTCACGCCCGATCCGCTGAACAAGCCGGGCCTGCGCTTCGATCCCGTGTTCGACTACGAGCAGGTGCTGGTGGTCGCCGACTCACACCGGTTCGCAAATGCCGATTACGTGACGCCCGAGCAACTGACCGACGAGATCCTGATTACCTATCCGGTCGAAACCGACCGGCTCGACATCTACAACCAGTTCCTGACGCCGGCCGGCATCGTACCGAGGCGCCACAAGTCGATCGAGACGACCGACATCATGCTGCAGATGGTCGCGAGCGGGCGCGGCGTGGCCGCGTTGCCGAGATGGCTCGCCGACGAATACGCGGACCGGATGCCGGTCGTGCCGGTCAAGCTCGGCAAGCAGGGGATCGCGAAGCAGATCTTCCTCGGCATCCGCGAAGCGGACGCATCGATCGACTATCTGGCCGCGTTCGTCGCGCTGGCGCGCGAATCGACGTGGAGCGCGCCGCGCATGCTGCGCTAGGCGCGCCCCGTTGCAATGCGCGTCAGGCGGCGCGCATGCCGATGCGTTCGCCGCGCTCGACCCACGCGCCGAACAGCAGGCCGATCGTCGTCCACATGATCGCCTGCATGCCGATGGCCGCGACGCGGAACTTCCACAGCACGTCGGCCGGGAACGCGGCCGGCACTTCGTTGATCGACGGCAGTCCGAACTGCACGGCCGCGATGATCGCGATGAACACGAGCCCCGCGACGATCGACGCATTCCATTGGCCGAGCTTCGCCAGCAGATGGCGGCGCACGCTGACCGAGAACGCCATCGTCGCGATCGAGATCGCGATCATCAGGAAGAACAGGCCCGTGCGATGGCCGATCGTGTCGGGATCGCCGACCGACGGCGGATTGGCCGGGTACTTGATGTTCGGCACGATCACGAGCGCGACGAATGCCGCCAGCGCAAGCCACGCGGCCAGCGGCCGCGCCGGAAGGCGGCCGCCTCGCCCGTATGCATACGCAAAGACCAGCGAGAACAGCCCGCCGAATGCCGCGCCGTAGGTCACGACACCCGTCAACAGGCCGAGGCCGGCCTGCGTGTCGCGGCTGACCAGCTCGTGCTCGTGCTCCGGCACGTCGCCTTTGGCGGCCTCGAGCTTTTCTTCAAAGGAAATCGCCTGATCGACTTGCGGTTCGCCGACGATTTTCGCGAAACCGAACGTGAGGAGGCCCGCGGCGATGCCTGCGAGCATCCCGCGCATGAGCAGCTTTCCGACCATCGTGTACTCCGCGTCAGTGGCAGGGAAAGCCGAGCAGATGGCGGCCGTCGTGGACGAATTCGTGCACGTACATGCCCGGCACGAGCGACGTCGCGCCTTGTTCCGCGCCGACGAAATAGAGTGCGAGCAGCAGCATCAGGCCGACGAACACGGCCCACGGCAACAGTTCACGGACGGGGATGGGTGCCGGCACGACAACCGGCTTCAGCACTGCTTCGCTCATGGATGCACCTCAGGGGAATCGCGCCCCGACAAATGTTGGATGGGTACGAAGGCAGGTCTGGCTTCCGGGATCGGGATTCCCCGGTTACAGTGGCGCGACCGCGCCGGAATTGCACCGGCTTCCGCGTTTCGTATCGGGCGAATTGTACGCGCGAAAGTCCGCGTATTGAAGTGAAGGTCGCGGACGACCGCACACCCGCCCCGGCCCATCCGAAAACCGACATGAACATGCATGCCTCGCTGCGCCTGATCGCACACGCATCGACCCGGGCGATGCGCACCGGCGCGTTTCCCGACGACGATCTGCTCGACGCACACGGGCTCGCGGACGCCGCTGCGCTGCGCGCCCGGTGGACAGGCGTCGCCGGCTCGCTCGTGCTGTGCAGCCCCGCGTGCTGCGCGCGGCAGACCGCCGATGCGCTCGGGCTGCATGCCGACGTCGACGACGCGCTGCGCGACATCGACTACGGAAACTGGCGCGGCAAGCGGCTGCACGACCTCGCGCGCGACCTGCCGGACGAACTGGGCGCATGGATCGCCGATCCGTCTGCGTCGCCGCACGGCGGCGAATCGTTCGAAGCCGCCGTTCGCCGCGTCGGAGCATGGTTGAACGCGCTGCCGCCCGGCCGCGACATCGTCGCGATCACGCATGCGGCGATCGTTCGCGCGGCCGTCGCACACGCACTGCGGATGGATCCCGACGCTGCAACCCGCATCGACGTCGCGCCGCTGTCGTGCACGACCTTCGTTGCGTCGCCGCACGGCTAGGCGTTGATGACGAACGACGATCGGCGCGACACCGATGCGTAAGTCCCAGCCGTGTCGTGTTCACTATGTGAGCCACGATACGGGCCGACGTGTCGCATCTCGGTCGCATGCCGACGTTCACCTTACGCCGCCGTAAGACAACCCGTTCGTCATCCCGATTGTCATCAAACTGACTGCTGCCCGCGGCTAGGATCGGACGCGGTTCCCTCACGAGATACCGTCATGAATCAACCTGCTTCGTCCGCCGCGAACAATCGCGGCTCCTTCGAGCGCAACCGGCAGGTCGGCTATGCCTTCTTCCTGCTGGTGCTCGCGATCGGCGCCGTCTATATCGCCACGCACCTGATCGACGATCTGTCGCCGGTCCGCGAAGGATCGCTATTCCCGTACCTGATGCTCGGCGCCGCGCTGCTGATCGCGCTCGGCTTCGAATTCGTCAACGGTTTCCACGACACCGCGAACGCGGTCGCCACCGTGATCTATACGCACTCGCTGACGCCGAACGTCGCGGTGATCTGGTCCGGCATGTGGAACTTCCTCGGCGTGATGGTTTCGAGCGGCGCAGTCGCGTTCGGCATCCTGCAGTTGCTGCCTGTCGAGCTGATCCTGCAGGTCGGCAGCGGCGCGGGCTTCGCGATGGTGTTCGCGCTGCTGATCGCCGCAATCGTCTGGAACCTCGCGACCTGGTATTTCGGGTTGCCTTCGTCGAGCTCGCATACGCTGATCGGCTCGATCATCGGCGTCGGGCTGATGAACCAGTTGATGCACGGGCCGTCGGGCACGAGCGGCGTCGACTGGGGCCAGGCGCTCGGCGTCGGCAAGTCGCTGCTGCTCTCGCCGATCGTCGGCTTCCTGTGCGCGTCGCTGCTGCTGCTCGTGCTGAAGGCCGTCGTGCGGATTCCCGAGCTGTACAAGGAGCCGCCGAAGGATCAGCCGCCGCCGTTCTGGATTCGCTGCCTGCTGATCCTGACCTGCACGGGCGTGTCGTTCGCGCACGGTTCGAACGACGGGCAGAAAGGGATGGGCCTCATCATGCTGATCCTGATCGGCACGGTGCCGACCGCGTATGCGCTGAACAAGGCCGTTACGCCTGCCGAATCGCAAACCTTCGTTGCGGTCGCGAACCAGGCCGCCGCGACGTTCGGGAAATACACGAATGGCGTCGCGCCGTCCGCGAACCCGCGCGCCGACGTCGAGCACTACGTGCAGCGTCGCGAGCTGACGCCCGCCGTGCTGCCGGCCGTACAGCAGTTGTCGACATCGCTCGCGACCGCGGTCGGCACGTCGGGCTCGATGGCAGCCGTGCCGCAGCGCGACGTCGACAACGTGCGCAACACGATGTATCTGGTATCCGAAGCAATTCGCCTGATCGAGAAGTCGGGCCAGCCCGCGCTTGCCGCCGACGACAAGCTCGCGATCGACAACTATCGCAAGCAGCTCGACCACGCGACCAAGTTCATTCCGACCTGGGTGAAGGTCGCCGTTGCGATCGCACTGGGCCTCGGCACGATGGTCGGCTGGAAGCGGATCGTCGTGACCGTCGGCGAGAAAATCGGCAAGCAGCATTTGACGTACGGACAGGGCGCGTCGGCCGAACTCGTCGCGATGCTGACGATCGGCGCCGCCGACGTGTACGGGCTGCCCGTTTCGACGACACACGTGCTGTCGTCGGGCGTCGCGGGCACGATGGCGGCGAACGGGTCCGGGTTGCAATGGAGCACGGTGCGCAGCCTCGTACTCGCGTGGGTGCTGACGCTGCCGGCGTCGATCGCACTTGCGGGCGGGCTCTACTGGTTGTTCCGGTCGCTGGCCTGATCGGGGCCACTGCGGGTGGCCGGCGGAAGCCGGCCGCCTGCTGTTGGAAATTCGACCCTCGCTTCTTCGCTTCCGCGCTCCGACGTCGACACATTCGCGTGCGCCCATGCCACGTCGCGAGCTTTCCCCCTCTTCCTTTTCCGAATTGGAGCGCAAGATCTGGAGCGCGCCGGCGCAGGAACGTCGCTAGACTGGGTTCATCAACTTTTATCGTGGACTCAACCGCGCACGCGATGTTTCCTGAGTATTCCGCGCGACCGCACGGCGCCACACTACTGACAAACGAGGTACGCCCGTGAACATCGCCGATCTGCAACCTGCCGTCGAATCGCTGGACATCGCGCAACGCGTCGACACAGTCGACTGGACGACCGTCGATGCCGAACTCGATCGCTACGGATGCGCGCGCGTGCCGGGCCTGATCTCGGCAAGCGAGTGCGATGCGCTCGCATCGCTCTATACGCGGGATGCGCTCTATCGTTCACGCATCGTGATGGCGCGGCATGGATTCGGGCGCGGCGAATACAAGTATTTCGCCTATCCGCTGCCTGCGATCGTCGCCGAGTTGCGTGCGACGATCTATCCGCATCTCGCGCCGATCGCGAATCGCTGGAACCAGGCACTCGGGATCGACGTTCGCTATCCGAAAGACCATGGGGCCTTCCTCGATCGCTGCCACGCGGCGGGACAGACACGACCGACGCCGCTGATCCTGCAATACGGTGCCGACGACTACAACTGTCTCCATCAGGACCTGTATGGCGAGCACGTGTTTCCGCTGCAGGTCGCGATCCTGCTGTCGGCGCCGGGCCGCGATTTCACCGGAGGGGAATTCGTGTTGACGGAACAGCGGCCACGCATGCAGTCGCGTGCGGAAGTGGTGCCGCTGACGCAAGGCGACGCAGTGATCTTCGCCGTGCACGGCAGGCCCGTGCAGGGAACGCGCGGCGTCTATCGCGTCAATCTGCGCCACGGCGTAAGCCGGATCAGAAGCGGCCATCGCCACACGGTCGGCATCATCTTCCATGATGCGCAATGACGGTAATCGGGACGAGCGCGATATGGTCGTGCGGTTGATCACGCCGACGGGTTCGCGCGGTAAACACCGCGCGTCTGTCACGCCAGTCGCGTGTAATCGTTCCGCGGACGTTACGGCCACGCATCGCCGCGCGATCTGCCCGCTCGTCCACTTTGACGGATGACAGCTTTCGCTCCCCGTCAGGTCATCCCAGCCAAGACGATTCGACGTTGCTGGCGAGCGACAGGAAACCAAAACACTCACCTGTCGCGACACAAACGCGATTAGCAGTCCGTCCTACCCTCGCGCCACATTCGCCCGCAGCCGATCGCCTGCATCGGCGGCCAATCGCGCGTAGCCCGGCAACGTCAGCAGTGCGAGCACGCCCGCTGCGACGAAAGCCCAGCGGAAATCGTCGAGCACGTAATGCATGCCGGCCGCATCGCCACGCACCAACGCCGCGAGCCGCAGCGACAACGCGCCGAACGCGATCCCCATCCCGATCGTCATTTGTTGCGCAGCGCTCCACAACGTGCTGGCCGCGCTCGTCTGGTGAGCCGGGATATCCGCATAGGCCAGCGTCGCGAGCGTCGTGAACTGCATCGACCGCGTCAGCCCGTAGACGAATACGACGAACAGCGTGATCGTCAGCGGCGTCGATGCGGTCAGCCAGCCGCATACGATCGTGAAGATGCCGACGAGCGTCACGTCGACGAGCGCGACGCGCCGGAAACCGTAGCGGTCGAGGATCCACGACGTTCCCGCCTTCATGCCGAGATTGCCGAGCGCACTCGCGAGCAGCAGCAAACCGGACTGGAACGGCGACAGCCCGAAACCGATCTGAAACAGCAGCGGCAGCAGGTACGGCACGGCGTTGATCGCCATCCGCGTGATCGAGCCGGTGATCACGGTCACCGAGAACGTCGGCACCTTCAGCGTCGTGAAATCGAGCAGCGGATGCACACAACGCCGCGCATGCAGCCACGCGGCCATGCCGAACAATACGCTCGCGCCGACCAGGACGGCCGCGCGTGTGAAGTGGACATCCTGCTGGCCGGCCGCCTCGGTACCGATCAACAGACAGGTCAGTGCTCCGCCGGCCAGTACGAAGCCGACCCAGTCGAGCGGCCGCTGCTCGTCGGCCCGCGTGTTCCGGACGATCAGCCAGGTACAGACGAGCGCGGCGATGCCGAACGGGACGTTCAACAGGAAGATCCATCGCCAGGACGCATAGGTGGTAATGAAGCCGCCGATCGGCGGCCCGACGACGGGCGCGACGATGCCCGGCCACGTGATCGTCGCGATCGCACGCATCAGCTTTGCTTTCTCGGTGCTACGCACGACGATCATCCGTCCGACCGGCACCATCATCGCCCCGCCGACACCCTGCAGCAGCCGCGCAGCCGTGAACGTCACCACGCCATCGGACAGCCCGCACAGCACCGACGCGCCCGTAAAGACGACGATCGCGCTGGCGAACACGGTGCGCGATCCATATCGATCCGCGATCCAACCGCTGATCGGGATGAACACTGCAAGCGCAAGCATGTAGGCCGTCATCCCGAGGCTCAGCGCATTCGGCCCGACGCCGAACGACTGCGCCATTTGCGGCAGCGCGGTCGCGATCACGGTCGTGTCGAGGTACTCCATGAAGAACGTTGCGGCGACGAGGTACGGCAAGAAGTCGGTCGTCCGACCACCTTGGGCAGGGCTGTCAGTCATGAATGGTGCAGGAGACGGAATGCGGAAAACACCGACCGCCAATAGGTGCAGACAAGCACCGGGATCGGGGGCGAATGGCGATATTACCCTGAAGGGCTTTACCTTCGCTTCGCCGACTCATGTCACACGAATGGACTTTATGCGCATAGATTTCGGGGACGGTTTCGTGCTGCGCTCGCCGAGTGACGTCCTCGGACAGGTCGAGGCGAAGCATGGGAGGATGGATGTCTTTCGCAGAAACACGCCATTTATCGAGCATCATCGATGAACGTCGCCCATCAGCGACCATTACAACATCATCTTTGAATGTGCCGACATGCGCTAGGCACCGGCTGAAGGTGCATCGATACGATGCGTAGAAGAAGACACCTGAAAAATTCAGCGGCGCAGAACTGCGGATCGCTCGAGAACGGTAGCTGCGCAAATCGATGCCATCGGCACTCCGGCTCTGGCTCCGACTGCGCCGCCGTTGCTTGGCGTGCCCCGCATTTCCGCCGCTGAAATGCAAAAACCCCCGCCTTTTGGGCGGGGGTTCTTGGCTTAGGGAGCCTGACGATTACCTACTTTCACACGGGAATCCGCACTATCATCGGCGTAGAGTCGTTTCACGGTCCTGTTCGGGATGGGAAGGGGTGGGACCGACTCGCTATGGTCATCAGGCAAAGAGGGTTGTCGCGCTGCTTCGCAACGCGACCAATCGGGAAGAAGCAGTAATTTTGGGGTTGTGCGTATCAGCACATCGCGGTCATTCAACCGCTGTCTGTAAAACAGACTTGTTATAGGATCAAGCCTTACGGGCAATTAGTATCAGTTAGCTGAACGCATTACTGCGCTTACACACCTGACCTATCAACGTCCTGGTCTCGAACGACCCTTCAAGGGGATCTAGTCCCCAGGGATATCTCATCTTAAGGCGAGTTTCCCGCTTAGATGCTTTCAGCGGTTATCTCTTCCGAACATAGCTACCCGGCGATGCCACTGGCGTGACAACCGGTACACCAGAGGTTCGTCCACTCCGGTCCTCTCGTACTAGGAGCAGCCCCCTTCAAATATCCAACGCCCACGGCAGATAGGGACCAAACTGTCTCACGACGTTTTAAACCCAGCTCACGTACCTCTTTAAATGGCGAACAGCCATACCCTTGGGACCGGCTACAGCCCGAGGATGAGATGAGCCGACATCGAGGTGCCAAACACCGCCGTCGATATGAACTCTTGGGCGGTATCAGCCTGTTATCCCCAGAGTACCTTTTATCCGTTGAGCGATGGCCCTTCCATACAGAACCACCGGATCACTATGACCTGCTTTCGCACCTGCTCGACTTGTCGGTCTCGCAGTTAAGCACGCTTATGCCATTGCACTATCAGCACGATTTCCGACCGTACCTAGCGTACCTTCGTACTCCTCCGTTACGCTTTGGGAGGAGACCGCCCCAGTCAAACTGCCTACCATGCACTGTCCCCGACCCGGATCACGGGCCAAGGTTAGAACCTCAAACAAACGGTGGTATTTCAAGGACGGCTCCACCGAAACTAGCGTTCCGGTTTCATAGCCTCCCACCTATCCTACACAGATCGGTTCAAAGTCCAATGCAAAGCTACAGTAAAGGTTCATGGGGTCTTTCCGTCTAGCCGCGGGTAGATTGCATCATCACAAACACTTCAACTTCGCTGAGTCTCGGGAGGAGACAGTGTGGCCATCGTTACGCCATTCGTGCAGGTCGGAACTTACCCGACAAGGAATTTCGCTACCTTAGGACCGTTATAGTTACGGCCGCCGTTTACCGGGACTTCAATCAAGAGCTTGCACCCCATCATTTAATCTTCCGGCACCGGGCAGGCGTCACACCCTATACGTCCACTTTCGTGTTTGCAGAGTGCTGTGTTTTATTAAACAGTCGCAGCCACCAGTTTATTGCAACCCCTTCACCCTCCTGGCGCAGGCCAGTCAAGCTACAAGGGCGTACCTTATCCCGAAGTTACGGTACCAATTTGCCGAGTTCCTTCTCCCGAGTTCTCTCAAGCGCCTTAGAATACTCATCTCGCCCACCTGTGTCGGTTTGCGGTACGGTCATCGTTAGACTGAAGCTTAGAGGCTTTTCTTGGAACCACTTCCAATTGCTTCGCTCCCTAAGGAGCTCGCGCCACACCCTTGAATTGCGCGCCCGGATTTGCCTAAGCGCCTTCTCCAATGCAGCGACCGGGACTTCCAACACCCGGACAACCTTCCGCGATCCGTCCCCCCATCGCATCTAACAATGGTGCAGGAATATTGACCTGCTTCCCATCAGCTACGCATTTCTGCCTCGCCTTAGGGGCCGACTCACCCTACGCCGATGAACGTTGCGTAGGAAACCTTGGGCTTACGGCGAGGGGGCCTTTCACCCCCTTTATCGCTACTCATGTCAGCATTCGCACTTCCGATACCTCCAGCACGCTTTTCAACGCACCTTCGCAGGCTTACGGAACGCTCTCCTACCATGCGTGCAAAGCACGCATCCGCAGCTTCGGTATATAGCTTAGCCCCGTTACATCTTCCGCGCAGGACGACTCGATCAGTGAGCTATTACGCTTTCTTTAAAGGGTGGCTGCTTCTAAGCCAACCTCCTGACTGTTTTAGCCTTCCCACTTCGTTTCCCACTTAGCTATATTTGGGGACCTTAGCTGGCGGTCTGGGTTGTTTCCCTCTTGACACCGGACGTTAGCACCCGATGTCTGTCTCCCGTGATTGCACTCTTCGGTATTCGGAGTTTGCTATGGCGGGGTAATCTGCAATAGACCCCCCAACCATGACAGTGCTCTACCCCGAAGGTGAGACACGAGGCACTACCTAAATAGTTTTCGGAGAGAACCAGCTATTTCCAAGTTTGTTTAGCCTTTCACCCCTATCCACAGCTCATCCCCTAACTTTTCAACGTTAGTGGGTTCGGACCTCCAGTACGTGTTACCGCACCTTCATCCTGGCCATGGATAGATCACTTGGTTTCGGGTCTACGCCCAGCAACTGAACGCCCTATTCGGACTCGCTTTCGCTACGCCTGCCCTATACGGTTAAGCTTGCTACTGAACGTAAGTCGCTGACCCATTATACAAAAGGTACGCCGTCACCCCTTACGAGGCTCCGACTGTTTGTATGCATGCGGTTTCAGGATCTATTTCACTCCTCCCGGGGTTCTTTTCGCCTTTCCCTCACGGTACTGGTTCACTATCGGTCGATCACGAGTATTTAGCCTTGGAGGATGGTCCCCCCATCTTCAGACAGGATTTCACGTGTCCCGCCCTACTTGTCGCACACCTAGTTCTTTCATACTGTTTTCGCCTACAGGGCTATCACCTGCTATGGCCGCACTTTCCAGAGCGTTCGGCTAACAATACAAATAAAGAGTGCAAGGCTCATCCCATTTCGCTCGCCACTACTTTGGGAATCTCGGTTGATTTCTTTTCCTGCGGTTACTTAGATGTTTCAGTTCACCGCGTTCGCTTCTCATGGCCTATGTATTCAGCCATGGATACTCCAAAAGGAGTGGGTTTCCCCATTCGGACATCCCCGGATCAAAGCTTGTTTGCCAGCTCCCCGGGGCTTTTCGCAGGCTACCGCGTCCTTCATCGCCTGTGATCGCCAAGGCATCCACCACATGCACTTGTTCGCTTGACCCTATAACGAGTCTGTCTCGTCGACAGTCGTTACAGGTTGAGTTCTCGCGTTGTGCCGTATTCCAATTGAGTCAAACATAGAGTTCGAATCATCTTGAGATACATCGATACAATCACAACCCGGATAACTTTCACGTCCATCTCAAGACGCTTCCGCTATCCAAATTACTTACTTCTTCCAGATTGTTAAAGAACGACAGCCGATACCTACTACATATCACTCTGACTGGCTCAATCGCCAATGACAAAAGTTCGACTACGTCGAACGCTTGTCATTGAAGATTGGTGGAGGCAGACGGGATCGAACCGACGACCCCCTGCTTGCAAAGCAGGTGCTCTCCCAGCTGAGCTATGCCCCCATATGTACAGAGAACCTCAGGTGTGAGCCGGTCGGCTTGGGGTACTCGTAAGCGCCAAAGCGCTAACGATCACCGACACGTCAGACAATGGTGGGTCTGGTTGGATTCGAACCAACGACCCCCGCCTTATCAAGACGGTGCTCTAACCGACTGAGCTACAGACCCCTGAGTCTGTCTTTAATTTACAGCCGATAAGCGTGAGCGCTCAACTTTGCGAGAAGCTCTGGAAAGGAGGTGATCCAGCCGCACCTTCCGATACGGCTACCTTGTTACGACTTCACCCCAGTCATGAATCCTACCGTGGTGACCGTCCTCCTTGCGGTTAGACTAGCCACTTCTGGTAAAACCCACTCCCATGGTGTGACGGGCGGTGTGTACAAGACCCGGGAACGTATTCACCGCGGCATGCTGATCCGCGATTACTAGCGATTCCAGCTTCATGCACTCGAGTTGCAGAGTGCAATCCGGACTACGATCGGTTTTCTGGGATTAGCTCCCCCTCGCGGGTTGGCAACCCTCTGTTCCGACCATTGTATGACGTGTGAAGCCCTACCCATAAGGGCCATGAGGACTTGACGTCATCCCCACCTTCCTCCGGTTTGTCACCGGCAGTCTCCTTAGAGTGCTCTTGCGTAGCAACTAAGGACAAGGGTTGCGCTCGTTGCGGGACTTAACCCAACATCTCACGACACGAGCTGACGACAGCCATGCAGCACCTGTGCGCCGGTTCTCTTTCGAGCACTCCCACCTCTCAGCAGGATTCCGACCATGTCAAGGGTAGGTAAGGTTTTTCGCGTTGCATCGAATTAATCCACATCATCCACCGCTTGTGCGGGTCCCCGTCAATTCCTTTGAGTTTTAATCTTGCGACCGTACTCCCGAGGCGGTCAACTTCACGCGTTAGCTACGTTACTAAGGAAATGAATCCCCAACAACTAGTTGACATCGTTTAGGGCGTGGACTACCAGGGTATCTAATCCTGTTTGCTCCCCACGCTTTCGTGCATGAGCGTCAGTATTGGCCCAGGGGGCTGCCTTCGCCATCGGTATTCCTCCACATCTCTACGCATTTCACTGCTACACGTGGAATTCTACCCCCCTCTGCCATACTCTAGCCTGCCAGTCACCAATGCAGTTCCCAGGTTGAGCCCGGGGATTTCACATCGGTCTTAGCAAACCGCCTGCGCACGCTTTACGCCCAGTAATTCCGATTAACGCTCGCACCCTACGTATTACCGCGGCTGCTGGCACGTAGTTAGCCGGTGCTTATTCTTCCGGTACCGTCATCCCCCGGCTATATTAGAACCAAGGATTTCTTTCCGGACAAAAGTGCTTTACAACCCGAAGGCCTTCTTCACACACGCGGCATTGCTGGATCAGGCTTTCGCCCATTGTCCAAAATTCCCCACTGCTGCCTCCCGTAGGAGTCTGGGCCGTGTCTCAGTCCCAGTGTGGCTGGTCGTCCTCTCAGACCAGCTACTGATCGTCGCCTTGGTAGGCCTTTACCCCACCAACTAGCTAATCAGCCATCGGCCAACCCTATAGCGCGAGGCCCGAAGGTCCCCCGCTTTCATCCGTAGATCGTATGCGGTATTAATCCGGCTTTCGCCGGGCTATCCCCCACTACAGGACATGTTCCGATGTATTACTCACCCGTTCGCCACTCGCCACCAGGTGCAAGCACCCGTGCTGCCGTTCGACTTGCATGTGTAAGGCATGCCGCCAGCGTTCAATCTGAGCCAGGATCAAACTCTTCAGTTTAAACCTGTTACTGTTTTCGGTTCGGTTAAGAACCGGTCGCTCACTCAAAGCTGACAGGTATATGAATTGCTTCATAAACCTGACTTACTTTAGTGTGAGACTCTTGATACTTTCGCTTTCTGATCCGAGGATCAGCTCGCTGCCATCAAGCGCCCACACTTATCGGCTGTTAATTTTTAAAGAGCGTTTCTGCGAGGAACTTCGCGTTTCTCAGCAGCGCTGCGTTTTCAGCAGCAGAGAAGCGAAATTATGAACCGTGTTTCGCAGCTCGTCAACAACTTTTTAACTGCTTCGTTGCGACTGCGGGGTTCATCTTCGTGTGCTGCTCGGGCTCGCTACCACCAACCCCACAACAGCATCGCTTCCCTCTCCCGCGCCGCGTTTCCGTTAGCGCGAAAGAGGCGTGATTCTATGCACCCCGCGTCAATCGCGCAAGGGGTTTCGCAAAAAATATATGACCCCGCACGCTGCCGCGTGCGGGGTCATATATAGAAGCAACGAAACGGTCAGGTCACGCGCACCTGCCGTGCGACGATCTCCATATAGTGATCGAGATCCGGCGTCACCTTCCCTGCTTCCTTCGCCGTATCGTCCCAGCGGCGCAAACGCAGCGCGTCCTCCGCAAACGGGCGCTGCAGGAACGCCGCCGTCTCCTCTTCGCTGAAGATGCCGCCCTGCAGCGCGAGGCTGCGCACCGAGTCCGGCGACAGGCTCTCGAAGTAGCCAGCGTCCGTGCGGCACAGGCAGCGCTTCGCATCGACGTGCAGCCGGATCGGTTCCAGCACCGCGTCGGAAAACAGCGGTCGCAGAAACGGCAGCACGTAATACTGATGCAGATCGTCGATCCCGCGCGCGCTCGGCGTCTCGCCCTGGCGATTCAGCAGATGCCCTAGGTCGTGCAGGAACGCCGCCGCAACCAGTGCTTCGTCAGCGCCCGCCTCTTCCGCCAGCAATCCGCTTTGCAACGCATGCTCGAGCTGCGTGACGGGTTCACCGCTATAGGCCACATGGCCGTGCTCGCGATACAGCCCGTGGATCTCTTCCACCGTCAATGCCATTCGCTCACTCCCAAGGCAGCGAAAACGTCTTCAGGTTCGTGAAGCTCTTCATCGCCTCCTGAACACCTTCCTTGTAACCGAGCCCCGAATCCTTGATCCCGCCGAACGGCGACAACTCGATCCGGTATCCGGGCACTTCCCATACATTCACGGTGCCGACGTTCAGTTCGTTCACGAACCGCACGACAGCCGCCGTGCTGTCCGTACAGACGCCCGACGACAGCCCGAACGCGGTTCCGTTGCTGATCCGGATCGCGTCGTCGATCGTGTCGAACGTGATGACGGGCGATACGGGACCGAAGGTCTCCTCGCGCACGATCGTCATCGACGGATCGACGTTGTCGAGCACGGTCGGCGCATACAGCGCGCCGCGCCGCACGTTGCCGGTCAGCAGGCGCGCACCCTGCGCAACCGCCTCGTCGACCCGCGCCTCGAACAGCCGCGCCGCCGCCTCGTCGATCACCGTGCCCATTTCGTTCGCCGGATCGAACGGATCGCCGTACTTCCACGCGCGCGTCTTCTCGACGAGCAGCTCGGTGAACGCGGGCGCGATCGAGCGCTGCACCAGCATCCGCTTGACGGCCGTGCAGCGCTGGCCCGAATTCCGGTACGAACCGAGCACCGCCAGCGATGCCGCACGTTCGAGATCGGCGTCTTCGAGAACGATCAGCGGGTCGTTGCCGCCCAGCTCCAGCACGATGCGCCGGTAGCCGGCCCGCGCGACAATCGCCTTGCCGATCGCAACGCCGCCGGTGAAGGTGATCAGCGATGCATGCGGATGCGTAACGAGTTCGTCCGCGATCTCGCGCGGATCGCCGGTCAGCACCTGCAGCATCGGCTCCGGCAGTCCGGCCTCATACAGCAGATCGGCCAGATAGAACGCCGACAGCGGCACCTTCTCCGACGGCTTCACGATCACGCGGTTGTTGGTCGCGATCGCCGGCGCGATCTTGTGCGCAACCTGGTTCATCGGATGATTGAACGGCGTGATCGCGACGATCACGCCGTCGAGCGGCTGCCGCTGCGAGAACACGCGCCGCGCCTTGCCGTGGGGCGTCAGGTCGCACGAGAAACTTTGCGCGTCGTCACGCAGCGCCTCGACCGCCGCGAACTTCAGCACGTCGGCAACGCGGCCGATCTCGTAGCGGGAATCCTGTTTCGACAGCCCGGATTCGAGCGTGATCAGGTCGGACGCTTCCTCGGTGCGCTCGCGCAGCAGCGCGGCCGCGCGTTCGAGGATCTGCGAACGTTCGTAGCGCGTGAGCTTCGGCCGGTAGGCCATCGCGTAATCGAACGCGGCGCGCACGTCGTCGACGCTGGCGAGCGGCGCGGTACCGACCCGCGCGCCCGTATAAGGATCGTCGATATCGAAGGTGCGCTCGCGTGTCGCGCGCGTGCCGCACCAGCGCAGCGCCTCGGCGCGAAACTCGGGATGGTCTTGCCGGGGGTGGACCATCATGTCGCGATCCGGTTCAGCACGAAATCGAACACGTCGAAGTTGCGCGGGCGACGCGCGGGATCGTCCCGCTCGATACGGCGATTGAACAGCAGCGGCACCTCCTGTTCCGACACACCGCCATGCGAACGCAGCGGCACCGTGAGGCCCGACAAGTCGTGTTCGCGCTCGCGCGTACCGAGCGTCATGTCGCGGCGGCCGATCACGACGAGATCGCCGATCCGGTCGGCCGGCAGCTCGAAGCGTGCGGCGGCTTCCGCGTTGTCGAGCACGAGCTCGACACCGTCGAGGCCGCCGACACGCCACATCGCCTCGGCCCGGTCGACGCCTGGCGTCAGGTAGATGGTTGCAAACGAACCGAGCGCGCCGTGGTGCACGACATACGGATCAGTGATCGGCAGGATCACGCGCGCGGCCTGCGCACCGTACCAGCCGTCGAACGCATCCTGCAGATAAATCACGTTCGGGCGGCCGGTCGTGGGATCGTGCTTCGCGTTCATCCCGTGGTCGGCCGTGAGCGCGATCGCCCAGCCAAGCGCGTCGAGCTGCGCGAGGTAACCGTCCATCATCGCGTAGAACGCGTTCGCGCCGGCGCTGCCCGGCTCGCACTTGTGCTGCACGTAGTCGGTGGTCGACAGGTACATCAGGTCGACCTGCCGCGTCTGCGCGAGCCGCACGCCGGCCGCGAACACGAACTCGGACAACGCCGCGCTGTAGACATCCGGCGATGGAAGGCCGACCCAGTCGAGCACGTCGGCGATGCCGTTTTCCGCGAGATTCGCCTGCGCGGCCTTCTCGGCGGAAAAGCAGATGCCGTTCAGCTGCCAGCCGAGCAACCGGCGCAGCTTGTCCTTCGCCGTCACGACGGCCACCCGCGCGCCGGCGTCGGACGCCGCCGCGAGCAGCGTGCCGGCCCGCAGATAGGCCGGGTCGTTCATCATCACTTCGGCGCCGCGCCCGCCGTCGGCGGTCGCGTCCCAGAAATAGTTGCCGCAGATTCCGTGGACCGACGGCGGCACGCCGCAGACGATCGACAGGTTGTTCGGGTTGGTGAAGGTCGGCACGACACAATCGGCGCGCCACGCCGTGCCTTCCGCGATCATCCGGCCAATGAACGGCGCGACGCCCGCTTCCACCGCACGTTCGAGATAGTCGTACTCGCAGCCGTCGACACAGACGACGACGGTCGGCTCGACCGGCAGCCGGTAGCACCGGCCGTTGACGTCGACCGAGCGTCCCGCGAGATCCGGCGATACGCCGGCCGCCGACGCTTCATCGGGACGGCGCAATGCGAACGCGGCGTTCATGATGCCGCCCGCGTGCCGCGCGGCACACGCGCGGCGATCAGCAGCAGCGCCGCGAGCGACGCGCCGAGCATCAGCAGCGACAGCGCCGATGCCGGAAGGTAATAACCACGCTCGACCTGGCCGATCACGACGATCGGCACGGTCGCGAAGCCGGGCGGATAAACCGTCAGTGTGGCGCCGAGCTCGCCGAGCGACAGCGCGAAGCCGAGCGCGAGGCTCGCGCGCAGCGCCGGCACGAGTTGCGGCAGCAGCACGCGGCGCAGCACCATCGCTGGTGGCGCACCGAGGCTCGCCGCAGCTTCGCGCAGCACGGTCAGCTCCGGACGCAGCGCGGCGGCCGCGCAGCGATAGCAGAACGGCAAAATCAGCGCGAGCTGCACGAGCACGACGATCGCCGCCGAGCTCGACAGGTCGACCGGCTTCTGGTGATACGCGATCAGCACCGCGAGCCCGAGCACGACGCTCGGCACGCCGTTCGGCACCATCACGAGCGCGTCGACGACCGCGCCGAGGCCGCGCCGGTCGCGCCCTTCGAGCGCAAGCGCAAGCCACAGCCCGAGGATCGTGCCGATCGCCGACACGCCGAAGCCGATTTCGAGGCTCGTCAGCAGCGCGTCGTATTCCGGCGAGCCGAGCCGCTCGAACCAGCGCAGGCTGTAGCCGGCCGGCAAGATCGTGCCCGACCATCGCGTCGCCACGCTCGACAGCGCGACGACGATGACGGGCAGCACGAACAGCCAGAAGCATGCGAACGCGGCCAGCGCAAGCGCGGCGCGCGACGCATGCTTGAGCAGCGCGTCGCTCCAGCCGATCCGGTGGCGCGGCACGGCCTGCCCGATACGGAATTCAGCGGACATCATTCCCTCCCGTCGCACGCCGGTTCACCCGGCGATAAACCGTATACAGCGCCAGCGACAGCGCGAGCATCACGACCGCGCCGGCCGACGCGGTCGGCAGGTCGAGATCGACGGTCGCGCTGCTGTAGATCGCGACCGGCAGCGTCACGAGCCGCGCGCTGCCGAGCACGAGCAGAATCCCGAATTCGTTCAGCGTCAGCAGGAAACACAGCACGGTGCCGGCGGCGATGCCCGGCCATGCGATCGGCAGCACGACGCGGCGCGCGAGCATCCAGCCGGGCGCGCCGAGGCTGCGCGCGGCTTCGATCAGCCGCAGGTCGAGCGTCGCGAACGACGCGAGCGTCGGCCGCACGACGAACGGCGTATAGAACACGGTCTGCGCGAGAATCACGCCGCCGATGCCGAACAGGAAATCGAGCGGGGGATTCTCGAGATGGAACAGGTGCTGCAGCGCGATGCCGATCGACCCTTGCGAGCCGTACAGGAAGATCAGCGTGAACGCGACGAGGAACGACGGAAACGCGACGTACAGTTCCAGGAAGCGCGTGACGAGCGATGCGCCCGGAAACGGCTTGAAGAACAGCAGCGCGGCCAGCAGCACGCCGAACACCGATGCGGTGCCGGCGCTCGCGAACAGCACGCCGAGCGTCGTCAACAGCACGTTGCGCGTGTCGGGGTTGCCGAAGAAGGTCCGGTATGCGGCAAAACTCAGCCCGTGATCGCCCGATACGCTCAGCAGTACGAGCCGCACCAGCGGATAGACGACGAGCGGGCCCAGCACGACGACCGCGAGCGCGGCCAGGTGCAGGTCGCCCATGCGCTTGCGGCGCCGCGCGACGGCAGCGTGCGCGGCGGCCGACGCGAGCACGTGCGGCGACAGGCCCGCTTCAGGGCTCGATAAGGATGACATCGTCTGCCTCGCAATGCAGGGAAACGCGTGCACCGCGCTCGGGGGCAGCGCCACGGCCGCGTTGCATCGTGACGCGCACGGGTTCGTCGGGCGCCGCGTCGATCACGACCGCGATCGACAGGTCCGCGCCCTGCCATTCGACGGACGACACCGTGCCGTGCAGGCCACCGGCCGCGAGCGGCATCACGGTCAGGCGCTCGGGGCGCACGCACGCGACCTTGTCGCGCACTTCGTGACGCGGATCGCCGAGCGGGAAAATCACGTGCGGCGGCAGCAGGTTCGCCGGGCCGAGATAGCGCGCGACGTAGCCGTCCCGCGGCGCGTCGTACAGCTGCTGCGGCGTACCGAGCTGCGCGACGCGGCCGTCGCGCAGCAACAGCGCGCGGTCGGACAGCACGAGCGCGTCGTCGCGGTCGTGCGTCACGCAGACGACGGTCAGGTTCGGCAGGCGCTCGTGCAGCGCCTTCAGTTCGCTGCGCACCGACGCGCGCAGGTTGGCGTCGAGCGCCGACAGCGGCTCGTCGAGCAGCAGCACGTCCGGCTCGATCACGAGCGCGCGGGCCAGCGCGACGCGCTGCTGCATTCCGCCCGAAAGCTGCGCGGGCAGGTGGTGGCCCGCATCGCCGAGCTGCACGAGCTTCAGCGCGTCGGCGACGCGTCGCGTCACTTCCGACGACGCCATCCCGCGCGCGCGCAGCCCGAATGCGACGTTCTCGAACACCGACAGGTGCGGGAACAGCGCGTAATTCTGGAACAGCAGACCGAGATTGCGCTTGTGCGGCGGCGCATAGGTCAGGTCGCGTCCGGCAACGGTCAGCGTGCCGGTCAGGCCGTCGGCCTTCACGAACCCGGCGATGAAGCGCAGCAGCGTGGTCTTGCCGCAGCCGCTCTTGCCGAG
This sequence comes from Burkholderia pyrrocinia, assembly GCF_022809715.1. Lineage (NCBI taxonomy): Bacteria > Pseudomonadati > Pseudomonadota > Betaproteobacteria > Burkholderiales > Burkholderiaceae > Burkholderia > Burkholderia pyrrocinia. The sequence continues at coordinate 1,778,903 of NZ_CP094460.1, forward strand.
CACGGTCAGAAATTCACCGGCGCCGATCGACAGCGACAGATCTTCCAGCACCGTGCGTGCGCCGTAGCGCACGCTCAGGTGCTGGATCTGCACGCCGCCCGGCGCGCCGGACCGCAGCGTCGCGTGCGGTTCGGCGGCGCCGAATGCGCCGGGATGGGTCAGGGTGGTTTCCACCGGGTTCATCCTCTTGCTCGCTGATACAGGCGGCGTGCGCCGATCACTTCGGCTTGACGACGTCGAGCTGCTTGCCCGAGCTGCCGATCACGTCCTTCTTCCAGCGCTCGATCCACACCGGCTTCTTCGCCATCACCTGGGCCCAGTCGACCGGGATCAGCTTCACGCCCGCGATCGCCTTCTTGACCGCTTCGCCGTTCTTGCCGGCCAGCGGCACGTCCGTGCGGCCCGGGATGCCATACATGTCCGGCACCTTCGACTGCACTTCCGTCGACATCAGGTAGTCGATCAGCTTCTTGCCGGCGTCCTGGTTCGGGCTGCTCTTGATCAGGCCGATGCCGTACGGGAGCTGGAACGTGGTCGGCTGGTCGCCGTCCTTCGCGGCCAGGAAGATCGGCTTGACGGACAGCGCGCCGTGTTCGGCATCGTCGAGGTCCATCTGCAGATCGCCGTTCGCGACGCTGATCTCGTTACGCGACAGCAGCACGTTCAGGTAGCCCGTGCCCTTCGTGTGGAACTTCACGCTCTGCGACAGCTTCGCGAGGTAGTCGAATGCCTTGTCCTCGCCCATCAGCGAGGTCGTCAGGATCAGCACGGCCATCCCGTCGCCGGCCGTGGCCGGGTTCGAGTACGCGACCTTGCCGGCATAGCTCGGCGACAGCAGGTCGGCGAACGTCTTCGGCTGGTTCTTCACGACGTCCGGGTTGATCGCGAACGAGAAGTAGTTGTTCACGAAGGTCGCCCACGTGCCGTCCTCGGCCTTCGCGATCGCCGGCACGTTCTTGTAGTTCACGCTCTGGTACGCCTGCAGCAGGCCCATCTGGCCGGCCTGCTGAATGAACGGCGGCAGCGTGACGATCACGTCGGCCTTCGGGGAATTCTTCTCGATGTTCGCGCGGTTGACGACCTCGCCGCTACCCGCCGTCACGATGTTGACCTTGACGCCTTCCTTCTTCTCGAAGGCCGGCAGCACATCGCGATAGAGGTTCTCGAGACCGTCCGCCGTATACAGCACGACCGCGTTCGCCGCATGCGCCGGCAGCGCGGCACCTTGCAGCAGACCGGCGGCGCAGGCGGCCAGCGCGAGCTTGCGGAGCGCGCCGGCAGCGGCGCGCGAGGAATTCTGCAGTGTCATCTCACTTCTCCGTAGGCGGAACACCAAACGGCCGGGGCATGTCCGGCGCTGTCGGCCAGAGTTAGCGCTTCAGCGCTTACTCTGGCCCCATGCAAGGCCTGTTATCTCCGGGCAGGCCGATAAGCGGCCCGCCTCGCCGCCGCGCTGCGGTTGGTTTCGCGCGGCAACCGAAGGATCACAGCGTTCAATGACAAACCCGTGACGAGTGCCACAATTTCCAAAAAATGACACATTTTGCCAATATCATGCAAGTCATCCGGAAATGCCGCCCGGCGTTTCGTTCGCCCTTTGCTGGAGAAAAACCATGCCAGATCCGATCCTTCTCACGCCCGGCCCGCTCACCACGTCCGCCACAACCCGCCACGCAATGCAACATGACTGGGGGTCGTGGGACACTGCTTTCAACCAGCTGACGGCCAGCGTCTGCACGGACCTCGTCGCGATCGCGCGCGGCGACGACGACTACGTGTGCGTGCCGATGCAGGGCAGCGGCACGTTCTCGGTCGAGGCCGCGCTCGGCACGCTGGTGCCGCGCGACGGCGTCGTGCTCGTGCCCGACAACGGCGCGTATTGCGCGCGCATCCTGAAGATCCTCGGCCGGCTCGGCATCGACGCGATCGCGTTGCCGTTCGGCGAGGACGCGGCCGTCGACGCGGCCGCGGTCGAGGCCGCGTTCGCACGCGAGCCGCGCATCACGCACGTCGCGCTCGTGCACCTGGAGACGAGCGCCGGCATCCTGAATCCGCTGGACGCAATCGCGGCCGCGTGCCGGCGCCACGGCAAGCGGCTGATCGTCGATGCGATGAGTTCGTTCGGCGCGCTGCCGATCGCGCTGGCGGACAGCGGCATCGATGCACTGATCTCGGCGAGCGGCAAATGCCTCGAAGGCGTGCCGGGGATGGGTTTCGCGATTGTGCAGCGCGACACGCTCGACGCGAGCGAAGGCAACTCGCGGTCGCTCGCGCTCGATCTCCACGATCAATATTCATACCTGCGCAAAACCGGCCAGTGGCGCTTCACGCCGCCGACGCACGTGATCGCCGCGCTGCGCGCCGCGCTCGACCAGTACCTCGCCGAAGGCGGCCAGCCGGCGCGCGGCGCGCGCTATGCGGAGAACTGCCGGACGCTGGTCGAATCGATGCGCGCGCTCGGCTTCGTGCCGTTTCTCGACGCGAGCGTGCAGGCGCCCGTGATCGTCACGTTCCACGCGCCCGACCATCCGGCCTACGATTTCCGCCGCTTCTACGACGCGGTGCGCGACGCGGGCTTCATCCTGTATCCGGGCAAGCTCACGCAGCTCGAGACATTCCGCGTCGGCTGCATCGGCGCGATCGATGCCGACGATATCCGGCGCGCGGTCGCGGCGATCGCGCAGGCGGTCGAATCGCTCGGAATCGCCGTGCAGCGCGCATAACGCGACACGCGCGCCGGGACACAAGCCGGCGCATCAGCCGGCGCACCAACAAAAAAGCCCGGCGGCCAACCGGCCGCCGGGCGAACACACGAGATGTGCGTGGAGTTGGTGCTTACAGCTCGATCCGCTTGATGTCGCCGACGACGAAGATGTACGACAGCGCGCCGACCAGCGCGATCACGCCGATGAACACGAGCGCGCCGACGAACGAGCCGGTCGACGCAACGATGAAGCCGACGACGAGCGGCGTGATGATGCCGGCCAGATTCGCCGCGAAGTTGAAGATGCCGCCGGTCACGCCGAGCAGGCCGTCCGGCGCGATGTCGGACACGAGCGTCCAGCCGAGCGCGGCCATCCCCTGCGCGAAGAACGCGACCGACATGATCGCGATCACGGCTTCGTTGCTTTGCACGTAGTTCGCGAGAATGATCGTCGACGCGAGCAGCAGGCCGGCGATGATCGGCAGCTTGCGCGCGAGGTTCGCGGACTTGCCGCGGCGCAGCAGCCAGTCGGAGAAGATCCCGCCGAACATCACGCCGACCGACGCGGCGATGAACGGCATGATCGCGAAGAAGCCGATCTTCAGCCAGCCCATGTGGCGCTCTGTCGCGAGATAGGTCGGGAACCAGGTCAGGAAGAACACGAGCGTCGAGTTGCCGGCGAACTGGCCGAGGCAGATGCCCGCGAGCTGGCGCTTCTTCAGCAATTTGCCGGCCATCGACCAGCTGAACTTCGTCTGCGCGGCCTTGCCGTCCTTGTCGCCGGCCTTGCGCGCGGCGTGCACGAGGCCGCCGCCGGCCTCGATATAGGCCAGTTCCGCCGCATTCGCGCCCGGATGGTTGCGCGGCTCGTGGTAGAACTTCCACCAGACGAGACCGAAGGCAATGCCGACCGCACCGACGACCCAGAACAGCGAGCGCCAGCCGAACGCGCCCATCAGCGCGAACAGCACGGGGCTGAAGAACGCGAGGCCGATGTACTCGCCGACGGTATAGGTGCCCGTCGCCATCGCGCGCTCGTTCTGCGGGAACCACGTCGCGACGACGCGGCTGTTGGTCGGGAAACACGGCGCTTCCGTCACGCCGAGGCCGAGCCGGCATGCGAGCAGCGTCCCGACGCCGGGCACGAAGCCCTGCAGGAGCGTGCACAGCGACCACAGCGTCATCGACCAGTAATAGGTGATCTTGCTGCCGAAGCGGTCGAGGAACAGGCCGCCGGGCACCTGCATCGCGACGTACGTCCACGAGAACGCGGAGAACATGATGCCCATCACGGCCGCGTTGATGCCGAGCTCCTTGGTGAGCTGCGGCGCAGCCACCCCCAGCACGGTACGGTCGAGATAGTTGATCATCGTGCCGATCGCGAGCAGCGCGAGAATCTTGTAGCGCGCCGAGGTGCGCCGGACCGTGCCGGCCGCCGCGGACGCGGCGTTCGTGTGGGTGGTGTGCTGCATGGTTGTCTCCTGGTCTATTTTTCAGCTAGTCGGTAGAAGGGTCAGCGTGCGACGAGCGACTGAAAGTGATCGAACATTCGCTCGGGGTCGGGCGTGCGTCCGGTGAAGAGCTCGAACGCGTCGACGGCCTGGTAGACGGCCATCCCGCCACCTGGCAGCGTGGCGCAGCCGGCCGCGCGCGCGGCACGGATCAACTCGGTTTCGAGCGGGAAATACACGATGTCGGCCACCCACATGCCCGCGTGGAGCAGCTCGGCCGGCAGCGGCAGGCCCGGGTGCTTGGTCATGCCGGTCGGCGTGCAATGGATCAGGCCGGTCGCGGCGTGCATCGCGGCCGCGAGATCGCTGCCCGGCGTGACCCGGGCGGCCGGGAAGCGCTGCTGCAGTTCGCCCGCGAGCGCCGTGGCGCGCGTGCCGTCGACGTCGAAGATCGTCAGTTCGGCGGCACCCATCTGCAGCGCCGCATGCGCGACGGCCGCGCCCGCGCCGCCCGCGCCGAGCTGCACGGCACGTTCGAGCGACGCGTCGGGCAGCCCGCGGCGGAACGACTTCGCGAAACCCGACCAGTCGGTGTTGTGGCCGATCCGCTTGCCGTCCTTGAACAGCACGGTGTTCACCGCACCGAGCGCGCGGGCATCGTCCGACAGCTCATCGAGGTGTTCGATCACGCGCTGCTTGCACGGGTGCGTGATGTTGAGGCCGTTGTAGCCCATCCGCTGCGCGGCATCGAGCAGTTCCGGCAGCGCGTCGGCGGTCACGCCGAGCACGTCCAGATCGATGCGCCGGTACACGTAGCCGAATCCCTGGCGGAAGCCTTCTTCCTCATGCATCGCGGGCGACAGCGAACCGCCGATGCCCTGGCCGATCAGGCCGATCAGAAACGACGGGCGGCTCATCGCGCGGCTCCCTGCGCAAACAGCGTCGACAGACGCTGCAGCGCGAACACGTAGCCTTCGGTGCCGCAGCCGCAGATCACGGCTTCGGCGACCGCCGACACATAGGAATGGTGGCGGAACGCCTCGCGGCGATGCACGTTCGAGATATGCACTTCGATCACCGGCTTCGCGATCGCGGACAGCGCATCGGCCAATGCCACAGACGTATGCGTATAGGCGGCCGGGTTGATCACGATGCCGTGCGTGTCGTGACGCGCCGCATGCAGCCAGTCGATCAACTGGTGCTCCGCGTTCGACTGGCGGAAGTCGATCTCCAGCCCGAGCCCGTCGGCCGCCGCGCGGCAGCGCTGCTCGACGTCGGCGAGCGTTTCCGCGCCGTAGATATGGGGCTCGCGTGTCCCCAGCAGATTCAGGTTCGGGCCGTTCAGCACCAGCACCTTGTGCTTGCTCATGGTGATTCTGCTCCTAAAACGGGGGCGAATCGCTAGCCGACTTCGCCCCCTGACGTCAAGATTCGGCGCTAGTGTGCGCTAGCGCAAGCGCAATGTCTTTTCGGGTTTTCGCTAGTTTGTACCACCTAGTTAGTTTGTATAATTCATGTCACTTACCCAGTAAATTCGGGATATGGCGCGCGCCCGGAACTCAACGACTGGTTCATTCAGGGCCGGTTCGACCGACGCCATGCCCCGCTCACCCGCAGGATTCGCCCATGCAGCGCTCGATCGCCACCGTGTCACTGTCCGGCACGCTCGCCGAGAAGCTCGCCGCCGTCCAGGCCGCAGGCTTCGACGGTGTCGAAATCTTCGAAAACGACCTCGTCTACTTCGACGGATCGCCGGCCGACGTCCGGCGCATGGCTGCCGATCTCGGCCTCGACATCGTGCTGTTCCAGCCGTTTCGCGACTTCGAGGGCGTGAGCGCGGCACAACTCGCACGCAACCTCGATCGCATCAAGCGCAAGTTCGACGTGATGCACGCGCTCGGCACCGATCGCATCCTCGTCTGCAGCAACGTGTCGGTCGACACGATCGCGGACGACGGGCTGCTCGTCGACCAGCTCGGCGCGCTCGCCGAAGCCGCGCGGGAGGCCGGCGTGGTCGCCGCGTACGAAGCGCTTGCGTGGGGCCGCGTCGTGAACCGGTACGGCCATGCGTGGAAACTCGTGAATGCGGTGAACAGCCCGCATCTCGGCCTCGCGCTCGACAGCTTCCACACGCTGTCGCTCGACGATTCGCCGGATGCGATCGCCGAGATTCCCGGCGACCGGATCGCGTTCGTGCAGATCGCCGATGCGCCGAAACTCGCGATGGACGTGCTCGAATGGAGCCGCCACTTCCGCTCGTTCCCCGGCCAGGGCGACTTCGACCTCGCGCGCTTCACCGCGCGCGTGATCGAATCGGGCTACACCGGGCCGCTGTCGCTCGAGATCTTCAACGACGGCTTCCGCGCGGCGCCGACCGCGATCACGGCCGCCGACGGCCATCGCTCGCTGCTCTATCTGGAAGAACTGACACGCGCGCGGCTTGCGCAGGACGGCCGTGTGCCGGCCGCCAGCCAGCCGCTCTTCGCGCCGCCGGCGCCGCCCGCGCACGTCGGGTTCCAGTTCATCGAATTCGCGGTCGACGCGCAGGCGGCAGCGACCGTCGGCGAATGGCTCGGCAGGATGCGCTTCCGGCTCGCCGGCCGGCATCGCTCGAAGGATGTGACGCTGTTCCAGCACGGCGCCGCGTCGATCGTGCTGAACGCGGAGCGCGATTCGTTCGCCGATGTGTTCTTCCAGCAGCACGGGCTGTCGCTGTGCGCGTCGGCGTTTCGCGTCGACGACGCGAAAGTGGCGTTCGAACGCGCGGCCGGCTTCGGCTACGCACCGTTCTCCGGCCGCGTCGGGCCGAACGAGCGCGTGCTGCCGAGCGTGCAGGCGCCGGACGGCAGCCTCGAGTATTTCGTCGACGAAGCGCCGAACGCGCCGACGCTGTATGAATCGGACTTCGTGCTGACCGACATCGACGGCCCGACCGAAGTCGGCCCGCTGACGGGCATCGACCATGTGTGCCTCGCGCTGCCGGCCGACGCGCTCGACACATGGATCCTGTTCTTCAAGACGGCGTTCGGCTTCGAGGCCGAGCGCAGCTGGCTCGTGCCCGATCCGTACGGGCTGATGCGCAGCCGCGCGGTGCGCAGCGCCGACGGCTCGGTGCGGATCGCGCTGAACGCGTCGGTCGACCGTCATACGGCCGTCGCCGAATCGCTCGATCGTTACCACGGCACCGGGCTGAACCACGTCGCGTTCCGCACCGACGACATCGTGAAGACAATCGCCGCGTTCGCAGCCGACGGCGTGCCGTTCCTGCGCATTCCGCCGAACTACTACGACGATCTCGCCGCGCGCTACGCGCTGCCGGACGAACTGATCGACACGCTGAGCGCGCACCACCTGCTGTACGACCGCGACGAGCACGGCGGCGAATTCCTGCACGCGTATACGGAACTGGTCGACAACCGCTTCTCGCTCGAGATCGTCGAGCGGCGCGGCGGATACGACGGCTACGGCGCGACGAACGCGGCCGTGCGGCTCGCCGCGCAGGCGCAGCGCAGGAAATAACGGAAGGACGCGAATCGGGAGTCTGGGGCCGGATCACGTCGCGGCCCGCGTCCGCCTCAAAGGGCACGCATCCCGCGTGCACCATCGTGGCGAATCGAGCGGCTGAGCACCAGCCCGCGCGGCTGACCGCGACCCGGCCGGGAGCCGCGCTCCGTATGACGTTACATACGGTAACCCGTACCGCAACGCAGCATCCCGTCGCACACCACCGTTTTAAGAATCGCTTAAGTCTTCGACGGCACCATCCGCAACCAGTACCCGATGGTTATCTCGAAAAGGAGGAAAGCGATGAGCGCCGTAGAAGCACCCGCGGGCCGCCAGGCCGCGCCCCCTGCAAAGAAGACGATGCTGCGCCGCCTGCTCAGTCATCACGAAATCGCGACGCTGCTCGTGCTGCTGCATGCGCCGATCGGCGCGAACGCCAAAGCCGAATTGCCTGCGCTGCAGGAAGCCGGTCTCGTCGAGATGGTCAAGCTCGATCCCGATACAGCCCCGAGCTTCCGGCTGACCGAAGACGGCACGGCCGTCCTGAAAGGGCTCGGCTACCGCTGAGCTGCCGTTTCCCCGCTTCCCCGCATTGCCCCGATCCCTGCGACACGCCGGCCCTTCCGGCGTCTCGCGTCACCCCGCCCGCTCCTGCAGCATCAACCGGTATTCCGTCGGCGTCACGCCGACCGTCGCCTTGAACTGGCGCGTGAACGCGCTGTGATCCGTATAGCCGCATAGCGCCGCGACGTCGGTCACCTTGTCGTGCGTGACGAGCAGCGCGGTGGCCGCATCGAGCCGCGTCTTCAGCAGCACCTGGCGCGGCGTCAGGTGGAACACCTTGTGGAAATAGCGTTCGAGCTGCGCGACCGACATCCCGGCCATCTGCGCGAGATGCTTCAGGTTCAGCGGCTGCACGTAGTGATCCTGGATATGCTGGACCACGTCGGCAAGCTTGCTGTAGGCCGGATGCGACCCCTCGTGCGCCTTCAGGTCGCGCGAGATGCCCGCGAGGCCGACCACCTTGCCCGCGGCGTCGCGCAGCGGCTCCTTGCAAGTCAGGCACCAGCCCGGCTGGCGCCCCGGATACAGGTGCAGCTCGAGCTGGTCCATCAGTTGCTGGCCGGCGTTGATCGTCGCCATGTCCTGCTCGAAATAGCTGCGGCCGAAGCGGCGCGGAAACACTTCGTCGGTGGTCTTGCCGAGCAGGTCGCGCTTGTCCTTGTAGCCGCAGCGCATCGCCAGCGTGCGGTTGACGAGCGCGTAGCGGCCGCTCGCATCCTTCACGAAGAACGCGACGTCCGGCAGCGCATCGAACACCGGTTCGAGCAGGCGGAAGTGCGCGAGCATCGCGCCGAAATCGGCGTTGTCGGGCTGGTAGCGCAACGTGTCGGACAGGCTCATGGGCGGTACGGCAAGCAAGGTCGTCATCCCGGCATCCGCGAAGCGAGTGGCAGATGGCGTCGATTATAGGAGCGCCCCTTCAATCGCGTCGCGCCGATCGCGGGGGCGGGCAAGCTGGCGGCAGCCGTCGCATCGCGCCGCCGATCGGCCGGCATCGGCAAGCGACAGACGTTGCGCGCGCAACTACCGCGCCGCGGGTACGGCGGCCGGCCGCGAATCCGCTTGCGCCGCCGCATGCAGTCACGCATGCGCCGATGCCGACCTGCCGCATTGGCGCACCGGCACTGCGCGCCCGGATCCACCATCCTAAAAATGCGGACGGGCAGCGTCTTGGCGCGATTGCGCATTCGACATGACGATTTCAGCATATATCAGGGTTATCGACGATATGCCGATATCGTCGCCGGCCGCGCACCGAACGCGCAAGACGCGCGCATTTTCGCTACCTAGACTTCGCTTCACGGTCACGAGACGACCCCGCGCCGCTGCAGCAATCGGCGCGCACGGCCCGCCGCATCACCCGCCGCGCACGCCGATTCCGGCACAGCCCGGGCTGCACGCAGCGAGCAGGTACGGCCTGCGCATCGGCCGGCCGACCGAACCGTCTCGCCCGGTTTACCGGCGCCGGCCCGCTAGCCGGCGGCGGCCCAACCACGCCATCAAGGGGAAGTGAAAGTGAAGCTGAAGGTATCGCACGTCGCGCTGGCTGCCGCCTGCGCACTGTCGGGCACACACGCCATCGCCGCCGACGTCGTCAAGATCGGTTTCGCCGCACCGCTGACCGGCCCGCAGTCGAACTACGGCACGGACATGCAGAAGGGCGTGCAGCTCGCGATCGCCGACTTCAACGCGACGCGTCCGACGATCGGCGGCAAGCCCGTTACGTTCCAGCTCGATTCGCAGGACGACCAGGCCGACCCGCGCACGGGCACGACCGTCGCGCAGCGGCTGATCGACGACAACGTCCGCGGGATCATCGGCCACTTCAACTCGGGCACCAGCATTCCGGCGTCCGACCTGTACGATCGTGCCGGACTGCCGCAGATCTCGATGGCGACGTCGCCGCAATACACGGCGCGCGGCTACAAGACGACCTACCGGCTGCTGACGAGCGACGCGCAGGCGGGCCGCATCGTCGGCACGTACGCAGTGAAGACGCTGCGCTTCAAGCGCATCGCGATCATCGACGACCGCACGGCCTACGGCCAGGGCATCGCCGACGAATTCGCGAAGGCCGTGGAGGCGGCGGGCGGCACGATCGTCAAGCGCGATTTCACGAACGACAAGGCGCTCGATTTCTCGGCGATCCTGACCAACCTGAAGGGCGTCAATCCCGACGCGGTCTTCTACGGCGGCGGCGACGCGCAATCGTCGCCGATGATCCGCAAGATGCGCCAGCTCGGGATGAAGGCAGCGTTCGTGACGGGCGAGATGTCGCGCTCGCCGACGTTCCTGAAGGTCGGCGGCGAAGCGGCCGAAGGCGCGATCGTCTACATGGGCGGGCTGCCGAAGGAAAAGATGCCGGGCTTCGCCGGCTACGCGGCACGCTACAAGGCGCGCTTCAACGAAGACGTGATCACGTACTCGCCGTACTCGTATGACGGCACGATCGCGCTGCTCACCGCAATGAAGGACGCGAACTCGACCGACCCGAAGGTGTACACGCCGTATCTCGGCAAGGTGTCGGTCAAGGGCGTGTCGGCCCCCAGCATCGCGTACGACACGAAGGGCGACCTGAAGGATGCGCCGGTCACGATCTACAAGGTCGAGCACGGCGCGTTCAAGCCGGTCGATACGATCGCCGGCAACTGATACGCTAGTGTAGTGTTCGGTGCTAAGCGGTGCTTATGAGCCTGCGGATTCGCGTTCGTGGCAAGGCGCAAACCGCAGCGATGCCCAGTGGCATCGCGAGGATTTGCAACGCCGCCACGGGCGCGAAAGCGCGGCTCATAAGTGCCGATTAGCGCCGAACACTGCACTAGACCCTGCCCCGTGCGGCGCGGGAAGCGGCTCACCGGCCGCCCGCGCCGCGCGCGCTTCGGCTTCATGGTCCGAAGCCCTCCTCGGCGCGCGCCCGCGCTCGCGCATTTCGCGCTCCTGTAGAATCCCCCCACCCGCTTTGACGCTTCGTCTGCGCCGCGCCCCATCCCGGTGCGGCGATGCGTGTTTCGTGCCCCATCCGGCACCCGGCACGCTTCGACGACGCAAGCCGCGCCTTGTCAGTCCATGCCGATAGCGGGCCCTGGAGACGCAGCACCGACAACTACATTCGAAAACCGATCGTCCTGACCATGCAAGCTTCCGAATTGAGCGGCGTGCCTCGCGCCGCCGAACGCGCGCTCACGCGCAGCGACTACAAGACCCTTGGCCTCGCCGCACTCGGCGGCGCCCTCGAGTTCTACGACTTCATCATCTTCGTGTTCTTCGCACCGGCGATAGGACAACTGTTCTTCCCGCACGACATTCCCGACTGGCTGCGCCAGTTGCAGACGTTCGGCATCTTCGCGGCCGGCTATCTCGCGCGCCCGCTCGGCGGCGTGATCATGGCGCACTTCGGCGACCTGTTCGGCCGCAAGCGGATGTTCACGCTGAGCGTGCTGATGATGTCCGTGCCGACGCTGCTGATGGGCCTGCTGCCGACCTACGACTCGATCGGCATCCTCGCGCCGGTGTTGCTGCTGCTGTTCCGCGTGCTGCAGGGCGCGGCGGTCGGCGGCGAAGTGCCGGGCGCGTGGGTGTTCGTGTCCGAGCATGTGCCATCGCGCCATATCGGTTATGCGTGCGGCACGCTGACCGCGGGCCTCACGGCCGGCATCCTGCTCGGCTCGCTGGTCGCGGCCGGCATCAACAGCCGTTACTCGAGCGCCGAAGTCGGTGCTTTCGCATGGCGCATCCCGTTCCTGCTCGGCGGCGTGTTCGGGCTGTTCTCCGTGTACCTGCGCCGCTGGCTGCATGAAACGCCGGTGTTCGCCGAAATGAAGGCGAAGAAGGCGCTCGCGGCCGAGATTCCGCTGAAGGCCGTGCTGCGCGACCACGGCCGCGCGGTGATCGTGTCGATGCTGCTCACGTGGATGCTGTCGGCGGCGATCGTCGTCGTGATCCTGATGACGCCCGCGCTGCTGCAGAAGCAGTTCCACCTGACGCCCGCGACGACGCTGTTCGCGAACAGCGTCGCGACGCTGTGCCTGACGGCCGGCTGCATCACCGCGGGTTCGCTCGCGGGCTGGATCGGCGCGAAGCGCGTGCTCGGCATCGGCGGCCTCGGGCTGGCAGCGTGCTACTACCTGCTGTTCGTGCAGGTCGCGGCCGACGCGTCGACGCTGCCGCTCTACTACGGGATCGCGGGCTTCATGGTCGGCACGATCGGCGCGGTGCCGTTCGTGATGGTCAAGAGCTTCCCGGCCGTCGTGCGCTTCTCGGGCATCTCGTTCTCGTACAACGTCGCGTATGCAATCTTCGGCGGCCTCACGCCGGTGATCGTGTCGCTGATGATGAAGTCGAATCCGCTCGCGCCGGTGGTGTACGTCGCGGCGATCTGCGTGCTCGGCGCGATCGCCGTGCAGTTCTCGAAGGATGCGCAGGACGTGAAGGACGCGCACTGAACGCGGCGCACGCGCCCGTTCCATGAACAAAGGGCCGAATCCCGCGGCGTGCGGGATTCGGCCCTTTTGTTTTGCTTCAGCGCAACGACGCGCGCGAGGTCAGCGCAGGCCGCCGTACGACGAACTCGGCCGGCGCAGGCCGTCGATGCTCGCGCCGCCGGCGCCGGTGACGAACAGCAGCAGGAAACCGCCGGCGATCGAAATGTTCTTCCAGAAATGGATCACCATGTCGTGCTGGACCGCGGCGTCCGTCGCGTCCCAGAAATTGTGCCCGACCATCGCGGTCGCGACCGTATAGAACGCCATCAGCAGCGCGAGCGGCTTCACCTTGTAGCCGACGATCAGCAGCAGGCCGCCGAGCCCCTCGATCGCGACGACGATCGGCGCGACGACCTGCGGATACGGCACGTTCAACCCATGCAGGTAACCGACGAAATCGCCGTAGCCGAGCAGCTTCATCACGCCGCCCCACAGGAACAACGCCGCCAGCGCCAGGCGTGCGAAAAAAATGACGCCGGAATCGACGGAACGCGTCATGCCTCTCTCCTCGTATGCAGTTCGGCCGGCCGCACGGGGCGCGCCCGTGAAGCTCGGGGGCCGCGCGGCCCTGCTGGGCCTGCGGCAAATGGGCCAGCATAGAGGGTCTTTCGGCCGTGTCCAAGAAAAAGGTTGTAGCAAATCTTTACACGGCAGCGGTCGCGCGGCCCGCTTGCGGCGGCACGAAAAAAGCGTTTAGCCCGCGTCGCTCAACAGCACGCCTTTCTTGAAGATGAAGCAGCCGTAACCGCGCAGTTCGCCGGTGACGATGACCGCATACGCCTGCTGCGCGCGCTCGTAGAACGCGAAACGCTCGACGCCCGTGAGCGGCACCGCGCGCCCTTCCGCGCGGTCGATCTCGGCCTGCACCTCGCGCTGCACGGGCGGCACTGCAGCCGCGTCGCCGACGACTTCCATCCGCCATGCAGGCGTGTCGACGTACGTGTCGAGCGGCAGCACGGACAGCACCGCACGCGCGACGCGCGCCGAATCGGCGCCGTCGATCCGCAGCGCGCGACCGACCACCGTGTGCTCCGCGACGGATTCCGCCGGGAAATTCGCGTCGCAGATCGCGATTTCGTCACCGTGGCCCATCGCGCGCAGCGTGTGCAGGATGTCGGCGTGCAGCAGCGGGTCGAGATTCTTCAGCATGTCGGCTTGTCTCCAGGATCGGGAATGAACGCATAAGTTACCCGATCCCTGTCGCCGCCGGGCAGGTATCGCTCGCTTCACGACGCCGCGACGGGCATTTCGTCGATGAAACCCGTGACCGATGCGAGACGGCCCGACGCGTCGACGGTGCCGAAGTCCGAGCCCTTCACGATCGCCGCGCCGTCGGGCGACACGAGCGCCCACGAGAACCGCAGATGCTGGCCGAACGCGTCGACGTCGGTCGTGCGGCGGAAGCGGTATGCGGGAAAGCGCTCCTGCACGGCCGCGATCATCGTGTCGATGCCCGCGTGGCCGTCGCCGGCCATCAGCGGATCGCGATAGGTCGCATCGCTCGCGTAGGTTGCATCGATCAGCGCGCGGCGGCGCGCGACGTCGGGTTCGTTCCATGCGTCGAAGTAGCGGTCGATCAGGTCGGCTTGAGCAGACTGGGCGGATTGGGCGGTGTTCATTGCGAGGCTCCTTGTGTCGATGAGGGGACGATGTCGCGAACGTTTCGTGTCCGCGTGCAGCTATCGTCGCCGGCCTCGCGCGGGCGGTCGATTACGTGCGAGGTAAGGAATTCGTGCCGGCCGCGTACGACACGCATGCGCCGCATCGCGAACCCGCCGCCACAGCGAAAACGGGCGCCAGAAGGCGCCCGCATCGTCTGCCGTCACCACCGCGCGCGTCAGGTCACCGGCGCCGGATTGAACAGCGTCAGCGCATTCGCGAGCTTCCATTGCTCGGCCCACGTGCGGCGCTTGCCGCTCGCGACGTCGAGCATCAGCCGGAACAGTTCCCAGCCCACGTCCTCGATCGTGGCCGCGCCGGTCGCGATCTGCCCGGCGTCGAGATCCATCAGGTCGTGCCAGCGGCGCGCGAGATCGCTGCGCGTCGCGACCTTGATCACCGGCACCTGCGCGAGACCGTACGGTGTGCCGCGGCCGGTCGTGAACACGTGCAGGTTCATCCCCGCCGCGAGCTGCAGCGTGCCGCAGATGAAGTCGCTCGCGGGCGTCGCCGCATACAGCAGCCCCTTCTGCCGCGCGCGATCGCCCGGGCGCACGACGCCGGCGATCGGCGCGCTGCCCGACTTCACGATCGAACCCATCGCCTTCTCGACGATGTTCGACAGGCCGCCCTTCTTGTTGCCGGGCGTCGTGTTCGCGCTGCGGTCGACGCGGCCGCGCTGCAGGTAGCGGTCGTACCAGTCCATTTCGCGGATGATCTCGCGTGCAATATCCTCGTTCGCCGCGCGCGACGTGAGCTGCGCGACGCCGTCGCGCACTTCCGTCACCTCGGAGAACATGATCGTCGCGCCCGCGCGCACGAGCAGGTCGGCCGCGAAGCCGACGGCCGGGTTCGCGGTGAGCCCCGAGAACGCGTCGCTGCCGCCGCACTGCACGCCGACGACGAGATCCGACGCGGGGCACGTCTCGCGGCGGCGGCGGTTCAGCCGCTCGAGATGCGATTCGGCCATCGTCATGATCGAGTCGATCATCGAGTTGAAGCCGACGTGCGCGGCGTCCTGCAGGCACACGACACCGCCGTTGTCGGTCGCGCCGTCGGCGGCCACCGGAATCGTGCCGGGCGGCAGCAGGCGCTCGGGCTGCAGCTTCTCGCAGCCGAGACTCACGGTCATCACCTCGCCGCCGAAATTCGGGTTCAGGCTGATGTTGCGCAGCGTGCGGATCGGGATGTCGGCGTCGGGCGCATCGATCGCGACGCCGCAGCCGTACGTATGCTCGAGCCCGACCACGTCGTCGACGTTCGGATAGCGCGGCAGCAGCTCGGCCTTGATCCGCTTCACCGCATGCTCGACGACGCCCGACACGCATTGCACGGTCGTCGTGATCGCGAGGATGTTGCGCGTGCCGACCGAGCCGTCGGCATTGCGGAAGCCCTCGAACGTATAGCCTTCGAGCGGCGCCAGCGGCGGCGCGGCACGCGTCGCGAGCGGCAGGTCGTCGAGCCCCGGCGGCTCGGGCATGCGCATCGTGCGCTCGTTGACCCAGCTGCCGCGCCGCAGGTCGGTCAGCGCATAGCCGATCACCACGTTGTAGCGGACGATCGGGTCGCCGGCCGCGAGGTCGGCAAGCGCGACCTTGTGCCCCTGCGGCACGCCTTCGCGCAGCGTCAGCCCGTCGGCGAACGTCGCGCCTTCGCGCAGGCCGCCGTCGTTGACGACGATCGCGACGTTGTCGTCCGGATGCACGCGGATGTAGAGAGGGGAAGCAGTCATCGGAATTTCCTGGAAGCGACCGGTCATATCGTTAGTCATCATACGACATTCAACCCCAACCGGGGATTCTGCGTAAACCCTTATCCGGAAAGACCCTACTATCGACCAGCCAGCAAACCGCTTGCGCCACCTTTCCCCGTGTTGTACGATGACATACAACGACATCGCCAATGTGGCCCGTATGCCGTTCCCGACGAACCCAGCACTCGCGCTAGACGGACGACCCAACCATGACTTCACCGCAAGAACTCAAACAAATCATTTCCCACGGCCTGCTGTCGTTTCCGTTGACCGACTTCGACGCCGACGGCAACTTCCGCCCGACCACCTATGCCGAGCGCCTCGAATGGCTGGCGCCGTATGGCGCGAGCGCGCTGTTCGCGGCCGGCGGCACCGGTGAATTCTTCTCGCTCACGCAGCGCGAGTATTCGGACGTGATCCGCGTCGCGACGGAAACCTGCAAGGGCAAGGTGCCGATCCTCGCCGGCGCGGGCGGCGCGACGCGCGTCGCGATCGAATATGCGCAGGAAGCCGAGCGCCTCGGCGCGAGCGGCGTGCTGCTGATGCCGCATTACCTGACCGAAGCGAGCCAGGAAGGGATCGCCGACCACGTCGAGCAGGTGTGCCGCGCGCTGAAGATCGGCGTCGTGGTGTACAACCGCGCGAATTCGAAGCTGAACGCCGACATGCTCGAGCGCCTCGCCGACCGTTGCCCGAACCTGATCGGCTTCAAGGACGGCGTCGGCGAAATCGAAAGCATGGTCACGATCCGCCGCCGCCTCGGCGACCGGTTCGCGTACCTCGGCGGCCTGCCGACGGCCGAAGTCTATGCGGCCGCGTACAAGGCGCTCGGCGTGCCGGTGTACTCGTCGGCCGTGTTCAACTTCATCCCGAAGACGGCGATGGAATTCTACGAAGCGATCGCGAAGGACGACCATGCGACGGTCGGCCGCCTGATCGACGATTTCTTCCTGCCGTACCTGAAGATCCGCAATCGCCGCGCGGGTTATGCGGTCAGCATCGTGAAGGCGGGCGCGAAGCTCGTCGGCCACGACGCGGGCCCCGTGCGCGCGCCGCTCGTCGACCTCACCGACGAAGAAGCGGCGGAACTCGACGTGCTGATCAGGAAGATGGGCCCGCAGTAAGCGGGCGTGGCCGGCGTGGCGCCTTTTGTCGGCGCCTCGGCCGGCTCGCCGTTACGCAGTGCGCAACGTTTTTGTGTCGCGGCAGGTTTGACCCCTGCCGCGGCCGTTTGTATCGGTAATCGTGCACGCATCCGCCGCGATGCGTGCTGGCCCCGCCGCTCCGCCTGACGCCACCCGCTTCGCGGGCCGGCCGCCTCCGTCACATCTGCGCGATGATCCCGACGATCCGGTAGCGCACGTTCCCCAGCTTGACCCGCGTTGCTTCGATCTGGTCCTGCGCGCCCGTACGCGCACGCGCCTTCGATTCGCCGTCGAGGATCTGCCCGAGCACGTCGCGATCGACGACCGCGTCGAAGAACCGGCCGACCGTGATCGTCGCCGACTGCTTCGCGGTCGCGAGCTGGCTGTTCGCCTGCGTCAACGCTTCGGCGCGCAGGCCCTGATCGCGTTCGTCGATGCTGCGCCGGTACTGGAGCGCGAACACGAGCGCTTCCATGTCCTGCCGGAAACGTCGGACGGCCTGCCCGAACATGAGCGAATGCGCGTCGGCGCCCGTGACGAGCCGCCCCTGGTTGACCGTCAGGTCGAATTCGCTGCCGCCCAGGTCCCGCTGGAATTCCAGCAACGCGTTCGCGAGCACGCGCCCTTCGCTGTATTGGCCGATCTGGGTGCGCACGGATTTCGCGACGTCGCCGATCGCTTTCCACAATCCGGCCGCGAACAGGTGATCGCCACGCTTGTTGATGTTCATCGGAGGGTTCCCTCGTTGTCTTTTGTCGGTCTCTCAGGCTCGCCCGCGGACCAGGTGGTCCGGGGCTTCGCTACTGTAGGAGAAATTCCGGCGACGCGGAAGACGGCAAGATCGACGACAGTCTGGCGCACCCGGTGCCGCCGCCCGCCTGCCCCCGTGCCGCACCGGCACGACGCCCGGTCAACTCCTCCGTCAGCGCAAGGCATCACATTCGACATCAATTGATGACATAATTGATGCATCATTTTTTCGGAAGTCGATCATGCGCACCACCTTATCCCTGGACGACGCCCTGCTCGCCAAAGCGCAGCAGTTGACCGGCGTCACCGAAAAGTCGGCGCTGGTAAGAGAAGCACTGCGCGCGCTGATTGCCCGCGAAAGCGCTCGACGGCTGGCTCGTCTCGGCGGCACCGAACCCGATCTCGAACCCGTGCCGCGCCGCCCGTCGGAGCCAGCATGATTCTTGTCGACACGTCCGTCTGGATCGATCATCTGCGAGCCGGCGATGCAGCGCTCACTACGCTGCTCGAAGCCGAGCGGGTATTGATCCATCCGTTCGTCGTCGGCGAGCTTTCGCTCGGCAGCCTGCGCGATCGCCAGACCGTGCTGGACGCGCTGCGCGACCTCCCCGCTGCCACCTCGGCAACCGACGACGAAGTTCAACGCATGATCGACGTCGTGCCGCTTCACGGACTCGGCATCGGTTACGTCGACGCGCACCTGCTCGCTTCAGTCAGACTGACCAGCGGCAGCAAGCTGTGGACACGCGACCGGCGCCTGCTGGCCGCAACCGACCGCCTGCAGCTCGCCGCTCATCCCGCCCACTGACCCGACGAGATCGACGGCACGAACACCCGTCATGCAAAAAGGCGGAAGCGGCCCACCGGCCACTTCCGCCTTTCTGCTTCTCTGCCCCAGCGCACCAACCACCGGGTATCGTGCCCTCAATCGATCCGGCCCGTCACTCCGCCTTCCCGTCCCGCAGACGCGGAATCGCGAGCGGATTGCTTTCCTGCAGCCCTTCGGGCAGCAGGTCGTCCGGGAAGTCCTGGTAGCACACGGGCCGCAGGAAGCGCTCGATCGCCGTCGCGCCGACCGACGTGACGGCGGGGTTCGACGTCGCGGGGAACGGCCCGCCGTGCACCATCGCATCGCACACCTCGACGCCGGTCGGATAACCGTTGACGAGCAGGCGCCCGGCCTTGCGTTCGAGGATCGGCAGCAGCCGGCGCGCGAGCGGCTTGTCGTCGGCGTCCATCTGCAGCGTGGCCGTGAGCTGGCCTTCGAGCGCGTCGAGCACGTGCGCGACTTCGTCGAGATCGCCGCAGCGAACGATCAGCGACGCCGGCCCGAACACCTCGTGGCTGAACGCCGGCTCGGCCAGGAACGCCTGCGCGCCGACTTCGTACAGCGCGCCGCCCGCCTGACATTCGGTCTGCGCGGCCTCGCCCGCGCCGATTTCGCGCACGCCCGGCAGCTCGGCCAGCTTGCCGCGGCCGCTGCGATACGCATCGGCGATGCCGCGCGTGAGCATCACGCCGGCCGGCTTCTTCGCGAGCGCCTGCGCGGCGACGGCTTCGAAGCGGTCGAGATCGGGGCCGTCGATCGCGAGCACGAGGCCGGGGTTCGTACAGAACTGGCCGACGCCGAGCGTCAGCGAATCGACGAAGCCCGTCGCGATCGCGTCGCCGCGCGCGGCGAGCGCGGCCGGGAACAGCACGACGGGGTTGATGCTGCTCATTTCCGCGTAGACGGGAATCGGCTGCGGGCGCGCGTTCGCGAGCTGCACGAGCGCCATGCCGCCCTGCCGCGAACCGGTGAACCCGACGGCCTGGATCGCCGGATGGCTGACGAGCGCCGCGCCGGTCACGCGGCCGGGGCCGATCAGCAGCGAGAACACGCCGGCCGGCATCCCGCATTTCGCAACGGCGGCGCGGATCGCGCGGCCGACCAGCTCGGACGTGCCGAGGTGCGCTTCGTGCGCCTTCACGATCACCGGGCAGCCGGCCGCGAGCGCCGACGCGGTATCGCCGCCGGCCACCGAGAACGCGAGCGGGAAGTTGCTCGCGCCGAACACGGCGACGGGCCCGAGCCCGACCTTCTGCAGCCGCAGGTCCGCGCGCGGCAGCGGCGTGCGCGCGGGCTGCGCGGGATCGATCGACGCGGCGAGGAAGCGCCCGTCGCGCACGACGCGCGCGAACAGCCGGAGCTGGCCGACGGTGCGGCCGCGCTCGCCCTGCAGCCGCGCGACGGGCAGGCCCGTTTCGGCGTGCGCGCGCTCGATCAGCGCGTCGCCGAGCGCGACGATTTCATCCGCGATCGCGTCGAGAAACGCCGCGCGGGCCGCGAGCGGCTGCGCGCGGTACGCATCGAACGCGTCGCGCGCGAGTTCGCACGCGCGGTCGACGTCGGCCTGCGTCGCGACGCCGAACGCCGGCGCATCGATTTGTGCGCCCTTCGTCGGGTCGAACGCGTGCAAGGGTCCGGCCGAGCCGGCCACCGCTTCGGCGCCGATCAGCATCTCTCCTGTCAGTTGCATGGGGTGTGCTCCGTGGTTCGGGAATGGATTGTTCATTGTAGCTCAACAGATACGATGTCTGCCGACGTCAATTCATCGTTCGCGCCGACTTCCGGCCGTCCCATGGCGCACCTGAAATCCTCTTCCAGTCAACCTTATCACGGCATTCTCACTATCTGGCATCGCTCGTCAAAGGGAAAACCCGAGGTTTCTGCATCCGGGCATTGCTCATAAACTTCCGCCCATGTCATACGACGACGTACTACATTAACATGCCCAATCAGACCACCCCTCGCGATCTCCCGGTCGACCTCGCGCGCACCGCGCGCCGGACTGCCGTGCGCTACTGGATCCTGGCGATGCTGTTCGTCGTCACGACGCTCAACTACGCGGACCGCGCGACGCTGTCGATTACCGGTACGCCGATCCGCAAGGCGTTCGGCATCGATCCGGTGACGATGGGCTACATCTTCTCGGCGTTCAGCTGGGCGTACGTGCTCGCGCAACTGCCGAGCGGCTGGCTGCTCGACCGCTTCGGCGCGCGGCGCGTGTATGCGGCGAGCATCTTCCTGTGGTCGGCGTTCACGCTGCTGCAGAGCACGATCGGCCTCGGCGGCAGCGCCGCGTTCGCCGTCGCCGCGCTGTTCGCGATGCGCTTCGCGGTCGGCATCGCCGAAGCGCCCGCGTTCCCCGCCAATGCGAAGGTCGTCGCGAGCTGGTTTCCGACCGCCGAGCGCGGCACCGCGTCGGCGATCTTCAACGCCGCGCAGTATTTCGCGGCCGTGGTGTTCTCGCCGCTGATGGCGTGGCTCACGCATGCGTACGGCTGGCATCACGTGTACCTGTGGCTCGGCCTCGCTGGCATCGCGCTTGCGTTCCTGTGGCTGCGTGTGATGAAGGATCCGGCCGACCATCCGGCCGTGAACCGCGCGGAGCTCGACCATATCGAGCAGGGCGGCGGCCTCGTGCGATCGAAGTCGCGCGGCACCGGTCCGGCGTCCGAAGGCAGCCGCGTCGCCGGCTGGTATTACGTGCGCCAGCTTCTGTCGAACCGGATGCTGATCGGCGTGTATCTCGGCCAGTACTGCGTGAACGTGCTCACGTACTTCTTCCTCACGTGGTTCCCGATCTACCTCGTGCAGGCGCGCGGCATGTCGCTGCTGAAGGCCGGTTTCATGACGTCTCTGCCCGCGATCTGCGGGTTTCTCGGCGGCGTGCTCGGCGGGATGCTGTCGGACGCGCTGATCCGCCGCGGCGTGTCGCTGACGCTCGCGCGCAAGATCCCGATCGTCGGCGGGATGCTGCTGTCGATGGTCATCATCGGCTGCAATTACGTCGACAGCGAAGCGCTCGTGATCGTGCTGATGGCCGTGTCGTTCTTCGGCAAGGGGATCGGCTCGCTCGGCTGGGCCGTGGTCGCGGATACCGCGCCGAAGGAAGCGATCGGCCTGTCGGGCAGCCTGTTCAACATGTTCGGCAACACGGCCGGCATCGTCGCGCCGATCGCGATCGGCTACCTGGTCGGCGCGAGCGGCTCGTTCAACGGCGCGCTCGTGTTCGTCGGGCTGAACGCGCTCGTCACCGTGTTCAGCTATCTCGTGATCGTGAAGGACATCAAGCGGGTCGAGCTGCGCCATCGCGACGCGTGAACTTCGGCGGAAAATTTCGGCGGAAATGGATGGAAGACGACGGCGGCCGCGTAACAGCGGCCGCCGTTCTTGCATCAGGTCGCGGAATGCACGACGCGCAGCATGTCGTGCACGCCGGACGTCATCAGCGCGAGGAACGCGAGCAGGCCGACGTAGCAGAGCGCGTACGTCGTCTTCGTCTCGATCGACGTTGCGTAGTACACACGGTTCTCCGGCGCATCGGGATCGTAGCGCCACGCGCGCTTCAGCTGCGGCAGCGCGAGGATCGCCATCACGATCAGCAGCGGGCTCGGGCGATACACGAACAGCGCGATCAGCACCGGCACGCCCGCGAACCAGATGCGCGGCGACAGCACCGCGGTGATCCGCCCGCCGTCGAACGGCGACAGCGGAATCATGTTGAACAGGTTCAGGAAGAAGCCCGTGTACGACAGCGCGAGCAGCAGGTTGCTGTCGTAGTGGCGTGCAGCCGCGTAGCAGGCCAGCGCGCCGAGCGTGCCGACGAACGGCCCGGCGAGCCCGACGTACGCTTCGGTTTCCGCGTCGTGCGGCATCTCCTTCAGCTGGATCCATGCGCCGACGAACGGGATGAACGTCGGCAGCCCGACGTCGAGCCCGCGCCGCTGCGCGGCCAGGTAGTGGCCGGCCTCGTGCACCAGCAGCAGCGCGACGAAACCGGCCGCGAACCGCCAGCCGTAGAACAGCGCGTAGACCGCGATCGACGCCAGCATGGTGCCCGCCGAAACGAGTACCTTGCCGAGCTTGAGGCCGCCGAAGATCAGCAGCAACAGCTTCGTCATTCCTTGCGCTCCGCGCCGGATACGTCGGAAGCATCGGCGACGGCCGGCACCGCGGCCGGCTTCGGCTTGCGCCCGAAGAAGCGCTTCAGCGCCGCGCCGCCGGCCAGCAGCGCGACCGCGCCGATCTTGAAGAACTTCACCGCGAACGCGCCGATCAGCGCGAGCAGGCCGAGCTTCTTCGCGCCGACGCCGACGATCAGCGCCGCGAGGCCGTACTCGGCGACATGGTCGGTCGACTTGTTGAAATCGGCATAGCGTTTGCCGTCGTTGAAGCTGATGTTCGACAGCAGGCCGTCGGCCGATGCCTTGTACTTCGGCAGATCGGCCAGCGTCGACGCCATCGTCAGCGACAGGTAGCCGTCGCGGCCGAGCACGAGCGTCCGGTAGTTCACGCCGTCGTTCGCGGCATTCGGGGCCGCACCCTTGTCGCGGATGATCGCGGACCACACGAGCCGGTGCGTGGCCGCGTCGTACGCGGGCGCTTTTGCCCAGCCGACCACCTCGGTTTCGGGCAGGCCGCGTTCCTTGCGTGCCGGGTTGTTTTCCTCGGTGCCGGCCTGCAGGTTCTTCAGCAGTTCGTCGGGCTTCCAGTCCTTCGCGTCGTCGTCGCGGATGTAGCCGCTCGGCTCGAACGACACGACCGAAATCCAGTCGGCGTCGGGATCGTCGGGCAGCACGAGGCCGACCAGCTTCGATTCGTCGACCGAGTTGCCCATCGACCGCAGGTAGCGGCCGGCTTCGGCGGCCGGCACGAACGACTCGCCGGCCTTCAGCTTCAGCACGGCTTCGTGCTTCACGTCGATGTCGGCCGGCCCTTTGACGACGGCCTCGTTGGCGGCCGCGGCGGCGGCCCTCATTTCCACCTGCGCAGCTTCGGTCTGCGCATGGCCGCTGGTCGCGGCGAGTGCGAGCGTCGCCACGCAGGCGAGCCGGACGGCAAGCGTTTTCATTTTCATTGTTGGATTCCCCTGGAATGCCTTGTTGTAAACGTGCGCGGAACCGGCCCATGCGTTGTTGTCGCGGGTCCGGAATCGCCTCTCAGGTGGCACGGAGGCTATGGTAACGCAGCGCCGGGGGCGCCCGGGGGGAACGGCGCGATGCTTACGTCGCAGGTAATGCCCAACGTGCGCGGGATTGCCTATCATCTGCTGCATGAACCCGACCGCCGCCCTCCATTCGCCCTCCCCGTCCGCCGGCCGCGCGTCCGGCATCGGCCCGCTGCTGCGCACGTGGCGCCAGCGCCGGCGCCTGAGCCAGATGGCGCTCGCGCTCGACGCGGAAGTCTCCGCGCGCCACCTGAGCTTCGTCGAATCGGGCCGCGCACAGCCGAGCCGCGAGATGGTGCTGCATCTCGCGGAGCGGCTCGACGTGCCGCTGCGCGAACGCAATGCGCTACTGGTTGCGGCCGGCTTTGCGCCGCTGTTTCGCGAACGGCCGTTCTCGGATCCGCAACTGGATGCCGCACGCCATGCGGTCGAGGCCGTGCTGCGCGGCCATGAGCCATACCCGGCGCTAGCGGTCGACCGCCACTGGACGCTGCTCGCCGCGAACCGGATGCTCGGCGCGCTGGTCGCGCAGGCCGATCCGTCGCTGCTGCAGCCGCCCGTCAACGTGCTGCGGCTGAGCCTGCATCCGGACGGCCTCGCGTCGCAGATCGTCAACTGGCATGAATGGCGCGCGCACATCCTGCATCGGCTGCAGCGGCAGATCGATGCGAGCGGCGACCGCACGCTGCATGCGCTGCGCGACGAGCTCGCCGCGTATCCGGCGCCGGCCGGCCAGCGCGACGACGCGCACGCGCGCACCGACTTCGCGGATATTGCCGTGCCGCTGCGGCTGCGCACCGCGGGCGGCGAGCTGACGTTCTTCAGTACGACGACGGTGTTCGGCACGCCGGTCGACGTGACGCTGTCGGAACTCGCGATCGAGGCGTTCTTTCCGGCGAATCCGGAAACGGTGGACGCGATGCGGAAGCTGGCGGACGCGTTGGCAGCGCAATGATCGCCCTCAGCGGCGCTCAAATGCCAGCTTTACACCCAGCGCCAACAGGACCACACCGCTGAAGCGGTGCATGCGGGTCAGGATGCGCGGATTGCGGCGAATCGACGCCGACAGCAGGCCGGCGAACAGCGCGACCGGCCCCTTGACGAGAAACGTCAGGCCGGCAAACGTCGCACCCAGCACGAACAGCGACAGCATCGGATGCGCGGCGCCCGCGGAGACGAACTGCGGCAGGAACGCCAGATAGAAGAGCGCGACCTTCGGATTCGACACGTTGGACAGCGCGCCTTGCGCGAACGTGCGCAGCCGCGATTCCGGCGCACCACGGCTGCTTGCGAGCGCCAGCTCGCCCGACGAACGCAGCAGCGTGATGCCGAGGTACAGCAGGTACAGCGCGCCGATCACTTTCAGCGCAGTGAACAGCCATTCGGATGCCTGAAGAAGTGCGCCCAGCCCCAGCGTCGCGAGCATCGTGTGCATGAGCAGCCCGACGCTGACGCCCGCCGCGGTCAGGAGGCCCGCGCGCATGCCGCCGGACAGCGTGCGCGACATCACGAGAACCATGTCCTGGCCCGGCGTGACGATGATCAGAAGGGACGTGGCGATGAACGGCAGCCAGGATACGTGCAGCATGGGAGATCTCCTGAAGGGGATTGCCGGGGGACGGGAATCGCGCGCGCCGTGTGCGACGCCAGCGCGTTGCACAGGCCGGCCGGTCGTCAGATTATCGGTGCCTTCCGGTGGAGATTGGATGCGTATTTGGCTACTTCGAATACTAAATTTGGAGCTATTCTCTAATATTCACATTCACGATAGTCAAAAATGTCAACCAAGCTGGACGCGATCGACCGGCGCATTCTGCGTGCGTTGCAACAGAATTCGAACCAGACGAATGCCGAACTCGCGCAACAGGCCGGACTCTCGGCCACGCCCTGCCTGCGTCGCGTTCACCTGCTCGAGGAGCAGGGCGTCATCGACGCCTATGTCGCGCTGCTGAACCCCGTCGCCGTCGACCTGAGGTTTACGGCGTTCGTGCGCGTCACGCTGGAGCGCCAGGACAAGACGACGGTCGAGCGCTTCGCGCGCGAAATGGAGCAAGCGCCCGAAGTACTCGAATGTCATCTGATGGCCGGCAGCTACGACTACCTGCTGCGCGTCATCGCCCGGGATCTCGATGACTATCAACGCTTCCAGATGGAAACGCTCACGCAGATCGAAGGCGTACGCAACGTCGAAACCGAGATTCCGCTGAAGCGCATCAAGCAGACGGTCCGCCTGCCGATCTAGGCATCCAGAAACGTGACGGCCTGCCACTGCGCTTCGCGGTGCCGCCGAGGCACCGGTTCGGCACCCACCGAAGGCGGCAGCGGCATTGCGCATGTCAGCCGATAGAACATTGGCCTACGCCCCCGTGCCGCCGGAAGGCCGCGCTTCCGTCGAGCAATGACGGAGCACGCGCTCACTTACGTATAGAGTGACGCCGGCGGCAATTCTCCCTTCAGCGCAAACCGGCCAACGTCACGCAGCCGATAGTCGAGCGGATCGTGCAGCGTATGTGTGCGCGCGTTCCGCCAGAAACGGTCGAGGCCGAGCGACGCAGCCGTCGCACGCGCGCCGCATGCGTCGAACAGCGCCTCGCCGTTGTCGAGCGCCGCGCGCTGCGCGACGATCTTCGCGTCCGATACCGCGAGCGCCACCTCCGCTCGCTCATCCGACGTCAGCGCATCGTGCCGCGCCCACGCGTGCTGCAACGCGCCGGCCGCGCGATCGGCCAGCGCCGCCGCGGCAACGGCCCGCACGCGCATGTCGCCGAAGCGCTGCAGCGTGTACGGATCGTCGCTCGCCTGCGCGGCGTCCGAGTGAATCCACGGCCGGCCATGCTTCAGCACATAATCGCGCGCTTCCGTCAGCGCGCCTTCCGCAAGCCCGACGAACAGATTCGTCAGCACGAGCTGCGACACGAGCGTGCGCAGCGTCGCGCGCGGCGTCGGCGGCGTCTCGGAACGGTGCAGCACCTCGTCCGGCGCGAGCGTCACGCCGTCGAAGCGCACGCTGCCGCTGTCGGTCTGGCGCTGGCCGATCGGGTCCCAGTCGTCGTTGACCGCGATCCCCGGGCGATCGGTCGGCACCACGCCGAACACGGTGCGGCCGGTTTCCGGATCGTGCGCGGACACCGTCATCCGCTGCGAACCGCGCGTGCCCGAACAGAAGCCCTTCACGCCGTCGAGCCGGTAGCCGCCGTCCGGCGTCGCGGTCGCAACGAGACGCGTGTCGAGCGGATTGACCGCATTGCCCCACCACCAGCGCTGCTCGACCGTGCCGCGCAGATAACGTTCGCGCTGCGCGGCGCTGCCCCATACGTCGACGCTCACCACCTGCAGGCACTGGAACCCGACGAGATGCGCGAGCGCACTGTCGACTCGCGCGATCTGTCGGATCGCGTCGTAGATCGCGGGCCACGCGGCTTCCTGCCCGCCGAACGCGCGCGGCACCGCGAGCGTCAGCAGGCCCGCGTCGGCGAGCCACTGTTTCTCCTGCGCCGCGTGACCGCCCGCGCGGTCACGTGCGGCGGCGGTTGCACGCAGTGCGTCGATAACGCGTGCAAGTGCGTCCCGATCGATTGCTGACACATCCGTTGCCGCGGCGAGCGTCGCCGGGCCGCGTGGATCGTTCATGCGACGGCTTCCTGTTCCTGGGTCGAGACGGCGTCCGACAACGGCACGAGTTTCCCGAGTTCGCGCCTGCCGGTCAACCGCGACAGGATCTCGCGCCGCCAGTCGTCGTAGATCGCGCGGTATTCAGCGATATCCGCGCCGAACACATGCGCGGTATGCGCGTACTCGTCGTGCAGATAACCGTCGAGCCGAGCCTGCGTTTCCTCGTCGGCCTCGATCACGCGATCGATCAGCGCGTCGCGTTCCGCCGCCGGCAGCGCGGCGAGCTTGTCGAACCACCACTGGACGATCTGCACGCGATGCCACTCCTCGTCCGGCCGGATCCGGTTCTCGCCGTGCTCGCGCATCGCGCCGTCGCCGATGCGGCCGGTCTTGCGCTGGATCCACAGCTTCGCGAGGATGTGCAGCTCGTAATGCCATTCGAACGCGAGAAAACCCGCCACGTCGCGCACCGCGATATCGCCGATGCGCGCCCAGTGCGCGGCGACGAGCCGGTCGACTTCCGGCAGCGGATCGCGCCCCGTCAGTTCGGTCACGCGCTCGCGGCCGATCACCGCATGCGCGCCGTCGTCGCCGAGCTGGCGCGACAGGATCAGCTGGAAATGCGGATCGTCGCGGAACAGCGTGTCGATCGCCTTCGCGACGACCTGCACGATGAACAGGTCGTGCGACGCCATCTTCGTGTAGTAGTCGGCGACGGCGGCCAGTTCGTCCGCGTTGGACGGCTCGCGCGGCGGCGTGGTCAGCTTGGTCGGGAAGCCGGGACGATGGCGTCGCGCCACGTCGAGAAACAGCGCTTCCTCGAATTCTCCGTTCCATTCGCGCGGCGCGCCGATGGGCAAGGTCATAGGTATTGCTCTCTCAGGATCATGAATGAAGCGAGCGAGTGCTTGTGGCACTGCTCAGGTACGCCGGGTCACGCGTCGGACCAGGCGGTCGCCCGTGATTTGCACGGCCGAAACGAGTGCGATCAGGATCACGATCACGGTCGCCATGACGGTGGTGTCGAAACGCTGGTAGCCGTAGCGGATCGCGAGATCGCCGAGCCCGCCCGCGCCGACGGCGCCCGCCATCGCGGTCGAGCCGATCAGCGCGACGACGGTGATCGTGAAGCCGCCGAGCATGCCGGGCAGCGCCTCGGGCAGCAGCACGTGCCACACGATGTGGCGGCGCTTCGCGCCCATCGCGAGCGCGGCCTCGATCAGCCCGCGATCGACTTCGCGCAGGCTCACCTCGGCGATCCGCGCGAAGAACGGGATCGCGGCGATCGACAGCGGCACGACGGCCGCCCATACGCCGATCGTCGTGCCGATCAGCACGCGCGTGAACGGCAGCAACGCGACGAGCAGGATGATGAACGGCGTCGAACGGAACACGTTGACGAGCGCGCCGAGCACCGCGTTCACGCCGCGTCGCGCGTAGATGCCGCCGGGCGCGGTCGTCACGAGGATCACCGCAAGCGGGACGCCGATCAGCGCCGCGATCGCGGCCGATGCGGCGACCATCGACAGCGTGTCGCGGATCGCGTCGAGCAGTTCGGGCCACCAGAGTTCAAACATAGCCGAGCACCTCCGCGTGATTCGCATGGCGGCGTGCACGCTCGAGCAACGCGGCAACCGCGCCGCGCGCAGACTGTGCGCCCGCATCGTTCGCGCCGGGCGAAGCCGCGATCACGAGCCGCCCCTGCGCATGCCCCTGAATCCGCTCGATCCCGCCGTGCAGGAAACGCACGGAGCCGCCGAGCGCCGCCGCGAGCGCGCCGACGTCCGGCTCGCCGCCGCTCTCGCCCGTATAACGAACGTCGAGCACGATCTGCGCGCCGTCCGGCAACGCGGCCTGCTCGGGCAGCGGCTGCACGCGCGCGGCCAGCTCGGCCGGCAGGTCGTGCACCAGCGTGCTGAGCAGCGCGCGCGTCGCGCCGTGGCGCGGATCGCCGAACACGCGCCATACCGGGCCCGTTTCGACGACTTCGCCCTGTTCGATCACCGCGACCGTGTCGCACACCGCGCGGATCACTTCCATCTCGTGCGTGATCAGCACGATCGTCCGCCCGAGGCGGCGGTTGATGTCGGCGAGCAGCGCGAGGATCGACTGCGTCGTCTCGGGGTCGAGCGCCGACGTCGCCTCGTCGCACAACAGCACCTCAGGATCGTGCACGAGCGCGCGCGCAATGCCGACCCGCTGCTTCTGCCCGCCCGACAGGCTCGCCGGATACGCGTCGCGTTTCGCGGTCAGCCCGACGAGTTCGAGCAGCGCGTCGACCTTGCGCACGCGCTCGGCCTTCGGCACGCCGGCGATCTTCAGCGGCAGCGCGACGTTCTCGAATACCGTCTTCGCGGACAGCAGGTTGAAATGCTGGAACACCATGCCGGTGCGGCGGCGCAGTGCGACGAGGCCGTCCTCGTCGAGCGCGCCGACGTCGACGCCCTGCACGCGCACGCGGCCCGAGCTCGACCGTTCGAGGCCGTTCAGGAGCCGCAGCAGCGTCGACTTCCCCGCGCCGCTGCGGCCGATGATCCCGAACACCTCGCCGCGCCGCACGTCGAGCGTCACGTCGCGCAGCGCGGCGGCCTGGCCGCGCGGCGTCGCGAACACCTTGCCGACCTGCTCCAGCGACACGGCCACGCCATCGGCAGGCGCAGCCGTTGCCTCATGCACCGTCGCTGCGGCGCCGGCGTGCGCGGCCGATGCGTCGATGAAACCCAGCGTATCGAACAATTGCGTCATCGCTTCGCTCCGTCACGTTCAGGCATGCGCGGGATGCGCGGGTTCGGCCGCGGCGGCCGGCCGATGCTGCGCGCCGGTATGCCACGCAGGCAGGCGCGCGCCCGCGCCGAACAGTTTCTCGCGCAGCGTCGGCGCGGGATCGTAGTCTTCCTTGTAGACGCCGCGGTTCTGCAGCTCGGGCACGACCCAGTCGACGAAATCCTCGAACGACTCGGGCATCACGGTGCGCGTCAGGTTGAAGCCGTCGATGCCGGTCTCGTCGATCCACGACTGCAGCTCGTCCGCAACCTGCGACGGCGAACCGACGATCGGCGCATAGCGACCGCCGAGCGACATCTGTTCGAGCATCCGGCGCACGGTCCACGTGCCGGTCGTGCTCTTGCGCGAGATCGCGTCGACGGCCGACTGGATCGAATCGGTCTTCACGTACGAGATCGGTTCGTCGAGGCCGTACTTCGCGAAGTCGATGCCGGTCGAGCTCGCGAAATGCGCGAGGCCGGCTTCGGGGCTCGCGTAGCGCCGGTATTCGTCGAATTTCTCGCGCGCGAGCCGCTCGGTTTCGGCCGTCACGACGCTCACGCCCGCGAAGATCCGGATCGACGCCGGATCGCGCCCCTGCCGCGCGGCGGCCGCGCGGATGTCGAGCGCGGCCGCACGCGCGGCGGCCTTGCTCTGCCCGTTCACGAACACGCATTCCGCGTGCCGGCCCGCGAACTCGACGCCGCGCGCGGACGAACCGGCCTGGTACAGCACCGGCGTGCGCTGCAGCGACGGCTCGCTCAGGTGGATCGCGTCGACCGAATAGAACGGCCCGTCGTGCTTCACGCGCCGCACCTTGCCCGGCTGCGCGAACACGCGTGCCTGTGCATCGCGGATCACCGCGTCGTCGTCCCAGCTCTGTTCCCACAGCTTGTAGACGACGTCCATGTAGTCGTCCGCGCGCTCGTAGCGGTCGTCGTGGCCGATCTGCTGCGGGAGGCCCATCCCGCGCGCGGCGCTGTCGAGATAACCGGTGACGATGTTCCAGCCGACGCGCCCCTTCGTCAGGTGATCGAGCGTCGACATGCGGCGCGCGAACAGGTAAGGCGGCTCGTAGGTCAGGTTCGCGGTCACGCCGAAGCCGAGATGGCGCGTGACCTGCGCCATCGCGGGCACGAGCAGCAGCGGATCGTTGACGGGCACCTGCACCGATTCGCGCAGCGCGGCGTCGGGGCCGCCGCCGAACACGTCGTACACGCCGACGATGTCCGCGAGAAAGATCCCGTCGAACTTGCCGCGCTCGAGCGTCTTCGCGAGATCGGCCCAGTAGTCGAGATCGGTGTAGTGCGCGGAGCGGTCGCGCGGATGCGTCCACAACCCGTGATTGATGTGCCCGACGCAGTTCATGTTGAATGCGTTGAGCAGGATCTTCTTCCGGTTCGCCGTCGTCATGTTCGCCTCCGTCACCACGCGATCGCGTACAGCGAGCCGAACGCGTTGTCGAGCGCCTTGCGCACGGCCGGCGAGTGCTGGTAGATCGCGATGAACTTGCGGATGCGCGGGTCGTTCACGCTGTCGGGCCGCACGACCCACTGGATCGCGAAGATCTTGTTCTCGGTGCCGTCGAACAGCAGCGCGCTGTTCGGGTCGGTCGTGCCGGCGAGCTTGATGAAGCTCGGGTAGCCCTGCGCGAGATCGACGTCGTCGAGCGAACGCGCGAGCTGCGACGCTTCGAGCGGGATGATCTTCAGGTGCTTCGGGTTGGACACGATGTCGTGCGTCGTCGCGCGATAGTCGGCGCCCGGCTTCAGCGTGATCAGCCCCGCGCGCTGCAGCAGCAACAGTCCGCGCCCGCCGTTCACCGGATCGTTCGCGATCGCGACGCGCGCGCCGTCCTTCAGCTCGGCAAAGCTTTTCACCTTCTTCGAATAGAGGCCGATCTTCATGATCGTGCCGGGTGCGATCGACACGAAGTTGTAGCCGCCCTGTTTGTTCGCGTTCTCGAGAAACGGGATGTGCTGGAAGTAGTTGACGTCGATGTCCTTGTTCGCGAGCGCCGCGTTCGGCGTATTCCAGTCGGTGAACTCGACGATCTTCACGTCGAGCCCCTGCGCCTTCGCCTCCTTCGCGGCGATCTTCAGCGCTTCGATCTGCGGGCTGGTCGAGATGCCGACCTTCAGCGGCGCGGTGTCGGCGCGCGCGCCGTTCAGCAGCCCGACGCCGAACAACCCGGCGAGCAGCGCGGCCGCCAGCAGGCGGGCCGGCCGCGCGAAGCGGCCGGAGGAAAAGCGGGCGGAAAAAACGGCATGCAGCATGGAAACCACTCTCCTGTCCAAAGACGGTATCGACGGATGAGCGACGCCGCGGCGAACGCGCGGGCGTTCTCCGGACAGTCGTCGTCGCATCGGAAAAGGATCAGCCGATGATAGAGAGCGGCGGAGGGGCGGTCTACGAAGCGATTGTGCGAAGAAAATCGCGCGCGGCGATATGGCGGGCGATCGGGCGCGGCCGGCCATCCGGCCGAAATCTCGGCCTGCCCGCCGCGCGAATTCCGAAATCTCGGAACGGCCTTCGCATCATTCTTTCCGCAGACGATACAAATCCCTTATGAATCAATGATCTGCAAACATGCCGACAGGCCGACACCTTGGCACGGAGGTTGCGTAATAGTCGGCACACGATGCCGCGAAGCAAAGCAGGCATTCCAACATCAGGAGACACGTCTTGCAGACCTCTATCCATACCCCGTCCCATCCCGAGCCGATTGCCGAAGCCGGTCCCGCCACGCGCGCACGCTTCTGGCCGGAAGGCTGGTGGAAGCTGATGGAAATCC
Source organism: Burkholderia pyrrocinia (assembly GCF_022809715.1). Classification (NCBI taxonomy): domain Bacteria; kingdom Pseudomonadati; phylum Pseudomonadota; class Betaproteobacteria; order Burkholderiales; family Burkholderiaceae; genus Burkholderia; species Burkholderia pyrrocinia. The sequence goes on from NZ_CP094460.1 coordinate 1,812,076, forward strand.
GCATCGGCATCATCCCGCTGCCGGTCTACGTGATCCTGTTCGGGCTGATCGTCGGCTTCGCGGTGACGGGCAAGGTGCCCGGCGAAATCTCGATGGCGATCGCCGTGCTCGCGTTCTTCGGCTTCACGTGCGCCGAACTCGGCAAGCGCCTGCCGCTGCTGCGCAACATCGGCGCGGCCGCGATCTTCGCGACCTTCGTGCCGTCGGCGCTCACGTACTACCACCTGCTGCCGAAGCCGGTGCTGAACCTGACCGTCGAATTCACGAAGTCGACCAACTTCCTGTACCTGTTCATCGCGTCGATCATCGTCGGCAGCATCCTGAGCATGGATCGTCGCGTGCTGATCCAGGGCTTCGCGAAGATCTTCGTCCCGCTCGCCGTCGGCTCGGTCGCCGCGGCGATCGTCGGCACGGCGGTGGGCACCGCGCTCGGCCTCGGCGCGCGCCACACGCTGCTGTACATCGTCGTGCCGATCATGGCCGGCGGCGTCGGCGAAGGCGCGATTCCGCTGTCGATCGGCTATTCGGAACTGATGCACCTGCCGCAAGGCGAGATGTTCGCGATGGTGCTGCCGCCGGTGATGCTCGGCAGCCTGACCGCGATCATCCTGTCGGGCGCGCTCGACATGCTCGGCAAGCGCCTGCCGCACCTGACGGGCAACGGCCGCCTGCAGGTCGGCGAAAGCGGCGACATGACGCCGGAAAACGAAGAAATCCGCGGCCACGTCGACGTCACGCACATCGCGGGCGCCGGCATCACGGCGATCACGCTGTACCTCGTCGGCCTGATGGCGCACAAGCTGTTCGGCCTGCCCGCACCGGTCGCGATGCTGTTCCTCGCGGTGCTCGTGAAGCTCGCGCGCGCGGTGTCGCCGCCGCTGCAGGAAGGCGCGTTCGTCGTCTACAAGTTCTTCTCGACCGCCGTCACGTATCCGCTGCTGTTCGCGATCGGCGTCGCGATGACGCCGTGGGACAAGCTGACCGCCGCGTTCACGATCGTCAACGTCGTGACCATCGTGTCGACCGTCGCGACGCTGATGGGCACCGGTTTCGTGGTCGGCCGCCTGATGAAGATGTACCCTATCGACACCGCAATCGTGAACGCGTGCCATAGCGGGCAAGGCGGCACCGGCGACGTCGCGATCCTGACCGCCGCGAACCGGATGCAGCTGATGCCGTTCGCGCAGATCGCGACGCGCATCGGCGGCGCGATCGTCGTCACGGTCACGCTGATCCTGGTCGCGCACTTCGGGTGACGCACCGCAGCGCGCCTCGTCGCGCCGGCTGCTTTGCACGCGCCGCCGCCGGCCTTGCCGGCGCGCGGCGCGCGTCGTTGCGGACGGCCGGTTGCGGACGGCCGGTTGCGGACGACCGGTTGCGGGTTTCGATGAGGGCGAACGTGCAGAAAAGCTTCAAGGGGATCCCGTGGTGGGGCTGGGCGTCGGCCGCCGTGCTGTATGTCGGCGTGGCCGCTGCGGCCGTCGATTTCGCATGGGAACGCGCGATCGACGCGCTCGAGGAAACCGGCGCGCACCGGCTCGACCTGTATGCGTCGAGCCTGAAAAGCGAGCTCGGCCGCTTCGATATCCTGCCCGGCCTGGTCGCGCGGCAGGACGGCGTGCGTGCGATGCTGAAGGCCGCGCCGCACGACGCGCCCGACCTCGTGCACAAGGTGAACACGTACCTCGAAGCCGTGAACCGCGATGCGGGCAGCGGCGCCGTTGACGTGATCGACCTGCAGGGCGAAGTGATCGCCGCCAGCAACTGGAACGAGACGATCAGCTTCGTCGGCACCAACGTGTCGTACCGGCCGTACTTCAAGGATGCACTCGCGCGCGGCAGCGGCCGCTTCTTCGGCATCGGCACCAACACGGGCGTGCCGGGCGTCTACTTCGCCAGCGCGGTGCGCGACGACGGCGTGCCGATCGGCGTAGCCGCCGTGAAGATCAGCGTCGATTCGCTCGAATCGGCATGGCGCGCGCCGGGCGTCGCCGCGATGGTCGTCGACAGCAACGGTGTGGTCGTGATCTCGACCGAACCCGCATGGAAATTCACCGCGCTGCGCCCGATCACCGCGCAGCAGCAGCACGACATCCAGGCGTCGCGCCAATACGCGGGCCGTACCGTCGACGCGCTGCCGTACCGCCGCATCGGCGACCGCAGCGCGGCCGCGTGGCTCGGCGCGTTCCCCGATCCGCGCCGCGCCGGCCACAGCACGCGCTATCTGGTGATGTCGCGGCCCGCGCCGCAGGCCGGCGATTCGCTGATGGTGCTGCTCGACATCGCGGGCGCGCGGCGCCAGCAGCAGACGGCGTTCGTGTTCGTCACGGGCGCGTTCCTGATCGCCGCGCTGCTGGCCGGCTACGCGATCCAGCGCCGCCGGGCGATCGTCGCGCGGCTGAGCGCACAGGATGCGCTGCGCCGCGCGAACGACCGGCTCGAACTGACCGTCGCACAGCGCACGGCCGCGCTGACGGCCGCGAACGAGCGGATGCAGCGCGAGATCGACGAGCGCGAGCGCACCGAGCAGCGGCTGCGCGATTCGCAGCAGGAAGTCGTGCACGCGGGCAAGCTCGCGGTGCTCGGGCAGATGGCCGCCGGCCTCACGCACGAGCTGAACCAGCCGCTCGTCGCGATCCGCACGCTGTGCGACAACGCGCGCACGTTCTTCGCGCGCGGCCAGCCGGCGCAGGCAGATGCCAATCTCGAACGGATCGGCAAGCTCGTCGACAGCATGGCGGTGCTCACCGGCGAGCTGAAGACCTTCGCGCGCAAGCCCGACGTCGAGCGCGTCGCGGTGTCGCTGAACGAGGCTGTCGCACATGCACGGCTCATCTACGACGCGCGGATCCGCGACGAAGGCGTGCGGCTCGACGTGCACATCGCGCCCGGCACGGCGGTGTCGGCCGAATCGAGCCAGTTGCAGCAGGTGATCGTGAACCTGCTCGGCAACGCGCTCGACGCGGTGCACGATGCGCCCGTGCGCCGCATCGTCATCGAGGCGGCCGAGGCGGACGCAGCCGGCCGCGTGCGCTTCACGATCGCCGACAGCGGTGCCGGCATCGCGCCCGACGTGCTGCCGCACCTGTTCGAGCCGTTCGTCACGACCAAGCCGCGCGGCCAGGGCCTCGGGCTCGGCCTCGCGATCACGTCGCGCATCGTCGAGGCGTTCGGCGCGAAGATCGCCGCGACGAACCGCGACGAAGGCGGCGCGCAGTTCAGTATCGAATTCGCGGCGGCGACGCTGCAAAGGACAGAGCATGGAAGATGAGATTCGGGTGCTGGTCGTCGAGGACGATGAAAACGTCCGGATCGGCGTCGAGCAGGCCGTCGCGCTCGCCGGGTTCCCGGTCGACGCGTTCGCGTCGGCCGCCGACGCACTCGCGCACGTCGCGCCCGGCGCGCCGGTGGTGATCGTGTCGGACGTGCGGATGCCGGGCATCGACGGGCTGCAGCTGCTCGACCGCGTGATGGCCGTCGATGCGCAGATCCCGGTCGTGCTGATCAGCGGCCACGCGGATATCTCGACGGCCGTCGGCGCGATGCAGGTCGGTGCGTACGACTTCATCGAGAAGCCGTTCTCGTCGGACGTGATCGCCGGCCGCGTCGCCCGCGCGGTCGAGAAGCGCCGCCTGACGCTCGAGGTGCAGGGGCTGCGCGCGGCGCTCAACAACTGGCAGGGCATCGAGGCGTACGTGCTCGGCAAGTCGCCTGCGATGGCCGACGTGCGCAAGAAAATCCTGCGCCTCGCCGATACGTCGGTGTCGGTGCTGATCACCGGCGAAACGGGCACCGGCAAGGAACTGATCGCGCGCAGCCTGCACGACTTCGGCGGCCGGCGCGATGCGCATTTCGTCGCGCTGAACTGCGGCGGCCTGCCCGAGCAGATCTTCGAGAGCGAACTGTTCGGCCACGAGGCCGGCGCGTTCACCGGTGCGATCAAGAAGCGCATCGGCAAGATCGAGTGGGCGCACGGCGGCACGCTGTTCCTCGACGAGATCGAGACGATGCCGATTTCGCTGCAGATCAAGATGCTGCGCGTGCTGCAGGAGCGCGTGGTCGAGCGGCTCGGCGCGAACGAGCTGATTCCGGTCGATTGCCGCGTGGTTGCCGCATCGAAGGCCGATCTCGCCGAACTCGCGGCCGACGGGCGCTTTCGCGCGGATCTGCTGTATCGCCTCAACGTCGCGCAGATCGAGCTGCCGCCGCTGCGCGAGCGGCGCGAGGACGTGCCGCTGCTGTTCGAGCATTTTGTGCTCGCGGCCGCGCGGCGCTTCGGGCAGCCGGCGCCGGTCGTCACGGCTGCGCAGGTGTCCGAACTGATGACGCACGCGTGGCCCGGCAACGTGCGCGAGCTGCAGAACGTGGCCGACCGCTTCGTGCTCGGGCTGACCGGCGACAGCCTGCTGTCGTCGGGCGGCGCGCCAGCCGTGGGCGGCACGCTCGCGGAACAGCTCGCGTATTTCGAACGGATGCTGATCGAGGACATGCTGCAGCGTCACCACGGCAACGTTGCGGATGCGAGCGTCGCGCTCGGCATGCCGAAGAAGACGCTCTATCACAAGCTGCGCAACCTGCGGATTCCCGCGCGCGGCGACGCGGCGGCCGACGGCGGCGAATGACGCGGACAAGGACACGCACCACAGCATGGATCGCATCGAAGTCACCGAACACGGCCGCCTCATTGGCCAAACCCACGGCCACCTGATCCGTGGCGTCACGCGCGCGCAGAAGACCTTCCGCCCCAGCGACTGGCCCGAACGCCTAGCCGGCGTCATCACGATGTTCGTCGGCGAACGGCGGCCCGGCTATCCGTGCGCGCTGTCGCGGCTCGCGATGCCGGTCGTCGACGGCGGCGTCAAATGCCTGTTCGTGTCGGACGAATTGCGCGGCGTGTGCGCGGACGCGTTCGACTTCGCGATGCAGTTCGCGGCCGATAATGACCTTCCCGTCGAGCTTCAGACTGCACCCGCGTTGACGATGCGCTGACGCGCAGCCCCCTGCCCCCCCTCTTTCCGGTGCGTTTGCGCGTGCGCGCAGGCCACCGCATGCCCTTTCTCCGCCGAAATCAATCGTCAGATTATTGAAGGCTTCGATGCATGACCACGCCCCGACAAGGGTTTTCAGCCGAGCCATCAATAAAATTGATCGTCACGATGAAAATTATGCGTTTTCCTTGCAGGTCGCCGTGATGCATAGTTGCGTCGTGTTGACGCACCTTTGAGTCTTTCAGTCATGAACATGCGAATCGAGCCGTCCGTGCTCGCGAACCCCGACCTGCAATTTGCGACGCTTTCGTCAGGCATCAGCCTGCCGTATGTCGAGCGGGGCAGCGGCGCGCCGATGGTGTTCGTGCACGGCTCGCTGTGCGACTACCGCTACTGGGATCCGCAGCTTGCATCGCTGTCGGCCCACTACCGCTGCATCGCGCCGAGCCTCAGCCACTACTGGCCGGCCGTCGAAGCGGGCATCCAGGACGAGTTCAGCTGGCAGAACCACGTCGACGAGCTCGCCGAATTCATCGACGCACTCGATCTCGGCCCCGTGCACCTGGTCGGCCATTCGCGTGGCGGCAGCGTCGCGTTCAACGTCGCGCGCCAGCATCCGCAACTCGTCGAATCGCTGACGCTCGCCGATCCGGGCGGCCCGCTGCAACAGCCGGGCGTGCGCGAAGCCGCGCTGCCGGCCGCCGCGATCGCGCTGCGCACGAAGGCCGTGAACCTGATCGGGCAAGGCGACGTCGAGTCGGGTCTCGAGATGTTCGTCGATTCGGTGAGCCTGCCCGGCGCGTGGAAGAAGAGCACGTCGCGCTTCCGCACGATGGCGATCGACAACGCGAGCACGCTGCCGAAGCAACTGCGCGACCCGCTGCCCGCGTATTCGCAGCACACGGCCGGCGATATTGCATGCCGCACGCTGCTGATCGACGGCCAGCGCAGCCCGAAGATGTTCCGCCACAACGTCGACACGCTGTCGCAGTGGATCGGCGATGCGCAACGGCAGACCGTCGCCGGCGCGTCGCACGGGATGAATGCAGCGAGCCCCGCCGTGTTCAACCGTTACGTGCACGAGTTCGTCGCCGCGTAAGTTCACGGGCGGCGTTCGTTCCGCCCGGTTTTCCCAGTTTCATCCGGAAACGGTGCGGGCCCGCCCCGCATCGCTTTCCTGTCGCCCGCCGCACGTCACCGGCGCATCCGCTGCGCGGATCCAGACACCTCTGAACGATCCACGTCCGCGTGCCGGACACCGGCGCGGCGCATTGCATCACGCAGCCGCGTCGGCCTTCCGCGTCACCGCATCCGGCAGCCCGAACACGCTGTCGAACGACCAGTTGTACACGAACGTGAAGATCGGGAAGAACACGATCAGCACCGCGTCGAACAGGAACGCCTGCACCAGCGACACGTCGAGCCACCACGCGATCAGCGGAATCAGGAACGTCACGAGCGCAACCTGGAACCCGACCGCGTGCAGCACGCGCCGCCCCACGGTGCGCGTCGTCGCCGCGCGCCGCCGCTCCCACGCCTCGAACGCGAGGTTGTACAGGAAATTGACGGTGACGCCCGTCGTCGAGATCATCACGCCCAGCAGGCCGCTCGTTTCGGCGCTCGCGCCGCTCAGCACGCCGAGCACCGTCGACGCGATCAGGATGCCGAGCACCTCGAACATCACGACGTAGACTATGCGTCGCTTCCAGCCTTGCATGAACATCCCCTTCGAATCGAACAAGGTGGCGAGACTAGCAGCGGGTACCCTGTCCGCCAAAGTCAGGTCCTTTCAATTTTTCTGACAGGAGGCCGCACGTGCTGACCAGCGACCACATCGACATGCTGCTGACCGTCATCGACAAAGGCTCGTTCTCGGCGGCCGCGCGCGCTCGGCCGCACGCCGTCGGCGGTCAGCATGGCGATCGCGAACCTCGAGGCCGAACTCGATCTCGTGCTGTTCGATCGCGGCACGCGCGAACCGACGCCGACCGCTGCAATGGCCGCGCTGCTGCCCGATGCACGCTCGATCGCCGAACGGCTGCACGCGCTGCGCGCGCATGCGCAGCACCTGTCGGAAGGCGTCGAGGACACGCTGCGGCTCGGGCTCGCGGCGGAACTCGACGGCGCACCCGTCGCCCGCGCACTGACGGCCGTCGCCGCGAAATATCCGGCGCTCGCGATCAGCGTCGTCACGGAGCCGCAGGACGCGATCGTCGACGCGCTGCATCGTGGCGCCGTCGATCTGTGCGTCGCGTACGGCGGGCTCGACCTGCATCCGCAGGAACAGATTCACGCGCTGTGGACCGAGACGCTGATCGCGGTCGCCGCGCCCGGCCATCCGGCGATTGCAGAAGCCGCGCATCCGGAGGCGATCGAGCGCTTGTCGGGGTTTCGGCAGATCGTGATCGCCGATCCGGAGCGGCCGCTCACCGACGTGCGGCCGCTTATCGGCAACCGCACGTGGAAGGTGACCGACATGGCGACCGCGATCGCGCTCGTGAAGGCCGGTCATGGCTGGGCGAACTTGCCGGAATCGATCATCGACCGGTATGTGGCGGACGGTGAACTCGCACCGCTCGTGTTCGCGAACATTCGCAACGGGCTGCCGCTGCCTGTGTATTTGCGGCGGCCGAAACATACGGGGCTCGGCAAGGCCGCCGGGGAACTCTTGCGGGCACTGCGGTCTGAAGACAGTCCGCATTAAGCGGTGCGGCGATGGCGTCGCCACACCGTCCGTCAACGCCGGACGACTTGACCGTTAGTTGCAATCAATGGGCCACCCTCGCGCGCGTTCGGCGCCAGAAACGCGTTCCCGGTCATCGCTCGACTTGTCCGATCATGCCGACCGTGAGGCGGGTCATACGACCGTGATGGCGAGCTCCTCCGCATACGCCTCCAACCGGTCGCCTACCCGCAACTTAAGGACATCGATGAACCGTTTGATCTTCGCGTCGACGAACTGACGGGACGAATACACCGCATAGACGTTGCGCTGAGCGGTGTGGAATTCAGGCAGCACGCGAACGAGCGATCCCTTACGCAAATCGTCGATTGCCGAGAAGGCGGCGATCAGCCCGATCCCCGCGCCCTCGCGCAGTACCGTGGACATCGCATCCATGTCGTTGACGCTGAAGTGCGATCCCGCCGGACGATACACCGCCTCGCCGACCCTGCCTTGCAGACGCCATTCGTCGGGCGCGTAATCGACCGTGCTCAGGAGCACACATGTGTGGTCGACGAGGTCTTCCACGCACGCGGGAGCCGGACGATGTGCCAGATAATCGGGCGACGCCGCCAGAATGCAATGGCTGACGCCGATCTTCTGGCTCACATACGCCGAGTCCGGCAGCGTGCGCGCAATCACGATCGCCACGTCGAGTTGCTCTTCGAGCAGGTTCGGCATCCGCTGCGACAGCATGAGATCGACCGATACCTCCGGGTATGCGTTCCGATAGGCAAGCACGGCTTGCGAAACGAGTTGACGGCCTAATCCCGGCACCGCATGCACGCGCAATATGCCGCGCGGCTCCAGCAGCGCATCGCGCGCTTCCGCTTCTGCCCGTTCGATGTCCGAGAGGATCGCAACGCTGCGCTCGTAAAAACGTCGCCCCGCATCGGTGACGACGAGCCGTCGCGTCGAGCGCTGCAGCAACCGCGTGTTGAGATTGTCCTCGAGTACCGAGACCGCTCGGGAAATGTTGCCGACCGTCGTATCGAGGTGGTTTGCGACAGCCGTGAAACTGCCCATCTCGACCACCTTCGCAAACACCGACATGGTGTGAACCTTGTCCATTACGCACCTTGGTTTTGAATTGATCGCCGAATCGCTGCGTTTCGGCCCGCGCGAGCCTGTTGATCATAGGGCCCGCGCCTGCTTCGTGCAGTCAGCGCGCAATCCCCTGTCGTTTTCGCGCATCCTTTCAATGCGCTTTCATGCTGGCAGGGGGATTTTCTCTCCCGAGACAAGATTCATTCTTTCCGGCCCCTCTAAGTTGCCGCCCGCTTCACGCCTAGACTGGGTCCCGAAGTCAGGCAATCAGAACGCGGAAGTATCAAACCCGAGCTCGGCCCGCCACGGCGAATCATCCAGACACGGCGTGGCGCAGGTTCCCCTGTCCGGCTCGTGGCGAACACATATTTAATCGCAATCCTAACCATAAAGGCTACTACCATGGACATCAGTTACGACGCGCTTCATCTTTTCATCAACGGCGAATGGATCGGTGCGAGCGAACGCGAAACGGCGCCGGTGATCAACCCCGCCACGCAAATCGAGATCGGGCGCGTCCCGCTGGCGACGGCAGCCGATCTGGATCGCGCCCTGCAGGCCACCGCACCGGCTTTTGACGTCTGGCGCAACACCGTGCCTGCCGAACGCGCGCGCATTCTGAAGCGTGCGGCGGAACTGATGCGCGAGCGCGCCGAGCACATCGCTACCGTCATGACGCTCGAGGAAGGCAAACCACTGGCAGAAAGCCGCGACGAAGTCCTGCGTGCCGCCGACTATTTCGAATGGTTCGCCGAAGAGGCTCGCCGTATCGACGGCCGCGTGGTGCCATCCAACCGCCCGGGCGTGCAACAGCTCGTGAAAAAACAGGCAATCGGGCCCGTCGCCGCATTCACGCCATGGAATTTTCCCGCGATCACCCCGGCGCGCAAGCTCTCCGCCGCACTCGCCGCCGGATGCAGCGTCATCATCAAACCCGGCGAGGAAAGCCCCGCAACGGCGCTCGCGCTGGCACGTGCACTGGACGACGCCGGTTTGCCGAAGGGCGTGCTTCAAGTCGTATTCGGCGTGCCCGACCAGGTGTCGAAGCATCTGATCGCTTCCCCGGTCATCCGGAAGGTGACGTTCACGGGCTCGGTACCGATCGGCCGCCTGCTGTCGGCGCGTGCCGCCGAAGGCGTCAAACCCATCACGCTGGAGCTGGGCGGCCACGGGCCCGTCCTCGTATTCAACGACGCGGATGTCGAGAAGGCCGCGGTCGACGGTGCGGCGAACCGCTTTCGCGGTACGGGCCAGGTCTGCATCTCGTCGACGCGCTTCCTGATCCAGCGCGAAGTCTACGACGCGTTCGTCGGGCACTTCGTGCGCGCCACCCAGGCCCTCAAGGTCGGGAATGGCATGGATGCCGGCACGCAGGTCGGGCCGCTGGCCAATCCGCGCCAGCTTGCCAAGATGGAAGAACTCATCGCCGATGCGGTGGAACGTGGCGCAAGGGTCCTCGCCGGCGGAAAGCGCATCGAGGGCGAAGGATATTTCTTCGAACCCACGGTCCTCGCCGACGTACCGAAGGACGCGCGCGTGATGCATGAAGAACCGTTCGGCCCGATCGCGGTGCTGATGCGCTTCGATGCCCTCGCCGACGGGCTCGCCGAAGCGAACCGGTTGCCGTACGGGCTCTCCGCCTATGCGTTCACGCGCAGCGCGCGCACGGCCATTGATGTCGCGGACGGTCTCGAAGCCGGGATGATCGGCATCAACCAGTACCGCATCGTGTCGACCGAACTGCCGTTTGGCGGCATGAAGGAAAGCGGCCACGGCTCGGAAGGCGGCACCGAGGGCATCGAGTACTACCTCACGCACAAGTTCATCAGCCAGGCTTGAAGGAGTATCGCCATGTCTCATACGCATTTCGACAGTCCACGCGAGGCCGCGCGGGCCTTCACGCCGACGCTCTCGGCATTCGTCGACGACACGCTCTATCCGCGCATCTGGAGCGATCCGTCGCTCGCGCCGCGCGATCGCAGCCTCGTGACCGTCGCCGCCCTGATCGCGGGGGGCCATCTCGACGAGTTGCCGGCGCATCTGCGGCGCGCGTTGACGAACGGCGTAACCCGCGAAGAGCTCTCCGCGGCAATTACTCACCTCGCGTTCTACGCCGGGTTTCCCGCAGCGATTTCCGCTTCCGCCGTGGCGCAGGCAACGCTGGGCGCACAACCTCGGTCCGACGATCTCGCCGGTCATTCAGCTCCGGCACAGGAAGGTGTGAAATGAAAGCCATCACATTCAAGGAATTCGGCGAGGCCGAGGTTCTCCAATTGGCCGAAGTCCCGGCACCCGAGGTTCGCCCCGACGATCTACTGGTACGCGTTCATGCCGCGGGCGTGAATCGCGCGGATCTGACACATCGGCGAGGCGGATACGGCCGGCCCAATTTCGGCGACTCCACCCTCATGGGGCTCGAAATCGCCGGCGAGGTGATCGAGACGGGAAGCTCCGTGCAGGGCTACGAGGTGGGTGATCGTGTAATGGGCGTCGTCGGCGGCGGGGCCTATGCGGAACTGGCGCGCATCGACTGGAGAATGGCGATGCCCATTCCGGCAACGATCGACTACGTGCACGCGGCTGCCATACCGGAAGTTTTCGTCACTGCGCACGAAGCGTTGTTGCATCTGGGCCGCTTGCAACGTGGCGATTCGGTGCTGATTCACGCAGCGGCGGGCGGGGTGGGTTCCGCGGCGGTCCAGCTCGCCTACGCAACCGGCGCGACGATATTCGCGACCGCCGAAGCCTCGAAACTGGAACGGATCGTTCAACTCGGCGTGGACCATGCGATCGACTACAAGGCGCAGGATTTTTCGGAAGTCGTCGCAAGCAGGACTGGCAAACGCGGTGTCGACGTCGTCATCGACTTCGTGGGCGCGCCGTATTTTTCGCGGAATGTCGCGTCATTGGCAAACGGCGGCCGGCTGGTGCAGGTCGGCATACTCGGCGGCGGCGGTGACGTGAGCGTTGCGCTCGATCAGATCCTGTACCGTCATCTGCAAATCATCGGCACGGTGATGAAGTCGCGCGACCCGCGCGAGAAACACGCGATGGTTCGGCGATTTCGCGAACATTGGCTGGACCGCTTTGCGGGAGGCGCGGGCCTCGAACCGGTCGTCGACAGCGTGTTTCCTCTCGCCAATGCCGCGGCGGCTCATCGACGGATGGAGTCCGCCGTGAACGTAGGCAAGATCATCCTGTCGATGAGCGAAAACGCCTGACGCCATAAAAAACCCCGGCATGCAGACCAGAGCCTGCACGCCGGGGTTCTTCGCTTCACTGCCGGCGAGCGACGATTCGCCCGCCGTTCGCGCTCAACGCGCGGCGACTTCCGCCTTGACGGACGCCGCATCGCCGACCGCCGTCGGCGCGGGCCCCCACCCGCCGCCCAACGCACGGATCAGGTTCACGGTCGACACGGCCTGCGCACCGGTCAACTGGTTCGACTGCAACTGCGACTGCAGCACCGACCGCTCGCTGTCGATCACGTCGAGATACGCGACCTGGCCTTCCTGATACTGCGTGCGCGACAGCGTCGCCGCGCGGCGCGACGCATTGACGGCCGCATCCTGTGCGCGGATCTGGTCGTCGAGCAGGCGCAGATCGGCGAGATTGTCCTCGACCTCGCGGAACGCGACGAGCACCTGCTGCCGGTAGTTCGCGACCTGCTCGTCGTACTGCGCACGCGCCTGCTGCACGCCGGCCGCACGGCGCCCGCCGTCGAACAGCGGCAGCGTCAGCGCGGTGCCGGCGAACGGCCCGAGCAGGAACGTGCGGCTCGACCACAGGAACAGGTTGCCGAGCGTCGACGCCTCATAGCCGAACGCGCCCGTGATGTCGAGCTTCGGGAAGTACGCCGACTTCGCGAGGCCGATCCGCGCGTTCGCGGCCGCCATCGCGCGCTCGGCCGCCGACACGTCCGGGCGGCGTTCGAGCAGCGCGGACGGCAGGCCCGCCGGAATCTTCACGCCGACCGGCACGATCGGCGTTTCCTTGAACGCGAAATCCGCGGGCGCCTTGCCGAGCAGGATCGCGAGCGCATGCTCGGAAGCCGCGCGCCGGCGCGCGACACCGACCGCATCGGCCTGCGCGCTGGCAAGCTCGTTCTTCGCGCGCGACACGTCGAGCTCGCTGATATCGCCTTCGTTGAAGCGGCGCTGCACGAGCTTCAGCGCCTGATCGCGCAGCTCCACCGTGCGGCGGTACAGGTCCTGGTCCGAGTCGAGCTGGCGCAGTTCGAAGTAGTTCTGCGCGACGTCCGCCTGCAGCGCGAGCTGCACCGAACGGAACAGCGCTTCGCTCTGCGCCTGGTCGGCACGCGACGCCTCGACGTTGCGGCCGACGCGGCCGAACAGGTCGGCCTCGTAGGACACCGTGCCCTGCGCGCGCCACAGCGTCGCGTTGGTCGGGCCCGTGCCTTGCGGCTGCAACTGCGACGCCGACGACAGCCCTTCGCGCGTCGGCCCGAAGCCGGCGCCGACCTGCGGGAACCATTGCGAGCGCGCCGAACGCGTCGCCGCGCGCGCTTCCTCGACACGCGCGGCCGCCGCCTTCAGGTTCTGGTTCGCGGCGAGCGCCTGCGTCTCGAGCGAATCGAGCACCGGGTCGCCGAACACCGTCCACCACTCGCCGCGGTGCGCGCCGTCCGACGGCTCGGCCGTCTTCCACGTGCCGGCCTGTTCGCCCGCGGCGAGCGTCGGCGCTTCCTTGAACGCGGCGGGCGTCGACACATCCGGGCGCTTGTAGTCGGGGCCCACCGCACACGCGGCGAGCAGCGTCGCGAGCAGGGTGCTCGCGGCCGCCACCTTCGCGAAGCGCATCAGGCCATTCGTGTTGTGCATGTTGTCCATCTTCTTATCCTCAAGCATCCGAAGCCGGTACGCCCTGGGCCGGCACGCCATACCCGGCCGAGTCCTTGCCGGCGACGTGGATCTTGCCGCCCGCGAGCGTACGCAGCACGACGTAGAACACCGGCGTCAGCATCAGCCCGAACAGCGTCACGCCGAGCATCCCGAAGAACACCGCGACACCCATCGCATGGCGCATCTCCGAACCCGCACCCGTCGACGTGACGAGCGGCACGACGCCCATGATGAACGCGATCGACGTCATCAGGATCGGGCGCAGCCGCAGCCGGCTCGCCTCGATCGCGGCCTCGAGCGGCGTCCTGCCGTCGTGTTCGAGCTCGCGCGCGAATTCGACGATCAGGATCGCGTTCTTCGCCGACAGCCCCACCAGCACCATCAAGCCGATCTGCGTGAAGATGTTGTTGTCGCCCTGCGTGAGCCACACGCCCGTCAGCGCCGACAGAATACTCATCGGCACGATCAGGATCACCGCGAGCGGCAGCGTCAGGCTTTCATACAGCGCAGCGAGCACCAGGAACACGAGCAGCACGCTGATCGGGAACACATACATCGCCGAATCGCCCGCGAGGATCTGCTGGTACGTGAGGTCGGTCCACTCGAACCGCACGCCGCGCGGCAGCGTCTCGTGCGCGATCCGCTCGACCGCGGCCTGCGCCTGACCCGACGAGAAGCCCGGCGCCGGGCCGCCGTTGATGTCGGCCGCCGTGTAGCCGTTGTAGCGCACCACCATTTCAGGGCCGAACGTCGGCGTCACCGTGACGAGCGACGACAGCGGCACCATCTCGCCCTTGTCGTTGCGCGTCTTCAACTGCAGGATGTCGTCCGCGCGCTGGCGGAACGGCGCATCGGCCTGCACGCGCACCTGGTACACGCGCCCGAAGCGGTTGAAGTCGTTCACGTACAGCGAGCCGAGATACACCTGCATCGTGTTGAACACGTCGGTGACCGGCACGCCGAGCTGCTTCGCCTTCACGCGGTCGAGATCGACGTTGAGCTGCGGCACGTTGATCTGGTAGCTCGTAAACAGCGGGCCCAGCTCGGGCGCTTGCTGCGCGCGCTTGATGAAATCGTTGGTCGCATCCGCGAGCCGCGCATAACCGACCGCGCCGCGATCCTCGATCTGCATCTTGAAACCGCCGAGCGTGCCGAGGCCGAGCACCGGCGGCGGCGGGAACACCGCAACGAACGAGTCCTTGATCGCACCGTACTGCTGGTTCAGCGCGCCGGCGATCGCACCGGCCGACAGCGCCTTGCCGTGCCGTTCGGAGAACGGCTTCAGCGTGACGAACACGATGCCCGCGCTCGAGCTGTTCGTGAAGCCGTTCACCGACAGCCCCGGGAACGCCACCGCGCTCTCGACACCCGGCTGCTTCAGCGCGATCGAGCCCATGTCGCGGATCACCTTCTCGGTGCGGTCGAGCGATGCACCGTTCGGCAACTGCGCGAACGCGATCAGGTATTCCTTGTCCTGCGCGGGCACGAAGCCGCCCGGCACGACCTTCGACACCAGCACGGTCGCGCCCACCAGCACGAGGTACACGCCCAGCATCAGCGTCTTGCGCGACAGCACGCCGCGCACGCCGCGGCCGTAGTTCTCCGCGCCGCGATGGAACACCTTGTTGAAGCCGCGGAAGAAGCCGCCGAGCACGCGGTTCATCACGCGCGTGAGCCAGTCTTCCTTGTCGCCATGGCCCTTCAGCAGGATCGCGGACAGCGCCGGCGACAGCGTCAGCGAGTTGAACGCCGAGATCACCGTCGAGATCGCGATCGTCATCGCGAACTGCTTGTAGAACTGGCCGGTCAGGCCCGACATGAACGCGAGCGGCACGAACACGGCGACCAGCGTCAGCGCAATCGCGATGATCGGCCCGCTCACTTCCTGCATCGCCTTGTAGGTCGCCTGCCGCGCGTTCATCCCGCTTTCAATGTTGCGTTCGACGTTCTCGACGACGACGATCGCATCGTCGACCACGATCCCGATCGCGAGCACCATCCCGAACAATGACAACGCGTTGATCGAATACCCGAACGCGAGCAGCAGCGAGAACGTGCCGATGATCGACACCGGCACCGCGATCAGCGGAATCAGCGACGCACGCCAGGTCTGCAGGAACACGATCACGACGATCACGACCAGCGCGATCGCTTCGAGCAGCGTGTGCACGACGGCCTTGATCGACGAACGCACGAACTGCGTCGGGTCATAGACGATCTTGTAGTCGACGCCCGCCGGCATGTCCTGCTTGAGCTCGGCCATCGTCTTGCGCACTTCGTCCGAGATCTGCAGCGAGTTCGCGCCCGGCGACTGGTTGATCGCCATCGCGACGGCCGGCTTGTTGTCGAGCAGCGAGCGCAGCCCGTATTCGGACGCGTCGAGCTCGATCCGCGCGATGTCGCGCAGGCGCGTGACGCCGCCGTCCGGCGTCGTCTTCACGACAATGTCGCCGAACTCGTCTTCCGTCTGCAGACGGCCGCGCGCATTCACCGACAACTGCAGCGGCGTGCCGGGCAGCGACGGCGACGCGCCGATCACGCCGGCCGCGACCTGCACGTTCTGCTCGCGGATCGCCTGCACGACGTCCTCGGCGGACAGCCCGCGCTGCGCGACCTTCTGCGGATCGAGCCACACGCGCATCGCGTAGTCGCCCGAACCCCACAGCTGCACCTGGCCGACGCCCTGGATCCGCGACAGGCGATCCTTCACGTTGATCAGCGCGTAGTTGCGCAGGTAGGTCATGTCGTAGCGGTTGTCCGGCGAGATCAGGTGCACGACCATCGTCAGCGTCGGCGAGCTCTTCACCGTGGTGATGCCGAGCCGCTGCACGTCTTCCGGCAGGCGCGGCAGCGCCTGGTTCACGCGGTTCTGCACGAGCTGCGTGGCCTTGTCCGGATCGGTGCCGAGCTTGAACGTGACGGTGATCGTCATGTTGCCGTCGCTGTTCGCCTGCGACTGCATGTAGAGCATGTCCTCGACGCCGTTGATCTGCTCCTCGAGCGGCGACGCGACCGTCTCGGCGATCACTTTCGGGTTCGCTCCCGGGTACTGCGCCTTCACGATCACCGAAGGCGGCACGACTTCCGGATATTCCGAAATCGGCAGCAGGAACATCGCGATCACCCCGCCGAGCAGGATGATCACCGATAGGACTCCTGCAAAGATCGGCCGGTCGATAAAGAATTTGGATATGTTCATTTCTGGCTCTGTCTGGTTGAACGCGGATGCGAAGCGGCGGGCCGCTTACGAATCCGCCTTCGCCGGTGCGGCCGGCTTCGCGGTGCTCGCGAGCGGCGCGGACGGCGCATCGCCGCCCGTCATCGGGACCATGTGCGGCTTCACCTGCTCGCCGGGCCGTACGCGCTGCGTGCCGTTCACGATCACGCGGTCGCCCGCGGAAAGCCCGCTCACGATCACGCGCCGGTTGCCGTGCTGCATCCCCTGCTGCACTTCGCGGTACGACACGCGGCCCTGCTGGTCGACGACGAACACGAACTTCTTGTCCTGGTCGGTGTTGATCGCCGCGTCGTCGACGAGCAGCGCCTGGTGCGGCGCGCTGCCGCCCACCTTCACGCGCGCGTAGAGGCCCGGGACGAGCGCGCCGTCGGCGTTGTCGAAGCGCGCACGCACGCGGATCGTGCCCGACGACGTGTCGAGCCGGTTGTCGACCGAATCGATCACGCCGCTGCGCGAGTAGCCGGTTTCGTTCGCGAGGCCGAGCTCGACCGGCACCTTGCGGCCGTCGCGCGCGCCGTTGATGTATTGCAGGTAGGTCTGCTCGTCCGCATCGAACGACGCATAGATCGGCGACACCGACACGAGCGTCGTCAGCGGCGCGGCCGCCGCACCGGCCGACACGACGTTGCCGACCGTGATCTCCGCGCGCGACACGCGGCCCGACACCGGCGCGGTGATCCGCGTATAGCCGAGGTTGATGCGCGCCGTTTCCAGCGCGGCATCGGCCGCCTTCACGTTCGCCGTCGCCTCGCGGGCCGCGTTCTGCTTCTCGTCGTAATCGCGCTTCGCGATCGCGTTGTCGCCGATCAGCCGCTGCGCGCGCTGCCAGTCGGTCTGCGCATAGCCGTTGCGGGCCTGGGCAGCCGCGAGCTGCGCAGCCGCGCGGTCGACTTCGGCCTGGTACGGGCGCGGGTCGATCACGAACAGCACGTCGCCCTTCTTCACGAGCGCGCCGTCCTTGAAATTCACCGCGACGATCGTGCCCGACACCTGCGGACGTACGTCGACCTTCTCGATCGCTTCGAGGCGGCCCGAATAACCTTGCCAGTCGGTCACGGTCTGCGGCACGACGGTCGCGACATCGACTTCGGGCAGCGGCGCGGCCGCTTTTTCGGGCGCGTTCGCGTTCGCGTTCACGCGCATTGCGCCGAACGTTCCGAGGCCGACGACGGCGAGCGTCACGATCGCCGCTGTCGCGATTCGGGAACGGGAGGTGCGTAGGATGGCCATGTGGATCTCCAATAAACGTGGATTGGTTCTGGTTATTCGGAACGGTTCGGCTGGCGCGCCTGGAAGCGGCACTGGAAGAAGCGCACGGCTTCCTCGAATGCGGCTTCGTGCGTCGCGAGCGCGGCGTGCGTGATGTCCGGATAGCGGATCACCTGCGTGAGCACGCCCGACGAAATCAGGCAGCCCGCATATTTCTCCGCTTCGACGTGCAGCACGTCGTTCTGCGCGGTGACGACGAGCGTCGGCGGCAGCCCCGCGAGGCGCACCGATTCGATCGGCGCCGCGTACGGGTGCATGCGCTGTGCGGCCTGCGGCAGATACGCGCGATAACAGGCCGCGCATTCGCGCGCGGTGATGTCCGACGCGAGACGCTCGGCGTCGCCGATGCGCGTCATGCTCGGGTCGAGCATCGGCCCGAACAGCGCCTGCGCGGCGATCGACACTTCGCCGCGGTCGCGTGCGATGAATGCCAGACAGTTCGCGAGCTGCCCGCCCGCGTCGTGGCCCGCGACACCGATCTTCTTCGGATTGCCGCCGAACGCGCGGGCGCGCGTCGCGGCCCACACGGCCGCGCGATACGCATCCTCCGGCGCGGCCGGAAAAGGAAAGGCCGGTGCGAGCGAATAATCGACCGACACTACGAGAGCTGGTAAGCGTTCTGCTAAAAAACGCGCGGCGAAATCAGCGTCTTCGAGCGAACCGCGGACGAAACCGCCGCCGTGGAAATAAAGCACTACCGGCAACCCGGTCTTGTCCGGGCGGCGGTAGAGGCGCAGCACGATGTCCTGCGCGTAGCCGGGAATTTCCACTTCGGCGACCGTCAGCGCCGCGCCCGCCAAGGCTTGAGCAGGCATTGCGGCTTTCAGGAATTTGCTGAATTCAGAAGCGTCCATGACGATGCAGCATCCATTTCGAGATGGAACGAATTCTGGGTCCGGCAGACATTGGGATAAATGCCTATAATCCGGCAACACAATTCAACGACCCCGAACAATCCGAGGCTGCGTTCACCCACGAGGTAGCGCAGCCTCTTTGTTCCGGCGGCAAAAGGGTCCGCTTGCATATGGAACGCACATGCGAATGCCCGAAATCGCTCGTAGGGCAAGGAGTGAGGAGCGCCGTTTGGCCGAGCCAAACAAGCGACGAGCGACGCCGCCATACGGGCGATTTCGGGCATTCCCGTGACATGTTTTTTTTAATTTGGGGTTGCCACGAGAACGGCCGCTCGCCGCGTTGCGCTCCTTGGCGATACGTCAGTATTCGCGGCGTCGCGCGCCTCGCGAGCGGCCGTTCTCGTGGCAACGCATGCGCGTTCCATATACAAGCAGACCCTAGATTGCGGAGGTTGTGATGGACCGGCTTCAGGCCATGCAGGTGTTTACTCGCGTCGTCGATACAAGCAGCTTCACCAAGGCGGCAGAAACGCTCAGCTTGCCGCGGGCGTCCGTCACGACGATCATCCAGAATCTCGAAGCGTTCCTCGGCGTGCGGCTGATGCACCGGACCACGCGCCGGCTGTCGCTGACGCCGGACGGCGCCGCGTACTACGAAAGATGCGTGCGGATCCTCGCGGACGTCGAGGAAACCGAAGCGAGCTTCCAGGCCAACAACCGGAAGCCGCACGGAAAGTTGCGTATCGACATGCCGGGTTCGATCGGGCGGCTGCTCGTGATTCCGTCGCTGTGCGAATTCCACACGCGCTATCCGGACATCGACCTGCAGCTCGGCTTGTCCGACCGCCCGGTCGACCTGCTGCAGGAAGGCGTCGACTGCGTGATCCGCGTCGGCGCGCTGCAGGATTCGTCGCTCGTCGCGCGCCGGGTCGGCCTGTTCGAAGGCGTGACGGTCGCCGCGCCCTCGTATCTCGAGCACTTCGGCGAGCCGAAGACGATCGAGGACCTGAGCCAGCACAAGGCCGTCAACTATTTCTCGAGCCGCACCGGCCGCACGATCGACTGGTCGTTCCTGATCGACGGCAAGGAAACCGAGATCAAGATGGAAAGCATCGTGTCGGTAAACGACGCGGATGCGTACGTGACCTGCGGGATCGAAGGCTTCGGGCTGATCCAGCCGCCGCTCTTCATGGTGCTGCCACACCTGCGCGAAGGCCGGCTCAAGGAAGTGCTGCCCGGCATCAAGCCGCTGCCGATGCCGATCTCGGTCGTGTATCCGCACAGCCGCCATCTGTCGCCGAAGGTGCGCGTGTTCGTCGACTGGATCGCCGAAGTGTTCGACCGCTGCCCGCTGCTGAGCGGCAAGGGCAGCCTCGACGCGACGTGCAGCAAGCGCACGTTCGAGGAAGCCGAACGCGCACCGGCGCTCGATACGCCGGTCATCAACGAGTGGGTCGCGTAGGTCCGGCGTACCCGGGCCCTTTTTTCACTTCGCTCTCCACGCACGCATGAATTCCGCGGCCCCCATGCCGGGTGCGCCGCGGCCGGGCCGCTTCGCGCGCGCCATCGCCCGCGCCAGTTGCGCGCGCTGCGCGCTCACGTGCCGCGCGCAAAAGCGATCAATCACGCCGATCTGGTTTTCCATGAACGCGATCGTCTGCTCGATGCTGCTGCGCACGTTCGCCTGGGAGCACGTGAGCAGCTGATACTCCGCGATCAGCGCGCGCGCGAGTTGCCGGCGGCGCTGCACCAGTGCCTGCACGTACAGTAGTTGCGGGTCGGACAACGGCTCGACGAGTTGGGCGCACGACGGATGCTGATCGAACTTGCAGGCCAGTTCCGTCAGCAAACGGGCGCGCGCCCCTTTTCGGTCGAGCGGAATCTCGACCGCGCCCGCGAGGAAATCGCGGGCCTGATGCGGATAGGCAACGGCCACCGCCAGTCGCGCGGCCTGCAGCGCGCAAGCCACCTCGACTTCGGCGCCGCCGGACGACTCCAGCACGACGCGCGCAGGAGCCAATCCGGCGATTGCATCGGTCATCGACTCGATGCCGAACGTCTCGTTCCGGTAGCCGAGGATCACCCTCAGCGACGAGACGCCGACCTCAACCGTCTCGTACGTCACGCTGATGCCGACAAACACGCGCTCGGGCGCCAACGCCTCGCCGTGCTGTTGCGCTGCTCGATCGCTCATACGAATTCGCTCCTGATCTCGCCCTTCAGTCCGGCCGGGAAAAAATTTGGACACCGATGTTCGTCACTAGAACTGTCACAATCGAAATGTAATATTTCAGATGGAACTGGTTCCATCCGCTTCGCTTCGTCATCCCGGGGTGATTGCGCGATCGATCTTCCGAACACGCCGCGACACCGATGACAGGCCGCCGCGTCGAAGCTCCCCGAGACCGACATGACGCATCTTCAAAAAATTCAATGATCAGGAATCCTCAGACTTAATGGGCGATATCGCATCGATCAGGAACCGGTTGCGATCCTGACCACGCAACCATGCCGGCTCCCGGCCCACGCCGGACCACGTCCGCCCGGTCCGCGGGTCGAAATACTTTGCCCGGCGCTTCCTGAGGCCGGCCGCACCGGCCGGAAACACCTCGTTGTGGGTGAACCCGAATTCCTCGATACAGCGCCGGACTTCGAGCAGCACGACCTCCGATATGGCGAGACGCTCGCGTTGCAGTTGCTCTTCGAGCAAGGCCTTCTTTTCCATGAATGACTTGTATATCAGCATGCGATGTTCCCCAAACTCGCCCCTTCGCCGGAACTCCACCGAGGCGGTGCCGCTACATCGAAGCGTAATCGCGCCACCGTTTTGCATTGACAACATTTGTCAACAATAGTGGTTATTAATTGATCTCACATGAACCAATGAAAGCGATTTCGCCGCTATAGCAGCCGCCTTATGCGTTCAAAATTGTTGACAATTTCCTGACGTAACGATGCGAACATGCGCGGAAATTCGCCGGTCGCCACTCGGCCTCACACGGGACATAAGAACCCTTCCACCCACGCTCGACGCAGCACGATCGACCTGCTCGCTTACAAAGGAGTGCAAAACATGAATGTTCTATATCTCGAGGACGACAGCGCATACGTCGAAGCGATCACCGAAATACTGGAGAAATCGGGACACCACGTGCATGCGGTCGGCAACGGCTTCCAGGCAATCCGCCATCTGGAGAACGCGGTGGTCGACCTGCTGATTCTCGACTGGCAAGTGCCGGGCCTGTCGGGGTTCGAGGTGCTGAAATGGACGCGGGAACGCATCGGCGGGCGCCTGCCGATCCTGTTTCTGACGCATCGCGCGCGAGAGGACGAGATTCTCTCCGCGATCAATGCCGGCGCCGACGATTACATGGTCAAGCCGATCAGCCATTTCGAACTGCTGGCGCGCACCAACGCGTTGCTGCGGCGCGCGTATCACAGCGGCGGTGCGCCGCTGGACACCCTCGATATCGGCGGCTACCGGATCGATACGAAGGCACGGACGGTACGGCTCAATGGCACGCAGATCAAGCTGACGCCGCGCGAATTCGATCTCGCCGTGCTGCTGTTTCGTAACATCGGGCGCATCATGCCGCGCGATGCGCTGATCCTTTCGCTGTGGGGCCGCGACATGACCCGCGTATCCCGCAGCCTCGACACGCACATCTATCGATTGCGGATAAAGCTGGCGCTCCAGCCGTCGAACGGCGTGCGGCTCAGCGCGGTCTACACGCTCGGCTATCGTCTCGAAGCGATCTGACTCGCGCATGCGCGCTGCGATGCGTCGGGCCGGCCCGACGACCGGTTCCCGCCGCGCACCGCATGCTCCGCGCCGCCATTGTTCCGCCACGCGCAAAGGATCAGTGCGCCAGCGCGGAAGACCGCGCCGCGCACATGGCGCGCCGCCCCGCATGGCCAGCGGCCTGCAGCCCCGCGGCACAAGGCTCGCGACGATATCCTCACGGTCCGTGCGGATAACGATTGTTCCAACCTGACGACAATTCAATTCGCGGCAGCGCCATTTATCGCGCTGCTGCCGGCCCCTAGAGTAAACCCTGTCGCGCACACCGTTGCGCATCGAACCGATCCCTGGAGCAGGCGCCGACTCCGACGCAATGCAAACACGGGATCCGAGCCGGGCACTGAAGCGCCGGCCTATCTCGATACAGGAGTTACGTCATGAACAGCCGCACCCTTCTCTCCGCCGTCACCCTCGCACTCGCCGTGTCCGCACCGGCCTTCGCCGATTCGGGCACGCCGCACGCCGGCGACTACGGCAACACGTCGTGGTACACGCAGCACAACGGTCCGCGCACGCGCGCCGAAGTGAGCGCGGAAGTCGAACAGGCGCGCCGCGACGGCACGCTCGCGTACCTGCGCAAGGCGACTTCGTATCCGCAAGGGCTCGAACTCGCACAAGGCCCGTATCGCTCGATGCCGGAAAGCAACCAGCTCGCCGGCGGAGGCCGGTAAACGCGCAACGCCGCGCAGCGGGTCGCCCCGTGCGCGGCGTCGCGAACCACCCATCGACGACTCGCCGAGTCAGTTAGTTGCAGGAGCACATGATGAACGACCAACTTCCTTCGCCGCTCGATCACTGGGACGACACCACGCCGATCTGGACGCCGTTCCGTTCGGCCCCGCACTCGCATTGACCGCCGGCTGAGTCGTCGTCCGGCCACGTCCGCCCGTTACCTGCGCGGCACGCCGTCGCGCCATTCGCCCCAGTGCGTCACGATGTCCTGCACGAGCGGATTGCCCGCGCGGTACAGGTTTTCGGTCGCCGGGGATGGCGCGTCGACCACTGCGGCGCATTTGTGCCGCGGTCACAGCAACCACTGTAGCGACACAATTGGTGACGTTATCCAAGGTAAATCCAACGACCAAGTCGCATCAATGCCCGACACATCGATTGACACGGGCTGATTAGTCTGTCGGTTCGCGCTCGCCGTCATACTCGATGGTCTTTCGGCCGCATATCGCATGTCCACGCGGCTCAATCCAGATCACCAGGCCGGTTGAGCCAGCGAAAGAACACCTGTTCGCCGGAAGAAACTGCCGTCTTTCCTGCCTTCAATTCACACTTCCCAAACCTCATTCGTTCCGTCAACCCAAATCTGGTGCATCATCGGTCTACTTCAGGCACTTAGCATCAGCACTCCAAATGATATCCATATGGAGAGTGCCTATGACAGCGTCGTCAAAGCTCGGTATATCACTCGACGGACCGCCAATCTGTCCGAACATGACCGATTCAGCGTTCAGGAAACGGATACTTGAATTGCGGGACGAAGCAGTCGAGATCACACTGCGACGGCGCATGGAACTGATGCGATGGAATCCGGCCACGGAAGCGCGAGTCATCGAGTGGTTCGGCTCGGCAAATATCGATACAAGACGCAGACTAACGTCGGGGCTCGACGCCCTTGCCAGGGTGATGGCTAGTCTCGGCCCAGGAAATTTCGTCCGCATCGGTTCCGATGCCGACCGCGCAACAGGATGTCTGCCGAACATGAAACATCTCGACGCCGAGGTCGCGCATGTTTGTCGCCCCGACACCGCGACTCATACCATCGCCATCAATCTCCCGTTTTGCTCGCTACCCGAGCGATCAGCCGGAAACCTCTCCTCGCAGCAACTGACCATCGTTCACGAATGCGCCCATTCTGCAGACACTTTCGATGCGGGCGACCATCCAGCGGCATACGGTCGCTCGGCCTGCGCACAGTTCGCGAAACGCTACCCGGGCATGGCGATCCGCAACGCAGACAACATCGCCTGGTTCATTCTGGCGCGTTGAATCGGAGCAACTCATGCGACATGCCCTCCTTGTCATACTCGGTGCCCTCCTGTCACTCCCGATACAGGCCAATGCGTGCAAGATCCTGTTGACCGACAGCATGGAACTGCCGCTGAATTCGACCGAGATCGCCAACAGCGACCGACTCGCCGTCGTCAGACACTACCTGACCGCCAGGGAATGGACGCGCGAAGGGGCGGCGGCCTCGATCGACGCGACGGCCTACGATTGGGAAAACCGCCCCAATCGACTCGCGCGGCAACGCGGTGCGCAGATGAAATCGTTTCTCGTACAACTCGGTATGTCGCCCAACGACATTTACGTCGGTGAGCGAATCGTATCGCGCAGGAACGGCAAGCTCGATCCCGACGACAGGAAGCAGTTGTGGGTCCAGTTCGTTCCGAAATGCCCGCCCGCAGGGTGTCAGAGTCTCTGCAATTCGGCAAGTACGCCCGGTGTCGCCAGTTATGCACTGACACCCGAGACACCAGGGCCCCAGCCCGACTCGACCCGCTTCTCGTGCGGCGACAGCCGGGAGCCCACATCGGCGCGTTTTGTGACAACGGAACGCTGGACCGCACACACACGCAACCAGACCTTGCTTTTACGAAATCAAGACCAGAAGCCGTTGATGCACATCTGCTACCGGATCAGCACCAGTGCAACGCAATACATCGGCATGACGGACGAGCACGGTGAGACTGCGACCATGCAGTTATTGGGGCCCGAATATACGCGCATCGAACTCAAGCTCACGCAACCCGGGCCGTGATCCTCGGCAGCCGGTCCCGCGCGCCCCAATCCGGCCGCTCCAGGCGATATTGACTCGCCCGGAGCCCGGCTACGCGTGAATGATCGAGCGACTCCAGCGCGTCGCTACACCTACTTACCTGCGCGGCACGCCGTCGCGCCATTCGCCCCAGTGCGTCACGATGTCCTGCACGAGCGGATTGCCCGCGCGGTACAGGTTTTCGGTCGCCGGCGCGAAACCGCCCTGGTCTGCGTAGTTCAGCAGGTTGTCGGCGCTCGTCTGCCCCGCATACGGCCGGTCGAAATCGGACCCCGTGCGCAGCACCGCGACGCGCGACAGGTCGACCCGCTTCACGCTCGCCGCGCGCTTGAGCGCTTCGTACGTCGCGTTGTCTTCCTGAGCGGTCATGCAGTAGGTGCCCTTGCCGTCGGTCAGGATCTTCGTCCACTGGCGCGCGCGCTCGCCGATCAGCGTGCCCGAGAACCACGTGTTGCCCGATGACGTGTCGCACTGGATCACCGTCGGCGGCCGGTTCGCCGGCGCATACGTGAACTTCGCGCGCGCGGCCTGCGCCTGCGCGCTGTCGGCGAGCACGACGTTGCGCGACAGCGCGTACGCGGCGTCGGTCAGTTGCGGATTGAGCTGGAACACTTCGGTGCGGTAGTCGAGCGGCGGCTTGTCGTTCGGGCTCTTCGTGTTGATGCCGAGAAAGCCCGTGTTCCAGCCGGACGGAATCTCGCGCGCATCGAGTTCCCACTGCAGGCTGAAATCGACGAGGTACTTCGACCACGCGGCGGACCCGACCGTGCCTTGCGCGGGGTCGACGCCCGCGATACCGGAGATCAGGAAATACGTGCGGCGCAGATCGAAGCGCTGCGAGAACGTGAGCGCCATGATCGTCGCCGACGCGTTCGCATAGCCCATGCCGGTCGTCACCACGCACACGTCCTGCTTGTTGCAGTGGACGGCCGGATAGTCGGGCGACAGGCCCGGCACGGCGATGTCGCGCCACGGGCCGATCCGGTCGAGCCAGGCCTGGCCCTCCGGACCGAACATCGTGATGATCATGACCTTGACCGGGCGGCCCTGTGCACCGGTCTCGGCAAATGCAGTGTTGCCCGCGTTGTTGCCCTGGTTGTCCTGCGCGATCGACGGCGCGGTCGCACAGGCCGCGAGCGAGAATGCGGCGGCGGAAAGAATGGAGCGAGTCAGCATCGGCGTCCCTTGTTTCGATGATGTTGGGTGAGAACGGCTCTCGGAGACTGCGCGAAGGAGTATAGAACGGGCCCGCGCGATGCGGAACCCGGCTACGAAACGGCTGGCCGTGTTTCGTGCGACGGTGCGCGTGTTGCGCAATGCGAGGTGCGTCGTCGGTTTCGCACCATCGCCGTGCACGACAACCATCAGGAATGCTATCCGGTTGGCAGGAACGAAAACCTGCCGACCTACCTCTGCGGATCACCCCGTCGACGTCGCCTTCGGCCGGCTCCCGAACCGCTACACGCGCACGAGCCCCGCGATGCCATAACCGAGCACGACCAGCGCGGCAACCACATGGCTCGCCGCAAGCCACCCCGGCGACTTCACGACGCGCCCGATCGCACTGCCGCCGAATGCGAACACGAGCTGCCCCGCGAGGCTGCCGGCAAACACGCATGCGGCGCCGAAAAGCCAGTGCCGATGCGCACCGGCGGCAGCCGTTGCATAGCCATAGAACAGCAGGATGGTCAGCGGATTCGCGAGCGTGACGAAGAACATCGACGTGAACGGGCGATTGCCCGGCGGCGGCGCATCGCCGTCGAGCGTGCGGCGCCGATCCGTCAGCGCCTGCCACAGCATCCGCGCGCCCATCGCGAGCAACACGAGCGCACCGACGACACGGAACAGCGGCAGGTGCGACGCGAGCGTGCTCGCGAGCATCGCGCCGATCGTAAACGCGACGACCGCATAGCAGCCGTCGGCAGCGGCCACGCCCACCGCCGCGCGCACGCCGCTCGCGGTGCCGGCGCGCATCCCGTAGTTCGCGATCATCAGCGCGACGGGCCCGACCGACAGCGCGATCGTCAGCCCGAACAGGAAGTCGCTCATCGATCCTCGACGCCGTCAACGAAAGGCATCGATTCCAGCGGCAGCAAAATATCCGCAGGAAGAGCGGTGATCAAGCCACCTCGACCCGCGCCGCCCCGTCCACCATCTCGCCGATCACGGCCGCGCGGTCGAAGCCGTCGGCGCGGAAGCACGCGAGGACTTCGTCGACCGCTTCCGGCGCGCACGCGACGAGCAGGCCGCCCGACGTCTGCGGATCGGTCAGCAGCGCCTGTGCAACGGCCGGCAGGCCGTCGGCGAGCCGCACGTCGGTGCCGTACGCGGCCCAGTTGCGGCCGGATGCGCCGGTGAACACGCCGTCGGCGACGAACGCCTCGACACCCGTGAGCCACGGCAGCGATGCGTAGTGCACGCGCGCGGTGAGATGCGCGCCGCGCGCCAGTTCGAGCGTATGGCCGAGCAACCCGAAACCCGTGACGTCGGTCAGCGCGTGCACGCCCGGCAGCGCGGCAAGCTCGGCACCCGGCCGGTTCAGCTTGGTGGTCGTCGCGACCATCTGCGCGTAGCCCGCCGCGTCGAGCTGGTTCTTCTTCAGCGCGGCCGACAGCACGCCGACGCCGAGCGGCTTGCCGAGCACGAGCACGTCGCCCGCGCGCGCGGCCGCGTTGCGCTTCACGCGCGACGGATGCACGACGCCGATCGCCGCGAGCCCGTAGATCGGTTCGACCGAATCGATCGAATGGCCGCCCGCAACCGGAATGCCGGCGTCCGCGCACACCGATTCGCCGCCGCGCAGCACGGCCGCGATCGTCTCGTGCGGCAGCACGTTGATCGGCATCCCGACCAGCGCGAGCGCAAGGATCGGCTTGCCGCCCATCGCGTAGACGTCGGACAGCGCGTTGGTCGCCGCGATGCGCCCGAAGTCGAACGGATCGTCGACGATCGGCATGAAGAAGTCGGTGGTCGCGACGATCGCCTGCTCGTCGTTGAGACGGTAGACGGCCGCATCGTCGGACGTCTCGGTGCCGACCAGCAGGTCCGGGAACAGCGCGGGCGGTGTCGCACGCTTCAGCAGTTCGGACAGCACGCCCGGCGCGATCTTGCAGCCGCAGCCGCCCCCGTGCGACAGGCTCGTGAGGCGCGGAACGGCAGGCTGGGCTTGGGTGGCTTCGGTCATTGTCGGCATCCGGTGAATAACAACACTCCATTATCGACAATTCCGCGCGAGCGCGCCCGATACCCACATAATTGTCGGCGCCTGCCTTCGTCCGCCCCTTCATTCATGGATCACCTGTTCATCGGCCTCGTACTGTGCTCCGCGCTGCTGCACGCCATCTGGAACGCGTTCCTGCACGTCAGCGAAGACCGGCTCGTCCAGCTCGGCACGATGTCGCTGCCGTATCTCGCGTTCGGCATCGCCGGCGCCGTGCTGCTGCCCGCGCCGGTGCCCGCCGCCTGGCCGTATGTCGCCGCATCTGCCGCGCTCGAGGTCGCGTACTGCTTCACGCTCGCGCGCGCCTACCGCAGCGGCGAGTTCGGGCAGATCTATCCGATTGCGCGCGGGATGTCGCCGCTGCTCGTATCGGTGCTCGCGTTCGCGGTGCTGCACGAGCGGCCGACGCCGTTCGGCTTCGCCGGCATCGCGCTCGTGTCGTTCGGCATCATGTCGCTCGCGCTGCGCCGCGGCTTCAGGTTCTCCGGGGAAGGCGTGCCGTATGCGCTGCTCACGGGCGTGTTCATCGCCGCGTATTCGATCTGCGACGGGATCGGCTCGCGCGTGTCCGGCAGCGCGCTCGGCTACATCGCGTGGGTGTACCTGCTGTGGAGCGTGCCGCAGCTCGTGCTCGTCTGCGCGCTGCGCGGCGGCCCGCGCGCGGTGCTCGGCTCGCGCACCGCGCTCAAGCAGGGGGCGATCGCCGGCACGATCTCGCTCGCCGCATATGCGATCGTGATCCTCGCGTACCGGCACCTGCCGGTCGCGACCGTGTCGGCGCTGCGCGAAACGAGTTCGATCTTCGCGGTCGCGATCGGCTGGTTCGTGATGCGCGAGCGGCCCGGCGCGCAGCGGCTCGCCGCGTGTGCACTGGTCGTGGCGGGTGCGGCGCTGATCCGGTTGTAGGCGCACGGGCCGACGACCTTCGTCGCGCCGACGCCCGGGATGCGGCCCGCACATCTCGCCGCCCGCCCGTGCCTTTCTATCCGCGCCGCGGGGAGAAGGTGGCGAACGACTCGCACTGCTCCGCGACGCAGCGACACCATCGACACCATCGACCATCAACCATCAAGCCGCCACCGCCACCCCGCCGAACGCCCGCTCGTCGATCGCCTCGGCGAGCGTCGCGAATGCCGGCGCGATCTCGTCCTCCGGCACGCATGCATAGCCGAGCAGCAGCCCCGACGCCGCGCGCCCGCGATCCGCGTAATAGCCGGACAGCGGCCGCACGACGATATTGCGTTCGAGCGCGGCCTGCGCGACCGCGCGATCGTCGACACCTTCCGGCAATTGCGTGACGAGATGCAGCCCCGCGTCGCTGCCGAGCGCCTGCAGCGTGTCGCCGTAGCGGCGCGCGACCGCATCGAGCAACACCTCGCGGCGTTGCCCGTACAGCGTGCGCATCTTGCGGATATGCGACACGAAATGCCCTTCCGCGATGAATTCGGCGAGCACGGCCTGCTGCAGCAACTGCCCTTCGCGATACAGCTCGGCGCTCGCGGTCGCGAAGCTTTCCGCGAGCGGTTCCGGCGCGACCAGGTAGCCGACCCGCAGCCCGGGGAACAGCGTCTTGCCGAAACTGCCGACGTAGATCACCTGCCCGGCCGTATCGAGGCCCTGCAGCGACGCGAGCGGCCGGCTGCCGTAGCGGAATTCGCTGTCGTAGTCGTCCTCGATGATCCAGCAGCCGTGCTGGCGCGCGTATTCGAGCAGCATCCGCCGCCGCGCGAGGCTCATCACCATCCCGAGCGGATACTGGTGCGACGGCGTGACGAGCATCAGCTTCGGCGGTTCGGCGAGATCGGCGGCCGACGGCGCGATGCCTTCGTCGTCGACCGGGATCGGCCGCGTGGTCAGCCCCGACACGTTCAGCACGCTGCGCACGCCCCAGTAGCACGGATCCTCGGTCCAGATCGCGTCGCCCGGGTCGGTCAGGAGCCGCACCGCGAGGTCGATCGACTGGTGGATGCCGGTCGTGATCACGATCTGCTCGGGCGTGCAGCGCACCGAGCGCGACGTGCGCAGGTAGTCGGCCAGCGCCTCGCGCAGCAGCGCGAGCCCGCCGCCCGGCGCATAGGTCAGCAGGTCGGGGCGCAGGCGCCGCCAGTACTTGTTGTGCAGCCGCGTCCACACGCGCGCCGGAAATCGCGACACATCGGGCACGCCCGGCATGAACGCGCCGCCCTGGCGCTTCGACACGCCGGCCCCTTCGACCAGCCGCGTGCCGCGTGCGGACAGCCGCCGCGCGGACGGCACCACGGCGGCCGGGCCGGCCGCCGCGTCGGGCGGCGCCCCGACGATCTCGTCCGGCGCGCTGTCGGCGACGAAGGTGCCGCGACCCGTCGCCGAGTTCACATAACCTTCGAGCGCAAGCTGTTCGTAAACCTGCGTGACCGTGTTGCGCGCGATCCCGAGCTCGGCGGCCAGCAATCGCGACGACGGCACGCGCGTGCCGGCCGGCAGTTCGCGCGACAGGATCGCCTGTTGCAGCAACCGGTGAAGCTGCCGGTAGATCGGCTGTTCGCCGCCGCGCACGAGGCGCTGCGCCAGCCAGTCCGACAACACGCTCGCGCGCATGATTGGCTCCTGAATATTTATTGAAATGGCTCTGATTGTCAGAGCCAAATGTGATTATAGTCGCCTCCATGGGCTGTCAACGCGCCCGATTTTCTACTCACCGGAAAGAACATCAAGGAGATGACCGTGAAGAATGCCGACCTGCAGGCCCGCAAGAACGCCGCTACCCCGCGCGGCGTCGGCGTGATGTGCGATTTCTACGCAGCCCGTGCCGAGAACGCGGAACTGTGGGATGTCGAAGGCCGCCGCTTCATCGATTTCGCCGCCGGCATCGCGGTGCTGAACACGGGCCACCGCCACCCGAAGATCGTCAAGGCGATCTCGGATCAGCTGAACAGCTTCACGCACACCGCCTACCAGATCGTCCCGTACGCGTCGTACGTCGAGCTGGCCGAGAAGATCAACGCACGCGCGCCGGGCGACTTCCCGAAGAAGACCGCGTTCTTCACGACCGGCGCCGAAGCCGTCGAGAACGCGATCAAGATCGCGCGCGCAGCAACCGGCCGTCCGGGCGTCATCGCATTCTCGGGCGGCTTCCACGGCCGCACGATGATGGGCATGGCGCTGACCGGCAAGGTCGCCCCGTACAAGCTGAACTTCGGCCCGTTCCCGGGCGACGTGTTCCACGCCCCGTACCCGACCGCGCTGCACGGCGTGACGACGGCCGACTCGATCAAGGCGATCGAGATGCTGTTCAAGGCCGACATCGATCCGAAGCGCGTCGCCGCGATCATCTTCGAACCGGTCCAGGGCGAAGGCGGCTTCAACCCGGCGCCGGCCGAATTCGTGCGCGCGCTGCGCAAGATCTGTAACGAACACGGCATCCTGCTGATCGCCGACGAAGTCCAGACCGGCTTCGCGCGTACCGGCAAGCTGTTCGCGATGCAGCACTACGACGTGCTGGCCGACCTGATCACGATGGCGAAGAGCCTCGCGGGCGGCATGCCGCTGTCGGGCGTCGTCGGCCGTGCGGACGTGATGGACGCGGCAGCGCCCGGCGGCCTCGGCGGCACGTATGCGGGCAACCCGCTGGCGGTCGCGTCGGCGCACGCGGTGCTCGAGATCATCGACGAAGAGAAGCTGTGCGAGCGCGCCACGCAACTCGGCGACGTGCTGAAGGCGAAGCTGAACGCGCTGCAGGCCGACGTGCCGCAGATCGCCGACGTGCGCGGCCCGGGCGCGATGGTCGCGGTCGAGTTCCTGAAGCCGGGCTCGGGCGAGCCGGACGCGGAATTCACGAAGCGCGTGCAGGCGCGTGCGCTCGAGCGCGGCCTGCTGCTGCTCGTGTGCGGCGTGTACTCGAACGTCGTGCGCTTCCTGTTCCCGCTGACGATCCCGCAGGCCGTGTTCGACGAAGCGCTCGTGATCCTCGAGGAAGTGCTGAAGGAAACGGTCGGCGTGCCGGCCTGAGTTCCCGTCAACCGAATGTGCCGCCGCCGTCGTCAGGACGGCGGCGGCCGTTTCGTCCTTCATCTTCAACGCAGGCTACATACACATGAGCACGGTTCAGGAAACCCCGGCACTGAAAGATCCGTCGCTGTTCCGCCAGCAGGCGTACGTCAACGGCGAATGGCAAAACGCATCGAACGGCGAGACGTTCGAAGTCCGCAATCCGGCGACGGGCGGCCTGCTCGGCACCGTGCCGGCGATGGGCACGGCCGAGACGCGTCACGCGATCGACGCCGCGAACGCCGCATGGCCGGCGTGGCGCAAGAAGACCGCGAAGGAACGCGCGGTCATCCTGCGCAAGTGGCACGACCTGATGATGGAAAACGCCGACGACCTCGCGCTGATCCTGACGACCGAGCAGGGCAAGTCGCTGGCCGAGGCGAAGGGCGAGATCGGCTATGCGGCGTCGTTCCTCGAATGGTTCGCCGAGGAAGGCAAGCGCGTGTACGGCGACACGATCCCGACGCCGGCGAGCGACAAGCGCATCGTCGTGACGAAGGAAGCGATCGGCGTGTGCGCGGCGATCACGCCGTGGAACTTCCCGGCGGCGATGATCACGCGCAAGGTCGGCCCGGCGCTCGCGGCAGGCTGCCCGATCGTCGTGAAACCGGCCGAGGCAACGCCGTTCTCCGCGCTCGCAATGGCCGTGCTGGCCGAGCGCGCGGGCGTGCCGGCCGGCGTGTTCAGCGTCGTCACGGGCGACCCGAAGGCGATCGGCGGCGAACTGACGTCGAACCCGATCGTGCGCAAGCTGTCGTTCACCGGCTCGACGCCGGTCGGCCGCCTGCTGATGGCGCAATGCGCGGCGACGGTCAAGAAGGTGTCGCTGGAACTCGGCGGCAACGCGCCGTTCATCGTGTTCGACGACGCCGATCTCGATGCGGCCGTGCAGGGCGCGATCGCATCGAAATACCGCAACAGCGGCCAGACCTGCGTGTGCACGAACCGCTTCTACGTGCATGAAGCCGTGTACGACCAGTTCGCGCAGAAGCTCGCGGCGGCGGTCGGCCAGTTGAAGGTCGGTCGCGGCACCGAGCCGGGCGTCACGCAAGGCCCGCTGATCAACGAAGCGGCCGTGCTGAAGGTCGAGGCACACATCGAGGACGCGCTCGCGAAGGGCGCGACCGTCGTGACGGGCGGCAAGCGCCACGCGCTCGGCCACGGCTTCTTCGAGCCGACCGTGCTGACGGGTGTCACGCCGGCGATGAAGGTCGCGAAGGAAGAGACGTTCGGGCCGCTCGCGCCGCTGTTCAAGTTCGGCAGCGACGACGAGGTGATCCGCCTCGCGAACGACACCGAGTTCGGTCTGGCCGCTTACTTCTACAGCCGCGACATCGGCCGCGTGTGGAAGGTCGCCGAAGCGCTCGAATACGGGATGGTCGGCGTGAACACGGGCCTGATCTCGAACGAAGTCGCGCCGTTCGGCGGCGTCAAGCAGTCGGGCCTCGGCCGCGAAGGCTCGCACTACGGCATCGACGACTACGTCGTGATCAAGTACCTCTGCCTCGCGGTGTAACGGTTCAGCGCCTGTCGCTTCGGTGACGGGCGCTGACCGCCCGGCCGGAACCGGGCGGTCCGACGCGGGCCGGTGCCCCTCTCCGCCGCGCCCGCGTCGCCTCTCCTCCCCGCGATCAGCGGAACACGTTCACCGCATCCACGAGCCGCTGCGCCTGCTGTTTCAGGCTTTCCGACGCCGCCGTGCTCTGCTCGACGAGCGCCGCGTTCTGCTGTGTGATGTTGTCCAGGTGCACGACCGCCTGATCGACCTGCGCGACGCCCGTGCTTTGCTCGGCCGTCGACGAGCTGATCTCCGCGATCAGGTCCGACACGCGCTTCACCTGCGTGACGATGTCCTCCATCGTCTTGCCCGCGCCGTCGACGATCCGCGCACCCGATTCGACCCGCTCGACGCTCGCGCCGATCAGTGTCTTGATCTCCTTCGCCGCGTTCGCGCTGCGCTGCGCGAGCGCCCGCACTTCGCCTGCGACCACCGCGAAGCCGCGCCCCTGATCCCCCGCACGCGCGGCCTCGACCGCCGCATTCAGCGCGAGGATGTTGGTCTGGAATGCGATCCCGTCGATCACGCCGATGATGTCCGCGATCTTGCGCGAGCTGTCGGTGATGTCGTTCATCGTCGCGACGACCTCGCTTACCGCCTGCCCGCCGCGCCCGGCCGCTTCACTGGCCGATACCGACAACTGATTCGCCTGCAGCGCCGTCTCCGCGTTGCTCGACACGGTCGCCGTCATCTCGGCCATCGACGCGGCCGTCTGCTGCACGCTCGTCGATGCCTGTTCGGTACGCGCGCTCAGGTCGTTGTTGCCCTGCGCGATCTCGTTGCTCGCGCGCTGCACGTTGTGCACCTGTTCGCTGACGTCGTCGACGAGCCAGCGGAACATCAATCCGAGCTGGTTGATCGTGCGCAGCGTCATCCCGATCTCGTCGACGCGGTTCATCCGCACGCCGCTGCGGCTCTCGCCGGTCGCGACGCGCAACGCCTCGTCGCGCAACTGCATGAGCGGCCGCGCGATCTGCGCATCGAGCCACAGGCCCGCGGCAACGGCGGCGCCTGCCGTTACCGCCGCGAACGCCGCAAGCGGGCCGCCGGCCAGCCCGCATGCCCAGCCGCCGGCCACCATCACCGGCGCGAGTACGCACAGCGACGCATGGAGCCGCGCGCGCACCGACATCGTCTGGAACAGCGACGTGAAACCCGCCATGCCCTTGCGGACGATCAGCCCCTTGTGAAAATGCCGGTTGCCCGCGCGCCCTTCGCGAAATTCCTTGTACAGCGCCTCGGCAGCGGCGATCTCGTCGCGCGACGCTTTCGTGCGCACCGACATATAGCCCTTCGGCTGCCCGTTGCGCATCACCGGCACCGCGTTCGCGCGCACCCAGTAATGATCGCCGTTCTTGCGGCGGTTCTTCACGAGCGCGGTCCACGGCTCGCCGCCCTTGAGCGTCGCCCACATGTCGGCGAATGCCTCCTTCGGCATGTCCGGGTGGCGCACCACGTTGTGCGGCTGACCTTCGATCTCGTCGGGAGAAAATCCGCTGACCTGGATGAATGCCGCGTTCGCGTACGTGATATGGCTGTCGGCATCGGTTGTCGACATCAGCGTCGCATCGTCGGGGAAATCGAATTCGCGTTGCGTGACGGGCTGGTTATTGCGCATGGTTGTGGAGCTCCGGGTAGCGGATCTTGCGCCCGCTTGTCGATTGATTCGCGACCCCGCGCATTGCAGTCGATCCGCAAGCGCGTGGGTCATGCTCCTGCACTTTCGGCAAATTCGGCAAAAACATTATGCCGAATTCGCAAAAATATGCATTAAATGTGCATCAACGGGTTTCACCAAATAATTTGTTTATTGATGAAATTAAACTCCAGGCCAGGCAACGGTTTGACGGGTATTCGTCTGATCATTGCAGGTAATCCCTTCGGCTCGATTCAATGCATAAACGCAAAATATGAAATACGAATATTTCTCGTTTTGCGTATTTCGATTGAATCGGAAAACCCGAACGCACATGGCAGGCGATGGCCGCCATTCATTGATCGGGCACGCACATCGCGCGCGCCCCCGACGATCACCTGAACACGTTCACCGCATCGACCAGCCGCGTCGCCTGCTGTTTCAGGCTCTCCGACGCCGCCGTGCTCTGCTCGACGAGCGCCGCGTTCTGCTGCGTGATGTTGTCCAGGTGCACGACCGCCTGATCGACCTGCGCAACCCCCGTGCTTTGCTCAGCCGTCGACGAGCTGATCTCCGCGATCAGGTCCGACACGCGCTTCACCTGAGCGACGATGTCCTCCATCGTCTTGCCCGCGCCGTCGACGATCCGCGCCCCCGACTCGACCCGCTCGACGCTCGCGCCGATCAGCGTCTTGATCTCCTTCGCCGCGTTCGCGCTGCGCTGCGCGAGCGCCCGCACTTCGCCCGCGACCACCGCAAAGCCGCGCCCCTGTTCGCCCGCACGCGCGGCCTCGACTGCCGCATTCAGCGCGAGGATGTTGGTCTGGAACGCGATCCCGTCAATTACTCCGATGATGTCCGCGATCTTGCGCGAGCTATCGGTGATGTCGTTCATCGTCGCGACGACCTCGCTCACCGCCTGCCCGCCGCGCCCGGCCGCATCGCTCGCCGACACCGCGAGCCGGTTGGCCTGCAGCGCGGTTTCCGCGTTGCTGTCGACGGTCGCCGTCATCTCGGCCATCGACGCGGCCGTT
Organism: Burkholderia pyrrocinia; assembly: GCF_022809715.1. Lineage (NCBI taxonomy): Bacteria > Pseudomonadati > Pseudomonadota > Betaproteobacteria > Burkholderiales > Burkholderiaceae > Burkholderia > Burkholderia pyrrocinia. Next base: position 1,849,120 of record NZ_CP094460.1, read on the forward strand.
TCCTGCACGCTCGACGCCGCCTGCTCGGTGCGCGCGCTCAGGTCGTTGTTGCCCTGCGCGATCTCGTTGCTCGCACGCTGCACGTTGTGCACCTGTTCGCTGACGTCGTCGACGAGCCAGCGGAACATCAGCCCGAGCTGGTTGAGCGTGCGCAGCGTCATGCCGATCTCGTCGACGCGGTTCATCCGCACGCCGCGCCGGCTCTCGCCGGTCGCGACGTTCAGCGCCTGGTCGTGCAGCTGCTGCAGCGGCCGCACGATCTGTGCGTCGAGCCACAGCCCCGCTGCCGCCGCCGCGCCGACTGTCACGCCGGCAAACGCCGCGAGCCCGGCGCCGGCCAGCCCGCATGCCCAGCCTGCGCCGATGACGGCCGGCGCCAGCACGCACAGCGCCGAATGAACGCGCGCACGCACCGACATCGTCTGCGACAGCGACGCAATGCGCAGCAGCCCGGTGCGGATGACCAGCCCCTTGTGGAATCGGCGCCGGCCGGCCTTGCCTTCACGAAACGCGCGATACAGCGCATCGGCGGACTCGGTCTCGTCGCGCGGCGCCCTCGTGCGCACCGACATGTAGCCTTGCGGCTCGCCGTTGCGCATCACCGGGATCGCGTTCGCGCGCACCCAGTAATGGTCGCCGTTGTTGCGGCGGTTCTTCACGAGCGCGGTCCACGGCTCGCCGCGCCGGAGCGTCGCCCACATGTCGGCGAACGCCTCCTTCGGCATGTCCGGGTGGCGCACCACGTTGTGCGGCTGGCCGACGAGCTCCTCGTTCGAGAAGCCGCTCACCTGCGCGAACGTCGTGTTCGCGTACGTGATGGTGCCGTCGGCATCGGTCGTCGACATCAGCGTGACGTCGTCGGGAAAATCGAATTCTTGTTGGGTAACGGGCTGGTTGTTGCGCATGCAAGGCTCCGAAAGGCGGATCTGTCGTCCGCGTCGCGCTGAAATTGCGCTCAGTAGCCGAAAAACGGTTTATCGCTTTACGACGGTCTTCGTTTTTACTGTCGGCAATCCGGCGGGAAACCTTACCCTTTCCTCACACAAAATATGCAATTCGGCCTGCATCATGATTTCGATCAAATAATCCGGCGATAATCGCCGCGCACGCCGGTCCGCATGTCACAACTCGCCGCACGGCGTGCCAATACCGGCATCCGTTGCGAATGGCGAAATAATTCGGTCTATTCTGCTCAATTCACCCAATATTCGAATTCGATGAAAAAGGCATTGCACGAACTGAATCGGCTGCCATGGAATACGGCGACGGTCGCGCATAACAGCCATAAAGGCGATCAGGCCGACTCTTTCCGCCATGGCGGCTCGACGCTGTTTCCGGAAGAACGCGAACTGCTCGGAGACGGCGCGGACGCGACGGGCGTCGACATCGCCGACGAAGCGATCGGCTTCGCGCGGCAACTGCCGGCCGACGCAGGCCAGCCCGCGCGGTTCGAGCGCGCCGACGTGCTCGACCGGATGCCCGTCGCCGCTGCGCGCGGCGAGCGCTTCGAGCGCGTGTCCACGTCGTACGGTGCGATCTGCTGGCTGCCGGGCCAGAACGCACGGGCGCGCGGGATCGCCCCGCACCGGGCGGCCGCATGACGCGCCGTACCATCGCCGAACGCGACGCGCTTTGCGCACGCACGCTCGCACGCGACGAGGTGCCGCTCGTGTGGACCATCGACCGGCGCGAGATCATCGACCACCTGTATGTGCTGCGCGACGGCGCGCTGCATCTCGTTCCCGAGTTCTACGATGTCGCCGGCTGGCCCGCCGGCGAAGCCGATCACTACACGCCGATCCTGGTCGACTGCCACGATCGCGGCGGCTGGTTCCGCGGCATGTTCGACGGCGCGCGGCTGGTCGCGGCGGTCGTCGTCGACAGCCGGCCGGTCGGCCCGTGTCACGACATGCTGCAACTGAAGTTCCTGCATGTGAGCCGCGACTGGCGGGGCTGCGGGCTCGGCGCACAGCTCTACCGCGCGGCCCACGCGCAGGCGCGCGCGATGGGCGCCGAACGCCTGTATGTGTCGGCGACGCCGTCGCAGCGCACGATCGACTTCTACCTGCGGCTCGGCTTCACGGTCAGCGCGTTGCCCGACCCGGCGCTGTACGCGCTCGAGCCGGAAGACATTCATCTGGAAGGGCCGACGGCCTGACGCCCCGGCATGCGGGTGACGCGTAGAATTTCCCGCTTTGCCACAGCCGCCATCGGCCGACACGGAGAGCGAAATTGCAGAACGAACCGCAGCCGCAGGCCATGCCGAAAATCCTCGTCAGCATGTGCGTGATCGGTCATCCGGTGCGTTACAACGGCTCGGCCAAAACCGCCGCGCACGAGGCGCTCGCACGGTGGCAGCGCGAAGGGCGTCTCGTGCCCGTCTGCCCCGAGCTGGCGGGCGGCTTCAGCGTGCCGCGCCCGCCCGCCGAAATCGCGGACGGCGCATCGGGGCAGCGGGTGCTGTCGGGCGCGGCACGCATCGTCGACGTGAACGGAACCGACGTGACGGCGCCATTCGTCTCCGGCGCGCAAACCGCGCTGGCGCTCGCACGCGCGCACGATTGCCGCTTCGCGATCCTGGCCGACGGCAGTCCGTCGTGCGGCAGCACCTTCATTCATGACGGGAGTTTCGCGAACCGGCGGCATGCGGGGGCCGGCGTCACGGCGGCGTTGCTTCGCCAGCACGGCATCGAGGTGTTCGCGGACACCGAGATCGACGCGCTCGACGCACGCCTCAGGCAGATATCGCAGGCCGGTTAACGACGATGCGCGGCACGACGATTGCCGTGCCGCGCATTGTTCGGGGAACGGCGAAGCGGCGCATGTCCGGCCGCTTCGCCGCGTCACGCGGGTCAGACGCGTTCGATCGCGATCGCGATGCCCTGGCCGACGCCGATGCACATCGTGCACAGCGCAAAACGGCCGTTCGTGCGATGAAGCTGGTACATCGCGGTCGTCACGAGACGCGCGCCCGATGCGCCGAGCGGATGGCCCAGCGCGATCGCGCCGCCGTTCGGGTTCACGCGCGGATCGTCGTCGGCGACGCCGAGCATGCGCAGCACCGCGAGGCCCTGCGACGCGAACGCCTCGTTCAGCTCGATCACGTCGAACTGGTCGATCGTCATGCCGAGCCGCGCGAGCAGCTTCTGCGTGGCCGGCGCGGGGCCGATGCCCATCACGCGCGGCGCGACGCCGGCCGTCGCGATGCCCAGCACGCGTGCGCGCGGCGTGAGACCGAAGCGCTTCGCGGTTTCCTCGTTCGCGAGCAGCAGCGCAGCGGCGCCGTCGTTGACGCCCGACGCGTTGCCGGCCGTCACCGAGCCGTCCGGGCGCACGACGCCCTTCAGCTTCGCGAGGGTTTCGAGCGACGTCTCGCGCGGATGTTCGTCGCGCGACACGACCACCGGATCGCCCTTCTTCTGCGGAATCGTGACGGCGACGATTTCCTCGGCAAGCGTGCCGTCCTGCTGCGCACGCGCGGCCTTCTGCTGGCTACGCAGCGCGAACAGGTCCTGATCGGCGCGGCTGATGTTGTAGTCGACCGCGACGTTCTCGGCCGTCTCCGGCATCGAATCGACGCCGTGAAGCTGTTTCATCAGCGGATTGACGAAGCGCCAGCCGATCGTCGTATCGTAGATGTCGGCCTGGCGTGCGAACGCGCTCGCGGCCTTGCCCATCACGAACGGTGCGCGCGTCATGCTCTCGACGCCGCCCGCGACCATCAGCGCGGCCTCGCCCGACTTGATCGCACGGGCAGCCACGCCGACCGCATCCATCCCGGAGCCGCAAAGCCGGTTGATCGTCGAACCCGGCACGCCCTGCGGCAGGCCCGCGAGCAGCAGCGACATGCGCGCGACGTTACGGTTGTCCTCGCCGGCCTGGTTCGCGCAGCCGTAGATCACGTCGTCGATCGCCGTCCAGTCGACGTCGCGGTTGCGCTCGACGAGCGCCTTGAGCGGCACCGCGCCCAGGTCGTCGGCGCGCACGCCGGACAGCGCGCCGCCGTAACGGCCGATAGGGGTACGGATCGCATCACACAGAAAAGCTTCGGTCATCAATGTCTCCTGTCGATCAGAGTTAGCGCTTCAGCGCTTACTCTGATCCCATGGCGTGGTTGGCTGGAGTTGGCGCTTTAGCGCTTACTCCAGCCCCACGGCGGTCGATCAGAGTTGGCGCTTTAGCGCTTACTCTGATCCCATGGCGTGGATGGCTGGAGTTGGCGCTTCAGCGCTTACACCAGCCCCACGGCGGTCGATCGGACTTGGCGCTTTAGCGCTTAGTCCGATCCCATGGCGTGGTTGACTCGAGTTAGCGCTTCAGCGCTTACTCCAGCCCCACGGCGGTCGATCAGAGTTGGCGCGCCAGCGCCGGCTCCGGCCACATGCAAGGCTGGGAAATGAACGGGGCGCGCCCCTTGCATAACCCGCCGGGATGCGCTTAAATGTTCTATATACGAACATAAGATCGTGTATCGAACGTTCAACGCATCATAGGGAGTGCGGGGACGACCTGTCAAGCGCCCGGTCCGCCATGCGGTTGGCGTGTCAGGCCCCATGCGCTATCTTCTCGGCTGCACGATATTCCAACCGCCCATGACAACCGAAGACACTCAGAAACCCGGCGACTCCTATGTGCAGTCGTTCGCGCGCGGCCTCGCGGTGATCCGCGCGTTCGACGCGGCGCGTCCGGAGCAGACGCTCACCGAGGTCGCGTCGGCTACCGGCCTGACGCGCGCGGGCGCGCGCCGGATCCTGCTCACGCTGCAGACGCTCGGCTACGTCGACGCCGACGGCCGGCTGTTCCGGCTCACGCCGAAGATCCTCGAGCTCGGCTTCGCGTACCTGACGTCGATGCCGTTCTGGAATCTCGCCGATCCCGTGATGGAACAGCTGTCCGCGCAGATCCACGAAAGCTGCTCGGCTGCCGTGCTCGACCGTACCGAGATCGTCTACGTGCTGCGCGTGCCGACGCACAAGATCATGACGATCAACCTGTCGATCGGCAGCCGGCTGCCCGCGTACTGCACGTCGATGGGCCGCGTGCTGCTGTCCGCGCTCGACGACGCGGCGCTCGACGAAACGCTCGCGCAGAGCAACATCCGCGCGCACACGCCGCGCACGATCACGGACCTCGGCGAACTGAAGGCGACGATCGCACAGGTGCGCCAGCAAGGCTGGGCCGTGGTCGACCAGGAACTCGAAGTGGGCCTGATGTCCATCTCCGCGCCGATCCGCAACCGGCGCGGGCAAATCATCGCGGCGATGAACATCAGCGGCAACGCGCAGCGGCATACCGCGAAGCAAATGGTGAAGGAGTTTCTCGGGCCGCTGCAGCAGGCCGCGCAGACGGTGTCGGAACTGGTTGCGCGGCGGGGGTGAGCGACGGGTCGACCCACACGTAGCGCGCCGACGAACCGTTTCGACGCGGGGCTTCCCGGCAAACCGCGGCAACAAGGCATCCGGCTCGATTGCCGTATCGGCGACACCACAACTCGCAAAAAAAGACGGGCAGCCTCGGCCGCCCGCTCAATTCTCTGACCCTCTTGCAACGTTCTTCTCACGGAACACGGAGCGAACCCCGCGCTGCACAATTTAGTGACGCGCGGAAGCCCGGTCAATTTGACGAGAACGAAATTGCACGGAGCCCATCGGACAGCGTGCCCGCCGCCCGCCGCCCGCCGCCCGCCGCCCGCCACCAGTTGCCCGTCGCGCCGCGCGTCAGTCCATCGACTCCCGCGCCGTCTCGCGCAGCATCGCGACCGCGATCAGCGACAGCACCACGCACGCGGCCACGTAGCCGGCCGGCGCGAGCTTGCTGCCGGTCGTCTTCACGAGCCAGGTCGCGATGAACTGCGCGGTGCCGCCGAAGATCGTCACCGCGAGCGCATACGCGATCGAGATGCCCGTCGCGCGCACATGGCGCGGCAGCGACTCGCACATCAGCGCCATCTCCGACGCCGAGCCGAGCGAATAGAACAGCAGCATCAGCGCGGTCAGCGGCAGGATCACCGACAGCGTCGGATGATGGTTCATCAGCCAGAACGCCGGGAACAGCAGTACGACCAGCACGCCGCGGCCGACGAAGATCGGCAGGCGCCGGCTGCCGATCCGGTCCGACAGCCAGCCGAACAGCGGGCACGTGACCAGCATCACGCAGCCCGACGCGACGCCCACGAACATCGACAGCTTCATCGGCAGGCCGAGCGTATGGATCGCGTAGGTCGGCATGTAGAAGGTCAGGATGTAGGTCGACACCGTGCCGCCCATCACCGTGAGCATCAGCAGCAGCACCGTGCGCGTGTGCTTCGAGAACAGCTCGTGCAGCACGCCGCGCTCGATCCCGTGATGGCTGTCGCCGGGCGCATCGTCCGCGAGCCGGCGGCGCAGATACATGCCGACCGGCGCGATCAGTACGCCGACGAGGAACGGCAGCCGCCAGCCCCAGCTTTCGAGCGCATCCTTCGTCATCGTGTTCGACAGCAGCGCCGCGAAGCCCGAGCCCATCAGCGCGGCGCCGCCCTGCGTCGCGAGCTGCCAGCTGGCACGAAACGCGCGGCGCGACGTGCCGCCCTGTTCGAGCAGCGTCGTGGTCGCCGCGCCGAATTCGCCGCCCTGCGAGAAGCCCTGCATCAGCCGCGCGAACACGACGAGCAGCGGCGCGGCCATGCCGGCCTGTGCATACGTCGGCGCGATCGCGATCAGGCCCGTGCCCAGCGCCATCAGCATGATCGTCAGGTTCAGCGCGGCCTTGCGCCCCTTGCGGTCCGCGTAGACGCCGAGCACGACGCTGCCGAGCGGCCGCGTGAAGAAGCCGGCGGCGAACGTCGCGACCGACAGCAGCAGCGACGTGGTCGGATCGCTCGACGGGAAGAACAGCTTGCCGATCAGCACCGCGAAAAAGCCGTACACGGTGAAATCGAAGAATTCCAGCCAGTTGCCGATCACGGCCGCCGTGATCGCGCCGCGCTGCGTCACCGCGGGCGCGCCTGCTTCGACGGCCACCGCCGGTGCGGGTTGCAGTGCGAGATGGTCTTTCTGCATCATTCCGGTCTCCTTCTCAATACGGCCGGAAGCGCCGGCCGCGCGCCACCGCGATCACCGCCCCAGGTAACGCTCCACGAGACGCGTCCAGAACGCCGCGCCGATCGGCAGGTTGCGATCGTTGAAGTCGTATTTCGGGTTGTGCACCATGCAGCCGTCCTCGCCTTCGCCGTTGCCGAGCCGCACGAACGAGCCCGGCCGCTGCTGCAGCATGAACGCGAAATCCTCGCTGCCCATCAGCAAGTCGGTCTGCTCGACCACGTGCGCATCGCCGACGAGCTCGCGCGCGACCTGCGCGGCGAAATCCGTTTCGGCATCCGTATTGACGACGACCGGGTAGCCCTCGATGTACTCGACGTTCGCGCTCGCGCCGTAGCTCGCGGCCTGCGTTTCGGCCAGCTCGACGATGCGGCGCTTGAGCAGCGCGCGCACGTCGGGGCTGAACGAGCGCACGCTGAGTTCGAGGCGCGCGCCGTTCGGGATCACGTTGTTCGCGGTGCCCGCGTGCATCGAGCCGACCGTGACGACCGCCGGCTGCGCGGGGTCGACGTTGCGCGCGACGATCGTCTGCAACGCCATCACGATGCTCGCCGCGACGACGACCGGATCGACCGTCAGGTGCGGCCGCGCCGCGTGGCCGCCGACGCCTTCGATCGTGATGATCGCCTTGTCGCCCGCCGACATGAACGGGCCGCGCCGCGTGAGGAAGACGCCGGGCGCCGCGCCCGGATGGTTGTGCATGCCGAACACCGCATCGCACGGGAAGCGCTCGAACAGGCCGTCGTCGATCATCTTCTTCGCGCCGCTGTCGACGCCGTGCTCTTCCGCCGGCTGGAAATACAGGTGCACGGTGCCCGAGAAGTTGCGCGTCTTCGCGAGATGCTGCGCGGCGCCGAGCAGCATCGTCGTGTGGCCGTCGTGGCCGCACGCGTGCATCTTGCCGTGCGTGCCGCTCGCATACGGCAGGCCGGTCGCCTCGACGATCGGCAGCGCGTCCATGTCCGCGCGAATGCCGATGCTGCGCGCGCCGTCGCCCACGCGCAGCGTGCCGACGACGCCTGTCTTGCCGACCCCGCGCGTCACCTGCCAGCCCCATTGCTCGAGCTTGTCCGCGACGAGCGCGGCCGTGTCGTGCTCCTCGTACGCGAGTTCGGGATGGTGATGGATGTGGTGACGGATCTCGCGCAGCCCGCCGGCGGCGGGCATCAGATCCTCGATTTCGGTGAATCGGACGTCGGTGGTCATCAAGCGGCTCCTGCTGATTGTCAGCGTGTCAGCCGCACGCGGACGGTGCGTGCGGGAAAGCGAGCCACTATATCGAGCCGATATCCGTTCAATAAGATGCGGAATTTTTCACCGCGATAAGAATTTTTTATCAGGGTTAGTGCGGAGTATTGAGTGGGCTTGTGTAGCTCCCGATTGGATACGAAGACAACTTTCGATCAGATGCGGATATCGTTTTCCGACGCAGGCCCAGTACGTCCGTGGTACATGGCGTATCCACACGCCTTCCGGCAGCGTGCCCGCCTTCCTGCGACATCTCTTCACGGGTGACGTGATTACGAGCGTGGCCGTGAAAGCCGCGCACCATCATCTAACCGAATCCGCGCGGCGAGCAGGTCGACGAAGGCGACCACCTTTGGCGAAAGATGACGTCTCGTCGGGTAGAGCGCATGCACGGGGATTTGTGCGAAGGACCAATCGGCGAGCAGGTGCAGCAAGCGCTTGCTGCGGACGTCGTCGGCACAGAAGAGCTCAGGCAGGCATGCGATCCCCACGCCCGCAAGGGCGGACTCGCGGGCGATCTCCATGTCGTTGACCGTCAGTCTCGGCCGGATACGGACCTCGACACGTTTGCCTCTCGATTCCAGAGTCCAGACGTGCGGCGTCGCTCCGCCGCCGAACGCGACACATGCGTGGCTCGTCAGTTCGGCAGGTGTTTTCGGAACGCCATGACGTTTGCTGTATTCGGGCGCCACAACGAGCATGGACTTCGCCGTTCCGAGGTTGCGCGCGACGAGCGTCGAATCGACGAGCGCACCCGCTCGAATGGCCACATCGAAGCGCTCCTCCACGAGATCGACGAGACGATCGGAGCACACCATCTCGACTGCCACCTCCGGATGACGAACGAGGTACTCGGCGACGATCGGTCCCAGCGTGCTGGACGACATGGGAACCGCGATCCGCAGCACGCCGCGCGGCGTCCCACGCATTCCCGCCACTGCGCTTTCGGCCTCCTCGATGTCGCTCATGGCGGGGCCGACACGTTCGAATAGAACGCGGCCGGCCTCGGTGAGGCTCAGCTTGCGCGTCGTCCGCTGGATGAGTCGCTCGCCGACCCGCTCCTCAAGGTCGGAGATCTTTCGGCTCACCGTGGACTTCGGCAGGTCCATGCGTCGCGCCGCTTCGCTCAGGCTTCCCGCCTGGATAACCCGAACGAAGACCACGAGCTGGTTGAGGTCAATTGTTCCATTCATGGAACGATGATGTCAAAAATCCATAGCTTGTGCAACAAATGGCCGCACCGTATCTTGGCGGAGTGGAAAGACACCGCTAAACGGAAAGAGAAGGAGAAACTGTCATGCCGGATGTTTCGGAAATGATTCAAGGTTTGGCCAGAGGTCTCAGCAGCCCGGTTCGGGCACCGATCCTGCACACGCCGGATGAGTACGGGATGGCATACGAGGACGTCACGTTCCCGTCGCTGGACGGCACCCCGCTGGAGGCATGGTGGATTCCCCGCCCGGGCTCGAACAAGCTGGTCATCGCCAACCACCCGATGCCCATGAATCGCTACGGCTTCCCTTCGCACCTTCCCCGGTGGCAATTCGTCCCCGGCAATGACATCGAGGTCAATTACATGCGGGAGTACCAGCACCTGCATGAGGCCGGCTACAACGTGCTGACCTACGACGCGCGCAACCACGGCCACAGCGGCGGCGCCAATGGCGACATCTTCACCTGGGGGCTGTTTGAATCCCGCGACGTGGCTGGTTCGCTGAAGTACGTCAAGTCCCGCCCGGACACCCGCAACATGAAGCAGGGTCTGCTCAGTCGCTGCATGGGCGCTAACGCCACATTCGTCGCGAGAACCCGACACCCGGAGCTCTTTGCCGACGTACAGGCCCTGGTTGCCCTGCAACCGATCTCGATGCGCGCCATGGTCGAGCGCAACCTTGGGCACATGGGGCTCGCGGACCAGTTCGACGTCGTTGACCGTGAAGTACAACTGATCACCAGCTTCAAGATCGATCAGGTGTCGCCGCTGGAATACGCCAAGCACTGGCAGGCGCCAGCCTTCCTCCTCCAGGTGCGCGACGACGCGCTGACCAAGCCGGCCGACGTGCAGTCGATCTTCGACAACATCCCCGTCGCCGACAAGAAGCTGTTCTGGATCGAAGGCAGCACCCGACGCTGGGACGGCTACAACTACTTGTCCGAACGTCCGGAACAAATGATCGAATGGTTCGACAAGCATATGCGTTGAACCCGTTTCATCCTGAGCGCGCGACGTCGTCGAGGCATGCCGACATGCCCTTCGAGGACTTTGGCGTGTGTATGTCATCGAGCTGGTCGCCGAGGGCGACACACGGTTCGTGCTCGGCTCGGCCACGCAGCACCCTCACGCACCCGTGCTCGGCCACTACTCCGTGCACACCAGCATCGAGGCGCTACGACTGGGCGAGGCCGAGATCCGCCGCATCGGACATCAACTTCGTTCCGAGGGCAAACAGAGCAATGCGCTACGGTCGATCTGACGTCAGCGTGGGATGGATACTCCTTAAACAATCGATTCCCCTACCATGACTTTCGGAACCATCGTCGTGCTCGGTGCCACGGGGCAACAAGGCGGTGCCGTGGTCCGCTCGCTGAGAGCGGATGGCCAGTGGCACATTCGCGCGCTTTCCAGAAATCCTGACTCCGACGTGGCGCTGCAATTGGCCGCGGACGGCATCGAGATCGCCGCGGCCGACATGGACGACCCCGCCTCTTTGCGGACCGCCTTTGTCGGCGCCCATGGCGTTTTTTCAGTTCAAGGCTCGGAGCAAGGTGCGGAGGTCGAGACTCGCCGGGGTATAGCCGTGGCGGATGCCGCGCTCGCGGCAGGGGTCGAGCACTTCATCTATGCGTCGGTGGGAGGCGCCGATCGGCGCTCGGGCGTCGCGCATTTTGAAAGCAAGTGGCTGGTCGAGGAGCACATTCGCAGCATTGGCCTGCCAGCCAGCATCGTCCGTCCCGTGTTCTTCATGGACAACTTCAGTAAGCCCGTGCTACGAGCCGCGCTGTTGGCACTGTTGCGCAGCTATGTGCCCGCGACGAAGCCGCTCCAGATGATCGCAACGGTCGACATTGGTAATTGGGTTGCGCAGGCCTTCGCCCAACCAGGCAAGTTTCTCGGCAAGTCCGAAGAAATCGCCGGCGCGGAGTTGACTCGTGCGCAGATCGTCACGGCCTTCAGGCAGCACGGCTGGTCGGCCGGGCTGCCGTTCCCGCTGCCCAGGTTGCTGTTACGTCCATTGCCCTCTGACGTTCGCAGAATGTTCGAGTGGTTCGGGGTGGCCGGCTACCGCGCCGATATCCCGGCGCTGCTGGCGCGCCAGCCGGATGTGCGTACTTTTGACAAGTGGCTCGTTGGACAACGCGATACATCGTCGAACACCAAGCCAATCTAGAACTCAGCAACCCGTCGCTCATCTTGCAGGATCGTCGTGATCGTCGAACCCGCGCAGGCGAACACCTGGGTCCTCGAATGAGGATCGCCAGATTCGCCGCTATAGGCAGGAGTCAGGCCGTTGACTGCATGGAACGGCCGTCACTGAAGACGATATCGGGAACATGGCGTCGATCTCCGCATTCGTCGGCATGTCGAATCGCCTCGCGAACGTGACGAACATGCGGCCCAACGCGCAGTTGCACGCGCTGGGCCATTGAGCGCACGCCGGCGGCGGCCACACGAACGACGCTCGCTCACTTGCCGGCCTTCAACGCCTCCAGCCCCGCCGGCAGCTTCGCATCCGGAAACTGCGTGGACAGCGTCGCGTCGCGCCACCGCGCCGCCTCTTCCGCGCGCTGCGTTTCCGCCTGTTCGCACACGAACAGCGCATCGCCGCCGAGCAGCAGGCGCATCGGCACGTCATCGCGACGCGACAGCTCGACGATCAGCTTCGCGATCCGCACCGGATCGCCGACCTCGTGGCCGCCATACGCGCCGAGCAACTCGAGAATCTTCCCGACCGACGGCTGGTAGTCGGGCAGCAGACCGTCGACACTGCGCTTCGCCTGCGCGGCCCATTCGGTACGCATCCCGCCCGGCTCGAGCGTGCACACGCGCACACCGAACGGCGCGACTTCCTTCGACAGCACGTCGCTGAACCCGCCGACCGCCCACTTCGCCGCCTGGTACGCGGACAAACCGGCCGTCGACGTGCGCCCGCCGACCGACGACACCTGGAAGATGTGCCCCGCGCGCTGCGCGCGCATCGTCGGCAGCACCGCGCGCGTCAGGTTGATCACGCCGAACAGGTTCGTTTCGATCTGGTCGCGGAAGTCGTCGGCGCCCATCTGTTCGAACGGCGCCGTATGGCCGTAGCCCGCGTTGTTCACCAGCACGTCGATGCGGCCGAACGCTTCGCGTGCCGCCGCGACGGCCCGCGCGGCCGCCGCTTCGTCGGTGACGTCGAGCGCCACCGGCAGCAGCCGGTCGCCATGACGCTCGGCCAGATCGGCCAGCCGCGCGGGATCGCGCGCACCGGCCACCAGCCGGTCGCCCGCCGCCAGCACGGCCTCCGAAATCGCTCGCCCCAGGCCGCGCGCGGCCCCTGTTACCAGCCAGACTTTCGACATTTTTCCACTCCTCGAAAAGATGAAACCATGAAAATGAATGATTACTCACTCATTAATATGGGCGATGCATCGATGATTCGTGCGATGCGTCGCCCTGCCTGAAACCGTCCCGCCTTCCGTCGTGCGGCGCACGCACCGCCTGTGCCGTCGCGACGGCCAACTCTTCCGTCACATCGTTCGTCTCACGCTCACACCGCGTGCAGCACGGCCCACAACGCACGAAACCCGGCTTCGCGATACGCATCGGCCCGCGCCGGATCGCGCGCAACCGACTCCATCGCCGTTTCCGCGATCGACGTAAACAGCGCCGCGCAGAACGCGTGCGCTTCGTCGGCCGTCAGCCCGCGCGACGCGACGATCTGCTCCCGCAGCAGCGAGCGGATCGTGCCGAAGCCTTCGGCGCCGGCCGCGCGATGCGCGTCGTCGATACGCCCGCTCACGCCGAGCTGCTGCAGCGCGCGCCGCCCGTCCGGATTCGCGACACCCCACGATACATAGCCGTTCCACGCATGCCGCACGGCCTGCTCGGCCGGCGCGCCTTCCGGAAACCCGACCATCATCGCTTCGCGCATGTCGGCCTTCAGGCTCAGGTACAGCGCGTTCAGCAACGCATCCTTGGTCTCGAAGTACGTGAACACCGTGCCTTCCGCCACGCCGGCGAGCCGCGCAATGCGCGCGGTCGTCGCGGTCGCGCCGTCCTCGGCAAGCGCGCGGGCGGCGGCGGCGAGGATGGCTTCGTGCTTGTCGGGACTGCGCGGTCGGGCCACGTTCGATTCCTTTAATGAGTGAGCGCTCAATCATAATCAGGCCGCCCGACGGAACGCAAGCCCTGTTACATCTTGGGGGAACGCACACGCAATCCATCAAAACCGTGCACTATTATCGTTTTGCCGTACCGGTGCCGGCACATCGGCGCCCGATGCCTTCGACGTTCGTTTCACGTTCCCCGTTTCAAACCGCGAACCACTCATGACGAATCAGCCTACCCAGACCGCGGCCGACCGGCCCGTCGACATGATCATCTTCGGCGGCGGCGGCGACCTGGCCGCCCGCAAGCTGTTGCCCGCGCTGTACATGGCGCACCTGCACTGCAACCTTCCGCCCGAAACGCGCATCATCGCCGTCGGCCGCCGCGACTGGGGCATCGACGGCTATCGCAAGTTCATGGACGAGCAGTCGCGACCGTTCATCGACGAGAAGGCGTTCAACGCCGATGCATGGAGCCGTTTCCTCGACCTGTTCAAGTACGTGCTGATCGACGTGAACGCGCCGGACGACTACCTGCGGCTCGCCGAAGCGGCGCGCGGCGACGCGATCCGCGTGTTCTACCTGTCGACGTCGCCGGAGCTGTTCACGACGATCTGCGACAACCTGTCGGCCGCGCACCTCGTCGACGCGCGCTCGCGCGTCGTCCTCGAAAAGCCGCTGGGCCACGATCTCGCATCCGCGAAGGCGATCAACGATGCGGTCGGCAAGCACTTCGAGGAATCGCAGATCTATCGGATCGACCATTATCTCGGCAAGGAAACCGTGCAGAACCTGATGGTGCTGCGCTTCGGCAACCCGATCTTCGGGCCGCTGTGGCAGGCGCCAAACATCCGCAGCGTGCAGATCACGGTCGCGGAAACGGTCGGCGTCGGCAGCCGCGCGGGCTTCTACGACCATACCGGCGCGTTGCGCGACATGGTGCAGAACCACCTGCTGCAGCTGCTGTGCATCGTCGCAATGGAGCCGCCCGTGTCGCTCGACCCGGACGCGGTGCGCGACGAAAAGCTGAAGGTGCTGCGCTCGCTGCGGCCGATGACGTTGTCGGACGTCGCGCGCGAAACGGTGCGCGGCCAGTACACGGCCGGCGCGGTCGACGGCCAGCCGGTCAAGGGCTATCTCGAGGAAGACAACGTGCCGGCGGACAGCCGCGCGGAAACCTTCGTCGCGCTGCGCGCGCACATCAACAACTGGCGCTGGGCGAACGTGCCGTTCTTCCTGCGCACGGGCAAGCGGCTGCAGCGCCGCCAGTCGGAAATCGTGATCGAGTTCGCGGACATGCCGTTCTCGATCATCCCGACCGGCCCGCGCCATTACGGCAACCGCCTCGTGATCCAGCTTCAGCCGGAAGAGTCGATCCAGTTGCAGATGCTCGCGAAGGAACCGGGCAGCGGCATGAACATGGTGCCCGTGAGCCTGAACCTCGACCTGCAGCAGGCGATTCCGGAACGGCGCGCGGAAGCGTACGAACGGCTGCTGATCGACGTGATCCGCGGCCGCCTCACGCACTTCATGCGCCGCGACGAGCTCGAAGCCGCATGGTCGTGGGTGGAGCCGATCCTCGACGGCTGGAAGCAGCTCGGCGACCGGCCGCGCCTGTACACGTCGGGCACGTTCGGGCCCGCGGCCTCGTCGGCGCTGCTCGCGCGCGACGGCATGTCCTGGTCCGAAGAGGCGTAACCGCAACACGACGGCGTGCCGCCGCGCGGCACGCCTGGCCAATCGGGGCGTATGCCCGCCCCGTCTTTCCCTTCTTCCCCCGCAAGCCGCCCGCCGCCGCTAGCGCGGCTCCAGCCACGCGGCCTTGCGCCGGGCCGGCGCATCGCTGCCGCTGCTGCCGCCGCCCAGCACCTCGATCATGTAATCGACGAACGACGCGATCCGCGACGAAATCGCGGTATTGCGGTAGTACACCGCATGGATCGGCTGCTCGACGTCAAGCGTCTGGCGCGCGAGCACCTGCACGAGCCGCCCCGCTTCGCGATCCTGCGCGGTCATGAAATCCGACAGGCAGACGATTCCCGCGCCGTCCAGCGCGAGCTGCCGCAGCGTCTCGCCGCTCGACGACCAGATGCCCGGCTCGATGCGGCACGGCTCGCCGTCGGTGCCGAGGATCGGCCACACGTTCAGCGATTCGGGCTGCGTGAAGCCGAGCAGCGTGTGCTTGCCGAGATCCTCGACCTTGCGCGGCTGGCCGTGCGCTTCGACATACGCGGGGCTCGCGAGGATGCGCAGCCGGCTGTTGCCGATGCGCCGGCTGTGCAGCGTCGAATCCTTCAACCGGCCGATCCGGATCGCGACGTCGGTGCGCCGCTCCAGTAGGTCGATGATCCCTTCGTTGCTGTTCAGCTCCAGCTCGACCTTCGGGAAGCGTTCGCGGTAGCCGCGCACGAGCGGCACGATCACGTGCAGCATGAACGGCGTCGCGGCATCGACGCGCAGGCGCCCCGACGGCATCTCGCGCCGCGCGAGCATCTGCTCTTCCGCGTTCTCGACCGATTCGATGATCGCGCGCGCGTCCTGCAGGAATGCGCGCCCTTCCTCGGTCAGCTCGAGCCGGCGCGTGGTCCGGCGCAGCAGCGTGGTCTTCAGCTTCTCCTCGAGCCGTGCGAGCGTGCGGCTCGCTGCCGATACGGTGAGGTCGAGCTGCTGGGCGGCAGCGGTGATCGAACCGGTGTCGACCACGGCGGCAAAGGCCTGGAGTTCGTCGAGCGTGACTTTCATTGTTGATCTGAAATCAAAACAATTTGGTTTATAGACCAGTTTTTCCGCAAAAGTAAAGGCGGCACACTGCGATCCATCCTTACTGGAACCAGGATCCCATCATGCCACTCGCCCTGCTAGCGCTGACCATCAGCGCGTTTGCCATCGGCACCACCGAATTCGTGATCGTCGGGCTGATCCCGACGATCGGCGCCGACCTCGGCGTCAGCCTGCCGTCGGCCGGGCTGCTCGTCAGCCTGTACGCGCTGAGCGTCGCCATCGGCGCGCCGCTCCTGACCGCGCTCACCGGCCGCGTGCCGCGCAAGACGCTGCTCGCCGCGCTGATGGCGCTGTTCACCGTCGGCAACCTCGTCGCATGGCAGGCGCCCGGCTACGAATCGCTGATCGTTGCGCGCATCCTCACCGGCCTCGCGCACGGCGTGTTCTTCTCGGTCGGCTCGATCATCGCGACCACGCTCGTGCCGAAGGACAAGGCGGCCAGCGCGATCGCGACGATGTTCAGCGGGATGACCGTCGCGTTCGTCGCCGGCATTCCGCTCGGCACCTTCATCGGTCAGCATTTCGGCTGGCGCGCGACGTTCCTGATCGTCGCGCTGTTCGGCCTCGTCGCGTTCCTTGGCGCGGTCGCATTCGTGCCGCGCGCCCTGCCGCAAACGCCGCCGGCGCCGCTCGCCCGCCAGCTGCGCGTGCTCACGCAGCCGCGCCTGCTGCTCGTCTTTGCGATGACGGCCGTCGGCTACGGCGGCTCGCTGATCGCGTTCACGTACATGGCGCCGCTGCTCGAACAGATCGCCGGCTTCACGCCGTCGCAGGTCAGCCTCGTGCTCGTCGGCTACGGCGTGTCGGTCGCGTTCGGCAACGTCTGGGGCGGCAAGCTCGCGGACGCCGTCGGCCCCGTGAAGGCGCTCAAGCGGATCTTCCTGCTGCTCGCGATCGTGCTGCTCGCGCTGACCTTCACGATCCACGTCAAATGGCTCGCGGTGCTGACGATGCTCGCGTGGGGCGCGGTCGCGTTCGGCAACGTGCCGGGGCTGCAGGTGTACGTCGTCAAGCAGGCGCGCCACTTCGCGCCGGACGCCACCGACGTCGCATCGGGCTTCAACATCGCCGCGTTCAATCTCGGCGTCGCCGGCGGCTCGTCGCTCGGCGGCCTGATCGTCGCGAACGTCGGCCTCGGCCACACGCCGTGGATCGCCGCGGTCGTCACGCTCGGCGCGTTCGCGCTCACCGCGTTGAGCGGCCGTCTCGACCGCCACCAAGGGCTGCCGGCACGCACGGCAGAACCCGTCGAACTCGCCCATTGAACGTCACACCCTTTTTGCAGGAGCTGATCAGCATGAACGCATCGACCCAGCGTCCGCCGTTCGCCGGCAAGACATTCGAAGTCCGTTACGACGGCCTCGCCGCGCTCAACGCGTATGACGAGGACGGCCGCCGCATGCGCTACGAGATCACCGAAGGCGCATACGCCGGCGCGAAGGGCGAAGTCGCCTGCACGTGGCAGCACATCGCCGGCGAAACCTACGCGATCTCGTGGCAGGAAGCCGACCGCGCGACGGTCGTGCACATCGACGATTTCGCCGCCGGCACGTCGCGCTCGTTCTTCACCGCGTCGTCGCTCGATTTCTACCGGCTCGAAGGCAGCCTGCGCGCGGTCTGAACGGAGCCCGACCATGTCCACTTCACTCGACAAACTCGCCGACGGCGGCTTCAGCGTCGGCATCGAACTGCCGCTCGACAACGACTGGTCGCCGGCCGGCGACGCGAAGCGCCAACACGACGGCCGCCGCCCCGGCGTGCCGGACCTCGCCATCCACGCGGAGCTCGCGCAACTGGCCGACACGCTCGGCTTCCGCGCGCTCTGGGTGCGCGACGTGCCGGTGTACGACCCGTCGTTCGGCGACGCCGCGCAGGTGTTCGAAACGTTCTCGTATCTCGGCTACCTCGCCGGCATCACGCGCGACATCCTGCTCGGCACGGCGGCCGTCGTGCTGCCGCTGCGCGAACCGCTGCTGACGCTGAAATCGGCCGCGACGATCCAGGAACTGAGTGGCGGCCGCCTGCTGCTCGGCGTCGCGAGCGGCGACCGGCCGGTCGAATATCCGCTGTTCGGCCGCGACTTCGCATCGCGCGGCGCGAATTTCCGCGACCAGATCGCACTGCTGCGCGACGGCGCGCGCGGGCATCTGCCGCCCGGCCTCGACGTGCTGCCGGCCGCCCGTTCGCCGGTGCCGCTGCTCGTCGCGGGTCTCGCACAGCAGACGCCCGCGTGGATCGGCGAGCACATGGACGGCTGCCTCGCGTATCCGGGCACGCCGGCCGACCACGCGCAGCGCGCCGCGAACTGGCGCGCCGTGGCAGGCGACAAGCCGTACGTGAGCTTCATCCACCTCGACCTCGCGGAAGACCCGCACGAACCGCTGCAGCGGCACCGCTTCGGCGCCCGCGCGGGACGCATCGCACTGACCGAAGAACTCGCGGCGATGCGCGACGCCGGCGTGCGGCACATCGGCCTGCATTTCCGCCGCAACCGCCGTCCGCTCGACGAGACGATGGCCGAGATCGCAGCGGAGGTGCTGCCGGCGTTCCATGCGAATGCGAACACGAGCGCGAGCGCGCAAACACGCGTCGCATAAGGCCGGCATCGGCCCGCAGCGGGCCCGGCTCTCAACCGATATTTGAATTCAAATCAAATATTTTTGACCTCTAAAGGCGTTTATCTCATCAGTCTCAAACGCCAGAATGACTCGCATACCGCAACCGTTCCCCTCTCCCTGGAGCACACGATGAGCAAGATTCCCGCATTCGGCCTCGGCACCTTCCGCCTGCAAGGCCAGGTCGTCATCGACTCGGTCCGCAACGGCCTCGAGGTCGGCTACCGCGCGATCGACACCGCGCAGATCTACGGCAACGAAGCCGAAGTCGGCGCAGCGATCGCCGCATCGGGCGTGCGCCGCGAAGACCTGTTCCTCACGACGAAGATCTGGGTCGACAACTACGCGCCGGACAAGCTCGTACCGAGCCTCGAAGAAAGCCTGCGCAAGCTGCGCACCGACCATGTCGACCTGACGCTGATCCACTGGCCGGCCCCGGACAACGGCGTCGCGCTCGACACGTTCATGACCGCGCTCGCCGATGCGAAGGAAAAGGGCCTCACGCGCCGGATCGGCATCTCGAACTTCAACATCGAACTGACGAAGGAAGCGATCGCGGCCGTCGGCAAGGATGCGATCGCGACGAACCAGATCGAACTGAGCCCGTACCTGCAGAACCGCAAGCTCGTCGAGTTCCTGAACCGCGAAGGCATCCACGTGACGTCGTACATGACGCTCGCGTACGGCAAGGTGCTCGGCGACCCGGTGATCGGCGCGATCGCGCAACGTCATCACGCGACGCCCGCACAGGTCGCACTCGCGTGGGCGCTGCAGCTCGGCTACTCGGTGATTCCGTCGTCGACGAAGCGCGAGAACCTCGCGAGCAACCTGCTCGCACAGACGCTGCGCCTGACCGACGAAGACATGGCGCAAATCGCCACGCTTGACCGCAACGGCCGCGAAGTCGACCCGGCCGGCCTCGCGCCGAAATGGGACTAAGCGCGCCGCACTCTCGATCGACCCGTCTGCGGCCAGCCGGCCGCGGCACCGACAGGAATTCATCATGACCCAGGACCCGCTTTTTCAACCGCTGCGACTCGGCGCGCTGACGCTGCCGAACCGCATCGTGATGCCGCCGATGACGCGTTCGCGCGCAAGCCAGCCCGGCGACGAAGCCAACGAACTGATGGCCGCGTATTACGCGCAGCGCGCGAGTGCGGGCCTGATCGTCAGCGAAGGCACCTATATCGCGCCGCTCGGCAAGGGCTACGCGTGGACGCCCGGCATCCACACGCCGTCGCAGGTCGCCGGCTGGCGCAAGGTGACGGACGCCGTGCATGCCGCGCACGGCCGCATCTTCGCGCAGCTGTGGCACGTCGGCCGGCTCAGCCACACGAGCCTGCTCGGCGGCCGGCAACCCGTGTCGTCGTCGCCGATCCAGGCGAAGGGCGTGAACGTGTTCATCGCCGGTGAAGACGGCAGCACGCCGGGCTTCGTGCAGGCGTCCGAGCCGCGCGCGCTGACGGTCGACGAGATCAGCGAGATCATCGGCCAGTACCGCGCCGCCGCGCGCCACGCGATCGAAGCCGGCTTCGACGGCGTCGAGCTGCACGGCGCGAACGGCTATCTCGTGAACCAGTTCATCGATTCGAACGCGAACACGCGCACCGACGCGTACGGCGGCTCGCTGGAACACCGGCTGCGCTTCCTGCGCGAAGTCGCGCAGGCGCTGATCGAAGGCACCGGCGACGCGTCGCGCGTCGGCATCCGCCTGGCGCCGCTGACCACGCTGAACGGCTGCGTCGACGACGATCCGGAAACGACCTACCTCGCCGCCGCGAAGCTGCTCGGCGAACTCGGCGTCGGCTACCTGCACATCGCGGAAGCCGACTGGGACGACGCACCGCTGATGCCGGTCGAATTCAAGCGGCAACTGCGCGCCGCGTACCCGGGCGTGCTGATCTACGCCGGTGCATACACCGCCGAGCGTGCGCGCGAAGCGATCGCCGCCGGCTGGGCCGACCTCGTCGCATTCGGCCGCCCGTTCGTCGCGAACCCCGACCTGCCCGAGCGCCTGCGCACCGGCGCCGCGCTCACGCCGCACGACCGCAACACGCTGTTCGGCGGCGGCGCACAGGGCCTGACGGACTATCCGACGCTCGCGCAAGCCGCCGCGTGAACGATCCACAGGAATCCGACATGAGAATCACGCTCCCTTCCCGCCTGGGTTTCGGCACGGCGCCGCTGGGCAACATGTATCGCGACATCCCGAACGAAGAAGCACTGGCCACAGTCGACGCGGCCTGGGAAAACGGTATCCGCTACTTCGACGCCGCGCCGCTGTATGGCGCCGGCCTCGCCGAGCTGCGCCTCGGCGAAGCGCTCGCAGGCCGTCCGCGCGACGAATATTCGCTCGGCACGAAGGTCGGCCGGCTGGTCCTCGACGAACACGAGGACGCGTCGCAGCGCGATCTCGGCGAGAAGGGCGGACTGTTCCGCCATGGCCTGCCGAACAAGATCGTCTACGACTACACCGAGGACGGCACGCTGCGCTCGATCGAAGCGAGCCTCGAACGGCTGCGCACCGACCGGCTCGACACCGTGTGGATCCACGATCCGGCCATCGACTTCCACGGCGAGCGCTGGCTCGACGTGTTCGACGTCGCGATGTCGGGCGCGGCGAAAGCGCTCACGCGGCTGCGCGACGAGAAGGTCATCAAGGGCTGGGGCCTCGGCGTGAACCGCGTCGAGCCGTGCGAGCTCGCACTCGAACGCTCGGATCCCGACGGCTTCCTGCTCGCCGGCCGCTACACGCTGCTCGACCATGCGGGCGCGCTCGAACGGCTGATGCCGGAAAGCGTCGCGCGCGGGCTCGGCATCATCGTCGGCGGTCCGTACAATTCCGGCGTGCTCGCCGGCGGCACCCACTTCGAGTATCAGCCGGCGACGCAGGACATGCTCGATCGCGTCGCGCGCATCCGGCAGATCGTCGAACGCTTCGGTGTGGACGTCCGCGCGGTGGCGCTGCAGTTCTCGCTCGCGCACCCGGCCGTCGCGGCCGTGATCCCCGGCGCCAGCCGGCCCGATCGCATCGACGAGAACCTGCGGCTGGCCGCGGCGCCGATTCCGTCCGAACTGTGGGACGAGCTGAAGGCCGAGCACCTGATCGCCGAACACGCGCCGACGCCGGCCGGCGCGGCCTGAGCCGCTTGCGCGCGACCGCCGCGACGAGCGGCCGCGCATAGCCGTTCGGTCGCAATCGCGGCGACTATCGCCGCGATTGCCATTTCCACATTGCAGCCTGCGCAATCGGCGTCTAGCGTTTACGGGATCGACTCCGCACGACCGTCACCCGACCTGAAAGGACGCCCCGCCATGCCAAGCCGCTCCCCGAAACGCGACATGCGGCTGGCCCTCGCGGCCGGCCTTTCCTTCGCGGCTATCACGTTGCCGGCTTACGCCGAAGATGCGGCCGGTCTCGCGCCGCCCGAGCCTGCGACGCCGGTACTGTCGACCACCGCGACCGGCGTGCAGATCTACGCATGCGAATACGACAATGAACACCGGCTCGCGTGGACATTCCAGCGCCCGGAGGCGATGCTGTTCGACGCCGGCGGCACGCTCGTCGTCCGACACGGCGCGGGGCCGTCGTGGGAAGCGCTCGACGGCAGCCGCATTACCGGCAAGAAACTCGCGGAAGCGCCGAGCGCACGCCCGAACAGCATTCCGCAACTGCTGCTCGCCGCAACGCCGGCTGCAACCGGCACGCTGGCCGGCGTGCGCTTCGTGCAGCGGCTCGATACCGCGGGCGGCACGCCGCCGGCCGCAACGTGCGCGACCGAACATGCGATCGGCCGCTTCCCGTACTTTGCGCGCTATGTGTTCCTGAAGTGACGCGTACGGCGCCTGAAGCGCCGGGCGCCATCCTGCCACCCGCCGTCACGCATCCATTTAATCAGTTTTCCTATCTTTGATGAATGGAAGCATGAAATCGTCCGTGCCATCGTTACGGCTGCGACGTGCTCAGCGTATCCGCATCGACAGCTCGACATCGCCGCCGAACGGCACCGACAGATAGCCGTTTTCCGGTGCGCGCACATAAGCGAGGTAGTCGGGGCTGTATTCCGCGTTGTCGGCGACGACGAACGCACCCGTCCCGAGCCGCGGTTCGACCAGCGCGAGTATCTCGGGATACAGCGCCTTCGCGCCGTCGAGCAGCAGCAGGTCGACCGTATCCGGAAGATCGGCGGCCAGCGTGCGCAGCGCATCGCCTTCGCGAATCTCCACGAGATCGGCAAGCCCGGCGGCCGTCAGGTTCGCCCGCGCGCGCACGACCTTCGACGGCTCGAACTCGCTCGTGATCAACCGGCCGCTGCCGTTGTCGCGCAGCGCGGCCGCGAGATGCAGCGTCGAGATGCCGAACGACGTGCCGAATTCGACGATCGCCCGCGCGCCGCGGCTGCGCGCGAGCATGTACAGCAGCGTGCCCGTCTCGCGCGATACGGCGAGCGGGTAATCCTTCAGGCGCGCATAAAAATCGGCGTAGTCGGTCTTGCTGCGCATCAGTCGCGCGTGCTCGTCGTGCGACAGGTCGGCAAAGTCCGGGCTCGTCGCGGGCGACGACGCGTCGGCCTCGTCGAACAGGCGCTCCAGCAGCGAGGCAAGCGGGTCGAGAATCAGGGTGGTCATGCGAATCTCCGGTATCGGGTTGAGTGCGTCGTTGCACCCGATTAGAATATGACGAACTATTCAGGTTTTACTATTCGCATTGGCAAACCGCTCATGACCGACCGCCGAAACACCCGGATCGCCACGCGCAAACAGCCCCAGCAGGCGCGCTCGACCCGCCTCGTCGAGGACGTCCTCCAGGCCGCTGTTCAGGTTTTGGCCAGCGAAGGCGCGCAGCGCTTCACGATGGCGCGCGTCGCCGAGCGCGCCGGCGTGAGCGTCGGTTCGCTGTACCAGTACTTCCCGAACAAGGCGGCCGTGCTGTTCCGGCTCCAGCACGACGAATGGCGGCAAACGACCGAGATGCTGTGCGGCATACTGCAAGACACGCAGAAGACGCCGCCCGAGCGGCTGCGCACTGCCGTCCACGCGTTCATCCGTTCGGAATGCGAAGAGGCGAGCATGCGCATCGCACTCGACGACGCCGCGCCGCTCTATCGCGACGCGCCCGAGGCGCAGGAAGTGAAGGCCGAGGGCAACCGGATCTTCAGCGCGTTCATGCGCGAAGCGCTGCCGGACGTGTCCGACACCACCCATGCGCTCGCCTGCGAGCTGATCAAGACGACGCTCACGACGGGCGGCAAAGCGTTCTCCGAAACCGAGCGCACGCCGGCAGAAATCGAAGCCTATTCGGTCGCGATGTCCGACATGTTCTGCGCGTATCTCGAGCAGCTCGCGCACAGCTGACGCATGGAAGGACGCAAGAAGCACATGCTCACGGCAGCCGTATCGTCCGGATACAGTTTGCCCGCGCCCGCGAATCGCGTCACGCACCCCCATTTCCACCGGCCTTCGCGGCCGCAATGAAAGATATTTGCAATATTCGAGGCACCTCCCGCTTCGACCCAGCCCGCCGACCCCGCATTCAAATAGTCGCCTTAACGGATTCGAACTAGGCGTATACACGCGTTCCGGCACGACGAAGCCCCGTTTCACGCCGATATAAGCGCTGCGACATGCGCTGCATGCTCTTCCCCCAATGGGACGTGATGAGCCGTTCGCCTAACCTTCGCTACGGCAAAGCACACGTGACGGGGTCGACCACACCGCGCATCGTACGACGCGACACGCTCGCGATCGTTTCGATTCGCGCGTAACGACACGGATCGCGCGTCATTCGTCCCCACGACGTTGCCGACAATTCCAACCAGATTCGAGACACCCTGACGACGGTTCGCTACGGGCCGTTTCAGCATGCTGATAAAGGAGCAAGCTCATGAGTGATACCCCGGTGCAGCCGACGGTCGGCGTCGGCGCGGAAGAAACTGACTTTGGCACCACGGGAGTCATCGACCGGTACTTCGGCATTTCGTCGCGCGGCAGCACGCAGCGCCGCGAAATCATTGCCGGCGTGACCACGTTCCTCGCGATGGTCTATTCCGTGTTCGTCGTGCCCGGCATGTTCGGCAAGGCCGGCTTCGACACGAGCGCCGTATTCGTCGCGGTCTGCCTCACCACCGCGTTCGGCTCGCTGCTGATGGGCCTGTGGGCGAAGCTGCCGATCGCGATCGGCTGCGCGATCTCGCTGACCGCGTTCACCGCGTTCGGCCTCGTGCTCGGCAAGGGGCTGCATCCGACGGTCGCGCTCGGCGCCGTGTTCCTGATGGGCCTCGTGTTCACGGGCATCTCGGTCACCGGCGTGCGCTCGTGGATCCTGCGCAATCTGCCCGCGGGCGTCGCGCACGGCACCGGCATCGGCATCGGCCTGTTCCTGCTGCTGATCGCGTCGAACGACGTCGGCCTCGTGATCAAGAATCCGGGCGCCGGCCTGCCGGTCTCGCTCGGCCAGATCACCGCATTCCCGGTCATCATGTCGGTCGTCGGCCTCGCCGCGATCTTCGGCCTCGAAAAGCGTCGCGTGCCGGGTGGCATCCTGCTCGTCGTGATCGCGATCTCGGCGTTCGGCCTCGTGTTCGACCCGGCCGTGAAATACCACGGCATCTTCGCGCTGCCGTCGCTGAGCGCACCGGGCCATGCATCGCTGATCGGCGCGATGGACATCAAGGGCGCGCTGTCGATGGCCGTGCTGCCGAGCGTGCTGGCGCTGGTGATGACCGCCGTGTTCGACGCGACCGGCACGATCCGCGCGGTCGCCGGGCAGGCCGGCCAGCTCGACGAGAACGGCCGCATCATCAACGGCGGCCGCGCGCTGACCGCCGATTCGCTCAGCTCGATCTTCTCCGGCTTCCTCGGCGGCGCGCCGGCGGCGGCCTACATCGAGTCGAGCGTCGGCGTGGCCGCCGGCGCGAAGACGGGCCTCGCGGCGGCCGTGGTCGGCCTGCTGTTCCTCGTCGTGATGTTCTTCTCGCCGCTCGCGGGCCTCGTGCCGTCGTACGCCACCGCACCCGCGCTGATGTACGTCGGCCTGCTGATGCTGGGCAGCGTGAGCAAGCTGCACATGGACGACATGGTCGACGCGATGTCGGGCCTCGTGTGCGCGGTGTTCATCGTGCTGACCGCGAACATCGTGACGGGCATCATGCTCGGCTTCTCGACACTCGTGATCGGCCGCATTGCGAGCGGCGAATTCCGCAAGCTCAACGTCGGCACCGTGCTGATCGCGGCCGTACTCGTCACGTTCTATCTCGGCGGCTGGGCAATCTGACCGCGGATCATGCGCGACGTCGCCGGCAGAAAGACGGCGCGCATCGGGGCGACAACGTCTCCTCCACCATCATCGTTGATGGTCTCCAGGCCTGGGAACGCGAGTTTCCGGGCTTTTTTTGTCGAAGCGGCGCGGTGCGATGCGCATCGCCGAAGCGGCGCGGCGCGAATTCGCGCCCGGTGCTACGATCGAGCTTTGCCTTCAGGAGCCGCCATGAACGCGCTCGGCATCGTCTCCGAATCGAGCACCCGGACCTCGGCGCGCAAGCCGCCGTTCATCCCGTCGTTCGGCTTCCACGAAGTGCACGAATCGCGGCCGATCCATGCGTCGCCGGCCCGCATCATCGACGCGGTCGCGTCGCTCGACATGCGCGCCGATCCGGTCATCGATGCACTGATGACGGTGCGCGAATTCCCGACGGCCATCGTCGACACGCTTCGCAACGGGCCGGCCCGAGGCGAACGCGCGCGTTTCGGTTTCCACACGTTCACGCTGCTTCACCGCGACGACACGTCGCTGTCGCTCGGTCTCGTCGGACGCTTCTGGCGCCCGACGACCGACGTGCGCGCCATCGCCGATGCAACGGCCTTCGTCCGCCACGACGACCCACGCGACGCGAAGCTGGTGCTCCGGTTCGAAGTCGTCGGGCTGGCATCGGGTGCGTACATCCTGCGTACCGAAACCTTCATCCACTGCCCGATCGCACGGACGCGGCGGCTGTTTACGCCGTACTGGCTCGCGATCCGGCTGGGGAGCGGGTGGATCCGTCGCCGCATGCTGGCGACGGTCGAAACGGCGCTGGCATAAGCCAACGCATCAAAACGGCTTGATCACGACCAGGCCGACGACGATCCCCGTCGCGACCACGACAGCGCCCGCTGCCTGACCGAGCCATTGCGCGGGCACGACGACGAGATCGTCGCGCTCCATGCGCCGCAACGTGCCGGCCAGCATCCCGTGCAGCGCCGACAGCGCGGCGACGACCGCGAGCTTCACCGACAGCCACGCAGCGCCGAACCAGTGTCCGCTCAGCGCGATCGCAATCCCCGTGATCCAGACGAGTGCGAGCGCGGGCGCCGTCACCGAACGATCCCAGCGCCGCACCGCGCGATGCACGGCGAGGTTGGCGATACGGACGCCGACGGACAACATCAGCAGCCCGCCGACGAACGTGACGACAGCGACGACGTGCGCGGCCTTGAGCAGCAGGTAGATCATTGCGCGTGCCTCCTGCGCGCGATCCAACCGGCGCTCGCCAGCCCCGCGAACGGCACGACGGCCGACAGCACGAGCCGCGCGACGTCGCCCTTGCTCCACAGCCCGCTCGACGCGGTGCCGACGACCGCCCACACATACATCGCGAAAGCGATGCCGTGAATCGGGCCCATGATCGATACCGCCACCGGATAACCGGCCAGATGCTTGAGCGGCACCGCAATGCACACCAGCACGACGAGCGTGGTCGCCTCCAGCAGCGACAGGTATTGCAGGTTGCGCAACGCATTGCGATCGTCTTGTTTCATCGATGGGCCCCCAAGGTTGGTCAGCCGCAATTATGGCGTGTGGTACGGGCCCGATCCATTGGCTAGAATGCCATCTTTAAACGGATTCTGGCCACGGCCTCGAACGCCATGCATACGGTCGCCGTCCTCGCTTTGCCCGATGTCGTCCCGTTCGATCTGGGCGTCGCAT
The DNA here is from genome assembly GCF_022809715.1 of Burkholderia pyrrocinia. Taxonomy (NCBI): domain Bacteria; kingdom Pseudomonadati; phylum Pseudomonadota; class Betaproteobacteria; order Burkholderiales; family Burkholderiaceae; genus Burkholderia; species Burkholderia pyrrocinia. The sequence goes on from NZ_CP094460.1 coordinate 1,877,115, forward strand.
GCGACACGTTCGCGCGCGTGCGTTCGCCCGGCGTCGAGCATGCGTACCGCGTGCGCGTGTGCAGCGAGCATGCGCGCGTCGCCGGCGACCTGTTCGAACTGCGGCCCGCGTTTCGTCTCGATGCGCTCGCCGACGCCGACACGATCGTCGTCCCCGGCACGTCCGTGCCGCTTGCGCCTACGTCGCGCCGCGTGATCGCGGCCCTGCGCGCGGCGGCCGCGCGCGGTTGCCGGATTGCGTCGATCTGCAGCGGCGCGTTCGTGCTCGCGGAAGCCGGGCTGCTCGACGGCCTGCGCGCGACGACGCACTGGCTGGCGGCCGGCGAACTCGCGCGCCGCTACCCGAACGTGACGGTCGACCCGAACGTGCTGTTCATCGACAACGGGCAGATCCTGACGTCGGCCGGCGCAGCGGCCGGCCTCGATCTGTGCCTGCACATGATCCAGGCCGACTACGGCGCGGCGGTCGCCGTCGACGCCGCACGCTACGCGGTGGCGCCGCGCGTGCGCGAAGGCGGGCAGGCGCAGTTCATCGCGCCGGAATGGCCGGCCGGCACCGACGGGCTGCAGAGCCTGATGGACTGGCTGCAGGCCAACCTGCACAAGCCGCTCACGCTCGACGCGATGGCCCGCAAGGCGTCGACGAGCGTGCGCACGCTGACGCGGCGCTTTCAGGAGCAGACGGGCACGTCGCCGCGGCAATGGCTGCAGACCGCACGCGTCAGGCATGCGCAGCAATTGCTGGAAGTCACGGAGCTGTCGATCGAACATGTGGCAACGGAGGCCGGGTTCGGTTCGGTCACCGCGTTTCGCGAGCGGTTCGCGCGCATCGTCGGCACGTCGCCGCAGCGGTATCGTCACGCGTTCCGCGCGCGGTCCGGCGCATGACGCTCGCTGCGCATCGGCACCCGACGCTTCGCCCCGGCGACGTGAACCCGCGCGCACAATCGTCAGGATCGCTACCGGAGGCCGCCGCCCCCGCCATCTCGCCCGCCAAAGCTCCTTTCGCGCCAACCGGACCCGACCGATGACCCGCATCCGCAATCCCCTGAACATCGCACAGCTCCAGGCGTTCGTCTCCGCCGCGCATCTCAAGAGCCTGCGCGCCGCCGCGCGCGAACTCGGCGTCACGCAGCCCGCGATCACGCACACGATCCGCGAACTCGAAACGGCGCTCAACGCGGAACTGCTCGCGCGCAGCGTGCGCGGCGTCGAGCTGACCGCCTGCGGCCATGCGCTGCTGCCGCGCGCCGAGCAGTTGCTCGGCGACATCCGCCGCACGGTCGAGGCCGTCGAGCAGGTGAAAGGCGAGATGTCGGGGCGCGTCGCGGTCGGCACGATGCCGTCGATCGCGCTGACGGCGCTGCCGCACGCGGTGACGGCGTTCCGCCGGTCGATGCCGAACGTCAGCCTGCATCTCGAGGAAGTGACGGTGCCCGACGCGCTCGCGCAGTTGCGCAACGGCACGCTCGATATCGCCGCGATGCACCATGTGCCCGCGCTCGACCGCGATTTCACGCAATCGCCGCTGCTGTCGACCGAATTCACCGTCGTGATGCGCGAAGGCCACCCGCTCGCGCATGCGCGCCGATTAGAGGAACTGCTCGACGCCGAGTGGATCGTCACCGTCGGCGCCGAGCAGTTTCCGCACAGCGTGATGGTCGGGATGTTCGAGGCGCGCGGGCTGCCGCTGCCGAAACGCCTGCTGAGATCGCCGATGTCGTTCGCGGTGACGCTCGGGCTCGTCGCGCGCTCGGACGTGATCGGCTGCTTCACGCGCCCGCTCGCCGCGATGGTCGCGCCGCTCGGCATCCGCACGGCCGAACTCGACGAAAGCATGCCGCGCTTCGACCTGTCGATCATCGCGCGGCGCGACATGCTGCCCACGCCCGCCGTTTCGCAATTCGTCACGTGCCTGCAGCGGGCGGTCAACGAAACGCTCGGCTGAATCGTTCCTGTGTCTGAAACGGTCGCGCGCGTCCGCGCGCTGCCGCCGGGCCCGGTATCGGGGCTTGTCCTAGGCGCCCTGCCGGTATTTTGTCTTGATAATCTCCGCACGTCGCGCGCCCGCATCGGGCGGGCGAAACGGACAGTCCGGCACGAAGCCGTGCCGGACCGAAGGCTTACGGCGCGGCACAACCGCGCACCCATCGAACAAAACGAGGAGTCACCGAGTGAAAAAGATTCTTGCGGCTGTGACCGTGGCCCTGCTTGCCGTATCGGCCGGCAGCGCGTACGCGAAGGACTGGACGACCGTGCGGTTCGGCGTCGACGCGAGCTACCCGCCTTTCGAATCGAAAGGCCCCGACGGCAAGGTGGTCGGCTTCGACGTCGACCTCGGCAACGAAATCTGCCGCCGCATGAACGCGAAGTGCGTGTGGATCGAAAACGACTTCGACGGGATGATCCCGGCACTGAAGGCGCGCAAGTTCGACGGCGTGCTGTCGTCGATGTCGATGACGCCGGCGCGTCAGGAACAGATCGGCTTCTCGTCGAAGCTGTTCAACACGCCGACGCGCCTCGTCGCGAAGAAGGGCGCCGGCCTGCTGCCGACGGCCGAATCGCTGAAGGGCAAGTCGATCGGCGTCGAACAGGGCACGATCCAGGAAACCTACGCAAAGACCTACTGGGCGGCGAAGGGCGTGAAGGTCGTCCCCTACCAGAACCAGGACCAGGTCTATGCCGACCTGATCGCGGGCCGTCTGGACGGCGCGCTGCAGGACGCGGTGCAGGCCGAGATCGGCTTCCTGAAGACGCCGCGCGGCGCGGGCTTCGATTTCGCCGGCAAGGATATCGACGATCCGAAGACGCTCGGCAACGGCGCCGGCATCGGCCTGCGCAAGGAAGACACCGACCTGAAGGCAAAGATCGACAGCGCGATCGCCGGCATGCGCAAGGACGGCACGTACGACAAGATCGCGAAGAAGTACTTCGACTTCGACGTCTACGGCAAGTAATACGGCAAGCAAGCGAGCAATTCGCTTCGACGCAAACGGGCTCCGCGAGGAGCCCGTTTTTTTTCCGCACCAACCCCATGATTCTCAAGGAAAATCAGCGTGCTCCGGCACCGGTTTGATGGCGGCGACGCAGGCAACGTACAATCGATCTTCCACGCACACCGGATCATTCGCGGCTGCGCCGCACTCCCCTCATCATGCAAACGCAGACCCATCCGCTGATTTCCCCCGCCGTCGGCACCGAACGCCAGATCACGAGCTTCCACTACGGCCCGCGCGGCGGCAAGAAGGTCTATATCCAGTCGTCGCTGCACGCGGACGAACTGCCCGGCATGCTGGTCGCCGCGCTGCTGCGCCGCAAGATCGCCGCGCTCGAGACGGCCGGCAAGCTGCGCGGCGAAGTCGTCATCGTGCCCGTGCCGAACCCGATCGGCCTGTCCCAACACGTGTTCGGCGATCACCTCGGCCGCTTCGAGCTCGGCTCGATGCAGAACTTCAACCGCAATTTCTACGATCTCGCGGCGCTCGTGCTGCCGCGCGTCGAAAGCCGGCTCACGCACGACGCGCAGCGCAACCTCGTCGCCGTGCGCGCCGCGATGCGCGAAGCGCTCGACGAGCAGAAGCCGCGCACCGAGCTCGACTCGCAGCGCCTCGCGCTGCAGAAACTGTCGTTCGACGCCGATATCGTGCTCGACCTGCACTGCGACAGCGATGCGGTGATGCACCTCTATACGAATCCCGATCTGTGGCCGGACGTCGAGCCGCTGTCGCGCTACCTCGACGCGCAGGCGTCGCTGCTCGCGCTGAATTCGGTCGGCAACCCGTTCGACGAGATCCACAGCTTCTGCTGGTCGGATCTGCGCAGCCGCTTCGGCGACCGCTTCCCGATCCCGAACGGCGCGATTTCCGTCACGGTGGAACTGCGCAGCGAACGCGACGTGTCGTACGAGTTCGCCGAAAAGGATTCTCAGGCGATCGTCGAATACCTGACCGAGCGCGGCATCGTCGACGGCACGCCGGCGCCGCTGCCGCCGCTCGCGCATCCGGCCACGCCGCTCGCGGGCACCGATCCGCTCGTCGCGCCGGTGTCCGGCGTGATCGTGTTCCGCACGCCGGTCGGCGCGATGATCGAGGCCGGCCAGGAAGTGGCCGATATCGTCGATCCGCTGACCGATCGCGTCGTCACGCTGAAGAGCAGCGTGTCGGGCGTGCTGTATGCGCGCCAGATCGTGCGCTTCGCGACGGCCGGCATGGAAGTCGCGCGGATTGCCGGCGCGACCGCGATCCGCACGGGTTCGCTGCTGTCGGCCTGAGCGCTCGGCCTGCGCGCCCGGTAACGGCGCGCATCGACGCGTTCCAACACGCACCAATGAAATCGCCCGCTTGCGCGGGCGATTTGCTTTCCGACAGGCCCGGCGATCCGGCCGGGCGGCGGCACGCGTGAACGTTCAGAATGCCGGCACAATCGCGCCGCCGAACTTCTGGTCGATGAACTTGCGCACGTCGTCCGATTCATAGGCCGCGACGAGCTTCTTCACCCACGGCTTGTCCTTGTCCTGCGCGCGCACCGCGATCAGGTTCGCATACGGCCCGCGCAGATCCTCGATCGCGATCGCATCCTTCACCGGCGTGAGCCCCGCCTTCACCGCGTAGTCGGTGTTGATCGACGCAGCATCGACATCGGGCAGCGCGCGCGGCAACTGCGCGGCATCGAGTTCGACGATTTTGATCTTCTTCGGATTCTCGGCCACGTCGAGCGGCGTCGCGTTCACGCCGTTCGTGCCGGCGCCCGGCTTCAGCTTGATCACCCCGTATTTCTGCAGCAGCAGCAGCGCGCGGTTGCCGTTCGACGGATCGTTCTGGATCCCGACCTTCGCGCCCACCGGCAAGTCCTTCAGCGACTTGATCTTCTTCGAATAGAAGCCCATCGGCGCCGTATAGGTGAGCCCGACGTTGACGATCCGGTAGCCGCGCTGCTTGATCTGGCTGTCGAGGAACGGCTGGTGCTGGAAGCCGTTCGCGTCGAGGTCGCCCGAATCGAGCGCCGCGTTCGGCTGCACGTAATCGTTGAATTCGATGACCTTGATCGCAAGCCCTTCGCGCGCGGCCACTTTCGTCACTTCGGTCCAGATCTGCGCGTCGGGGCCGCTCATCGTGCCGATCTTCAGCGTTTGCGGGTCGGCGTGCGCGCCGGGCGCCGCGAATGCCAGCGCCGCGGCGAGTGCGCCGAGGCCGGTCAGGATCGAACGTCGCATGGTGTCCTCTTGTCCCGTGTCGTTGTTGAAGCTCGGATCGTGGCACGGGGCCCGAACACCGCCAACCAAGCTTATTTCATGTGCATATTCCCGATCCGGATCGAATCTCAGCCGAAATCGGTATAACTCCCCGCTATACAACCGGGCAGAATCCAATGTCGCATCGGCGCCACACATTCTTCATATGACAGTCGCTGTCATATTCATTACGTGGCCCGCCGATAAAGTTGCCGCCGGTCCGTGAAAGCGCCCACAGAGAGCGCCGGAACCGCAACTGGACACGCCATTTATTCGCTCGGAGAATCCTTTGAACAAGAAACTGTTGACCATCGCCGCCCTCGCAGCAACGGCCGGCACGGCACACGCGCAAAGCAGCGTGACCCTGTACGGCGTCATCGATGCCGGTATCAGCTACGTGAACCACAGCAAGACCGCCAACGGCGGCTCGGGCAAGCTGTTCAAGTACGACGACGGCGTTGCCCAGGGCAGCCGTTGGGGCCTGCGCGGCACCGAAGACCTCGGTGGCGGCCTGAAGGCGATCTTCGTGCTCGAAAACGGCTTCAACAGCGGCAACGGCACGATCGGCCAGGGCGGCGCGATCTTCGGTCGCCAGGCTTACGTCGGCCTGAGCCAGTCGCAATACGGCACGGTCACGTTCGGCCGCCAGTACTCGTTCTCGACCGACGTGCTCGGCTCGAACTACTCGACGGGCGGCAACACGGTCGCGGGTAACTACGCGTACCACGTGAACGACGTCGACCAGCTCACGTCCAGCCGCATCAACAACTCGGTGAAGTTCCAGAGCGCGAACTACGCCGGCTTCACGTTCGGCGCGTTGTACGGCTTCTCGAACTCGACCGACTTCGCCGGCGCACCGGCCACGACGTCGGGCACGACGACGACGGCAGGCTCGTCGCGCGCATACAGCTTCGGCCTGAACTACGCGAACGGCCCGTTCGCCCTCGGCGCCGCATACACGGACATCCGCTTCCCGAGCCAGTCGACGCCGGCGTTCTCGACGACGATCGCGAACATCAGCACGGGCAACATCCGCGACCTGCGCACGTATGGCGTCGGCGGCCGCTACATCTTCGGCCCGGCGACCGCATGGCTGCTGTGGACGCGCACGCAGTTCACCCCGCTCGCGAGCGGCGCATCGGGCACGTTCTACAACGCATACGAAGCAGGCCTGAAGTACGCGATCACGCCGGCCCTGTCGGCAGCAGCCGGCTACACGTACACGAACGCAACGCAAAGCGGCAGCTCGGCGCACTGGAACCAGGGCAACCTGGCGCTCGACTACGCGCTCAGCAAGCGTACGGACGTGTACGGCCTCGTCGTCTACCAGAAGGCGTCGGGCAACAACGTGCAGGCGCAGATCGGTTCGAGCACGAGCTACTTCAACACGTCGGGCAACGGCTCGTCGAACCAGCTCGCCGCTCGCGTCGGCATCCGTCACAAGTTCTAAAGCATCCGCTTAACTCGCGGATCACGACGGCAAGAAGCGCCCCGCTCCACGCGGGGCGCTTTTTTATCTGCTTTTAAGTTTCGCTTAATTCTGGGCTGAGAGGATGCTCTCACCCCCCCTGTTGGCCGCCTGAGCATCGGCGGCTTTTTTTTTAAATGCCGACGGCGCCGCCATCGATTGCCAACAAGACAGGATCGGAGGCCATGATGATCGAAGATACCGTTTTCAGCCATCTGCACGCGATTCTGACGTGCCAACACTCGCTGCCGGTCCAGAGTTGCCGCGTATCGGTAGAAATGCAGCGCCCATGGGGCCGCCCGTACCGGCTCGTCGAATGGACGATGCATCTCGACGCGCCCGCGCGGCGCCAGATCGTGCCGGCCGAATCGACCGACGAAGAGATCGCCGAGGTCGTCGCGTCGCACGTGCCGGGCCGGCTTTACGGCGACGGCCGCCTGCAGTTCTGAACGGCTCCCTGTTCCACCCGCTTCCCGAGTTTCGGCCGCCCCGCACGCATCGTGCGGCAGTCGGTCTCGTTTGACGCGGCAACGAAACCTGCTACGCTGCGCGTTTTCGTCCACGCAACACACGATGGAAAACGCATTCAACGAACGCGGCGTCATGATCACGCGCAACGGCCTGTCGGCCGCCGGGCAGGTATTCGCGCTGCGTGACATCCGCCACGTCGACGTCGTCAAGATTCCGAAAAACCGCGTCGTTCCGTCGCTGATCTCGCTGATCGGCGCGGCCGCCGCCATCGCGGGCGGCATCGGCGCATCGAGCGCCGCGCTCGTCGTCGGCGTGATGCTCGCCGTCGTCGGTTATCTCGCATGGGCCACGCAGGACATCACGTATCGCCTGATGGTCGAGATGCCCGACGGCAAGCGCGAAGCGCTGTCGAGCGTCGACGCCGAGTTCGTCGAACGCGTCGCGCAGGTCGTGCGCGACGCGCAGGCCGCGACGGCTGCCGGCTGATTCCGTTCGCATCGCTGCACGCTCCGGTTCGCGGTCCGCGGATACGCGCGGCACGTTTCGGCTCGCGCGGCGCATCGCAGCGTCGGTCCGAGTCGTCTTCATCGAATCGGCTTTCCGCGTCATCACCGTGAGCTCCGCGCCTGCGCTGCGTACGCCGACCGCCTAGTATGGAAAGAGCGGCCCGCCGCCGCATCGTCCGAGGAGGTCGGCATGAACGTCCAATTGCTGTCCGGCATGCTTCGCGCGCAGGAACTGCTGCTCGTGTCGATGATCCGTGCGCTTCCCCTTGACGAACGCCGCGCGCTCGTCGACCTCTACACCGAACAGATCGCGTTCGCCGAACAGGCGGGCCTCGAAAGCCACAGCGATCGCGCAACGCACGATGCGTTCATCGCGCATGCGCGCAACCTGCTGATCCGCATCGAAGCGCTGGCCTAGCGCTCGCTCGCCTGCGCGTTTCTCCCGAATTTCCCGCCGCGGCTGGCTCGAGCCGCGCAGGCAAGCGCTCGCCCGCACGGGCCGCTTTCCTTTCTTGTATTGATAATGATTCTCATTTACACTGGTAAAGTTATCAGTTTCTTCTTTCAATTCGCCGTTCGCCGCATCCCGCGCGCGAACGGGCCAGCCAGGTGAACGCGTCACCCAGCCAGCCTTCGGGCTTGTTTTCGTCAATGGGAGACCACCTGTGCATTGCTATCCGCTGGCGCGGCGGCCGATCTGCGCCGCGCTGTTCGGCGCGTTCGGCCTGTCCGCCGCCCCGGCTCACGCCGATTCGCCGCCGCAAGGCGCCACCCCGCCTCCTGCCGTCCTCGTCGCCGCGTCCGCGCGCGGCGATGCGGCGCTGCTCGACCCCGTCACCGTCACGGCCACCCGCACCGCCACCGCCGCGAGCCGCACGGCGGCGTCCGTGTCGGTGATCACCGACGACGATCTCGAGGAACAGCAGGCCGCCAACATCAAGGATGCACTGCGCTACGAGCCGGGCATCACGGTGCGCCGCACCGCGTATCGGCCCGGCAGCGCCGCGCTCGGCGGCGGCCGCGACGGCGATTCGAGCATCAACATCCGCGGCCTCGAAGGCAATCGCGTGCTGCTGATGGAAGACGGCATCCGCCTGCCGAACGCGTTCTCGTTCGGGCCGCTCGAAGCGGGGCGCGGCGACTACGCCGATCTCGACACGCTCAAGCGCATCGAGATCCTGCGCGGCCCGGCCTCGGCGCTCTACGGCAGCGACGGCCTGACCGGCGCGGTGAACTTCATCACGAAGGATCCTCGCGACCTGCTGTCGATCTACCACAAGCCCTATTACTTCTCGTTCCGGCCGAGCTACGACTCGGCCGACCGCAGCATCGGCGCGACCGTGTCGGCCGCGGGCGGCAACGACCGCGTGCAAGGGATGATCATCGCCGATGGCCGGCGCGGCCACGAGGTCGACACGCGCGGCAGCAACAACTCGGCGAGCACGCTGCGCACGACGTCGAACCCGCAGGACGTCTATTCCGAATCGCTGCTCGGCAAGCTCGTGCTGACGCCCACCGCGCGCGACACGATCAAGTTCACGGCCGAAACCGTGCAGCGGCGCGTGAGCACCGACGTGCTGTCCGCGATCAATCCGCCGAATACGCTCGGCCTCACGACGAACGACCGGCTCGAGCGCAACCGCTTCAGCGTCGACTACGATTTCCGCGACGACGCGTTCCGCTGGTTCCAGACCGCGCACGTGCAGTTCTACTACCAGGACGCGAAGCAGGACCAGTACGCGTTCGAGACGCGCGGCGCGCCGCTGAAATCGCGTTCGCGCGACAACCAGTACAAGGAACGCACGTTCGGCGGCTCCGCGTTTGCCGAAAGCGGCTTCGCGACCGGCCCGCTCGCGCACAAGCTGCTGTACGGCGTCGACGGCAGCCTGTCGCGCGTGACGAACCTGCGCGACGGCACCGTGCCGGGCGTCGGCGAAGCATTCCCGAACAAGGCATTCCCCGACACCGACTACACGCTGTTCGGCGCGTTCGTGCAGGACCAGATCGGCTACGGCCGCCTGCTCGTCACGCCGGGCCTGCGCTTCGACACATACCGGCTGAGCCCGACCGGAAACGATCCGCTGTTCACCGGCAAGGCCGTGTCGACGAGCGCGAACGAACTGTCGCCGCGCGTCGCCGTGCTCTACGAGATCACGCCTGCCGTCATTCCGTACGTGCAGTACGCGCACGGCTTCCGCGCGCCGACGCCCGACCAGGTCAACAGCAGCTTCTCGAACCCGGTGTACGGCTACACGTCGATCGGCAACCCGAACCTGAAGCCCGAGACGAGCGACACGTTCGAAGCGGGCCTGCGCGGCAAGGCCGGCACCGGCTACGGTGTCGTGCGCTACAGCGCGGCCGCGTTCACGGGCCGCTACCGCAACTTCATCTCGCGCACGACGATCGCCGGCAGCAACCGGCCTACCGACCCGTCCGTATTCCAGTACGTGAACTTCGCCGACGCGCGCATCCACGGCCTCGAAGGCCGCGCCGAATGGGCGATGCCGAACGGCATCACGCTGAAGACGGCGATGGCGTTCACGAAGGGCTCGACGCAGAACGACGGCGCAGCGAGCCAGCCGCTCAACACGGTCAACCCGTTCTCGGCCGTGTTCGGCGTGCGCTACGAGCCGGGCGAGCGCTGGTTCGTGCAGACCGACCTGCTGTTCCAGGCCGCCAAGCGCGACAAGGACATCGACAAATCCGACTGTTCGAACAAGGCGTGCTTCACGCCGCCGTCGTCATTCGTCGTCGACCTGCGCGGCGGCTACCGCTTCAACAAGCACGTGAGCGCGACGATCGGCATCCGCAACCTGTTCGACCGCAAGTACTGGAACTGGTCGGACGTGCGCGGCATCGCGGCCGATTCGCAGGTGCTCGATGCATATACGTCGCCCGGACGCACGGTCGCCGTCAGCATGAAAGTGGATTTCTGATGCGCGACGCCCGCGCTGCCACCCCAACCGTTACTTGAAGGAGTCCGACATGATGCAATCCGCCCTTCCCGGTCAACCGGCCGGCCCGGCCCGCGCGGCCGCCGCACTGCGCGACGCGTTCATCAAGCTCAAGACCGAGCGCCAGCTGCGCAACCGCGACGTCGCGCAGGCGCTCGGCGTCAGCGAAGGCGAGGCGCTCGCCGCATTCGTCGGCGAGCACGTCGTGCGGCTCGACGCGCGCTTTCCGGCGATGTTCGAGGAAATGCCGCGCCTCGGCCGCGTGATGGCGCTCACGCGCAACGACACGGCCGTCCACGAAAAGGACGGCGAATATGCGCAGATGAGCCATGACGGCCCTGTCGGACTCGCGCTCGGCGACATCGACCTGCGGATCTTCTATCGCCACTGGGTGTCGGCGTTCGCGGTGCGCGACGAGACCGCTCACGGCCCGCTGAAGAGCCTGCAGTTCTTCGACGCGCAGGGCCGCGCGATCCACAAGGTCTACCTGCGCGCGCACAGCGACCACGCCGCGTACGACGCATTCATCGAACGCTGGCGCGCACCGTCGCAGGAGCCGGGCCTCGACGTCGCGCCCGCCGCGCCGAAGACGCCCGAGCGCGCCGACACCGAGATCGACGTCGCGGGCTTCCGCGCCGCGTGGGATGCGATGACCGACACGCACCAGTTCTTCGGCATCACGCAGCGCTTCGGCGTGAGCCGCATGCAGGCGCTGCGCCTCGCCGATCCGCAATACGCATATCCGGTCGAAACCGCGCATGCGCTACGCCACGTGCTCGAACGGGCCGCGCAAAGCGGCCAGCCGATCATGGTGTTCGTCGGCAATGCGGGGATGATCCAGATCCATACGGGCCCCGTCGCGAACGTGCGCGAGGTCGGCGCATGGATCAACGTGCTCGATCCGGGCTTCAACCTGCACGTGCGCGAGGACCTGATCGCCGCCGCATGGGTCGTGAAGAAGCCGACGAGCGACGGCATCGTCACGTCGCTCGAACTGTTCGACCGCCAAGGCGACCACGTCGCGCTGCTGTTCGGCGAGCGCAAGCCCGGCAAGGTCGAACGCGACGACTGGCGCACGCTCGTCGCGACGCTGCCGCCGGCTGCATGCGGGGATGCGCGGTGAGCGCGCGATCGTTCGATCCGCGGCGCCGCGCGGTGCTGGCGAGCGCGGCGGCCGGCGCGCTCGCGGGCGCGCTGCCGTGCAGCGTGCTCGCACAAGCTGCGCAGGTCGCGCCGAAACGCGTGGTCGTGATCGGCGGCGCGCTCGCGGAAACCGCGTTCGCGCTCGGCGGCGCCGAGACGCCGCGCTACCGGCTCGTCGGCGCCGACACGACCTGCACGTATCCCGACGCCGCGAAGCGCCTGCCGAAAGTCGGCTATCAGCGCGCGCTGTCGGCCGAGGGGCTGCTGTCGCTGCGGCCCGATCTCGTGCTCGCGTCGGCGGAAGCCGGCCCGCCCACCGCGATCGCTCAGGTGAAAAACGCCGGCGTCGCGGTGACGACGTTCGCCGAACGCCACGACGTCGAGTCGGTGCGCGCGAAGATCACCGGCGTCTCGCAGGCGCTCGACGTGCGCGATGCGGGCGCCGTGCTGCTGCAGCGCTTCGATCGCGACTGGCAGGCCGCGCGCGACGCGGTCGCTGTACGCGCCCCCGGCGGCACTCAGCCGCCGCGCGTGCTGTTCGTGCTGAACCATACCGGCAACCAGGCGCTCGTCGCCGGCCAGCGCACGGCCGCCGACGCGATGATCCGCTATGCGGGCGCGCGCAACGCGATGCAGGGCTTCGATCACTACAAGCCGCTGACGACCGAGGCACTCGCGGCCGCCGCACCCGACGTCGTGCTGATCTCCGACGAAGGGCTCGCGGCCGTCGGCGGCCGCGCCGCGCTGCTCGCCACGCCCGGCTTCGGCGCGACGCCGGCCGGCCGCGCGCAGCGCGTCGTGTCGCTCGATGCACTGTTCCTGCTCGGGTTCGGCCCGCGCCTGCCGCTCGCCGTCACGACCCTGCACCGACGCCTGTCGGATGCGCTCGCCTGATTCCGGACCGCCCCGATGCCCGCTCACGGTTCGACTTTCCCTGCACCGTCGCCCGCGTCGCGCTCCGGTGCCGCGCGCATCGGCACGTCGCGCCGCTTCGCGCCGTTCGCGCTGGCCGCGCTCGCGTGCCTCGTGTGCGCGATGTCCGTCGTCGCGCTGTGCGTCGGCGCGTACCGCATTCCGCTCGCGGAGGCGTGGGCCGCGCTGACCGGCGATGCAGCCGCGCAGCAGGCACGCGCGGTACTGCTCGACATCCGCGCACCGCGTGTCGCGCTCGCGCTGCTGGTCGGCGGCGGCTTCGGCGCGACCGGCGCCGCGATGCAGGCGCTGTTCCGCAATCCGCTCGCGGATCCGGGGCTCGTCGGCGTGTCGAGCGGCGCCGCACTCGGCGCGACGACGACGATCGTACTCGGCCCCGCCCTCTTTGCCGCGCACGTGAGCGCCGCCGCCTTGCCCGTCGCGGCCTTCGCAGGCGCGCTCGCGGTCGCGGCGCTCGTCTACCGGCTCGCCGCATCGCGCGGCCGGCTCGCACTGCCGCTGCTGCTGCTCGCCGGCATCGCGATCAACGCGCTGGTCGGCGCGGCGATCGGATTGCTCACGTTCGTCGCCGACGACGCGCAGCTGCGCTCGCTGACCTTCTGGAGCCTTGGCAGCCTCGGCGGCGCGCAATGGTCCGCGCTGGCGGCCGTCGCGCCGTGCGTCGCCATCGGCTGCGTGCTGCTCGTACGGGAACGCAATGCATTGAACGCACTGCAGCTCGGCGAAACCGAGGCGCTGCATCTCGGCGTGCCCGTGCAGCGGCTGAAGCGGCGCGTGCTCGTCGCGGTCGCGCTCGCGGTCGGCGCGCTCGTGTCGTGCGCGGGCATCATCGGCTTCATCGGGCTCGTCGCGCCGCATTGCGTGCGACTCGCGTGCGGCCCCGACCAGCGCGTCGTGCTGCCCGGCGCCGCGCTGCTCGGCGCGCTGCTGACGCTCGCCGCCGATCTCGCCGCGCGCACGGTCGCCGCGCCCGCCGAAATCCCGCTCGGCGTGCTGACCGCGCTGCTCGGCGCGCCGTTCTTCCTCGCGCTGCTGTGGAAAAGCCGCGGCGCGCTCGGCGGGTAACTATCCCATCACGACGACCATGCTGACCGCCCACCATCTCGACGTCGCCCGCCGACACAACGCCATCCTTCGCGACCTGTCGCTGTCGATCGAGCCCGGCCGCGTGACCGCGCTGCTCGGTCGCAACGGCGCGGGCAAGAGCACGCTGCTGAAGACCTTCGCGGGCGAACTGACCGGCAGCGTCGCACCGAACGGCGTGCGCGTGACGGGCGACATCACGCTGAACGGCGAAGCGCTCGCGCGTATCGACGCGCCAAGGCTCGCGTGCCTGCGCGCGGTGCTGCCGCAGGCTGCGCAGCCGGCCTTCCCGTTCAGCGTCGACGAAATCGTGCTGCTCGGCCGCTATCCGCATGCGCGGCGCAGCGGCGCGCGGCACGTGATCGCGCACCGCGATCGCGACATCGCGTGGCGCGCGCTCGAACGCGCGGGTGCCGAAGCGCTCGTCGGTCGCGATGTCACGACGCTGTCGGGCGGCGAACTCGCACGCGTGCAGTTCGCGCGCGTGCTCGCGCAGCTGTGGCCGGACGACGACGGTGCGGCAAACGGCCCGCGCTACCTGCTGCTCGACGAGCCGACCGCCGCGCTCGATCTCGCGCATCAGCACCGCTTGCTCGATACCGTGCGCGCGGTCGCACGCGAATGGCGGCTCGGCGTGCTCGCGATCGTGCACGACCCGAACCTCGCCGCGCGACACGCGGATACGATCGCGATGCTCGCCGACGGTACGATCGTCGCGCACGGCATGCCGCGCGACGTGATGACGCCCGCCCATATCGCGCAGTGCTACGGATTCGCCGTGAAGATGGTGGAAACCGGCGACGGTACGCCGCCGGTGATGGTGCCTGCGTAGCGTAGGCAAATACTGCACGGTCGTTGCGTCGCTCGATGTCCTACGCTGCCTTCAACTGCGACGTTTACCCAACATCATTCGCGCATCCCCTTCGAGGAGCCTCTCGTGCCGCTTCCAATGACCCGCATCATCCTGTACGTCCGCGACGTCGCGTTGCTGAAGGCGTTCTACCAGCGGTATTTCGACCTGCCCGTCATCGAGGAAATCGACGGTGAATGGGTCGTGCTCGACGCGGGCGCAATCGAACTGGCGCTGCATCTGGCGGGCCCGGCGTTTCGCCAGGCAGTCTCGTCCGTCCATGCGAATGCCGATGCAAGCACCGTGAAGCTCGTCTTCTCGATCGATGCCGATATCGACGCGCACCGCGACCGGCTCGCCCGCGATGGCGTGACCGTGCGCGATCTCAAGCGCTACGACGGCTTCGCGTACCGGATGTATGACGGCCTCGATCCGGAGAGCAACGTCTTTCAGGTGATGCAGCCGGACTGAATGCCTGCGCGCGAGCCGCGCTCAACGCTCGACATCCGTCGCGCCGAAGGTCCGCATCTTCCACCCGAGCCGCACCGCGAGCATTCGCATCGAGAATCCGGCCGCCAGCGCGATCACCGTCGCGAAGCCCGCATCGATGCCGAGATGCTGGATCCCGACATACAGCGTGCCCGTGACGAACGCGACGCTCGCGTACAGCTCCTCGCGCAGGATCAGCGGCATCTCGTTGCACAGCAGGTCGCGCAGCATCCCGCCGCACACGCCGGTGATCGCGCCGGCCAGCACGACGATGATCGGCGCCGTGCCGGTCGACGCGCCGATGTCGCAGCCGATGATCGTGAACGCCGCGAGGCCGATCGCGTCGACGGTGACGAACAGCGTCTTCATCCGCGCGACATGCCGGGCAACCCACGACGCGACGGTCGCCGCGACGAGCGTGATCACGAGGTATTCGGGATGCGCGATCCAGCCGAGCGGATAGTGGCCGAGCAACACGTCGCGCACGGTGCCGCCGCCGAGCGCCGTCACCGCGCCGACGAGCGCGAGCCCGAAGCGGTCCATCCCGCGCCGCATGCCCATCAGCGCACCCGACATCGCTTCCGCGACGATCGCAATCAGATAGAGGATATGCATCGCGCGCGTCAGTCGTCGGTCCGGAACAAGTCGAGCACGCGTTCGCGCTCGGCCGCATCGACCGCGGCGGGCATCGGCTCGTCGGGCTTGCCGCTGTCGGCAGGCGCGTCCGACGCGCCCTGCACCGCCGCGCCGCCGCAGGCGAAGCGGCTGCGGATATACGACGGCACGTCGGCCGTGCACGTGCCGCGCGTGTATTCGGCGTAGACGAAGTCGCCATCGACGAGCGCGACGTCCTGCGGCGGCGAAGCGTCGACCGGCGTACGCCCGTCGACGGCCGTCTTCATGTAGTCGAGCCAGACCGGCAGCGCCAGCGTCGCGCCGGTCGCACGCCCCATCGGGCGCGGCGTGTCGTAGCCGAGCCACGCGACCGCGACGATGCCCGACGAGTAGCCGGCAAACCACACGTCCTTCGATCCGTTCGACGTGCCCGTCTTGCCGGCCGCGTCGTCGCGGTGCAGCGCCAGCGCGCCGCGCGCGGTGCCGGCCCGCACGACGTCGCGCAGCATGCTGTCCATCACGAACGCGTTGCGCGCCGACACGACACGCTCGCCTGCCGGCGCGGTCGCCTCGTACATCGCGCCGCCGTGACGCTGCTTCACCGACAGGATCAGGCGCGGCTCCATCCGCGTCCCGCCGTTCGCGAACACGCCGTACGCGCTCGCGAGTTCGAGCGGCGTCACCGCGCCCGCGCCGAGCGCGAGCGGCAGCGACGCCGGATTGCGCTGCGCGTCGAAGCCGAAGTGCACCGCGTGCTGCTGTACGTAACGCGCGTCGGTGGCCTGCATCAGGCTGACCGCGACCAGGTTCTTCGAGCGCACGAGCCCGCGCCGCACCGGGATGAAGCCCTCGTAGCGATTGCCGAAATTGCGCGGACGCCACGGTCGCGCGCCGGTTTCCTCATGGGTAAGCGTGCGCTGCGTATCGTCGACGAGCACGCCGGGAAAGTAGCCCTTCTCCAGCGCCGCCGAATAGACGAACGGCTTGAAGCTCGAGCCAGGCTGGCGATATGCCTGCAGCGCATGGTCGAACACGTTGCGATTGAAATCCGCGCCGCCGACGAGCGCGAGCATGTCGCCGGTGGCCGCATCGAGCGATACGAGCGCGCCTTCGAGCCCGTTGCGCGCATCGCGCTTCGCGCGTGGCTGCCGGCTCAGCGTGCGCTCGAGCGATGCTTCGGCCGCGCGCTGGTCGCGCATCGACACCGTCGTCGTCACGTCGAGGCCCAGCGTATAGGCATCGTCGTGAAAGCGCTCGACCATCATGCGGCGCGCGCGCTCGGCAACGTACGGCGCGGCGACGATCCCGGGCGGCGGCGTGGTCGCGAGCGCGATCGGCGCGTCGACGGCCGCGCGGTACGTCGCGTCGTCGAGCTGGCCGAGCGCATGCATCCGGCCGAGCACATAGTTGCGCCGCGCGGTCGCGCGCGCCGGATTGACGACCGGGTTGAACGCGGACGGCGCCTTCGGCAGCCCCGCGAGCACGGCCGCCTCGCCCGCGCTCAGCGCATCGAGCGGCTTGCCGAAATACACGTTCGCGGCCGCCGCGAAACCGTACGCGCGCTCGCCCAGGTAGATCTCGTTCATGTACAGCTCGAGCAGCTTGTCCTTGCTGTACTCGCGTTCGAGCTTGGCCGCCATCAGGATCTCGGCGAGCTTGCGGCTCAGCACCTTGTCGCGCGTCAGGTAGAAGTTGCGCGCGACCTGCATCGTGATCGTGCTGCCGCCCTGCCCGGGCTGCCCCGTCACGACGTTCGCGAACGTCGCGCGCGCGAGGCCGCCGACATCGACCGCGCCGTGCTGGTAGAACTTCGCGTCCTCGGCCGCGAGTAGCGCCTGCCGCATCAGCGGCGGGATACGTTCGAGCGGCACGAACTCGCGCCGCTCGATGCCGTATTCGGCCAGCAAATCGCCGTCGCGCGAGAAAATCCGCAGCGGCAGCGCGGGACGATAGACGGCCAGATGCTCGACGGACGGCAACTGCGTCCAGATGCGCTGGATGGTCCATGCGCCGATGCCCGCGCACGCGAGCGTCAGGCCGAGCAGCGCGCCCGCGAGCGTGCGCCACACGCGTCGGCGGCGCGGCGGCGCGGATTGCGGCGGAGGGGAAGCGGTGTGTTCGGTCATGTCGGGCTCCTTCTTCGATGCCGCGACGGCCGGTGCGCGACAGGCGCCTGCCGATCGCAGAAGGCGCGCATTGTCGAAGGGATGGCGCGAAACCGGAACATTCTTTAGCCAAAGTTTGGCAGGCTGAATTTTATTTAGGAAAGCGCGCCGGGCCCGTTCGCGCAACGCATGCGGCCTGCGGCGCACCGTCGGACCAACCGTGCGGCATGCGGTCCGGTTCGCCTGTACCATCGCGTGATGTTCGATCGATACCTCGGCCTGTGGGGCCTCGTTCCCGACGGCGGCCCGATCCTGACCGCGAGCGGCGGCCTGCTGCCCGTTCTCTGGCACGCGCGGCCGGCGATGCTGAAGGTCGCCACGTGCGACGAAGAGCGTCGCGGCAACGCGCTGATGACCTGGTGGAACGGGCAAGGCACCGCGCAGGTGTGGCAGCACGACAGCGACGCGATCCTGCTCGAACGCGCGCAGCCGGCACCGTCGCTGGCCGGCTTTTCGGCTTCGGGTCATGACGACGACGCGATGCGCATCGTGCGCCGGAGCCGCCGGCGGTCGTGCCGCTGCACGACTGGTTCCATGCACTGCTGTCGGATGCCGCGGCCAACGACGTGCTGCGCCGATCGGCCGCAACGGCGCGCGCGCTGCTGTCAGCGCAGCCCGTCGACGAAGTCGTCCTGCACGGCGACATCCATCACGGCAACATCCTGCATTTCGGCGCACGCGGCTGGCTCGCGATCGACCCGAAGGGGCTGCGCGGCGATCGCGCGTTCGACTACGCGAACCTGTTCTGCAATCCCGCGCACGACATCGCGGTCGACCCGATGCGCTTCGAGCAACGCGTCGCATGCGTGGCCGACGCCGCGCAGCTCGACCGCCGCCGGCTGCTGCAGTGGATTCTCGCGTGGGCGGGCCTGTCGGCCGTATGGCTGATGGAAGACGGCCTGCCGCCCGATACGCGGCTGCAGGTCGCGGCGCTGGCCGCGACCGCGCTCGGCCTGTAGCGAGCACGACGCCGGCCGCACCGTCCATGAAAAAAGGTTCTTCGCGGATTTCCGTGGATGTCGCTGTCCGCCCCACTGCTGCGAATCGCGCGGAATCTGCTAGTGGGCAATACTCCTCTATCGGCCACATCGGACTGTAATCGAGTGTAATCGATTCGCGCGCCAATTCCGCCTACGCTGCTAGAACTCTTTGGAAAGATTCGAATTCTTCGATCGAGAAGATTTTAAATCCAGAAGAGAAATGGGTGCTGCAAGCACCTTTGCTTTGACACAAATTTACTTCGGAGAAAACCATGGGACATCGCGAAATTCTCGCTGGCGCACCCGCAACAATCGAAATTGTTGCATTGTTTGACGTCGAGTTAATTCTGCACGATTATCCAATAAAGAATAACAATACTCCTCAGGCCGCCACGTGGATCAAACACGGGCCAGAATCAGTAAAATATGCGTATCTGGTTGCTCCTGAGGAGTATGTGGAGCCCAAAACAAACGCGACACCGGATCTCACGATTTATGGCCTTACCGGCGATACCGTCCGTTGGCGCGGTCTCTCCTTCAGTGGAAACATCAACCATGCGGGAGCCCTAGTTGCGATCAAACCTAATGGGATCCTACATGTCCTTCATTTTAAGGACTCTCCGTTTGATGTCCCGGGGTCTTATTTGGGTTACAACATTGACAAAGGTGAACCTTACGATATTAAGCAGTTTTTGGATAACCGTATCGATTCTTCTGTTATTGGCACTGGAACAGATAATTATATTGTAGTGTTTGCGTTAATGGAGGTTGATCGCAGAACTGGAAATATCGGCAAGATTGGATATTATCAGTGGGACCCGAAAGTTACCTGCCACGCTTGAACCGGAATCCAATTGACGTTAGGGGCGGCGATATCTCTCCGGCAGTCGCTGAACATGAAGCCGCCCCAATTTCGAGTCGATAAGGTTCCTTGCAATGCCGTTCCGCAAGATTGCGCGCGCGTTCACGAAAATGCTCGGGACGTGGCGCGGAAGCTATCGGCACACCGGAGTTCAAACAATAGCGCCGCGAGCGAAAGAAGGTCGAGATGCTGTTCGCGCATCTGAAGCTCGATCGCTGAGGCCACGAGAGCTGAGCGGAGTGCAGGACGAATTCCTGTTGGCAACAACTGCGCAAAACCTGCGACGAATGGCTAAACGGTTGGCGCCGCTCGGCAACGAGATGATTGCGATGGCGGTGTAGCCATGCGATGAGAGGCGAAAGCTTCTTCGAAGTCAGGCGCATCGATTCAACCGAACCTCATCGCAAGTGCAAGTGAGTTATGGACGTCGTCCGAGCCGAGTATTCCAACGGAATCGGCCGATCGCCGACAGTCTGCCTCGCGTTCCCCGGTAATCCGCGATGAACCTGAAAAAAGCCCGCCGGCATGCACCGGCGGGCTTTCCCATTCGACTACTGGCGCGGCGCTTAGCGCGCGAGATTCAGCGTCAGGTTCATGTGACGGTTCACATCCTTGTACAGCAGGTAGCGGAAGCGGCCAGGGCCGCCCGAATAGCATGCCTGCGGGCAGAACGCGCGCAGCCACATGAAGTCGCCCGCTTCCACCTCGACCCAGTCCTGGTTCAGGCGATAGACGGCCTTGCCTTCGAGCACGTACAGGCCGTGCTCCATCACGTGCGTTTCAGCAAACGGAATCACGCCGCCCGGCTCGAACGTCACGATGTTCACGTGCATGTCGTGGCGCATGTCGCTCATGTCGACGAAGCGCGTCGTCACCCACGCGCCGTTGGTGCCCGGCATCGGGATCGGTTCGACGTCCTGCTCGTTGGTCACGAAGGCTTCGGGGAGCGGGATGCCGTCGACGGCCTGGTAATGCTTGCGGACCCAGTGGAAGCGCACCGCGGCATCGCTGACGTTGTGCAGCGTCCAGTCCGCGCCCGGCGGAATGAACGCGTAGCCGCCCGGCTTCAGCACGTGCTTCGAGCCCTGCAGCGTCAGCTCGGCCTCGCCTTCGACGACGAACAGCACGGCTTCGGCGTTCTTGTCCTGCTCCGGCTTGTCGCTGCCGCCGCCCGGGTTCACTTCGACGATGTACTGCGAGAAGGTTTCGGCGAAACCCGACAGCGGGCGGGCGATCACCCACAGGCGCGTGTTCGTCCAGAACGGCAGCCAGCTCGTGACGATGTCGCGCATCACCCCCTTCGGGATCACCGCGTACGCTTCGGTGAACATCGCGCGATCGGTCAGCAGATCGGTCTGCGGCGGGTGGCCGCCGTGCGGCGCGTAATACGTTGTCTTAGACATATGCATCCAGGCAATGGGTTGGTCCGGCCCCGGGCGCAAACGGCGTCGGGCGGCACGCATGCGCGTGGGGCGCGCTTGCGGCGGCGGGACATCGTTGCCGGGGTGGCTTGAAAGCGCACGCGCCTTCGTTCGGTCGGCCAGGCTTCGCGACGGATCCGTCCGGTTGATCGGACGCGGCGACCGATGCCGGTGGGTCCGGCGGCCGGGCCGCGGCGCTCGCGATCATGCGGCGAGGCGAGACGCGGCGGATGGCTCGGTTCGATTCCGTACGCGGGCATCGCTGACGATAGCGAAGCCGAGCGCGATCGACCAATTAAATGTTGCGATGCTATCCATTCGATTTCCCACTACCCGCCGGTGCGTGCGATGCGCGGTGAGCGGTGTAGCGCGACGGGCCGCGTATCAGGGAAATCCTCACGGTCGGGGGTGACGCGAACGATTGCCCGGACGTTGGGGATGCGACGCATCCGATCGCGGCAACACTGGTTGCACGCGCGGGCCGCGATACATCTGGTTACGCAGATCGAGGATGGTCAATGCACGCGTGGCCGCGAAGCACTCCGCCCCGGTCGCGAACCATCGTCAGGCTGGAACCGGCAGACGTGTCGAACGGAATCTGCGTAATGGCGTTCGCCGATCTTGCGCCGGCGCATTCAGGCGCGGCAGGCTATGTAGTCGGGAAGCGGGGGAATACGGCGAGGAGAGAAATTGCCGGCCCGTCGATCGGGCGTATGGCAGCGGCTGATGGAGCCGGAAAGGGTCGCCGGGCTAGCCGGCGATTGCGGCCCGGCAGGCCGCCGGGCCGATTCTCGCGTCGGGTGCCGACGCCGTCGGCGCGAAGGTGCGCAGATCGCGCACCGTGCCGCGCCAGCGGCGATCAGTCCCAGTCGCGGTGGTGATGATGCTTGTGGCGACGATAGCCGCGATCGCCGCGATAACCGCGATCGCCGTAATCGCGTTCGTACGAGCTGCGCGACATGTTGCCGCCGAGCGCCGCGCCCGCACCGCCGCCGACCGCCGCGCCCAGCAGGCCGCCGGTGCGGCCGCCCATCGCGTTGCCTGCCGCGGTACCTGCGCCGCCGCCGAGTGCGCCGCCGATGATCGCGCCGGTGCGCTCGCGACGGTTCGACGTCACCGCGCCACCCGCGCCGCCGCCGATGGCGCCGCCGATTACCGAGCCGGTGCTGCCGCCGACCGCGCCGCCGACCGCTGCGCCGGCAACCCCGCCGAGCGCGCCGCCAAGCGCGTTGTTCAAGTCACCGGCCAGTGCCGGCAGTGCAGTCGTGCCGGTCAGCGCGGCGACGACGAGAGCGGGGGCGATTTTCTTCCACATTCCCGTATTCTTCCTTGTTCGCAATCTGGTTATCGAAGGTCCGCTCGGTACGACGATCTGAATCGATCGATGTCGGTTCAGGCATTGTGCCGAACCCCGGACCAATTCATTTCATTGAGCTTGCGGCGAAGAATAGCATCGGTCCCACACCCCTGCCGTGGACATTCTGGTAACAAGTTGTTTACGAATAACGGACGTCGAACGCTCTTCCCGAAATCGCCTGAAACCCTTGCCGGCATTGACTTCCGCGAGGGTCCGGCCCTGTGGAACGGCAGGCTGGCCACGTGCAACGTCGCACGTTCGAGACACACGTGGCAACACATCGGGCACGTGTCGTGAGCGCGCGCCGAAACGATGGTCAGGGGAATGGGATGAGGGGTCAGTACACGCCGGGCAGCAGCCGCCAGGTCCGCGCGCAATATGCGTCGTATTCGGCGCCGAATTGCGAACGCAGCAGCGCTTCCTCGGAGCGGATGCGCGCGACGAGCGGCACCGTCATCAGCGCGACCAGCAGCACGCCGACGCCCGAGCGGAACGCGAGCGCCCAGCCGACCGAATTGACGAGCAGGCCGAGATAGCTCGGATTGCGGATGCGGCGATAGATGCCGTCGGTCATGAGCGTATGGCCCGGCTGGATCGCGACGAGCCCGCTGAAGCGCTTGCCGAGCACGAACACGGGCCAGATGCGCAGCGCACCGCCCGCGATGTACAGCGCGACGCCGAACCATCGCACCGCATCGCCGCCGAAGGTCCAGACGTCGAGCCGGTCGGTCAGTGCGGGCAGATACGCGAGCAGGAAGCCGCTCACCGCGAATGCCGCAAGCACCCAGCGGTTGTCGCGGTTCTCGCGCTCGCCGGCGCTCAGGTTGCCTTCGGTGAACATCACGACGACGGCCATCGCGAGTGTCGCGACGACGATGACGATCAGCGGCGGATGCGAGAAAAAGGCGGCGAACCCGCCGAAACCGAGCACGGCGAGCCCGAGATAGACGAGCGTGGCTACGCCCGACAGGACAACGGCCTTGCGTGTGATGGACATGGCTGCCTCACAGGATGCACTTTCCTGTGAAGTATAGGAACCGCGCGCACGATGCGCAGCGTGCCGTCGTCATGCGGCGCGCGAATCCGCGCGAATCTTCCGGCGAAGCGCAACGAACCGGTGCGGGCAAGGCCCGCGCCGGGTACCCGATCAGCGGATGCGGAAGTTGCCGCCGATCCCGACGCTGACGGGCGGCGCGTAATACGCCGGCGCGTAGCCGTAGTAGGCAGGCGCGGGCGCGTAACCGTACGGCGGCGCGACGTAGCAGCCGGACAGGCCGCCGATCAGGGCAAGCGTGATGAGAAGTCTGGACATGGCTCGATTCCCGGCGCGAAAGACGAATGACACCTTGCGAAGACCATGCCGCCGCGAGGGGCGGCGGCCGGCACGAAGAGGCGATCCGCTCTTCCTGTCGCTCGATGAAGTAATGCGCGGAGTCTAGCGCCGGGCTTGCCGAGCCGAGTTTCGCCGGCGGTTACACGTGTTACTTCGCGTGACCGCCGAAACAGGCGATGGCGGCGCGGCGGCCGGCCGATTCTCAGCCGCCGTGCCGCGCCGCGTGCCGTCGATCCGTTACACGAAACGCGCGCGAATGCGCTGCGCGATCGATTCGAGCGTCGCCGCGTCGGCGATGTCGCGTGCGTGCATCCGCAACTCGGCACCTTCCCAGCGCGGGATCACGTGGAAGTGCACGTGCGGGACCGTCTGGCCCGCCGCCGCGCCGTTGAACTGGCCGATGAACACGCCGTCCGGCTCGAGCGCCGCGCGCACGGCTGCCGCGACGCGCTGCGTCATGCGGATGCCGGCCGCGGCCGCGTCGCCGGACAGCTCGAAGATCTGCGCAGCCGGCTCCTTCGGGATCACGAGCACGTGGCCGTCGGCCTGCGGCATCAGATCCATGATCGCGAGGGTCGCGTCGTCTTCCGCGACCTTCACGCACGGCAGTTCGCCGCGCAGGATCCTGGCGAACGGGTTGTTGTTGTCGTAGGACATGGCGTTTTCCGATAACGGTTGAAGTGGGTGAGCGTTCGATGCCGGACGATTATCGGCCTTCGGCGCGCAGGATTTCAACTTGTCAGGCCGTGTCGCCATTGCAGCGAACAATCGATGCCGGCGCGCATGCAACGTGCACAGCCGGTTGGAATAAGCAGCCGTCGCCATCCGTTTATTTCGAGCGCGGGTTCGCGCGGCAAGATCGCGAACCCGTGCCGGACACCCGTCGGCTGCGCTGGCCGGCAGCCGGGATGACTGCTCGCGTTCATCAACCGGAGTCATGCCATGGACCCTCTCCCCTCCTGTCGTTCCCCCGCCCCGCCCGTCTTCGCCGCGCACCCGCCGGCATACGCGCGCGCCTCGCACGCGCTGGCGCGCACGTTATGCCGTGCGGCTTGCGCCGCCGGGCTGGCCGCCTTGTCGTCGACGTTCGCGTGGGCCGGCGGCAACGACATCATCCTGCCGCCTTCGTCGGTCACCGCATCGACCGTGCCCGCCAACGGCGATCTCAATCCGTACGGCATCGCGTTCGTGCCACGCGGCGTGCCGACCTGGAGCCCGCTGAAACCGGGTGACGTCGTCGTGTCGAACTTCAACGCGGCGTCGAACCTGCAAGGCACCGGCACGACGATCGTGAAGCTGTCGCCCGGCAATACGCCGGCGACGTTCTTCCAGGGCCGCAATCTCGGCCTGACGACTGCGCTCGCGGTGCTGCGCAGCGGCTTCGTGCTGGTCGGCAACGTGCCGACACCGGACGGCAAGACCGTGGCCGCGCCGGGCTCGCTGCTCGTCATCAATCCGGCGGGCAATCTCGTCACGCAACTGGTCAGCGCCACGCTGCTCGACGGGCCGTGGGACATGACCGTGATCGATCGCGGCCAGCGCGTGACCGCGTTCGTGTCGAACGTACTGAACGGCACGGTCGCACGGATCGAACTGGCGATCGGCAACGACGGCGTCACGATGCTGCCGGGTTCGCGCATCATCGCGTCGGGCTACGTGAACCGGACCGATCCGAATGCACTCGTCGTCGGCCCGACCGGCCTTGCGTACGACCCGAACATCGACGTCCTGTATGTCGCGTCCACCGGCGACAACGCGGTGTTCGCGATCCAGAACGCCGCGTCGACGAATCGCAACGGCGGCGTCGGACGAATGATCTACTTCGACACGAAGCACCTGCACGGCCCGCTCGCGCTGGCGCTCGCGCCGAACGGCCATCTCGTGACCGCGAACGGCGACGCGGTCAATCCGGACCCGCTGCAACCGAGCGAGATCGTCGAATTCACGGTGGACGGGCGCTTCGTCGCGCAGATGCAGGTCGATATCGTGCCGGGCGCGGCATTCGGCCTTGCATTCGGGCGAGGCAGCAAAGGCCAGCCGCAATTCGCGGCTGTCGACGACAACACGAATACCGCGACGGTCTGGACACTGCGTTTGGACAACGACAACAACAACGCGCAATGACGCACCACGTGGACGGGCCGCATGCGGCCCGTCCATATGCGCGATCGACACATACGATTCACACACGCCGGGCAACCTCCGCCCGACCGACGCCACCCGGCGTCGCAAGCACCCGCGATTGCCACCGCTTGCCCGAACCTGCGACACTGCCGGTTCATCGCCCGCCTGCAGACAACCGAGGACGCTCGCGCATGACGACACCCATCAAGACGTTGATCCGACGGGGCGCGGCCCTCGTGCTGCTGGCCGCGGTCGGCTATGCCGGATACATGCTGTCGCGGCTTGCGCCGATCGCGACCGGCTATGCCGCCAAGGCGCTGTGCTCCGGCGTGTTCGTGTCGGGCCGCCCGGCCGCGTCCGTGATCGACGTCGACATCATGGCCGGCGTGCATCCGCTGCTGAAACTGGTGCGTCCGTCGCTCGATCCCGACCATCATCGTACGATGGCGACCTTCGCCGGCTTCGCCGGGCGCGAAGCCGACTTCCGGCCCGGGCTCGGCTGCACGCTCGCGCTCGGGCCGTCGTCTGCCACATTGCCGGCCGCGTTGCCCGTTCTCCCCGACCCGCCGCCCGCGCAGCCCGCACCCGCCGCGCCGCCCGCCGGCATCGACGCGCACAAGCTGCAGACCGCGCTCGACCGCGCATTCGACGAACCCGATCCGGCGCGGCCGCGGCGCACGCGCGCGGTCGTCGTGATGTGGCGCGGCCAGGTGATCGCCGAACGTTATGCG
Organism: Burkholderia pyrrocinia; assembly: GCF_022809715.1. NCBI lineage: Bacteria > Pseudomonadati > Pseudomonadota > Betaproteobacteria > Burkholderiales > Burkholderiaceae > Burkholderia > Burkholderia pyrrocinia. The sequence continues at coordinate 1,903,829 of NZ_CP094460.1, forward strand.
CCCGGCTTCACGGCCGACACGCCGCTGCCCGGCTGGTCGATGACGAAGACCGTGACGGCCGCGCTGGTCGGCATGCTCGTCGCACAGCACAAGCTGTCGCCCGACGCGTCGGCGCTGCTGCCCGAATGGCGCGCCAGCGGCGACCCGCGCGCGGCCATCACGCTCGACGAACTGCTGCGGATGACGAGCGGCCTGCAATTCAACGAGGACTACGACGACCCGCTGTCCGACGTCGCCGTGATGCTGTTCACGCAGCCCGATACCGCTCGGTTCGCGTCGGCGAAGCCGCTCGCCGCGACACCCGGCACGCAGTGGTACTACTCGAGCGGCACGAGCGCGATCATCGCGCGCGTGATGCGCGAAGCGATGGGCGGCAGCGACGATGACTACCTCGCGTTTCCGCGCCGCGCGCTGTTCGCGCCGCTCGGGATGCGCAGCGCGGTGTTCGAGCCCGATGCGTCCGGCACGCTCGGCAGCTCGTCGTACATGTATGCGAGCGCGCGCGACTGGGCGCGCTTCGGGCAACTTCTGCTGCAGGACGGCGAGTGGAACGGGCAGCGGCTGCTGCCGGCGGGCTGGGTGCGCTACCTGACGCGCGCGACGCCGCAGTCGCCGCGCCGGGAATTCGGCGCGCATCTGTGGGTCAAGGTGCCGGAGCCGTTCAACGATCTCGATCCGCATGCGAACGCGATGCCGGCCGACGCGTTTCATGCGGTCGGCCATGAAGGCCAGTTCGTCAGCGTGGTGCCGAGCCGTCAGCTGGTGGTCGTGCGGCTCGGGCTGTCGCGGCCGGAATCCGCGTGGAACCACGACGCGTTTCTCGCGCGCGTGCTCGACGCGGTGCCGGCGCCCGGCGCGTGACGCCAGGCCTGCGAGCCCGCTGGCCCATGCACGCCGGCGATGACGCGGCGGCGATTGCAACGCCGCCGCGCCGCGCGCTACCTGCGATGCGTCACGGATTCGCGCTGCCGGCGTAGGTCTTGAAGCCTTCGCGCGTCGCGAGACGCTCGATATAGCGCGACACCGCCGGGAAATCCGGATGCTCGAACGGCGTGCCGAACCAGCGGTTCACCGACAGGCCGATCGGAATGTCCGCGAGCGTGAAGGTGCCGCCGGCCACGAACGCGCCGGTCGATTCGAGCTGCGCGTTCAGCACGCGCATGTGCTTCGTCCAGCCCGCGATCGACTGCGCGATGGCGTCCGGGTCCTGATGATCGGGCGATTTCCGCACGAGGCCGAGGAACGCGCCCACCCACGAACGGTTCAGGTCCGCGCCCTGCCAGTCGATCCATTGATCGACCCGCGCGCGCGCCTGCGGCTCGGCCGGATAGAGCGCGTCGCCGCCATAGCGGTTCGCGAGGTAGCGGATGATCGTGTTCGATTCCCAGAGCACGAAATCGTCGTCCTTGATGACGGGCACGAGCGCATTCGGATTCAGCGCGAGATAGTCCGGATCGTTGGTCGTGCGAAAGCCCGCACCCCAGTCTTCCTGTTCGAACGGCAGGTTCAGCTCGGTGCACAGCCACAGCACCTTGCGGACGTTGATGGACGGGATCTTGCCGAGGATGTGCAGCATGCAGTCTCCTTGTGAGGTCGGATGCGGAGCGTTCGGGACGCACGACACGTCCCGAACGCGGTCACGTCGAATTTATACACGACGTTGCGGAAAACAACAGGCCGGGCCCGCGAAATCGGCGTGCGGCCGGTTCGTCAGGTCGCGCAGCGCGTGCTCCGCCGTCGGGAACCGGAACATGAAGCCGTCCTGATGCAGCCGCGCCGGCATCACCCGCTGCCCGTCCAGCAGCAGCTCGGCCATCTCGCCCATCGCGCAGCGCAGCGGCGCGGCCGGCACGTGCAGCCATGCGGGGCGGCGCAGCACCTTCGTCACGACCTGCACGAACTCGCGCTGGGTCAATGCCCCGGGCGCCACCGCGTTGTAGACGCCGTGCATGCCCGCGTTCGACATCGCGCGCGCGACGATCCGCAGTACGTCGTCCCGGTGAATCCAGCTCATGACCTGCGCGCCGTCGCCGAAGCGTCCGCCCATCGCGAAGTAATGCGGCAGCAGCATCGGGCGCAACGCGCCGCCGGGGCCGAACACGACGCCCAGCCGCAGCACCACCGCGCGTACCCCATGGCGCTCGAGCGGCTGCGCGGACAACTCCCACTGCCGGCACAGCTCGGACATGAAGCCGGTGCCGGCGCTGCTGCGCTCGTCGAGCCGCTCGTCGGCCGGCCGCACGCCGTAGTAGCCGATCGCGGATGCCTGGATCCATGTGCGCGGCTTGACCTCGGCGGTCTCGACCCAGCGCATCAGCGACTGCGTGACGCCGACGCGGCTGGCGAGCAGCAGCGCCTGCCGACGCTTGCTCCAGCGTGCGCCCAACACCGGCGCCCCCGCGAGATTGACGACCGTGTCGAAGCGCTCGTGCGGCTGCAACTGTTCGACGGACGTCACGCTGCGCACGCGGCCCTGGAACTGGTAGGCCGCGCGCAGCGGATCGCGCGCCAGCAACGTGACCGTATGCCCCGCATCGAGCAGTTGGTTCACGAGGGTTTCGCCGATAAAGCCGGTCCCGCCGGTGACGAGCACGTTGCCGGGCGGCTGTCCCGCGAACGGATTGGCGACCGGAGCGTGTCGCGCGATCCGGCACGCGGCAATCCCGTCACGGATACCCGATACCGTCACGCCGACGGCGAACAGGCTGAGCAGCCAGCCGCGCCAGCCGAGATCGAGCGCGTGCAGCGCGGTCGCTTCGTGCGCCCAGACGGCCAGTTGCATCGCGATCATCCCGAACAGCGCGCCGCCGTTGACGGCCAGCAGCGTGTGCAGCACGCGCTCGGTCGCCGGCAGCTTGCGACTTTGGTCCTCGACGACGAAATCCCACAACGTCAGCACCACTTCGACGAGCACCACCGCCGCGATCGCCGCGACCCAGGCGCCGTGAAACGCGACGTTCGCGATCGATGCGAACACGAGGCCGTAGAGCACGGAACGCACCGCATGAATCGCCAGCTCGAGCCGCGCGCGCGGGCTGTGCGGCAGGTCCTGCGTGAGTTCGTGGTGATAAAGCGTATCGAATGCGCCCATCGCGCCCTGCACGATCAGCAGGTTCAGCGCCCAGTCGAAGGCAGGCAAGGTGTTCATGCGGTATCCCTCGTCAACAGCCAGACAAGCGGCGGAATCATCGCGACGAGTGCGGCCGCGTCGATCGCCACGTGGCCCCATACACGGGCCTGCAATGAAAACAGCATGTCCTGCGGCGCCCAGATCAACACGCCGGCCAGCAGCCATCCCCACGTTTCCCGCCTGCGCAACCGGTTGCCGAGGTGGACGAGCGCGAGCATCCAGACCGACGCGCACTGCACCGTCGCGCCGATCAGCGACATCCACCATATCTGCTGCGCACGCGCCGGTTCCGGTGCCGCACCGGCCCAGAAATGCAGCTCGATGCCGCGGTGATACGCATCGACAAACGGTGCGCCGGCAAGCCATGGAACGGCCATGCCGACGAGCAGGTGAACGATCGCCGCGGCATACATCCAGCGCACGACGATACGGCGCGCGTTGTCGGACGCAGGGCGAGGTGCGACGCGTCCTGCAACGTCGCCGATGGTCGGCCCCCCTTCCCTGATGCTCATGATCTGTACTCCTTCCTTTACCGAAAACATCATGAATCGATCGGTCCACTGTTTTCAGACACGACGCACTTACGCCGGCTTGAGCACCATCAGGAAGTAGACGGACAACATCGCGAAGAACGCCGGATAGCCGAGCAGCTCCCAGCGCTTCGCATAGCGCCAGTAGCGCTCCGGCAACGCGGCGTCGCCGTTCACGTAAGCGAGCTTCGCCATCGCGGCGAGTTCGACTTGCAGCCACACGACCGGCAGCCAGCACGCGCCGGCGATCGCATACAGCACGATCGACGCGACGAGCCACGGCGTATGCCATGGCCAGCCGGCCGTATGCGCGAGCCACAGCCCGGACGCCGGCTGGAAGATCACGGCCGGTGTCGTGAACCACCAGTCCGCGCGCACCACGAGCCGCGACACGGCCGCGATCGCGGGCACCGAGCGCGTGCGGTTCGCGAAGAACAGATAAAACGCGGTGCCGAACCCCGTGCCGACCAGCAGCACCGAGGACAGGATATGCAGCGCCTTGACGACGAGATAGGTATTCATGCGTGTTCTTCTTCTGAAAACAGGATCAACAGGATCGCGAGAATCGGCACGTTCTTGAGCACGGGGCCGAACGGTTCGGCCAGCAGGCCCGGCATCGTGACCGCGATGACGGCCGAATACGCGACGATCAGCACGGCTTGTGCAACCCACAGGCGGCGCGACGGCGCGGCGACGGTCGCGATGCCGAACGCGAAATCCAGCGCGCTTGCCGCATAGAGCGCGACCAGCGCAGGCAGCCCCGTCAGGTGCGCATGCGCAAGCAACGCGAGGCTCGCGTGCAGCGGATGAATGAACGCGCTTGCGATGGCCGTCCAGATCCACACGATCGCGAGTGCACCCAGCAGCAACGGGCGCCGCCACATCGCGAGCGCGTCGTTCCGCAGCGCGGCCGCGTCCGCGCCGATGAAACCGCCGATGCCGCGCGGCGGCCGGCCGAGCACGGCAGTCGCGGCCGCCGGATCGCCGGTGTTTCCGCCGCGCAGCATCGTCCACGTGTCGCGCGTCAACATCGCGCCCGGCAGCATGCCGAGCAGCGCGGCCGCCGCGCCGACCAGCGGGCCCGGCAGCGTCACGCCCGCGGCCGGCGGAAACCCCAGCGCGGCGCGGTAGCGGGCCAGCATCTCGCGGTATTCGACTTCGTCGTTGCCGACCACGTCGATCACCTGGTTGCCGGCCGCCGGCGAATCAAACGACTGCGCCACCAGCCGCGCGACGAGTTCGGCGAGATCGTCGACATGCACGGGGCGCAGCCGCTGATGGCCGCCCGCCGGCAATACATGCACGGGCAGGCTCGCGAGCATCCGGAAAAACCGCGCCGACGTACCGGCCGCGCCGTAGACCAGCGCGGGACGCACGATCCGGGAGTCGATCGGCAGCGTCTGCAGGAAGCGGTCGGCTGCGTGCTTGCTCGCGAAGTACCGCGTATCGCCGCGCTCGACACCGAGCGCCGAGATCTGGATCACGCGCCGCACGCGCGCACGGCAGCACGCTGTGAAAAGCGCGCACGGCGCGGCGCAATGCACGGCGTCGAGCGTCGCGCCGCGTCGATCGGCGAGGATGCCGACCGCATTGATCACCACGTCGACGCCCTCCAGCCGCGCCAGCCACGCGTCGGGATCGACGTCCTTCGCGAAGTCGATCCCGACGTCGCGCGGGCCGGCCGCATCGCGCACGCCGCGCAGCACGCGATGGCCGCCGGCTTCGAGCTGCGCGCACAGTGCCCGCCCGATGAAGCCGTTCGCGCCGCAAACGAGGACGGTCATGCTGCGTTCCCCGGTGCGGTCGCTCTGGCAGGTAGACGGCAAGACTGCGTTCATTTCCATCCTATCTTTACAGTTATTTCTGTATAGACAGAAATAACAACCCCGAAAAAAGCGGGCTGCCTGCCCGCACTTCCGCTACCGCTTACTTCGGCGACTTGCGCCTGACCGTCTGGCTGATCTTCGCGCCGATGCCGAGCGCCTTCATCAGCGTATCGGGCTTGAGCCGCAGCATCTCGTCCGACCAGGTCGTCAGCGTCTCGACGAACTGCAGCGTGTCGCGGATGCGCTGTTCGGTCTCGCGGCTCTCGTTGGCGATCTCCGGGCTCGTCAGGCAATCGCGCAGCACCGTGAGCGTCGGCTCGATCTCGCGCTGCCGCCGCCCTTCGACGATCAGCTTGAACAGTTCCCAGATGTCGGTCGACGTCTCGAAATGGTCGCGGCGGTCGCCCAGCACGTGCACGACCTTCGCGAGCCGCCACGCCTGAAGCTCCTTCAGGCTCGTGCTGACGTTGGAGCGCGCGACGTTGAGCGTCTCGGCGATCTCGTCGGCCGCGACCGGCCGGCCGGCCAGGTAGAGCAGCGCGTGAATCTGCGAGACGGTTCGGTTGACGCCCCACCGCGAGCCCATTTCGCCCCAGTGGAGAATGAATCGTTCGGCAATCGGTGTGAGTTCCATGTCGGGAAATTTATTCATTTCAGTTATTTCTGTCAAGAGAGAAATAACCGGATGATCCGGCACCTTCCGGCCGCGTGCGCCCGCGATCGGCCGCTTCCTTTACAATGCGCGGGATTTTTCCGATTTCAGGCCGTTTCCGCCTTTCTGACAAGAGGTTCCAATGATCATCAAACCGCGCGTGCGTGGCTTCATCTGCGTGACGACTCATCCCGTCGGCTGCGAAGCCAACGTCAAGGAACAGATCGACTACGTGACTTCGCACGGCCCGATCGCCAACGGCCCGAAGAAGGTGCTCGTGATCGGCGCGTCGACCGGCTACGGCCTCGCCGCCCGGATCTCGGCCGCATTCGGCTCGGGCGCGGACACGCTCGGCGTGTTCTTCGAGCGTGCCGGCAGCGAATCGAAGCCCGGCACGGCCGGCTGGTACAACAGCGCCGCGTTCGAGAAATTCGCCGCCGAAAAGGGGCTCTATGCGCGCAGCATCAACGGCGACGCATTCTCGGACAAGGTCAAGCAGGTCACGATCGACACCATCAAGCAGGATCTCGGCAAGGTCGATCTCGTCGTCTACAGCCTCGCGGCGCCGCGCCGCACGCACCCGAAGACGGGCGAAACGATCAGCTCGACGCTCAAGCCGATCGGCAAGTCGGTGTCGTTCCGCGGGATCAACACCGACAAGGAAGTGATCCAGGAGACCGTGCTCGAGGCCGCCACGCAGGAAGAGATCGACGGCACCGTCGCCGTGATGGGCGGCGAGGACTGGCAGATGTGGATCGACGCGCTGGATGAAGCCGGCGTGCTGGCCGACGGCGCGAAGACGACCGCGTTCACGTATCTCGGCGAGCAGATCACGCACGACATCTACTGGAACGGCTCGATCGGCGAAGCGAAGAAGGATCTCGACAAGAAGGTGCTGTCGATCCGCGACAAGCTGGCCGCGCACGGCGGCGATGCACGCGTGTCGGTGCTGAAGGCCGTCGTCACGCAGGCCAGCTCGGCGATCCCGATGATGCCGCTGTACCTGTCGCTGCTGTTCAAGGTGATGAAGGAAACCGGCACGCACGAAGGCTGCATCGAGCAGGTGTACGGGCTCCTCAAGGACAGCCTGTACGGCACGACGCCGCACGTCGACGAAGAAGGCCGCCTGCGCGCGGACTACAAGGAACTCGATCCGCAGGTGCAGGCGAAGGTCGTCGCGCTGTGGGACCGGGTGACGAACGAGAACCTGTACGAGCTGACCGACTTCGCCGGCTACAAGACCGACTTCCTGCGGCTGTTCGGCTTCGAGATCGCCGGCGTCGACTACGACGCGGACGTGAACCCGGACGTGAAGATCCCGGGCATCATTGACACGACGGTCTGACGGCCGGACCCGCCGCGCGGGCGGCGGGTCGAACTTCCCGGCGGCATCAACGCGGCGCCGGTTCTTCCAGATAGACGCCCGACGACAGCGTGGCCTTCACCTGCCGCGTGAACTCGTCGGTCGACACTTCCTCCGCACCCGCTTCGATCGCGTCGTAGGCCTGGCGCACGACGTCGTCCGGCGTGGCCTTCGGCACGTCGAGGCCGCGCGTCAGGTCGGTGTCGATGAAGCCGGCATGCAGCCCGACGACCTGCGTGTGCTGCTCGCGCAGCGAATGGCGCAGCCCGTTGGTCAGCGCCCACGCGGCCGATTTCGACACGCCGTAGCCCGACAGGATCGGCCGGTTCACCCAACTCGCGACCGACAGGATGTTCAGGATCGCGCCGCCGCCATGGCCGGCGAGGGTTTCAGCAAACGCCCGCGACATCGCCAGCATCCCGAACACGTTGGTTTCGAAGTGATCGCGCAGCGCGTCGGGCGCGCCGTCGTCCGTCAGGCTGCCGAGCCGCGCAATGCCTGCGTTGTTGATCAGCAGCGTGACGTCGCGCGCCGCGTCGGCCGCCGCGGCGACGGCCGCCGGATCGGTCACGTCGAGCTTCACGGGCACGACGCCCGGCAGCGTCACGGTGGCCGGATCACGCGCCGCCGCATAGACCTTCCGCGCGCCTCTCGCGAGCGCCTGCTTCGCAAACTCGAGCCCGAGCCCGCGGTTTGCACCTGTCACGAAAACGACTGCACCTTCGATCTTCATGATCGTTCCTTTCACATGATGAATCGCCTGCGCGCCGGCTCGTCGCGCGCGTGAGATCCGGTGGAAAACGAGGCTGCCATTGCGTACCGAATCGCTGCGCCGCCGGAGGCAGACGGCGAGCCGTCCGCTGCCCGTCACCCTGCGGCGCCAAAGACCTCGACCAACTTCCATCCGCGTTCCGGCCGTGGCTTCGCACTGCCCGCCAAGTCGGCTACACTCGATATCAATGTCGATCACCATTGTCTTTGCGGTGCATTGTGTTCGTGCCGCCCGGGCATGTCAATTGTGATCGCCATTGTGTTTTTCAATCGACGCGATCAGCAGAATCGGGGAGGGATCGATGGGCGTGTCAAGACAGCAGGCTGCCGAGAACCGGAGCGCGATCGTCGCGGCCGCCGAGCGGCTGTTCCGCGTACGCGGCGTCGACGCCGTGGGGCTGACGGAGCTGATGAAGGAAGCCGGCTTCACGCAGGGCGGCTTCTACAACCACTTCAAGTCGAAGGATGCGCTGGTTGCCGAGGTGATGGAAAAGGCGATGCAGGACCGTGAAGATTCGCCGAACGCCGGCAATCTCGCCGCGCAGGTGGCGTCGTATCTGTCGGCGGCGCATCGCGACAATGTCGAGGCCGGGTGCCCGCTGTCCGGCTTCGCGGGCGACGCGCCGCGACTGACCGAGGCGGCGCGCGCGTGCTACGCGCACGGCCTCGCCGCGTATCTCGACCGGCTTGAACGGATGGTGGCCACCGAAGGCGCAACGCCGGAGCAGACGCGTCGCGACGCGCTCGCGGTCTTCAGCCAGATGGTCGGGGCGCTCGTGCTGTCGCGTGCGATCGCCGGCACCGATCCCGTGCTGGCCGACGAGATTCTCGACGCGGCACGGGATACGCTCATCGATGGACGTGCCGGTCCGGCCGTGCCGGCGTAACGAAACGCGCTTCCTGCGCTATTCGACCGCCCGCGCGGCATCCCACAGCGGCTGCCCGCCCAGCGCCGCATGCCACGCATCGAAACGCGTGCGCCACGATTCGAACGGCTCCGTCAGCGGATGGCGCGGATCTTCGCTGAGCGAATACGCCATCCCTTCGATCAGCCAGCGCGGCTTGGTCGCGACGGCCAGATTGCCGAGCACTTCGGCCTGGCGGTGATGGATCAGCTCGTGCACGAGAAAGTAGGTCTGCCAGCCGCGCGGCGCCACGGCCACGCCGAAATTGCCGAGCGTCAGCGCCGCGCGCTGGCCGAGGCCGAATGCGTCGGCGCACGCGCGCGTCGAACAGAACACGACGCGCGGCGCGGCGCGGAACCCGCCGACGGCCGCCGCCGCGCGCGCATAGCCGTCGCGATAGAGCTGCTGTGCGTCGCCGAGCTTCGCTGCATCGTCCGTGCAGATGTCGGCGCGTGGGCAGGACACGCCGGGGATCAGCGCGGGCGCGACGATGCGCAACGGCTTGACGAGCGCGTACGCGGCAATCGGCAGTGCGACGAGCAGGCCCGTGAGGGCGAAAGCGACATGCGAGCGTTTCATCGAGGCGGCGGTTCCGTGGCGTTTTGTTGGAGTTCTACTTGCGTGAATATATCGGACCGGCATGGTTGCCGACCCTGTTTTTCTTTCTGACCGGCTTCAGGCACCGCCCTGCTCTCGACTCTCAGCGCGACCGGGGACACGCCCCGGCGCTCGCCGGCATCGCCATCGTCACGGCTGGCATGACCTTGAGCCTCGCCAGCCGGCGGCGAACCGGGGACGGGCCCACGATCCGGCGACCGAACCACGCCGCACGGCCGAAACGGGCGACGCGCGTCACGCGGCGTGGCCGGTGCGCGCGTCGCTGGCGCCTTTCTCCCACCGGCTCCAGCGAATGGCCCGCCACAGGATCGCGGCGCTGCACGCGAACAGGAGCGCCTCGACCAGCACGGTATCGACATGCCCGTACCGCGTCAGCAGCACGGCGACGAGGTCGAACATGAAATGGATCGCGATCGCATACGCGAGCCAGCGCTTCGCGCCGCGTACGAATGCCTGCAGCACGATCAGCGACAGCCCGACATGCGCGGCCAGCGCACTCGTGCGTTCGAGCAGCGCGAGAAACGGCGACGCGAGCGTCATGCCCGCGAACTGCGACCCGATCAGCGACTGCACGCCCTCAGGCACGACGACGCCCGCGTGCGCGAGCAGGTAGCCCGTGCCGAGCGCGAGAAACCCGACGCCGACCAGCAGCATCGCCTCCAGCCCGCCGTGCCCGAGCCCGAGCATCACGGCCGTCTGTGCGTCGCGCCGCTTCGGCAGCAGATACCGGAACGCGACCCAGCGCCCGAATTCCTCGAAAAGCCCGGCAGTCAGCGCCGCGAACACCAGCATCGGCACATGCCAGCGCGGGTCGTGAGCGAGCCAGCGGTACAGCGGAACCTGCCACGACATGCGCAGCACCGGCTGGAACACGAAGAAGGTCAGCATGCCGTAGAAAAACACGCGCAACGGTACCTGCGTGCGACGTCGCCACGCGACCGCGAACAACACAGGCGCAAGCAACGCGACGACACCGGCCGCGAGCGCGACGAACAGGAGAGCCGGTGCGACGGGATGCATGGCGGATGCCGATGAGCGGCGCCAACGCGCACCGCTACGCGAGCTGCTTGTGGAAAAACGTCGTCGCGCAGAGCGCGCCGTCGGGCATCAGCGCATAGTTCGGCACGACGCCGACGCCCAGCCAGCCGGCCCGCTCGTACAGCCGCTCGGCGTCGCCGCCCGTCACGGTGTCGAGCACGAGCACGGTCTTGCCGGCGTCGCGCGCGGCCGCGTCGGCCGCCGCCATCAGCCGCGCGGCGACGCCCTGCCGGCGCGCGTGCCGCGACACCAGCATCTTCGCGATATCCGCGCGATGCGGCTGGTTCTCGGGCTGCGCGGTCACGACCTGCACGGTGCCGACGATCCGGCCTTCGGCGTCCTCGGCGACCAGCAGGATGCGTTCACCGTTCTCCACGCCGTCGGCCACGCGCGTCCAGAATGCGACGGCGGTCGGCCGCTCGATCGGCAACATGAAGCTGACGGACGCGCCGCCCTCGACGCAATCGATCAGCACGTCGGCCAGCGCATCGACGCAGGCCCTCGCATCGCTCGCGCCGACGCGGCGGACGGTAACAGGTTCGGTCATGCCATCTCCGGTGGTCAGGCGTGCCGCACCGCGTGAGCGCGGCGTATGCCGGGATCAAAAGGAACACCGGCCGATCGTCGCGGCTCACGCGACGGCGGCAGGCTTTCGGCAACGCGGCGCCCGGTCGGCGCATGTTACCGCCCCATCATCGTACGCGACGAAAATTCCCGCTGCTTCGCCTTTGCTTTGCCGCATGGCAAACTTTCAACCCGGTATCGACGACGTATTCCAAGCACTGGCCGATCCGACACGCTGCGCGATAGTCAGCGCACTCGGCGGCGGCGGGCGCACCATCTCTGAACTGGCAGCGCCGTTCGACACCGCGCTGCCATCGTTCGTCAGGATTTGCTCCGGTAAACCCGGCCATTGATGGTGGGAAAGAAAGGAGTGCTGTTGACAGGCCGCTTCTTCCACGGGTTAGCATCACCGGTATGATTCTTGTCTACCGCTACCGGGTGAAGTCACTCAACGGACTGCTTAACAAACAGAGCCGTGCGGTGAACTACGTCTGGAACTTCTGCAACGACACGCAGAAACACGCGCTCAAGTGGCGCAAGAAGTGGCCGACGGGGTTCGACCTGAACGTGCTGACGACCGGCAGCAGCAAGGAACTCGGCGTCCACTCCGGCACGGTCAACGCAACGTGCGAGCAATACGCGAAGTCGCGCAGCCAGCACCGTCGGCCCTACCTGCGCTATCGCGGCAGGAAATCGCTGGGCTGGGTGCCGCTGAAGGGCCGCGACCTGAAGCGCGAGGGCGACGCATTCCGCTTCGCCGGCTACACCTTCCGCGTGTTCAGCAGTCGCCCGCTGCCCGACGGCAAGATCAAGGACGGCACCAACTTCGCGCAGGATGCGCGCGGCAACTGGTTCCTGAATATCGTGATCGAGATACCCGATGTTCAGGCGCGCCCGATCCGTTCCGGTGTCGGCATCGATCTCGGCCTGAAAGACTTCGTCACACTTTCGACCGGCGAGAAGCTGCTCAACGACCGGTTCGGTCGACGTGCGGTTGAGAAGCTGGCGAAGGCGCAGCGGGCACGCAAGCACAAGCGGCATATCGCGAAGCTGCACGCCAAGGTGGCGAATGCCCGCGCCGATTTCCAGCACAAGCTCGCGCTCGATCTGGTGCGGCGCTTCGACTACATCGCGGTCGGCAATGTGTCGGCCGCCAAGCTCGCCAGAACCAGGATGGCGAAAAGCGTCTACGACGCGTCCTGGTCGTCCTTCCGAAATAGGCTCCGTTACAAAGCGATCGCGCACGGAGCCACGTTCGAGGAAGTCGACGAAAGCGGTTCTACCCAGTCCTGTTCGGCGTGCGGGTCGACAGACAGCACGACGCGGCCGAAAGGTATCGCGGGACTGAGAATAAGGGAGTGGAAGTGCAGCAACTGTGGTGTCGAGCATGATCGCGATATCAACGCTGCATTGAACATTCTCCGATGCGGACGTGCATCGCCAGGTGTGGGAATCCTCCGCCTTTAGACGGAGGAGGACGTCAAGAAGCATGTCGCCGTGCTCGAGCGCAGCGGCCTCGTCCAGACCCGGAAAACCGGCCGCTCGCGCACCTGCGCGCTGGTCGCCAGCCGGCTGACCGAGGCCGAGGAATGGCTCGCCGCGCAGCGTGCGCTGTGGGAAGCGCGATCCGATCGTCTCGACGAATTCGTCGAACGCCGTCACCAGGAGGAGCAAGATGTCAGCAAGCCACGTCGAACCCGCTGAAGCCTACGATCTCGTCATCACGCGCACGCTGCACGCGCCGCGCCACGCGCTGTGGCGTGCGTGGACCGACCCCGAACTGCTGAAGGAATGGTGGTGCCCGAAACCGTGGACCACCGAGGTGCGCGCGTTCGACCTGCGGCCGGGCGGCGCCTTCCATACGTTTATGCGCGGCCCCGATGGCGGCACGAGCGACAATCCCGGCTGCTTCCTCGAAATCGTGCCAGAAGCGCGCATCGCGTTCACGTCGATGCTCGCGGGCGGCTGGCGGCCTCAGGTGCCGTGGCTGGGCTTCACGGCAATCATTACGACGGCCGACGACGCTGCGGGCAGCCGCTACGAGGCGCGCGTGATGCATCCGGATGCCGCGACGCGCGAGCGCCACGAAGCGCTCGGCTTCTTCGAGGGCTGGAACACCTGCATCACGCAGCTCGACGCATTCGCGGCCACGCTGCGCTGAACGGCTGAACGTGGGCGAGTGCGCGGTCATTGCAAGCCGCCCCGCCCGCGCCTACGATTCCTGAAGGAAGCACGACGACACGCCGGCATCCGGCGTGCACCGTCGCGCGCGCTCCGCGGGAGGCGACATGTTGCATACGCACACGCATTCGACCCGGGTCAGCCGGCACCTGAACGCACCGCGCGGACGCGTCTACCGCGCGCTGCTCGATCCGCACGCGGTCGAGCAATGGAAGGTGCCCGACGGCATGACGTGCCGCGTGCATGCGTACGACGCGCGCGAAGGCGGCGCGCTGCGCGTGTCGCTGAGCTACGACGCGCCGTCGGCCGACACCGGCAAGACCACCGCGCGCACCGATACCTACCACGGCCGCTTCGTCACGCTCGTGCCGGACCAGCAGATCGTCGAGATCGACGTGTTCGAGACCGACGATCCGATGCTGCGCGGCGCAATGACGATCACGATCACGCTGTCCGACGAAGCGGACGGCACGCGCGTGGACGCCGTGCACGACGGGATACCGCCCGGCGTGCCGGTCGCCGACAACGAGACCGGCTGGCGCATGGCGCTGGCGAAGCTCGCGGCGCTGGTCGAGGCAGGGTGAGCACGCGCGGGCGTGCCGTGACGCGCGTCAGCCGAGCCGGTAAGCGCGCGTGACCGTGCCGCGGAACAGCGCATCGCGCTCGTCCGGGCTCGCATGCGCGGTCAGCCGCTTGAACGCGTTCCAGCCGTTCACGTACGAATACGAACCCTTGTCGACCGGGAAATTGCTCTCGAACATGCAGCGCTCCGCGCCGAATGCTTCGATACAGGTCAGCATCCACGGCTTCCACGCGTCGGCGAGCTGCTCGGAAGACGGCGGCCGCGCGCCCTTCTCGAAATCGAACCCGTTGATGCGCATCCCGAGCCCGCCGACTTTCACGTACACGTTCGGCAGTTGCGCGAGCGTGCGCATCGACGCCCGCCAGCGCTCGAACACCTCGGGCCGCTTGTCTGCATAACTGGCGATCCGCACGACGCCGCCGCAGTGATTGACGACGATCCGCGTATCGGGGTTCGCCTTCGCAAGATCGAACAGCTCGGGCAGTTGCGGAAAGAACAGCCACGCGTCATACGAAAGCCCGAGCGGCGCGAGCTGCGCGACGCCGGCCCGGTACGCGGAATCGAGCAGCAGCCCGCGCGGCACCGCCGACAGCGGATTCGCGAGCGTCGGATCGGCATCCCACGTGGTCAGGTGCCGAACCCCGCGAAACCGCCCGCGCCCCGCTTCGAGATGCGCCTCCAGCACGTCGCGCACGCGTTCGCCGAGCCGCAGGTCCGCGTGGCCGACGATGCCTTTCGCGACGGCCGGAGGGCCGTGCTGCAGCGGCTCGGTCACGCCGGCGACATAGGCCGTCTCGCCTACCGGCTTCAGTTCGGCGGGGCCGGAATCGCGATAGCGCGTCTGCGCCTGCATGTAGACGGACGCCTGGATGTTGTGGCCCGAGCGCGCGTCCTGCAGATAGTCGTCGAGCATGTAGATCCAGCCCGGCCGTTCATAGAAATGATGATGCGCGTCGACGATCGGCAGGTCGGGCTCGAGCGCGGGTTCGAGCGCCGACGCGAGCCAGTCGGGGCGGACCGCGAGATAGTTGCCTTGCGTCGTCATGCGGGAAGCTCCATCTTGGGCCGGTGCGTGCGTATCGGCGAACGCGGGCAGCGCGAGCGACGCGGCGGCCGCGCCGAGCAGCCGGCGTCGCTTGATCGAAATCGTCGTGTCCATGTCATTCGCTCCGGTCGAACGCGTACAGCGACAACGTGAGCAGCGTCGTGATCGCGAGGACAATCGCGAGGCCGAGCATGCCGGCCGTGAAGGTGCCGAAGCTGTCCTTCAGGTAGCCGACGAGATATGGGCCCGCGAAGCCGCCGAGCGCGCCGATCGAGTTGATCAGCGCGAGCCCGCCGGCCGCGGCCTGGCCGGACAGGAAGCGCGAAGGCA
The DNA here is from genome assembly GCF_022809715.1 of Burkholderia pyrrocinia. Taxonomy (NCBI): domain Bacteria; kingdom Pseudomonadati; phylum Pseudomonadota; class Betaproteobacteria; order Burkholderiales; family Burkholderiaceae; genus Burkholderia; species Burkholderia pyrrocinia. The sequence continues at coordinate 1,919,365 of NZ_CP094460.1, forward strand.
GCGTGTAGAAGATCGTGCGGCCGGCAATCGTGCCGATCAGCGCGAGCGTGATGCCGACGAGCGCGGGGACGAGCGTCAGGAAATGCGTCGACACGCCGAGCGCCACCGCGCCGATGAACAGCCCGATTGCGAGGTTCGCGACAGGGCCGCCGCGACGATCCACACGCTTCGCCCACCACAGCAGCGCGACCGTCGCGAAGAAGTACGGCACCGCGGACAACCAGCCGGTCTGCATCGTCGACATGCCGTGCGCCTTCAGCATCTGCGGCAGCCAGATGCCGATCCCGTACGAACCCATCGTGAAGCCGAACGAGATCAGCGCGAGCACGTACACGCGCACGTCGCGCAGCGCGACGCCGAATTGCTTCTTCCGTCCGGCGGCCGCGCCTTCGCGCTCGAACGCGCGCTGCAGCGCGGTACGCTCGTCGTCCGACAGCCACGCGGCATCCGCCGGCGAATCGGACAGCAGCTTCAGCACGATAAAACCGAGCGCGCACGCAGGCAGCCCTTCGACGATGAACATCCACTTCCAGCCGGCAAGCCCGAGCGCGCCGTCGAGCTGCAGCAGCCACGTCGACAACGGGCCGCCGATCAGCGACGACAGCGGCGTCGACACGGTGAACCATGCGAGCACACGCGTGCGGTAGTTCGCCGGAAACCACACGGCGAGGAAGAAGATCACGCCCGGAAAGAACCCGGCCTCGCCGATGCCCAGCAGCAGCCGGATCGCGTAGAAGCTCGTCGGCCCGGTCGCGAGCGCGGTCGCGGCCGCCATCAGCCCCCACGTGATCATGATGCGGGCGAGCCAGCGGCGCGCGCCGAAACGGTACAGCGCGAGATTGCTCGGCACCTCGAACACGCAGTAGCCCGCGAACATGATCCCCGCGCCCCAGCCGAACTGCGTCGCGGTCAGCCCGAGATCGCGGTTCATCGTGAGCGCCGCGAACCCGACGCTCGTGCGATCGAGGTAGTTGAAGAAGTAAGCCAGCGCGAGCAGCGGGATGAAGCGCCATGCGGCCTTGCGCACGGCCCGTTGCTCGACCGACGCGTCGGTCTCGCGATCGGCGGCCAGCGCCGGGGAAGCGGATGTCATGGTTGTCTCCGTGGATACGGCAATCCGCGCCCGCGCGTGGCGCGGCCGGGTGCCTTTGTTCGTTCGATGAATCGCGGCCGCGCTATGCGCTCGCCACTTCGTTCGGCGAAGGCGCGCCGCCCGGCCCGTCGCCGTGCGCCGCACCGTCCGCGCCGTACTGCCCCGCGACGACGCCCGCTTCGATCAGCGCACGCGCGTCGTCCGGCGCATAGCCGAGCTCGCCGAGCAGCGCGTGCGTGTCCTGGCCGAGCGCGGGCGGCGCCGAGCGCAGCCGCAGCCGCTCGCCCGCGAGCGTCAGCGGCAGCAGCGCGGTGCGTGTGTCAACCGGCCGGCCTGCGCAGCTCGCGTCGGCCGGCAGCGTCACCGCTTCGAGGCCGCCGGTCGCCAGCAGATGCGGATCGTCGAACAGGTCCTGCGGCTTCGTGATCGGCGCGTACGGCAGGCCGATCGATTCGAAGATCGCGCCGATCTCCGCGGCCGAATGCGGCGCGAGCCGCGAGCGCAGTTCGGGCAGCAGCCACTCGCGCGCCTGCACGCGCAGGTTGTTGGTCGCGAGGCGCGGATCGTCCTTCAGCGCCGCAAAGCCGAACGCATCGCAGAACAGCGCCCACTGCGTATCCGACACGACCGCGAGAAAGATCTGCTCGCCGTCCTTCACGGGGAACACGTCGTAGACGGCCCACGCGGAAATCCGGCTCGGCATCGGCGACGCGGCCTGCCCCGTCACCGCGAACTGCATCATGTGCTGCGCGACGAGGAACACGTTGTTCTCGAACAGCGAACTCTGCACCTGCTGGCCGCGGCCGGTACGCTCGCGCTGCGCGAGCGCGGCCATCGCGCCGATCGCGCCGAACATGCCGCCCATGATGTCGTTCACGCTCGAGCCCGCGCGCAGCGGCCGGCCCTCGGGGCCCGTCATGTAGGCCAGGCCGCCCATCATCTGCACGACTTCGTCGAGCGCGGTGCGATGCTCGTACGGCCCCGGCAGGAAGCCCTTGTGCGACACGTACACGATGCGCGGATTCAGCGAGGACAGCGCCGGATAACCGAGGCCGAGCCGGTCCATCGTGCCGCTCTTGAAGTTCTCGCTGAAGACGTCCGCCGTTCCGACGAGCCGCAGCACGATTTCCAGCCCGCGCGGATCCTTCACGTCGACCGCGAGGCTCTTCTTGTTACGGTTGAACATCCCGAAGAAGCCCGCGCCGGAGCCGCGCAGCGCACGCGTGCTGTCGCCCGCGATCGGTTCGATCTTGATGACTTCCGCGCCGAGATCCGCGAGCAGCATGCCGCAGGTCGGGCCCATCACCATGTGCGTCATCTCGATCACGCGCACGCCTTGGTATGGCAGTGCCGCAGCAGGTAGCCGGCCGTTCATTGCGCGACTCCCGTCAGGCATCCTTCCGGTTGAGCGGCTGTCGGAGAGCGGCCGTCCGCATAGCGGAAGCCCTTCGGCAACCCGGCGTCCGGCACGTGGCCGTACAGCGCCTCGGACGGCAGCGCGTCGTGCAGGATCGCGCGCGCGGCGAGCAGCGCGTCGACGTCGACGCCCGTGTCGACTCCCATCGATTCGAGCAGGAACACGAGATCCTCGGTGACGATGTTGCCGGTCGCGCCCGGCGCATACGGGCAGCCGCCAAGGCCGCCCTGGCTCGCGTCGATCGTCGTCACGCCCGCATCGAGCGCCGCGACGACGTTCGCAAGCCCCTGCCCGCGCGTGTTGTGGAAATGCGCGCCGCCCGCCTTGTCGCCGACTTCGCGCCGCAGGCGAGCAAACAGCCGGCGCACCTGCGCCGGGTTCGCATAACCGCTCGTATCGGACAACCCGATTTCGTCGACGCCGCACTCGGCCATCGCGACGGCCATCGCGATCGTCTCGTCGTCGCTGACGGCGCCCGCGATCGTGCAGCCGAACGCGACCGACACGCCCGCCTCGATCTGCACCGACGGAAACCGCGCATCGCGCAGCGCGACGATCGCGCGCACCTCGTCGATCATCTGCGCGGGCGTCTTGCGGATGTTCGCCAGCGAATGCGCTTCCGTCACCGATACCGGCAGCGTCAGCTTGTGCACGCCCGCGTCGAATGCGCCCTCGGCGCCGCGCAGGTTCGGCGCGAGCGCGGCGACGTGCAGCCCGGGAATCGCCAGCGCGTGCGCGACGACTTCGCGCACATCGGCCATCTGCGGCAACAGCCTGGCCGGCACGAACGACCCCACCTCGATCTCGCGCAGGCCGGCCGCGGCCAGCGCGGTGATCCAGCGCAGCTTGCCGGCCGTCGGCATCACGGTCCTGATGCTCTGCAGGCCATCGCGCGGCCCGACCTCGCTGACCAGCACCTTCGGATATTCGGAAACGCTCATTCGATACCTCATCGTTCTATCTGAAAGAATCTAGTTCTGTTTGATAGAACTTTAGGTGCGTGCCGAATGGGCTGTAAGCGGGGTATACCCGCAAAATTGCGATTTTCTGGAACTTGAATTCTGTCAGGCAGAACGATATAGTCGACCGACCATCATCCGAAGGAAGCAGGCAGTGCCTACGACTCAAGCAGATCACGCCGGCGACGGGACCGATTCGTCGGCCGAGGAAGCCTCCAGCGGCGTCGCCGTGCTCGACCGCGCGTTCGCGATCCTCCGTGCATTCGGACCGACCGACGACCGGCTGTCGCTCGCCGAACTGTCGCGCCGCACCGGGCTGTACAAGAGCACGATCCTGCGTCTGCTCGCCGCGCTCGAACATGGCGGCTTCATGCGCAAGCTCGACGACGGCCAGTACGCGATCGGACACGAGCCGCTGCGGCTCGCCGCGCTGTACCAGCGCTCGTTCCGGGTCGGCCCGGTGGTCGAGCCGCTGCTCGAGACGCTGAGCCGCGAACTCGGGGAAACGGCGTCGTTCTATGTGCGCCAGGGCGACATGCGTTCGGTGCTCTACCGCGTCGAGCCCGCACGCGCGGTGCGCGTGTCGATTCGCGTCGGCGAGGAGTTTCCGGTTGGCCAGGGCGCGTCCGGGAAGGTGCTGCTGGCGTTCACCGACACGCAGGACGCACGCTGGAACGACGTGCGCGAACGACTGTGGGCCGCGTCGTACGGCGAGCGCGACCCCGAGACGGCGTCGGCGTCCGCGCCCGTGTTCGATGCTGCCGGCGCATGCGTCGGCGCGCTGACCGTGTCGGGCCCGAAATCGCGGCTCGCCGCCGCGCCCGCGATGGCGGCGGCGCTCGCGATGCTGCTGCCGCTCGCGCAGAAGGCGACCGTCGCACTCGGCGGCGCGGGCGCACGCTACGACGCGGCCGCCGTGCGCGACAGCCTCGCGCGGCTCGCGTCGGCAGCGGACGACGCCGCGGGGGCCTAGTCGGCCGCGCGCGCGTCCGGAAGCGCGACAGCGCAAACGGCGGCCGCGTGCGACACTGGCCGCCGATGCACGCATCGCACGCCGCCCGTGTGCGCACCATGCTTGCAACCGTCAACCGGCCATGCACAAGAGGGGCATCCGCCATGAACGCCGCGCGCACCGCCACCTGGTATTTCGATTTCGTTTCGCCGTTCGCCTACCTGCAGCAGGAACAGTTCGACCGGTTGCCGCCCGCCGCGGCGTTCGAGCCGCGGCCGATCGTGCTCGGCGCGCTGCTCGCGCACTGGGGCCAGAAAGCGCCGGCGGAGATTGCGGCGAAACGCGTCTTCACCTATCGCCACGCGCAATATCGCGCGGACAAGCTCGGCATCCCGTTCCGGATGCCGCCGGCCCACCCGTTCAACCCGATCAAGCCGCTGCGCCTCGCGATCGCGATGGGCAGTTCGCTCGATGCAATCCGGCGGATCTTCCGGCATATCTGGCGCGACGGTCATGACGTGTCGACGCCGGAAGGCTTCGCCGCTCTGTGCGAAGCCGTCGGTTTTCCCGAGGGCGTAACGGCCGTCGAAGCGCAGCCGGTGAAGGACGCGCTGCGCGCGAACACCGATCGTGCGATCGCGCACGGCGTATTCGGCGTGCCGACTTTCGAACTCGACGGTGACCTGTTCTGGGGCGAGGATGCGACCGACATGTTCGCCGACTGCGCTACGTCGCGCGCGTGGCTCGACTCGCCCGAGGTGCGCCGCATCAGCGCGCTGCCCGAAGGAATCCGGCGCGGCTGACGGCGCGGCCCGCGCCGCCCAAGGTCAGACTTCGCGCCCTTCGACGAGCCCCGGCACGGCCTCGCGCATCATCGCGAGGCCGCACGGGCGCATCGCGCAGCCAAGGCAGGCCCACAGGGCTTGCCCGCCTTTTCTTTTTATTTTCGACCGGCGCATGCATCGTGCTGCGTGGCCTGACAGATTCGCACAGGGCATCACCCGCATTCGTTCTTCCGGCGCAAGGTCCGCACCGGCCTGCAGAATTGTCCAGTTCAACAAATTATTTTTCCGGCGATCGCGCGCATCGACGCACAAACTTCGGACGATTCGACCGTGCCCCCGCCGCTCGGCACTCCGCCATCCGGCCCCACCGCGCAGCCCCGTTTTATCAGGGGATTCCCGGTATTTTTTTGCATTTTCTTCGAAATAACGGGTGACATACTTGCCCCCCGTTGCGCTCCGGTACGAGCGCGCTTCCAGATCCTGCCGGCCGCACGTCATGCACTGCGCGCCCGCCGGGGTCACAGAACATGAACAATTTCGACACCACGATCCAGATCTTCCTCACCCACGTGACGTTCGGCCCGCTGATGAATCACGCGATCCGCGTAATCGCCGGCCTGTACACGTTCAAGGGCTTCGTGCTCATTCCCGTGCTGTGCTGGTTGTGGTTCCAGCCGGGCCCGAACCGCGAGCGGCAACGCGAACTGGTTATCGCGACGGTCGCGAGCGGGCTCATCGCGCTCGCGATCGGCCGGCTGCTCGCGCAGGTGCTGCCGTTCCGCGTGCGGCCGATCTACAACCCCGACCTGCACCTGCACTTCCCGTCCGCCGAACTGCGCGCGGCGACGCTGCAGGCGTGGAGTTCGTTTCCGAGCGATCACGCGATGCTGTGGATGGCGATCGCGACCGGCATCTTCATCATCGCGCGCCGCGCCGGCGTGTTCGCGCTGCTGTATTCCGTCGTGTTCATCTGCGTGCCGCGCGCCTATCTCGGCTTTCACTACCCGACCGACCTGATCGCGGGCGCCGCGATCGGCATCGCGATCGCGTGGCTGCTGACGCGCGACGCGATCCGGTCGCGCTTCGCGCCGCAGGTGCTGGAGATGATCCGGCGCTTCCCCGCGCCGGCCTATACGCTCGCGTTCCTGCTGTGCTTCGAGTTGATCACGCAGTTCGACGAACTGCTGACGCTCGCGCAGTCGGCCACGCACACGATGTGACGGGCGGGCGCCGCGATGCTGCCGCTGCTTTCTTTCCGTCGCCCCGGCACGCGCTGCCGGCCATGCGCGACTGCTGCGCGCCGAGCGACGGCCGCGCCAATCAATCTCGATCGGGCGCGCCGAGCGGAAAGAACGAGCGAAACGGCCGCGCCTCGTCGACCGCTCTCGCGAACGACGGCCGCGCAAGCAGACGCTTCCGATACGCGATCACGTTCGCGAACGACGGATCGATCCGGTGCGTCCAGTCCGCGTAGAACAGGAACGGTGCCGCGCCGCAATCGGCGACGCTGAAGCGGTCGCCGGCCGCCCATTCGCGATCGGCCATCTTCTGGTCCAGCCACGCATATGACGTTTCAAGCATCGCGCGCGCATCGGCGACACCCCGTGCATCGCGCTCGGCCTCCGGCCGCAGCGCGTCGTGCACGACCTTCTGCTGCGGCGTCGATACGTAGTTGTCGAAGAAGCGATCCATCATCCGCACCTCGAGCGCCGCGTGCGGATCGTCGGGCAGCAGGCGCACGGGGCCCGGATGGTTCAGGCCGAGATACTCGATGATGATCGACGCCTCGACCACGGTGCGGCCCGCATCGACCAGCACCGGAAAACGCTTCAGCGGCCACAGCGCGGTCAGCTCCTGCATCGGCTTCGGATCGTCGTGCGCGAGCACGCGATATTCGAACGGCGTGCCGTTCTCGTACAGCGCGGTCAGCACTTTCTGGCAGTAGGACGAAAACGGATGGGCGTAAAGCGTCGGCATCATCGTGCGGCCTCTCAGGGTATCGGCGCCGCGGCATGCGGCGCCACATGATCTCGGATACCTTGACGACGAACGGCGACCGGCCGTTTCGACATCGGTCCGGAATTTTTTTTGCGCGGCCTCGACGCGCTACGACCGGCCGTCCATCACGACGCGCCCTTCGGCGCGCCAGCGCAGCATCCCGCCGCCGAGATTCGCGACCGTGTCGAAGCCGGCTTTCTGCAGGATCACGTTCGCCTGCGCGGATCGCCCGCCGGCCCGGCACACGGTCACGACCGGCCGGTCGCGCGCGATCTCGCCGGTGCGTGCGGCCAGTTCGCCGAGCGGAATCGGCATCGCGCCGGGCAGGTGGCCGAGCGGGCCGGTGAATTCGTCCGGTTCGCGCACGTCGACGACCTGCACCGCCGGCAGATGATCCTCGAGCCATTGCGGATCGATTTCCCAGAAGCCGGCGAACGTATAGACGAGCGGCGCCCAGTCGGGCGATGCCTGCGCAGCGGGTGCGTTCGCGGCGACGCCGCACTGCAGGTTCGCCGGCACCGCGACGTCGATCTGGCGCGGGTGCGCAAGCCCGAGGTTGCGCATGTAGCCGGCGAAATCGTCTTCGCTGAGATCGCCGCCGAGGCGCGGATTGAAGCGCCGCTCCTCGCCGACGCTCGTCACCGTGAGCCCGCGATAGTCGTGCGCCGGATACAGCAGGCACGCGGCCGGCAACGTGAAGAGCCGGCCGTGCACCGCGCGATACAGCGCGCGCGGGTCGCCCTGCTGGAAGTCGGTGCGGCCCGTGCCGCGGATCAGCAGGCAGTCGCCGGTGAACGCCATCGATTCGTCGTCGAGCACGAGGCTGATGCAGCCGTTCGTGTGGCCGGGCGTCGCGCGTACGGTCAGGTAGCGCGAGCCGAATGCGCAGCGGTCGCCGTCGTTCAGGTAGCGGTCGGCACCCTGCGCGCCGCTCGCGGCCGAGATCGCGATCGCGCTGCCCGTGCGCTGCTTCAGCAGCCATGCGCCCGTCACGTGATCGGCATGCACGTGCGTGTCGACGGTCGCGACGAGCCGCAATCCGAGCTCGTCGAGCAGCGCCGCGTCGCGGCGCACCTGCTCGAATACAGGGTCGATCAGCAGCGCTTCGCGCGACGCGCTGTCGGCGAGCAGATACGTGTATGTCGACGATTGCGGGTCGAAAAGTTGCCGGAAGATCATCGCGAAGTTGCTCCGTCGCCTGTTCAGGTTGGTGTTGTGCGGCCCACGTGCCGTGGGTCGTCGACGCGCGGGCAAGTGGATGCGAGTGCCGCCCCGTCCGTATGCCTGCCGCGCCGCATGACCCGAAAGTTCGCGGCTGCGTCTGCTACGCATCGTCGTCCGGCACCGGCGTCGGCATGAGGGCATCGACGCCGGACAACCGGCATCGCACCTGCCGCGTTTCACACATCCATATAGCGTAGATCAAAATGCACGCGCCGCCGGCATCCCATACGCGGCAACCGATTCCGACGACGAATGGCGCGCGGCGGGACGATTCGCCGCGTCCGGATGGCGGCGCGCACTGCCTTACACTACGGCCTGTTCTCGTCCCCGTTCCACTCCAGACGCTACACGCAACGCAGCGGTAGCCAATGGCGCATCAGAGACGCGAGGTTCCCAATCAGCGGAATCTCGGCTCGAATAGCACGAAAAAGGCCCGCTCTGAATTGCGCGAAGCGTGGAGCTCGGCCAATTTCAAGAAAAATCGGACGCTGACGCTAGAGCAGCGGTTTGTGCTGGAAGTAGTCCATGTGCGCCGAACAATGCGGCTCATGGAAAAAATGGACTGCGCCGCCGAACTGGAACTGAAGAAGAACGGCCCCCCTGACTTGTTCGCACTCGACCAGCTTCGTCGCACGATCGACGGCACTCGCTTCGATTGACAATAGTTGACTGACTGCGAGATCGCCAACGACCGGTCTCTCTCCCCGGAAATGGTAAATTCATACGAAAACCACACCTACGAGAGAACATATGGCCCGAGCCATGATCTGCGTCGGCGACACGACGACGCATGGTGGCCGCGTGCTGGAGGGCACCGCGACCGCAACCATTGACGGGAAACCCATTGCCGGTGTCGGGCACAAGGTACTTTGCCCGCAGTGCAAGGGGGGTTTTCCGATCCTACCCGCCACAGGGCGGAGATACCCGCACACCTTTGATGGACGAGAAACCGCCATTGAGGGTATGAAAACCGCGTGCGGAGCGACGTTGATCGCATCGCAGTCGACCGCGACGCTCGACGACGTCGGAGCTGGCGAAGCAACGACAGGCGGCGCAGTTTCGGCTGTCCCAGCTACTGCAGCGGCACTTGCCCCCTCGCCCACGCTCTGCCTCGAATGCCTGAAAACTGCGGCCGAGAATGCCGCGACGATGATCGCGCGCGGGTAGCACATGACCGGAAATTCGATCGAAGCATTCTTCCTCAAGCGGCAACAGCAGTTGACCATGCAAGTGCACCTGTATGCGCTTGTCGACGGCCTTCTTTACGCCAACGCGGCCAACGGTTCATCCCCGCAACGATCACAGTCGGCCGCCGCCCTGTTCGACAACACTCCCGACTCGTCGCTGGCCGATGCCGGACCGTGGCTAGTCGACTACGAGCTCGCATCCGGCAATACCCGCCGCACGCTTTCTGCGATGGCCAACAGTTCCCCGGGCGTGTCCTGGCTAATCAGCGCATTTCCGATTGAATCGCTCGCCGACGAGCTGCGCAACCGCCTCGACGTACGCTTGCCGGACGGGCGCACTGCCCTGCTCCGCTTCTACGATGCCCGCATCATGGCCGACGTCGCGTCGCTGATGGAATTCACGCAGCGCATGCAGTTTTTCGTGCCGACGTTCAACTGGCTCGTCGAAGTGAATGGAAAACTAAGGGGAGTACACCCGCATGCTTGAACTGACAAGCGAACAGATCGCCGGCCTTGCCGAGATCGATGCGCGCGGATATGTCGAACGCACCCGGCAGGATCTCGTCATAGCGGACCCGAAACTAGCCGACGACAGCACGCTGCCTGCGCGCCTCTGGAATGCATACGTCGAGGCTCGCCGGCTCGGTATCCAGTCCGACGAGAACATCGCGGTGTTTCTTCGAATCGAGGCATACGCACCGAAGTTTTACGAGAAACCTGCGACGCGCGCATGGATAACGCGCCCCGGCCGATCGGCCGACGAACGCTTTCACGATTACCTTCGCGTCATCAAGTGGCGCATCGAACATCCGGAATACAACGGGGGATCTCGAAATGGCGGGATTGGTAGTACCGATAATCGAAGCAGCGGCAGTGGAGCTTGGACCAGTATTGGCGCGAGCTGGCGTCGCCTTATTGGGCGGGGCGGCAGTGGCGGGAACTGGGAGTCTGTCGGGTGATACCCCAAAGGACGAAAGCAAGGCAAAACCGGACGTACGGGCGATTCCGCGCACGGGCGAGAGCTGCAAGAAGTGCCCACCTGAGGCGGGGAGCATGCAGCGCCGCAACTGGAGCATGAGTGACAACTCCCGAGAATATCAAGGCCGAATTACGGGGTTCCCCTATAGCGTTGAAGAGGCCTGGAGCATGGAGTGGGTCTGGCAGCGCGACTTCGACGGCTTTCGACCGGAAAGCTGTTTGTTGATAGAAGCGAAGGGAAAGTACGATCAGTTCTTGAAGAAGGACGATGTACCGTACACCAAGACCTTTGATGACATGGAGGAGCAGGCTGGAGCTCAGGCCGCGGTTGTAGACGATCATCCTCCTGCAAGGTTGAAATGGTATTTTCAGACGGAGCGGACTTGGAACTACATGAGAACGCCGCTTGCCCGTCTTCGCGTCGAATCAGAATGGGTGCCCTGACAAAAATGGAAATAGTTACGCAATTTCGTAGCCCTGCCGATTTCGCCCAGCCTGGCGATTTTGCGGCTCATCTTGTCCGTCTATGGCCGGTGGTTGAGGCCATGTCACGCGAGGACGAACGTTTAGGGCAGTGGTGGCTGAAGGCGGATACCGAGGAAGAAGCCCGTCTGTATCCCATGTATGAAGCGCCCGGCATACCTTCGACAGCCGTTTTGGCAGTCTTGGCGCAACGGTACGAAAAAAAGATGGACCTTCCTAAAGTATTTGGCTTCTGGAATGGTCAGATGGACGCGGCCAACAGCGCGAGGTTGAAGTTAGGCATCGATGCGAAGAGGCGGCCCAGCGAGGTAGAAATTGGGCTACCGGCACAGAGCGCAGTCTCGGCGGACGAGCACAGCTATGAGGGGGCGGCCAAGATAGTGGCCGCGATCGTCTCGGTTTATGACCCGATGTACGTCTCTGTTTCACCACGAGAGTATTTTCCCCGGCAGGTGTTTGATGACAAGCCTGGCGTTGGCTGGATGCTATATCTCCCGAAGCTCCTCACGGCTCAGCAAGTCCCGGAAGCACGCGAATTGATTCCAGTTCCCGAAGCCGGTCGGAAGCAGACCGGGACGATCATTGTGAGCGTCCCAGATGCCGTTTTTTCAGTGGACAACTCCGAACACGTCGACATTGCAAACCGTATCGAGATTCGGCTCGTCGACCAGGACCTTCTGCCCGCGTTCGCTGATCTGTAAGCACGATGCCGGCGCGGGAGTCCGCGCTGGCATCGTCGGTTAGGACAGCCTCAAGCTACGACATGGTTCTCCGGTATGCGCACCTTGCGCCCGACCATCTGGCACGACATGCCGAATCGGTCACAGTTTGGTCCCAAGGTATGACCGATTTCCATGCCACACTGGATCGCCAAGCGTCATGATCGGCCGCAACGCCATGACTAGCAGGAGTTCATCGTTTTGAGCATCACAATCCGTCTCTGCCCATCTGATACATGTCGCTGACGATCGATCCGAAGCAGGCCGCCGCGCTGCTGGCCGTCGCCGACACGGGCAGCTTCGAGCAGGCGGCCGTGCGCCTGCACGTGACCGCCTCCGCCGTCACGCAGCGGGTCCGCGCGCTGGAGGCGAGCCTCGGCACGCCGCTCGTGCTGCGCACGCGGCCGTGCCGCCCGACGGTGGCCGGGCAGCGCGTGCTGCAGCACCTGCGCCGCGTCGCGCTGCTGCAGGCCGACCTGCAAAGCACGCTCGCGACCGAGCGCGAATCGCCGATCTCCGTGACGATCGCGCTGAATTCCGACAGCCTCGGCACGTGGTTCCTGCCCGCGCTGACTTCCGTGCTCGCGGGCGAGCGGATCCTGTTCGAGCTGATCGTCGAGGATCAGGACCACACGTTCGCGCTGCTCGAAAGCGGAATGGCGGTCGGCTGCGTGACGACCGAGCCGAAGCCGATGCGCGGCTGCATCGCGACGCCGCTCGGCACGATGCGCTACCGGCTGCTCGCGGCCGCCGCGTTCGCGGCGCGCTGGTTTCCGCGCGGGCTGAACCGCACGAGCGCACGCAACGCGCCCGTCGTCGCGTATTCGCGGCGCGACACGCTGCAGTCGTCGTTCCTGAAGGAGAAGTTCGGGTTGCCGGAAGGTGCATACCCGTGCCATTACGTGCCGGGCACCCATTCGCACTTCGCGGCGGTGCGGCACGGGCTCGGCTACGCGATGGTGCCGGAGCCGCTGATCGGCACCGCGCCGCTCGACGCGCAGGGGCTCGTCGATCTTGCGCCCGCGCATCCGACCGACGTCACGCTGTACTGGCACGCGTGGACCGTGCAGTCGCCGACGATGGCGTCGCTGTCCGCGCGGGTGGTCGAAGCGGCGCGCCGGTTGCTCGCGCCGCTGCAGAAATGACATGAGCCGGTGACGGGCCCGGCTCGCGGCGGTTACGCGCGCCGCTGCGAGAAATACGCACCGACCGCGCCGACGAACGTATCGATGTCCGCGCGCGACACATCACAGTGGGTAACGAAGCGCGACGCGTACAGCATCTGCGTGAGAATCCCGCGCTCCTTGAGCCACGCCTCGAGCGGCGCGCAATCGGCTTCGGGAAATTGCGCGAACACCATGTTCGTCGCGTGCGACAGCACCTTCACGGATTCGATGCGCGCGAGGCCTGCCGCGAGATGCGCGGCGTTCGCATGATCGTCCGCGAGCCGCTCGACGTTGTGGTCGAGCGCATACAGGCACGCCGCCGCGAGAATGCCCGACTGCCGCATCCCGCCGCCGAGCACCTTGCGCCAGCGCTGCGCGCGCTCGATCAGCGCACGGTTGCCGACCAGCACCGAGCCGACCGGTGCGGCGAGCCCTTTCGAGAAGCAGATCGATACGGTATCGAACGGTGCACACAGCTCGGCGATCGGGCGCCCCGACGCGACGGCCGCGTTGCATACGCGCGCGCCGTCGAGGTGCGTGGACAGCCCGCGGCTGCGCGCGAACGCGACGGCTTCCTGCGCATAGCCTTCCGGCAAGACCTGGCCGCCGATCGTGTTCTCGAGCGCGAGCAAACGCGTGCGGGCAAAGTGATTGTCGATCGGCTTGATCGCCGCGGCGATCTTCGCGAGCGGCAGCGTGCCGTCCGGCGCGTTCTCGATCGGCTGCGGCTGGATGCTGCCCAGCACGGCCGCGCCGCCGCCTTCGTACTTGTAGGTGTGCGCGAGCTGGCCGACGATGTACTCGTCGCCGCGCTCGCAATGGGACATCAGCGCGGCCAGGTTGCTCTGCGTGCCGCTCGGGAAGAACAGGCCGGCCTCCTTGCCGGTCCGCTCGGCCACGGCCGCCTGCAGGCGCAGCACGGTCGGGTCGTCGCCCCATACGTCGTCGCCGACTTCGGCGGCAGTCATCGCGGCCAGCATTGCCTGGCTCGGACGTGTCACGGTATCGCTGCGTAAATCGATCATCTTCGTGCCCTGAGTGAACGCGGACCGGAACCGATGCGCCCGGCCCTGCCGAAACGAGACTCAGAGTGTACGCAATTCACGCAGCGCGTGCCGACGGTCGAGCCGCGGCCCCCACCTGCCACGCCCCTCCCGCGCGTCACCCGCGTTACACGCTAACGCGTCGAAACGGATCGGCCGCGCACGGCGGCACGCCGGGGGTTCCGCACGGTACGGGCGTGCGGATCGAACCGTTCCGATGACGCGACGCGCCATATTGCCGCACGTGCGTCAGACCGCCACGCCGCGGCCGCACGCGCCGCGAACGGCCTTCTTGATACGAATCAACGATTTATCCCGGAATCGCGCGCGGCAGGCTGGACATCTGCGACGAGTTGGCGCATTTCGCGGTGCAACATCGCGGCACATACTCCAGCCAACCCCGCCGCCTGTCGGCCGGGGTCCGCCGGCACCCGCCGGCGGGTATCGTCAGCTTCGGTCATCTGGTATGGACACCGCACTTTCGGCCCTCGATCTGGCCCGCCTGCAATTCGCGTTCACCGTCTCCTTTCACATCGTCTTTCCGGCGCTGAGCATCGGCCTTGCCAGCTTCATCGCCGTGCTCGAATATCGCTGGCTCAAGACCGGCAAGCAGTACTACAAGACCCTCTGTCTGTTCTGGTCGAAGATCTTCGCGGTCGCGTTCGGGATGGGCGTCGTCTCCGGCGTCGTGATGAGCTACCAGTTCGGCACCAACTGGTCGGGCTTCTCGAGCTTCGCCGGCGCCGTCACCGGCCCGCTGCTGATGTACGAGGTGATGACCGCGTTCTTCCTCGAGGCCGGCTTCCTCGGCATCATGCTGTTCGGCTGGAACCGCGTGAGCCCGCGCGCGCACTTCGGCGCGACGCTGATGGTCGCGATCGGCACGCTGATCTCGACGTTCTGGATCCTCGCGTCGAACAGCTGGATGCAGACGCCGCAGGGCTTCGAGATCGTCGACGGCCGCGTCGTGCCGACCGACTGGTTCGCGATCATCTTCAACCCGTCGTTCCCGTACCGCCTGTTCCACATGGCGATCGCCGCGTTCATCGTCGCCGCGCTGGTCGTGGCCGCGACGGGTGCATGGCACCTGCTGAAGGGCCGCCGCGACAGGGGCGTGAAGAAGATGTTCTCGATGGCGCTGTGGTTGCTGCTCGTACTCGCGCCGCTGCAGGCCTTGATCGGCGACCAGCACGGCATCAACACGCTGAAGCACCAGCCCGCGAAGATCGCCGCGATCGAAGGGCTGTGGGAAACCGAGAAGGGCGGCACGCCGCTCAACCTGTTCGGCATTCCGGACATGAAGGCGGAAACGACCCGCTACGCGGTGAAGGTGCCGCACCTCGGCAGCCTGATCCTCACGCACAGCTGGGACGGCGAGATTCGCGGGCTGAAGGAATTCCCGCCTGAGGACCGCCCGAACTCGACCGTCGTGTTCTGGAGCTTCCGGATCATGGTCGGCCTCGGCTTTGCGATGATCGGCCTCGCCGCGCTCGCGTGGCTGCTGCGCCGCCGCGGCCGCCTGTATGAATCGAAGTGGTTCCAGCGCTTCGCGCTCGTGATGGGCCCGACCGGCTTCGTGTCGCTGCTCGCGGGCTGGGTGACGACCGAAGCGGGCCGCCAGCCGTGGGTCGTGTATGGCGTGATGCGCACCGCGCAGGCCGTGTCGCCGCTGTCGGTGCAGCAGGTCAGCCTGTCGATGATGACGTTCGTGATCGTGTACTTCCTCGTGTTCGGCACCGGCGTGTACTACATGCTGAAGCTGATGAAGGCCGGCCCCGCGCTGCCCGACGCGAAGCACGACGACACGCCCGACACGCGCCCCGATCACACCGCGCGCCGCCCGATGTCGGCCGTCGACGAGTTGATCGAGACCGTCTGAGCCCACCCCATCCGCAAACGAGAAAACCTATGGACGTCACCGTAATCTGGGCCGCGATCATCGCATTGGGGCTCTTCATGTACGTCGTGCTCGACGGCTTCGACCTCGGCATCGGCATCGTCTTCCCGTTCTTCCCGGACGAGAAGGAACGCGACCTGATGATGAACACGGTCGCGCCCGTGTGGGACGGCAACGAGACCTGGCTCGTGCTCGGCGGCGCCGGGCTGTTCGCGGTGTTCCCGATCGTCTATTCGACCGTGCTGTCGGCGCTGTACCTGCCGCTGATCTTCATGCTGGTCTGCCTGATCTTCCGCGGCGTGTCGTTCGAGATCCGCGCGAAGGCGCGACGCACCAAGCAACTGTGGGATCTCGCATTCATCGGCGGCTCGGCCGGCGCGACGTTCTTCCAGGGGATCGCGCTCGGCGCGTTCCTGCAGGGCATCGCCGTGAAGGACGGCGTGTTCGCGGGCGACGCGTTCGACTGGCTCACGCCGTTCAGCCTGCTGACGGGCCTCGGCCTGATCGTGACCTATGCGCTGCTCGGCTGCTGCTGGCTCGTCGCGAAGACCGAAGGCGACCTGCAGCGCCGGCTGCATCGCGTGGTGTGGCCGCTGACCGTCGTGCTGCTCGGCTTCATCGCTGTCGTCAGCCTGTGGACGCCGCTGCAGGATCCGGCCATCGCGCAGCGCTGGTTCGATACGGGGCTGTTCTGGCGCCTGCTGCCGGTGCCGTTCCTGGTCGCCGGGTGCGCAGTGTGGATGCGGCGCGCGGTGCGCGACCGGCACGACATGACGCCGTTCGTGCTCGCGCTGGCGCTCGTGCTGCTCGGCTATGTCGGCCTGCTCGTCACGCTGTTCCCGTATGCGATTCCGCAGACGATGACGATCTGGGAAGCGGCGGCGCCGCGTTCCAGCCAGACCTTCACGCTGGTCGGCGCAGCGGTTATTCTCCCGATCATCATCGCCTATACGACGATGGGTTATTGGGTATTCCGAGGCAAGGTGCGCCATGAAGACCAGCATTACTACCACCACTGATTCCGCCGATCGCCCGCCCGAGGCGCCCCGGCCGCGGATGCGCGGCTGGATGTGGTTCGTCGTGCTGTGGGCGGGCGGCGTGGTCGGCGCCGTCACGCTCGGTTATGCGTTCAAGATCTTCATGAACCTGACGCTGTTTGCGGTGAAGTGAAGTCAGGGTGCCGGCCGGGCGATCGCGCCACGCGCGTGGCCCGGGCGCGGCGCGCATCGATCGCCCGATGGATACGCGCTGCGCGGCCGCTTCCTCCGAGTGCGTTATTGAGGCGCCCGCCGCACGACGCCGAGCTTCAATCCCAGCATGCCGAATATGCGGTTCATCGTCTGAACCGTCCCGTCGCTGCGGCCCTGCTCGATATCCTGAATCGTCTTCGTCGACACGCCGACGAGCTTCGCCATCTCCGCGCTCGTCAGCCGCATCGTCTGCTTCAGATGGCGCACCGATTCGCGCAGCGACCAGTCGGGATGCGCGAGAACGTCCTCGATCGCTTGCCGCCGCAGCGCAAGCTGTTCGGGAAGCGACATTGCGTTATAGCGTTTGTCCATCGTGTCGCCTCCCGTCCGTTGAACACAATCATTCCAGCAGAAATCTATACAAATTGCGCACACGGCTGCGCGCAAATTATGTAGATATCTACCGAAACAGGAATCCTTGACGTTGCACCTGGCGG
Source organism: Burkholderia pyrrocinia (assembly GCF_022809715.1). NCBI lineage: Bacteria > Pseudomonadati > Pseudomonadota > Betaproteobacteria > Burkholderiales > Burkholderiaceae > Burkholderia > Burkholderia pyrrocinia. Next base: position 1,936,953 of record NZ_CP094460.1, read on the forward strand.
GAAGAAACGCCCGGAATTGCAACTCCGACTTACCGCCGCTCGCGCAGCGCCGCCTCGATCTTTTGATCGGTCTTGTACTGGCTCAGCGCATATACCGACCAGATCGCGGCCGGCAGCCAGCCGACGATCGTGAGTTGCAGGATCAGGCAGATCACACCGGCGATCGGGCGGCCGATCGTGAAAAACTGGAACCACGGCAGCAGCAGGGCAAGCAGAAGGCGCATCGGGAATCCTCTGGAGGCGTCGTTGAAAGTTCATGCGCTGCCAATATGGCGGGTTGCTCCCCTCATTTCAAGTCCGGGCCCGGCATGCTCCGGGTGATCGACCGGACGAAAAAAAGCCCTCGCAACATGCGAGGGCCAATCGAATTCGCCGGAGTGCGATCGTGCGACGATCAGAACGTATGCCGCATACCAACCCGCACGAGCGTCTGCGTGTTGCCCGCTGACGAGATGCCGTTGCCGACGTCGCCGACCGACGCCGTCGCGGCGACGACATTGCCGTACGGGTCGAGCGTCTTGCCGCTCGCCTTCTGGTAGCCGACGAGACCGTAGAGCGCGGTCCGCTTCGACAGGTAGTAGTACGACGCCAGGTTCAACTGGTGATACTTCGGCGCGGCTTCACCGCCGACCGAGCTGCCGCGCGTGAAGTCGTAGCCGGCCGCGACGCGCAGCGCCGGCGACACCTGCCACGACGCCGTGCCGCCGACCGAGTTGTAGGTCGCGTTGCCCCGGAACGTCGAGAACGCGCCCGCCCGATACTGCGTGTTGCTGTACGACAGGCCGAGCGTCACCGCGCCGATCTGGTAGGTCGACGCGGCCGCGACGATCTGCATGCTCTTCGACGACGCAAAACCCTCGTTGATCGACGACCCGAACGTGCCGTCGTACGAGCCGGTCCATGCGCCGCCGTTCGCGCCGAATGCGTTGGTCGCATACAGGTAGGCCGCACCGATCGCGAACGGCCCGTTCACGTACTGGCCGCCGACGCTCCACGTATTCTGGTTCTTCGCGCTGCCTGCCTGGTTGCCGAAGCCGTACAGCCCGCCGAACGTGAAGCCGCCGAACGACGGGCTCACGTACTTGACCGAATTGTTCTCGCGCGACTGGTTGTCGATGTTGTCGAGATCGCCCGGATGCGCACCCATGCCGGTCAGGAACGAACCCGGCCCGATCGAGCCGACGAAATCGACGATCGGATCGTACTGGCGGCCCATCGTCAACGTACCGTAGCGCGTGCTCGACAGCCCCATCCACGCCTGGCGGCCGAACATCCGCCCGCCCTGGCCGAGCTGCCCGGTGCCGATGTTGAAGCCGCTCTCGAGCTGGAAGACGGCCGCGAGCCCGTCGCCGAGATCTTCCTTGCCCTTCAGCCCCCAGCGGCTGCCGGACCACGTGCCGCTCGCGAAGCTGTAGCTCGACGCGCCGCGATACGCGACCGGCGAACCGAGCGACCCCTTGCTCGTCGCGACGCGCTGGTTGCTCGTGTACCCCAAACCCGCGTCGACGATCCCGTAGAGCGCGACGGTGCCTTGCGCATGCGCCGCCGTGCAGAGGCCGCCGGCAACGCAAAGCGCAAAAGTGATCTTCTTCATGTAGAGGATTCCTATTTATTAAATCGATACCACCCGAAACGATGCATCCGGTTACCCGGAATGCCGGCCTACGCCGAACCGGACAGCCACTGCGCGACCCGCGCGACGAGCAGGTCCGCTTCGTCGAAGTTCTCGACGCCCGCCACCTGCGGCGCGTCGCAAATCGTGAACACCAGCTTGCCCCATTGCAGCCCGAGCGCGATCTCGGACAACGTGCCGAGCCCGCCGCCGACCGCGATCAGGCACAGCGACGCGCGAGCGATCAGCGCGTTGCGCGTGATGCCGAGCCCGGTGGGCAGCGCGACGGTCAGATACGGATTCGCGTGCTGCGCATCGTCCTCGGGCAGCAGCCCGATCGCACAGCCGCCTGCCGCATGCGCACCGCGCGCGGCCGCCTCCATCACGCCCTGCTTGCCGCCGCCGACGATCGCGACGCCCGCCGCCGCGAGCCCGTGCGCGATTCGCTCGGCGATGGCAAGCTGGGCGTCCGTCGCATCGCGCGGGCCGATCACGCCGACCGGCATCCGGTGCCGGGTCGCGCCGCGCTGCCGTTGCGCGAGTTGCTCCAGCGCGTCGCGCGCCTGGTTCGACCATTCAATGATGTCGTTGCCGTGCAAGTCCTTCCCCCAATGCAAGAACGCAGGTGCAGAGCGCCGTCAGCACGATCGACAGCACGGCGGCCTGCGAGAAATCGGTCTGTCCGTCGGACAGCTTCAGGTACATCAGCAGCGGCAGGATGTTGATCTGCGTGCCGGCCAGCGCGAGCGCCGTGCCGTACGTGCCGAGCGCGATCGCACTGACGAGGCACCACGCCGACGCGATCGACGGCCACAGCTCGCGCCACGCGACGTCGAACCACGCGCGCCACGGCCGTGCGCCGAGCGTCAGCGCCGCCTCGAGTGGCCGCCGGTCGAGATTCGCGAGCGCCGGGTAGAGGATCAGCGCGACCCGCGGGATCAGGTAGTACGCGTACGCGAACGCGAGCCCCGGCATCGTGTAGATCGCGCCGCCGACCACGGTCGGATCCGCGCCGAGCGACGCCAGCAGCGTCGTCACGAAACCGGCGCGGCCGAACACGAGGATGAAGCCGTATGCGATCACGAGGCCGGAGAACGCCAGCGGCACGCCGAGCAGCGCGAGCGACCAGCGGCGGCGCGCCGGCGACTGCCCGGCCAGCACGAACGCGACCGGCACGCCGACCGCGACGGACAGCGTGCCGGCGCCGATCGCGAGCGCCAGCGAACGCACGATGGCGTCGGCGACGAGCGGATCGCCGAATACCGCGGCAAACGCACGACCGCCGCCGTCGAACGCGGCGCCGACGAGCGCGGCGAGCGGCAGCGCGAAGCACACCGCGAACAGCCCGGCCGCCGGCACCGCGCCGTAGCGGCGCAGGACGCCGCGCTGCATGGACGAGACCCGCATCCCGTTCCCCTTACTTGCCGAGCGTGGCCTGCGACCAGAGCTGGTCGACCTCGGCCTTGCGCGTCGCGGCCTTCGCGACATCGAGCGGACGCACCTGCGGCGCGTTCGGCAGCTTCGCGGCAACCTCCTGCGCGACCGGCGTGCCGGGCACGGCCGGGCGCACGTAGCCCTGCGCGAACAGCGCCTGGCCGACATCGCTCATCACGAGGTTGAGCCACAACTGCGCGGCGGCCGGGTTCGGGCCGTTCTTCACCAGACTCATCGCGTACGGCGCCGATACGCTGCCGTCCTGCGGAATCACGACGTCGGCCGCGTCGCCCATGCCGTCCGTGTACTTCGCCTTGAGCCCGTCGTTCTCGTAGCCGATCAGGATCGGAATCTCGCCCTTGACGAACTTCGCGTACGGCGTCGTCCCCTCGACGCGCAGCACGTTGCCCGCCTGCTTCAGCTTGCCGAAGAAATCCGCGCCCGGCTTCGGGTTGTCGACGCTGCCGCCGTTCGCATAGGCGGCGGCGAACACGGCGACCTGCCCCTGCCCGGTCGAGCGCGGGTCGAGATAGACGACCGCATTGCGATATTCGGGCTTCAGCAGGTCGGACCAGCGCAGCGGCACGTTCTTCACGAGCTTCCGGTTGACGAGCAACGCGATGTTCAGCGAGTGCACGGCGAACCAGCGGCCGTCGGCTGCGCGGAACACCGGCGGCAGCTTGTCGAAATTGACCGGCTTGAACGGCGCGACGACGTCCTTGGCCGTCGCATCGAGCGCCGACGCCGCGAAGTAATACGCGGTGTCGGCCTGCGGACGACGTCGCGACTTGTCGAGCGCGACGACCGTTGCCGCCGAGCCGATGTCGTTGTACGTGATCTCGACCTTCGGGTAGCGCTTGCGGAATTCGGCGAACAGCGATTTCCAGTTCGCCCATTCCGGGCCCGTATCGAACGACACGACGAGCCCTTCGTCGGCGGCCTTCTCGTACAACGCTTCCTCGCCGGGATACAGCGGCGCGGCATGGGCCAGCGCCGGCGCGAGGGTCGCGAACGCGCAGAGCGCCAGCAGGCGGCGGCGCGTCGCAATAAGGAAGTGGCGGCGTGCAGACATCGTGATTCTCCGTTGAATGAATAGGGTCGCCCGCACTTACGCGGCGGGCAGCACGAGCAGGTGGCGCGGCTCGATCGACACGCAGCGCGCCGGAAGCTCGCGCCCTTCGCCGAGCAGCGCGTCGCTCGCGCCGGCCGGCACGAAGTCGAAGCGCTGCGTCGCGCCGAAATAGCGCACCTCGCCGACCCGGCCGTCGATGCGGTTCGCGACGTGTTCGGGCGGATCGGGCTGCAGGTGTTCCGGCCGGACCAGCACGTCGACCGTGTCGCCCGGCCGGTGCGCGCCCGTATCCGCGCACAGCGTGGCGAACCGCACGTCGACCGCGCCGTGCGCGAGCACGCGGCCGCGCAGCAGCGTCGAATGGCCGACGAAGCGGGCGACCTGCGCGGTCGCCGGACGCTCGTACAGGTCGCGCGGGGTGCCGGCCTGCAACATGCGTCCGCCGTCGACGATCGCCACGCGATCGGCCATGCTGAGCGCCTCGTCCTGGTCGTGCGTGACGAGCAGCGTCGTCGCGCCGCACGCGCGCTGCAGCGCGCGGATCTCGTCGCGCAACTGGTGGCGAATGCCGGCATCAAGCGCCGCGAGCGGCTCGTCGAGCAGCAGCAGCTTCGGTTCGATCACGAGCGCGCGGGCCAGCGCGACGCGCTGCTGCTGGCCGCCGGACAGCAGCGCCGTACTGCGGTCGGCCTGCGCCGCGAGGCCGACGCGTTCGAGCATCTCGAGCGCGCGGCGGCGGCGCAGTGCCGCCGTCATGCCGCGCATCTTCAGGCCATAGCCGACGTTGTCGACGACCGACAGGTTCGGAAACAGCGCGTAGTGCTGGAACACCATCCCGATCTCGCGCTGCCACACCGGCACGCCGGCCATGTCGCGGCCGACGATCGCGATGCGTCCGCGGTAGCCGTCGAGCAGCCCGGCGGCGAGGCGCAGCAGCGTCGATTTGCCGGAGCCGCTGCGGCCCATCACGGCGAGCAGTTCGCCCTGGGCCGCGGACAACGTGACCGCGTCGACGCCGTGACGGGCGCCCGGATACTGAAAGCTGACGTTTTCGAAATCGAGACTCATGACGGTTTCACTTCAGGCGTTGCACGGTGAAGACGGAGGCGAGCGTCGCGAGCACGGCGAGGACGAGCAGCACGACGGTCGCCGCACAGGCCATCCCCGACGCGCCGTAGAACGCCTGCAGCAGCACGATCGGATAGTTGCGATAGCGGAAACCCGCGATCAGGTTCGAGATCTGGAATTCGCCGATCGACAGCGCGGCGACCATCACGAGGCCGGAAAACAGGCTGTGCCGCAGGTTCGGCACCACGATCGTGAAGAACTGGCGCAGCGGCGTCGCGCCGAGCGTCGCCGCACACGCCTCGAGATGGGCGAGCCCCAGGTGGCGCAGGTCGCTCAGTAGCGTCTGCAGCAAGTACGGAAGCGTCAGCACCGCGTGCGCGGCGATCATCAGCGGCAGCGTGCCGAGCCACGGCAGCGCATCGCCGCTGAAGATCGCGATATAGCCGAACCCGAGCGTCAGCGCCGGCACCGCGATCGGCATCAGCATCACGACGCGCGCCGCGAAGCCGCGGCCGGCCAGTGCGCGGTGATGCAGCGCATACGCGAGCGGCAGCGCCAGCACGGCATTGATCGCACAGCAGGCGAGCGCAACGACGAGGCTCACGCCGAATGCGCGGGTAAAGCTGCGGTTCGCGGCCAGATCCGCAAACCAGTGCGACGTGATGCCGGACGGCAGCAGCGTGTTCGTCCACGACTGGCCGACCGAGCCGATCAGCAGCAGCGCGATCGGCAACGCGAGGTACAGCGCGAAGGCCGCGACGAATGCCTGCAGCAGCAGGCGTCCCGCCAACGCGCGCGGCCGTTTGTTACGACGAATCGGAATAGCTTCGGCAAGGGCCGGAGCGGATGGCGGATGCATGGCGAAACTCGCTGGCGGATACGGAACGGGTCACGCAACGCCCGCCGGACAGGGCCGACATGCATTGTCGTGACGGACGCAGTGTGCGGATCCGACATGGCATCGTCATGAAAAAAACGTACAACGCCCGCATCGATCTGTGCGCGCAAGGAATAGTTCGCCGTGAAGCACCTGTTTCCCAACATCGCGGAGCTGCACGCGTTCGCGAGTTCCGTGAAGTACCTGAATTTCTCGTATGCGGCCCGCGAGCTCGGCCTGACGCCGAGCGCGGTCAGCCGGCAGATCGCGAATCTCGAGGCGCTGTTCGGCGTCAAGCTGTTCGTGCGCGAGGGGCGCAATCTCACGCTCACGCGGGCCGGGCAGGTCTATCACGCGCGCGTGATCGGCCCGCTGCGCGAGATCGGCAACGCGTCGATCGAATTGCTGAGCGCGCGCGAGAACAGCGATCTGCTGACGATCGCGAGCGTGCCGACCTTCACGACGAAGTGGCTGGTGCCGCGGCTCGCGCGCTTCCTGGCCGTCGCGCCGGGTGTCACGCTGAGTTTTCGCCGCCATCTGGCCCACGGCGACGTGTTTCCGTTCGGACTCGACGCGGCGATCCGCTATGGCGACGGCGCATGGGAAGGCGTGCGCTGCGATTACCTGGACGGCCGGACGTTCGTGCCGGTCTGTTCCCGTGAATTCGCGGCGCGGCATGCGCTGCGCACGCCGGCCGACGCGGCATCCGCGCCGCGGCTGGTGCACGAGCAGGCGGAGATCGCGTGGTCGATGTGGGCGGAGCGCCATCGCGCGGCCCACATGAACGCGCTGTCAGGGCCGCGCTTCGAACAGTATTCGGTGCTGATCCAGGCCGCGCAGGCCGGGCTCGGGCTCGCGCTCGTGCCGCGCTTCCTGATCGTCGACACGCTCGCAACCGGCGCGCTCGTCGAACCGTTCGACGCCCCCGTCGACGTCGACGCGCAAGGGCACTACCTGTGCTACGCGCCGGAGCGCCTGGAGACGAGCGCTGCGTTGCGGCGCTTCAGGGAATGGATGCTCGACGAATGCGCGAACGAATGAGCCCGGGCGGCGTAGCCGGACAGGCTCGGGCGGCATGGGACCGGGCAAGCCCGCGCGGCATGGCCGGACAGGCTCGGACGGCATGGGACCGGGCAAGCCCGGGCGGCATGGCCGGACAGGCTCAGGCGGCTGGAGCCGGGCAAGCCCAGGCGGCAGTCCCGGCAGTCCCGGCAGGCTCGGGCGGCACGGCGGCGCCGGAAGCGCAGCGCCACGCCGCCCGTCACGCTCAACGCCCGATACCGAGCCCCGGCAGCACGCGCGTGTTCTCGGCCACGACCGCATGCAGCAGGCGCGGATCGGCGCCGAGCAGCTCGAGGATCGTCGGCGCGACCTGCTTCGTGCCGACCAGATCGTTCACGGTGCGCGCGCGATGGATGCCCGGGTACGACACGAGCAGGCCGAGGTGGCTGTCGTCCGGCGCGTTGCCGCCGTGCTCCTCGTCCTTCTTCGTGCTCGACGTATAGATCACGCCCGGATTCGGCTGGACGATGATGTCCGGCGTACGGCCGTTGGCCGGATCACCGAAGCGGTCGGCGAGCGCCGCGCCGTACAGGATGTAGGCCTGCGAGCCGTCCGCGCAGATCCCCGGCGCGTTGCAGCCGAGGTTCGCCTTCAGCGTCTGCACGACGGCCGTGCGCTGGCTGCGGTCGCGCAGCCAGATCAGGCCGACGTCGTCGGTCTGCACGAAGCCCGTGCCGACCAGGCCCGACCCGTCGTTCAGGTTGCCCGTCGACGTGTTGTTCTGGCCGAAGTTGCCGTTCGGGTCGAGGTAGTTGTTCGCTTCGAGCAGCTTCGTCAGCGTGTCGCCGTTCTTCACGAGCTTCGTGCGGTCGGTCGGCGACTGGCCGTGCTTCGCCGTGACGATCACGGCCGTCGACGTGTACAGGTTGGCCTGCTTCAGCGCCGCGACGACATGGCCGATCGAGTTGTCGACATACGTGATCGCATTCGCGACCTGACCGTTCGGCGTGAAATCCGCATCGAGATACCCGCCGCCCTTCGCGACCGGCGACTTCTGCGCGACGCTCAGCGTCTGGAAGTTGGCGCCGAACAGCGTCGGCACCGGCGCGCTCTTGGTGCCCGTCGAATCGCGGCCTTCGATCTGGTTGATCAGCGCCTGCACGTGCAGGTTGTCGAAGCGCGCGGTGTGCGAGTAGACGTCCGTGTACGCGGTGTTCGTCGCCGGGTCGATCGAGTTGATCTCGGTGCGCATCAGATCGTCGACGCCGGTGCCTGACGGGCCGTTCAGCCAGTCGTAGCCCCACGCGTGCTTGTCGGCCCACGCGGTGTGCGCATTCGGCACGCCGGCCTTCACGGCCTCGAACACCGTGTTGGTCTTCAGGTAGTTGTGCGGATAGACCGGCACGCACTGGCCGCCCACGCGCGCATGCGGGATCGCCTGCGGGTTGAACGCGCCGCCGCCGTCGAGGTGCACGAGCTTGCCGCCGTTGATCGCGTCGATGCCGGTCGTTTCGTCGAACACGACGTTCCAGCCCTGCTTGCCCGAGCACGTCGTGTCGCTCGGCGCATACAGGTTGCGGTCGTACGACACGTCGTAGAACAGGCCGGCCGTCTTCGGCGAGCCGCCCGTCACGAGCGCCGCGAGGCCCGGGAACGAATCAGACAGGCCGGGCGTGTACGCATTCGTGTACGTCACGCCGCTCTTGGCGAGCACCGCGATGTTCGGACACGTGTTCGCGCCGATACAGCGCGCGAGATCCTGCTCGTGCAGGCCGTCGACGCTGATCAGCAGCACGTGCTTCACGACGCGGCGCGCGTGGCCGTCGTTCCCGCCCTGACTGTCGCCGTCCTGCTGCGCCGCGTACGCGCCCATGCTTGCGAGCGCCAGCGCGCCCGCCACCATCGCGGCCATCTTCCGCTGCTTACCGAAGAACGAAATCATCACCCCACCTCGTCGATTGATGTTGAACTGCGTGACTTGCCATCAGGCGCGCAAAATATCGCCGGATCGTGCGGCGGTCGGATGAAGCGGGGCTTTCTGTTCTCTGTCAAACGTAACCAAACGCAAGTGACATGAAGCGGTCGCAATGCGGTTGCGCGTCGCGCAACGCAGGTCCGCTCCGTGCGCCGGCGTGCGCGGCCGGATTTTTTTTCGGCTTGGCCCGCGACTATTGGCGTGTGATAAAGGGTTTTCCCTGACCCGGAGCACGACTATGTCGACCCTGGAAGCTCTCCGGTTCGTGCTGGACGATGCACGCACCCCCGAAATCATTCGCCATCACGTCGTCGACGCGCTGCAGTACGCGCTGCGCAACTACGGACAGGTATTTACCGCGAAGGAAGTCGAATGGCTGACGCAGTGGGACGACGCGCGTCTGCCGCTGGCCGCGAGGAAGGAACTGGACAAGCGCGAACCGGCGATCGTCGCGCGCTGAAAAAAAGCCGCCGCGCCCGGCTGGTGCGGACGCGGCGGCAGCGGATGAAGCGACGGCTTACTGGAGCCCGAAGTCGACGCGGGTCGTCGCGCCCTTGTCCTCGATGCCCTTCGCATCGAGCTTCGGTGCGACGACGAACACGCGGCTCGAATCGATCTTTCCTTCGAGGTACTGGCGCACGGCCTGCGCGCGCTGCTGCGCGAGCGCACGCAGCGCGTTGTCGTCGGCCGGTGCGTGATCGGCCAGCGCCTGCTTCATGTCCGCATCGGGCAGCGTCTTCTGCAGGCCGACCAGGTTGCGCGGCTTCTTGAAGTCGGCGGCCTTGTACGCACGCGTCAGGTATTTGGAATATTCGGCCGGCTCGACCTTCACCGACATCGGATCGATGCTCTCGCCCTGGCCGACCACGTCCTTCAGCTTCTGCTGGCGCACCAGCCGGTCGACATACGCGTCGCGCAGCCCCGGCGTGTCCTTCGCCGGATCGACGCGGCCGATCAGGTCGAGACGGATCGACGGCTTCTCGGTCAGCATCTTCACGACGGTGTCGAGCTTCTGCTGCTGCGCATCGGTCAGCGCGTACGTGCCCGGCGCGAACTCGACGTAGCCGAGATCCTCGCCGCTGCCGCCGAACGCATTCGCGAGCAGCGTGAACGGCGACGTGACGGCCTTCGCGATCAGGTTCAGCACCGCGTGCCAGATCAGCCCGCCGATGCTGAACTCCGGATTCGACAGCGAACCCGACACCGGCAGGTTCACGTCGATCTGGCCGCGCGTGTTCTTCAGCAGCGAGATCGCGAGCTTCACCGGCAGCTTCGTCGCCGTGTCGTTTTCGACGTGGTCGCCGAACGTGAGCTGGTCGATGAAGATGTGGTTGTTCGCCGTCAACTGGTCGTTCGCGAGCTGGTAGTGCAGGTCGACGTTGAGCTTGCCCTTCGTGATCGGATAGCCGGCGTACTTCGCCGAATACGGCGTCAGGTTGGTCAGCTCGATGTCGTGCGCGGTCGCCGTGAGGTCGAGCGCGGGTTTCTCGATCAGCGGGTTCACCGAGCCCTTGATCGAGATCGGTCCGTTGCCCGCCAGGTTCGCGGCGACATCGACCGGCGCGGACGTCGTCGAATCCGTGCCGAACGCGCCGACCGTGCCCTTGATCGCGATCAGGTTCGCCGTGTAGTTCGGCTTGATGAAGTTGTCGGTGTACGTGACGCGGCCGTTCTGCAGCAACAGTTCGCCGAAATGCATCCGCACCGGGTGCTGCGGCGGCTGTGCGGCCTTCACGACCGCCGGCGCGGACGCGGCCGATGCAGCCGAGGCTGCCTGCGCGACGGCCGGCGCCGACGCGGCCTGCGGCGACAGCGGCACCGGCTCGCCCTTGCTTGCGTCGCGCGTCAGCGACTGCGCGGGGCCCGACTCCTTCGCGACGACGTCCTTCAGGTTCAGGCGCCCCTGCGCATCGAGCAGCACGCGGCCGTAGAAGTTCGAGAACGTCACGCGCGCGGCGTCGACGTCGGTGCCCTTCTCATCGTAGTTCGCCTTCAGGTTCGACAGCGCGAGCGAGCGCCAGCCCGCGAACGGGTCGGACGTCGCCTTGTCGAGCATCCGCACGTCGACGAGCGCGACGTCGCCGCGATAGGTGGCGCGCGGCGTGTCCTTCACCTGCGCGAACGTCAGGTTGCCCTTCGCGTTGAGCAGCGCGCTCGCAATCGTCGCGTTCAGCACGCTGCCGAAATACGGCTCGAACGCAGCCGCGTCGAGGCGGTTGCCGTCGATCTTCAGGCCGAGCTTCAGCGGCTGCGCGGTCACGTCGCCCGCGACGTTCAGCGAGCCCTTGCGGTTCAGCGTCGCCTTCAATTGCACCGGCAGCGGCTTGGTCAGGTCGTCGCTCAACTTCTGCACCGACAGTTCCAGCGGCTTGATCGCCAGCTTCACCGGGCGCGGCGTCGACAGGTCGGTGAAGTTCGCGGACGAATCCTTCACGTTCAGCGCGTCGATCCGGTAGTGCCACGACGGCGCGGCGGCCTCGGCCTTGCGCGCGACCGTGCGCTTCGGCACCGATGCCTGCGCGGGTTCGGCCAGCGCCGCGAGATCGATCTTGCCGTCCTTCAGGCGCTGCACGTCGAGCGCGAGCCCGCTCGCGTCGACGCTCGCGATCTCCGCGGTGCGCGCGGCGACGTCGACCTTCGTGATCTTCGCGCTCGCGTCGGGCAGCACGATCGCCGGCGCCTTCGCGTCGGGCGTCGCGACCTTCAGCGATTTCAGGCTCACCGTGCTGTCGGCGACCTGCGCGGCGAGCGGCGTCTTGCCCCAGTCGGCCTGTGCGTTGACGGTCGCGCCGAGCGTGCCGTCGAGCACGCGCGCGCGCGTCGCCTCGCCGAGGTACGGCTGCAGCGCCGGTAGCGCGAGCGCGGCGACCGTCAGCTTCGTGCCGGCCTGCTGCGCCGCGAGATTGAAGGCGCCTTCGGCCGTCACGTCGCCGCCGCGCGACAGCGACGTCGACAACGTGTACTTCGCGGGCGTCTTGCCCTGCAGCGAGAAACCGTCGAGCGTCGCGGCGAGCTTCGTCAGCGACAGCGCGGTCGGCGTCGCCGGCACGCGGTCGTCGACGTTGACCGTGCCGCCGTCGATCGCGAAATGACGGATCGTCAGGTCGAGCGGCGGCGGCTCCTTCGCGGCAGCGGCGGCGGCGGTTTCGGCCTTCGCGCCGCTGGCTGCTGCTGCGGCGGTTTCGGCCTTCGCACTGCTGGCTGCCGCGGCGGCGATTCCGGAAGCGGCTGCGGCCCCCGACGCCGCCGGCTTGCCGGCTTCGGCCTTCGGTGCGGCGCCCGGTTGCGCGGCGAGCTTCTCGACGTTCAGCACGCCCTGCTTGTCGCGCGACAGGTCGACCACCGGCTGGTCGATCCGGATCTCGTCGAAGTGCATCGCATTGCGCAGCGGCTCGAGGCTGGCCGCCGCGACGTGCACGCCGCGCGCGGCGAACAGCGGTGCGGACGCGTGGTCCGTCACCTTTGCGTCGTTCAGGTCGACGGTGCCCGATACACGCAGCGCGGGCTTCTCGCCGCTCATCACGAAATTGACCGTGAGGTTGCTGCTCAGCAGGCCGCTCGTCACGGCCACCGGCAGCTTCGCCGGCACGTACGAGATCAGCTTCGGCACGTCGAGACGGTCGAACTTCAGCGCGATCTCCGACTCGCGCGACTGCGCGAACGGCTTGGTCCTCCCGTCGATCGCGATCGGGCTGCCGTCGAAACGCATGCGCAGCTTCGGCTCGACGAAGATATCGGTCTTCGACGCCAGCGTCGCGATATACGGAATGCCGAGCATCCAGTTGTCGACGACGTGCTTTTCGTTCAGCAGGCGATCGTCGAAATCGATCCGGCCGTCGTTCACCTGGATGTTCGACACCGAGAACTGCGTCGGCTTGCTTTCAGGTTTGGACGGCGTCGAGAACTTCTCGATCAGGTCGGTGAAATTGAAGCGCTGCGCGTCGTAGCGGACGATGTGAAAGCGCGGCGAATCGACGCGGATTTCGTTGACGATCGGCGCGCCGCGGAACAGCGACGACCACGACGGCCTCACGACGAGCTTGCCGATGTCGATGAAGTCGCCCTGGCCGCCGCGCTCGCCGAGGCGGATGCCGTCGGCTTCGAGATTCAGCGTGTACGGGTTCAGCGCGATGCGCTGGATCGTGGCCGGCCGGTCGAGCTGCTTGCTCAGTTGCTGTTCGGCGACATGGCGAATCAGCGGCGGTGCCGCGAAGAACCCCAGCAGTCCGAATAAAACGAGGAAGATCAGTACGCCGATGCCGATACGTCGGGTCCGGCGCGAGCGTGCAACGCCGCCGAGGGCATGGAGGGTCGAGGATACGGTTTCTTTGTCTGCGCTTGCCATGCTTGAATATCTCGGGAATGGATGCCGGGCCGCACCGGAAAACCGGGCGGCCGCGCACGCTATCCCGAAAGTATAGGCTCAGGAGGTAACGGTACGGAGGTCGGGCGCCGCCGCCGCGCCCGCGGGTCGGGCAACGGCGCCGGTCATCCGTTCATTTCCGGACGACGACGGGCGGCATCCACGAGCCGTCGCTCGCCTGCGCCTTCGGCGCGTACAGGCGCAACGCGAGCGCGAAATCGGTGCGCGGCGCCGGCAGCCAGTTGCCCGCATCCGCACCGCCCGGCGACGCCGACACGACGATGTCGATCGAGCCGTCGTGGTTACGGCGCAGCCGGTCGCGATCGCCGAGCGAGCGGCGCGCCGCGCCGAGGTCGGGCAGCGCGCCGTTCGTCGTGTAGGGCGTGAGCGTCCAGAACGCGCGCGCCGGCGGCAGCGCGCCCGGCGCGAAATGCAGCACGTAGCGGTTCGCGCCGTTCAGCGCATGGCCGTCGCTGTCCACGCGGACGACCGCGAGCGTTTCGTCGTCGCGCGTCGCGGCGCCGAACTGCGTGTAGGCCGCGTACGCGCGCAGCGCGTAATCCTGGCCGTACTTGCCGGCCGTGTCGCCGATCCAGCTCCAGCCGTTCGCGTTCAGCAGGTTCGACGGCGGCGTCGCGAGCCGCGCGCGCGCCTCGGCGACACCCGCCGTCGCGGCCGCGAGGCGGTCGCCCGTCCACAGCACCGGGTAGCCGGCCGACACGCCGATGTCGCCGAGCAATTCCTGCGCGTGCGCGTCGTCGGCCGGCGGCGGGTTGTCCTGCAGCGCCTGCGCGAAGCGCGCGAAGAACGCCTTCGGGTCGAGCGCGGCCACCTGCTCGGCCGGCGTGCCGCCGCCCACCGCCTCGGACGGCGCGCTGCCCGCATGGACCGCGACCGACGCGCCGCGCGCGGCGCCCGTGTAAACGGACAGCGGCACCACGCGGATCGCACGCTGCAGCTTCTTCACGTTCGTGAGATCGCGCCCGCCGCTCGTCTGCAGCCGCACTTCGAGCCACGCATTGCCCGACGGCACGTCGACGCGCTGCACGCCCTTCGGCAGCGTGCCCTGCCAGTCCTTCGCGGCAAAGGCAATCGTTTGCGATCGCGCGCCGCCGCGGGCACCGCGTGCCGGCACGCTCGACGACGACCACAGCACGTTCGTCCACATGTCGAGCGCGCGCGCGTCCCGGTAGCGGCCGCGCGTGTCGGGCAGCGTGACGAGCACGGGTTCGGCGGCGACGTCGAGCCAGCCGGTCGAGTCGAGCGTGTCGACGCCCGGCAGCGGCGGATTGACCGCGCCGACCGGCGGCAGCGCCTGCGCGTGGCGCAGCGTGTTGAGCGGCGCCTGCCCCGGTTGCGCGCCGTCGCCGCCCGTCGCCGCTTCCTTCGCGACGTCCATCAGCACGAGCGGATACGCATAGATATAGGAGTCGGCGACTTCCGCACGCATCCAGCCGGTTTTCCGCTGGATCGCATCGGGTTGCGATGCGCATCCCGCAAGCAACGCCGCCATGGCCAGCGACGCGCACGCGCGCCGCAGAGAAACTGATTCTCGTTGGTTTTCAATCATCGATTACTGGCCGAATATCGTTCTTTTCAGTCGACGCCTTGTTCGACTCGCGAACGGCGAAAACAAGGCACGTCAGCTTGCCCGCATGACCGTCTCGCTACGGTGGGCGCTGGTATCAGGCCGGTATCATAGCGCCTAAGGACATCCCCCAATATGCCGAATAGAGGACGGAACGGTAATCGCACTGTCGACGAATTCGAAACATTTCGCGCAATTCGCCAAAAAAATGGATTATCGAAGCGACGCCGACACGTGCTGGAACGATCCCGAGGCAGAGAGGCCCGCGGTTCGGATTGACGGATGGTGTCATTATTGACACCATCCGTTACGGCAAGCGAATGGAAGATCCTCGAGCAAATGAGGCGCGAGCCCGCCAATCCGGTTCAAGCCATGCCACCTCAAGACACCGTGGCAAGGCGATCCACGACTGAATATCCAGAATGATCGCGGGAAAGCAAAGGCGTATCGGGTGCGGCAGGTTCTCGACGCGATCGATCGACTGAAGGAACAGAAATCATGACCCAAGACCACTTTACGTACCGCGTAACGTGGTCCCCGGAGGACGGGGAGCATGTCGGCCTCTGCGCGGAGTTCCCGTCTCTTTCATGGCTCGACGAAACGCCGGAAGGCGCGCTGGCCGGCATTCGCCGGCTCGTCGCCAATGTCGTGCGCGACATGGCCGCGAACGGAGAGAAGGTGCCCGAGCCGATCGCCGATCGAACCTACAGCGGTGAATTCAAAGTTCGCATCCCTCCGCAGGCGCACCGCGCGCTGGTGATCCAGGCCGCCGAACAAGGCGTCAGCCTGAATCGTCTCGCTAGCGCCAAGCTCTGCGCCTGATCGCGCAATCGAGCGCAAATGCATGACCGCCCGGCTGCCCGTCTGGAAGCCGGGCGTTGGCTTTTCCGGGCCGTAACAACCGGTGCGCATCGAAAGCGTCGCCCCCTTGACCTTCCCATCATGGGAATGTTGATACTGGGATCATTCGCGGCACGAACCGCGCTTTTGGGGAATCCAACATGACTGAACCACTTGCCTCCGCAGCGCTGCAAACCATCGAACTGAGCGTCGACGGCATGCATTGCGGCGGCTGCACGGGCCGCGTGCAGCGCGCGCTGGCCGCCGTGCCGGGCGTCGTCGATGCGGCGGTCGATCTCGACGCGCATACGGCGACGGTGACCGCGCAGGAATCGGTCGAACCCGGCCGGCTCGTCGACGCGGTCGGTGAAGCCGGCTACCGCGCGGCCGTGCGTGAAGCGGCGGTCGAAGCCGTCGCGACCGCGCCTGCGGCGCATGGGCTGCGCGCCGAAACGCCGCCCGTTTCGGCGGCAGCGCTTCCTGCGGCTGCGGCCGCGATCGAACTCGAAATCGACGGGATGACCTGCGCGTCGTGCGTGTCGCGCGTCGAAAAGGCACTGGCGAAGGTGCCGGGTGTCACGCGGGCGTCGGTCAACCTGGCGACCGAACACGCCACGGTCGATGCCGCGGCCGACGTTTCCGCCGCGCGGCTCGTCGAAGCCGTAAAACAGGCCGGCTATGGCGCGACGCCGGCCGCCGGCGCCGCCGCCATCGCCGTCCGGCCGGCAGAATCCGCCGCCTCCACCGATCTCGAACTCGACATCGGCGGCATGACCTGCGCATCCTGCGCCGGCCGCGTCGAAAAGGCGCTGGCCGCCGTGCCGGGCGTCGCGCGCGCATCGGTCAACCTTGCAACCGAGCGCGCGTCGGTGCACGGCGCCGGCGCACTCGACGCCGCCACGCTGATCGCGGCGGTCACGACGGCCGGCTACCGCGCATCGCTCGCCGCCGCGCCGTCGGCCGATGCAACGCCCGGCGCAGACGCTCAATCGGCCAGCCCCGCGCAGAATCCCGACGCCCGCAAGCGCCGCGAAGCGGTTCGCGAACGCAACCTCGTGATCTGGTCGGCCGTGCTGAGCGCGCCGCTCGTCGCGCCGATGCTCGTCGCGCCGTTCGGCATCGACCTGATGCTGCCCGGCTGGCTCCAGCTCGTGCTCGCGTCGATCGTGCAGTTCGGCTTCGGCGCGCGCTTCTACCGCGCGGCCTGGCATGCGGTGAAGGCGCGCGCCGGCAACATGGACCTGCTCGTCGCGCTCGGCACGTCGGCCGCGTACGGGCTGAGCCTGTGGATGCTGCTGCGCGATCCCGCGCATCCCGGCCACCTGTATTTCGAAGCGTCGGCCGTCATCGTCACGCTCGTGCGCTTCGGCAAATGGCTCGAATCGCGCGCGAAGCGCCAGACCACCGAGGCGATCCGCGCACTGAACGCGCTGCGTCCCGACCGTGCGCGCGTCGTCGAGCACGGTGTCGAACGCGACGTGCCGCTGGCGCAGGTGCGCGTCGGCACGAACGTCAGTATCCGCCCCGGCGAACGCGTGCCGGTCGACGGCCGGATCGTGTCGGGCCGCTCGCATATCGACGAATCGCTGATCACCGGCGAAAGCCTGCCCGTGCCGAAGGACGACGGCGACGCCGTCACGGCCGGCTCGATCAACGGCGAAGGCGCGCTCGTCGTCGAAACCACCGCGATCGGCGCGGAGACGACACTCGCGCGCATCATCCGCCTCGTCGAATCCGCGCAGGCCGAGAAGGCGCCGATCCAGCGGCTCGTCGATCGCGTCAGCGAAGTGTTCGTACCGGCAATCCTCGGTATCGCGCTGCTGACGCTGGTCGGCTGGCTGATCGCCGGCGCCGGGACGGAAACCGCGATCCTCAACGCGGTCGCGGTGCTCGTCATCGCGTGCCCGTGCGCGCTCGGCCTCGCGACGCCCGCCGCGATCATGGCCGGCACGGGCGTCGCGGCCCGGCACGGCGTGCTGATCAAGGACGCGCAGGCGCTCGAGCTCGCGCAGCGCGCCACCGTGATCGCGTTCGACAAGACCGGCACGCTGACCGAAGGCAAGCCGTCCGTGACGGCGTTCGAAGCCGTCGGCATGCCGCGCGACGAAGCGCTCGCGCTCGCGGCGGCGGTGCAGCGCCAGAGCGACCATCCGCTCGCTCGCGCCGTGGTCGCCGCGCACGATGCGGACGTGGGCTCGCACGGTGCTGCAGCGCCGTCGGCCGTCGCAGCCGATGCGCGCGCGGTGGCCGGACGCGGCGTGGAAGCGCGTGTCGGCGGGCAGTTGCTCGCGCTCGGCAGCACGCGCTGGCGCGACGAGCTCGGCCTGGCAGTGCCGCCGGCGCTCGACGCTCGCGCGGCCGAGCTCGAACGCACGGGCAACACGATCTCGTGGCTGATGCGCACCGATGCACCGCGCGCACTGCTCGCGCTGATCGCGTTCGGCGACACCGTGAAGCCGGGCGCCCGCGCCGCGATCGCGGCGCTGTCGGCGCGAGGCGTCGCGAGCGTGCTCGTGACGGGCGACAACCGCGGCAGCGCGGCGGCCGTCGCGGCGGCGCTCGGCATCGGCGAAGTACATGCGCAGGTGCTGCCCGACGACAAGGCGCGCGTCGTCGCCGAACTGAAGCGCACGCACGGCGGGATCGTCGCGATGGTCGGCGACGGGATCAACGATGCGCCCGCGCTCGCCGCGGCCGATGTCGGCATCGCGATGGCGACCGGCACGGACGTCGCGATGCACACGGCCGGCATCACGCTGATGCGCGGCGATCCGGCGCTCGTCGCCGACGCGATCGACATCTCCAAACGCACGTACCGGAAGATCCAGCAGAACCTGTTCTGGGCGTTCGTCTACAACCTGGTCGGCGTGCCGCTCGCGGCGCTCGGCTTGCTGAACCCCGTGATCGCGGGCGCGGCGATGGCGTTTTCCAGCGTCAGCGTCGTGACCAACGCACTGCTGCTGCGGAGATGGAAAGGGCGGGCGCGCTGAGGCGTGCTGGTGAACTAGCCGAATGGGCGTTTGGCGTTTGGCGTTTGGCGTTTGGCGTTCGGCGTTCGGCGTTCGGTGTTCGGCGTTCGGCGTTCGGCGAACAGAAAGGATCGGGAGGGTGGTTTGCGTCGGCCGTCAGCGGTGTGTGTGGAATCGGTCGCACGTGACGACGCAGCGCGGGCCAGCGGATTCAGCCCGGGATAACCGGCTTGATCAATGTCGTCGTGATCGGCGCGAAGCCGCACGCACGATACAACGCGCGGGCCGCCGTGTTGTGATTGAACACCGACAGCCCGATCTCGGTGATGCCGTACCGGCGCGCCTCGGCATCGAGCGCATCGAGCGCGCGCGTGGCCCAGCCCTGGCGGCGCCGGGACGGGACGATGTCGAGATCGTAGATGAACAGCGTTCGGTTCGGCCCTTCGGGCACGATCGCGTACCAGAGGTCGCCCACCGCGTCGCCGGTGGCGCCGTCGATGAGCATGACGAGTGTCTGGCCGGATGTCCGCAGGCCGTCCGGCAGCAGCGTGTCGAAACAGGCGCGCGCACGATCGGCCGCGTCTTCGACAGCATTTTGTCCGGATGAAACGAGATCGCGCGCGTAGCCGTCGATGGCTCGCGTGCGGTACGCGTGGAATTCGCCGGCCGTCATCGGCCGCATCTGCAGCATGGCCCGGTCGCCGTGAAGGGAATCAGACTTCCAGTGTAGCGGGACCGTCGCGCCGGCGCGCGATGCGGCGGCGGAAAGCGGGCAGGCAGGTACGGCAGGCGCCGCGCTGAATCAGCGAATCAGCGAATCAGCGAATCAGCGACGATACAGGACGATCGGCACGAGATGCGCACGGCGCACGCGCTCGGCTTCGACATGACGTGCAGCGTACGAGTATTCGGCGTCGAGCGGCAGGTGCGGCGATACGAACAGGTCGTCGATCTTTTGCAGCAGGGCAAGGATGAAGCTCATGTGAGACTCCTGACGGTTGTGTCTAGGGTTTTCCCTTAGATGGACTCCATTCTAAGGGTTTTCCCTGAACTCTGCCAGTACACCGCATCAGTTTGCCGCACGCGCGCCGCCACCGATCGCAGGCGCGGAACGGCGATCCTTGCCCCGTCGGGCTTCCAGGATAGGGTCGGAACGATCAGCGCGTGCGGCGGGCACGCTTCGCGACGGCCGCGTCGCGGTTCGCATTGCGCTGAAGCCGGTCGACCTGCGACAGGAGCGCTTCGTGGTGCTCCTCGAGCGTCAACAACGTCGCCTGCTGCGTCGACAGATCGGCCGCCAGGCGATCGATCCGCTGCTGCTTGGCGGCCGCGTCCTGCTTCAGGTGCGCGATCTGCCGCGTTTGCAGCATCAGCGCGACGAGCCCCGCCAGCACGACGACGGCCAGCGCCAGCAACAGGCGGTTGACGCGGCGCATCTCGCGATCGGCCGCGCGCGTCAAACCGTCCATGTCGGCCTGCAACGCGGCGAGCCGGTCGGTCAGCGGACGCAGGTGCGTGTCAGGATCGAAGGCCGGCGCTGCCGGCTGCGTGCGTTCCGACGACGGCTTCGTCACGAAGGACGCGGCCGAAGCGACAGGCTGCGTGACCGGCAACGGCGAGGCGTGGGTCGGGGCAGCGTCACGGATGTTCGCGGGGGTCGCGGGGGTCGCCGGCTCGACCGGTTGCGCCGGCGTCTGCGGCTCGACTGTCGAAGCGGCGTCCGGCGCCGGGTTCGATCCGGTCGCGTCCGGCGCCTTGTCGACGCTCGTCGCAACCGGCGCGGATTGCACCGGCGTCGCGTCGCTTGCGCCGGCAGCCGCCCGGCGTTTGCCGCCCGACGACGAGCGGCGCTCCTTCACTGCGTCACCGGAAGATCGCCCTTCGCGGGATTTGACGGCCGCGACGCCGGCCGCCGCTTCGACAGCAGCTTTCGCGCCTTCGCCATCAGTCGCTTGCCGATCGGCCGTCTTTGCCGCGGCGACATCTGCCGCTTGTAGCCCGGTTGCCGTCACTGTGGCGCCATCGGCCACAGACAAATCGGCCGCCTTCGTTGCAACGCCATCGGCCGCATGCACATCGGCTGCCTTCGTTGCAACGCCATCGGCCGCAGGCACATCGTCGACCTTCATCGCAACGCCATCAGCCGCAGTCACACCGTCCGCTTTCACAGTAGCGCCACCTTCTGGCGCCGAAACACCGCCGGTCGCCACCGCGACTTCCGGCTTCACCGCGCCGTCAGCTTCCGCATGTCCCGCCGCACTCGCAGCCTCCGGCGCGCTGAACCCGTCCAGCGAGGCCTGCCGCCCGGCGGCCGCATCGTCCGCGACACCGGCCGCCGCTTCGGCTTCCGCAGCCGCTTCGTCGCGCGCCGTGACCGGCACCCGCTCGCCCGGCTCGAGCACCGGATCGCCGAACAGGTCGAGCGTCAGTTCGTCCCGCGGCGCATCGCCGGCCGGCGCGCTGCCGGGCCGCGACGTCGCCCTCGCGGACGTGCTGCCCGCGGCAGCCGCCGAGCGCTGGCGGGAACGGGCCGACGAACGATTGGAACGGGAACGGGAGCGAGGCGTGGAAACGGATTCGGTCATGGAGATCGGATAGCGGGCCCCGCGAGCGCGGAACCGGAAGTCGAACGGAATCGGTGGCCGGCCATTGTCGCACGCCCCGCAACCGATTCAGCCTATTCGTCGCCCGACAACCCGTTCCCTTCCTCGAAACGCGTGACGCCCCGCAACGCGCGCAGCTTGTCGCAGATCGCCCGGTATTCGAGCTCCGACACCCGCGCGAGCGCGATGCGCACCTCGTCGTGCTCGCCCGTGTCGTCGGCGCGCTGCACGATGAACTGCTTCACGCGCGCGCTGTCGGGGCCGAGCGCCGCGTGCAGCGAATCGAACGTCAGCGCGCCGCTCACCACCGTCAGCGCAAGCTGGCGCCGCTGGCGCACCGTGAAATAGCGCCGCTCCAGCGGCTTGATGCCGGCCAGGATGATCAGGATGATGATCGTCGCCGAAATCGACGCGACGTAGAGGCCGCCGCCCACCGCGAGGCCGATCGCGGCGACCGACCACAGGCTCGCGGCCGTCGTCAGCCCGCGCACGATCTCGCCGCGCAGCAGGATCGAGCCCGCGCCGAGGAAGCCGATACCCGACACGACCTGCGCGGCGATCCGCGACGGATCGAGCACGATGTGCTCGCTGCTGCCGAGCACGTCGGCGAAACCGAACGCCGACACGATCATGATCAGCGTCGAGCCGACGCACACGAGCATGTGCGTGCGCAGGCCGGCCGCCCACGACAGGCGCTCGCGCTCGAAGCCGATGACGCTGCCGAGCGCCGCCGCGAGAACGAGCCGCATCACGAGTTCCAGGTTGCTGAGCATCCGATTTATCTCCTTTTTCTGGTGCCGGCCGCGCGGAATGTTTTATCCTTGGCCCCGGCCGCGCCGATCCGGGCCGCGCCGACACGTTTCGAACCAAGCGCTCAACCCCGTCATGTCCGTTTCCGACTCCGCTTCCGCCCAGGCCGCCCAGCTGCGCCACCATTTCGCGCACGTCGTCTTGCCGATCTGGCGGGGTTCAGGGTTCGACCACACGTTGCGGCTGCCGTTCGAGGCCGTCGATCCGGCCACCCACGCGCCGCTGCCCGTCACCCGTTATCGCGCAATGGCCTGCGCGCGGCAACTGTTCGTGTTCGCGCAGGCCGGCGACACGGCACACGCGGCCACGCTGTTCGACGCGCTGTGCAGCCGCTTCCGCGACGCGCGCCACGGCGGCTGGATCTACAGCGTCGACGCACAGGGCGCGCCGCTCGATACCACCAAGGATCTCTATACGCATGCGTTCATCGTGTTCGCGTGCGCCGCATGGCATGCGGCGTCGGGCGACGCCGCCGCGCGCGCGGTGGCCGAAGAAACCGCCGCGCTGATCCAGGACCGCTTCGCGCCGTGCCACGGCGACGCGCTGCTCGATGCGGCGCGCCACGCCGATTTCTCGTCATCCGGCAGCGGCGCGCTGCAGAATCCGCTGATGCACCTGACCGAAGCGTGGCTCGCGGCCGCCGACGCCTTCGGCGACGCGGCGTTCGACGACGCGCTCGCACGCACCGCGCAGGCCGTCGAGCGCACGTTCGTCGACGTGACAACCGGCTGCGTGGCCGAGCTGCCGCTCGGGGCGGCCGACAACCGTTTCGAGCCCGGCCATCAATTCGAGTGGTTCTATCTGGTCGATGCGGCCGGCGCACGGCTCGCGCAGACCGGGCTCCCCGACGCGCTGTCGCGCGCGTTCACGTTCGCGGAGCAATACGGCGTCGATGCGCAGACGGGCGGCGTCTGCGCGGCGCTCGACGCGCAAGGCGCGTGCATCGACGGCACGCAGCGGATCTGGGCGCAGACCGAGTACCTGCGCGCGCTCGCGACGCACGGCGGCACGCCGGCCTCCGCGCCGCTCGCGCAGCAGATCGAGCGCTTCGCCGCGCGCTTCCTGCATCCGCGCGGCTGGTTCGAGTGCAAGACGGCGGACGGGCAGGTGTCGCGCGCCGACATGCCGTCGACGACGCCCTACCATCTCGCGACCGCCTACGCGGCGCTGCCGGCCGGTTCGTAACCCGCGTCGGCAAACGACGGCGCCGCGCGTTCGCCACGTGCGGCGCGTTCGCCGCGCACATCGCCGAGTTCGAACACCGACACCGCCTGCATCAGGTGCGCGGTCTGGTCGTTCAGCGACGCAGCCGCCGCCGCGACTTGCTCCACCAGCGCCGCGTTCTGCTGCGTCAGCTGATCCATCTGCGTGACGGCCTGGTTCACCTGCTCGATCCCGACGCTCTGCTCGACCGACGCGGCCGTGATCTCGGACATCGTCTGCACGACGCGCGTGATCGATGCCGACACCGTCCGCATCGCATCGCCGGCGCGCTCGACGAGTTCCGCGCCGCCGTTGATCTGCGCGACCGAATCCTCGATCAGCACCTTGATCTCCTTCGCCGATTGCGCGCTGCGCTGCGCGAGCGAGCGCACTTCGCCCGCGACGACCGCGAAGCCGCGCCCCTGTTCGCCGGCCCGCGCGGCCTCGACCGCGGCGTTCAGCGCGAGGATGTTGGTCTGGAATGCGATGCCGTCGATCACCGAGATGATCTCCGCGATCCGCCCCGAACTCTGCGCGATGCCGCGCATCCGGTCGATCACGCTGTCGACCACGCCGCCGCCGTGACTCGTCGCTTCGAGCGCCGCGTCGGCCAGCGCGCTGGCCGCGCGTGCGCTGTCGGTGTTCTGCCGGACGGTCGCGGTCAATTCCTCCATGCTCGCGGCCGTTTCCTCGAGCGATGCGGCCTGCGTGCCCGTGCGCGCCGACAGGTCGGCGTTGCCGCCCGCGATCTCGCCCGCGCCGAGGTGGATCGCATCGGACGCGTGGCGCACCGTGCGCACGGTGCCCGCGATGCTCGTCTGCATCGCGGCGAGGCCGCGCAGCATCCGGTCGATCTCGAATACGCCGCCCGCCCGCACGGCTTCGTCCAGCCGGCCCTGCGCGATCCGCTCGAAATGGCGGCCCGCTTCATCCAGCGGCGCGACGACCGCGCGCCGCGCGGCTGCGTAGATCGCCGCGCTCGCCGCGAGCATCGCCACCAGCAGCGCGATGCCGACCGACTTGAACCAGAGTATGCCGCCGTCGATCGTGTCGAGCGCCGTGCGGCTCGATGCGCTGCCGTATTCGGCGAAGCGATGCAGTTCGGCGATGTAGGCATCCTGGATGCCTTGCGTCGGCTGGTCGAGGAAGGCCTGGATGTTGTCGGCGTCGAGGAACTGCACGAGTTCGCCAAGCGCGCCGCGCAGCGCGCGATAGCGCTCCGCGAGCGCCGCGACGCGCGTGCGGTTCGTGTCGTCGACCGGCTGCGCGGCCGTCAGCGCGGCGAACGCCTTGTCCGCGTCGGCAAGCGAAGCGCCGGCATGGCGGATGATGTCCTCCGGCTTCGGGCCGCCGCGCACCATCCGCGTGCCGGCGCGCGACAGGTTGATGCGCGCGTCGAGCAGGTGCTCGGTCGCCTGGTTGGCCGCGTTGACCTGCGCGATCGCGACGTTCGACAGATCGTCGACGCCGCTGCGCGTCGACGCGAGCGCCCGGAAGCCGAGCGCTTCGATCGCGAACAGGAAGAGGCAAAACACGGTCAACACGCCGAGCAGACCCGACGCGAGCTTGATTTTTCCGAACATGGGGAGATTCCTGGAGAGCGGACGATGAGGCAATGCCCCGGCATTAGCGGCATTTCTTCGTCGGACTTTAGGAGCGGGTACTCAGGTGCGGCCGGCGAGGTGCGGCCAGCAACGCGGGCCAGTGACGCGCTTCGCTCGCGCATTCCCGTCGAATCGCCCGCAAACAAGAACATCTCCTGCATTCGACGCAATAATCGCGTCACATCGCGCCGGCAATTGCAGGAATCGCGGACGAATTTCCTTGCTTATCCTCAGCCCCCTTCCTAGAGTTCAGCGCAAGCGGGCACTCATTTCGAGGGAAGGCGATGACCGACATCACGGACCACGCGCGCGGCGCATTGCGTGCGCAACCGTTCAGCATGCTGCTGGGCACGGAGCTGATGCATATCGGCGACAACGAGGTGTCGCTGTGCCTGCACGTGCGCGACGAGCTGCGGCAGCAGCACGGTTTCGTGCACGGCGGCGTCATCAGCTATCTCGCCGACAACGCGCTGACGTTCGCCGGCGCGCTCGTGCTCGGCCCGCGCGTGATCACGGCCGAATACAAGATCAACTACCTGCGGCCGGCCGTGAACGGCACGCTCGTCGCCCGCGCGAAGCTCGTCTACGCGGGCCGGCACCAGGCAACCTGCCAGTGTCATGTGTTCGTCATCGACGGCGATCACGAGCGGCTCGTCGCGATCGCGCAAGGCACGATCAACCGCGTCGGCGACGGCAAGATGCCGGATACGCCTGAAGAAACGGCCTGATGAAACCGCCTGAACACGGCCCGAGCGGTCGGCATCCGATACCGCGCAACGGCGCGCCTCCGCGCCGCTAACCCGCGTCGTCTGCCGTCAGCGGCAGAAACCGCGGCGCCACGCGCGCCCGCACGTTGCCGTTCTCGTCGGTCCGATAGATCCCGCGCGCCGCGTTGTGCGGATGCCGCGCCGCGTCGGCCACGCTCAATACCGGCGCGAAACACGCGTCGGTGCCTTCGAGCAGCGCGCGCCAGTGCGCGGACGGCTGCTGCGCAAACACGTCGGCGAAACGCGCCTTCAGCGCGGGCCAGCGCGCGCGGTCGTACTGCGACGCCGGATCGACGTCGGTCAGCCCGAGCCGTTCGACCAGCAGCGCATAGAACGGCGGCTCGAGCGCGCCGATCGTCACGCATTCGCCGTCCGCGCAGCGATACACGTCGTAGAACGGCGCGTCATGAAAGAGGCTCGGCTGCGCGCCGTCGAGCTGCCCGTTCGCACGCGCCCACAGCGCGAGCGAACCGAGCATCGACACGATGTCGACGATCGCGCCGTCGACCACGCGCCCCGGCCCGCCGCCGCGCACGTCGAACAGCGCGCAGACGATCCCGAACGCGAGCCCGAGCGCGCCGCCCGCATCGCCGACGACGGTCGGCGGCAGGCCCGGCCTACCGTCGTTCGGTGCCGATAGCGACAGCAGCCCCGTCAGCGCGACATAGTTCAGGTCGTGCCCGGCCGCGGCCGCGAGCGGGCCGTGCTGGCCCCAGCCGGTCATCCGCCCGTACACGAGCTTCGGGTTGCGGCGTGCGCAATCTTCGGGCCCGAGGCCGAGCCGCTCCATCACGCCGGGCCGCAGCCCCTCGATCAGCGCATCGGCCTGCGCGATCAGTTCGAGCGCGGCGTCGCGGCCGGCCGCCGCCTTCAAATCGAGCTCGACGATCGCCTTGCCTTCGCGCAGCAGGTCGCCGTCGCGGCCCCGCAGCGCGTCCGGCGCGCTCGTGCGGCCGGATGGGCGCGCGATCAGCGTGATCCGCGCACCCATCCCGGCGAGCATCCAGCCCGCGAGCGGGCCGGGGCCGAGACCTTCGAATTCGACGATATGGATGCCGGCAAGCGGCGCGTTCAATGGCATTGCGACCTCGCTGAAATGCAACCGGGACAGGGGCAAGGAAACGCATCGATTCTATGCGAATGCGTGCGACGGGCGCGGCACGAACGATGACCGGGCCGATACACGGGACCGACGTCCCGGCCGCATCGCCATCGCGCGCCCTCGATCGCCGTCAGGCACCGGCACGCGCCCGATGCCGGCAAGGCCCGGCGCGCGAGCAGGCCTCGCGCGGCTAGCCGGCCGCCTCGTCGGCGCGCTCGGCCAGCGCTTCCCGCATCGCCCGCACGATCGCGTCGCGATGCGCGTCGATCCGCTCGACAGGCCCGGCCACGCCCATCGCCAGCGGCAGACCGTTCCAGCCGTCCGCGATCACCATCGAGACCATCGCGGCGCCCTGCGTCACCGTATGCGCCGAATATGAATAGCCGTTCCGGCGCGTCTGCTCGACCTTGTCCAGCACGATGTCCTCGTCGATCGTCCTGCCCGACTTCCCGAACCGCCGGATGCTGCGCGCCACGAGCCGGCGGATCGTGCTGTCCGGCTGGATGCTCAGCAGCGCCCAGCCGAGGCTCGACATGCAGATCTCGCGGCGCGTGCCGATCGGCGCATAGAACTGGATCGGAATCCTATGGGAACCCGCGACCGCGTCGATGTACTGCACGTACAGATCGCTCTGCACCGCGATCACGACCGCCTCGTGCGTGCGGGCCGCCAGTCGCATCGCGACGGCGTGCCAGTGTCGCCGGCTGCCTGCCGCCGAATCGACGAGCGCTTCGCCGAGATTGACGAGCCGCGCGGTGGGCGCATAGGCATGCGTCGCGTCGTCGTACGCGAGATAGCCGAGCGCCTTCATGCTGGTCAGCAGCGCCGCCGCGCTCGACCCCGGATAGCCGCAGCGCGTGGCGATCTCGCGCACGCTCAGCGGCCGCTGCAATGTGCTGAAGAGTTCCAGCACCTCGAACACGCGCGCCGCGCTCTTGACCACGTTTCCGCTCATCCCGCCTCTCCGCACGCAACCGGGACGGGGCCTTCCACATATGTGGAATGGAATTTCCCGCCGCCAACCGTCGTGACGATACTAGGCTTCGACCCGCGGCGTGAAGTCCCGCGGCACAGAACTCACGGAGACACCATGGCAGCCTTTCTGATCCGCGAACGGCAGGGACCGATCCTGACCGTCACGATGAACCGTCCCGAAACCCGCAACGCCATTTCGGACACCGATGCGATCGACGCGCTGACCGAATGCTGCGACGACGCGAACCGCGACGAATCGATCCGCGTGCTGATCCTGACCGGCGCCGGCGCGGCGTTTTCGTCGGGCGGCAACGTGAAGACGATGCGCGCGTTCATCGAATCGGACCCGCACGATCTCGCGGCGATCCGGACGAGCTATCGCCGCGGCATACAGCGCGTGGCGCACGCGTTCCAGCAGCTCGAAGTGCCGGCCATCGCGGCGGTCAACGGCCCGGCCATCGGCGCCGGCACCGATCTCGCATGCATGTGCGACATCCGCATTGCCGCCGACAGCGCACGCTTCGCCGAGAGCTTCATCACGCTCGGCCTCGTGCCGGGCGACGGCGGCGCGTGGTTCCTGCCGCAGATCGTCGGCGCCGCCGTCGCCGCGGAAATGTCGTTCACGGGCGACGCGCTGGACGCACAGGCGGCGCTGCGCTGCGGGCTCGTGTCGCGCGTCGTTCCCGACGGCGACCTCCTCGCGCACGCGCACGAACTGGCCGGCCGCATCGCCCGCCACTCGGGCACCGCGTTGCGCCTGACCAAGCGGCTGCTGCGCGAAGGCCGGCACGCGAGCCTCGACACGCTGCTCGACCTGTCGGCCTCGTACCAGGCGTTCGCGCACGCCACACCCGAACATCGCGCGGCGGTGAACGCGCTGTTCGCCGCGCGCGGCTGAACCGGCGGCGCGTCGAACGCCGTGCGGCCGGCGCGTGCCGGCATGCCGGACCATCGAATCCCACATCGAAGGAAACATCGTCATGACCAGCAACAACGAAGGCGCGCTCGCGGGAGTGCGCGTGGTGGACCTGAGCCGCGTTTATGCGGGGCCGTTCTGCGCGCAGACGCTCGCGGACCACGGCGCGGACGTCATCAAGATCGAACCGCCGCAAGGCGACGAGACGCGCGACTGGGGGCCCGCGATGCCGGGCGGCATCTCCAGCTACTACTGGGGGCTCAACCGCAACAAGCGCAATCTCGCGCTCGACCTGTCGCATCCCGACGGACGCGACGTGCTGTTCCGCCTGCTCGAGACGGCCGACGTGCTGGTCGACAACTTCAAGCAGGGCACGCTCGAACGCTGGGGCATCGGATACGAGGACTGCCTGCGCGAACGCTTCCCGCGCCTCGTGCATTGTTCGATCTCCGGATACGGCACCGACGGCCCGCTCGCGCGGTTTCCGGGCTACGACGCCGTCGCGCAAGGGCTGGCCGGCTTCATGTCGATCAACGGCGAACCGGGCGGCATGCCGCTCAAGGTGCCGTTTCCGGTCGTCGATTTCGCGGCCGGCCTGAGCGCCGTGTCGAGCATCCTGCTCGCGCTGGTCGAACGGACGCGCTCCGGTCTCGGGCAGCACGTCGACATCGACCTGTTCAGCACCGCACTGTCGATGCTGCACCCGGTCAGCACGAGCTGGATGGCAACCGGTGACGTTCCCGTCGCGACCGGCAACGTGTATGGCGCGATCGCACCGTACGGCGTCTATCCGTGCAAGGACAAGCCGGTGGCGACGGGCGCCGGCAACAACCGCACGTTCGCGCGGCTCGTCGAAGCGCTCGGCGTGCCCGAGCTTGCGCGCGATCCGCGGTTCGCGACCAACGCGCAGCGCGTCGCGCATCGCGACGCGCTCGATACGCTGCTCGGGCAACTGACCGCCGAACTGAGCGCCGACGACGTCGTCGAACGGCTGCTGCACGCGGGCGTCGCGACGGGGCCGGTCAACACCGTGGCCGATGCATTCGGTCATCCGCAGGCGGCGCGCAACGCGATGTTCGTCAATACCGATGCGTACACCGGCGCGGGCATCCCGGCCAAACTCTCCCGCACACCCGGATCGATACGCCGGCCGCCCCGGCCGTTCGCCGCCGACACCGACGCCGTGCTCGATGCGTTCGGCATCGACGCGGCCCGTCGGGATGCGTTGCGGCAGGCGGGCGTGCTCCACGACACGCGCGCAACCGCGACCGGGAGCACGTCATGACCACGTCGAGCACGTTTTCTTCGCTGACGGACAACGACGCCCCGTCGATCCTGCGCAACGACGACGACGGCATCGCATGGTTGACGATCCATCGCCCGCACGTCGCCAACGCATTGTCCGCCGAAGCGATCCGGCGCCTGTGCGACGAACTGGTCACGCTCGACGACAACCCGGCGATTCGCGTCATCGTCATCCGCGGTGCCGGCGAACGCGCCTTCAGCGCGGGCATCGATCTCGGCGATCCCGAGATGCGCGGGATGCGGCCGATGCGCGGGCTCGCACGCAACGTGCACGAGCTGATCCTGGAGCTGCGCAAGCCGACCATCGCGGCCATCAACGGCTTCGCCGTCGGCGGCGGCTTTGAAATCGCGCTCGCCTGCGATCTGCGGATCGCCGCCGATCACGCGTATTTCGCGCTGCCCGAAGCGCGGGTCGGCATGGGCGCGAACTTCGCGAGCGTGCTGCTGCCGCGCATGCTGCCGCGCGCCGTCGCGATGGAGCTGCTGTTCACGGGCCGCCGCTTCGACGCGGACGAAGCGCAGCGCGCCGGGTTGCTGAACCGCGTCGTACCCGGCGCCGCGCTCGACGACACGGTGCGCGAACTGGCGCTGACGATCGCCGCGAACGCGCCGCTCACGATCCGCCGCATCAAGGAAACCGCGACACGCAGCCAGGGCTTGCCGGTTGCCGCGGCGCTGCGGCTGGACGTCGGCCCCGACGTCTATGCGAGCGAGGACCGGATCGAAGGCGCCCGCGCGTTTCTCGAGAAGCGCAAGCCGGTATTCAAGGGCCGCTGAGCCCGACGCGGCACAACGGGCGACACGACGCGCGCAACCGCTCCCAGAACGCGGGCGCGCCAAAAAAAAACATGGAACGGAGACACCTTCATGCAACGGAAAGCATTCCTGGTCGGCGCGTGCGTGCTTTGCGCGTCGCCGGCGCAAGCGTCGTCGGTCACGCTGTACGGGATCGTCGACAGCTACGTCGAATTCGATCGCATCGGCAGCCTGTCGAGCGTGCGGCAGAGCGGCGGCGGATCGGCGACCAGCCGCATCGGGCTGACGGGCGTCGAGGATCTCGGCGGCGGCACGTCGACGAAGTTCGTGCTGGAAAGCGGCTTCTCGCCTGCCGACGGATCGTTCCAGGGCGGCACGCTGTTCTACCGGCAGGCATACGTGTCGCTGCAGAGCACCCGCTACGGCGACCTCCGGCTCGGCCGGCAATACACGCCTGCGTTCTACGTCGTGTACGACGGCGATCCGTTCGGACTCAACGAGCGAATGTCGCCGCTCGCGCTGCTCGCGACGTCGACGGACACGATCACGAGCAACACGACGCCGCCGATTCCGCGCTTCAACCAGGCGGCGTCGTATCTCGGCCCCGACTGGAACGGCCTGCGCGTGATGGCCACGTACGGCTTTCCGACGCCGAACGCGCTGTCCACGCAGGCCGGACGCAACTATGGCGCCGGGCTTCAGTACCGGATCGGCGGGCTCTATCTCGGCGCGGGCTTCCAGGGCGACGTGTCGGCCGGCAACCTGTCGCCCGTCGTCTACCCGTCGACGACCCGCCATTACGTGTTCGCGGCCAACTACGCATTCGCGCGCGTCAAGCTGTACGCCGCGTTTCTCCATGGCGTCAGCACGGCGCCGAACCTGCCCGCGTTCTCGACCGCGAGCGTCGGCGCATCGATCAACGTCGGCGCGCTCGATCGCGTGCTCGTGTCGGTCGTGCGCCGCGACGTGAAAGGCTCGGCGAACGACGCGACCGCGCTCGGCGTCGGGTACGACCATCCGCTGTCGAAGCGGACTTCGCTCTACGCGCGCTATCTCTACCTGAAGAACGGCGGCAACGCACGCAACACGGTCGTCGCCGGCCTGCAGCCGCAACCGGGCGGCACCGAGCAGGTGTTCGCGCTCGGCATCGTT
The DNA here is from genome assembly GCF_022809715.1 of Burkholderia pyrrocinia. Classification (NCBI taxonomy): domain Bacteria; kingdom Pseudomonadati; phylum Pseudomonadota; class Betaproteobacteria; order Burkholderiales; family Burkholderiaceae; genus Burkholderia; species Burkholderia pyrrocinia. The sequence continues at coordinate 1,968,946 of NZ_CP094460.1, forward strand.
CACCGCTTCTGACGGAGTGCCCATGACCCAGACCCTTTCCACCCACCCGACCGCCGTCGAAGATGGCGCGACGCGGGCGCTCTACCGCCGGATCTCGCGCCGGCTGCTGCCGTTCCTGATCCTCTGCTACACGCTGTCGTTCATCGACCGGATCAACATCGGCTTCGCGCACGCGCAGATGGCCGCCGAACTGCACTTCTCCGACGCCGTCTACGGGCTCGGCGCGGGCATCTTCTTCATCGGCTACATGGCATTCGAGATTCCGAGCAACGCGTTGCTCGTGCGGATCGGCGCGCGCAGGACGATCGCACGAATCATGGTGCTGTGGGGGCTCGGCTCGGCCGCGACGATGTTCGTCACGACGCCCGCGCAGTTCTATGCGTGCCGGTTCCTGCTGGGCGTGTTCGAGGCCGGCTTCTTCCCCGGCATCCTGTTCTATCTCGGCGCGTGGTATCCGCCGAAGCAGCGCGCGAAGGCGTTCGCGCTCTTCATGACGGCGCTGTACCTCGCGGGGCTCATCGCCGGGCCCGTGTCGGGCGCGATCCTCACGTTCTTCGACGGCGCAGCCGGCCTGAGCGGCTGGCAATGGCTGTTCCTCGTGGAAGGGCTGCCGAGCAGCGCGATCGGCATCGTCGCGCTGCGGTTTCTCGACGACCGGCCGGACGACGCACGCTGGCTGTCGGATGCCGACAAGGCCGCACTGCGCGCCGCACACGCGCATGCCGAAGCCGGCACGCCGGATGCGGACACGGCGCGGCCGCTGCTCGCGCACCGCGATTTCTGGCTGCTGTGCGCGGCCAATTTTGCGATCGCGGCCGCCGGCTACGCGCTCGTGTTCTGGATGCCCGTGATCCTGCATCGCGGCGGCCTGCATGGCGCGATGCAGATCGGGCTGCTGTCCACGCTGCCCTACCTGTGCGGCATCGTCGGCATGCTCGGAATGGGCTGGCGCACCGAGCGCCGGCGCGAATGGCGCGGGCACGGCGCGGTCGCGATGCTCGCCTGCGCGGCGGCACTCGCCGGGCTGGCGAGCGTCGACGGCACGCCGCACCTGATGATCGCGCTCTGCATCGCGGTCGCCGCGCACGCTGCGGCGCTGCCCGCGTTCTGGGTGCTGCCGGGGCTCGCGCTGCCCAAGCGCTCGATGGCGGTCGCGATCGCGGCGATCACGATGTCCGGCGCGATCGGCGGGTTCGCGAGCCCGTTCCTGATGGGCGTGCTCAACACGGTCACCGGGTCGATGCGCGGCGGACTCTATTTCAACGCGGCGCTGCTCGCGGCCGGCTGCGTGGCGCTGCTCGGCACGCTGCGCGCGCGGGCGGCGCCGCTTCCAGCCGCGCGCTGACCGCGCCGGTTTCCTTCACTCACTCATTGATCCGCACATGAACTTCGAACTCGAACTCGAACACCGGATGATCAAGGACCTCGTCGCGCGCTTCGTGAACGACGAGCTGATTCCGCTCGAAACGGCCGTGATGGCGCGCGAGGCGGACGGCCAGCGCTTCGTGCTGCTCGCCGACGAGCGCGCGCGGCTCGACGAACGCTCGCGGCAGCTCGGCCTGTGGGGGCTCGATGCACCGCTCGACGCCGGCGGCTCGGACCTGTCGGCAGTCGCGATGGTCGGCGTGAACGAAGCGATCGGCACGACCGTGACGCCGTACGTGCTGCCGCCCGATTCACCGAACCTGAGGATGCTGTGCGACGCGGCCGACGACGCGCAGCGCGCCCGCTATCTCGACCCTTATGCGCGCGGCGTCACGCGCTCCGCGATGGCCATCTCCGAACCAGGTGCCGGCTCGGACCCGAGCACGCTGTCGACGACTGCCGAGCGCGACGGCGACGGCTGGGTGCTGAACGGGCGCAAGATCTGGATCAGCCACGCGAGCGAAGCCGACTGGACGATCGTGATGGCGCTGACGGACCGCAGCAAGGGCAAGCGCGGCGGCATCTCGGCCTTCATCGTCGAGCGCGATACGCCGGGCTTCATCATCGAGCGCCGGATTCCGATGATCGGCGGGCTGTCCACCTACGAGATCGTGCTGGAAAACTGCCGCCTTCCCGCCACGCAACTGCTCGGCCGCGAAGGCGAAGGCTTCGTGCCGATGCAGGGGCGGCTGTCGAACCGGCGGCTGGAGATGGCGGCCTGGTGCATCGGCCGCGCCGAGCGCGCGGTCGCGCTGCTGTGCGAATACGCGAAGCAGCGCACGACGTTCGGCGTGCTGCTCGCGGAGCGCCAGGCCGTCCAGTGGTGGGTGGCCGATGCGCTGACCCGCATCCACGCGTGCCGCCTGATGACCTATGAAGCGGCCGCACGGGTGGATGCAGGGCAGGATGCGCGCACGCAGATCTCGATGGTCAAGGTGTTCGCGACCGAAATGGCGTGGACCGTCATCGATCACGCGATGCAGACGCTCGGCGCGATGGGCATGACGAAGGAACTGCCGTTGCAGCAGATGGCGAGCGAAGCGCGGCTGATGCGCATCTTCGAGGGCCCGAGCGAGGTGCACCGCTGGGTCGTTGCACGCAGCGTGCTGTAGGCATCCGCGCCGCGCGGGCCGCGCACGACGCATCACGACGACGATGTCGCGCCGGTCGGCGCCACCGCGGGAACTTGCTCGTCGGCGGCAATGTCAGCCCACTGTCGTGCCGCACATCACATGCATCCGGCGGCACCGCCCGCCTGCTGCGGCCTGCCGGAAGGACATGATCGCGGCGGCATGCCGGCCCCCGAGCCCCGCTGCGGCGACGCCGGTTCGTCCGTTATCGCCGCCACCCAATCACGGAGCAACCGCTTGGACACCCTGCATCTCGTCGATCCCGAAATCCGCCCGCTGCTCGACGTGTGGCCGACCGTCACGCTCAGCGCCGACAACCTCGCGCAGGCGCGCGAGCGCGTGCTGCCGCTACCGCCGCCCGACTCGGCCGGCAGCACGCTCGAGCGCCGCGCCGTGCCCGGCCCCGCCGGCGCGCCGGACGTCCCGCTCCACATCTACACGCCCGACGACGCCGCGCGACCGCTCCCGGCGATCGTCCACATGCACGGCGGCGGCTACGTGCGCGGCGCGGCGAAGGACCTGGAGGCCATTCATCGCCAGGCAGTCAAACAGCTCGGCTGCGTGCTGATCTCGATCGACTACCGTCTCGCGCCGGAAACGGTGTTCCCCGGCGCGATCGAGGATTGCTACGCGGGCCTCGCGTGGACCTTCCGCCATGCCGAAACGCTCGGCATCGACCCGGCACGCATCGGCGTGACGGGCGAAAGCGCAGGCGGCGGGCTCGCCGCCGCGCTGGCGCTGCTGGCGCGCGACCGCGGCGAATACCTGCTCGCGTTCCAGCACCTGATCTACCCGATGCTCGACGACCGCACCTGTACGCGTATGCCGCATCCGCATGCCGGCGAGTTCGTCTGGCACGCGGCCAACAACCGGTTCGGCTGGACGTCGCTGCTCGGCCACGCGCCGGGCCTCGACGGCGTGTCGCCATATGCCGCCGCCGCGCGCGCGGAAAAGCTCGACGGCCTGCCGCCGACGTTCCTGTCGATCGGCTCGCTCGACCTGTTCCTCGAAGAAAACCTCGACTATGCGCGGCGGCTGCTCCGCGCCGGCGTGCCGACCGAACTGCACGTGCTCCCCGGCGGCGTGCACGGTTTCGACATCGTGCCCGACGCGCGACTCTCCGAAACGGCACGCCGCCTCAGCCACGACGCGCTGCGCCGCTTCCTGCACGGCTAGCCGAAACGACGCGGGCGGCCGCAGCCGCCCGCATTTCCACCGATACAACCGGCAACGATCAGAACGCGTCGCCCGGCACCCGCACCCAGCCTTCCATCAGCACGCGCGCGCTGCGGCTCATGATCGCCTTCGTGACGGTCCACTCGCCGTTCTCCTGCTGCTGCGCTTCCGCGCCGACGCGCAGCGTGCCCGACGGATGCCCGAAGCGCACCGCGTTGCGTTCGCCGCCGCCCGCCGCCAGATTCACGAGCGTGCCGGGGATCGCCGCGGCCGTGCCGATCGCGACCGCCGCCGTGCCCATCATCGCGTGATGCAGCTTGCCCATCGACATCGCGCGCACCAGCAGGTCGACGTCGCCCGCGTTCACGCGCTTGCCGCTCGATGCGACGTAGTCGGCGGGCTTCGCGACGAACGCGATCTTCGGCGTGTGCTGCCGCGTCGCGATTTCGTCGAGCGTATCGATCAGGCCCATGCGCAGCGCGCCGTGCGCGCGGATCGTCTCGAACTTCTCGAGCGCCTTCGCATCGCCGTTGATCGCGTCCTGCAGCTCGGTGCCCGTATAGCCGATCGCCTCCGCCTCGACGAAGATCGTCGGGATCCCCGCATTGATCATCGTCGCCTTCAGCGTGCCGACGCCCGGCACCGCGAGATCGTCGACGAGGTTGCCGGTCGGGAACATCGACCCGCCCGCCCCCTCTTCCTCGGCGGCCGGATCCATGAATTCGAGCTGCACTTCGGCGGCCGGGAACGTGACGCCGTCCAGCTCGAAGTCGCCCGTCTCCTGCACCGCGCCGTTCGTGACCGGCACGTGCGCGACGATCGTCTTGCCGATGTTCGCCTGCCAGATCCGCACGGTCGCGATGCCGTCGCGCGGCACGCGCGCGGGATCGACGAGCCCGCCGCTGATCGCGAACGGGCCGACCGCCGCCGACAGGTTGCCGCAGTTGCCGGTCCAGTCGACGAACGCCTTGTCGATCGCGACCTGCCCGAACAGGTAGTCGACGTCGTGGCCGGGGCGCGTGCTCTTCGACACGATCACCGTCTTGCTGGTGGACGACGTCGCGCCGCCCATCCCGTCGATCTGCTTGCCGTACGGATCGGGGCTGCCGATCACGCGCAGCAGCAGCGCGTCGCGCGCGGCGCCAGGCGCCTGCGCCGCGTCGGGCAGGTCCTGCAGCCGGAAGAACACGCCCTTGCTGGTGCCGCCGCGGATATAGGTCGCGGGAATCCTGATTTGAGGAATGTGAGCCATGTCCGTTTTATCCCAGGTCGGCCGGAACCGGCGCGTCGGCGCCGCTTCCCGCCCGATGCTTCGCATGCCGAAGCCATGCGCAGCAAACCGAATCGGGCCGGCCGCGCGACCGGCGCCCCTGCGCCGCCGCGACAACCGGCCCCTTCGTTCCGCGCGCCGCCACGGCGCGCGAAACCGCCTTTACCGCCTTCCCGTCACGCCGCCTGCGACGATTCGAGGAAGTCCTGCGCGAAGCGCTGCAGCACGCCGCCGGCTTCGTAGATCGACACTTCCTCGGCCGTATCGAGCCGGCACGTCATCGGCACCCCGACACGCTCGCCGTTCTTGCGGTGAATCACCAGCGTCAGGTCGGCGCGCGGCTTGCGCTCGCCGATCACGTCGAAGGTCTCGGTGCCGTCGATGCCGAGCGTCGTCCGGTTCGTGCCGGGCTTGAACTCGAGCGGCAGCACGCCCATCCCGATCAGGTTGGTGCGGTGGATCCGCTCGAAGCCTTCGGCGGCGATCGCCTCGACGCCCGCGAGCCGCACGCCCTTCGCGGCCCAGTCGCGCGACGAGCCCTGGCCGTAGTCGGCGCCGGCGACGACGATCAGCGGCTGCTTGCGATTCATGTACGTCTCGATCGCTTCCCACATCCGCATGACCTTGCCTTCCGGCTCGACGCGCGCGAGCGAGCCCTTCTTCACCGCGCCGTCGACCACCGCCATCTCGTTGATCAGCGTCGGGTTCGCGAAGGTCGCGCGCTGTGCGGTCAGGTGGTCTCCCCGGTGCGTCGCGTACGAGTTGAAGTCTTCTTCGGGCAAGCCCATCTTCGCGAGGTATTCGCCGGCCGCGCTGTTCGCGAGGATCGCGTTCGACGGCGACAGGTGGTCGGTCGTGATGTTGTCGCCGAGCACCGCGAGCGGGCGCATGCCCTGCAGCGTGCGTTCGCCGGCCAGCGCGCCTTCCCAGTACGGCGGACGGCGGATGTACGTGCTCTGCGGCCGCCAGTCGTACAGCGGCGCCGCGCGCTCGCCCGCATCGGCGCTGCGCGCGAACATCGGCTCGTAGACCTTGCGGAACTGCTCGGGCTTCACGCTCGACGCGACGATCGCATCGATCTCCTCGTCGGTCGGCCAGATGTCCTTCAGCGTGACCGGCTTGCCGTCCTGGTCGTGGCCGAGCACGTCCTTCTCGATGTCGAAGCGGATCGTGCCGGCGATCGCATACGCGACGACGAGCGGCGGCGACGCGAGGAACGCCTGCTTCGCATACGGATGGATGCGGCCGTCGAAGTTGCGGTTGCCGGACAGCACGGCCGTCGCGTACAGGTCGCGATCGACGATCTCCTGCTGGATCTTCGGGTCGAGCGCGCCCGACATCCCGTTGCAGGTCGTGCACGCGAACGCGACGATGCCGAAGCCGAGCTTCTCGAGTTCCGGCAGCAGGTTCGCTTCTTCCAGATACAGCTCGACCGCCTTCGAGCCCGGCGCGAGCGAGCTCTTCACCCACGGCTTGCGCACGAGGCCGCGCGCGTTCGCGTTGCGTGCGAGCAGCGCCGCGGCAATCACGTTGCGCGGGTTGCTGGTGTTCGTGCAGCTCGTGATCGCGGCGATGATCACCGCGCCGTCGGGCATCTCGCCCGCCTTCTCTTCCCACTGGCCGGCGATCCCGCGCGCGGCGAGGTCCGACGTCGGCAGCCGCTTGTGCGGGTTCGACGGGCCGGCCATGTTGCGCACGACGCTCGACAGGTCGAACGTCAGCGTGCGCTCGTATTGCGCGTTGTCCAGCGTATCGGCCCACAGGCCCGCCGCCTTCGCATAGGTCTCGACGAGTTTCACCTGCTCGTCGCTGCGGCCGGTGAGGCGCAGGTAGTCGGTCGTCTGGCCGTCGATGAAGAACATCGCGGCCGTCGCGCCGTATTCGGGCGCCATGTTCGAGATCGTCGCGCGATCGCCGAGCGTGAGGCTCGCGGCTCCCGCACCGCGGAATTCCAGGTACGCGCCGACCACCTTTTCCTTGCGCAGGAACTCGGTCAGCGCGAGCACGATGTCGGTCGCGGTGATGCCGGGCTGGCGCTTGCCGGTCAGCTCGACGCCGACGATGTCGGGCAGGCGCATCCACGACGCGCGGCCAAGCATCACGTTCTCCGCTTCGAGACCGCCGACGCCGATCGCGATCACGCCGAGCGCGTCGACGTGCGGCGTGTGGCTGTCGGTGCCGACGCAGGTGTCCGGATACGCGACGCCATCCTGCGCCTGGATCACCGGCGACATCTTCTCGAGGTTGATCTGGTGCATGATGCCGTTGCCCGGCGGGATCACGTCGACGTTCTCGAACGCCTTCTTCGTCCACTCGATGAAGTGGAAGCGATCCTCGTTGCGGCGATCCTCGATCGCGCGGTTCTTCGCGAACGCGTCCGGATCGAAGCCGCCGCATTCGACGGCGAGCGAGTGGTCGACGATCAGCTGCACGGGCACGACCGGGTTCACCTTCGCCGGGTCGCCGCCGCCGTCCGCGATCGCGTCGCGCAGGCCGGCGAGATCGACGAGCGCCGTCTGCCCGAGGATGTCGTGGCACACGACGCGCGCCGGGAACCACGGGAAGTCGCGCTCGCGCTTGCGCTCGATGATCTGCTTCAGCGAATCGGCGAGGATTGCCGGATCGCAGCGGCGCACGAGGTTTTCGGCGAGCACGCGCGACGTGTACGGCAGCGTGTCGTAAGCGCCGGGCGCGATCGCTTCGACCGCGGCGCGCGCGTCGAAATAGTCCAGCGACGTGCCGGGCAGGGGTTTGCGGTTGGCGGTATTCATGATGTGGGGGAAAGCTGGGAATTCATGAGCGGGGGAAGCCGACCGGCCTCCCCTCGGGCGCCCGATCAGCGCTTCTCGATCGGCACGAACTGCAGGTCTTCCGGGCCCGTGTAGTTCGCGCTCGGGCGGATGATCTTGTTGTCGATGCGCTGCTCGATGATGTGCGCGCTCCAGCCGGACGTGCGCGAGATCACGAACAGCGGCGTGAACATCGCGGTCGGCACGCCCATCATGTGATACGACACCGCGCTGAACCAGTCGAGGTTCGGGAACATCTTCTTCGCTTCCCACATCACCGATTCGAGGCGCTCGGCGATGTTGTACAGCTTCGTGTCGCCCGCTTCCTTCGACAGCTTGTGCGCGACGCCCTTGATCACCTTGTTGCGCGGATCGGAGATCGTGTAGACCGGGTGGCCGAAGCCGATCACGACTTCCTTGTTCTCGACGCGGCGGCGGATGTCCGCTTCGGCGTCGTCCGGCGAGCTGTAGCGGCTCTGGATTTCATAGGCGACTTCGTTTGCGCCGCCGTGCTTCGGCCCGCGCAGCGCGCCGATCGCGCCGGTGATCGCCGAGTAGATGTCCGAGCCCGTGCCCGCGATCACGCGGCCGGTGAACGTCGACGCGTTGAATTCGTGCTCCGCGTACAGGATCAGTGACGTGTGCATCGCCTCGACCCACGACTTCGACGGCGTCTTGCCGTGCAGCAGGTGCAGGAAGTGGCCGCCGATCGAATCGTCGTCGGTTTCCGTCTCGATGCGCTTGCCGTTGTGCGAGAAGTGATACCAGTACAGCAGCATCGAGCCGAGCGACGCCATCAGGCGATCGGCGATGTCGCGCGCGCCCGGCAGGTTGTGATCGTCCTTCTCCGGCAGCACGGTGCCGAGCACCGACACGCCCGTGCGCATCACGTCCATCGGGTGCGCGGATGCCGGGATCTGCTCGAGCGCCGCCTTCAGCGCGCTCGGCAGGCCGCGCAGCGCGCGCAGCTTGGTCTTGTACGCAGCCAGTTCGGTCAGGTTAGGCAGCGTGCCGTGCACGAGCAGGTGCGCGATTTCCTCGAATTCGCACGACTCGGCCACATCGAGAATGTCGTAGCCGCGGTAGTGCAGGTCGTTGCCGGTCTTGCCGACCGTGCACAGCGCCGTGTTGCCGGCCGTCACGCCCGAGAGCGCCACCGACTTCTTCGGCTTGAATGCGCCTGCGGCGGCGGGTGCTGCTGCGTCTTTCGTCTCGCTCATGTTTCCGTTCTCCAATATGTATCGTGTCGACCGGACTTGGCGCTTCAGCGCTTAGTCCGGTCCCATGCAAAGCTGTCGACCGCACTTGGCGCTTTGGCGCCTGGTTCGGTCCCATGCAAAGCTTCCCGGGAACCATGCCCCGGCGCGCGGGCCGCGTTACTTCTTGCCCTGCGCGAACAGTTCGTCGAGCTTGCGCTCGTATTCGTGATAGCCGAGGAAGTCGTACAGCTCGGCGCGCGTCTGCATCGTCGGCACGGCCGCCTTCTGCGTGCCGTCGCGGCGCAGCGTCTCGTAGAAGTTCAGCGCGGCCTTGTTCATCGCGCGATACGCGCCGCAGCAGTACAGCGCGATGTCGACGTTCGCCTCGCGCAGTTCGTCGAGCGTGAACAGCGGCGTCGAGCCGAACTCGGTCAGGTTCGCGAGGATCGGCACCTTCACGGCCGCCTTGAAACGGCGGTAGTCGTCGAGCGTCTTCATCGCTTCCGGAAAGATCATGTCGGCGCCGGCTTCGACGTACGCGACCGCGCGCTCGATCGCCGAATCGATCCCTTCGGCAGCGGCCGCATCGGTACGCGCCATGATCACGAACTGGTCATCGGTGCGCGCGTCGACCGCGGCCTTGATGCGATCGACCATTTCGTCGGCCGGCACGACTTCCTTGCCCGGACGATGGCCGCAGCGCTTCTGGCCGACCTGGTCTTCCATGTGCACGGCAGCAACGCCGGCCTTGATGAACGAGCGGACCGTGCGCGCGATGTTGAATGCGCCGCCCCAGCCCGTATCGATGTCGACGAGCAGCGGCAGGTCGGTTGCGTTGGTGATCCGGTTCGCGTCGATCAGCACGTCTTCCATCGTGCTGATGCCGAGGTCGGGGATCCCGAGCGAGTTCGCGGCGACGCCGCCGCCCGACAGGTACACGGCCTTGAAGCCGACGGCCTGCGCCATCTTGGCCGCGTACGCGGTGATCGCGCCGACCACCTGCAGCGGCTGCTCGGCCGCGACTGCCGCGCGGAATTTCGCGCCGGCGCTCTGAAGATGCGTGTTGCTCATGAACGGCCTCCTGAAGGAATGCCCGATAACAGCAAGGACCGGGCCAGCTCGCGAAACGTCGCTAACCCACTGATTCTTAAGCAACCGGCGCGGGCGATGCAGCGCCCGGCGATTTCAATTCGGCAATTTCATGTTTCAAAAATGAAATCCCGCGCGCATAATCGACCGTCATGGACCTCTCCTCGACCAAGCCCGTCGACCCGGCCGATCGCGCGGCGCGCCCGCGCATCTGGGCGATGGGCATCAGCCGCCTGCGCGACTTCTTTCGCGAGATCGCCGGCGAATTCGACGAACGCGCCGACGTGCGCATCGTGACGCGCGCGTATGAGGATGCGCTCAGCGCGATCGCCGAGGCCGGCGCCGCGCGGCCCGACGTGATCGTCGCGGCCGGCTCGAACGGCGCCTTCCTGAAGACGCGTGCGCAGGTGCCGGTCGTGGTCGTGTCGCCGACCGGCTTCGACGTGATGCAGGCGCTTGCGCGCGCCCGGCGCGACGCGTCGCGGATCGCGCTCGTCAGCGCCGGGGAAACGCCGCCCGAAGTGCGCCGCTTCGTCGCCGCGTACGGCCTCGACGTGCAGTTTGCGTCATATCAGTCCGCGCAGGAAGCGGAAGCCTGCGTGCACGACCTGCGCGACCGCGGCATCGAGACGATCGTCGGCCCCGGCCTCGTCACCGACCTCGCGGCCAGTGCCGGCATGGGTGCGGTGTTCCTGTATTCGCATGCGTCGGTGCGCAAGGCCGTCGATACGGCGCTCGAAGTCGCGTATGCGACGCACGCCGAGGCATTCCGCCGCCAGCGGCTCGACAACCTGCTGCAGCACCTGCGCGACGGCGTGGTCGCGCTCGACGCGCGCGGCCGCGTCGAGGCGATCAACGAGCGGCTCGCGTCGGCGCTCGGGGTCGAACCCGCGGCGGCCGTCGGCCGAGCGCTCGTCGACCTGCGGCCCGAGCTGCGCACGCTGCGCGGCGAGGACGGCGACGCGCTCGCGACCGTGCGCGGCGTGCGCTACGTCGTGCATCGCGGGCCGCTCGTCGATCGCGGCGTCACGTCGGGCAGCGTGCTGACGTTCCAGGAATCGCGCGCGGTCGAACGGCTCGACCGTGCGCTGCGTTCGCAGCCGACCACCCAGCAGTTCGCGGCGCGCTATGCGCTCGACGACGTGATCGGCGCATCGGCGCCGATGGCGCGCGTGCGCGACCTCGTGCGCCGCTACGCGAAATCCGACGCGACCGTGCTCGTGCTCGGCGAAAGCGGCACCGGCAAGGAAATGATCGCGCAAAGCCTGCACGCGCTGTCCGCGCGGCGCAGCTACCCGTTCGTCGCGGTCAATTGCGGCGCGTTTCCGGAAGCGCTGCTCGAGAGCGAGCTGTTCGGCTATGAGGAAGGCGCGTTCACCGGCGCGCGGCGCGGCGGCAAGACCGGCCTGTTCGAGGCCGCGCACCGCGGCACGCTGTTTCTCGACGAGATCGGCGAAATGCCGCCGTCGCTGCAGAGCCGGCTGCTGCGCGTGCTGCAGGAGCGCGAGGTGATCCGCCTCGGCTCGACCGAGCCGATCCGCATCGACGTGCGCGTGATCGCCGCGACGCATCGTCCGCTGCTCGCGGCCGTCGAGGCCGGCACGTTCCGCGCGGATCTCTATTACCGGCTCAACATCCTGAACGTCGGCCTGCCGCCGCTGCGCGAGCGCGCGGCCGACATCCCCGCGCTCGCGGCGACGCTGCTCGTGCAGGCCGCGCGGCGCGAGCCGCGCCTCGCCGAACGCCTGCGCGACGCCGGCGATGCCGCGCGCGTGCTCGGCGCGACGCAGGCAACGCTGGCGCGCTACCGGTGGCCCGGCAACGTGCGCGAACTGCAGAACGTGATCGAGCGGATCGCGGTGGAACTCGCCGAGGAAGCCGATGAAAACGATCCGGCCGCCGCGTGCGCCGCGCTCGATCCCGACGCGCTGCAGGCGATCGCGCCCGAGCTGTTCGCGGCGCCGCCCGACGCCATCGACACCGACGATGCGCAGACGCTGCACGCGCGCCGCCGCCGCGCGGAAGCCGACGAGATCCGCGCGGTGCTCGACGCGTGCGGCGGCGACCGCGACCGCGCATGCGCGATGCTCGGCATCAGCAAGACGACGCTGTGGCGGAAGTTGTCGGCGAAATAAAAAGGTTCGGGTTCGGCGCGCTCGCAGGCGCATGCCAGAACGGGCTCGTCAGTCGGCCTTGTGGTAGTGGCGATACGCCTTCGCGCGATTGCCGCACGACGACATCGAGCACCAGCGGCGGCTGCCGTTCTTGCTGTCGTCGATGAACAGCCACTGGCACGCGTCGTTCGCGCATCGCTTGACCTTCGCAAGCCGCGCGCCGCCGAGCAGGTCGATCGCCGACCACAGCACCGGGCTCAGCAGCCCCGCGAGCGTTGCTCCAGCATCCCCGATCCGCCACGCATAACCGCCGTCGACACGCGTCAGCGCGACGCGCGGCGACGCTTCAGCCAGGAAGCCGCCGAGCAGCGCAAGATCGTCGGCCTGCGGCTCGTGCCGCTCGGCCTGTGCATGAAAGAGCCGGTACAACGCCTCGCGCAACGCGAGCGCACGCGCGAGCATCGCCGGCTCGCCTTCCTCCACGCCGCGCACACAGCACCGGTCGGCCAGGCCGGCCGGCACGCCGGCCTGCTCGCGGCACCACGACAGCAGGTCGTCCATCGTTCCGAAGGTTTCCGTCGGCGCCTCGCTGCCACGCCAGTACAGCGTGTTCGCGAAATCGATGCTCAGGGTTTCGGGCGGCGCCGGAATCAGGCAGTCCATCGTGACGGAAGGTTGCGTATCGCTCATGGCGCCATCGTATCTAACCACCATGCCGGTTGACAAGCGTCCGGACGCTTTCTAACATAACCAGCATGGTGGTTACGAAAAGGTTTGCTGCACTGACGCCCCCCCTTCAGTTCGAGGAGCCACAGATGATCGATCGCCTTTCCTGCGGAGTTATCCACAACGACCGCAGCCGCGCGTTCTCCGACAGCACGCTCGGCGCGCTCCGCTACAAGCGGCTGGCATGGTGCTTGTAAGCGGGTTTGCTGCACTGACGTCCCTTCAGTTCAAGGAGCCAACAGATGATCGATCACCTTTCCTTCGGCGTTGCCCACATCGGCCGCAGCCGCGCGTTCTACGACAGCACGCTCGGCGCGCTCGGCTACAAGCGGCTGTACAGCGACGACGGATCCATCGGGTACGGCACGACCGAACCGGAGCTGTGGCTGCAGCACGCTGCCCGCCCCGTCGCCGCCGATCCCGAATCGGGGCTGCACCTGTCGTTCAAGGCCGCTTCGCCCGTCGAGGTCGACGCGTTCTACCGCGCCGCGCTCGAGCACGGCGGCCAGGACAACGGCGGGCCCGGCAAGCGCGAACACTACGGCCCCGGCTACTACGCGGCGTTCGTCGTCGATCCCGACGGGTATCGGCTGGAAGCGCATTGCGAACTCGACAACGTCGTGTGACCCGCCCGCGTACACCGCGTACAAACGGCAAGGGCCCGATTCCGCATTGCGCGGAATCGGGCCCTGGGCTTTGACACGCCAACGTCGGCGTCCGGTTTCCGGCGACCGCCTGCAGCGGTCGCTCGACGGGATCTCGGCTCGCGCGGTTACTGTGCGCCGCGCGTGTGCTGCAACTGCTCGCCGAGCCCTTCGATCCCCAGGCGCACCATCTGGCCGGCCTTCAGGAAGATCGGCGACGGCTTGATGCCCATGCCGACGCCCGGCGGCGTGCCGGTCGTGATCACGTCGCCCGGCTGCAGCGTCATGCAGCGCGACAGATAGGCAATCAACTGCGCGACGGTGAACACCATCGTGCGCGTGTTGCCGTTCTGATAACGGTGGCCGTCGACTTCGAGCCACAGGTCGAGACGCTGCGGATCGGGCACCTCGTCGCGCGTCACGAGCCACGGACCGATCGGGCCGAACGTGTCGAAGCCCTTGCCCTTGTCCCACTGGCCGCCGCGCTCGATCTGCCACTCGCGCTCGGACACGTCGTTGACGACGCAGTAGCCCGCGACGTAATCGAGCGCACTCGCTTCGTCGACGTCCTTGCACCGCGCGCCGATCACGACGCCCAATTCGACTTCCCAGTCGGTCTTGACCGAACCCTTCGGGATGTCGATGCCGTCGTTCGGGCCGCAGATCGAACTCGTCCACTTGCCGAACACGACCGGTTCCTTCGGCACCGGCATGCCGGCTTCGGCCGCGTGATCGGCATAGTTCAGGCCGATGCCGATGAACTTGCCGACGTGCCCGACGCACGCGCCGATGCGCGGCTCGCCGGACACGAGCGGCAGCGTGGCCGGATCGATCGCGCGCAGCCGCGCGAGACCCGCGTCGGACAGCACATCGCCGGCAAGATCCGGCGCGTGCACAGACAGGTCGCGAATCCGGCCGTCCGCGTCGAGAATACCGGGCTTTTCCTGGCCGGACGGGCCATAGCGAAGCAGTTTCATCGTGGTCAACCTCTGTTGTCGAATGGGACAGGATACCGGCCGACGCGGCCATTCGCGGCCGCGCGCCGGACTGATTGTCGATCGTCGATTGCGCGCGTCGGCGCCGCATCCGGCCTGCCGTCGACGCGCGAGGGTCGCGCGGACGCAGCGATCGCGGCGCCGCACGAAAAGCACGGCGCGCATCGAACGGGCGGCCGCCGGTCTGCGCATCGGCGACGACGGCCCGGCACCCGCGACGCGTGCCGGCCGATGCCGGCCGACTTCACGCGCGGCCGCACCGTCGCTGGCCCGCAAGCCTTTGTACCATCGGCCGCGCACCGTGAAATGACGCGCGACGGATACCGACTATTGGTGCGCCTGCAGACACTGCGGCGCAACATCGGACGCGCCAACGCAAAGCGATCCGCCGCGCATGTCGCCGTTGCCTGCCATCGGCACATGAATACTGGCTATTCGGGGTGCCCCTGTCATCGGAAACGTTTGCCAATCCGTTCTTGTCAGGTAATGATCGGTAAATGGACGCTGCATTGCACACTGTATGTTTATTGCTAAGCTCGTATAAATGGTTTTCATCGCCATACGCGGGGCCGACTTATGCGCGTGCAGAACCGGCCAGCGTGCGTCGCCAACCGATCGACGGTAATCCCCCAACCTCACACTAAAAATGCAAACAACCAACGACCTGCTTCCCGGCTGCGACGCACGGGAATCGATGGCCGCAAGCGACCGCTATCGCGCGCCCGCGCTCGACAAAGGCCTCGACATTCTCGAACTCCTGTCGGAGCAGAAGGAAGGACTCACCCGCACCGAAATCACGAAGGAACTCGGCCGCAACGCGAGCGAAATCTACCGGATGCTCGAACGCCTCGTCGCACGCCGCTACGTGATGCGCTCGAGCGGCGGCGACCGCTACACGCTCAGCCTCAAGCTGTTTGCGCTCGCGCACCGGCATCCGCCGATGAACCGGCTGATCGCCGAGGCATTGCCGCCGATGCAGCGCTTCGCCGATGCCACCGAACAGTCGTGCCACCTGTCGGTCTACGATCGCGGCAACCTGCTCGTGATCGCGCAGGTCGACGGGCCCGGCCCGTGGGGCGTGTCGGTCCGGCTCGGCTCGCGCGTCGGGCTCGCCGATACGGCGTCGGGGCGCGTGATGCTGTCGTTCCAGGGCGCCGAGCAGCGCGCGCACATGCTGGCCGAGCATCGCAAGGTCAGGGGCGAAGCGCCGCTGAACGAGCAGGAACTCGCGCATGCGTGCCAGTCCATCCGGCAGTCCGGCTATCTGCGCCAGGACAGCCGCCAGGCGTACGGCGTGACCGACCTGACCGCACCGATCCTCGGGCCGTCCGGCCATGCGATCGCGGTACTGACCTGCCCGTACATGCGCCGGATCGATGCGCACACGGCGCCGTCCGTCGACGTCGCCGTCGAAGGGCTGCGCGACACGGCCGCCCACCTGTCGATGGGCCGCATCGAGGCCTGCTGACGCGCGGGTTCAACGAAGCGCACGGGGCCGGCGCGGTTGCGCCTGCCCGGTCGCGCGCGACACCAGTGCAGTGCACGATCCACGGCGCCATATCGTGCGCTCACGGCGCTACGCTAGAATAGCGGCCCTCTCAAAAACTACGGCGGCCGGTTGTCGCGGCCGTCGTGTCCGATGGATGTCATGGCCAAACTTCTGAACGATCAAGAATTCCAGCGTTTCTCCGAACTTCAGCAGAAGCAGGCAAGCTTCACGATCACGCCCGAGGAGGCGGACGAGCTGCGCGATATCGTCGCGCGCGCGCAGAAGAAGCGCGACGATCGTGCCGCCGCGATGCAGGCGATCGAGAACTACATCGAGCAGTTCGACATCACGCCCGACGAGCTCTTCTCGCCCGAGCAGATCGGCGACGCGGCCCGCACTTACGGGCTCATCACGGCGACCAAGAAGGAACGCACGCTGCCGCCGTCGATTACGTTCAACGGCAAGCCGTACCAGTGGACCAAGACGCTTCCGGACGACGTGCGCGGCGCGCTGTTCGAAGCATTCACGTCCGGCGAGTCGGTCAAGCGCTTCATCGCGATGCCGAAGGACACCGCGCGTTGCGCGCTGACGATCGCCCGCCTCGAGCGCGAAACCGGCGCCGTCTATGCCGATCCGCACCTCGAGGAACTCGCGATTTCGCGCGACCAGGTGAACGACGCGGCGTCGAAACTCGCTGCCTGAATCTGATCGCGGGCACGGTTCATGCGTGCCCGCACCCGTATGTGACGCCGGCATTGGCCGGCGCCGCGCTCGCGGGTGCCGTGCATCCGCACGCTCCCGAAAAGTCTCACCCTGGTGTCCTGCAAACGCTCACCAACACCTCCCGAAAAAGCTCACCCAAGGCTCCTGGAGACCCTCACCAAAGTCTCCCGAATGTCCTCACCGACATCTCCCGCAGACCCTCACCAACGCGTCCCGGAAAGGCTCACCAGCGTCTCCCGCAGGTGCTCACCGGCCGTTCCCGGGAAGGCTCACCGAACGCCCCCGTATCGGCTCACCACGCTTCCCCGGAAAAGCTCACTCGCGGCTCCCGAAAAGTCTCACCTTTGCGGTGATTCCGAACTGGCGAGGCCGGAACACGGTTGCGAATACGCGTGAACGCATCGGGTGAAACGGCTGTGCGGAGCCGATAATGCGGCACACAGCAAACGCCTCCGGGCGCCATGCGTGCGTCGATATCGACGTAGCGAACGAGCCCGATACGTTTGGGCGTTTCGTACAAGATGCCGGCTCGAATTTTTTGCACCTCTGAATGAAAACAGGCACAACACGGTGAAGGATTGGCGCCATCGACTGCATGCGCTCGCGCCGCGCTTCACGCAGCCGACGAACGCTACGGCTGCAACTTCATCCTGAAACCCACGACGCCCGGCTCCTCCGTCGTCGACACCTCAAAACCGCACGACTTCGCGAGCGAGATCATCGCCGAGTTCTCGCGCAGCGCCTCGCCGATCATCCATGCGGTTCCGCGCGAGCGTGCGTAGTCGATGATGCGGTTCATCAGCAGCCGGCCGAGCCCCTTGCCCTTCTGATCGGGCCGCACCGCGATCGCGAACTCCGCCGTCTCGTTGTCGGGATCGGCGACCGCGCGCACGACCGCGAGCGTATGGTCGCGCCCCGACACATCGGTGTACGACACGATGAGGGCCATCTCACGGTCGTAGTCGATCTGCGTCATGCGCGCCACCTGCGAATGATCGAAGCCGCGCACCGCGCCGAAGAAGCGCATTCGCAGATCGTCCGGCGTCATCGCGCCGAGCAGTTCGTTATGCGCGGCCTCGTCTTCCGGACGGATCGGACGGATCGTCACCGTCTCGCCGCGCCACTCGAGCGTCTGCTCGAGGTGGCGCGGATACGGCATGATCGCAAGCCGGCTGCGCCCCGTGGCCAGCGTGATGCGCGGCGCGATCACCTGCGCGCGATCGGGCAACACACGCAGCGTGACGGACATCGCGACGACTTCGCGCACGTCGCAGACGACCTGCGACAGCGCCGTCAACGCGTCGAGCGTCGGCTCGACGGGCGTGCGGCGCGCATATGGCGAGCGCTCCATCACCGCGCGGGCGAGCACGGTGTTCAGCGGCGGCAGGCCGTAGACGACGAATGGCGCCGACACGCCGTCCGCAGGCGGCACGGCATAGCGAAACACCGGACCGAAGTTCGAATCGTCGTACATGTCGACCGTGACATCGACGACTTTCGCACCGGCCGGCTCGCCCGCCTGCTCGCCTTGCAGGCCGAAATGGGACAGCCAGCGCAGCGCGGCTTCGCCGGCCAGTTCATGCTGGCCGGCTTCGACCATCCGGCGCGCGTCGGCCTGTGCGGACGCAACGCACTCGGCCGGCTGCAGCGGCGTGCCCTCGGGCGTCTGCATCAGCAGTTGCCGCCCGAGGTTGTAGTCGACGAGACGCGCATACGCGCGCGCGAGCCGCTGCGGTGTCGTGTGTACGGGAATGCCGTTCGCGTGCAGCGCATCGCGCGTCGCCGCGTCGACCGCGCCGAAAAAACACGCGAGGATGCCGCGATGCGCATACTGCCGCGATTCGATCAGCGTGCGCGCAACCGAATCGGCCGGCGCGCTGTGGGACGTCGAATGGACGACGAACAGCGTGCCCGTTTGCGGGAACGGCGCGAGCGCCTTGATCGCCGCGGCGAAGTGCTCGGGGCGCGCGTCGTCGCCCAGCGTCAGCGGATTGCCGGGCGCAGCCAGATGCGGCAGCGCGGCCGACACGGCCGAGGTTGCAGCCGGCGACCAGTCGGACAGCACGTCGCGCACCTCGGCGACCGCATCGACCGCCAGTTTCGCGACGCCCGCATCGCTCGTCACGAGCGTCGCCGCGCCGCGCGCCGTGACACGGCCGACGCCGAGCGTCTCGATCTCGTCGAGCAGATCGTCGAGCGCATCGACGCGCACCATCCCCGCGCGCTGGAACGCCGCCGTATAGAGCGCGTCGCCGGGATCGGCGCGCCCGGTGCGCAACGCGAGCACCGGCTTGTTGCGTGCGGCCGCACGTGCGGCCGACATGAACTTGCGCGCGGCGCGCACGGTATCGAGTTCGAGCAGGATCGCGCGCGTGCCGGGATCGCTCGCCAGATAGTCGAGCACGTCGCCCGCATCGACGTCGGACTCGCTGCCGAGCGCGACGACATGCGAAAAGCCGAGGCCTCGCGCATCGGCCCAGCCGAGCGCCGCGTTCGTCAACGCATTCGATTGCGACACCCACGCGACGCCGCCCGAGCGCGCCGTATAGGCCGGCGCGCCGAAATGCGCATGCCGCGCGGGCGACAGCACGCCGAGGCTGCCGGGCCCGACGATACGGAGCACGAACGGCTTCGCCGCCTTCAGCGTGCGATCGAGTGCGGTGCGATCGGCATCCGTGCGCGCCTCACCGACGATCACCGCGACGCGCGTGCCGAGTTCGCCGAGCTTGCGCACGATGCCGGCCCAGGTCGCGGGCGGCGTGCAGATCACGGCTACCGACGGCGGCGCGGGCAGCCGGTCGACGTCGGAGACGACCGTAAGCCCGTCCAGCTCGCGATATTTCGGATTGACGGGCCACACGGGCCCGTCGAACGCACCGTCGAGCACGCGCGACCACACCATCGCGCCGATACTGCCCGCGCGCGACGACGCGCCGACGACCGCAACGGACTTGGGCTGGAACAACGCATCGAGATGGCGAACGGTCACATCGGCTCCCTGCGGTAACGAAAGACGGCCCGAGCGGCATGCGGCACGGACAGGCCGCGCGCCGCTCGACGCGAACCCCAAGCATAGGCGAAGCGCATGCGGCTGCCTATATGCCGAACGGCCGACTACCCGACGAACGTCAACGCTCGCACCATCGATCTGCAACACAAGCGCGACGCGACATCGCTGCAAGCCGCAAGCAACATGGCGCAACGCTGCCGCTTCCTCAAAGGTGAGGATTTACAGGAGCCATGGTGAGTATCTTCGGGAATTGCACGGCACAACGCGCAAACACGCGAAAGGTGATGGAAATCCGCGGCAGGCGGGCACCGCGGAAATGGCGAATGCCAATGCGCATGCACTGCGCAATTGCGCGGTTGTTTACCGGAATTCACCGCGATAAGCAGCCGAATCGCGGCGAATTCGCAAAACGTGATCCGTTAATCGTGCGGCATTGCACTGCAATTCGTCAGCGGGAATCGCACGGCGACGGCACCAAAACAAAACGGTGCGACGGCCGCATGGCCGTTCGCACCGTCGGTCAACGCACGAAAGGTGAGGATTTTCGGGAGTCAGTCCTTGATCAGGAAACGTGCGCGATTCTTGCCGAGCCACGCCGGCGCGCGCCCGCGGCCACTCCAGGTTTCGCCCGTCTTCGGATTCAGGTATTTCGGCGGCAACGTGCGCTTCGGCTTCGAGGTAGCGGCGGCGCCGGTACCTGCCGGACGAAAACCGAGCTCTTCCGGCGTGATGTCGTATTCGTCGATTTTCGCGCGGATATCGGCAATCGCGTCGGCAATCGCCTTTTCGCGTTCCTTGTCGATCTTTTGCTGAAGTCGTTCGAGCTGCGCGGTCAGTTGCCTGTAGGTCGCCATATGGATGGGACTCCGTGAGTGTTATTCGTGAAAAATAGACGACTCCAAGCAAACAGAAAAGCGCTTCGCCCGATCGCGGTCTCCTCGGCCGGTCATTTCGGGATCAATAACCGCTTTTCTTCTTGCATGCGAAGAGAAGATTTCGCACGGTGTCATCAGTCGATTGCTGGATCACTTCGAAATCCCCGTTGCACATGGCCCGGGCATTGTCCGTGCAATTGCTCCAGCCGCTGCCGGTGCATTGCACCTGCGTGGTCGGGCGCCCGTCCGAAGTGAACAGCGGCGCGCTGCCACCGCACCCGCCGAGCCCTGCAACCAGAGCCAACAACCCGGCCACCCGAGGCCACCGACAGACCGACGCAAGCATGTGTTTCATTATTCTTCCCGTCAACCATTTTTTGAATGTCGCGAGTATGCCATGCGCGGCCCTTCCGTCGTCAGTTCGGCGTGCGGCCCGGCTGCCCGCGCGCCTTGTACGGCAAGCTCCGGCGCGGATCGTCGGTGATGCGAACGAACACCTGCTCGACGTCCGGAAGCGCCTCGAGTTCGCGTTGCAGCGCCTGCCGATCGAACGCCGTATCCGCGCATCCTTCGACATAGATGAAACGCCGCTGCACGGTGATCCACAGGCTCGTACCGTGCAGGCGATCGGAGCCTGCGAAGTGCGCCTTCGCGGCATCGGCGATCGGCGCGTCATACATATACGAATTCGGTTTCGTGCAGCGATGCGCGAGCCAGCAGGTGGTACCGCGCTCGGCGCGGTAATGCGCGTCGTCCGTCATCTCGGCGCGGGTCATCCACGGGCCGAGCGGCAGCGGGCATTCGGCCAGGTCCTGCGACAGCGCGACGAACGGGTCGTTGTACCAGTTGCGTCGCGCCTCGGGCGCGTCCGCGTCGCCGGACTGCGCGAGCGCGGAGGTTGCCAGCAACAGGGTCAGCCAACCTGCGATACCGATCCGCTTCATCGTGCTCTCCTGTTCGATGCTTCAACTCCCGCCGCATCGGCGCCGCCGATCGGCCTACCGGTCGATGCCCAGCGCCGCCAGCTTCTTGTACAGCGTCGCGCGGCCGATCCCGATGCGCGCGGCGGCTTCCACGACCTTGCCGTCACAGGCCGCCAGCGCATCGATCAGGAACTGGCGCTCCCACGCCGCCAATGCATCGGCATACGAAGCGACCGGCGCACCGGATGCGCCACCCGCGCCCCGCTCGACCGGCGCTGCGGCAACACGCTGCGCCGGCGATGCGCCGTCCGCCGATATGCGTACCGGCCCGAGGAACGGCGCGAGCGCACGCGCATCGATCACCGAACGGTCCGACAGCATCAGTGCGCGTTCGAGCGTATTGCGCAACTCGCGCACGTTGCCCGGCCACGGATACGCACACAGCATCCGCAGCGCGTCGTCGGTCAGCTCGCAGTGCGCGGCGCGTCCGTGCTGCGCGGCCAGTTCCTCGAGCGTCGCGTACACGAGCGCCGCGATGTCGGACGCCCGCTCGCGCAGCGGCGGTGCGTGGATCGTCAGCACGTTGAGCCGGTAGTAGAGATCCGCGCGAAAACGCCCGGCCTCCACGAGCGCCGGCAGGTCGGCCGACGTCGCGGCGATGATCCGGACGTCCGCGCGCACGATCCGGTTCGAGCCGACCGGCTCGAACTCCTTGTCCTGCAGCACGCGCAGCAGCTTGCCCTGCAACGGCAGCGGCATGTCGCCGATCTCGTCGAGAAACAGCGTGCCGCGATCGGCCAGCTCGAACTTGCCGACGCGCCCCTTGCGGTCGGCGCCCGTGTACGCACCGGGCGCCGCGCCGAAGAATTCGGTTTCGAGCAGTGTGTCGGGAATCGCGGCGACGTTGACGGTCACGAGCGGCTGGAGCGCACGCGCCGAAGCCGCGTGGATCGCGTGCGCGAGCAGCTCCTTGCCGGTGCCCGTCTCGCCGAGCAGCAGCACCGGCGAATCGACCTGCGCGGCCCGCCGCGCCTGGCGCTTGGTTTCGAGGCTCGCGGCACTCGTGCCGACGAAGCTCGCGAACGTGTATTTCGCGCGGCGCGCCTGTGCGAGCGAGCGCTGCGTCGCGATCAGTTGCTGCTGAAGCTGCACGTAGCGGGAAAAGATCGGCGTAAGCGTCTTCAACTGGTCGAACAGCGCGAAGCCGATCGCGCCGACCGTCTCGCCGGCCTCGTTCTTCAGCGGCAGGCGCGTGACGACGAGCGGCTCGCGGCCCGTCTCCATGATGTCGAGCAGGATCGGCTGCCCGGTCGACACGACCTCGCGCATCAGGCTGTTCGGGATCACGGCCTCGCAGTCGAGGCCGACGGCCTGCTGCGGATCGGCGAAACCGAAGCGCGCCGCGTAACGCTCGTTCATCCACACGACGCGCGCGTCGCGATCGACGACCACCGTGCCCGCACTCGAATCCTCGAAGGTCCGGAACAGCGACTCGGCGGCGCGCCGCAGCACGTCGCCGTAGTTGACGGGCAGGCGGGCCCAGTCGTTCATCATCGTGTCTTCGTCTCCATGTATTTTCGACCGGATGTCTCCGAAACGAGACGGATTATCTCACTCCGGAGACACGCCACAACGGCTTGTCCGGGAAAGCCCTGCCCGGTTTCACGGGCTGGCCGGATGGCCAGATCGTCTCCGGATGGAGACGTTTTCTGTAGAATCGTCAGACATGGACCGGCGCGGGCCCGCCGGTCTCCGCCGGACCCATGTCCGGCGGCGCAATCCGGCCGATGGCACGAAACCTGCACGAACCTGAGCCGGTCCGCGGCGCGTCGCGCGATCGAACAACAACCAAAGCCATTAGGAGACTCCCCTTGTCTTTCGTGATCGTCCTCGCCGCGCTGGCGTTCCTGATGTATGCCGCGTATCGCGGCTACAGCGTGATCCTGTTCGCGCCGATCGCCGCGCTCGGCGCGGTGCTCCTGACCGAACCCGCCGCCGTCGCACCGGTCTTCTCCGGCATCTTCATGGAGAAGATGGTCGGCTTCGTCAAACTGTATTTCCCGGTATTCATGCTCGGCGCGGTGTTCGGCAAGGTGATCGAACTGTCCGGGTTCTCCGAGTCGATCGTCCATGCGGCGATCCGCTACATCGGCCGCTCGCGCGCGAATGCGGTGATCGTCGCGGTGTGCGCGCTGCTCACCTATGGCGGCGTGTCGCTGTTCGTCGTGGTGTTCGCGGTCTATCCGTTCGCGGCCGAACTCTATCGCCAGAGCAACATTCCGAAGCGGCTGATGCCCGGCGCGATCGCGCTCGGCGCGTTCTCGTTCACGATGGATTCGCTGCCCGGCACGCCGCAGATCCAGAACATCATCCCGACCACGTTCTTCAAGACGACCGCGTGGGCCGCACCGGCACTCGGCACGATCGGCTCGCTGTTCATCGTCGTCGTCGGCCTCTCTTATCTGGAATGGCGCCGCCGCTCGGCGATGGCGAAGGGCGAAGGCTACGGCACGTCGCTCGTCAACGAGCCGGAGCGCGTCGAGGCGACGTCGCTGCCGCACCCGGCGCTCGCGATCCTGCCGCTGATCCTCGTCGGCGTGTCGAACTTCCTGTTCACAAAGCTGATCCCGCAGTGGTACGGCGCCGCGTCGTACACGGTCGCGCCGGACGTGCTGCCGGGCGTGCACACGCCGGTGACGACGTCGATCAAGACCGTCGTCGCGATCTGGTCGGTCGAGGCGGCACTGCTGCTCGGCATCGTGCTGGTCGTGCTGACCGCGTTCAATCGCGTCAGCGACCGCTTCGCGGCCGGCTCGAAAGCCGCCGTCGGCGGCGCACTGCTCGCCGCGATGAACACCGCGTCGGAATACGGCTTCGGCGGCGTGATCGCCGCACTGCCGGGCTTCCTGGTCGTCGGCGATGCGCTGAAGAGCATCCCGAACCCGCTCGTCAACGCGGCCGTGTCGGTCAGCTCGCTCGCCGGCATCACGGGCTCGGCGTCGGGCGGCATGAGCATCGCGCTCGCCGCGATGTCGGACCTGTTCATCAAGGGCGCGCAGGCAGCCAACATTCCGATGGACGTGCTGCACCGGGTCGTCGCAATGGCGAGCGGCGGCATGGACACGCTGCCGCACAACGGCGCGGTCATCACGCTGCTCGCAGTCACGGGCCTCACGCACCGCGAGTCGTATCGCGACATCTTCGCGGTCACCGTCATCAAGACGCTCGCGGTGTTCTTCGTGATCGCGGTGTACTACACGACGGGGCTCGTGTAAGTGCCTGCATGAGGCGGCGTCCCGTACGCCGCCTTCCGGCCTGCCGCATCGCCGTGCAGGCCTCCGCAAGCCCGACTGGCCTGTCACGATCGGACCGCATGCGAACCGGAATGGATTCCGGAGTTCGCATCCGGTCCGATTTCATTTCCCCGCTCGCCGGAACCGGTCGGCTCCGCACCGCCGCGCGGCTCGCGTGGCGCCCCTCGCCCGTCACTCCCGTCAAGTCGACATCCGGCATCGCCCGCCACCGCCTGCCCATTGTTACCCGCAGCAAAACACTGCGTTGGGCGCGATCGCATTTTTCGCGCGCCCGCCCCGGCCTACACTGGTTCCAACGTCGCCCGGCGCTTCGACGAACGAAGCGCGGCGAATCATCGAAATCCTGGAGGTCCCGATCATGAAGCGCCTGATCCAAGCCGTTGCCCTTGCCCTGGCCGTATCGGCCCCGCTCGCCGCGCAAGCGCAGTCGAACCAGCCGCTGACGCGCGCACAGGTCCACGCCGAAGTGAAGGCGCTCAAGCAGGCCGGCTTCCAGTCGAGCGACTGGTTCTATCCGGCCAGCATCGTTTCCGCCGAAGCGAAGATTGCCCGCGAGCACGACGCCGGATACGGCAGCGATCGCGGCGCGTCGTCGGAGTCGGGCCGGTAATCTATCGTCCGGCCCGCTCGACGATGTGCGCGTGCGTCGTTACGCCTTCACGGACTGGATCAGCTTCGCGCACGCCGCTGCCTGCGGATCACTCCCGGGCAGCTTCCCGCATACGCCGTCGAACTGCTTCACGACCGACCGGACCGACGCATCGTGCGCACCGCCGCTGCGCCAGCGGTTCAATTGCGTGACGACCTTCGTCAATGCGCGCAGGTTCGCGCCATAGAACGCGTCCCGGGTCTTGTCGGCCTGCGCGAGCACACTCGCGGCAATCCCTTCGATACGCGCCGAGTCGTCCGGCGCCAGTTCGACCGCATTCGCAAAATAGGTCGCGCCCCAGCGCAGCTTCGTCGCCGGCCCGCTCGCCGAGTCGTATGCCTTGCGATACCAGTCGAGCGCCGCGGCCTTGTCGCCGCGCGCCTTCGCATTCGCGGCCAGCCCCGACATGAAGTAATACGGCGTCGACGAACGCGGCAGCTCGGCCTTCAGCAATGCATCCGACTCGTCGTACAGCCCCGCGTCGGTCAGCGTGTCCGCGCCTTCGCTGACGAGTGCCTGCCGTTCATACGCATTCGCGGCGCCCTGCACCGACGCGGCAATCTGCTTGCGCGCGGTGTCGGCCAGCGCCGGCGCAGCGAGCGGCGCGCCCTTGCGCGCGTCGCCGCGCGCAAGCAGCACGCGGCCGTGCAGCGCCATCAGCTTGTCGATCGACGACAGCGTGGTGTCGGTCGACAAGCGCGCGAGCGCCGTGTCGTACGCGCCGCGCAATTTCGCGCGCTGCGCGTCGTCGCCGCCGAGATACGCGACCACGCGTGCAGGCGCCGCGACCAGCACGTCGGAATCGGCCCGCGCCAGCGCGGGATCGTGCAGCACCGCGCGCAGCGAATCGGCGAGCGCCGCCTTGTCGAGCGCGCCGGCCTGCGCCGGATCGTCCGACGCGGCGACCACCGCCGACTTCAGCGCGAAACGCGCCGATTCGGCCTTCGCGCCGGCCGCCCGCGCGCGTTGCGCGAGCGACTGCAGCGTCTCGGCGACACGATCGGCCGGCACCGGCAGTGCGCCGTCGGTGTCCCACGAATAGTCGGCCAGCAGGCGCCATTCGTCCGGCGTCAGCGACGCGCCGTTCTTCAGCGCAGTCGCGAGCGTCTGCCGCACCGGATGCGCGGCCGTCATCCCGAGCGACAGCGCCTGCATGTAGCGGTCGAGATCGGCCTCGCCCGGCAGCCGCGTCACTTCGGTGCCGTCGGGGCGGAACAGGATCATCGTCGGATAGCCGTGCACCTTGAAACGCTCGCCGAGCTTCTGCGCGCTTTCGGTATCGCCGTCGAGATACACGGGCACGAAAAACGACGAGCGGGTCTTGAATGCCTGCTGGCTGAAGATGGTCGACTTCACCTGGTTGCACGACGGGCACCACACCGCGCCCCAGTACAGCAGCAGCGGCTTGCCGGTGCGCTTCGCCAGCGCGAATGCGGCATCGACATCGCCGTGCTGCCACGCGATGCCGGGCGGCAGATGCGCGCCTTCGGGCGACGCGCTCGCCACCGCGGCGCCCGAAGGCGCGGCAGCGGCAAACGCCGCGCCCGCGGCGGCGAACAGGCAGGCGGCAGTCAGATTCCGGAGAGCGGTTTTCATCGAGGCAGGTTCCGTTGAAAGAGACGGTTGCGGGAAGATGTGTCGTGCGAAACGATGACCATGAAGCGATGTTCATGAAACGATGAAGCGCACCGACGTGCGGCGAGACGCACGCCGGAATGCGGCGGCGCATGGCACGCGCATCGACGCGAAAAAAGCGCACGCCGGCCGAAGCGACCGGCAAATCGATCAACGATACGACCGGCGCAGCCTGCGGAAAACGAACGAATTCTCGAATGAATATGACGCGCGGCACCGTGGCCACGCGTTTCGTCACGCCCGCGCCGGCCGGCCGTTCACTGCCGGCGCTTGATCCGCGCCATGTGATACACGGCCGCATGCGCGCCGTCGCGCAATGCATAGCCCGGCGATTCGCCTTCGATCCGGAAACCGTGCTTCTCGTAGAGTGCGATTGCCGCGCGGTTGTCGGTGAACACGGTCAACTCGAGACGCGTGATGTTCAGCCAGTTTTCCGCGAGATCGATCGCGGCCGCGAGCAGCCGGCTGCCGACGCCGCGCCCGTGACGGGCCGCGTCGACCATCATGCCGAGCCCCGCCGCATGGCGCCGGCGCGGATTCGGCTCGGGATGCAGGCCGAGGTGGCCGACCACCGCACCGTCGATTTCGGCGACGAGGCTCACGCCGCGCTCGCGCGCGTTTTCGAGCCGCTGCTGCCATTTCTCGAGCGACGGAAACGGATGCTGCAACGTATTCATGTACACCGCGGGATGGGCGGCGATCTGCCGGATCGCGTCGACGTCGTGCGTCTCGCTGTGCCGGATCTTGATGTCGGTCATGGGTGGGCCGGTCCGAAAAGTCGCGCCGGCGGCGCGGACTGCGCACACGCGCAGCAACGTTTCGAGCTTAGCCGATTTCATGCATTTGAAACATGGGCGACACGTCGTCGCGCGATGCCGTTGTATCTGCAACGACACACGATCACGCCGCAGGCTGCGATTCGGAAAAATATGACCGGTTCCGCACGCGGCGATCGGTAATTCCTTACCCGCTTCCGCCACGCATCGCACCCGGAATAATCGTTGCGCACACAACGTCACGCGCACGACATGCGATGTCATCTCTTCATCACGTCGACGTCATGTCGGCTCCCTAGACTGGGCGCCGCCCAGCCCGGCATGCGCCGGGCCGGTGTGTGCCGACGTCCTGCCCGCGCATCACGAGCGCGCGGCGCGCAGGACCGCGACGACGGCCGATGCATCCGCGACACCGCTCGACGCCACACGTCGCGCGATGCGCGCAGCTCCGCCACGCGCGGCCGACGTACTCGCACGCACACGCGTCGCGGATCGTCCCAAGGGGACGACGCACGGGCGCATCCAGACGAAGTCACGAACGCTCCCACCATCACAGGATCCGAACGCCATGACGTCACGCCGCAAATTCCTTCAGCAGACCGCCACTTCCGGCCTCGCCGCCGCCGCGCTGTCCGCGTTTCCGCCGAGCATCCGCCGCGCGCTCGCCATTCCCGCATTTCACGAAACGGGGACCATCAAGGACGTCAAGCACGTCGTGCTGCTGATGATGGAGAATCGCGCATTCGACAGCTACTTCGGCACGTTCAAGGGCGTGCGCGGCTACGGCGACCGCTTCGCGGTGCCGTCGCCGAACGGCCGCGACGTGTTCTACCAGACGTACACGAAGGCGACGCCCGCCACGACCTGCACGCCGTATCACCTGGACGCGAGCCAGGGCAACGCGCAGCGCGCGGGCGGCACGCCGCACGCGTGGGCCGATGCGCAGGCCGCATGGGATCACGGCCGGATGAACCGCTGGCCCGATGCGAAAACGCCGCTGTCGATGGGCTATTACGACGCGGCGGAAGTGCCGTTCCAGCGCGCGCTCGCCGATGCGTTCACGCTGTGCGACCACTACCACTGCGGGATGCACACCGGCACGATCGCGAACCGCCTGTTCTACTGGAGCGGCACCAACGGCCCGAACGGCATCAGCCCGGCCGACGGCAGCCGCGTAAAGATCGCCGCGCTGAACAACCAGTTCAACGGCGGCAACGACATCGGCCCGTCGAGCCAGGGCTGGACCTGGACGACCTATGCCGACCGGCTGCAGCAGGCCGGCGTGAACTGGAAGGTCTACCAGAGCCTGATCGACAATTTCGGCTGCAACGAGATGATGAGCTTCCGCCACTGGCGCGCGGCGATCGAGCAGATGCCGGCCGCGCGCCGGCCCTCGTACGTCGCGTCGACGGACATCACGCAGCCCGTGACGGCGGCCGGCGCGTTCTACGATCCGGCGATCGACGATCCGCTGAGCCCGCTCGCGAAGGGCTTCGGCAACACGATGCCGTACGGCTTTCTCGAATCATTCCGCGACGACATCCGCAACGGCAAGCTGCCGGAAGTGTCGTGGATCATCCCGCCGTCCGCGTACAGCGAACACCCGGGACCGTCGAGCCCCGCGCAGGGCGGCTGGTACGTGCAGGCCGTGCTCGATGCGCTGACGGCGAACCCGGAGGTGTGGAGCAAGACGGTGCTGCTGGTCAACTTCGACGAGAACGACGGCTTCTTCGACCACATGCCGTCGCCGGCCGTGCCGTCGCGCAACGCCGACGGCACGCTCGCGGGCGGCCATACGCTGCGGGACGCCGACGTCGCCGTCGAATACCACGACTTCGCGCCGGCCACGTCGAGCCAGCCGGCGGCGGACGGCCGCCCGTACGGCCCGGGCCCGCGCGTGCCGATGTGGGTCGTGTCGCCGTGGAGCCGCGGCGGCTGGGTCAATTCGCAGGTGTTCGACCATACGTCGACGCTGCTCTTCCTCGAGAAGCGCTTCGGTGTTGCCGAACCGCAGATCAGCGCGTATCGCCGCGCGGTGTGCGGCGACCTGACGAGCGCGTTCAACTTCCGCTCGCCGAACAACGAGCCGCTGCCGACGCTCGCGGGCCATACGACGAAAAGCCAGGTCGACGCGCTGAGCGCCGCGCAGCAGGCTGCGCCGAAGATCGTGCCGCCGGCCGCGCCGGCGCTGCCCGCGCAGGCCACCGGCGTGCGCCCGTCGCGCGCGCTGCCGTACGAGCTGCATGCGAGCGCGCGCACCGATGCCGGCACCGGCACGGTCACGCTGAAGTTCGCGAACACGGGCCGCGCCGCCGCCGTGTTTCACGTCTATGACAAGCTGCACCTCGACCGCCTGCCGCGGCGCTACGTCGTCGAGCCGGGCAAGACACTGCACGGCGACTGGGCCGCGCGCGCCGACAACGGCGGCAAATACGACCTGTGGGTGCTCGGCCCGAACGGCTATCACCGCCGCTTCACCGGCGACCTGAGCCGCCTGGCCGGCGCCCGCGCGCCTCGTCCGGAAGTTCGCGTCGGCTATGCGGGCGCGAGCGGCAACCTCCACCTGCGGCTGCGCAACGACGGCGGCGGCACGGTGCGCTTCACGGTGAAGTCGAACCAGGTCTACGGGCCGCTGCCCGGCCGCGGCGCGAACGACGATCGCGGTCATGGCCACGGCAACGAGGGCGGCAACAACCAGGGCCACTATTACGGCAATGGCAACGGCACGGACACCACGTGGACCGTCACGGTGCACGCCGGCGACCAGTCCGAGCTGCACTGGAAGCTCGATTCGACCGGCCACTGGTACGACTTCATCGTCACCGCCGACAGCGACGCGAGCTTCTCGCGCCGCGTGGCCGGCCGCGTCGAAACGGGCCGCCACTCGGTCAGCGACCCGGCGATGGGGCTGGCCGACCGCTTCTGACGCCGCCGCGGCGATGCGGCGACGCGTGTTGCACCGCGTGTCGCCGCCCGCGCAGGCCCGGCCAAGAATGCCGGTGAGGCGCCGGCCGCGGCCGCGCGCGATCGGGCTGAAACGCCCGCCCGGCGCGGGTCAAACATCAGAAGGATGTGCGGTACAACCCTCATTTCGCCCCAACGAAAATGCTCCGTGTCGCGGCCCGTTCGCGTTAAACTGCGACAAGCTGTATTCAACAAACGCATCTTCGCCGTTACGGCACCCACGACACGAGGATAGGTTCGATGCGCACAACCGGCTCATCCGGGGCAATGACCCTGCTCACCGAACACGACGCGACCGACGGCCGCCAACTGCGTTCGCTCCGGCTCGAAGCAACCGGCGACGGCAAGAGCGTGCTGCTGATCGAGATCGACGAACGCAAGCCCGGCATCCACCGCGAGGTCCGCTACGAGATCACGCCGGCCGAACTGATCGCGGCGATCCGCTCGCACGGCGCCGAGCTGCCCGGCGAAAACCATGGCGCCGCGTCGCTCGCCCGTACCCCCTCCTGATTTCGCACGGTGAGCCGCGCGCAACGCGCCGGCTCACCGGCATTCCCCTGCCGCCGTCAGGCGCTTTGCGTCATTCCCGCCGCTGCCTTGAAAATGGCCGATAATCGGCCCATCTGCGTTTCCTGCCCACGCATTTCCTTTTCGGCCTGCCGTCATGCTCCTCCGTGACCTCGTCGCCCAGTACGGGCCGCTTCTCGTGTTCGCCAACGTGCTCGCGGCGGCCATCGGCTTGCCGGTGCCCGCGATGCCGACGCTCGTGCTGTTCGGCGCGATGTCCGCGATGCATCCGGCGATGATCGGCTCGCAGCTCGTCACGGTGGTCGCGCTGTCGGTGCTCGGCGCACTGATCGGCGACACCGTCTGGTACGTCGCCGGGCGGCGTTACGGCGGCACGACGCTGAAGACGATCTGCCGGCTGTCGCTGTCGCGCGATACCTGTGTAAGAAAGACCGAGCGCTTCTTCGGCCGCTACGGCGTGCGCGTGCTCGCCGTCGCGCGCTTCATTCCCGGGCTGTCGCTCGTATCGGTGCCGATGGCCGGCGCGCTCGGCACGCGCTATCGCACGTTCGCCGGCTACGACGCGCTCGGCGCCGCGGTCTGGACGATCGTCGGACTGGTGGCCGGAATCGTGTTCTACCGGCAGATCGACTGGCTGTTCGCCGGCGCGAGCCACCTCGGCCGCGCGGTGCTGCTGGTCATCGTCGCGCTGCTGGCGATCTATGCGGCCGTGCGCTGGATGCGCCGCCGCGCGCTGATCCGCCAGCTCGCGAACGCACGGATCGGCGTCGACGAACTCGACCTGCTGCTGCGCGACGCCACCGCACCGGTGGTGCTCGACGTGCGCTCGCCCGAGCACCGCAAGCTCGACCCGTTCACGATTCCCGGTGCGCAGTTCGCCGACGAGCGGCAGATCGGCGACATCGCCGCGCGCTATCCGCTCACGCAGAAGTTCGTCGTGTTCTGCTCGTGTCCGAACGAAGTGACGGCCGCGCTGATGGCGAAGCGCCTGCTCGACGCAGGCTTCACCGATGCGCTCGCGCTGCGCGGCGGCCTCGACGCATGGCGCGATACGGGCCGCCAGCTCACGTCGCTCGCGGAAGAGATGCCCGTCGCGAACGATCCGGTCGCGGGGTTGCACAAGCCGGCCTGATCGCACTGCTCGCAGGCCGGCCGCGCGATGCGGGGGACGTGCGCCCCCCTTCGATCAGAACGCGTGCAGCGGCAGGTTCACGACCAGACGGTACTCCTTGTTCGTCGCGTCCGAGGAGTGCATCGAACCGGTGTGCCACATCGCGATGAACGTGACCTTCGTGTCCTTCAGCTTGCCGCTCTGGAACGTGTACGACGGGATGAAGCCGAACTCGTGGTGACGGCCCTGCACCGGCGCGCCGTTGCTCCAGTAGATGCTCGACTTGGTCGGGTCGTTCGCCGCGCCCGCGCTGCCGTCCGCACCCCAGCCCGTCACGCCCCAGACCATTGCCTTGAAGCCCGGCAGGCCCGCTTCCTTGCCGTAGAACGTGTAACGCAATTGCAGCGACTTTTCGTGCGGCGCGTTGTAGTCGACGTCCATCGAGTTGGTCAGGAAGATACCGTTCGTTTCGTTCAGGTAGTCGAAGAACTGGTCGCCGAGCACCTGCTGGAAGCCGAGCAGCAGTTCGTGCGGGCCGTGCTGCGCAGCCACCGACAGGCTGTATGCATTGTTGTCGATCTTGCCCTGCAGCGCATCGCCCGTGTCGTGCGTCGAATAGACGTTGCCGAAGCCCGTCCACTTGATCGTCTGCGGGCTGCCGATGCTGTGCTTCACCGACGCGTAGTACTGGTGCCACACGTCGTCGGCCTGGTTCGCGTACAGCGCGACTTCGCCGTTCGGCGAGTAATCCCACGTGCCGCCGACATACGACAGGCGATTGACGCGCGTGCCGCCGTATTGCGTCGTCAGGTTGGTGAGCGTCGTATGACCGCGCGCATCGGTCTTCGTGAAGCTGCCGGCCTCGAGCATCACGTTCTTGAATTCATTGCTGACGATCGTCGCGCCGAGGAACGTCGGCGGCAGTGCACGGTTGTCGTGCTGCTCCATGAACGGGTTGTCGACGGCCTGCAAACCGTACTTGACCACCGTGTTCGAGATGCGCGCCTTGATGTCGTAGATGCCCGGGTAGGCCCATGCGAGCTGGTTCGACCCGCCGCCGCCCTTCGCCACGTGCACCATGTTGCCTGCGCCCGCGCCGCCGTCGAGCTTCAGTGCCGCATACAGCGACGCATCGAAGCCGATGCCGATCAGGCCCGTCGTGTAGCCCGACTCGAAGTTCGCCATCGCGCCCTGGACCCACGCGTGGCGATGCGGCCCGCCCTTGTTGTCGAGCACGTCCGAATAGTTGCGGAACAGGAAGTCGAGGTGGCTGTCGGCGATGAAGCCCTTCGACTTCGACTGGGCCGACGGCTCATCGGGCGGCGTGACGGCCTGGGTCGCCTCGGCGTTGATAACGGCGTTCGGGGTCGTTGCCTGCGCAACGGCCGTGCCCGTGCCGGCGGCCGGCGCGGCCTGCGCGACCGTCAGCGGCGCGGGGGCTGCGTCGTCGGCGTGCGCGACGCCCGTCAGCGAGACGCCGGCGAGCGCCGGCAGTCCCCATGCAAGCAGCATCTTCGATGCCGTCCCGATCGTCTTCTGCTTTTTCATCGTGATTCTCGTCTTGTGTTGATATCGTCCACGCCGGTTGCGATCCGCTCCCGGCCCCCCGGCGTGCCCGGCTAAGGACGCGCCTGTACCCGCGGCGCGAAGATCGTTCGCGCCGTACCTACCCCTGTTGACCTGCCTGGTTTTATTTGCTGCGTTACTTCAAATCACGCCGCGCCCGCGCGGATGCACGCGACACGCGCCGCCGACCCCTGCCGCACTTCCGGCAGCGGCACGTCCTGCGCGCACGCGTCGATCGCGACCGGGCAGCGCGTGCGGAACGCGCAGCCCGACGGCGGGTTGAGCGGCGAGGGCATCTCGCCCGCCAGCAGCATCGGACGGCGAGCACGCTCGCGCGCCGGCTCCGGCGTCGGCGCCGCATCGAGCAGCGCCTTCGTGTACGGGTGCTGCGGCACGCCGTACACGTCATGCCGCGTGCCGAACTCCATCACGCGGCCGAGATACATCACGAGCACACGCCGGCTGATCGCCTTCACCACGGCGAGATCGTGTGCAACGAACAGATAGGACAACGACAGTTCGCGCTGCAGGTCGCGCAGCAGGTTCACGATCTGCGCCTGGATCGACACGTCGAGCGCCGAGACAGGTTCGTCGCAGATCACGAGCTTCGGCTCGCCGATCAGCGCGCGTGCGATGCCGACCCGCTGGCACTGCCCGCCGGAGAATTCGTGCGGATAACGCAGCAGGTGATGCGCGTTCAGGCCGACGCGTTCGAGCATCGTGACCACTCGGCGGCGCACCTCGGTGCGGCCGAGGCCGGCGTGGTGCGTGACGAGCGGCTCGGCGACGACCTGCTCGATCGTCATGCGCGGATCGAGCGACGCGAGCGGATCCTGGAAGATCATCTGCACTTCGCGCCGCATCGCGGTGCCGCGCAGGTGATCGGGCACGACGGCTTCGCCGCGCCATTTCACGGTGCCGGCCGTCATCGGCACGAGGCCGATCAGCGCGCGCGCGAGCGTCGACTTCCCGCAGCCCGATTCGCCGACGAGCCCGACCGTCTCGCCGCGCTTCACGTCGAACGACACGCCGTCGACCGCACGCAGCGTGCCCTTCGGCGACCACGGATAGCCGCCGAGCGGCACGCGGAAATGCACCTTCAGATCGTCGACGGACAGCAGCGTGTCGTCCGTCGCGCCGCCATTGCGGCGTTCATTGACGCTCATCGCAGACCTCCCGCCAGATCGGCCACCGGGCGGTGGCATGCGCGCACCGCGCCCGCGGCGCCATAAGTTTCGAGCGCGGGGCGCGCGGCGCCGCAGCGTTCGTCCGCATACGTGCAGCGCTTCGCGAACGCGCAGCCGGCCGGCGCGGTGCCGGGCATCGGCGGGTTGCCGGGAATCGCGACGAGCGGCGCATCGTCCGCGTCGGTCAGGCGCGGCAGCGCGTTGAGCAGGCCGATCGTGTAAGGATGCGACGGCGCCGCGAAGATCGAATCGGCCGGCGCGTATTCGACGGTGCGGCCCGCATACATGACCATCACGTCGTCCGCGAGGCCGGCGACCACGCCCATGTCGTGCGTGATCAGCACGATCGCGGTGCCGCGCTCGCGGTTCAGCTCGCGCAGCAGGTCGATGATCTGCGCCTGCACGGTCACGTCGAGCGCGGTGGTCGGCTCGTCGGCGATCAGGATTTCCGGCTCGGACAAGAGCGCCATCGCGATCATCACGCGCTGGCGCATGCCGCCCGAGAACTCGTGCGGATACATGCGGATGCGCCGCGCCGCGTCGGGAATGCGCACCGATTCGAGCGCCTCGATCGCGCGCTTGGTCGCTTCCTTGCGCGACAGCTTGCGGTGCAGCTGCAGCGTCTCGGTCATCTGCCGCTCGATCGTCAGGAACGGATTGAGCGACGTCATCGGATCCTGGAAGATCATCGCGATCCGGTCGCCGCGCACCGCGTTCAGCGCGCGCGTATCCATCTCGAGCAGGTTGTCGCCGCGGTAGCGCGCGGTGCCGGTCGTCGTGCCGTTGCCAGCCAGCAGGCCGAGCAGCGCCATCACGGTCTGGCTCTTGCCGGAGCCCGATTCGCCGACGATGCCGAGCGTCTTGCCGGCTTCGAGCGAAAACGACACGCCGCTCACGGCGTCGATCGGCGGCGCGTCCTTGCGCTCGAAGCGCACGCCGAGGTTGTCGACTTCTAGTAATGCAGCCATCTCAGCGATCCTTCGGGTCGAGCGCGTCACGCAGGCCGTCGCCAACGAAGTTCACGCAGTAGAGCGTCACGCACAGCATGACGGCCGGGGCCAGCAGCAGCCACGGCATCGATTCCAGTTTCTGCGCGCCGTCCTGGATCAGCACGCCCCAGCTCGTCATCGGTTCCTGCACGCCGAGGCCGAGGAACGACAGCACCGATTCGGTCAGCACGATGTTCGGCACCGAAACAGTTGCGTACACAACGACGACGCCGAGCAGGTTCGGCACGACGTGGCGCCGCACGATCGACGCCGGCGTCACGCCGATCGCGCGCGCCGCATCGACGAACTCGCGGTTGCGCAGCGACAGCGTCTGGCCGCGCACGACGCGCGCCATGTCGATCCACGAGAACGCGCTGATGGTCAGCACGACCAGCATGAACGAGCGGCCGAACAGGGTCATCATCAGGATCGCGATCAGCAGGTACGGGATCGCGTACATCATGTCGACGATGCGCATCATCACGGAGTCGACGCGGCCGCCCGCGAAGCCCGCGGTCGCGCCCCACGCGACGCCGAACAGGCCCGACACGAGCGTGCCGAGCAGTCCGACTTCGATCGACACGCGGCCGCCGATCAGCGTGCGCACCAGCAGGTCGCGGCCGAGCTCGTCGGTGCCGAACCAGTGCTGGTTCGCCCAGGTCGGCGGCAGGCTGATCGAACCCCAGTCGCTCGCGGCGGGATCGGCCGCGAGCAGCCACGGGCCGACGAAGCACGCGAGCGTGACCAGCGCGAGCAGCACGAGGCTGAACACGGCCGCGCGGTTGTGAAGGAAGCGCGCCATCGCAAGCGCGAGCGGCGAGCGCGAACGCGGCGGCGAGTCGGTCTGCACGGGCAGCCCGACGACGGGAGTAGTCGGAGTCATCGCAGTGCCTCGCTCAATAACGGATGCGCGGATCGAGCCACGCGTACGCGAGGTCGACCAGCAGGTTGAACAGCACCGCGCAGACGGTCGTCAGCACGACGAGGCCGAGCACCAGCGTGTAGTCGCGGTTGATCGCACCGTTCACGACGAGCTGCCCGAGCCCCGGCAGCGCGAACACCGATTCGGTGACGACGGCCGCCGTGATCGACGTGATGCAGACCGTGCCGAACAGCGACACGACCGGCATCAGCGCGGGCTTCAGCGCGTGGCGCAGCACGATCGTCGAACCCGGCAGGCCCTTCGCGCGCGCGGTGCGGATGAAGTTGCTCGACAGCGTCTCGATCATCGAGCCGCGCATCACGCGCGCGAGCAGCGACACGTTGATGAAGGTCAGCAGCACGATCGGCAGCAGCCGGTACTGCCAGCCGCCGTCGCCCCAGCCGCCCGCCGGCAGCCAGCCGTTGCCGGCCGACGTCTTCAGCAGGATCGCGAAGATCCACACGAGCACGGGGCCGAGCACAAATGGCGGCACGACGTTGCCGAAGTTGCCGATCAGCATCACGAAGCGGTCGATGAAGCTGTCGCGGCGCACGGCCGCGACGGTGCCGAGCAGCACGCCGAACACGATCGAGAGCGGGATCGACACGCCGCCCACGCCGAGGCTCACGGGCAGCGCCTTCTTCACGAGATCGTTCACCGACCAGTCGACGTAGCGGAACGACGGGCCGAGATCACCGTGCAGCAGCGAGCCGAGATACAGCAGGTACTGCTTCCACAGCGGCTCGTCGAGGTGGTACTTCGCGTTCAGGTTCGCGAGCGTCGCGGCGGACAGCTGCTTCTCCGTATCGAACGGGCCGCCGGGCGTGAAATGCAGCAGCAGGTAGCAGACGGTGATGACCGCGAGGATCGTCGGCACCGCCCACAACGTGCGCCTCAAAGCGTAGGCCAGCATGATCGCTCCGCTCAGTGCTTGATCAGGTACATGTCCTGCGAAGCACGCATGTCGATCACGTTCTTCAGCGAATAGCCGCCTACGTACGGCTTGACGAGACGATCAGCCGAGTACTGGAACAGCGGCACCATCGGCGTGTCGTTCATCGCCGCGTCGTGCGCCTGCGTGAGCAGCGCCGCGCGCGCCTTGTCGTCGAGCTTCTGGTTGCCTTCGTCGACGAGCGTGTCGGCCTGCTTGTTGCAGTAGCCGACGGTGTTCTGCGAGCTGCCGCAGCGGATCAGGTCGAAGAAGGTCATCGCGTCGTTGTAGTCGGCGAACCAGCCGTCGCGCGCGATCTGCACCTTGCCGTCATGCCGCTCCTTCATCAGCACCTTGAACTCGACGTTCTCGAGCTTGGTGTTGACGCCGAGCTTCGTGCGCCATTCCGACGCGGTGAACAGCGCGACCTTCTTGTGCAGGTCGTTGGTGTTGTACGTCAGCGTGAACGACAGCGGCTTCGCGTCCGAGTAGCCGGCCTGCTTCAGCAGGTTCTTCGCGGTCTCGACGCGCTTGGCCATCGGCCACGACGCCCATTCCGGCGTGAACGGCTGCACGCCCTTCGTGCCGTTCGGCATCAGCCCGTACATCGGCTTCTCGCCGGCCTGCGTGAGCTTCGACGTGAGCACGTCGCGATCGATCACCATCGACAGCGCCTGGCGCACGCGCTTGTCCTTCAGCGCGGCATCGCTGTTGTTCAGGTAGTAGTAGTACGTCGCGAGCTGCAGGCCCGGGCGCAGTTCGCCGCCGAACTGCTTGCTGACCTGCTGGAAAATGCCCGACGGAATCGAGTAGCTGTAGTCGATCTGGCCGGCCTGGTACATGCGCATCGCAGTCTCGTCGCTTTCGATCGGCAGGTACGTGACCTTGTTGATCACGACCTTCGGCGCGTTCCAGTATTTCGCGTCCTTCGTGATCACGATGCGGTTGTTCGGCTGCCAGTCGACCAGCTGGAACGGGCCGTTGCTGACGATGTTGCCCGGGCGCGTCCACGCGTCGCCGAGTTTCGTCACCGTGTCCTTGTTCACCGGCGCGAGCGGCACCATCGCGGTCAGCTCCGGGAAGAACGCGACGGGCACGTCGGTCGTCACCTCGAGCGTGTACGGGTCGACGGCGCGCACGCCGAGCGTCGACGGCGCGGCCTTGCCGGCGATGATGTCCTTCGAGTTCTTCACGAACTCGACGAGGATCGTGTATTTCGAGCCCGTCTTCGGATCGACGAGGCGCTGCCACGCGTAGACGAAATCGGCGGCCGTCACCGGCTGGCCGTTGCTCCACTTCGCGTCGTGACGAAGCTTGAAGATCCACGTCTGCGGCGTCTTGCGCTCCCACGACAGCGCGACGCCCGGCACGACCTGGCCGGCCGCATCGATGCGGGCGAGCCCTTCGAACAGGTCGAGGCCGATCGTGTTGCCGGTCCACGATTCGATGTGCGCGGGGTCGAGCGACTCGACTTCGGCGGGCACCTGTCGCGTCAGGTCCTGTTGAGGAGCGAGCGCGACGTTCGACGGAACGGTAACGGCGTGGGCGACGGGCGTCGTCAGGGCGAGCGCGGCCAGCACGGCCGACATGGCATGCAAGGATTTCATCGTGGCAGTCTTGAGAAAGTGGGTTCGGTGAGCGTCGCGCGGCGAATGCCGCGGCTTACGCGTGAGACGCTGACGGGTGCAGCGATTGAGGAGGCCCGTGATTCCCGTATTTCATCTTAGTATTCCTTACGTTTCTTTCGACAGGCATCCCGTCTTGGAAACGAAGGAATACCTGTGCGTTAGAACAGCCTCGGTGTACCGACCCAGACCACCACCGACTCGATCTTCGCGGTGTTGACCCAGCTGTGCGGGACCGTCGACTGATAGTGCGAACTGTCGCCGGCCTGCAGGACGAACGTCTTGCCTTCCAGCGTCAGAGAGACTTCCCCTTCAATCACATACAGGAACTCTTCTCCTGCATGTGTCGTCACCTCGGACCGCTTCTGCCCCGGCGGCAACCTCACGAGGATCGCCTCGAGCTGTCGCCCTTCGGATACGTTCGTCAGCCGCGCGAACAGGTTCGCCGAATCGGCAAACCCGAAGAAGCGCAACTGCTCGCCTCGGCAGACCGAGCGTTCCTCGCTCGGCGTATCCACGAAGTACTGCACCGTCACACCGAGCGCGTGCGCGATGCCGGCCAGCGACGTCAGTGACGGCGACGCGAGCCCGCGCTCGACTTGAGACAGAAACGGCTTCGAAATCCCCGCGGCGGTAGCGGTGTCGTCGAGCGTGCGCTTGAGTCGTTGGCGCAACGCGCGAATCTTGCTGCCCAGTACGGCGGCAGCGTCTGCTGACCGCGAGTTTTCAGTGGGGGGAACCATAGCAGGCCGAAAAGTGATCGTCAAAAAATGTTTGATGGAAAATAACTAAGTTAGATCGATATAGCTTAGTCTTCAGGTTCGCACATGCCTTCGGTGTTGAGCCCGGTGCACTAAACAGGGCACGAAGCGAGCGAAACGACGCGCTATCTTGCCAGACTCGCCGGCTTCACAGGCAAGCTGCAAGCGGCTCTCCGGGAATCTTCGGAGGGCCCGCCGAGAAGTTTACAAATAGATGATGAGACGAATCTTCCTGAAAGTTGCTGCCATATCGGGAGTTTCCCT
Organism: Burkholderia pyrrocinia; assembly: GCF_022809715.1. Taxonomy (NCBI): domain Bacteria; kingdom Pseudomonadati; phylum Pseudomonadota; class Betaproteobacteria; order Burkholderiales; family Burkholderiaceae; genus Burkholderia; species Burkholderia pyrrocinia. The sequence goes on from NZ_CP094460.1 coordinate 2,009,745, forward strand.
AAGTGGCGCATACCGGACGCACCGGACCGGCGAACGTTACCACTCGCGCGCCGGTCGGGGTCGTTCCCCGCCTCATCGGGCGGTGTTCGCCTCCGGCCCGGGCTAGGGCCCGTTCCGGCTAATAACGGGCTTGCGCTGGTCACCAGAAGGGCCGAGCGCAAGGAATGCGACGAAGCGAATACTCGACGTATTCGTGAGGAGCATGACGCAGCGATCGGCCCTTCTGGTGACCAGCCCGTGGAATGAATTTATTTTTTAGATTTGGGGAACGCACCTTTCCGGCCGCATTGCGGCGTCGGACGTCGCTTGTTTGGCGTGGCCAAACGGCGCTCCGCCCTCCTTGCACTGCAGCCGGAAAGGAGCGTTCGCAAGCCCGTTATTAGCCGGAACGGGCCCTGAGCCCGACTGTTCCATCGCCGATGCCAGGCCTACCCGGCCCATTGTGCACAGGCGCCAGTTAGACCCAAGACGACGCGTGATCCGTGCCGTCCGTTTCAACCGAGATTGATGATGCATTCACCTGTTTCACAAACCCGATCGTTCACGACGGTCTTCCTCATCGAAATGTGGGAGCGCTTCGGCTACTACGGCATGGCCGCGCTCCTGGTCCTCTTCATGGTCGACCGGCTCGGTTTCACCGACAGCCATGCGAACCTGACCTGGGGTGCGTTCACCGCGCTCGTCTATGCGGCACCGTCGATCGGCGGCTGGATCGGCGACAAGGTGCTCGGCGCCCGCCGCACGATGATCATCGGCGCGGCCGTGCTGTGCGCCGGCTACCTGATGCTCGCGGTACCGAACGACCACCTGACGTACATGTACGCGTCGCTCGGCGTGATCGTCGTCGGCAACGGCTTGTTCAAGGCCAACGCGGCGAACCTCGTGCGCCGCATCTACGAAGGCGACGATGCGCGCATCGACAGCGCGTTCACGATCTACTACATGGCGGTCAACATCGGCTCGACGGTGTCGATGCTCGCGACGCCGTGGATCAAGGATCACTGGGGCTGGCACGCCGCGTTCGCGGTCTGCTGCGGCGGCATGCTGCTCGCGATCCTCAACTTCATGCTGATGCACCGCACGCTCGCGCATGTCGGCTCTCAGCCGGACGAACAGCCGATCCGCTGGAAGCGCCTCGGCGCGGTCGCGGCAGGCGGCGTCGCGCTCGCGCTGATCACGCTGTACGTGCTGCAGCACAAGCAGCTCGCGGTCGCCAGCGTGTGGACGGCAGCGTTCGCGATCCTCGCGATCTTCGCGTACATGATCGCGAAGTCGGAGCGCTCGGAACGCGCGGGCCTGATCGCGGCGCTCGTGCTGATCGGCCAGGTGATCCTGTTCTTCATCTTCTACGTGCAGATGTCGACGTCGCTGACGCTGTTCGCGCTGCGCAACGTCGATCCGCACTTCATCCTGTTCGGCACGACGCTGTTCACGTGGAGCGCCGCGCAGTTCCAGGCGCTGAACCCGATCTGGATCATGCTGCTGAGCCCGGTGCTGGTGTGGGTCTACAACGCCGTCGCGAAGGGCGGCCGCGACCTGCCGGTCGCCGCGAAGTACGCGCTCGGCTTCGGCGCGGTCGCCGCGGGCTACCTGGTGTTCACGATCAGCGGCCGCTACGCGGTCGACGGCCGCGTGTCGTCGTGGTTCATGGTGTGGGGCTACGGCCTCTACTCGCTCGGCGAACTGCTGGTGAGCGGCCTCGGCCTCGCGATGATCGCCCGCTACGTGCCGGCGCGCATGAGCGGCTTCATGATGGGTGCATATTTCGTCGCGACGGGCGTGTCGCAGTATCTCGGCAGCGTCGTCGCGAACTTCGCGCAGATGCCGTCGCACGAGCTGCCGGCCACCGAATCGCTGCCGCTGTACCTGTCGCTGTTCGAGAAGCTCGGCTGGCTCGCCGCGATCGGCATGCTGCTCGCGCTGCTGCTGCTGCCGCTGATGAACCGCCTGTCGCGCCAGCATCAGCGCTGCGCGGAAGAGCGTCGCGAGGAAGCGCTGCAGGCGCAGGCCGTCACCGCGGCCCAGTAAGTACTATCCCTTGGCGTGCGGCATGCACGCCACATTCCCCTGCCGGTTGCGCGATCGCGTCCTACACTGGTGGAAACGCATCCGATCCGTCGCGATGCGCACTGGCGGGAGAAGATCATGAAAAGCAAGACCACGCGGCTGCTGAGGATACTGTCGGACATCCGGCACGCTCAGCGCTGCACCGCGATTCGCGCCGCCCGCGCCGCGGCCGAAGCCGACGCGGTACTCGCGGAGCACGACGACCCGGCGCCGGACGACCGCGACGACGCCGAATCCGACGACGCAACCGCCGTTCCCCGCTCCCGTATCGGCTCACCTCACTGACGCCGCGCGGCACGTTGCGTGCCGCACGCGCCGCTCACGCGGCCGCACTGCGCCACCGCGCGATCCACGTTCCCGAACCGGCCACGGCCATCATCAGCCCGAGCGCGCATGCGTCGGCCACGAGGCCCACGCCGACGTGCCGCAGATCGGCGCCGTGCGCGACCGGGTGCAGCAGCGAATCGATGACGAGCGAAATCGCCGCGCCCGCGACGAAGCAGATCAGCCCGCGCTGGCCGATCGCGACGACGGGCCGCACGCCCTGCGCGATCCGCGCGATCCAGCCGTAGCGCACGCAATCGGCCATCAGCCACGCGACGGCCGCGAAGCTCACGACGCGCGGCAGCGCGAGATCGCGCTTGAGCACGCCTTCGGGCAGCGGCAGCCCGGAAAACAGCTTGTAGCTCGCACAGCCGAGCACGACCGCGCACGCGACGCCGGTCGCCGCGGCGCCCCACCGCCCGAGCGCGATGCGCCGGTAGAACGGCTGGCAGCGCGCGAGCACGCCGGCGACGAACATCAGTTGCCATGCGAACGGGTTGAAGCTCCAGCGGAAGCCGTCGGTGTCCAGCAGTTCGGGGCCGAGCCAGCCCGCCGCCAGCCACGACGCGACGCCGAGCGCGACCAGCAGCCACGGATGGCGGCGCGCGAACGGCACGAGCACCGGCGACGCGAGCGCGAACAGCACGTACATCGGCAGCACCGACGCGAGATACGGCTGGCGCTGGAACGTCAGCAATTCGGCGAGGCCCGTGAGCGGCGACGCGAGCATCACGCTGACGTCGTCGAGCGCGAGGTTCGGCGCATCGATCCCGTAGTGATCGAGCACGGCCGACACGACGAGCATCAGCGTCGACGTCGCGAGAAACGCGCGGTAGATCTGCATCGCGCGGCGCACGAACCGGCGCTGCGCGGCGCGCGCGCCCTGCCGTTCGGCGATCGCGCCGTACGCGCTCGCGGTCGCGAAGCCGCCGAGAAAGACGAACACCTCGGCCGCGTCGCACAGCGCGAACGCGTGCAGCGTCACGCGCGACAGCACGCTTGCGCCGATGTGATCGACGACGATCATCAACAGCACGAGCCCGCGGAAGAAATCGACTTCGATCAGGCGGCCGCTGCGCGACGGCTGGGCCGCGGCGGACGACGGCATGCTCAACGACATGAGCGCACCTGCGAAACGGCGGCGCAATCGGCGCCTGGGAATGCATCGGGAAGGAGAAGGCGAGCGCGATCAGCGGCGACGCGCGTATGCCCGCATCGCGCCAACCCGGCCGGCCAGGCACGGGGATGACCGTTCATTGGAAAGCTGCATACGAAGGGAAGTCGGTCAGGCCAGTCTAATGGCCGATCCGGGGAGACCCTAAGTAACAAAGTGCAACCGAATCTTCTGTTCGATTACAAGCGCGAGACCGGCGATATGAAGCGGGCAGCGCCGCCAGATTGACGCCAGCGCGACGCCAGTTTGCGGTCAGCATCGATGCGTTCGATCACGGTTCGACCGCGGTTCGATCGTCGAGCGATACACGATGCGCGGCACGTTCCGTGCGGCCGCCGCACCACGATCAGGATCGAGATCGAAACTTATCTGCGCGCGGGCAAGCGTCGCATCAGCATTGCGCTGTGCCACGCGGTCAGCGCGACGGCGACCCAGATCGGCCCATACGTCGCGAGCTTCGCGACGCTCAGCGTCTCGCCGAGCAGCAGCAGCGACACCGCGACGAGCAGCACGGGCTCGACGTAGCCGAGAATCCCGAACAGCGCCATCGGCAGCATCCGGCTCGCCTTCAGGTAGCTCGCGAGCGCGAGCGTGCTGAGCACGCCGAGCCCAGGCAGCAGCGCGACCCACAGCACCGGATTGCTCGCGACGCGCGTCGTGCTCGCCGCGACCATCGCGAACGCGACCGGGCACAACAGCACGATCTCGATCGCGAACGCGGCCAGCGAATCCGCGTTGATCCGGCGGCGCAGCACGAAATACGGCGGATAGCCGAGCGCGACGACGAGCGTCGGCCACGCGAACGCGCGCGTCGCCCACACTTCGTGCACGACGCCGAGCGCGGCGCACGCGACAGCCGCCCATTGCAGCGGGTCGAGGCGTTCGTGATAGTAGAAGCGGCCGACGAGCACCATCGTCAGCGGCAGCAGGAAATAGCCGAGCGACACCTCGAGCATGCGGCCGTGCAGCGGCGCCCACAGGAACAGCCACAACTGCAGGCCGAGCAGCGCCGCGCTCGCGGGCAGCGCGATCAGCAGACGCCAGTCGCGCATGCCGCGCCGCGCGAGGTCGGCGAGCGCGGGCCAGCGGCCGCGCAACGCGATCAGCGCGAGCGCGCCCGGCGCGGTCCACAACACGCGCCACGCGAAGATGTCGAGCCCGGTGAGCGGCGCGAGCAGCTTCGCGTAAACCGACATCAGCGCGAACAGCGTCGATGCCATCACCGACAGCATGAGGCCGCGCCCGGCGTCCGGATACCCCGTCATGGTTGTTGTGCGCCTGTTACTGCTGCTGGAAACGATCGAAGCGCCTTTCGGTCCGGCGTTCCTCGAACGTCACCTCGGTTACGCGCGCGGCCGGCGGCCCGTGGCGCAGCCACGCGAGCATCCGGTCGATCTGCGCGCCGGGGCCCTGGATCATCGCCTCGACGCTGCCGTCCTCGAGATTCGCGACCCAGCCGCGCAGCTTCAATGAATGCGCCTCGCGCACCGTTGCATGACGGAAGCCGACGCCCTGCACGACGCCGCGCACCCGCACGTAGTAGGTCTCGATCCGTTCGTCCAGTTCATTGCGGCTCATCGCGTCGCCCTCCCGTTGCATTCAAGCCCGGCATTGTAGTCGCGTCGGCCGCTTCGCACACGCGTGCGGCGGCCCGGCCGCGCGCCGCCACCGCGCCGCCACGGAAGCACGGCCCGCCGGGGCGCCGGCGTTGCGTCGCCGCACGCGCCGACCACGTACAATCTCGCCGACGCTCAACCGCCGCGCCGCTCGCGCGCGCCCTGAAGGAAACGCATGACTGATACCTCCCGCGATCTCGTTCTCGTCACCGGCGCATCCGGTTTCGTCGGCTCGGCCGTCGCGCGCATCGCGCAGCAGAAAGGCTATGCGGTGCGCGTGCTCGTGCGCCCGACCAGCCCGCGCACGAACGTCGCGGATCTCGACGCCGAGATCGTCACCGGCGACATGCGCGACGAGGCGTCGATGCGCGCCGCGCTGCGCGGCGTGCGCTACCTGCTGCACGTGGCGGCCGACTACCGGCTGTGGGCGCCCGATCCCGACGAGATCGAGCGCGCGAACCTCGAAGGCGCGGTCGCGACGATGCGCGCGGCACGCGCCGAAGGCGTCGAGCGGATCGTCTACACGAGCAGCGTCGCGACGCTGAAGGTCACGAGCGCGGGCGACCCGTCCGACGAAAACCGGCCGCTCACGCCCGAGCAGGCGATCGGCGTCTACAAGCGCAGCAAGGTGCTCGCGGAACGCGCGGTCGAGCGGATGATCGCCGACGAAGGGCTGCCGGCCGTGATCGTCAACCCGTCGACGCCGATCGGCCCGCGCGACGTGAAGCCGACGCCGACCGGCCGCATCATCGTCGAAGCCGCGCTCGGCAAGATTCCCGCGTTCGTCGACACGGGGCTGAACCTCGTGCACGTCGACGACGTCGCGCACGGCCACTTCCTCGCGCTCGAACGCGGCCGGATCGGCGAGCGCTACATCCTCGGCGGCGAGAACCTGCCGCTGCAGCAGATGCTGGCCGACATCGCGCAGATGACGGGCCGCAAGGCGCCGACGATCGCGCTGCCGCGCTGGCCGCTGTACCCGCTCGCGGTCGGCGCCGAAGCGGTCGCGAAGTTCACGAAGAAGGAGCCGTTCGTCACCGTGGACGGGCTGCGGATGTCGAAGAACAAGATGTATTTCACGTCCGCGAAGGCCGAGCGCGAGCTCGGCTACCGTGCGCGCCCGTACCGCGAAGGGCTGCGCGATGCGCTCGACTGGTTCCGCTCGGCGGGGTACCTGAAATAACACAAAGCGGCGCGCGGCGCGCCGCCTTGCGCACTTTGTTACACGTCGCGCGCGGACCGGCACCGGCGCAGCGGGTAAAATCGCGGGTCTTACGCAGAGAAGACACGCATGAACCTGAACGATCAGATCGATTCGCTCAACGCGGGCGTCGATCAGCTCCTCCACGATCACCACGCCGCGCAGCAGGCGGCCCGCAGCGCGGAAGCCTTCGCGCGCGCCGCAGCAGCGGAAGCCCAGGCCGCGGCGCAACGTCACGCTGCCGCGGAAGCCGAAGCGCAGGCCGCTGCGCAGCGCCATACGGCGGCAGCCGCCGACGCCGAAGCCGCGCAGCAGCGCCACGCGGAAGCCGCCGCCGCCGCCGAAGCCGCCGCCCACCGTCATACGGATGCCGCCGCGCAAGCCGAAGCCGCCGTGCAGCGCCATACGGAAGCCACCGCACGGACCGAAGCACTCGCGCAACGTCACGCGGATGCCGAAGCCGCATCGCAACGACACGCAGCGGCGATCGCCGAAGCGGAGGCCGCCGCGCAACGCCATGACGCCGCCGCGACCGAAGCCGATGCGGCCGCGCAGCGCCATGCGGCAGCGACCGCCGAAGCCGAGGCCGCCGCGAAGCGTCACGCGCAAGCGGCCGCCGAAGCCGAAGCGGCCACGCAGCGCCACACGGCCGCGATCGCCGAGGCCGAAGCGCTCGCGCAGCGTCACGCGGAAGCGATCGCCGAAGCGCAGGCCGCCGCGCAGCGTCATGCCGATGCGGCCGCCGAGGCCGAAGCCGTCACGCAACGCCACGCCGAAGCGATCGCGCAGGCCGAAGCCGCCGCGCAGCGCCACGCCGACGCCACCGCGCAGGCCGAAGCCCTCACGCAGCGCCATGCCGAAGCGATCGCGCAGGCCGAAGCCGCCGCACAGCACCACGCGAAGGCCGTCGCCGACGCCGAGGCGCTGGTCGAGGCCGTCGTCAACGAAGCCGCGACAAACGCAGTTGCCGCCCCGGCCGTTGCCGCCGAAGCCGTCGAACCGACACCGGCAGGCACGCCGACGGCGGAACCGGCTGTGAACGCATCCGCGCCGGCTGCGGCCGATGCAGCAGCCGACGCCGGAACCGCGATCGTTGCGCCGGCGCAAGCCGAAGCCGCGACTGAAACCGAAGCCGAAGCCGCCGCCGCCCCGGCCGACAAGGCGACGCTGCACGTGGCACGTCCGTCGCAGCACGAACTCACGCTGACCATCAACGGCGAATCGATCACGCTGCATCCGGAGCAACTCGGTCAGTTGATCGAGGAACTCGCGCATGCGCGCGCGTCGATGCAGCCGGAGCCGCCGCCCGGCATCCCGGCCGGCTGGCGTTTCGTGACGACGAAGAACCCGATGATGGCCGTGCAGAAGCAGTCGAACGGCGACCGCCTGCTGGTCGCCCGCCACACCGGCTACGGCTGGGTTCCGTTCACGTTCTCGCCGGACGTCGTGGTCCAGATGTACATGATGCTGACCCAGCGGTAAGCACCGGCAAGCAGCACCGCCGAAAACAAAACAGCCCGACCGGTTTCCGATCGGGCTGTTTGCTTTCCGGCCGCCGCAACGGCAGCGTCCCGGGACGCGCGCCAACGGCGCGCAAAACGCTCAGCGATCCACCGGCGCCTGCACGCGCGCCTTCCACTGGCCGCCCTTGCCGCGCCAGTAGCGCCACGCGGACGCGAACGTCGCGCCGACATAGAACAGCGCGACGAGCGGCAGCGCGGGCGCCCACAGCGGCGAGCGCCGGTAGTAGCGCAGCATCGGTGCATACGCGGCGCACATCGACGCCCACGCGAGCCACGCCGGCCACGCGCGCGCACCGTATGCGAGCGCCGCGACGGGCGGCACCAGATAGATGATCGCCATCCCGAGCAGCGTGCCGGCCAGCAGCAGCGGCGAATAGTGCAGCTGCGTGAACGCGGTGCGCGCGATCATGTTCCAGATGTCGCGCCAGCTGTCGTACGGGCGCAGCGACACGCTGCGGTCGGCCAGGTCGAGCCGGATCGGATGGCGGCCGCTGCCGCGATGCTTGATCTGCGCGGCGAGGCTGCAGTCGTCGATCAGCGCACCGCGGATCGACTCGATGCCGCCCGCTTCCTCGAGCGCCGTGCGCTTCACGAGCATGCAGCCGCCCGCGGCGCCGGCCGTCCGGTTGCGCGGATTGTTGATCCACGAGAACGGGTAGAGCTTCGCGAAGAAGAACACGAACGCCGGGATCAGCGCCTTTTCCCAGAACGAATCGCAGCGCAGCCGCACCATCAGCGACACGAGATCGCGGTGCTCGGCCTGCGCGCGCGTGACGAGCTGCGCGACGGCATCGGGCGGGTGGCCGATGTCGGCATCCGTCAGCAGCAGGTAGTCGGCCGGCAGGCCGAGCGTCTGCACCGCGGCGATCCCCTGCGACTGAGCCCACACCTTGCCCGACCAGCCGGCCGGCAGCGGCTTCGCGGCCAGCACCGTCAGCCGGTCGGCGCGGTTGATCGCGAGCGCCGCCGCACGGGCCGCGTCGGCGGTGCCGTCGTCGCTGTGGTCGTCGACGATGATCAGATGAAAGTCGCCCCGATAATCCTGCTCGAGCAGCGAAGTCGCCGCGCGGGCGATCACGTCGGCCTCGTTGCGCGCCGGCACGACCGCGACGACTGCCGGCCAGCCGGCGTCGGCCGCGGCGCCGCGCGCGTCGGGCGGCAGCGGCCGCGCCGGCACCGCGCGCCAGAAGCCGCCGCGCGCGACGAGCAGCACGATCCAGATCATCAGCGACAGGCCAGACACCAGGAAAGCGATCGCCAGCATCATCGGCGCGCCTCCGGCCGGACACCGGCATGTTGAATGGGGGTCAGGAACAAAACGCCCGAAACCGCGCGGGCGGCCGGGCAATACGCATAAGAATCGACGGTCATCGAATGGCCTTGAAATGAGCGCGACGCCGGGCAGCCGGAGCGGCCGCCCGCGAAACCGCGTAGTTTACTGGGTTCCGCGCGCGCCAGCGCCGACGCGGCTCTCCCGCAATTGCAACACGGACGACACGGCACCAGAGCAAGGACTTCCCGATAGGGTTAAAATGCGCGATTAATTCGGGGTTCCGGGGCCTGGTCTGGCCGGTTCGTTCCTGCCTTCATAACATCAAGCCGGGGCGATCGAGTTGGTGCCAGCTCCTCGAACCCCGGCGTCTGTCGTCGGAGTTCGCTCACTTATGCGAGTCATCCTTGCCCAGCCCCGCGGCTTTTGTGCGGGGGTTGTCCGTGCGATCGAGATCGTCGATCGCGCGCTGCAACAGCACGGCGCGCCGGTCTATGTGCGTCATGAGATCGTTCATAACCGGCATGTCGTCGAAAACCTGCGTAATAAAGGGGCACGATTCGTTGAGGAACTCGACGAGGTGCCGCACGGCGCTGTCGCGATCTTCAGCGCGCACGGTGTCGCCCAGACGGTCGAGCGCGATGCGGAAACGCGCGGGCTCGACGTGCTCGACGCGACCTGCCCGCTCGTCACGAAGGTGCACGTGCAGGGCCGCCAGTATGTCGCGGCGGGCCGCCGGCTGATCCTGATCGGCCACGCGGGCCACCCGGAAGTCGAGGGTACGATCGGCCAGATTCCGGCCGAGGTGATCCTCGTGCAGAGCGAAGCCGAAGTCGCGACGCTGACGCTGCCCGTCGATACGCCGGTCGCGTACATCACGCAGACCACGCTGTCGGTCGACGATACGCGCGGCATCATCGAAGCGCTGCAGCGCCGGTTCACCGACCTGGTCGGCCCGGACACGCGCGACATCTGCTATGCCACACAGAATCGCCAGGCCGCCGTGCGCGAGCTGAGCGAACAGGTTGACGTGCTGCTCGTCGTCGGCGCGACGAACAGCTCGAACTCGAACCGCCTGCGCGAGATCGGCACCGAAAGCGGTGTGCCGAGCTATCTCGTCGCCGACGGCTCGGAAGTGAAAGCCGAATGGTTTGCGGGCGTGCAGACGGTCGGCCTGACCGCCGGCGCGTCGGCGCCCGAAGAGATGGTCGAGGATGTAATCGGCGCGCTGCGCGCGCTGGGGCCCGTCGATGTCGCGACGATGGCGGGCCGTGAGGAAAAAGTCGAATTCAAGCTGCCGGCGAAGCTCACGCAAGCTGTCGCCCGCGAAGTTTAAGGAGGACATCCCTTGTCTATTCCGCTGCTCCAGCAAGTCCGTGTCGGCGCATACATCGTGCGCCAGCACCTGTCCGGCAACAAACGCTATCCGCTCGCGCTGATGCTCGAGCCGCTGTTCCGCTGCAACCTCGCGTGCAACGGCTGCGGCAAGATCGATTATCCGGATCCGATCCTGAACCAGCGCCTGTCCGTCGAGGAATGCCTGCAGGCCGTCGACGAGTGCGGCGCGCCCGTCGTGTCGATCGCCGGCGGCGAACCGCTGCTCCACAAGGAGATGCCGGAAATCGTCAAGGGCATCATGAAGCGCAAGAAATTCGTGTACCTGTGCACGAACGCGCTGCTGATGGAAAAGAAGATGGACGACTACGCGCCGAGCCCGTATTTCGTCTGGTCGGTCCACCTCGACGGCGACCAGCAGGCGCACGATCACTCGGTGTCGCAGGAAGGCGTGTACGACAAGGCCGTCGCGGCGATCAAGGAAGCGAAGCGCCGCGGCTTCCGCGTGAACATCAACTGCACGCTGTTCAACGACGCGGTGCCCGAGCGCGTGGCGAAGTTCTTCGACACGCTGGGGCCGATCGGCGTCGACGGCATCACGGTGTCGCCGGGCTACGCGTATGAGCGCGCGCCGGATCAGCAGCACTTCCTGAACCGCGACAAGACGAAGAACCTGTTCCGCGAAATCCTGAAGCGCGGCGAAGGCGGCAAGCGCTGGTCGTTCAGCCAGTCGTCGCTGTTCCTCGACTTCCTGGCCGGCAATCAGACGTACAAGTGCACGCCGTGGGGCAACCCGGCGCGTACGGTGTTCGGCTGGCAGAAGCCGTGCTACCTGGTCGGCGAAGGTTACGTGAAGACCTTCAAGGAACTGATGGAAACGACCGAGTGGGACAACTACGGCGTCGGCAACTACGAGAAGTGCGCTGACTGCATGGTCCACTGCGGCTTCGAGGCAACGGCCGTGATGGACACGATCGCGCATCCGCTGAAGGCGCTGCGCGTGAGCACGAAGGGCATCAAGACCGACGGCCCGTTCGCACCGGACATCTCGATCGCGAAGCAGCGTCCGGCCGAGTACGTGTTCTCGCGCCACGTCGAGATCAAGCTCGAGGAAATCCAGCGCGCCGGCAAGGGCAAGCTGCAGAAGCCGGCGAAGCCGGCAACGGCCGCTTAAGCGCGTTTCGCGTCGCGGGGGCTGCGCCTCCGCGCCGGCACGCGGGCATGAATGAAGCGCCACGGAGTTCGCTCCGTGGCGCTTTTGTTTTGGGCCGCTGGATTGTGCCCGCACCACGTTGCCGCGGCGGCCGCGCAATCGTCGACGTCGCGCGATTGCATCGGCCGCGCCGGTGCGGCCGGCCCTGTCTCCTCCATCCTCCCCGTGAAACCTGTCGCGGCACTACGCGACCAGCGATTCGGCCGCGTGTGCGCGCATCTTCTCCGCCGCGCTCGCGACGAGCGCCGGCTGGCCGCTCGTCGCGAACATGCAGACGTGACGCCACAGCTCGGCGAGCCGATGCCGCGTGAGCGTCGCGACGCAGGTGTCGTGCGCCACCAGCACGCGCTCGAGCACCGCGCACTCGTCGTCGCGCAGCGCCCATGCGCCGCTTTGCGCCGCGCGCGCCACGCCCGCATCGAGCGCACGCTCAGCGTCGACGCACAGGTCGATGTCCGCGTCCGCGCACACCGCGTCGTCGATCGCCAGGAACACCAGATAGACGCTCGTGCGCAACCGCATCAGCAGCGCCTCGTTGCCATGCTCGCCGCGCAGCGCGACGAGCGCCATGTGGCATTTCAGCGAGATGTCGCGTGCATGCGCGGGCGGCAGCGGCAGCAGCCACTCGCGGGTCAGCGGCACGTGGCGACGGTTCTTCCGGCCGGTCTTCATGATTCGTGCTCGCCGGCGGCAGCGTCGCTCGCCGCGAAATCCGGCCACGCGGCACGGCAGGCGATCGTGCCGCGGCCTGCATCGTGGTTGAGCTTCGCACGCCGTCGCGCGGCGCGGCGTTGCGGCGTTGCCCGCCCATCCGGCAACCAACTCGGCGCCGACGCGCGCACGACGTCGGCGAATCGGGTCGGGCAAGCCATGCGCGTCTCCTGCATCAGAACGTGTTCTCGCCCTTCAGGTAGTACGCGGTCTTCACGAAGAACGCCTTGACCGGATGGCCGCCCTGCGCGTCGCGCGCGGCGCGCGCTTCCATCGCAGCCCGCTCCTCGCGCGACCGGTCGGGCGCCGGATTGTGGACACGTTCGAGTGCACGCTGCATCGCGAGCGGATAGTTCTGGTTGCCGGCCGTCGTCGCGCGATAGCCGGCACGGGTCATCTGCATCAGTTGCGCGTCGGTTTCGGCGCGCGCCGCCGACCAGCTCAGCCGCGCGGCATTCGACTGCCAGTCGGAGCCGGCCGATTGCGCAAAGCTGACGGCGGGCAGCGCAACGAGTGCGCAGGAAAGAACAGCAACGGGAACGAGGGATCGCATGGTGGCCTCCAGATGGTTGTCCCCGCATCGATCGCGATCGTCGATGCGTTGAAACCATCGTATGTCGCGCCGCATTCCGCTTGAATAGCCGATTTCGCAATTGATATTTTCGGCTTCGCATTCGGCATGCGATCTGCGTCATTCGCGAATCCCGCCGAACCGGAATTTCCTTATTTCATTCAATTACCTGATTGTATTTTTGCGGGCGATCCGAAACGACGCGCGCACCGCCTTTTCAATTTCCGAAATGATGTGTTGCCTGTGCCACCCCGGCCAGCGCACGTGCCGGCGCGGCTTCCCGCGTGATATCGCGCATGCGGATACCACAAGCCCGGTTTCATCGGATCAAACGATTCTTCTGATACAGGACAAATCATCGGCTTCGGATTGCCGGATCGCGACACGACGCATACGGCAAGGACGCGCGATAATCATGCATCGGCCGTTTCGCACGGCGCCTCATGCATTCCCTTTTTTATCGAGTCCTTCCATGGCTGCCCTCGACACCACCGCCATCGACAGTTGGCACGCGCACGTCTATTTCGATGCGGCCAGCCGCGACGCGGCCTGGGCGTTTCGCCAGGTCGTCGACGAACGGCTCGGCGCGGTCATCGAACTCGGCCGCTTTCACGAACGCCTCGTCGGCCCGCATCCGGCCTGGTCGTACCAGATCGCGTTCGACGCCGCGCGATTCGACGACATCGTGCCGTGGCTCGTGCTGAACCACGGCGCGCTCGATATCTTCCTGCATCCGAATACCGGCGACGACCTGCGCGACCATCGCGATTGCGCGGTGTGGATCGGCAAATCGTATGTGCTGAATCTCGACGCGCTGGCCGGATAAGGTCTGGCGCGCGGCCGCCTTCAACCAGGGCCGCATCCACGTTTCGGGCCGACGTGAAACGTCTCGCGGCGTCGCGCCAATACAGTGGGTTCCGTTATCGACACTTCAGGGAACCCGCCATGACATACACCGACGCCGATGCCCGGCGCATCCATGAATGCTGGCATGCCGCCGTTGTCGCTCGCGACCTCGATGCATTGATTTCGCTGTACGCGGACGACGCGGTGCTCGAAACGCCGCTCGTCGTCGTTGCGCTGCCCGACCACGGCTCGGGCGTGCTGCACGGCAAGGCCGCGATCGGCGAGTTCTTCGCGGCCGGCCTGCGCAATCCGGGCAACCGGCTCGGACGCTGGTACCGGACCGGGTTGTTCTTCTCGAACGGCCGCCAGCTCACATGGGAATATCCGCGCGAAACGCCGGAAGGCGACCAGGTCGATCTCGTCGAGGTGATGGATCTGCACGACGGGCTGATCGCGCATCATCGCGTGTACTGGGGATGGGTCGGCTTTCTCGCGCTGCAAGCCGCGACGCCGGCGCCCGACCGCGCATGACGGCCGCCGGCGAGCGGGCCGCGCCCATGCAAACCGCCGCGCGCCGATAGCGCATTCCCCGGACGCGCCCGTGGCGCGTCGTCACAGGGTCAACACCGCATTGCGCTCACGCGACATACATCGCGACACTGACGAACTGGCACAGGCTGCCGGCCAGCACGAACAGGTGCCAGATACCGTGCCCGTGGCGAATACGCTCGTCGTTGATGAAGAAGTAGATGCCCGCGCTGTAGATCACGCCGCCGGCCACGAGCCATGCGGTGCCCACCGGCGGCAGCGCATGGATCAGCGGGCGCACCGCGACGAGCGCGAGCCAGCCCATCAGCACGTACAGGATCATCGACAGCATGCGCGTGCGCCGCCCGAGCGTCAGTTCCTGCACGATGCCCAGCACGGCGAGCCCCCAGCTCACGCCGAACAGCGACCAGCCCCACGGGCCGCGCAACGTGACCAGCGTGAACGGCGTGTAGCTGCCGGCGATCAGCAGGTAGATCGCCGAATGGTCGCATTTCTGCAGGATCGCTTTCAGGCGCGGGTTGCGCACGCTGTGGTACGCCGTCGAGATCGCGTAGAGCAGGATCAGCATCGCGCCGTACACGCTGAAGCTCACCACCTTGTACGGGTCGCCTTCGAGCGCGCCCATCGTCACGAGCGCCACGAGGCCGGCCACCGACAGCACCGCGCCGACGAGATGGGAAATGCTGTTGAAACGCTCACCGACATGCACGACGTGTTCTCCTGCGGATCCACCGGGGAAAAATGAGTTCTATGATACCGGCCACCGGACCTTGCCGTGCTGCGCGCCGGCAAACGACGCGGCGATACCCGCGACAGGCGCACCGCCCACCCCGCCAAAGAAAAAGCGCCGCGAAATCCATCGCGGCGCTTCCTTGTAAATCACCGAACCGTTTCACCGGCCCGGTTCAGCAGCACTTCCCTGCTCCCGACCCGTACCGCGCATTCTGACGCTCGCGGAAAAATTCCTCGTACGTCATCGGCTCGCGGTCCGGATGGGTTTCACGCATGTGCGCGACGTAGGTGTCGTAGTCGGGCAGGCCGACCATCAGCCGCAACGCCTGCCCGAGGTAACGCCCCGCACTGCGCAGGTCGCTGCCAAGATCGCTGAACATCGCGGCCTCCCCTTAACGTCCGCTGCCGAGCGCCTGCGCGGCCGGCATCGCTTCGTACGGCGTCTCGCGCACGGTCGGCTTCGACTCGCGGCGCGCGCGCAGCACGGCGATCGCGCCGTACACCGCGATGCTGATGACGACGAAGATGAACAGCCCGGCCAGCGCCGCATCGATGTAGTCGTTGAAGATGATCCGCTTCATCTGCGCGATCGACTTGGCCGGCGCGAGCACCTTGCCTTCGTCCACCGCGGCCTGCAGCTTCGCGGCGTGCGCGAGGAAGCTGACCTTCGGGTTCGCATCGAAAATCTTCTGCCAGCCGGCCGTCAGCGTGCAGATCAGCAGCCATGCGGTCGGCACGATCGTCACCCATGCATAGCGCTCGCGCTTCATCTTGAACAGCACGACGGTGCCGAGCACCAGCGCGATCGCGGCGAGCATCTGGTTCGAGATGCCGAACAGTGGCCACAGCGTGTTGATGCCGCCGAGCGGATCGACCACGCCCTGGTACAGGAAGTAGCCCCACGCAGCCACGCACAGCCCGGTGGCGACCAGGTTCGCGGGCAGCGACTCGGTGCGCTTGAGCGCCGGGTGGAACGTGCCGAGCAGATCCTGCAGCATGAAGCGGCCCGCGCGCGTGCCGGCGTCGACGGCCGTCAGGATGAACAGCGCCTCGAACAGGATCGCGAAGTGATACCAGAACGCCATCATCGCTTCGCCGCCGATCACCTGGTGCAGGATGTGCGCCATGCCGACGGCCAGCGTCGGCGCGCCGCCCGCGCGCGCGATGATCGTCGTTTCGCCGACGGCCTTCGCGGTCTGCGTGAGCATGTCGGGCGTCAGCACGAAGCCCCACTGCGTGACGGTGTTCGCGACGGCTTCCGGCGTCGAGCCGAGCACGGCGGCCGGCGCGTTCATCGCGAAGTAGATGCCCGGCTCGATCACGCACGCGGCGACCAGCGCCATGATCGCGACGAACGATTCCATCAGCATCGCGCCGTAACCGATGAAGCGCGCGTTGGTTTCGTTGTCGATCAGCTTCGGCGTCGTGCCCGACGAGATCAGCGCGTGGAAGCCCGACACCGCGCCGCATGCGATCGTGATGAACAGGAACGGGAACAGGTTGCCCGACCATACCGGGCCCGTGCCGTCGACGAACTTCGTCAGCGCGGGCATCTTCAGTTCCGGCGCGACGACCAGGATGCCGATCGCGAGGCCGAGGATCGTGCCGATCTTCAGGAACGTCGACAGGTAGTCGCGCGGCGCGAGCAGCAGCCACACCGGCAGCACCGATGCGACGAAGCCATAGCCGATCAGGATCCACGTGAGCTGCGTGCCGCTGAACGTGAACCATGCGGCGAGCGCGGGCGAATCGTGCACGGTCTGGCCGAACGCGATCGACGCCATCAGCAGCACGAAGCCGATGATCGACACTTCGCCGATGCGGCCCGGACGGATGTAGCGCGTATAGACGCCCATGAACAGCGCGATCGGAATCGTCGCGGCGACGGTGAACGTGCCCCACGGCGAATTGGTCAGCGCCTTCACGACGATCAGCGCGAGCACCGCGAGGATGATCACCATGATCAGGAACGCGCCGAACAGCGCGATCACGCCGGGCACCGTGCCGAGCTCCATCTTGACGAGATCGCCGAGCGAGCGGCCGTCGCGGCGCGTCGAGATGAACAGCACGATGAAGTCCTGCACCGCGCCGGCGAACACGACGCCGGCCAGGATCCACAGCATGCCGGGCGTGTAGCCCATCTGCGCGGCGAGCACGGGCCCGACGAGCGGCCCCGCGCCGGCGATCGCGGCGAAGTGATGGCCGAACAGCACGTACTTGTTGGTCGGCACGTAGTCGAGGCCGTCGTTGTACTTGACTGCCGGCGTCATCCGCAGCCCGTCGAGCTGCATGACCTTGCTGGCGATGAAACGGCTGTAGAAGCGATACGCGATCAGATACACGCAGACAGCGGCGATCACGATCCAGAGGGCACTGACGCGCTCGCCGTGCGCGAGTGCGATCGTTCCGAACGAGAACGCGCCGAGCAGCGCGACCGCGATCCAGAGCAGGGTACTGGAAGCCCGATTCATGGCGTCTCCTGGTCTCCAATGTGGTTTTGATGGCATGCGGCGAAGTGGCCGCACACGCGTGACGTCGATGCGTCGTGCCGCGGTCTTGCAAAGGCCGCGGCAATGGGCCGTAGTATTCCGTGCGACGGGGGCGGCTTACAAGCGGATAACTACGTATGCGGGGCTACGTAGAATTACGTAGAGCGTGCCGCATATACCTTATCCGGTCGCGATTGATCGCGCCCGGCAAGCCACGTACAGTGTTCGCCTGCCTCGATTCCGGAACCGCCATGCCGATCCGATTTCAGAAGATGAACGCGAATGGCGACGACTTCGTCATCGTCGACCTGCGCGGCGATGATCGGGAATACACACAGGCGATCGACCGCGACCTCGTACGGCGCATGGGTGACCGGCATCGCGGCATCGGCTTCAACCAGCTCGCGGTGCTATCCGACTGCGACGACGCGGCCGCCCGCGTCGCGTTCTGGAACCCCGACGGCTCGGCGCTCGATACCTGCGGCAGCGCGACGCGCGGCGTCGCGTGGAAGCTGATGCGGGAAACCGGCGCGGCGTCGGTCGTGCTGCGCACCAACCGCGGGCGCCTGCTCTGTTCGCACGATGCGCACGGGCTGATCACGGTCGAGATGGGCACGCCGCGCGTCGGCTGGCGGGACGTGCCCGTCGCCGAAGCCGTCGACACGCTCGCCCTTCCGCTGCCCGGCGCACCGGCCGCGTGCAACATGGGCAATCCGCACTGCACGTTCTTCGTCGACGATCTCGATGCGATCGATATCGAAACGCTCGGCCCGGCAATCGAAACGCATCCGCTGTTTCCGCTGAAAACCAACGTGCATTTCGTTCAGGTCGTCAGCCGCACGCATATCCGCCTGCGCATCTGGGAGCGCGGCGGCGGCGTGCCGCTCGGTTCGGGCTCGTGTTCGTGCGGCGCGGTGGTCAACGGCATCCGGCGCGGGCTGCTCGACCCTACGGTGCGGGTGGAATGCGACGGCGGCGACGTCGCCGTTCAATGGGACGGCACCGGCAGCGTGTTCCTGAGCGGGCCGGTCGCGTTCGGTTTCGACGGGGTGTGGGTGGACGGGAAGATGCCGGCAAGCTGATCGCCGGCGTTCGTGCTGCGGCGTGAATCGCGATACCGATTCGCGCCGGATGCACTGCGGCAACGCAGCCGCGTCGTCATCGATCGTCGACGCAATCCGTTCGCCGCCATGATATAGCGTCCGGCCTCCGACGATCGCGCCGACGCGCGGGAGCAGCCATCGCCCGCGGTCGGACTGCCCCGGCGCAGCGCGCGCCGGGCTGCATCGATCAGTGCTTGTCGTCGATCTTCTTCGGCTTCGGCGGCGACGGCACCTTCGTGTACTGGAACGCCGGCGTCGCCTTCAGCGCATCCTTCGTCGCGCCCGGCAGGTAGATGTTGCCGTTGCGCACGTCGAGCGACGCGATCGGCACCGCGACGTCATGCGCGGCCACGCCGAGGAAACCGCCGGCCGACACGATCGCCGCCGACACCGAGCCGTCCGGCGCGACGATCAGGTCGCGCACGGTGCCGACCTTCTGGTTCGCGTCGTTGTAGACGGCCTTGCCGAGCACGCTCTTCTTCACGCTCCAGCCTTCGAGCAGCGCCTGCGATTGCTCGACGGTGACGCTGAGCGGCTGTGTGCCGGCGATCTGCGCGTGTGCGCTGACGCTCGATGCGAGGATGGTTGCTGCGATGAGGGTTTTGTAGAACGCCATGCTTTTATGCACTCCGGTGAATTGTTGTCGATATCCGCGGCCGGCCTAGCCGCCTGCGTGCGCGACACATCGCACCGGCCCATGTTAGCGCCACTCGCGAGATGCTGCATCGAACGCGATGACGCAGCACTCATGTCGGCGCCGCCCCATCACGCATTCCGCGAATACACCCTGCGATGCCGCACCGCCTCCGCCAGCACGTCGAGCACCGGCTCCGTCTGCGTCCAGCTCAAGCACGCATCGGTGATCGACACGCCGTACTGCAACGGCACGCCCGGCTTCAGATCCTGCCGTCCGGCCTCGAGATGGCTCTCGACCATCACGCCGACGATCCGGTGCTCGCCCTGCGACAGTTGCCGCGCGAGATCCTGCGCGACGTCGATCTGCCGCTCGTGCGACTTGTTCGAGTTCGCGTGCGAGCAGTCGACCATCACCTGCTCGCGCAGCCCGGCCTTGCGCAGCACCGCGCAGCATTCCTCGACATGCGCGGCATCGTAGTTCGGGCCGCTCTTGCCGCCACGCAGGATCACGTGCGCGTCGTCGTTGCCGCGCGTCTCGAAGATCGCGGCCATCCCCATCTTCGTCATCCCCATGAACGCATGGCTCGCGGCCGCGGCGACGATCGCGTCCGACGCGACCTGCACGCCGCCGTCGGTGCCGTTCTTGAAGCCGATCGGGCAGCTCAGCCCCGATGCGAGCTGGCGATGGCTCTGGCTCTCGGTCGTGCGCGCGCCGATCGCGCCCCACGCGATCAGGTCGGCGATGTACTGCGGGCTCAGCAGGTCGAGAAATTCGGTCGCGGCCGGCAGGCCGAGCGCGTTGACGTCGAGCAGCAGTTGCCGCGCGGCGCGCAGCCCTTCGTTGATGCGGAAGCTGCCGTCGAGGCGCGGATCGTTGATGTAGCCCTTCCAGCCGACCGTCGTGCGCGGTTTCTCGAAGTAGACGCGCATCGTGATCAGCAGGTCGTCCTTCAGCGCATCGGCGGCAACTTTCAGACGGCGCGCATAGTCGAGCGCCTGGTCGTGATCGTGGATCGAGCACGGGCCGACGACGAGCAGCAGCCGGTCGTCGCGGCCGTGCAGGATGTCGCCGATCGCGCGGCGCGTATCCTCGACGAGCGTCTGCGTGGCGGCCGGCACCGGCAACTCGTCGAGCAGCAGCGCCGGCGAAATCAGCGGACGCACGGCGCCGATGCGGACGTCGTCGATGCGCGTGGTGTCCTGCGTCGCGTCGGCGCTGCCTACCTCGCGATCGTGGGAAGGATTGTCGAGGTTCTGCATGGTGATTCTCCGGGGGACGTCTGGAATGATGTGCAGGCTCGATTATGGCACCCGGGAGAGGCGGCAGCCGGGTGTGGCGGGGGAATGCATGTGACGGCGGTCAGGGTCGTGCGACAGACGGCAGGCGCGGGATGCAAAAAGGGCGATCCGCAGCGGATCGCCCTGCCCTTCACCGCGTCGCCCCGCGCGTCTAGTGCGGCGTCTCGGGCGCCAGCGAATTGCTCGGCAGCAGCGCCGTCAGCCAGCAGTTGCTCGGTGCGGCTTTCCCGTTGAAGCGGTCGTAGAGCCACGGCAGCATGCCGGCCACCCAGGGCGCGATCGCGCCCACATGTTCGAGCGGATACTCGGTGTATGTGACCGGCGTGCCGCTCGCGCAGAACTTCTGCGCAAGCGCGCGCACGTCGTACGCAAGCATCACGCCGTCGCCCACCTGGCTGCCGAACGTGCCGTCGAGCGCGCCCGCCGTGCCCTGGCCGATAAACATCGGGATCGTCGGCGACGCGGCCAGCCCCGCATTCACCTTGTTCGCATACGTCACATACACCGGAATGCTGTTGATGTCGTTCGCGTATTGCGGCTTGAACAGCGTCGCCCAATGCAGGCCCGTGTACTTCGGCAGGATGTACCCGAGCGACTGGCTCTGGATGTCCTTGAACACGGCAACGCCGGTGTCGCTGAGATAGGGCGTCAGGTCGAAGCCGTATCCGCGCGACAGCCCGGCGAGCGCGGCCGCGGCGACGCCGCCCCAGACGATGCTGCCATCCACATAGCGCAGATTGTGCGCGGGGTCGACCAGCACGCCGCCTTCCGCCGCGCCGACGAGCTGCCTGTTGATGTCGGGCGCATAGCTCGGCGCGAGTTGCGCGGCCCAGTTCGTCGCGATCGCCCCGCCGGAATAGCCGATCATCGCGACCTTGCTCGACGGATTCAGGCCGGTCGACGGCGTATTGAGCGCCGCGCGGATCGAATCGAGCGTCGTCATCCCGTATTCGGGGCCGGCGGCGAAGTCCGCCGTCTGGCCTTCCGTATCGGGCACGATGATGTTGTAGCCCAGCAGCAGCAGTGTCGACAGCGGAATCGATTCCGCGCTGTAGAACAACGTGCCCACGTTGACGACCTTGGTAACGTCGCGGTCGCCGGCGATCACCTGCGACGGTTCGTCGTACGGGTTCAGCGAATCGTAGGCCGACTGGTACGAGATGGCCTGGCCGTTGCTGACCGCGCTCCGGATCACGGACGTCACGTTGACGACGGGCTGGTTCCGCGCGTTGTTGGTGCGGTACAGCAACTGCTGCGCGGTCAGCGCGGTCGGAATGCCGGCCACGTGATAGGTGACGTTGCGCGTCTTCAGCACCGTGCCCGGTGGAATCGATGCCAATGGCGTGGCGCCGGTGTACGTATAGAACGGATCGGACACGGTCGGCGTACCGGCGCTGGCCAGCGGTGCGGCGAAGGCCAGTGCAGCGGACACGGCGGCCGCGGCAATCATCAAACGTCTGGAGGACATGGGTGGAGGCCCCTTGGATATCCTGCTTTCATCGAAGGAAGTTCGGCGGTGTTGCAGACCATCGCGATTGCCGCTTCAAAACCGTTTCCGTGCCATCGACTGTCTCCTGTGAATGAATGATCCGGTTTGTTTTGAATCTGTAATTTTAGTAGGAGTACAAACCGGATGAATTGAAGCACAACGCGAACGCGTTCGATGTGCGTTTTCCGTTGTTTGAAGGTAAACGCCTAAATCCGCCGCAACGCGATGCGGGCGCCCCGGCCGTTCGGCCGACTGCCCGCACCCGGATGAAGTGCCGTACGATCACGGCTGTCCGTTACCGAAGCGGCCCGTCGTGCGATGCGGGTCGCGCGGCGCACCGCCTGCCTGTGACCGATCGTTTCCTGCCCAACCGACACGCCACGATGACCGTATCCGAACTGCTCCGTGCCATCCGCCAACCCTATATCGACCTGCTCGCGAAAGCGGCAGCTCAACCGGCCGTGATCGTCGAACCGGCCTACCGGCAGGCCGACGGCGCGCTGGCCACCGAAGGGCCGCTCGCGCTGCCGTGCCGGGCCGACACGATCCCGGCCGAAGGCGACGCGGCCGGCCAGCCGTCGATGGTCGATTCGACCTCGCAACTGGATTTCGAGCCGTTCGCGTTCGACCTCGAAACGGCGGCCGTGTCGATCCGCCCGTTCGTGTGGGACTGGGCCGCGATCGAGGCCGACGGCCTCGACGAAAGCGCGGCGATCGACGCGCTCAAGACATGGTTCTTCGCGTGGTTCGATGTGGACGACGAGAACACGCCGGCCGAAGACGAGCTGCATGGCATCGTTCACTACCTGTCGGAACCGGTTCGCACGGAACAGGGGTGGCGCGTCAATGCGGATCTCGGTTCCGCGCCCGAGACGGCTGTCGAGGATCTGCTGTTCCGGCTCGTCGATGCGGGGGCTACGCGGATCAGTGTCGGTTAAAAAGCCGCTTTATCTCTTGCACACCACCATCATGAAAAAAGCTCTTGCCGCGGTACTGCTCTGTATTTCGTTGCCGGCGCTCGCCAAGGTTTCCACCGAAGTGTTCTGTTTCACATCGGACGGCGACAAACCCGTGCGCTTCGAGATGCGCACCTATTACGACGATGCGGTCAATTGGACGGGCGGCATGGTCCGGAACGCGAAATCGAAAACGGCCCTCCCGCTGGTGATCGAACACGAAGAGGACGAAGTGCTCGCCGAAGACCGTCCGCACCAGTTCACGACAACCTGGGTCGAAATGGTCGACGGCAAGATCAACGGGAGATACGAAATGATGTCGCAGGGCGCCAACATCTATTCGATGATCTACACCAATGCGCGCACCGGCAAGAAAACCGCGTTCGGCAGGGCGCTGGATGTCGACGTTTCGCCGCAATCGGGGTGCCGCTGGTAGCGATGGCGTCGCGGCGACCGATGCCCGCTGCACTGCGCGCGTGCACGCGCCGGCACCGCGTCGCGTCGCGCGGTGGATCAGCCCACGTCGCCCTGCGCGTCGACGTCGATCCCCAGTTCGCTGGCCATCCGCTGAACCAGCGCATTCAGTCGTGCCACTTCATCCGCGAGGCGTTTCTGTTCGGCCTTCAGCGCCTCGAATTCGGAAGGCGGCACGGAATCCGCGCCGCCGCCATCCGCGCTCGCGAAGTCGGCCACGTTCACCTCGCCGCACATCAGGTGCATCCAGCGGTTCTCACGCGCGCCCGGCGCACGCGGCAGCCGGACGACGAGCGCCTGCGCGCGCGCCGCGAGTTCGTCGAGAAACGCCTCGACCGACGAGATATCCGCGAAGCCGTGCAGGCGCGCGCTGTTCAGGCGCAGTTCGGCGGCCGTCTGCGGGCCGCGCAGCAGCAGAATGGTCAGCAGCGCGATCGCCTGGCTCGGGATGCCGAGCACGCGGTTCATGTTGTGCTCGAAGCGCGGCACGCGGCTGCTGCTGCCTTCCATCACGAGGCTCAGGTGCTTCAGCCCGTCGAGCGCGGTCGTGACCTCGTCCTCGCTGACGTTCATCACCGGCGAGCGTGCGGTTTTCTGGTTGCAGCCCGCGGTCAGCGCATTCAGCGACAGCGGGTAGGTGTCCGGCACCGTGTGCTGTTTCTCGACGAGCACGCCGAGAATGCGGGCCTCGAGAGGCGTGAGTTCGCGAAGGGCGTGTGGCGTGGGCGTATCCGGCGTGGTGTTCATGGTGGCTTCGCAGCGTGCAGCAGGTGAGGGGAAACGGTCGCGGCCCGTCCGGCATCGCGAACGGGCGAGCCATATGATAGCTCGCGACGCATGGCCCGGCGCTGCTCGCCGTGCCGGCGCGCGCACTTGCCGCAGTCGCTTTCGTCCAACGTATTAGCCTCCCGGTGCCAAGCGACGATGCACGCGTACGGCACTCGCGAATTCGCGCTCCACACACGCCGCAGCCCGCGGCGCAGTCACGGAATCATGCCCGCGTTTGCGCGGCACGCATGCCGGCGCTACGATAGGCGTTCACGCGGACATCCGCGGCGCAGCGCAACCGCCTCTGCACGCCAGTACCACGCATCACCCGCCCAACACGCACTGCTGCCGCGCCTGCGCGCCGCTCGTAGACACCGCCCACCTTTTCACCCAATCACCCGTTCGCCACCATGACTGCATCCTCTTCCGCGCCGCACGTGCGCGCCATCGTCACCGGACACACGCGCGGTCTCGGCGCATCGCTCGCCGAACAATTGCTGCAGGAAGGCATCGCCGTGCTCGGCGTGTCGCGCAGCCGTCATCCGTCGCTCGCATCGCAAGCCGGCGACCGCTTCGCCGAAGTCGAACTCGACCTGTCGGACGCGTCGGCCGTCGCGACCTGGCTGGCCGGCGACACGCTGCGCAGCTTCGTCGACGGCGCATCGATCGTGCTGCTGTTCAACAACGCGGGTATCGTCGATCCGATCGGCCCGCTCGCCGCGCAGGACCCGGCGATCGTAGCGCGCGCGGTCGGCCTGAACGTCGCAGCGCCGCTGATGCTGTCGGCCGCGCTCGCGCAGGCGGCATCCGCCACGACCGAATGCCGGATCCTGCACCTGTCGAGCGGTGCGGCGCGCAATGCGTACGCGGGCTGGAGCATCTACTGCGCGACCAAGGCCGCGCTCGATCACCATGCGCGCGCGGTCGCGCTCGACGCGAACCACGCGCTGCGAATCTGCAGCGTCGCGCCGGGTGTCGTCGATACGGGCATGCAGGCGACGATCCGCTCGACCAGCGAAGACAGCTTCCCGATGCGCGAGAAGTTCGACCAGCTGAAGTCGAGCGGCGCGCTCGCGACGCCCGAGGCGGCCGCACGTCAACTGATCGGCTATGCGCTGAGCGATGCGTTCGGCTCCACGCCGACGGCCGACGTGCGGGAATTGCCGGCCAGGTAAGCCGTGAGCCACGGGCCACTGCCCGTCATCCCTCGAGCCGTTTCGTCCAGTCTTCGACCTGCCGCTCGGTCCGGCGCTTTTCGAGCATCTTGCGCCAGCCGGGCGGCAGCACCGGGACGTCACACAGCGCGTCGAGCGCGGCCATGTCGAGCGTGCGCCGGTACAGCACATCGAGCACCGTCGACAACGGCCATTGCGGAAAGCTGCGCTCATGCAGCGCCAGCACGTCGCCCGGCGCCACCCAGCCTTCGTGCAGCACGCGGTAGTACCAGCCGGTCCGGCCGCTTTGCTGCACGAGCGCGGCCATCCGCGGATGATCGAAGCGCGCGTTGAGCTTCCAGCACGGCTGCCGCGACTGCGTCACCTGAAGCACGGCGCCGCCCAGCGCGAACACGTCGCCAATGCACACGTCGTGCTCGGTCACGCCATGCGTCGACAGGTTCTCGCCGAACGCGCCCGGTCGAGCGAGCACGTCGCGCGCGCCGATCTGCGCGGACCACCACGCATAGTGATCGTGCGCATAGTGGTGAACCGCCTTGTCCGGCCCGCCGTGATGCCGCGCATCGGCCTGCTCGTCGCCGGCAAAGCCGAGCGCGCCCAGCCACAGACGCGAATCGACCGGCCGCTTGTCGATCGCGCTCGCGTGCGGCGTGCCGGCCAGCGGCCGGCTCGTGCCGATCCGCACCGCGCCGATGGCAACCGCGATCGCCGGCCGTGCTTCATCGTTCATGCCGGCACACCATCCGCCAGTGCCGCAAGCAGGCGTTCGAGTTCGCGCGTGCGCGTTTCGCCAAGCGGCAGCAGCGGCTTCCTCGGTTCGCCGGCGTCGAAGCCGCGCAGGCGCAATCCTGCCTTCACGGTCACCGGCAGCCCGCCGTTGACGATGAACTGCAGCAACGGCAACTGCGCATGAAAGGCCGACCTGGCGCGCGCCAGATCGCCCGCGCGCATCGCGTCGACCAGCGCGAGCGGCAACGCGGCGTTCAGGTTCGGCGCGGCCGTACACCAACCGGCCGCGCCCGCGGCCAGCGCGGCGAGCGCCATCGGATTGCTGCCGTTGTAGAACGGGATCGTGCCGTCGCTCAACTGCGCGAGCCGGTGCATCCGGCCGATGTCGCCGGTGCTCTCCTTGACCATCGTGACGTTGTCGACGGTCCGGCAGATCGTCGCGATCAGGTCGGGCGACATGTCGACGCCGCTCGTCGCCGGGTTGTTGTACAGCATGATCGGAATGCCGATCGCGTCGCCGATCGCGCGGTAGTGCGCGACGATCTCGTCGTTGCCGAGCTTCCAGTACGACACCGGTAGCACCATCACCGCATCGGCGCCGGCCTGTTCGGCGATGCGCGCGCGGCGCACCGCGCCCGCCGTGGTGAGATCGGAGATGCCGACGACGGTCGGCACGCGCCGGCGCACCGCGCGGATCGACGCGGTGGCAACCGCCTCCCATTCTGCGTCGGACAGGTACGCGCTCTCGCCGGTACTGCCCAGCGGGGCAATCGCATGAACGCCGTCGGCGATCAGGCGCTCGATCAGCGCATCGAGCGTTTTCAGGTCGACGCCGCCGTCGACGGAAAACGGCGTGACCGGGTAGGCAATGATGCCTTGCAGCAGGATAGACATGTTGTGTATTCCTCAATGATGAGTGAGCGCGACGGAAGCGACGCGCTCGTTCAAGCAATGCAGTCGCGATGCGTGCGCAATGCGCGGCGCGCGTAATAGTCGAACGTCACCGCATCGCGCTTCGGTTTCGAAATCCAGTCGTGCGCTTCCCGCGCCAGCGCCGGCGGTACCGGCTTGATCTCGCCGGCCGACATCGCGAGCAGTTGCAGCTTCGCGGCCCGCTCGATCAGCAGCGCGAGGATGCACGCTTCCTCGATCGTCTTGCCGACCACGAGCTGGCCGTGATGCGACAGCAGGATCGCGCGCTTGCTGCCGAGCGCCTTCGAGATGATTTCGCCTTCCTCGTTGCCGACCGGCACGCCGGGCCAGTCCTTCAGGAACGCGCAATCGTCGTATAGCGGGCAGGTATCCATGTGCGACACGACGAGCGGCTGCTCGAGCATCGACAGCGCCGCGACATGCGCCGGATGCGTGTGGATGATGCAGTTCACGTCCGGGCGCTCGCGATAGATCCACGTGTGGAACCGGTTGGCCGGGTTCGGAATGCCTTCTCCGTCGACGACGTCGAGATCCTCGTTGACGCGCAGCAGGTTCGCAGCCGAGATTTCGTCGAAGCCGAGCCCGAGCCGCTGCGTGTAGTACGTGGCGTCGCCCGCGCGACAGGTGATCTGCCCGGCCAGGCCGGAATCGTGGCCCGCGTCGAACAGGATCCGGCACGTGAGCGCGAGCTTCTGCCGCGCGGACCAGCCGCTGTCGCCCACCTCGTTCTCAAGACGCCGCTCCGCCAGCGCGACCAGCGCCTCTTTCGTCAAATTCAGCGTTTCCGCCATGTTCGCCTCCTGAATGGGTCGGATGTGTCGCGTCGCCCGAAGTCGTTTCCACCGGGGTTTGTGACACTCGATCCATTATATGACACACAGTGTCATGCGTTACAATCGGTTTTTCGAAGGACACCTGGCGCCCCATGACGATTCGCCTGAAGCTGCTCAGAAAACAGAAGGGCTGGACGCTCGATGTGCTGGCCGACGAGACCGGCCTCACCAAGAGCTACCTGTCGAAAGTCGAGCGCGGCCTGAGCGTGCCGTCGATCGCGGTCGCGCTGAAGCTGTCGAAGGCGCTGAATGTCGACGTCGAGCAGTTGTTCTCGGAAAGCCGCAATCGCGAGCTGATCACCGTCACGCGCGCCGGCGAGCGCACGGCGATGGGCGCCGCGGCCGACAGCCACGCGCACCGCTTCGAAAGCATCGCGGCCGGCGTCGCGCCGAAGAAGATGCTGCCGTTCGTCGTGCACCCGCCGCACGAGTTCGTCGCGTCGACGTTCCGCGAGCACGAAGGCGAGGAATTCCTGTTCGTGCACAAGGGGCGTGTCGAAATCGAGTTTCCGAACGAGACGGTGCAACTCAAGACCGGCGATTCAGTCTATTTCAACGCACTCATCCCGCACCGCACGCGCAGCCTCGGCGCCGCGCAGGCGGAGATCCTGGTCATCGTCAGCCACGACGACTAGACTCGTCACTTTTCCGCGCAAGGATCTTCCGATGGTCACAAAGGCCACCGCACCGTTCCAGCAGATCAAGACGCTCGTTCGCCAGAACGTCGAGTCGGGCGACTGGCGCCCCGGCGACCGCATTCCGTCCGAGCTCGATCTCGCCGCGCAGTTCGGCGTCGCGCGCATGACGGTCAACCGCGCGCTGCGCGAACTGACCGAGGAGGGCGTGCTGAAGCGCATCGCGGGCGTCGGCACCTTCGTCGCCGAGGCGAAGCCGCAGTCGAACCTGCTGATGATTGCGCATATCCGCGACGAAATCCGCGCGCGCGGGCACGAATACCGCTGCCGCGTGCTGAGCCGGTCGAGCGAGCCCGCATCGTTCGACGTCGCGGCCGCGTTCGGCCTGCCGGTCAACACGCCGGTCTTTCATGTGGTGTGCGTGCACGAGGAAAATGGCCGCCCGATCCAGCTCGAGGATCGCTACGTGAACCCGGCCGCCGCGCCCGGTTTCATCGACCAGGATTTCCAGGTCGAGCCGCCATCCGAGTACCTGTACAACAACGTGTCGCACTACGAACTGGAAATCGAGCACGTCGTCGACGCGTCGCTGCCGACCGCCGAACAGGCGCGGCTGCTCGACATGCGCGCCGACGAGCCGTGCCTCACGCTCACGCGCCGCACCTGGACGGACGGGCTGCCCGTCACGTTCGTGCATTTCCTGCATCCGGGCAACCGCTACCGGCTCGGCTCGCGCTTCAAGCCGGGCGCCGGGCGCCACCCGACCTGATCCTTCGTCACACGCAGACACGCTGATACACAAAAAAACGCGCGGCGGCCGTTTCGTCCGGAAACGCCCGCCGCGCTCGTTAAATGCGCCGGTCAGATCGCGCCGGCCTGCCCCGCACCACGCGACCACACGACCGGAAACAGCGGGTGTTCGAGCGGCGCGCCGTCGGGCAGTTGCTCCGCGAGCCCGGGGAAATCGGGCGACGTTTTCCAGCGGCGCGGCGCGTGACGGATATCGTCGCCGACGAAGCGGATCGAGAACGCGCGCCGCCGATTCTGCGTGCCGCCCGACGCATGCAGCGTGAGCATCCGGAAGCACACCATGTCGCCGGGCTCGAGCGCCCAGTGGCGGATCGGAAACGCCGCGCGATCGGCTTCGATGTCGGGCAGGTCCGCGAGGCTGCCTTCCGGAAACCACTTCGCCTCCTTGTCCATGAACGTGCGCGGCATCAGCCACGGCCCGCGATGCGAGCCCGCGACGAATTCCAGCGTCGATTCGAGCGGCACCGGATCGACCGGAATCCACATGCTGACGTTGTCGTCGCCTTCGATGTTGTAGTACGGCTGATCCTGGTGCCACGGCGTGCGCTGCCGCGTGCCGGGTTCCTTCACGAGCAGGTGGTCGTGATGCAGCCGCACGTGCTCCGTGCCCATCAGCGCGGCGGCCACCGACGGCGCCGGCGAGCGCACGATGAAGTCGCGGTATGCTTCGTTGTGCTGCCAGTTGCAGAAATCCTCGAAGAACCAGCCCGGATCGTCGGGCCTGCTCGCGACTTTCGCGCGCTCGCTCGGCTGCGCGAGATTCGCGTCGATGCCGGCCCGGAGCGCGGCCACTTCGTCGGGCGAAAAGATGCCCTTGATGCAGACCGCGCCTTCCTCGCGGAACGCGGCGATCAGTTCGGGCGTCACGGCTTGCGCGACGCGGTCCTGGATACTCGTCATGGTTTGCCTGTCGATTGAGTGAATCACGGGGTCACGGTGCGGCGCTCACGGCTTCGCGCCGTAGATGTCGAAATCGAAGTACTTCGCGGCGATCTTCTGGTACGTGCCGTTCGCGCGGATCGCGACGATCGCGTCGTTCAGCCGCTTCTTCATGTCGGCGTCGCCCTTGCGCAGCCCCATCGCGACGCCGTAGCCGGTGATGCGCGCGTCGGTCACGTCGGGGCCCGCGAACGCGTAACCCTTGCCGCGCGATGTCTTCAGGAACGAGTAGCCGGCCTGCGTCTTGTCCTGGAAGGTCGCGTCGAGGCGGCCGTTGACGAGATCCTGGTACACCTGGTCCTGGTTCTGGTACGAGACGATCGTCACGCCCTTGGTCGCCCATTCGGCCTTCGCGTACGCCTCCTGCGTCGTGCCCTGGTCGATCCCGATGCGCTTGCCCGCGAGCGACGCCGCGGTCGGCAGCAGCTTCGAGCCGACCGGCGCGACGAGCGCGGCCGGCGACGCATACAGCTTGTTCGAGAAGTCGATCTGCTTGAGCCGCTCGTCGGTGGCCGTCATCGCGGACATGATCACGTCGAACTTGCGTGCGCGCAGCGCCGGAATCATCCCGTCGAAGCCCTGCTCGACCCACACGCACTTCGCACGCAGTTCCTCGCAGATCGCATTGCGCAGGTCGATGTCGAAGCCGGCGAGCGAGCCGTCGGGCTGCTTCGCCTCGAATGGCGGATACGTGGGATCGATGCCCCAGCGGATCGTCGACGTATCCTGCGCGAACGACACGAGCGGCGCAAACGCCAGCGCGGTAACGAAGAGCTTTGCAGTGCGGTTCATGGCGGGTCCTTGATGGTCTCGACGCGGCGGGCGAGCGCCGGCGTCCGGTGGATGGCACCGTGCCGGGATGCCGGCGCAGCGCGGTGCGCGAAAGACGGGGACTTCGATGAAACTGCGATGCAGTCTAGACTGCTTGATTTTTGAGCGCAAGCGCTGGGAACGCGGGTGAGGGGGATTGAGGACGGGCGGGGGCGAGAAGGAAGGGATGGGGCTTGAATTTTGGCTGCATTGCCGGGAGTTTCGGGTGTTTACCCTGTGCGACGCATGCCTGCCAAAGAGCGTGTTTTTACCGATATCGGCGGGATGGCGATGTCTATACTGGCGGGTAGCGTGAAGTCCTGTCCGATACGGATTCGGCTGTATTGATGATGCGACCTATACCGCGACGAAAATCCCCCGAGACGAAAATTTGCCCAACCGTGCGACCCTGCCCGTCGCGCGCATCGACCTGCGCGCCGCGCTCGAGCAGCGTGCCCACTTCACCCGCGACGCCGCACCAAGTCCGGCGAAACCGCGATTGCCTGCGACATCCGACCATGTTAAAAGTCGTCGCACGCATTTGAGAATGAAATAGTCGAATCCGCAAAAGTGCATAAATGAATAGACCCCTGTTCGACCTCGACCTGCTGCGCGCGCTCGTGATGGTCGCCGACTGCGGCAGCTTCACGACCGCCTCCGCGCGCCTGCACTCGACGCAGTCGACGGTCAGCCAGAAGGTGCGCCGGCTCGAGGAAATCGCCGGGCACCGCCTGCTCGACCGTGGCACGCGCGACGTGCGGCCGACCGATGCGGGCGTGACGGTGCTCAGCTATGCGCGGCGCATGCTCGCGCTGAACGACGAGATGCAGGAAGCGCTGTCGGGGGCGACGGTCGCACTGACGATCCGGCTCGGCGTGCCCGACGATTTCGCGGCGGGCCGCACGACCCATGCGCTCGCCGCGTTCAATCGCGAACATCCGCAGGTCAAGCTCGAAGTGACGTGCGGACTGAGCCGCGACGTCAGCGCCGCGTACGACCGAGGCGAGCTCGACCTCGTATTGATCAAGCAGCGGCGCGACAGCCGCGAGGCCGTCGTGCGCTGGCCCGAGAAGCTGCGCTGGATCGACAGCGCGAAGCATCCGTCGATCGATCTCGACCCGGTGCCGATCGTCGTGTTTCCGCCGCGCGGGCTCTATCGCGACGACATGATCAAGGCGATCGAGGAACGCGGCCGCCGCTGGCGGATCAGCTTCACGACGTCGAGCCTGAGCGGCATCCAGGCCGCCGTCGCCGACGGGCTCGGCATCAGCGTGCTGCCGGCGCGCGTGGTGACGGACGAGCACACCGTGCTGACCGCGAAGCAGGGTTTCGCGCCGATCGAGCACATGGACATCGCCATCCTGCATCGGCCGACGGCCGACCCGATGGTCAGCGAGCTGACGAAAACGCTCGCGGCGATGCTGGAGCACGAGGAATAGACGCGCGGCGGGGTTCGTTCAGGATGGAGGAAGGGGCCGCACGCTCCGGACAACTCAGAACATCGTGTTCCCGTTCGCGACCTGTTCGGGCACCGGCTGGTTGACGTCCCAGTGCTCGACGATCTTGCCGTTCTCGAGCCGGAAGATGTCCATGATCGCGCTGCCGCGCGTGCCGGGTTCACGCACCGCGTGCACGTGCAGGATCACGTAGTCGCCGTCGACGAACGAGCGTTTGATCTCGCTGTGCGACTGCGGATACTTGTCGCGCAGGAACGCGACGAACTTGCGAAAGCCGTCGCGGCCGTCGGCCGCGTTCGGGTTGTGCTGCACGTAGCGTTCGCCCACATACGCGAGCGCGGCGTCCGCGTCTTTGTCGTTCAGGCCTTTTTCGTAGAACGCGAGCACGGTCCGCCGATTGGTTTCCTGCTGCGCGTCGTTCGGGCCGGCCGCCACCGCATGCGCGGCGTTCACGGCGAACAGGGCCGCCGCCATCCATCGTGCGGCCCGTGCCGCTGTCGTGCGTCGCATCGTCGTCTCCCGGGAAATCCGGCTGAAAACCGGATCATACCGGCGCGACACGGCGCTCAGACCAGCGCGCCGTTGCGCGCGACGATCTTCCCCGACGACACGACGAGACGCCGCACCGGCCGCGCGACGACCGCCTCGGCGAACGTCAGCGCACCGACGAGCACGACGTCCGCACGGCTGCCCGGCTGCAGCCCGTAGTCGACGAAACCGCAACCGCGCGCGGCACTGTGCGTCACGCAGTCGAGCGCGACTTCGAGCGCGTCGTCGCGACGGAAATCGTTGCGCATGCCGATCAGCATCGCGCGTTCGAGCATGTCGGGCGAACCGTACGGCGTCCACGTGTCGCGCACGCCGTCGTTGCCGCCGATGACGGTCACGCCCGCCGCGCGGCACGCGGCCACCGGCGGCACCGGCACATCCGCCGGCGCGGTCGTGACGATCGCGACGCCGAGTTCGGCCATCCGTGCGAGCAGCGCATCGCGCTCGCGTTCGGCAAGATCGCCGAGACAGAACCCGTGGCTGATCGTGACCTTCCCGTGCATGCCGTGCGCGGCCGTACGCTGCAGGATCAGGTCGAGCGAGTACGCGCCCATCGACGCGCGCTCGTGCAGGTGGATGTCGAGCCCGCGGCCGTGGCGCTCGGCGATCGCGAACAGCACGTCCACCGCCTCGACCGGATCGCCTTCGATCGCGCACGGGTCGAGCCCTCCGAGCAGGTCGGCGCCGGCGCCGAGCGCGTCGGACAACAGCGCGTCGGTGCCCGGCCGCTTGAGCACGCCCGATTGCGGAAACGCGACGATCTGGATGTCGACCTGCCCGCGCAGCGTCTCGCGCGTCGCGAGCACGCCGTGCAGGTGCCGCAGCCCGGCTTCGGTATCGACGTCGACGTGCGTGCGGATGCGCGTCGTGCCGGCCGCGAGAAATGCGCGCGCCAGCGCGAGCGACGCGGCGCCCGCGTCATGGCCGCTCGTCGCGCGATAGTGCCGTTCGTTCTCGATGCGGTCGACGAGGCGCGGCCCGACCTGGTTGCGATACCACGGCATCCCCCAGTGCGTCTTGTCGAGGTGCGTGTGGCCTTCGACGAGGCCAGGCAGCGCGAGCGCGCCCGCGCCGTCCTCGATCGTGCAGCCGGCGGGCGCGTCGAGCGACGGGCCGACGCGCGCGATGCGATCGCCTTCGATCAGGATGTCGAGCGCAGCGTCGGCGCTCGTGCGGACATTGCGGATCAGCAGGTTCGTCATGTCGGTTCCGGGGTGGTCGGTCAGTGCGAGGCGGGCACGGCACTTCACGCGCTGCCCGCGGTCTGGTCGGTCAGCGCGTGAAGCGCAGCGCGGGGGCGAACGGCGCACCCGTATCGCTTTCGCCGCGGCGGAACACCCAGCGCTCGGCCGGCACGCCCGCGACGGCCGCCGCCGCATTCGGCGCGCGCACCGCGACGAACGTCGCGTCGCAGCCGACCGCGATTCCATAGTTCTCCTTGCCGATCACGCGCGCGCCAGCGTGCGTCGCCATATCGAGCGCGACGCCGAGCGCTTCGTCGGTGTAGAAGCCCGACCGATAGCCGACCATCATCGCGCGCTGCAGCATGTCGCCATTGCCGTACGGCCACCACGCGTCGCGGATGTTGTCGTTACCCGCGAACACGTGCACGCCCGCGTCGCGCAACTGCCGCACCGGCGGAAACGCGCAGTCTCCCGGCGCGTTCGTCAGGATCGACACGCCTGCTTCGGCAAGCGCCGCCGCCGTGCGCTGGACGTCGTCGTAGCCGACTTCGCCGAGCGCATACGCATGGCTCACGTTCACGCGCCCGCCGAGCCCCGCCGCGCGCGTGCGCGCCGCGATCCGCAGCAGTTGCGCGATGCCCGTCTCGCCCGGCTCGTGCAGGTGGATGTCGATCTTCGCGCCGCGCTTCTCGGCGATGCCGAACACGATGTCGAGCTGGCCGTCCGCATCGCCGTCGAGCGTCGTCGGATCGATCCCGCCGACCACGTCCGCACCTTCGCGCACGGCCGCGTCGAGAATGTCGGCGGTGCCCGGGCACGTCACGACGCCGGCCTGCGGAAACGCAACGAGTTCGATGTCGACGATCCCGCGCCATTGTTCGCGCGCGGCCATCACGGCCTGCAGATTCGACAGGCCCGTCGTCGCGTCGACGTCGACGTGGCTGCGCATCGCGACCGTGCCGAATGCGGCGGCCTGCGCGATCAGTGCGTTCGCGCGCTCGACGATCGGCGGCGCAGCCGCGAGCTGGCGCTTCTCGACCGCGAGACGCTCGCGCAGCGAGCCGACCGGTTCGTGCGGCACCCAGCGATCGCCGACGAAGCTCTTGTCGAGGTGGATGTGGCCGTCGACGAAGCCGGGCAGCACGACGCGGCCGTCGAGGTCGATCGCCTGAGCGCCGGGCGCGGCCGTGCAATCGGCGCCGATCGCGGTGAAGCGGCCGTCGCGGACGACGAGGTTGATGGGCTGTCCGCCGGCGTCGACGGCGTTGATGAAGATACGATCGGTCATGGCTCGGAATGTGGGGCGGTCGCTGCGCGACACCGGCGCGGACAGGGGGAGGAACCGCAGCCGGCGCGGCGCGACCGTTGGCAGGGAATCCGGCCACGATATCGGACGCCACCGCCCGAGGCCAATTAAATGTCGCGATGCCGCGCATTCGATTTCGCGATGGGCGGCACAGACGCCACGCCAGCAAGGTGCGGCGGCGGGGTCCGATCTCGTCGGAGACGGCCTGCATGCCGATGGCCCGTCGGGAGGCGTCGCGGAAGCCGAGGTTTGGGGTGCCGGAATCGAAGGGCCGACCGCCTCGAAAGATACGCCGCCGGACCGCTGTCGGTGCGCGTCGTCGAAGCTGCCGAACGGGCGCCGCCGCCATTGCCGGGGCGTTGTGCAACTGCCCCGCGCAAGCCGCGATTTACGCGGCAACAGACTTTACACGTTGTTACCCGGCCGCACCGGACGCGCATCCGGCCATTACTTATACTCACGCCGAGTTCGCCACCCGTCCGGGTTCCGCCGGCGAACACGTTGCCGATGCAGGAAACATCATGATGCGCATTCCTTCCACGAAGACCGTTCTGTTCGCCACGCTCGTCGCCGTGGCGGCGCTTCCGCTGACCGCCTGCGTCGCGCCGGGCTATTACGGCGCGCAGCCAGGTTATCCGCAGCAGCAATACGCGACGCCCGGCTATGCGCAGCCCGCGTATTCGCAACCGGGCTACGTGCAGCAGCAACCGTACGATCAATACGGCAACCAGCCGCAATACGGGTCGCAGCCGTATGACCAGTACGGCAATCAGCAACAGCAATACGGCAACCAGTACGGCAACGGCTACGGCACGCAGTACGGCACGGTCGCGAACATCCGGCCGGTCAGCGGCTCGGTCGGCCCGTCGGGCGTCGCCGGCACCGTCGTCGGCGCGCTGATCGGCGGCGTGCTCGGCAACCAGGTCGGCCGCGGTCACGGCCGCGAGGCCGCCACCGTGATCGGCGCCCTCGGCGGTGCGGTCGCGGGCAACCAGATCGGCCAGCAGATGGGCGCGGCGCAACCGCCGAGCAGCTACCGGATCGACGTGCAGGTCAGCGACGGCTCGACGCGTTCGTTCGACGTGCAGTCGCCGGGCAACCTGCGGCCGGGCGATCGCGTGCAGATCAACGGCAATCAGTTGTCGCGGTATTGATGCCGATTCGGTGCGCCTGACCTGAGCGGGCGCATCCGGCGCGTTCGATGTCGTGTGCCTGTTCGGCGCGCCGGCACGCCTGCTTCACGTGATCCTCATCCCTCGTGCCGGCGCGACGCGCATGACGCGCCGCCGGTACTCTCGCAGTCCCTCCACCTTCGCGTCAGCCTCCAGCGCGACGCGATCCGAGGACCAAGGCGCGGCCGGGATGCACGACGCATCGAACGCCGCCACACGTCATCCGGATTCCGATTAGCATAGGCACGATGCATCGCGCGGCCGCGGCAACCCGCGCCGGCATGCACAGCCCTCCACAGGAATCCCCTCGATGACGATCACGACACGCCTGCTCGACGCGACCGACGCCGCCCGTTTCCAGACCCTTCGCCTGCGCGCAGTCGACACCGCGCCCACGTCTTTCCTGCCCACGCTCGACGAAGAATCGCAGGTGCCGGTCGGCGAATTCGCCGCGCGCATCACGCCGACGCACGCGCAGGCCGTGTTCGGCGCGTTCGACGGCGACACGCTCGTCGGCATCACGGGCGTGCGCCGCGATGCGCGCGCGAAGATCGCGCACAAGGCGACGATCTGGGGCGTGTTCGTCGATCCCGCGTATCGCGGGCGCGGCATCGCGCAAGCGCTGCTCGAGAGCGCGACCGAGCATGCGGCGCACGCGTGGCAGTGCAAGCAGCTGATGCTGTGCGTGAACGAGGCCAACAGCACCGCGGAGCGGCTGTATGCGTCGCAGGGGTTCGTCCGGTTCGGCACGGAACCGCGTTCGTTGTTCGTCGACGGGCGGTTCTACGACGAGCATCACATGGTCAAGACGCTGGCTTGACGCGTTCAATCATGCTTGCGTTCGCGGGCATCGACTGCCGCCCGCGAACGCCCTTTACCTTCACTTCACCTCAAGTCACCGCTTGTCGGTAATCGTCGTGTTGACGGCCTGCCCGGCGATCGTCACGTTCGTCAGCGTCAGCGCGCTCACGTTGAACGCATAGATCGGCCCCGGCGACGTGACCGTCGGCGTGCCCGACGCGACCGGCGTGCCGAAGTCGCAATTGCTGATCGTCACGCCGGAGATCGGCTGCACGGCCGGCGCGGGCGGCGTGCCGTTGTAGTCGAACGCGACCGGCCCCTGCGCGACGATCGCCTGGAAACACGACGCGGTCACGCCGTTCAGCGTCACGTTGCTCGCCTTCACATCCGAGATCGTCACGTTCTGCACGACCGGCGCGCGCGTGCGCACCGCGTCGTTCGCGGGCTGGTAATCGCAGTCGAACGTGACGATGCCGCCCTGCGCAGCCGACGGGTTGCCGGCCGACGGCGTGACGACGCCGAGCGGCACGCTCGCGTTGACCGGGCTGCCCGCGAGCAGTGCGCTGCCGTAGCCACCGCCCTTCAGCGTCACGCCGTTCGGCAGCGTCACGCCCTTCACGTGGAAGTCCTTCACGTAGCCGCCGCGATTCATGTTGGTCTTCACGCGAATCGCGATGTTCAGCGGGTTGGTCTGCCAATTCGCGTTCAGCATCGACAGGTTGGTCGCATAGATCTGCTCGACGCCGCCGCCCATTTCGCTGCCGAGCGTGATGCCGCCGTGCCCGCTGTTCATCGTGCAGTTGCGGATCAGGTGCCGCTTCGCGGGCCCGTATTCGGTGTCGCGGTCTTTGCCGGACTTGATCGCGATGCAGTCGTCGCCGGTGTTGAACGTGCAGTCCTCGCACAGCACGTCGGTGCACGCGTCCGGATCGAAACCGTCGTTGTTCGGGCCGATGCTGTTGGTCGTCACGCCGCGAATCACGACATTGCGGCTCGCGGTCGGATGGTGCTGCCAGAACGGCGTGTTCTGCGTCTGGTAGTT
The DNA here is from genome assembly GCF_022809715.1 of Burkholderia pyrrocinia. Taxonomy (NCBI): domain Bacteria; kingdom Pseudomonadati; phylum Pseudomonadota; class Betaproteobacteria; order Burkholderiales; family Burkholderiaceae; genus Burkholderia; species Burkholderia pyrrocinia. The sequence goes on from NZ_CP094460.1 coordinate 2,048,466, forward strand.
CGCCATCAGCACGTTGGTGCAGCCGATGAATTCGACCATGCACGGCCGCAGGTAGTGGCCGAGGCCGAAGATGCGTTTCTCGACCGGCACACCGGCCTCGGACAGCGCCGGCAGGTAGTTCTGGTCCAGCTGCCACGGCGTGACCGGCGACGTGAGCAGCGCGTAGAGCGCGTCGGGAATCGCGGGCGCGACGATGCGCAGGTCGACGTTGTTCGGATTCGCATAGGCCTGGCTCGGCACCGACGCGCCTGCGCCGTACGCGCCCGACGAGCCCTTGTAGGTCCACCAGCAGATGCTGCCGGCCCCGCTGCCGGAGAACGGCGTCATCGCCTGCCCGTTGAGCACCGACGTCGGGCCTTCGCCCGTCAGCGCGATGTTCGTCGCGTTGCGCGCGTAGACGGGCGCGCCGTAGTTCAGGCAATCGTTCGCCTGCCAGCGGCTGTAGTACAGCCGGCCGTTCGCGCCGCAATCGACCGGGCCGTCCTTCGCGTAGTCGGCCGGGTTCGGGCTGAAGTAGATCGTGCAGTTCGCGCTCAGGTGGAACGTGACGTTGCTCTGCAGCACGATCGGCCCCGCGCAGTACCAGTTGCCGGGCGGCACGACCACGCGCCCGCCGCCTTCGCGGCGGCACGCGTCGATCGCCGCGAGAAACGCCGGGCGCGAATCGAACGCGCCGGGCGCGGTCGTCAGTTCGGAACCCGGGCTCACCGGCGATTTCGCGACGTTCGTGTACGGGGACGTTTGCGCGACCGTCGCGCACGGGCGCGCGCCGTAATGCGTCACGTCGAAGTCGCGCCCGCGCAGCGCGAGCCGCGACACATGCGCGAGCGATGCGGCGATGCGCGCCGCCGCGCCATGCTCGCCCCAGACGAGATCGACCGCCGACGCATTGGGCATGTGGCCTCCCGCAAAGGCCCGGGTCGCCGCGAGCGGTCCGCCGAGCACGGCGCCGCCGGCGAGCGCGCCGCTCCAGCCGATGAATGCGCGGCGCGACACCGGCTTCGACGACGGCGATCGGGCAGACGAAGACGAACGGCGGCTGTTTGCGGCCATGGGCGCTCCTTCAGTGTATGGGGTATCGACGCGCCGGACGGCGGATCGCTATTTATACGTCGTCGTACTACAACGCGCAGTCTAAATGCGATCGAAGCCGCACACGTATTTGTCGTTTACCCTGTTTTTACTGAGTTAATGCCGCTGATGTGTGCACCCACTCACATCAGAGAACGCATCGTTAGAGATATGTTGTCGTATGTTTATGCGCAAAAACCTCAGCTGAAACGCCCCGGCCGACGACGTCCGCCGGGGCACCGACCTACTCGCCTGCCGCCGCTACCGCACCCGGTGCCGGCTCGCGCCCGGCCGAAGCTGCCGGTTCGAACATCAGCACCAGATCGCCGTGGTAACTCCCGTTGGTCGAGGCCGCCCCACTGACGGCCGGCAGATGGGCGCTGACTTTCAGGTTGCGGGTTTCGTCGTAGCCGTCAAAACCGTCGCGCGCGGGTTTCACCAGCGTGAGCGTGCGAGCGGCGCCGGATGCGATTTCCGCGTCGCCCGCCTTGCCCGTCAGCACGACCTTCGCGTTGGCCATCTCGTCGCGACCGTTCGACAGCCGCAGCGGCTGCAACAGCGTGACGTTGATATCGGGGTTCGTCGTGCGCACGCGGATCGGCAGCGTCGTGGCGAAGCTCTGCCGCGCACGGTCCGTCGCGTTCAGTTCGACCACGTCGTACCACGCGGAATTGTCCGGTTTCGACACGAACAGACTGTCGCCGATATGCGCCGTCAGCGTGATCTTCTTGACGACCGCTTGCGGCGACGTCGGACCTGCGTGAGCGATGCCGGTCAATGCGCCGCACACGGCGAGTGCGGCAAGATGTTTTCCGATCTTCATTGTGTTGCCCCGCATTCTGGATGATTGAAATCCGATCGCCGAAAAGCCGGCCCGCTTCGAGCTCGCGATCCCGCCATTTCAGGAAAATCCGGTATTCGCTTATCTCGAAATTAACAAGCAAATCCCTGCGGAATTCGAAATGCTCAGCCGTATACGCGACCGATCGAGTCGACCGGATGCATTCGCAACCGCGTATCAGACTCCCCCGTCAGCCAGCAACGACCGACTCTGACGAACACCTCGCGCCACGGCGTGCAATAACGATAGGCCACGAAAGTCCGGATAAATATCCATGGAAACCTTCACGGTTCTTTTCGGCTTCCATTTACCAGTGCCATCTCCAAATCAAATAACACTCGCGCGGAAAACGCCTGCTTTCAGGCGCGGCAATGTCATCGTCGGTCGCAACGGATATTCGCGCTTCCGATCGCCTCGGTAATTCCGCCCCTGTTCAGCCCCCCGCCGCCTGCGCTATCGTTTCCTCATCTTCACTGCCCCGGAGCCCCACTTGCCTTCCCGCCACGGAGTCGACCTCATCCGCGCCCGCGCACTGTTCGAACGCGAGCGCCGTGCGTTCACCGAAGCCATGCCGGCGTCCCGCGCCCTGTCCGCGGAAGTGTCCGAGCACCTGCTGTTCGGCGTGCCGTTGCACTGGATGCAGGACTGGTCGACGCCGTTCTCGCTGTATGTGAAGGAAGCGCGCGGCGCGACCTTCACCGACGTCGACGGCCATCGCTATGTGGATTTCTGCCTCGGCGATACAGGCGCGATGTTCGGCCATGCGCCGGAACCCGTCGCACGCGCACTCGTCGAGCAGGCCACGCGCGGCTACACGACGATGCTGCCGAGCGAGGACGCCGCGTGGGTGTCGCGCGAGCTCGCGCGCCGCTTCCGGCTGCCGGTCTGGCAGTTCGCGCTGAGCGCGAGCGACGCGAACCGCTTCGTGCTGCGCTGGGCGCGCGCGGCCACCGGCCGCAACACGATCGTCGTGTTCAACGGCTGCTATCACGGCACGGTCGACGACGTGTTCGTCGATCTCGTCGACGGCCGCCCCGTGCAGCGCGACAGCCTGCTCGGGCAGTCGTACGACCTGCTCGCGAACACGCGCGTCGTCGAATTCAACGATCTGGACGCGCTCGAGGCGGCGCTGAAGCATGGCGACGTCGCATGCGTGCTCGCCGAGCCCGCGATGACGAACATCGGCATGGTGCTGCCCGATCCGGGCTTCTGGGATGCGGCGCGCGAACTGACGCGCCGCCACGGCACGCTGCTCGTGATCGACGAGACGCACACGATCAGCAGCGGCCCGGGCGGTTACGCGGTCGCGCACGATCTCGAACCGGACATGCTGGTGGTCGGTAAACCGATCGCGGGCGGAGTGCCGTGCGCAGTGTACGGGTTCAGCGCCGAATTCGCGGAACGCGCGAAGCAGGCGAAGCTCAACGCGCCGCCCGGCCATTCGGGCATCGGCACGACGCTCACCGCGAACATGCTCGCGATGCATGCGATGCGCGCGACGCTGGCCGAAGTCGCGACCGACGCCGCGTATGCGCACATGTTCGAACTCGCCGCACGGCTGGCCGCCGGGCTCGAACAGGCGATCGCGAAACACGGACTGCCGTGGTGCGTGACGCGCATCGGCGCACGCACCGAATTCCTGTTCGCGCCCGTGCCGCCGCGCAACGGCACGCTTGCCGGCGCGCAACTCGACAGCGAGCTCGAACACATCGTGCACCTGTATCTGCTGAATCGCGGCGTGCTGATCACGCCGTTCCACAACATGATGCTCGTGTGCCCGCAGACGACGAACGACGACGTCGACACACTCGTCGCGCAATTCGACGCGTGCCTGGGCGAACTGGTGTGACGTGACGCGCGTCCGGCTCGCCGGCACGCGCGAGCCGGACGCCTGCTCCCGGTGATTACTTCGGCAGATCCATCGGATCGACCTGCATGCCGGGCATGCTGTCGGGCACGCGCCGGAGCAGCGGTCGGCCGAAACATGACGGCGGGGCTACGTGCCCGCCGTGCAATAAACTGGAAGATCGATTTATCGACAGTCAGAGTTTGTTCACAAATGCCGGCCGCCAGTACTTTTTCCTGAAATCGTCAATTTTTCGATAACAACAACTCATCCTCCGCCGCTAGCATAACCGTCGACACAAGGCTCCATCAGAGAGCCGATTTCCCTATTTGATGGAGACGCAGCTCGATGCAATACCCGATCCTTTCCATTCATTCGCACTCCCTATTTCCCATTCGCGCCGCGTACCGACTCGCTTGCGCGTTTCATCCGTTTCATCGTTAACCGACAACCGCCCCGACCATCGCGCCTGCCCGGCCCCGCACCGAAAGCGGCCGGCACGGCTGACCGCGGCCATCTCGATCGCGCGCGAATCCGGCAGAGTCGTTCCGCGCTTGCGAACCCGTCGCGCCACCTTTCCCTTCCCTCAAATTCAAAGAGAGTGTCCTGATGCAACGAAACGAATCAGATCTACATCGAGGTCTCGGACAACGGCAGATGCGCCTGATGGCACTCGGCGCCGCTATCGGCGTCGGCTTGTTTCTCGGCTCGGCCAACGCAATCAAAATGGCGGGGCCCGCCATCATTCTTTCCTACATCATCGGCGGCGCGGTCATCTTCGTCATCATGCGCGCGCTGGGTGAAATGGCCGTGCACGAGCCCGTTGCCGGATCGTTCAGCCGCTACGCGCGCAATTATCTCGGCCCGCTCGCCGGCTACCTCACCGGATGGAACTACTGGTTTCTCTGGCTGGTCACGTGCATCGCGGAAATCACCGCGGTCGGCATCTACATGGGTATCTGGTTTCCCGACGTGCCGCGCTGGATCTGGGCGCTCGCTGCACTGGGCATGATGGGCTCCGTCAATTTGTTGACGGTCAAGGCATACGGCGAACTCGAATTCTGGTTCGCGCTGATCAAGGTCGTGACGATCGTCGTGATGATCGCCGTCGGTCTCGGCATGATCGTGTTCGGCTACGGCAATCATGGCGTGCCGACCGGCATCTCGAACCTGTGGGCGCATGGCGGCTTTCTCCCGAACGGCATGCAGGGCGTCATGATGTCGATGCAAATGGTCATGTTTGCGTACCTCGGCGTCGAAATGATCGGCTTGACGGCGGGCGAAGCGGCCAATCCGCAAAAGTCCATTCCGAACGCGATCAACTCCGTGTTCTGGCGCATCGTGATCTTCTACGGCGGCGCGCTGTTCGTCATCCTGTCGATCTACCCGTGGAACGAGATCGGCACGCAAGGCAGCCCGTTCGTGATGACGTTCGAGCGGCTCGGCATCAAGACCGCCGCCGGGATCATCAACTTCGTCGTGCTGACTGCCGCGCTTTCGTCGTGCAATGGCGGCATCTTCAGTACCGGCCGCATGCTGTACAGCCTGGCGCAGCAGGGGCATGCCCCGCGCGCGTTCGGCGTGACGACCGCCGGCGGCGTGCCGCGCCGGGCGATTCTCGTCTCGGCGGCCGCCTTGCTGGCCGGCGTGCTGCTGAACTACCTCGTTCCCGAGAAGGTCTTCGTCTGGGTCACGTCCATCTCCACGTTCGGCGCGATCTGGACCTGGGGCGTGATTCTCGTTACGCAGATGAAATTCCGCCAGTCCCTCGCACCGAGCGAACAGCGCACACTCGGCTTTCGCATGCCGTTCTGGCCTTACGGTTCGTGGTTCGCGCTGGGGTTCCTCGCATTCGTGATCGGCTTGATGGCGTACTTCCCCGACACGCGCGTCGCACTGCTCGTCGGCCCGGCGTGGCTCGCGCTGCTGGTCGCCTTCTACTATGGGCTGAAGCTCGAATCCGCGGCGCCGTCGAATGCGGGCTCAACCCGGCGGAGTGAGCGCCAGCGCGCCTGACCTCTGCACGACGCGTATCGTCAGGACCGCAACGCCAGCCGCGCCACTTCCGCGAAGTAGCGCGCGCCGACCGGCAGGATCTCGTCGTTGAAATCGTACGTCGCGTTATGCAACGGCACGCCGCCTCGATCGGCCGCGTCGCCGTTGCCGATGAACACGAAATTGCCGGGCACGGCCTGCAGGAACGCGCCGAAATCCTCGGAGATCATCATCGGCTGCACGTCGGCATTCACCGCGCCGGCGCCTGCGATATGCGCGGCGGCCTGCACGGCCGTGTCGACCCACTCCGGGGAATTCACCGTCGGCGCGAACTCGTGCGTGTAGTCGAACGTGCAGGCCGCGCCGTGCGTGCGGCAGATCCCTTCGCTGATCTCGCGCATCCGGGTTTCCAGCAGCGCCTGCACGTCGCGCGAATAGCTGCGCGTGTCGCCCTTGATCGTCACGGTCGACGGCAGCACGTTGCGCAGCCCGTCGGTGATGAATTCGGTGCACGAGATCACGGCCTGCCGGCCCGGATCGAGATTGCGCGACACGATCGTCTGCAGCGCGAGCACGATCTGCGCGCCGATCACGATCGGATCGATGCCCATGTGCGGGCGCGCCGCATGCGTACCGCGCCCGTCGATTCGGATCACGAAATTGTCCTCGCTCGCCATGATGCCGCCCGCGCGCGTCGAGAACGTGCCCGCGCGCATGCCCGGCATGTTGTGCGCGCCGAAGATCGCGTCGACCGGAAAGCGCTCGAACAGCCCGTCGGCCATCATCGCCTTCGCGCCGCGGCCATGCTCCTCGGCCGGCTGGAAGATGAAGCGCACCGTGCCGTCGAAGTCCTTCCGTTCGGCCAGCAGTTGCGCCGCGCCCAGCACCATCGACATGTGGCCGTCGTGCCCGCACGCATGCATCTTGCCGGGCGTGCGCGACGCGTGTTCGCGGCCCGGCGCGTGCTCGGCGATGTTCAGCGCGTCCATGTCCGCGCGGATGCCGATCGCGCGCGTGCCGGTGCCAGCCGTCAGGTTCGCGACGAGCCCCGTGCCGCCGATGCCGCGATGCACGTCGAGCCCGAGCGTCGTCAGAATGCGCGCGACGTAGTCGGACGTGTTCACCTCTTCGAAACCCGTCTCCGGATGCTGGTGCAGATGCTGGCGCCAGGCCTTCAGTCGCCCCTGCAGCGTGCTTTCTTCGATTGCGTCGATTGCATCCATTGCGCTTGCCTCGTCGGTCGTTTGGTCGTTCAGGCCGCTACCGCCGCGCGGTTCAGCCAGTCGCGCTGCCGCGCGAGCACAGCGTCGGCCGTGTCGCCGACGCAGCGCCGGTACACGGACGGCGCCGTCGCGCCTTCGGTATTGATCGCCAGCACGCGCGAGCTTGCGTCGAGCCGCGCCTGCCGCGCGAGCGCAGGGTTGCGCATCAGCACTTCCAGCCCCGCAATACCGGCCGCGCCCGATTCGCCGGCGACGAGCGGCACGTCCCGTTCGCTGCCGGCCGCGAGGCCGCGCATCGCCTGCACGGCATCTTCATCGTCGATCAGCATGAAATGATCGATGCACAGCTCGAGGAAATCCCATGCGAGCGGCGACGCCTCGCCGCACGCGAGCCCGGCCATCACCGAATCTACGCTGCCGGTCGCCTTCGCCGCGCGCCCCGCGAGCGCGCTCTGGTACAGGCAATCGGCCTGGCGCGGCTCGACGACGATGAAATGCGGCCGCTGCGCGCCATCGCGCTCCCACAGGTAACTCGCCACGCCCGCGGCGAGGCCGCCCACGCCGCCCTGCAGCAACACGTGCGTGAACGGCCGCCCGTCGTCCTGCGCCGCCTGCTCGGCAGCCTCGGCGGCGATCACGCCGTAACCCTGCATCACGTCGCGCGGAATCGCTTCGTAGCCGTCGTACGACGTATCCGACACGACGTACCAGCCGTTCGCCTGCGCAAGCTGCGCCGCGCAGACGACCGACTCGTCGTAGTTCCCCGCGATGCGCACGATCCGCGCGCCGTACGCCGAGATCGCGCGTTCGCGCTCGGCGTCGACATTCGCGTGCAGCACGATCACGCAGCCGCAGCCGATCGCGCGCGCGGCCGCGGCCAGCGCACGACCGTGATTGCCGTCGGTCGCGCTGATCACCGTCAGGTCGGCGAGCTGCGCTGCGTAGCGGCCGGTGACCAGCCCGTGCGGATCGAGATCGTGGGTGCGCCGCAGGCGCTTCACGAGCCGCACCAGCGCGATCGGCGCGCCGAGCGCCTTGAAGCTGCCGAGCGGCGAGCGGCACGACTCGTCCTTCACGCTGACGCTCGCGACGCCGAGCCGCGCGGCGAGGTCGGGCAGCGCGCGCAGCGGCGTGCGCGCGCTGCCGACGAGCGGCCAGTGCGACAGCCACGCGCCGCTTTCGTCGGCCGACGCGATGTTCATCACGCGGCGCAGCGCGTCGGGATAGGCGGCGCGCGACGCGCGGGGGTTGTCGATCAGCATGGCGAAAGGCTCCGGAGCAGGACCGCGCCGGCGGTCCGTCGGGTGGGTCGGATCGGGCAAGCGCGGATTGCGTTCGCCGTCGGTCCGAAAAATAATATTGCGTATGCCGGTCAATAAAATCGCCAAATCGGCTGCCCGGACGCAAAAATTTCTCATTTTTTCGAGGTTTCGCGCACCATCATGACGACCCCACTCGATGCGTTCGATCGCAAGCTGTTGATGGAAGTGCAGCGTGACGCGCAGACGCCGCAAAGCGAACTCGGCGCACGCGTGAATCTGTCGACGGCGGCGGTGAACCGGCGCTTGAAGCGTCTCGCGGAAGACGGCGTGATCGAGCGCTATACGGCCATCGTCGCGCCTGAAAAAGTCGATCATCCGCTGACGATCGTCGTGAACGTCGAGGTCGAGAGCGAGCAGATCGACCTGCTCGACGCGATGAAGCGGACCTTCGAGCTTTGCCCGCAGATCCAGCAGTGCTACTACGTGACGGGGGAATGGGATTTCGTGCTGATCCTCGCCGTGCGCAACATGGATCAGTACAACGCGCTCACGCGCGAGCTGTTCTTCGCGAACAACAACGTGAAGCGGTTCAAGACGCTCGTGAGCATGAGCCGCGTGAAGGTCGGGCTCGAGGTGCCGGTCGAACCCGGCGAGTGAATGCGGCTGTCGCGTGCGGCAGCGAAACGCCCGGCGCGCGACTGCACGCGCCGGCCGCATCCCATCCACGGCTACGTCAGCGGCAACTGAAGCTTGCCGTGCCGATCGAACCCGGCGAGTGAATCCGGCTGTCGCGTGCGGCAGCGAAACGCCCGGCGCGCGACTGCACGCGCCGGGCGCATCCCATCCACGGCTACGTCAGCGGCAACTGAAGCTCGCCGCCGAGTTCACGTCACCGGAGCCGTTGTAGCGCGCCACCTGCGGATACGGGCACAGCGGGCGCGTACGCCCCGCCCCCCACGATGCGGGCACATCCGCACTCGGCAACGCGTTCGTCGCATCGCGCGCGGCAGCCACGATCGCGGCGGGCGCCTGCCCCTGCTCGACCCACGCGACGAGCGGCGTCAGCATGTCGAACTGGTCGGCCGCCGGCCCGCCCGCACAGTGGTTCATCCCGGGCACCGGATAGAAGCGCGCGAAGCTCGACGCATCGCCGCCGTTCGCCTGCGCGACCCGCTGGTACCAGTCGCTCGTGTCGTTGGACGAGAACACCGGGTCGCCCGTGCCGTGATAGACGAGCAGCTTCGCGCCGCGCGCCTTCAGCGCGGACAGGTTCGTCTCGTCGGGCGGCGTCATGAACGACCACGCGGATTGCGTGTACACGCCGCTGGTCGCGAAGATCGCCGGCGCGTCGTTGTCCATGTCGAAGCCGAGCGCGAAACCGGGCAGGTTCGCGAGCGTCGCGGTGCTTTTCGGCGGCGACATGAACGTGAACGCCATCGCGGCCGGATCGAGCGTGATGGAGTTCGACTGCTTCCACGCGGCCCAGCCAACGCCGGCTACGCCCGGATCGTACGGAAAGCTCGCATAAAGCGCTGTGCCCGCGCTGTTGCGCGCACCCGCGAACACGTTCCCGAGCGCGGTTTTCTGCGCGGTCGTCAGGCATGCGCCGGTGCGCGTGCCGTTCGCGCAGGTCGGGATATCGGCTTCGACGCTGAAGTGCGCCTGGCAAGCGGCGACGTCCTGCACCATCCCGTCGGCCACGCCGTCGAGCGCATCGCATTTGTCGAGGATCTTCGCGCCGACGAACCGGCGCTCCGTGTCGGTGAAGCCGCTGCGGATATCCGGCAGCCCGTTCGATCCGGTGGCCGACGCGATCTTCGCGAACTGCTGCGCACCGTACATCTCGCCGATCGCCGCCTTCGGCAAATGGAAGCCCGGGTCGCCCGCGATGATGCCGTCGTAGTCGGCCGGGTTGCGCACCGCCGTGACCATCGCGTGACGGCCGCCGTTCGAGCAGCCGCCGAAATAGCTGCGGTCGGGCGCCTTCCCGTAGGCGAGACGGATCACCTGCTTGGCCATCGGCGTCAGCGCATCGACGGCGCCGTAGCCGTAGTCGATCCGCGCCTGCGGATCGAGGCCGAACAGCGGATTCTGCGCGCCGCTGTGCCCGGAATCCGAGCTGATCACCGCGAAGCCCTGGTTCAGCGCATCGGTCAGCGGCCCGCCGCCGCCGATCTCGCCGGTCGCGGTCACGATGTTGCCGTCGAGGCCGCCGTTCGCCTGGTAGAAGAAGCGGCCGTTCCACGCCTTCGGCAAGCGCATCTCGAAGCCGATCGCATAAGTGTTGCCGTCGACCGTGCTCACGCGCTCGTTCATCTTGCCTTCGATCACGCAGTGCTCGGCGATCGGCTTGCCGGCCACCGTCAGCGCGCCGGCGGCCGCGGTCGCAACCGACGTGAACGACGTGTTCGCATACGCGAGCTTCGCGGCGAGCGCGTCGCAGGTCTGCGCCATCGCGGCCGGCGTCGCGGCGCTCAGGTGCGTGGGGGTTGAGCTTACCGAATCGTCGCCGCCGCAACCGGCGAGCATCGCCGCGGAGATCGGTGCAATGCAGAGGAATGCAGATTTTCTGTTCAAGATACCTCCCGTTCGTCAGGTTGCCGGATCAGAACATGTGCTTGACGCCGACCATCGCGCCGAGCTGCCCCATCCCCGCGCCGGGCGTCGTGCCGGGGCCGCCGCCGCTGACCGCGTAGCGCGCATGCGCGCTGTTCCACAGATACGAGCTTTGCGCGTAGACCGACGTGCGCTTCGTCAGCAGGTAGGTCGCGCGCAGCGTTGCCATCGTCGCGCGCGTGTCGTGCGCACTGTTGACGATCCGGTAGCCTTCGCCGTCGACGATGAAGTCCGGCTTGACCGCATACGACGCCCCGACGAAGAACAGATCCGAATGCGCGCCGGGCGCAGCCGGCGAACCGGTCGACACGCGCCGCCCGATCCAGCCCGCGCCGATCCGCGCGCCCGCCGCCTGCGCATACGCGCTCACGTGCACGCGCGCGTCCTTGCCCGCGCTGCTCGTGAAGGCGACCGGCGCGACGCCGTCGAAGAAGTTCGCGGCCGCGCCGGTGCCGCCGCGCTGCTCCTCGTACGACGCCGCCGCGCCGAAATACGCGCTGTCGTACTTGAGCATCGCCGACCAGTTGCGGCACTCGACCGCGTGGCCCGGCACCTGCCCCGCGCACGTGCCCTGCCCCGGCGAGTTGCCGGTGCCCGCGCCGTCGCGGCCGAACGAATAGGCGGCGCCGAACGTCACGCCGCGATACGTGCCGAGGTAAGTCACCGCGTTGTCGGCGCGGCCGTTCGGCACGTACGCGTCGAACGAGCCGAGCCCGTAGATATCGGGGCCGATGATGTCCGCGCCCTGCAACGCGAGGTAGGTCATCGTGTACTGGCGGCCGAACGCGAGCGTGCCGAAGCCGCCCTTCAGCCCGACGAATGCCTGCCGGCCGAACAGCCGACCGCCCTGGCCGAGATCGCCGCCGCGCACGTTGAAGCCGCTTTCGAGCACGAACACGGCCTGGTAGCCGCCGCCGAGATCCTCGCTGCCGCGCAGGCCCCAGCGCGACGGCATCTCGCCGGTCACGCCCGGCATCCGTACCACGTGATCGCCGGCCGCATTCGCGTGCGACACGTATTCGACGCCGGTGTCGATGATCCCGTACAGCGTCACGCTCGATTGCGCGTGCGCGCTCGTCGCGGCCAGCGCGCAAGCGCCGGCTGCCAGCAAGGCTTTGGTGTGCTTCATGGTTGGTGTCTCCAGACCTGCGTCGATATCGCGCTCTGCCGGCGCTCGTGGGTGAAAGTAAACAAACTCAGTCGTGTGCCTGCGGCCTGCGGATCAGCACCAGCGCCGCGACGGCGGCGACCAGCGTGACGGGAATGCTCGCGCCGATCACGACCGACGCGCTGCGGCCCATCGCGAGCAGCTGGGCAGCCGCGAGCGGGCCGACCACCGAGCCGAGCCGGCCCACCGCGACCGCGGAGCCGACGCCGGTGCCGCGCATCGCGGTCGGGTAGTACATCGCGGCCAGCGCATACAGCACCGACTGGCCGCCGACGACGAACATCCCGGCCGCGAACGCCGCGGCGGACAGCCATACGATCCCGGGCGCGATCGCGAGCGCGGCGAGCGACAGCACGATCCCCGCATACATGCCGCCGACGACCCGCGACGGCCGCATCCGGTCCATCGACATGCCGATGCCGAGCACGCCGAGGCCGCTGCCGATGTTGAAGAAGATCTGCACGATCCCGGCCTGGCTGCGCGCGAGCCCCTTGGCCGCCATCAGCGACGGCAGCCAGTTCAGCAGGAAATACAGCACGATCAGCGTGCAGAAATAGCTGAGCCAGAGCGCGAGCGTGGTGCCCGTGCGTGCGCCGCCGAACAGCGTGTGCGCAACGCTCGGGCGCGCGGCGCCCGATGCGCTGACGTCGAGGAACGCACGCGATTCCGGCAGCAGCGCGAGCAGCAGCGGGGCGAGCAGCAGCGGCCCGACGCCGCCGACGTAGAAGATGTGCCGCCATTCGGTGTCGCCGGCCAGCAGCACGCCGATCAACGACGCGATCACGCCGCCGAACGGAATGCCGCAGTACATCACGGCGACCGCGCTGCTGCGCGAGCGCGCGTCGGCCGCTTCGGACGACAGCGCGATCAGGTTCGGCATCGCGCCGCCGAGGCCGAGGCCGGTCAGCGCGCGCACGACGACCAGCATCGCGAAGCTCGACACGTGCGCGGTCGCGATCGACAGCAGCCCGAACAGGCAGACCGATGCGATCAGCACGTGCTTGCGGCCGATCCGGTCGGCGAGCCACCCGCCGAGCATCGCGCCCGGCAGCAGGCCGAACGTGCCTGCGCTGAACGCGAGCCCCATCTGCGAAACCGTGAGCCCGAACTCGTGAGCCATGCGCGGCGCGGCGACGCCGACCGACTGCAGGTCGAGCCCCTCGAGCAGCGCGATCGCGAAACACAGACCGAGCGTCGTCGCGACGGCCGGCCTCTCGGCAACGGAAGTGTCCATGTCGTCTCCAAACCTTGTACTGCGCGTCATGCCGAAACGCATGCGCGGTGTCTTTGTCGTGATCGGACCATGCATCAGACATTATCAGGTAGCCTGATTCATTGTCCGAAATAAAATCCGCGCGACCAGCCGGTCGTGCGGACCGTCATCCCATCGAAGGACGGAATGATTTAATAACAGGTAACCTGATATTTCAAGTGTGTGATGCGCCGGTGTTAACCCGCAACGTGCGCGGAAGCCGGCCAGGCAAGGCCGTGCGGAACGACGAAAGAAACGAAAGCGCGGCTCAGTCGCGCAGGTTGCGCACGAACAGCTCGAGCGTGCGCTGGACCTGCGCGGCGTCGGCGGCGGTCAGGTCGTCGCCGAGCATCCGGCGCTCGAGCGGCCGCAGCACCCGTTCGCATTCGCGCAGGATCGCCGAGCCTTCGTCGGTCAGGCGCAGCAGGATCACGCGGCCATGATTCGGATCGGCCTCGCGCGTGACGAAGCCGCGGGCCGCCATCGCGACCATCACCTCGTTCGCGGATTGCGGCGTGATGAACGAGCGCACCGCGAGCTGCGCATTGGACAGCGCGCCGCGCGCCTCGAGTACCGACAGCGCCGTGTATTGCGCGAGCGTCACGCCGAGCGGTGCAAGCGCATCGCTCATCTGGCGGCGCAGCAGCCGATCGAGATTGCCGATCAGGTAGGTCAGCCGCTGCTGGGCACGCATGGGCGGTTTGGCCTCGGTGGCACGGGCAGCGCGTTTCGCGCCGGCCGGTTTGACGGGTGTCGAACTCATGAAGGTGTCGGGAGGAAGATCGCGGGCCATCTTACCTCACGCGGCCCGCATGGCGGGCACGCTCGCATCGCCCGCATCGCGGCGATCGGCGCACTGTACGCAACACAGACCCGATTCGGCGGTTTCGATCGTGGTTTACCCGCTGATCGACCAGGAAAGCGCCGCCGCGCTGCCGTGCCGACCGCGTGCCGCACCGCCGCCGCATGGCGGTGCGGCACGACGCTCGACCTCAGCGCGCCGCGCCTGCAACGATCACGCCCGCATCGGCCGCGTCGTGCGCATACATCGCTTCGATCAGCGCCGCGCGCTGCGTCAGCACCGCACGCTGGTTGATCGAACCCTTGTCGGTGATTTCGCCGAGATCGAGCGACGGCGGCGTGTCGAGCAGGCACAGCCGCGTGATGAACGTCGCGCTGCCGGTCGCGTCGCGGTTCAACCGCTGCAGCAGGTCCGCAAAGAACGCGCGCACGGCCGGCGCCTGCAGCACGGCGCGCACGTCGGCGTCCGGCCCCGCGCCGGCGAGGCGGCGGCAATCGTCGATGCGCGGAAAGATCATCGCGCCGACGTCGTCGCGGTTCATTCCGGTCACGACCGCGTCCTGCACATACGGCGCGCCGTTCGACACGATCCGCGCGCGCATCGGCCCGACGCTCACGAAGGTCCCCGTCGACAGCTTGAAATCCTCGGCAATGCGGCCGTCGAACATCAGCCCGATCTCCGGACGCTGCGGGTCGACGAAGCGCACCGCATCGCCGCTGCGGTAATAACCTTCGTCGTCGAACACCTCGCGCGCGTCGTCGCTGCCTGCGCGCCAGTAGCCGGCCATCACGTTCGGCCCGCGAAAGCGCGCCTCGAGCTTGCCGTCGACCGGCACCAGCTTCGCGTCGCAGCCGGGCGCGGGCAGGCCGATGTAGCCGGCGCCCGACATCGGCCCGGTGGTGAACATGCACGACGGCGCGGCCTCGGTCATCCCGAGGCCGGCCATGATCCGGATCCGCTCGCCGCAGTGCGCGAGCGTCACGCGCTCGAGCCGGTCCCACGCGGCCTGCGACAGCCCCGCGCCCGCGAAGAAATACATCTTCACGCGCGAGAAGAAGGTCGCGCGCAGCGCCGCGTCCGTTTCGAGCGCGACAGTCAGTTCCTCCCAGCCCTTCGGCACGTTGAAGTACACCGTCGGCGCGATCTCGCGCAGGTTGCGCAGCGTCTCGTCGAACTTGCCGGCGACCGGCTTGCCGTCGTCGATATACAGCGTGCCGCCGTTGTACAGCGCAATCCCCACGTTGTGGCTGCCGCCGAACGTGTGGTTCCACGGCAGCCAGTCGACCAGCACCGGCGGCTCGATGCCGAATTGCGGAAACGTTTCGAGCAGCATCTGCTGGTTGCTGCACAGCATCCGGTGCGTGGTCGGCACCGCCTTCGGCAGCCGCGTCGAACCGGACGTGAAGAGGAATTTCGCGATCGTATCGCCGGTGATCGCATCGTGTGCAGCATCGACGCTGCCCGGCACGGTGTCGAGCAGCGACGCGAGGCGCGTGACGCCTCGCATCCCGTCCGCCGCCGACACGACCACGCGCTCGACGTCGGGCGGCACCGTCGCATCGAGCGCGGCGCGGAATGCATCGCCGTCGGCGGCAAACACCAGCCCCGGCGTCAGCAGCGCCAGCGCATGGCGGAGCTTGCCGTAGTCGCTCGACACGAGCGAATACGCGGGCGACAGCGGCGCATACGGAATGCCGGCCCACAGCGCGCCGAACGCGACCTGCAGGTGTTCGAGATCGTTGCCGGACAGGATCGCGACCGGCCGCTCGGCCGACAGCCCGCGATCGAGCAGCGCCTGGCCGATCGCGCGTGCGCGTTCGAGCATCTGCGCATAGCTGATGCCGATCCACGCGCCGTCAGGGCCGCGCCGCGCGACGAGCCAGCGGTCCGGGTGCGCCTGCGCACCGCTGACGAGCCGGTCGGTCAGCCGGCGCGGATACGCGCCGAGCGCGGTCGATGCACGCAGGGTCCAGCAGCCGTCGCGTTGCGCGATGTCGGGCGGTGCCGCGCCGATCGCGACGGGGCGGTAGCCGGCGGGGGCGGGCTGCGCGGCGGCGATGCCGTGCAGTTGGGTCGGATCCGCATCCAAGGTCTGTCTCCAGTCGGTTCCGCCGGCGCGCTCGCAGCGCGCGGCGGGAACTTCATTGTGTCGTTGTCGTTGCCGCTGCGCGGCGGCCCGCTCAGATCGGGTAGTGGCGCGGCGCGGTCTGCACGGTGATCCAGCGCAGGTCGGTGAATTCGGCGATCGACGCCTTGCTGCCGAACCGGCCGTAGCCGCTCGCCTTCACGCCGCCGAACGGCATCTGCGCCTCGTCGTGCACGGTCGGGCCGTTGATGTGGCAGATGCCCGACTCGATCCGTTTCGCGACCTGCATCGCGCGTGCGATGTCGCGGCTGAACACCGCGGCCGACAGCCCGTATTCGCTGTCGTTCGCGGCCGCCAGCGCCGCTTCGTCGCCGTCGACGCGCTGCACGGTCACGACCGGCCCGAACGATTCGTCCGCATAGAGCTTCATGTCGCGCGTGACGCCGTCGACGATCGTCGGCTGCATCACCGCGCCGTCGACTTCGCAGCCGAGCGGCAACGCCGCGCCGTGCGCGCGCGCGTCGGCGACCAGCGCCGCGATGCGCTGCGCGGCCGCCGCGCTTTCCAGCGTGCCGAGCACGACGCCCGGTGCGGCCGGATTGCCCGCCTTCAGCGTACGCGCCTTCGCGACGAGCCGCTCGACGAACGCATCGGCGACGCTCCGGTCGACGATCACGCGCTCGGTCGACATGCAGATCTGGCCCTGGTTGAAGAACGCGCCGAACGCGACCGCATCGACCGCCGTATCGAGATCCGCGTCGTCGAGCACGAGCACCGGCGCCTTGCCGCCGAGTTCGAGCAGCGCCGGCTTCAGGTGCTGCGCGGCGAGCGTCGCGACGATCCGGCCGACGCGCGTCGACCCGGTGAAGTTGACGCGCCGCACCGCCGGGTTCGCGATCAGCCGTTCGACGATCGCCGGTGCGTCCTGCGGCGCATGCGTGATCACGTTGACGACGCCGTCGCCGAGCCCCGCGTCATGCAGCACGCTGCCGATCAGCCGGTGCACGCCCGGGCAGCCTTCGGATGCCTTCAGCACGACCGTGTTGCCGCACGCGAGCGGCATCGCGAGCGCGCGCGTCGCGAGGATCACCGGCGCGTTCCACGGCGCGATGCCGAGCACGACGCCGCACGGCTGGCGCACGGCCATCGCGAGATTGCCCGGCACGTCGGACGGGATCACCGCGCCGTCGATCTGCGTCGTCATCGCGGCGGCCTCGCGCAGCATGTTCGCCGCGAGCATCACGTTGAAGCCGTACCAGTTCGCCATCGCGCCGGTTTCGGCACGGCCGATCTCGATGAATTCGCCGGCGCGCGCGTCCATCCGGTCGGCCGCCGCGAGCAGCCGCCGGCGGCGCTCGGTCGGCGCGAGCGCCGCCCACGCGGGGAACGCGCGCGCGGCCGCCGCGACCGCGGCGTCCGCATCGGCGAGCGTCGCCGCGGCGGCGCGCGACGCCACCTGTCCCGTTGCCGGATCGATCCGGTCGAACGTGCCGCCGTCCGACGCGCCGCGCGACACGCCGTCGATCAACAAACTCACTTCGTGCATTTCGCTGTCTCCGCTCAGTCCGGTTGCATGCCGCGTCGCGCGTCAGCGCTTGTACGCCTGCAGGCCCGGCTTGATGCTCTTGTCGTCGAGGAACTGCTTGAGGCCCTGCTCGCGGCCGCCTTCCGGATCGCGATAGTTCGCCTGGTCGAGCTTCGCGTACAGGTAGTCCTCGTTCTGCTCCCACGTCAGTTCGCGGCAGCGCTTGAAGCCGTGCTTCGCATTGCGGATCACGACCGGATTCTTGTCCAGCAGCTTCGCGGCGAGCGCAAGCACTTCGTCGCGCAGTTGCGCACGCGGCACGCTCTTGTTGACGAGCCCCATCTTCGCGGCCTGCGGCCCGGTGAAGGTATCGCCGGTCATGATGTAGTACAGCGCCTCGCGATGCCCGACCGTGTCCGCCATCGCCTTGCTGACGAGGTTGCCCGGCGGGATGCCCCAGTTGATCTCCGACAGGCCGAACACGGCTTCGTCGGCCGCTATCGCGAGATCGCACGCGACGAGCGGCGAGAAGCCGCCGCCGAAGCACCAGCCGTTGACCATCGCGATCGTCGGCTTCGAATACATGCGCAGCAGTTGCCACTGCCAGCGGCTCGCGTCGCGGCGGATCTTTTCCTGCAGGATCTCCGGGCCCGCGTCCACTTCGCGGAAATACTCCTTCAGGTCCATCCCCGCCGTCCATGCATCGCCCTCGCCGGTCAGCACGAGCACCTGCGCCTCGGCGTCGAGCTCGACCGTTTCCAGCACGTCGATCATCTCCGTGTTCAGCGTCGGGCTCATCGCGTTGCGCTTGTCCGGACGGTTCAGCGTGACCCACGCGATCCCGCCCTCGACCGCGACCTTCACCGTTTTCCAGCGACCTTCGTAACTCATCTTCGTTCTCCAATGACAGTGCCGCCCTACGCGACTCCACGCCAATTTACTATCAGGTAGCCTGATATGTAAAGTAGAATGGAAGCGGCTCGGGACAAACCCCTAAACGGGCACTAACGCGCGGTTTCGCGCCGCGCGGCGCCTGCGCTTCACGACATGAGGAGACACGCTTGGACATCCGCAACCTGATCGCCATCGACACGCACGTGCATGCCGAAGTGTCGTGCTGCCAGCCGCCCGACCTGTTCGCGAAGGCATTCGACGACGCGGCCGACAAGTACTTCGGCACGGTGCTGAAGCAGGGCCGCCGGCCGACGATTCCGGAGACGATCGCGTATTACCGCGAGCGCCGCATCGGCTTCGTGATGTTCACCGTCGACTGCGAGACGAACATCGGCCGGCGCCGCATTCCGAACGAGGAGATCGCGCAATTCGCGCAGGACAACGCCGACGTCATGATCGCGTTCGCGAGCATCGACCCGCACAAGGGCCGCTTCGGCGCGCGCGAGGCGCGCCGCCTGATCGAAGAACACGGCGTGAAGGGCTTCAAGTTCCACCCGACGATGCAGGGATGCTTTCCGAACGACCGGCTCGCGTATCCGATCTACGAGGTGATCGCCGAACGCGGGCTGCCGGCCGTGTTCCACAGCGGTCATTCGGGGATGGGATCGGGCATGCGCGGCGGCGGCGGGCTGCGTCTGAAGTACTCCGAACCGATCCATCTCGACGACGTCGTGGCCGATTTTCCGGACATGAAGATCGTGATCGCGCACCCGTCGTGGCCGTGGCAGGAGCAGGCGCTGTCGATCGCGCTGCACAAGCCGAACGTCTACATCGATCTGTCGGGATGGTCGCCGAAATATTTCTCGCCGGAGCTGATCAAGTACGCGAACACGCTGCTCAGGCACAAGGTGCTGTTCGCGTCGGATTTTCCGCTGATACGGCCGGATAGATGGCTGGAGGATTTCCACGGCGCCGGGTTTCGGCCCGACGTGCACCCGCTGATTCTGAAGGACAACGCGGTCGCGTTGCTGGGGCTGGAGTTCGACGCGCCGCGCGAGTGACGCGCCGAGTGATGAATGCGCCGATCGAGGCGCGGCGGCCGGCGCGGTCATGCGCCGATGCCGCGTCCGCCTGCCGCGCCGTAGCGTTCAGGTTGCGCGCTTCGGCATGAACCGCGCGGTCGGCAGCCCCGCATGCCGCGTCTGCGCGACGAACACGCCGCCCGCATGCGCGTCGCTTGCCAGCGCGTCGTCGCTCAACCCGACGCGCGCGCTCGTCACGTACAGGCGGCCTTCGCCGTCGAGCGCCGCGCAGCTCGGCTGCGCGGTCGGCACGTCGACGCGCTCCGTCTCGACGCCGTCCGGCCCGTAGCGCACCACCCGCCGTCCGCCCCACTGCGCGTTCCACAGGCCGCCGTCGCGATCGATCGTCGAGCCGTCCGGGTCGCCGTCCGCATCGGTCAGGCGCGCGAACGGCCGCACGTTCGCGACGTCGCCACCCGCGCGGTAATCGCAGACGAAAATCTCGCGCACCAGCGAATCGCAAAAATACATCTTCGAGCCGTCCGGCGAGAACGCGATGCTGTTCGCGATCGCCGCCGGCGGCAACGCGAGCCGTTCGAGCGTGAGGTCCGGATTGAGCCGGTAGAAGCCACCAACCGCGCGCGGCGGCTCGCCGCCTTCGTCCTTCATCCCGAACACGAACGCGCCGAACGGATCGCAGCGCCCGTCGTTCAGCCGGGTCGGCAGGTCGGATTCGACGTCGACGATCCGCGTGAACGCGCCGCTGCGCAGGTCGAAGAACGCGAGATGCGTCGCGAGCCCGACGAGCAGCACGTCCGGATCGTCGGTCAGCGCGAAACACGCGAGCCGCTCGGGCATCGGCCAGTGCGCGAGGTCGGAACCGTCCGCGCGGCATCGCCACAACCGCGCGCCTTCGATGTCCGTCCAGTACAGCGCGTGTGTCGCATCGCACCACGTCGCGCCTTCGCCGAGCGTGTTGCGGCTGTCGGCCAGCAGCGTCGCCGACGCGGCCGGATGAGTCTGTTGCATGCCGTCTCCCGATATCTGTCGCATATATCCATCGCTTTCGCGGGCGACGCGCTGCCGGTCAGATCTTCATCGCGCGCCGCTGGTTGCGACGATACTGGTCGAACAGCACCGCGAGCAACAGAATTCCGCCGCGTATCAGATATTGGTAAAACGTCGGCACGTTCAGCAGGCTCATCGCATCCTGCACGGAGCCCATGATCAGCACGCCCACCAGCACGCCGGAAATCGTCGCGACGCCGCCCGTCAGCGACACGCCGCCGAGCACGCACGCGGAGATCACGCCGAGCTCGAGGCCGACCGACGTCTTCGGATCGCCGAGGCTCATCCGCGACGCGAGCATCACGCCGGCAAAGCCCGTCACGAGCCCCTGCAGCACGAACACGGTGATCTTGATGCGCATCACCGGCAGCCCCGCGAGCAGCGCGGCCTCGCCGTTGCCGCCGACGGCCAGCACGTTCTTGCCGAACACTGTCTTGCGCAGCAGGAAGCCGAACACGACGAAGCCGATGATGTTGCTCCAGATCGGATACGAGATGCCGAGGAACGAGCCGGACCCGAGTTCGAAGAAACGTTCCTCGGAGATCATCACCGCGTCGCCGCTCGACGTGATGAACGCGAGCCCGCGCACGACTTCCATCATCGCGAGCGTGACGATCAGCGAGTTGATCCGGTAGCGCGCGATCAGCACGCCGTTCACGAGCCCGACCGCGCCGCCGGCGAGCACGCCGGCCACGATGCCGAACAGCACGCTGTGCGTCGCGGTGATCAGCGTCGACGCGACGACGCCCGAGAACGCGACGATCGACGCGACCGACAGGTCGACCTCGCCGAGCGCGAGCACGAACATCATCGTCACCGCGATCGAGCCGATCAGCGTGACCGACAGCAGCAGGCCCTGGATGTTGCGCGGCGTGAGGAAGTCCGGCACCGTCAGCGACAGCGTCGCGAACAGCACGAGAAACACCATCACGATGCCGGAGCGGTTGATCAGTTGCCACACGCCGCCGTGCGCCCTCATGGGCGCGGCAGCGGCATCGGGGGACGGGGAAGTACGTTGGGGTTGCATTGCCTGGCTCATGTCTCTTTCATTCCGGTTGAACAGCACGCCGCTAGCGCGGCAGCGCGAGCTTGATCAGCGCATCGGGCGTCGCCTGCGCCTTCTCCACTTCGCCCGCGATCCGTCCTTCCTTCATCACGATGATCCGGTCCGACACGCCGATCACTTCGGCCAGATCGCTCGACACGAGGATCACCGTGCGGCCCGCTTCCGCGAGTTCGTAGAACAGGTTGTAGATTTCCGCGCGCGCGCCGACGTCGATGCCGCGCGTCGGCTCGTCCATCAGGAACACGTCGATGCGCTCGGCCAGCCAGCGCGCCAGCACGACCTTCTGCTGGTTGCCGCCGGACAGCGCGCCGATCGGCGTGTCGCCGTCGCGGGTCTTGATCGCGAGCCGCTCGATGTAGCGTTGCGCGAGCTCGCGCTCGCGCCGCGCGTCGAGCAGCATGCGCGCCGGGCTGAAATGCCGGCGCGCGCTGATGTTCAGGTTGTCGGCCACCGACGCGATCGCGACGATGCCTTCCTGCTTGCGGTCTTCCGGGCACAGCGCGATGCCGGCGCGCACCGCGTCGCGCGGGCTGGCAAACGCGACGCGCCGCCCGCCCAGCTCGACGTGCCCGGCACTCGGGCGCACCGCACCGTACAGCAGCTTCATCAACTCCGAACGGCCCGCACCGACGAGCCCGAAGAAGCCGACGATCTCGCCGCGCCGCGCGGTGAACGACACTGGCTCCGACAGCCCGGGCCCCGCCAGCCCCTTCGCCTCGATCAGCACGTCGCCGGCCGCGCGCGGCCGGTAGCCGTACACGTCCTCGATCGAGCGGCCGACCATGCAGCCGATCAGCCGGTCGCGGTCGAGATCGGCGACCGAATCGAACGTATCGATCCGGCGGCCGTCGCGAAACACGGTCACGCGGTCGCACAGTTCGTAGACTTCCTCCATCCGGTGCGTGACGTAGATGATCGCGCGGCCTTCCGCGCGCAGCGCGCGGATGATCCGGAACAGCTGCGTGGTCTCGCGCGCGGACAGCGAGCTCGTCGGTTCGTCGAACGCGATCACGCGTGCGTCGCGCATCAGTGCCTTGCCGATCTCGATCATCTGGCGCTGGCCGATCGACAGATACTTCACCGGGATGCCCGGATCGATATGCTCGCCGAGCCGCTCCAGCGCATCGAGCGCACGCGCGGCGAGCGCGCGCTCGTCGACCACGCCGAGCCGGCTCGGCAACTGCCCGAGCATCAGGTTCTCGGCGACCGTCAACTCGGGCACCAGATGCAGCTCCTGGTAGATGATCGCGATGCCGGCCTCGAGCGCGGCGCGCGTCGACGCGAAACGCTGCACCGTGCCATTCAGCGTCAGCGTGCCGGACTGCGGCTGGTTCACGCCGGACAGCACTTTCAGCAGCGTCGATTTCCCCGCTCCGTTCTCGCCCATCAGCCCGTGCACTTCGCCCGCGCGCACCGACAGCGACACGGCGTCGAGCGCGCGCACGCCCGGGAACGTCACCGTGATGCCGTCGAGCGCGAGCAGCGGGCCGGCGGCCGCGCCGGCTTCAGCGTCGTCGCTGCGGGACACGGCCGTCATCGTCTGCGTCGTCATTGCGTTTTCGCCCCGCGTGCTCAGATACCGAGCTCGGCGCGCACGGCCTGCCAGTTCGCGCGCGTCATCAGCTTGCCGCTCGTCTGCGTATCGGCCGCCGGCGTCTTGCCGTTGCGGATCCAGTCGACGAGGTTCTGCGTGCTGTCCTTGCCATGGTTCGTCGAGCTGACCGCGATCGTCCCGTAGAAGCCGGTCGGCTCCTTCTTCTGGAACTCGGCGAACGCTTCGCCCGCGCCGTTGATGCCGACGCCGATCACGTCGGCCGCCGGGATGTGCAGCTGTTCGGTCGCGCGCACCGCGCCGAGCACGGTTTCCTCGTTCAGCGCGTAGACCACCCATTTCTTCACGTTCGGATGCCGCGCGAGCACCGGCGCGGCCGCGCTGAAGCCGCCTTCGTCGTCGGTCGTCTTCTGGGGCGCGTCGAAGATGTTCTCCTTGCGGAAGCCGTTCGCGAGCAGCGCCTGCGTCGCGCCGTCGGTGCGCAGCTTCGCGGTCGGCAGCTCGTAGTTGGTGATCCGCAGCGCGCCGACTTCCTCGGGCTTCCAGCCGCGCCGCTTCATCTCGTCGGAGATCGCCTGGCCGACCTGGTTGCCGATCTTGGTCGCCGACATCCCGAGGTGCGGCACGTTCGCGAGCGGCTTGCCGCTCGAATCGACGAGCTGGTCGTCGACCGTCACGAACTTCATGTTGTAGCGCTTCGCGCGCGACGCAATCGCCGGGCCGAGGCGCACGTCGGGTGCGCAGATCACGAAGCCCTGCGCGCCCTGCGAACCGAGGTTGTCGATCGCGGCCAGCACCTTCTCGCCGTCGGGCGTGCCGATCTTCACGACCGAGAAATTCTCCTTCTGGCCGAGCGCGGATGCCGCGTTCTGCTCGTTGATGAACCATGCCTGCTCGGGCATCTTCACCAGGAAGCCGATCTTCAGCGGCGCGTCGGCGCGCGCGGCGCCCTGCATGCCGAGCGGTGCGATGCAAAGCGCGGCCAGCAGCGCGCGCAGGGTGTGTCGGCGAATCGTGTGAGTCGTGCGGGTCATGTGGTGTCTCCTGGTATCGATTTGGATCTTCATCATTTGTCGTGCGCGGTCGCGGCGAAGCGCGCCGGCACGTTCAGCGGCCGAACGCGTCGGTCTGGACGCGCCGGCCGAACAGAAACGCGTCGGCGACGAGCCGCAGCGGCCGTACGTCGACGTCGCTTTCGCCACGCGCGATCAGCGCGCGGAACTGCGCGTACAGCGCAGGATACTCGCGCTCGGGGCCGATCTCGACCGGCTCGCCGTTAATCGACAATTGCGCGCCGCCGCGACTGATCGCAAGCACGCCGTCGGCCGTATCGACCGCGATCTCCCATTGCTCGACCGGGCCGTGCCGCCAGTCGAATTCCGCGCGCACGGGCACGCCGTCGGTATCCGCGCAATCGAGTTCGGCCGCGATCGGCGTCTGCACGTCGCTCGGCACGAACAGCGTCGCCTCGCGCAGCACGAGCTCGCGCGGCAGGATCCGCGTGACGATCGACAGCGCGTTGATGCCCGGATCGAACACGCCGAGGCCGCCGGGCTCCCAGATCCACTGCTGCCCCGGATGCCAGCGCCGCACGTCCTCCTTCCAGCGCACCTGCACCGCGCGGATCGTGCGCGTTGCGAGCCACGCGCGTGCGGGCTCCACCGCGCTCGCGCAGCGCGAATGCCAGGTCGCGAACAGCGTGAGGCCGCGCTCGCGCGCGAGCGCCTCCAGCACGGCCACTTCGCCGAGCGTCGCACCCGGCGGCTTCTCGAGCATCACGTGCTTGCCGGCTTCGAGCGCCGCGCGCGCCTGCGCGTAGCGCACCTGCGGCGGCGCGCACAGCGACACCGCGTCGAGTTCGCGCTCGGCGGCCAGCAGCGCGCGGAGATCCTGATAATTGCGTACACCGGCGACTTCCGCGTGGCGGCTCGCGCACGCAGTCAGCGCGAAACCCGGTTCGGCGGCGATCGCCGGAAGATGCTGGTCGCGCGCGATCTTGCCGATCCCGACGACGCCCAGCGAAACCTGCTTGCTCATGGTGCGTTCCTCCTTCGCGAATCGCTCAGTGTGCCCAGCGCAGCACGAGCGGATCGAGCCGGCGCGCGATCGCGAGCAGTTCCGCGCGCGTGTCCGGATGCAGTTCCGGCATCGGATGCCGCGGCCGCTCGCACGCGATCACGCCGCCTTCGCGCATCAGCGCCTTCGCGGTGAGGATCCCGGACTGGCGGTTCTCGTGATTGATCAGCGGCAGCCACGCCTGGTAGCGCGCGTACGCGTCGTCGTGGCGCCCTTCGCGCCATGCCTCGAGGATCGGCCGGATGCCGTCCGGAAACCCGCCGCCCGTCATCGCGCCGGTCGCGCCCGCATGGAGATCGGCGAGCAGCGTGATCGCCTCCTCGCCGTCCCACGGCCCCTCGATCGCATCGCCGCCGAGCCGGATCAGCTCGCGCAGCTTGTTCGCCGCACCGGGCGTCTCGATCTTGAAGTACGCGACCTGCTCGATCTCCCGCGCCATCCGCGCGAGGAACGGCGCCGACAGCGCGGTGCCGCTCGCGGGCGCGTCCTGGATCATGATCGGGATCTCGATCGCGTCGGACACGCGCGCATAGAAATCGAAGATCTGCGCTTCGGGCACGCGGAACGTCGCGCCGTGATACGGCGGCATCGCCATCACCATCGCCGCGCCGAGCTGCTGCGCGCGCAGGCTGCGCGCCGCGCACACCTGCGTGCTGTAGTGCGACGTCGTGACGATCACCGGCACGCGGCCCGCCACGTGTTCGAGGATCGTGCGCGTGAGCACGTCGCGCTCGTCGTCGGTGATCGCGAACTGCTCGGAGAAGTTCGCGAGGATGCACAGCCCGTCCGAGCCCGCGTCGATCATGAAATCGACCGCGCGCTTCTGGCTCGCGAGGTCGAGCTCGCCGGTGTCGGAAAACGTCGTCGGGACGACGGGGAAGATGCCGCGATAGCGCGGCGTGCTGCTCGATGTCATGGTTCGGTCCTGCGTCGGTCGAAGCGGCGTTCAGCCGGAAAACAATGCGTTCAGGATTCGCGGGCGAGCGCGCCCGCGGCCGGCTGCGGCGCGCGCAGCGTCGCGCGGACCACGAACGTGATCAGCACCGCGAACAGCAGCGTCGCCGCGAGGAAATACAGGCCGGCCGCGAGGCTGCCGGTCGCCTGCTTGATCAGGCCGATGCCGTACGGCCCGACGTAACCGCCGAGATTCGCGAGCGAATTGATCGCGGCGATGCCGACCGCCGCGCTCGTCCCGCTCAGGAATTCGCCGGGCAGCGCCCATACGACGGCCTGGATCGAGTAAAGCGAGAACGCCGTGAGGCAGATGAACAGGAACTGCAGTGCAGGCTGCCGCACCCATGCGCTCGCTGCCATCGTCAGCGCCGCGGCGGCCGACACGACGACGATGTGCCAGTAGCGTTCACGCGTGCGATCCGAATGACGCGGCACGACCAGCAGCCCGACCACCGCGAACAGGTACGGCACGGCGGACAGCAGGCCGGTGGCCGCGTCGCCCGCGCCGAACGCGTGAATGATCGTCGGCAGCCACAGCGACAGCCCGTAGATGCACAGCGGGAACGGCAGGAACAGCGCCGCGAGCAGCAGCACGCGCCGGTCGGCCAGCGTGGCGAGCGGATTGCGGTGCGCGTCGGGGCGGTACGTGTCGCGATCGGCGGCGAGCTGGCGCGCGATCCAGCGCCGCTCGTCATCGTTCAGCCAGCGCGCGCGGTCCGGCGCTTCGGGCAGCAGCCGCAGCGTCGGCCACACGAGCAGCACGGCCGGCAGGCCGCTGACGACGAACAGCGTCTGCCAGTTCGACAGCCCGAACAGCCCGTGCGTCGACAGCAGCCAACCCGCGAGCGGCCCCGTCACGATGCCGGCAATCGGCTGCGCGAGCACGAGCAGCCCGATCACGCGTGCGCGGCCGCGCATCGGAAACCACTGCGTGAGGAAATACAGGATGCCCGGATACAGGCCGGCTTCGGCCGCGCCGAGCAGGAAACGCAACGCATAGAAGCTGGCCGGCCCCTGCACGAGCGCCATCGCCATCGTGATCACGCCCCACGTCGCGAGAATGCGCGCGAACCACACGCGTGCGCCGAAGCGGCCGAGCGCGAGATTGCTCGGCACCTCGCACAGGAAATAGCCGATGAAGAACAGGCCCGCGCCGAGCCCGTACGCCGCGTCGCTCAGGCCGACGGCCGCGTTCATGTGCAGCTTCGCGAAGCCGACGACCGTGCGGTCGACATAGGCCACCACGTAGATCAACGCGAGAAACGGCACCAGCCTGCGCGTGAGCGTGCGCATCAACTGCCGTTCGTCGACGGCGGCCGACGGGCCGGATTGAGCCGCGGCCGGTGTCGCGGACGGGTGCTGCGTCGTCGTCATCGTGTCTCCATGGGTGGGCTGCGCCGGCGTCGTCGCCGGTCTGCCCTGCTTCACCTGTGCTTCGCTTCTCGCGCGCCGCTCAATGCGAATGGCTCGGCACGTCCGCGCCGCGCGTGCCGACCAGGAAGTCGAGGTCGCACCCCTCGTCGGCCTGCAGCACGTGATCGATATACAGCCGCGCGTAGCCGCCCTTGCCGAGCTGGCCGGCCACGCCCGGCGCCGCGGTCGGATCGACGTCCGACAGGCGGCGCTGCAGTTCGTCATCCGTGATGTCGAGATGCAGCGTGCCGGCCTCGCAGTCGAGCTCGATCCAGTCGCCGTTGCGCACCGCCGCGAGCGGCCCGCCGGCGGCAGCCTCCGGCGCGACGTGCAGCACGACCGTGCCGTACGCGGTGCCGCTCATCCGCGCGTCGGAAATCCGCACCATGTCCTTCACGCCCTGGCGCAGCAGCTTCGGCGGCAGCCCCATGTTGCCGACCTCGGCCATGCCCGGATAACCGCGCGGCCCGCAGTTCTTCAGCACGAGCACGGAGCTCGCGTCGACGTCGAGCGCTTCGTCGTTGATCGTGGCCTTGTAGTGTTCGAGGTTCTCGAACACCACCGCGCGGCCGCGATGCTTGAGCAGCTCGGGGCTCGCCGCCGACGGCTTCAGCACCGCGCCGCGCGGCGCGAGATTGCCGCGCAGGATGCGGATGCTGCCGTCCGCGATCAGCGGCCGGTCGAGCGGGCGGATCACTTCGTCGTCGTAGTTCGGCGCTTCGCGCACGTTGTCCCACAGCGACTTGCCGTTCACCGTCAACGCGTCGGGGTTCGGCAGCAGCCCGCCTTCGCCGAGCCGGCGCAGCACCGCCGGCAGCCCGCCCGCGTAATAGAACTCCTCCATCAGGAAGCGGCCCGACGGCATCAGGTCGACGATCGTCGGCGTGTCGCGGCCGATGCGCATCCAGTCCTCGAGTTCGAGCGGCACGCCGATGCGGCCGGCGATCGCCTTCAGGTGAATCACCGCATTGGTCGAGCCGCCGATCGCCGCGTTCGCGCGGATCGCGTTCTCGAACGCGGCGCGCGTCAGCACCTTCGACAGCACGAGCCCTTCGAGCGCCATCTCGACGATGCGGATGCCCGACATGTGCGCGAGCACGTAGCGGCGCGAATCGACGGCCGGAATCGCCGCGTTGTGCGGCAGCGTGACGCCGAGCGCCTCGGCCATGCACGCCATCGTCGACGCGGTGCCCATCGTGTTGCAGGTGCCGGCCGAGCGCGACATGCCGGCTTCGGCCGACAGGAAGTGATGCAGGTCGATCTCGCCGGCCTTCAGCGCCTCGTGCAGCTGCCACACGGCCGTGCCCGAACCGATGTTCTTGCCTTCGAGCTTGCCGTTCAGCATCGGCCCTCCCGACACGACGATCGCCGGCACGTCGCAGCTCGCCGCGCCCATCAGCAGCGCGGGCGTCGTCTTGTCGCAGCCGGCGAGCAGCACGACCGCGTCGATCGGGTTGCCGCGAATCGCCTCCTCGACGTCCATCGACGCGAGGTTGCGCGTGAGCATCGCCGACGGCCGCAGGTTCGATTCGCCGTTCGAGAACACCGGGAACTCGACCGGGAAACCGCCCGCCTCGGAGATCCCGCGCTTCACGTGCTCGGCGAGCTTGCGGAAGTGCGCGTTGCACGGCGTCAGTTCGGACCACGTGTTGCAGATGCCGATGACCGGCCGGCCGTCGAACTCGTGATCGGGGATGCCCTGGTTCTTCATCCAGCTCCGGTACATGAAGCCGTTCTTGTCATTCGTGCCGAACCATTGGGTGGAGCGCAGCCTGGGTTTTGTTGCCGACATCGTCAGTCCTGTGGTGACGGGATACCGGCGCAGTCTAGGCAGAATTTTGATAACTCGCTAATGACGTTTTGAGCGATTACGATATCGATTCCGATATCGATATAAACCCGTACGATGACTGACGCCAGCCCGTGGGGCAACCGCAGCCGCCTGAAGACCCGCCAGCTCCTGCTGGTCGTCGCGCTCGCCGACGAAGGCAGCATTCATCGCGCGGCGGCCGCGCTGAACATGACGCAGCCGGCCGCGTCGAAGCTGCTGCGCGAACTCGAGGAATCGATCGGCGCGGTGCTGTTCGAGCGCCTGCCGCGCGGGATGCGGCCGACGCTGTACGGCGACGCGCTGATCCGCCACGCGCGCGCGGCGCTCGGCAGCCTCGACCAGGCGCGCGAGGAACTGGCCGCGCTGAAGGCCGGCCATCTCGGGCATGTGGCGGTGGGCGCGATCACGTCGCCCGGCCTGCGGCTGGTGCCGCCGGCCGTCGCCGCCGTGAAGGGCACGCATGCGGGCCTGCACGTGTCGGTCGAGATCGACACCAGCAACGTGCTGCTCGAACATCTCGCGCAGGACAAGATCGACATCGTGCTCGGCCGGCTCTCCGCCGAACACGACAAGCTGCGGCTGCGCTACGAGCCGCTGATCGGCGAAACGGTGGCGGCGGTCGTGCGGCCCGGCCATCCGCTGCTCGCGCAGGCGCCGCTGTCGCTCGCGGACGTGCAGCGCGCCGCATGGGTCGTGCCGCCGGCCGGCAGCGTGCTGCGCCATCGCTTCGAACTCGTGTTCCAGCGTGCGAGCCTCGCGCCGCCGGCGAACCTGGTCGAAACGTCTGCGCTGCTGTTCATCACGCAGCTGCTCGAACAGAGCGACATGATCGCGGTGCTGGCCGAGGACGTCGCGCGCTACTACGCGCGACACGGGATCGTCACGGTGCTGCCGCTGGAGATGGATTGCCGGATGGACGATTTCGGGATCATCACGCGCACCGACCGGCTGCATTCGCCGGCCGTCACGGTGATGGCCGATGCGATCCGGGCGGCTGCGCGGGAGGTTTACGGCGTCTCGCTGTGACGCGGTGGCGGGGGGTGCTGCCCGCTCGCGTCGATTTCTTCTTCGTGCACGAAGCGGGGCGCCATGCCTGCATTGCCGGGATAGTAGAAAAGCTTCATCGTGCTTTCCATCGCCAACGCGTCACGCCGCTGCGAACTCGATCACTGGTTCGCAGCGGATCGGGAAGTTGACCGAGTTCGCGATATAGCACTTCGCGTGCGCATCGTGATGCAGACGTTCCGCCCGCTCGCGATCGTCGCCGGTCTGGATGGTCACGTGCGGGCGCAGCACGATTTCGGTGAAGCGCCCCTGCTCGGGACTGTCGAGCATCGTCCCTTCCGCGTTGTCGACATACGCGAGCACGCGGATACCGGCCTCGGCGCACAAATGCAGATACCAGAGCTTGTGGCACGCCGATGCCGACGCCAGCAGCAGGTCTTCGGGGTTCCAGCGCGACGCGTCGCCGCGGAAGGCCGCATCCGACGAACCGGGAATGTCCGGCTTCGAACCGGCACGGATCACATGATCGCGGCCATACTCGCGATACCCCGACGTGCCGGTGCCGCGGTTGCCCGTCCACTGCACTGCGACGCGATACTTGTGTTCGCCAGATGCCATCTCGCTCTCCATTGATGTCGGTTGCTTCCACCGGGCCCGATTTCATTTTATGAAGCCCGCCAATGGCCGCCATTTTGGCACCGGAATTCCGTTTGGTATACCATTATTCCAAATTGAAGTGAGGAACACCCAGGCATGGAAGCCAAACTCGACTCCACGGCGGACGCGGTGGCCGCATCGCTGCGGGACATGATCGTCAACGGCGAACTGGAAGCCGGCGAGCGGCTCGTCGAGCGCGACCTGGCCGACCGCTTCGGCATCAGCCGGATTCCGATGCGCGAAGCGATCCAGCGCCTGGAACGCGAAGGATTGCTGGACATCTTCAGGAATCGCGGCGCCGTCGTGCGCATGCTGAGCGCGTCGGACGTGCAGGAGATCTACGATCTGCGCGCGCTGCTCGAAGGCGACGCGATCTACCGGAGCGTGAAGCGGCTCGACGACGAAACGCTCGCGCGCGCCGAACTCGTCCATCGCCTGCTCGGCGACGCGGCCGTGCCGCGCCGGCAAGGAGAACTGAACCGCGAATTCCACGCGTTGCTGTATTCGTGCTGCGGCAACGCGCGGCAGTTGAAGACGATCGGCGAACTGCGCAGCCAGGTCGAACGTTACGAGCGCCTGCAGGCCACGCTGCTCGCGGATACGCCGTCGTTCCAGGTCGAGCACGAGGAGATCCTGCAGGCGTGCCGCGAGCGCAATGCGCGCGCCGCCCGTTCGATGACGGTCGCGCATCTCGAATCGGCCAGAAGCATCGTGATGCGGCTCGTCGAAGGCGGTTGAGGCCTGCGCTGCGTTTGCGGTTTTTCACACCGCACGCGGCTGCGCGCCGGGCCGCGTCGATTGCGTCGGCAAACTCGAAGCACTCTGTGCAACCACGCGCGATATTTACCGCGTCGTGCGCCCACTCGGCACGCGGCCTGTCGTACCGCGCACCACCAGCCGCGGCAGCGACGCGGTCCGCACGCGCGACGCATCGTCGATCCGGCCGCCCACCTCGCGCAGCGCGTTGAGCAGTTCGACCGCGAGGCCGGCAGCCTCGGCGGTCGGAATCGCGACGGTCGTCAGCGTGGGCCGCGTGTCGCTTGCCAGATGGATGTCGGTAATGCCGACGATCGACAGGTCGTCGGGCACGCGCCTGCCGCGATCGGCCGCCGCATGCATTGCGCCGATCGCCGGCAGGTCGTTGGTGGCGGCCAGCGCGGTCAGCCGCGGATGCGCGTCGAGCAGCCTGCCCGCCGCGCGCACGCCGCCTTCGATCGAATCGTGCTCGGCCGCGACGATCGACGCGTCGAGCCCCGCTTCGCGCATCACGTCGACGAAGCCGTCGTAACGCGCCGCCTGCACGCCGCTCGCTGCTCCGCCGACGATCACGCCGATGCGCTCGTGCCCGAGTTCGAGCAGATGCCGCGTCGCAATCCGCCCCGCTTCGCGGAAATCGATGGCCACGCACGGCAATCCGTCGGGCGGCGCGTCGGGCCGCTCCCACAGGCACAGCACGACCGGCACGCCGCGACGCGCGACGTCAAGCAGATCCGGCAGGTGCAGGTTCGCGTTGGTCACGAGAATGCCTTCGGAGATCGTGCCGGCGATCTGGTCGAGGTACGCGCGCCCCTGCAATGGATCTTCGTTCGTATTGCAGACGATCAGGAACTGTCCGTTGCGGCGCACCGCGCGCTCGACCGCCAGCGCGAACTCCGGATAGAACGGGTTCGCGATGCTCGACACCATCAGCGCGACCGTCGGCGCGCGCCCTTCCGCCAGCGCCCGCGCGGCAAGATGCGGCCGATATCCGAGCGCCCGCACGGCTTCCAGCACCCGCGCGCGCGTGGCCTCACCCACCCGTCCGCGGTCGCGCAGCACGTTCGATACCGTCGCGGCCGTCACGCCGGCGCGGCGCGCAACTTCATCCAGTGTCGCCATCATTTGCTCACTATATGAGACGTCGATCCAGTATTTGCTTCGCTCACCGAAGCGGCGCACTATCGCCGCACACCTTGCCGCCCGACCATCGGGCGCGACTCGGCCGCGATCGCATCGCCTCTTTTTTTGATCGCGATGATTAAGCGCTTAACCATGTGTGACGGCGCATTAGAACATGGAGCGGAGACAATGGCGAGCATCTCGATGCGACGCGTGCAGAAAGCCTATGGCGATCACGCGCCGGTCATTCGCGACGTCGATCTGGAGATCGGCGCGCACGAGTTCTGCGTGTTCCTCGGGCCGTCCGGATGCGGCAAGTCGACGCTGCTGCGCATGATTGCCGGGCTCGAGGACCTGAGCGCGGGCGAGCTGTCGATCGACGGCCGCCGCGTCGACGACGTGCCGGCCGCCGAGCGCGGCGTCGCGATGGTGTTCCAGAGCTACGCGCTGTTTCCGCACATGACGGTCTACGAGAACATGGCGTTCGGGCTCAAGCTCGCGCGCGTGCCGAAAGCCGAGATCGACCGGAAGGTGCGCGATGCCGCACGCATCCTGCAGCTCGACACGCTGCTCGACCGCAAGCCGAAGGCGCTGTCGGGCGGCCAGCGGCAGCGCGTCGCGATCGGCCGCGCGATCGTGCGCGAGCCCGGCGTGTTCCTGTTCGACGAGCCGCTGTCGAATCTCGACGCGGCGCTGCGCGGCCAGACCCGCATCGAGATCGCGCGGCTGCACCGGCAGTTCGAACGCGCGAGCGTCGTCTACGTGACGCACGACCAGACCGAAGCGATGACGCTCGCCGACAAGATCGTGCTGCTGCACGCCGGCGCGGATACCGCGCAGCACGGCAGCATCGCGCAGGTCGGCGCACCGCTCGACCTCTATCACCATCCGGCCAGCCGATTCGTCGCCGGCTTCATCGGCTCGCCGCGCATGAACTTCCTGCCGGCCGTCGTCACCGCATCCGATGCCCGCCGCACGACCGTCACCGTCGCGCTTTCCGGCGAAACCTTCACGCTGCCGCGCGACGGCTCCGCGCTCCACGCCGGCGCAACCGTGACGCTCGGCATTCGCCCCGAGCACCTGACGCTCGGCGCCGCACGCGACGCGACGACGCTCGTGCGCGACGTCGCGCTCGTCGAACGCCTGGGCGAACAAACCTACGTGCATCTCGACCAGCCCGGCGGCACGCCGCTGATCGCGAAGTTGCCCGGCGACGCACACGTGCACAGCGGCGAACGCGTGCACGTGCATGCGCCGGCCGCGGCCTGCCATCTCTTCACCGAAGACGGCCGCGCGGTGCCCGCGTGTGCCGACGTCAACGTCCATCACTACGCTTAAGGATCGCGTATGCGCCTCGGAGTCTGCTATTACCCGGAACACTGGCCGGAATCGATGTGGGCGAACGATGCCCGCCGGATGAAAGCGCTCGGCATCGAGCAGGTGCGGATCGCCGAATTCGCATGGAGCCGCATCGAGCCGTCGCCGGGCGAATACGACTGGGGCTGGCTCGACCGCGCGGTCGACGTGCTCGGCGCGGCCGGCCTCGAGATCGTGATGTGCACGCCGACCGCGACGCCGCCGAAATGGCTGGTCGACCGTCATCCCGACATCCTCGCGATCGGCGCGGACGGCCGGCCGCGCGCGTTCGGTTCGCGCCGCCACTACGACTTCTCGTCGCCGACCTATCTCGAAGCGTCGCGCCAGATCTGCACGGCGGTCGCCGAACGCTACGGCCGCCACCCGGCCGTGCGCTACTGGCAGACCGACAACGAGCTGGGTTGCCACCAGACGGTCGTCAGCTACTCGCCGGCCGCGCTCGTGCGCTTTCGCGAATGGCTGAAGGCGCGCTACGGCACGATCGGCGCGCTGAACCGCGCGTGGGGCACCGTGTTCTGGAGCATGGAGTATCGCAACTTCGACGAAGTCGATGCGCCCGTCGGCACCGTGACCGAGGCCCATCCGTCGCATCGCCTCGACTACCGGCGCTTCGCGTCGGACGAGGTCGCGCGCTATCACCGGATGCAGGTCGACGTGATCCGCGCGCACTCGCCGGGCCGGCCCGTCGCGCACAACTTCATGCAGCTGTTCACCGAGTTCGACCACTACGAGGTGGCGCGCGACCTCGACATCGCGACGTGGGACAGCTATCCGCTCGGCGCACTCGAGGAGCAATGGTTCGCGCCCGACGTGAAGGCGCGCTGGCTGCGCACCGGCCATCCCGATTTCGCGTCGTTCAATCACGACGTGTATCGCGGCATGTCGAAGCTGCCGTTCTGGGTGATGGAGCAGCAGCCGGGGCCCGTGAACTGGGCGCATTGGAACCCCGCGCCGCTGCCGGGCATGGTGCGCCTGTGGAGCTGGGAGGCGTTCGCGCACGGCGCCGGCTGCGTGTCGTACTTCCGCTGGCGGCAGGCGCCGTTCGCGCAGGAGCAGATGCATGCGGGCCTGCACACGCCGGACGACCAGCTCGACGAAGGCGGCCGCGAAGCGCAACGCGTCGCGCGCGAGATCGCGGCCGTGCACGATGCCGGCGCGGATGCGGACGCTCCGGTGCGCGCGCCCGTCGCGCTGATCTACGACTACGAGGCGAAGTGGCTGTTCGAGGTGCAGCCGCAAGGCGCCGATTTCCACTACCCGCGCTTCGCGTTCGAGTACTACTCGGCGCTGCGCTCGCTCGGCTTCGACGTCGACGTGGTCTCCGTGCATGCGCCGCTCGACGGCTATCGGCTCGTGGTCGTGCCGCCGCTGCCGATCGTGCCGGACGATTTCGCGGCACGGCTCGCCGCATCGGGCGCACATGCCGTGTTCGGGCCGCGCACCGGCTCGAAGACCGTCGATCTGCAGATTCCGCCGGCGCTGCCGCCCGGCCCGCTCGCGTCGATCCTGCCGATCCGCGTGTGGCGCGTCGAATCGCTGCGGCCGAACGTGACCGAACGGATCGACGGCACGCTGCGCGACGGCTCGCCGCTCGCGGGCGATGCGCGCCACTGGCGCGACTTCGTCGAGCTGCACGACGACACGCGCAGCGTCGTGCGTGCACGCTTCGCCGACGGTCATCCGGCCTGCGTGTCGCATGGCGCGCTGCACTACTGGGCCGCACTGTTCGACGACGCGACCACCGCGCGACTGTTCGCCGATGTCGCGGCCGAAGCGGGCCTCGCGCCGACGCCGCTCGGCGACGGCGTGCGCGTAAGCCGGCGCGGCGGCCTGACCTACGTATTCAACTATGGAAGCACGCCGCACACGATCGACGCGGTGCCGCCGTCCGCGTTCGTGCTCGGCGCCGCGCAGGTCGAGCCGCAAGGCGTCGCCGTGTATCGAAGCCGTTCGTAGCACCCGCCACTGGCGCCGCGACGCGCCGGTCACGCACAACGACACACAGGAATGGAGACAACCATGACACATCGCCCCCTTCGCGCCGCCGCCCGGCTCGCCGCGGCCGCCGCCATCGCGTTCGCTTCGTTCGGTGCCGCCGCGCCGGCGAGCGCCGGCACGCTGACCGTCAACATCGCGTTCAAGGGCGCCAGCCAGCGCGCGGTCTGGCAGTCGACGCTCGACGCGTTCCACAAGGCGCATCCCGACATCGACGTGAAGGCGACCTTCGTCGACGAGGAAGCGTACAAGGTGCAGCTCCCCGCGTGGCTCACGACCGTCGCGCCGGACGTCGTGAACTGGCACGCGGGCGAGCGGATGGCGTACTACGCGAAACGCGGGCTGTTCGAGGACCTGAGCGGCGACTGGACGAAGAACGGCTGGGGTGCGATGTATGCGTCGACGCGCGACGCATCGTCGTATAACGGCAAGCAGTACGCGGCGCCGACCGTCTATTACTCGTGGGGGCTGTTCTACCGCAAGGACCTGTTCCGCAAGGTCGGCATCGCCGACGAGCCGAAGACCTGGGACCAGTTTCTCGATGCGTGCAAGAAGCTGAAGGCGGCCGGCATCACACCGGTCGCGCTCGGCGGCCGCGACGCGTGGACGCTCGCCGGCTGGTTCGACTATCTCGACCTGCGCGTGAACGGCAACGCGTTCCACCAGCAGTTGATGGCCGGCGACGTGCCGTACACCGACCCGCGCGTGAAGAAGGTCTACACGACGTGGAAATCGCTGATCGATGCCGGCTACTTCATCGACAACGCGCTGTCCTACGATCTCGACGGCGCGCAGCCGTTCCTGTTCCAGGGCAAGGCCGCGATGATGCTGATGGGCACCTTCATCGCGGCGGGTTTCCCGCCGAACGTGAAACAGGAAATGGGCTACTACCGCTTCCCGATCATCGACCCGAAGGTGCCGACCGCCGAGGACGGTCCGGTCGAATCGCTGCACATCCCGACGAAAGCGAAGAACAAGGCCGACGCGCACACGTTCCTCGCCTTCGTGGAAACGCCCGAGATGGGCGCGAAGCTCGCGGAGGGCCTCGGCTCGCTGTCGGCCAACAGCAAGTCGCCCGAGCCGGCCGATCCGATCTCGCGCATCGGCTTCCGGATTCTTGCCGACACGAAGGGCGGCGTCGCGCAGTTCTACGATCGCGACATGACGAAGGAAATGGCCGACGAGGGGATGAAGGGCATGCAGCAGTTCCTGGCCGATCCCGCGCAGCTCGATACGGTGCTTGCGCAGCTCGAACAGACCCGCAAGCGGATCTACAAGAAGTGACCGCGTGACCCAGCCGGCGGCCCTGTGCCGCCGCGTCAGTATAGGAGGCTTGCCGTGTCCAGTCCGATCACGTCCACCCAGCCCGCCGGCGCCGCGCCGCCGCCGCGCGGAGCATCCGCCGCCGCGCTGCCCGCGCGCCGCCCGTCGCCTGCCGTGCGGCGGCAACGGCGCGCCGCGTGGCTCTTTCTCGCGCCGGCCTGCGCAATGGTTGCCGTCTATGTGATCTGGCCGATCATGTCGACGCTGTCGCTGAGCCTGTACAACTGGGACGGGATGACCGAGCGCAGCTTCGTCGGGCTCGCGAACTACGTCGAACTGCTGCACGCGCCGACGTTCTACACCGCGCTGCGCAACAACGTGATCTGGCTCGCGCTGTTCATGCTCGCGCCGCCGCTCGGCCTCGCGCTCGCGCTGTATTTGAACCAGGCGGTCGGCGGCATCCGGCTCGTGAAATCGCTGTTCTTCGCGCCGTTCGTGCTATCCGGCGTGGTCGTCGGCCTGATCTTCTCGTGGTTCTACGATCCGACCTTCGGGCTGCTCGCGCTGCTCGCCGGGCACGGCATCCCGGTGCTCGGGGATGCGCGCTACGCGACGCTCGGCATCGTATTCGCCGCGCTGTGGCCGCAAACGGCGTACTGCATGATCCTGTACCTGACCGGCCTCACGTCGGTCAACCCGGAACAGATCGAGGCGGCGCGGATGGAAGGCGCGCGCGGCTTCGCGCTGCTGTGGCACGTCGTGCTGCCGCAACTGCGGCCGACCACCTTCATGGCGATCGTCGTCACGGTGATCGGCGCGCTGCGCAGCTTCGACCTGATCTCGGTAATGACGAGCGGCGGCCCGTTCGAGAGCTCGACCGTGCTTGCGTATTACATGTACGACCAGGCGATCAAGTACTACCGGCTCGGTTATTCCGCGTCGATCGCGGTCGTGCTGTTCGCGATCATGCTCGTCTACATCGTGTTCCAGTTGCGCCGCATGCTGCGCAACGAGCAATAACCCGACCGGTGGCCATCATGTTTCCGACTCCCGTTGCCCAATGGAAGCCCGTCTCGCGCCGGCTGTACAAGCTGTCGCTGCCCGTCGCGCTGCTGATCTGGCTGCTGCCGATGATTGCGGTGTTCGTCACGTCGGTGCGCTCGACCGAGGAACTGGTCGAAGGGCACTACTGGGGCTGGCCGCGACACTTCGCGATGGTCGAGAACTATCGCGACGCGCTGACGACGTCGCCGATGCTGCATTACTTCTGGAACAGCGTGCAGATCACCGTGCCGTCCGTGCTCGGCTCGATCGCGCTCGCGTCGATGGCCGGCTTCGCGCTCGCGACCTACCGGTTTCGCGGCAATGCCGCGCTGTTCGGCACGTTCGTCGCCGGCAACTTCGTGCCGGTGCAGGTGCTGATGATTCCGGTGCGCGACCTGTCGCTCCGGCTCGGCGTGTTCAATACCGTCGAAGCGCTGATCCTGTTCCACGTCGCGTTCCAGACCGGCTTCTGCACGCTGTTCCTGCGCAACTTCATCAAGCAGCTGCCGTTCGAGCTGATCGAGGCCGCGCGCATCGAGGGCGCGGGCGAATGGACGGTGTTCTGGCGGATCGTGCTACCGCTGATCCGGCCTGCGTTGGCTGCGCTGGCGATTCTCGTTTTTACGTTCGTGTGGAATGACTACTTCTGGGCGCTGTGCCTCACGCAAGGTGATGAAGCCGCACCGATCACCGCGGGCGTCGCGGCGCTGAAGGGGCAGTGGACGACGTCGTGGAACCTCGTGTCGGCCGGCTCGATCCTCGCCGCGCTGCCTTCCGTCGCGATGTTCTTCGCGATGCAGAAGCATTTCGTCGCGGGGCTCACGTTCGGCGCGACGAAAGGCTGAACGCGCGCCGCTCGCGTTTTCGTATCTCCCCCTCCGCATCGTGAGGTTGCCCGCTTCGGCGGGCTTTTTTTCGACTGCGTGACGCCAGGCGGACTGAGCCCAATAGCCAAAATTTATCCCCAACACGCATCAGACAGCGTAAACTCCAACCTATCAAAATGATAGGTGTGCGATTGGGGCAACCATCCAAACGACAGCTCGAGAAGCACATCCGGGTATGTGCGGCCGTTTCAGCGAACATCGTGTTCGTCGGCCATGCACGCGACCGGATGCGGCAGCGGAAGATCAACGATCCGATGGTGCTGGAAACGTTGCGCAAGGGCGTCATCGTGAACGAGCCTGAACCGGACATGCGGGCATCGGGCCTGCGCTGTGTGATGGAGCGATATGTATCGGGCGTCAATGTCGGCGTGGCCGTACTCGTGGATCATCCCGCTCCTCACCTCACGGTGATCACCGTGATGGAAGTCACCAAACGCTGAATTGACGCACCAAGGGGCTGATATGTATCACTACACCGACGGTGGCCTGAAAAATGTATGGCTGGCGAACGGATATACGCTGCACAAGACACCCTATGGCGATGGCGTGTCCATCAACGATCTGGACGGACTCTGCACCGCGATCTGTCTCGCGCTCGCGAAAAAACCCGCTCCGCTCACCGGCGTCGAGTTTCGGTATGTGCGCAGTGCCGGCCTGATGCAATCGCAGAGCGGACTGGCCAAGCTGCTCGGCAACAACGAGCAGGCGGTCGCCCGCTGGGAGAAGTCGGGCAAAGTGCCGCGCTGGGCCGACAAACTGGTTCGCCTGCTGTACCTCGCACACGCGGACGGCAATGTTCCTATCGCATCGGCAATCGAGCGCATCAACGCGATCGAGCGCGCTGAAAAGCAGCGAATCGTGCTGAAAGAAGCCAAGTCAGGCTGGGCATCCAGGCTCGAAGCTCAGGACGATGCCGACTGCACGGCAACCTGATCGCCGGACAAGAACCAACGCGCCTAAGTCCACCCTTCAAGCCGCAACGTCGAACGCACGAGCCGCTGCTCCTCCTGCTCGATCTCGCGCAGATACTCGACGCACTGGCGGATATGTTCGCTCGCGGCCTTGCGCGCCTGCTCGGGCAGCCGCCCCGTCACCGCGTTGTAGAGCCGCGCATGCTGCCGATCGATCTGCTTCTTCAGCGGCTCGCGGTGATAGAGGTTGTTCACCGACGCGAACACCGAACTGAGCAGCAGGTCGGTCAGCGACTGCAGCGTGTTGACGAGCACGGGGTTGTGCGACGCCTCGCAGATCGCGAGATGGAACGCGTGATCGAGCTTCGCGCGCGCGGCGGGGTCGAGATCCTGCGCGTCGGCCGCCGTCATTTCGTCGTAGCGGCGCTTGATCAGGATGAAGTCGGCCGACGTGCCGCGCAACGCGGCGAGCCGCGCGGCCTCGGCCTCGAGCATCCCGCGCACCTCGAACAGGTCGTACAGCGTGCGCGGCTGCGAGCCGAGCAGATGCATCATCGGCGTGATTTCGCGCTGCGGGGTCAGGCTCGCGACGAACGAACCCTTGCCGTGCATCGTGTCGATGATCCCGCGCGCGTGCAGCAGCTTCATTCCTTCGCGCACGGCCGTGCGCGATACGCCGAGCTTCTCGGTCAGCCGCCGTTCGGACGGCAGCGCCTGCCCGGCCTTCAGCACGCCGTCGACGATCAGCTTCTCGATCCGCTCGGCGACGACGTCGGCCACGCGCCGCGCCGGCCCCTCTCGATCCTGCATTTCCATACTGGTACGACCACTTTGGACGAATATCCCCGATTTTCGCACGAACCCTTGTCCTGATTCGGTTTTCTGGTTCTCCGCATGGCGGCATTCGAATGCCTTCACAAAAACTGGTACGACCACCTGGAAGACGTCTGGACAGGCGCGCCTGGCCCGCCAAGAATCCCGTCCATCCGGCGTGTCGCGCATCGCGCGGCCGCCCGCATGGTGGAGACGGAGACAGACCGATGAGTTTCATCTACGACGAACGGATCGACGGCCCGCTGGCGACCGTCGGCCGCGACACGCTCGTCGCCGCGCTGCATGCGGCGGCGCCCGGCCTCGACGTGCTGCACGAACGCGAGGCGCTCAAGCCGTTCGAATGCGACGGCCTCGCCGCGTACCGCACGGTGCCGCTCGCGGTCGTGCTGCCCGACACGGTCGAGCAGGTGCGCGCGGTGCTGCGCGTCGCGGCCGCGCACGGCGTGCCGGTGGTGGCGCGCGGTGCGGGCACGGGGCTGTCGGGCGGCGCGATGCCGCTCGAAAAAGGCATCCTGCTCGTGATGGCGAAGTTCAACCGGATTCTCGACATCGACCCCGACGCCGGCACCGCGCGCGTGCAGCCCGGCGTGCGCAACCTCGCGATCTCGCAGGCGGCCGCGCCGCACGGCCTCTACTACGCGCCCGATCCGTCGTCGCAGATCGCGTGCTCGATCGGCGGCAACGTCGCCGAAAACGCGGGCGGCGTGCACTGCCTGAAATACGGGCTCACGGTGCACAACATCCTGAAGGTCGAGATCCTGACGATCGACGGCGACACGCTCACGCTCGGCGCCGACGCGCTCGACGCACCGGGCTTCGACCTGCTTGCGCTGTTCACCGGCTCCGAAGGCATGCTCGGCATCGTCACGGAAGTGACCGTGAAGCTGCTGCCGAAACCGCCGTGCGTGAAGGTGCTGATGGCGAGCTTCGACGACGTCGCCGAGGCGGGCGCGGCGGTCGCGCGGATCATCGGCGCGGGCGTGATTCCCGGCGGCCTCGAGATGATGGACAACC
Source organism: Burkholderia pyrrocinia (assembly GCF_022809715.1). Lineage (NCBI taxonomy): Bacteria > Pseudomonadati > Pseudomonadota > Betaproteobacteria > Burkholderiales > Burkholderiaceae > Burkholderia > Burkholderia pyrrocinia. The sequence goes on from NZ_CP094460.1 coordinate 2,090,894, forward strand.
TCGCGATCCGCGCGGCCGAGGATTTCATCCACGCGGGCTACCCGGTCGATGCGCAGGCGATCCTGCTGTGCGAGCTCGACGGGGCGGCGAGCGACGTCGACGAGGATGCAGAACGCGTCGCCGCGCTGCTGCGCGACGCGGGCGCAACCGAGATCCGCGTCGCGCGCGACGAGGCCGAGCGGCAGCGCTTCTGGGCCGGCCGCAAGAACGCGTTCCCCGCGGTCGGCCGCATGTCGCCCGACTACTACTGCATGGACGGCACGATCCCGCGCCGCGAGCTGCCGCGCGTGCTCGAAGGGATCGCCGCGCTGTCTGCCGAATACGGGCTGCCGGTCGCGAACGTGTTCCACGCGGGCGACGGCAACATGCACCCGCTGATCCTGTTCGACGCGAACCGGCCCGGCGAGCTCGACCGCGCGGAAGCGCTCGGCGGCCGGATCCTCGAGCTGTGCGTCGCGGCGGGCGGCAGCATCACCGGCGAGCACGGCGTCGGACGCGAGAAGATCAACCAGATGTGCGTGCAGTTCAACGCCGACGAAATCACGTTCTTCCACGCGGTGAAGGCCGCATTCGATCCGCAGGGGCTGCTCAATCCCGGCAAGAACATCCCGACGCTGCACCGCTGCGCCGAATTCGGCGCGATGCACGTCCATCACGGCAAGCTGCCGTTTCCCGAACTGGAGCGCTTCTGATGCGACGCGAAATCGAATCGATCGACGACAGCGCAGCGCTCGTCGCCCAGGTCGACGCCGCGATCCACGACCGCCAGCCGCTGCACATCCGCGGCGCCGGCACGAAGGCGTTCCTCGGCCGCCCCGTCGAAGGCCGCACGCTCGACGTGCGCACGCATCGTGGCGTCGTCGCGTACGACCCGACCGAGCTCGTCGTCACCGCGCGCGCGGGCACGCCGCTCGCCGATCTCGAAGCGATGCTCGACTCGGCCGGCCAGATGCTGCCGTGCGAGCCGCCCGCGTTCGGCGGCGCGGCAACGGTCGGCGGGATGTTCGCGGCGGCGCTGTCGGGGCCGCGCCGTCCGTGGGCCGGCGCGGTGCGCGACTTCGTGCTCGGCTGCCGCGTGATCACCGGCCACGCGAAGCACCTGCGCTTCGGCGGCGAGGTGATGAAGAACGTCGCGGGCTACGACGTGTCGCGTCTGCTCGCCGGCAGCTTCGGCTGCCTCGGCGTCGTGACCGAGGTATCGATGAAGGTGCTGCCGAAGCCGCGTGCGACGTGCGATCTCGCGTTGCCGCTCGCCGCTGGCGAGGCCATGCAGCGCGTCGCCGCGTGGCGGCGCGCGGGGCTGCCGCTCGCGGGCGCGTGCCACGCGGACGGCGTGCTGCGCGTGCGGATCGAAGGCGGCGAGGGCTCGGTGAAGGCCGCGCGCGACACGATCGGCGGCGACCGGATGGACGACATCGACGACGCGTTCTGGGCACGGCTGCGCGATCTCGCGCTGCCGTTCTTCGACGATCCGCGCCCGCTGTGGCGCGTGTCGGTGCCGGCCGCCGCACCGCTCGACGCGTTGCCCGGCGCATTGCTCGCCGACTGGGGCGGCGCGCAGCGCTGGCTGAAGAGCGACGCCGCGCCGGCCGACGTGCAGCGGCTCGCCGCGCAATGGGGCGGCCACGCGACCTGCTTCACGCCGGGCACGACACACGAGCCGTTCCAGCCGCTGCCGAGCGCACTGCTGCGCGTGCACCGGCGGCTCAAGGCGCAACTCGACCCGCACGCGATTTTCAATCCCGGGCGCCTGTACGCCGACCTCTGACCTTCGAAGCGACCCGCCGATGCAAACCAATCTCAGCGAAGCAAGCAAGACCCTCGCCCGGGCCGACGAAGCGGAAGCGATCCTGCGCGCGTGCGTGCACTGCGGCTTCTGCAATGCGACCTGCCCGACCTACCAGGTGCTCGGCAACGAGCTCGACGGGCCGCGCGGCCGCATCTACCTGATCAAGCAACTGCTTGAAGGCGAGCCGTGCGGCGAGCGCACGCAGCGGCATCTCGACCGCTGCCTGACCTGCCGCAACTGCGAGACGACCTGCCCGTCCGGCGTGCGCTATCACACGCTGCTCGACATCGGCCGCGCGGAAGCCGAGAAGCGCTCGCAGCGGCCCGCGCGCGAGCGCCTGCTGCGCGCGGGGCTGCGTCACGTGGTACCGCGCCCGGCGACGTTCGCCGCATTATTGAAGGCCGGCCGCGCGCTGCGCCCGCTGCTGCCCGGCGCGCTGCAGGACAAGATCCCGGCCGCCGTGCCCGCGGCCGCGCCGCGCCCGGCCGTGCGTCATGCGCGGCGCGTGCTGATGCTCGAAGGCTGCGTGCAGCCCGCGCTGTCGCCGAACACCAATGCGGCCGCCGCGCGCGTGCTCGACCGGCTCGGCATCAGCGTGAGCCCGGCGCGCGAGGCCGGCTGCTGCGGCGCGACCGAATATCACCTGAACGCGCAGGACGCCGGCCTCGCCCGCGCACGCCGCAACATCGACGCGTGGTGGCCCGCGATCGAAGCCGGCGCCGAAGCGATCGTGCTGACGGCGAGCGGCTGCGGCGCGTTCGTCAAGGAATACGGCGACCTGCTGCGCTCCGACCCCGTCTATGCGGAGAAGGCGCGCCGCGTCAGCGCGCTCGCGCACGATCTCGCCGAGGTGATCGCGGCCGAGCCGCTCGATGCGCTGGCCGATGCGACGCCACGCCGCGTCGCGGTCCATTGCCCGTGCACGCTGCAGCACGCGCAGCGTCTCGGCGGCGCGGTCGAAAGCATCCTGACGCGGCTCGGCTTCGATCTGACGAATGTCGCCGACGGCCACCTGTGCTGCGGCTCGGCCGGCACGTATTCGCTGACGCAGCCCGAACTCGCGACGAAACTGCGCGACAACAGGCTCGATGCGCTGGAAGCCGTGCGGCCGGACCTGATTGTCACGGCCAACGTCGGCTGCCAGACTCACTTGAACAGCGCGGGCCGCACGCCCGTGCGCCACTGGATCGAGCTCGTCGACAACCGACTGATCAACTGACCTGGTTCCGGAGGACATCCATGCAGACGAAACCCGAACTCGAACTCGCCGATGCCGACCGCATGCTCGCCGCCGCCCGCGCGGAAGCGGAACGCCACGGCTGGGCCGTGTCGATCGCCGTCGTCGACGACGGCGGCCACCTGCTCGCGTTCGCGCGGCTGAACGGCGCATCGCCGGCCAGCGCGACCATCGCGCAGGACAAGGCGCGCGCAGCGGCGCTCGGCCGTCGCGAGACGAAGGCTTATGAGGATATGATCAACGGTGGCCGCACCGCGTTTCTCAGCGTGCCGCTGACGGGGTTGCTCGAAGGCGGCGTGCCGGTCACGGTCGGCGGCCGGATTGCGGGCGCGATCGGCGTGTCTGGCGTAAAGTCCGAGCAGGACGCGCAGATCGCCCGCGTCGGCACACAAAGCGTCGCGACATAAAGGAGGGCCTGCTCACGCTAATAACGGGCTTGCGCTGGCCACCAGAAGGGCCGAGCGCAAGGACTGCGACGAAGCGAATACTCGACGTATTCGCAAGGAGCATGACGCAGCGATCGGCCCTTCTGGTGGCCAGCCCCACAAATGGTTTTTTTAAATCACGGGAACGAGCCTTGCCGGCCGCATTGCGGCGTCGCGCGTCGCTTGTTTGGCTCGGCCAAACGGCGCTCCTTGCTCCTTGCACTACGACCGGCAAGGCTCGTTCGCAAGCCCGTTATTAGCGTGAGCAGGCCCTCTAGCCGCGCGCGCATTTTTCCCCGGGAGGATAACGATGATCGACCAAGCAGGACTGCAAGTCGCGCCAGCGCTGAGCCAGTTCATTGAAAACGAAGCACTGCCGGGCACCGGCATCGACAAGGCCGCATTCTGGAGCGGTTTCTCGGCCCTGGTGCACGATCTGGCGCCGCGCAACCGCGAACTGCTCGCGGAACGCGACCGCCTGCAGCAGGAACTCGACACCTGGCACCGCGCGCACCCCGGCCCCGTGCGCGACCACGCCGCTTATCGCGCGTTCCTCGAAAAAATCGGCTACCTCGTGCCGGTCCCGTCGAACGTCGCGGCAGCCACCGCGAACGTCGACAGCGAGATCGCCACGCAGGCCGGCCCGCAGCTCGTCGTGCCGCTGTCGAACGCGCGCTACGCACTGAACGCCGCGAACGCCCGCTGGGGCAGCCTGTACGACGCGCTGTACGGCACCGACGCGCTGCCCGAGGACGGCGGCGCCGAACGCACCGCGACCTACAACCCGACGCGCGGCCAGCGTGTGATCGACTACGCGCGCAACGTGCTCGACAACGCGGCGCCGCTCGCGAGCGGCTCGCACGGCGACGCGCTGCGCTATCGCGTGCAGGACGGCCAGCTCGCCGTCGAAACCGCGAAGGGTGTCGTGCATCTCGCACAGCCGGCGCTGTTCGTCGGCTACCAGGGCGCAGCCGGCGCACCGTCCGCGATCCTGCTGAAGCACAACGGCCTGCACATCGAGATCCAGATCGACGCGTCGACGCCGATCGGCCGCGCCGATCTCGCGAACGTGAAGGACGTGGTGCTCGAAGCGGCAGTCAGCACGATCATCGACTGCGAGGATTCGGTCGCGGCGGTCGACGCCGACGACAAGGTCCAGCTCTACCGCAACTGGCTCGGCCTGATGCAGGGCACGCTGGTCGAGGAAGTCGCGAAGGGCGGCAAGAGTTTCACGCGCCGCCTGAACGCCGACCGCGACTACACGACGCCCGACGGCGGCACGCTGTCGCTGCACGGCCGCTCGCTGCTGTTCGTGCGCAACGTCGGCCACCTGATGACCAACGGCGCGGTGCTCGACCGCGACGGCAACGAGATTCCGGAAGGGATCCTCGACGGCGTCGTCACGACGCTGTGCGCGCTGCACGACCTGAAGGCGAAGCGCAACTCGCGCACGGGTTCGATCTACATCGTGAAGCCGAAGATGCACGGCCCGGTCGAAGTCGCGTTCGCCGATACGCTGTTCGCGCGCATCGAGGATCTGTACGGCCTGCCGCGCAACACGCTGAAGATGGGCATCATGGACGAGGAGCGCCGCACCAGCGTGAACCTCGCCGCGTGCATCGCGGCGGCCGCCGCGCGGGTCGCATTCATCAACACCGGCTTCCTCGACCGCACCGGCGACGAGATGCACAGCGCGATGGAAGCAGGCCCGATGATCCGCAAGGGCGACATGAAGTCATCGGCCTGGATCACGTCGTACGAGCGCAACAACGTGCTCGCGGGCCTGTCGGCCGGCCTGCGCGGCCGCGCGCAGATCGGCAAGGGCATGTGGGCGATGCCGGACCTGATGCACGCGATGCTCGAGCAGAAGATCGCGCATCCGCGCGCGGGTGCGAACACCGCGTGGGTGCCGTCGCCGACCGCCGCGACGCTGCACGCGCTGCACTACCACCTCGTCGACGTGCAGGCCGTCCAGCAGGCGCTCGAAAAGACGCCGTACGCGAGCGAGCGCGACGCGCTGCTCGAAGGCTTGCTGACCGTGCCGGTCGTCGAGCGTGCCGAATGGAGCGAAGACGAGATCCTGAGCGAGGTCGAGAACAACGCGCAGGGCATCCTCGGCTACGTCGTGCGCTGGGTCGAACAGGGCGTCGGCTGCTCGAAGGTGCCCGACATCCACGACGTCGGCCTGATGGAAGACCGCGCGACGCTGCGCATTTCGAGCCAGCACATCGCGAACTGGCTGCGCCACGGCGTGATCACCGAGGCCTTCGTGCTCGACGTGTTCAAGCGGATGGCGCGCGTCGTCGACCAGCAGAACGCCGGCGACCCGAACTATCGCCCGATGGCGCCCGGCTACGACCAGTCGACCGCGTTCAAGGCCGCGTGCGCGCTCGCGCTGCAGGGCACGTCGCAGCCGAGCGGCTATACCGAGCCGCTGCTGCACCGGTTCCGGCTCGCGTTCAAGGCGCAACAGCACGGCGCCTGAGCATGCGCATGCGGGCCCGTCCCGCATGCCGGCTCCGCGAAACGGGCGGCCCTCATCGCCGCCCGTTTTTTCATTTTTACGTTCGCGCGACCGTTGAAACCGTATGTTGAAACCGATAATCGGAACATATCGCGCGCTTTCAAGTTTCGCGTGCGCCGGCCGTTAATCCACCTGAATCAGCGGCCGTACGCCGCACGCTTGCACCCGCCACGCGCCAAAACCTTGCGCAGTAACGCTCTGCCCAATATTTGCAAGCCCGGGATCTCACGGTAATTTGACCCTGATCAACGGGTCGCAACATTTTCCGCGCACGCGAATGCGCGCGTTATACTCCGTTGAATCCGCGCCGCCCGATTCGTCGGATCGTCGAATCGCGGCAGATGCCACCAATGAATTCAGGATTTACCGGTATATCTGGCTGCGATTACCGATAATCGGTGTCCATTTTCTCCGCCGGGAGAGAAAGAGGCGCCGGAAGGGCCGCGCATCGGATCGCTGCCGACACGTCATACGAACAATCGCATCGGCCCGCCGCCTGGCGACGATGCCCATCGATCCACGGACCATGGCAGAAACCGACTACGCAATGCCCAGCGAATCCGGCCGGACAAGCCGTGTCGCCGCTCATCTGCGCCGGTTCCTGCTGCCGCACCTGATCTTCTACACGGGGCTGCTGATCGCGCTGGTCCTGCTGCTCCTGTGCGGGATCCTGCTGTACGAAGGCCGCATCGACGCGCGCGACCGCTCGCGCACGATGCAGCAGAACCTCGCGCTGATGGCGTCGTGGGACATCGAGCGCAACATCGAGATCTATTCGCTGTCGCTGCAGGCCGTCGTCGACGGCGCGAACGACCCCGCGGTCACTGCGCTGCCGATGCCGCTGCGCCGCCAGGTGCTGTTCGACCGCGCGACGACGGCCAAGTACCTCGGCGGCATCTACGTGCTCGACGCAAAGGGCGACATCGAGGTCGACGGCATGAGCGACGTGCCGCGCAAGGTCAACTTCGGCGACGAGCCGTATTTCACCATCCACCGCGACCACCCCGACGTCGGCCTGTACGTGAGCAACCCGTACCATTCGCGGCTGCGCGGCGGCTCGCCGAGCATCGCGCTCAGCCGGCGAATCACGAAGCCCGACGGGTCGTTCGGCGGCGTCGCGGTGATGTCGATCCGGCTCGAATATTTCCAGAACCTGTTCTCGCGCCTGTCGCTCGGCGACCGCGGCTCGGTCGCGCTGATCAACACGCGCGGCCTGATGCTCGCGCGCGAACCGTACGACCCGAAGATCGTCGGCCGCGACATCAGCCGCGCCAGCACGTTCCGGCATTTCATGACCGCCAGCGAAGGCAGCTTCGCCGACACCGCGACGATCGACGGCGTGCGGCGCCTGTACGTGTTCCGGCACCTCGATCACCTGCCGCTCATCGTCATGGTCGCGCGCTCGGAAGCGGACACCTACGCCGCGTGGTACGACCGTGCGATTCCGATCGGCTCCGCGATGGTCGCGCTCGCGATCGGCTTCGTCGGCCTGTCGCTGCTGCTCGACGTGCAGCTGCGCAAGCGCCATCGCGCGGAAACCGAGCTGCAGGCGCTCGCGCGCACCGACGGCCTCACGGGCCTCGACAACCGCCGGATGCTCGACGTCACGCTCGCGCGCGAATGGCGCCGCGCCGCGCGCTCGCAGCATGCGCTGTCGCTGCTGTTCATCGACGTCGATTACTTCAAGCACTACAACGACACGCAGGGCCACCAGGCCGGCGACGACGCGCTCGCCGCGGTCGGCCATTGCATCGGCGGCTGCCTGCGCCGCCCGGCCGACTATGCGGCGCGCTACGGCGGCGAGGAGTTCGTCGTGGTGCTGCCCGACGTCGACACCGACGGCGCGGTGACGATCGCCGAGACGATCCGCACGGGCATCCTCGATCTCGGCATCCGGCACGACGCCGGCACGGCCGGCCGCCTGACGGTGAGCATCGGCGTGACGACGAGCTATCCCGAACTCGACGACGACATGCAGGCCGCGCTGAAGCTCGCCGACGATGCGCTCTATCGCGCGAAGGAAGGCGGGCGCAACCGCATCGTCGTCCTGACGGCCGCGTCTCCCGACAATCTCGAGTCGCGGCGGGCCTGAGCGCCCGGACACCCGAGCCGCGGCGGGGCGGCCGCCCGGTCGCAGCCGCCCGCGTGCAAAATCGTCGACAATGTCGGCTCGATACGCCGCCGCGCGGCTGACGCGCCCGGCCGGCCCGCACCTGGCCGGCCGCACCTGGCCGGCCACACCGGTTCGCGGCCGCTTCGCACCACCATGAGACTCAAGGCAAAGATCTTCCTTCTGGCCATCGTGCCGTTCCTGCTCGCGATCGCCGGCATCGGCTTCGGCGTGCGCCAGCAGGCGACCTCGCTCGCGCGCACGCAGCACGCGACGATCCAGGCCGCATACCTGTCGAGCAAGGAAGTCGAGCTGAAGCACTACGTCGAGCTCGCGACGAGCGCGATCATGCCGCTCTACGACGCGAGCGGCCGCAATGCGCGCGACGACGCGCTGCTGCGCACGCAGGCGCTCGCGATGCTGCAGAAGATGGATTTCGGGCCCGACGGCTATTTCTTCGTGTACGACCTGCACGGCAATTCGCTGATGCATCCGCGCGAGCCCGAGCGCGTCGGTCACAACTTCTGGTCGATGCGCGATCCGCAGGGCGCACTGACGATCCAGAAGCTGATCGGCGCGGCGTCGCACGGCGGCGGCTACGTGCGCTACGCATGGCAGCGGCCGTCGACGGGCCGCGTCGCGCCGAAGCTCGGCTACGTCGTCGCGCTCGAACGCTGGGGCTGGATGGTCGGCACGGGCATCTATCTCGACGACGTCGACACCGCGCTGCAGCGCATCGACGCGCGCGCGTCCGCCAATATCGAGCGCACGATGAGCTGGCTCACCGCGATCGCGCTCACCGGCGCGGCGGCGATCGCCGTGTGCGCGCTGGTGCTGAACGTCAGCGAGTCGCGCAGCGCCGACGCGAAGCTCAAGCTGCTCGCCCAGCGCGTCGTCGAATCGCAGGAGCAGGAGCGCGCACGACTGTCGCGCGAACTGCACGACGGGATCAGCCAGATGATGGTGTCCGCGAAGCTGATGCTCGAATCCGCGCTCGCGCGCTTCGAACGCGGCACGTCGCGCGTGCCCGAGGCCGAGCAGGCGCTCGTGTCGGGCGTCGGGCGGCTCGGCGATACGCTGCGCGAAGTGCGGCGCATCTCGCATGCGCTGCGTCCGTCGATGCTCGACGATCTCGGTCTCGCGGCCGCGCTCGAGCAGCTGGTCCGCGAACTCGGCGCCGAAAGCGGCATCGACATCGGCTATACGCAGGTCGCGCACAGCGGCACGCGGCCGCTGCCCGAGGCCGTCAACACCGCGCTGTTCCGGATCGCACAGGAAGCGCTCAGCAACATCGTGCATCATGCGCAGGCGTCGCGCGCGGCCGTCACGCTCGACGTCGGCGCCCAATCCGTCACGCTGACCATCGCCGACAACGGCTGCGGCTTCGACGCCGAACGCTCGCAGGCCGACGCGCGCCGCGGCATCGGCCTGCGCAACATGCGCGAACGCCTCGACGCGCTCGGCGGCATGCTGACGATCACGTCGCAGGTCGGCCACACGATCGTCGCCGCGCGCGTGCCGCTGCGCAGCGCCGCGTGACGACGCGCCCCATAACAGGAGACCTTTCACGCATGAGCGCCCCCGACACCGCCCGGCCCGCCGCCCGACTGCTGCTCGTCGACGATCACCCGCTCGTGCGCGACGGCTTGCGGATGCGGCTCGAAGCGGCCGACCTGTCCGTGGTCGGCGAGGCCGGCAACGCCGACGAGGCGCTCGCGCTCGCCGCGTCGCTCGAACCCGATCTCGCGCTGATGGACGTCGGCATGAACGGGATGAACGGCATCACGCTCGCGGGCGTGTTCCACGAGCGCTTTCCCGGCATCCGCGTGCTGATGCTGTCGATGCACGACAACCTCGAATACGTGACGCAGGCCGTGCGTGCCGGCGCGAGCGGCTACCTGCTGAAGGATTCGCCCGCGAGCGAGATCGTCCGCGCGATCGGCGCGGTGCTGGCCGGGCAGACGTTCTTCAGCGAAGGGCTCGCCGCGCGGATGATCCACGCGAGCGCGACCGCGTCGCCGCTCGATCGCCTGACGCCGCGCGAACGCGACATTCTCGATGCGCTGGCCGAGGGACTGTCGAGCAAGCAGATCGCGCAGCAGACGGGGCTGTCGGTGCGCACGGTCGAAACGCACCGGCTCAATCTGAAGCGCAAGCTCGAGATCGAAGGGCAGGCCGAGCTGATCAAGTTCGCGGTCGAGCATCGGCGGCGGTAGGGTAGCGCGACACCGCGATCCGCAACGAAAAAGGGCGCCCGAGGGCGCCCTTCATGCATCCGGACTGCGGACCGCGCAGCGGCCGTCAGTTCGTCCGCGAATTGTGCTTCTGCAGATACGCGATCAGCCCGTCGATCCCGCCCGACGCGAGCTGGCTCTTGAACTGGCCCTGGTAGACCTGGATCAGCCACGCGCCCGACATGTCGATGTCGTAGATCTTCCAGTCGTTGCCGACCTTGCCGAGCCGATAGCCGACCGACTGGCTGTCGCCCGGCGTCGTCACCGTCGACTGCACGAGCGCGTCGGCGCCCGACGCGCCGCCGGCCTTGAACGAGAACTTCGCGTCCTGGCTGCCGAGCTGCGCGAGCGACGCAGCGTAGGTGCGCGTCATCAGCAGCCTGAACTGCTTGTACAGCTCCTGCTGCTGTTGCGGCGTCGCCTGCTTCCATGCGTCGCCGACGGCGATGCGGGTCGTGCGCTCGAAGTTGGTCGCGGGCAGGAAGCGCTGCTCGACGACCTGCGTGACCTTCGCCATGTCGCCGCCGCGTGCGGCCGGATCGGCCTTCATCGCGGTAACGGTGCCCTCGACCGCATTGCGGACGATATCGACCGGCGCGCTCTGCGCGAAAGCGGAAACCGACACGGCGGCGGCCGCGACGAAAGCAAACAGATGACGTTTCATACGATTATTCGCACTCGATGGGAAAAAACGACCGGCTCCTTGCATCGGCCGGTGCAGCAAAGTATACCGGGCCTGACGCCCGGCTGCCGCGCCGTGACCGACTGTTACCTTTCAGCGGCATTTGTCACAGGCACGGGCAACAGGCGGCGCAGCACCGATTATGTAAATGCCTACCGACAAACCGGCCGGCCGCCCGCGCCGATTCCGCCGCCGCGAACAAATCTCCTTCCCGCCCCGAAACCCGCAACGTCACGTCAGTCGCCACGCCGCGCCGGTATACTTGGCTACTTTGCCCTTGCCAGCCGCTCCCCACCGCCACATGGTGACAAATCTCATCGTCCGACTCGTTGCGTGGTCGGTGCGCCGTCCCGTCTGGGTCGTCGTCCTATCGCTCGTCATCGCTGTCCTCAGCGGTGTCTACGTCGCGCAGCATTTCAAGATCAACACCGACATCAGCAAGCTCGTCGATGCGGAACCGCAATGGGCTGCGCTCGGCCAGGCCGTCGATAAAGCGTTCCCGCAACGCAACGGCACGATCCTCGCGGTCGTCGAAGCGCCCGCGCCCGAATTCGCGAATGCCGCCGCGCATGCGCTGACCGAAGCGCTGCAGAAGCAGGCCGAAGCCGGCCGCATCGGCCAGGTCGCCGAGCCCGGCGGCGGGCCGTTCTTCGAGCATAACGGGCTGCTGTTCCTGTCGCCGCAGGAAGTCTCCGATACGACGTCGCAGCTCGCGAGCGCGCGCCCGCTCGTCAACGAACTCGCGAAGAACCCGAGCCTCACCGGGCTCGCGACGACGCTGGCCACCACGCTCGGCCAGCCGCTCCTGACCGGCCAGGTGAAACTGCCGGCGATGGCGAAGCTGCTCGCGCGCAGCGCCGCGACGGTCGACGACGTGCTGGCCGGCAAGCCGGCCGCGTTCTCGTGGCGCGCGCTGGTCGACAGCGATTCGGCGCGGCAGCCCGCGCGTGCATTCGTCACCGTGCAGCCCGTGGTCAACTACGGCGCGCTGAAGGCCGGCGCGGAAACCAGCCAGGTGATTCGCGAAGCTGCCCGTTCGCTCGACCTCGAAAAGCGCTACGGCGCGGCCGTGCGCCTGACCGGCGAACAGCCGCTCGCCGACGACGAATTCGCATCGGTCGAGGACGGCGCGGCGCTCAACGGCGTGCTCACGCTGCTCGCCGTGCTCGTCATCCTGTGGCTTGCGCTGCGCTCGAAGCGGATGATCGGCTCGGTGCTCGTCACGCTGTTCGTCGGCCTCGTCGTAACCGCCGCGCTCGGCCTCGCGATGGTCGGCTCGCTGAACATGATCTCGGTCGCGTTCATGGTGCTGTTCGTCGGCCTCGGCGTCGATTTCTCGATCCAGTACGGCGTGAAGTACCGCGAGGAACGCTTCCGCGACCAGCGCATCGATCACGCGCTGATCGGCGCCGCGCACTCGATGGGCATGCCGCTCGCGCTGGCCACGGCGGCCGTCGCGGCGAGCTTCTTCTCGTTCATCCCCACCGCCTATCGCGGCGTGTCCGAACTCGGCCTGATCGCGGGCGTCGGGATGTTCGTCGCACTGCTGACCACGCTCACGCTGCTGCCCGCGCTGCTGCGCCTGTTCGCGCCGCCGGGCGAATCGAAGACGCCGGGCTTCCCGTGGCTCGCGCCGGTCGACGATTTCCTCGATCGCCATCGCAAGCCGATCCTGATCGGCACGCTCGCGGTCGTGATCGGCGCGCTGCCGCTGCTCGCGTTCCTGCGCTTCGACTTCAACCCGCTGCACCTGAAGGATCCGAACAGCGAATCGATGGCGACGCTGCTCGCGCTGAAGGATTCGCCCGAAGCGGCCGTCAACGACGTCACGCTGCTCGCGCCGTCGCTCGCCGAAGCCGATGCGGCCGCGAAGCGTCTCGACGCGCTGCCCGAAGTCCGCCGCACCACCACGCTGTCGACCTTCATTCCCGCCGACCAGCCGGCCAAGCGCGCAGCGATCGCCGCGGCCGCGAGCGACCTGCTGCCTGCGCTGACGCAGCCGGCCGCGCCGCCCGCGACCGACGCGCAGCGCGTCGCCGCGCTCAAGCGCGTGTCGGATCTGCTCGGCTATGCGGCGGAAGATCACCCGGGCCCGGGCGCGGCCGCCGCGCAACACCTGTCCGCGTCGCTCGCGAAGCTTGCCGCCGCCGACAGCGCGACGCGCGACCGCGCCGAGCGCGCATTCTCCGATACGCTGCGCATCGCGCTGAACCAGCTCGCCGCGCTGCTGCAGCCGCAGGACATCACGCGCGAATCACTGCCGCCGCCGCTCGTGCGCGACTGGGTCGCGCCGGACGGCCACGCGCTCGTGCAGATCTCGCCGAAGGTGCCGAAGGGCGTCGACCCGAACGACGACACGATGCTGCGCCGTTTCGCGCAGACCGTGAAGGCCGCGGAACCGGGCGCGACCGGCGGGCCGATCTCGATCCTGCATTCGGCCGACACGATCATCAACGCGTTCCTGCATGCGGCGCTGTGGTCGATCATTTCGATCACGATCCTGCTGTGGGTCACGCTGCGCCGCTTCGGCGACGTGCTGCGCACGCTGGTGCCGCTGCTCGTGTCGGGTGTCGTGACGCTCGAGATGTGCGTCGTGCTCGGCATGTCGCTCAACTTCGCGAACATCATCGCGCTGCCGCTGATGCTCGGCGTCGGCGTCGCGTTCAAGGTGTATTTCGTGATGGCGTGGCGCGCGGGGCAGACGGGATTGCTGCACTCGAGCCTCACGCATGCGGTGCTGTTCAGCGCCGCGACGACGGCGACCGCATTCGGCAGCCTGTGGCTGTCGCACCACCCGGGCACGTCGAGCATGGGCAAGCTGCTCGCGCTGGCACTGACCTGCACGCTGATCGGCGCCGTGGTGTTCCAGCCCGTCCTGATGGGCAAACCGCGCGTCAAACGCGCCAAGAACCAATCGCAAGGAATCAATGAATAAGGTGCGAATCATCGCGGCGACCGTCGCCGCCAGCGCGATGCTGACCGGCTGCGCGACGGGACCGAACCGCAATCCCAACGACCCGTTCGAGCCGATGAACCGGACGATGTACAAGATCAACGACACCGTCGATTCCAACATCGCCGTGCCGATCGCGAAGGGTTACCAGAAGATCACGCCGACGCCCGTGCGCACCGCGATCAGCAACTTCTTCTCGAACCTCGGCGATCTCGGCAACATGGCGAACAACCTGCTGCAGTTGCGCATCACTGATGCGACGCAGGATCTGATGCGCGTGACGATGAACTCGCTGTTCGGCGTCGCCGGCCTGATCGACATCGCGACGCCGGCCGGGCTGCCGAAGCATCACCAGGATTTCGGCCTGACGCTCGCGCGCTGGGGCGTGCCGTCCGGCCCGTACCTCGTGCTGCCCGTGTTCGGGCCGAGCACGATCCGCGACGGCGTCGGCCGTGCGGTGGACGTGCGCTTCAACCTGCTCAACTACATCGAGCCGGCCGCGCGCAACCCGATGTACATCGCGCAGTTCATCAGCGCGCGTTCGGACCTGCTCGGCGCGACCGACCTGCTGAAGCAGGCCGCGCTCGATCCGTATTCGTTCGTGCGCGACGCGTACCTGCAGCAGCGCAAGTCGCTGACGTATCGCAGCCAGTCGTCGTCGGCCACACTGCCGAACTACAGCGAGCCGGGCGAATCGGGCGCCGTGCCGGCCGCGACGCCGGCCGTGCCGGGGCTGCCGAACTACGAGGATCCGGGCGCATCGGATGGCGCATCGGGCGCCGCGCCGAACAACGCGCCGGCCGCGCCGGGGTTGCCGCAGTACGACGATCCGGGTGCGGACAATGCGATGCCCGCGAGTGCACCTGCTGCGGCGCCGGCAGCGGCATCGTCGAGCTCCGCGTCGACGCCGGCGCCGGCCGCCGACGTCACGCCGGCCGCGCCGGCAATGCCCGCGAGCAGTCCGGCCGCGCAGTAACGCTGCAACGGCGACCGCCGCAAAGACAAAGGGCGCTGCATCATGCAGCGCCCTTTTTTTGTTCGCTAAAAACGAGAGAGAGAAGGGAAAGAGAAATGCGGCGCGCGCCGCTCAGACGATCCGCATCGCACCCGCACGCTCGAATGCGTGCCGCGCCTGGATCAGCGTCGTGCGCGCCGCACGCGCATCGCTCGCAACCTGCAGCAGCGGGCCGAGCTGCGACGGCTGCTTCAGCAATTCGCGCAGGATCGGCAGGATCGCCGTGCTGCCGTCGTCGCGCAGGCCGGCCGTCGCCGCGCTCGGCAGCGTGCGCCACGCCGGATCGACAATCGCGCGGCACACCGCGAACGGCACGCCGCGCGCAGCCGCGAAGGCCGCCGCGATGTGCGACTCCATGTCGACCGCGAGCGCGCCCTTCGCATGGTGCAGCGACGCCTTTTCCTGTGCGCTGACGACCGGCGCGCCGACGGCCGCGATCGTGCCGCGCGTGACGCGCGCCCATACCGGCGTGTCGTGCAGCGCGGCGACGAGCCGCGCGCTCCAGCCCGCATCGGTCTCGACGCGGCCGAACGGCCCGTCGATCGCATTCGCGATCACGAGCGCGCCGGGTTCCAGGTCGGGCGCAAGCCCGCCCGCCGTGCCGAAACTCACGATGCCCGCGCAACCGTGCGCGGTCGCGTCGGCCAGCGCGCGCTCGAGCCGGTCGGCCCGCGCGGCGAACACGGCCTCTACGCCGTCGCCGCGCGCGATGCGTGCCTCGAACGCCATCCCCGTCACCGCGATGACGGGCAATGCGCCGTTGTGCCGTGATGCGCCCACGCGTTACATCCCGACCGTGACGCGCGTCGCGTTGTCGCGCTTCAGGTTGCGGTAGCGCGCAAGCGCCCACAGCGGGAAGAACTTGCGATAGCCGTGGTAGCGCAGGTAGAACACGCGCGGGAAGCCGGTCGCCGTGAAGCGCGTCTCGTCCCACAGACCCTCTTCGTTCTGCTCGGCGATCAGGTAGTCGACGCCGCGCGCAACGGCCGGGTTGTTCACCTCGCCGGCCGCCATCAGGCCGAGCAGCGCCCAGGCCGTCTGCGACGCCGTGCTCGGCGCCTGCTCGAAACCGCGGTAGTTCAGTTTGTAGCTGTCGCCGTCCTCGCCCCAGCCGCCGTCCTTGTTCTGGATCGACAGCAGCCACTGCGCGCCGCGCTTCATGCGCGGATCTTCCGGCCCGAGGCCGGCCGCGTTCAGCGAGCACAGCGCGGTCCACGTGCCGTACACGTAGTTCATCCCCCAGCGGCCGTACCAGCTGCCGTCCGGCTCCTGCTCCTTCAGCATGTAGTCGAGCGCGCGGCGGGCCGGCTCGCTGTTCGCGGCCGTCTCGCCGAGCTGCGACAGCATCGACAGGCAGCGGCCCGACACATCGGAGGTCGGCGGGTCGAGCAGCGCGCCGTGATCGGAGAACGGGATGTTGTTCAGGTAGTACTGCGTGTTTTCCGGCTCGAACGCGCCCCAGCCGCCGTCGCTGCTCTGCATTCCGACGACCCATTCGCGTGCGCGCGCCATCGATTCGCGGTACGCGTCCGACTGCCTGAGCTTCTGCGCGCGGTCCATCGCCATCACGACCACGGCCGTATCGTCGACGTCCGGGTAGTGAGCGTTCGCGTACTGGAATGCCCAGCCGCCGGGCCGCACGTTCGGGCGGCGCGAGATCCAGTCGCCGCGCACGTCGAGGATCTGCAGCGGACGCAGCCAGTCGAGGCCGCGCAGCACGGCTTCCTCGGCGCGCGCATCGCCGGTTTCGAGCAGCGCGTGCGCCGCGAGCGACGTGTCCCACACCGGCGACAGGCACGGCTGGCAATACGCTTCGTCCTCCTGCACGACGAGCAGCTTGTCGAGCGCCTTGCGCGCGATCGCGCGATTCGGATGATCCTCCGCGTAGCCGAGCACGTCGTACATCATCACTGCGTTGGCCATCGCCGGATAGATCGCGCCGAGGCCGTCCTCGCCGTTCAGGCGCTCGTCGACGAACGACACGGCCTGGCGGATCGCGCGTTCGCGCGTATAGCTCGGGAACAGGCCGTCGACCGCGCGCAGCGCATGGTCGACCACGCGGAAGAACGCGAACCAGCCGGCGCTCTGATGGCCCTGGCGCGGCAGCAGCCCGGCGTTGACGGGCGGATCGATGAACAGCTCGTCGATGCGCACGCCGCGCGGGTTCTTCGCGAGCGGGCGCTTCGCGTTCAGCACGAGCAGCGGCACGATCACGGTACGCGCCCAGTACGATACCTTCGACAGGTGGAACGGGAACCACTGCGGCAGCAGCATGATCTCGACCGGCATCATCGGCACCGCGCGCCACGGAATCGCGCCGTACAGCGCGAGCTGGATGCGCGTGAACACGTTCGACATCTCGGCGCCGCCCATCGCGTGGATCGCCTTGCGCGCGCGCTGCATGTGCTCGGCGTTCTCGTCGTCGCCGATCACCTTCAGCGCGAAATACGCCTTCACGCTCGCGCTGATGTTCGGCGCGCCGTCGGTAAACAGCGGCCAGCCGCCGTCCGCCTGCTGGATGCGGCGCAGATACCGGCCGATCTTCTGTTCGAGCTCGAGGTTCGGCGTCTCGCCGAGATAGTGGACGAGCAGCACGTATTCGGCGGGAATCGTCGAATCGGCTTCGAGTTCGTAGACCCAGTGTCCGTCCGGGTTCTGCGCGGCCAGCAGCGCGTCGGTCGCACGCGCGACGGCCGCGTCGACGCCGGCCGGCGCGATGCCGGCGGACAGGGTAGCCATTTCGGTGAGATCGTTCATCGGTCCCTCTGTTATTGCGTCTGGAGCACGTCCGCGGCCAGTTGGCCGGAACGGATCGCGCCCTCGATCGTGGCGGGCAAGTCGGTGGCAATCCAGTCGCCCGCCAGCACAAGATTGGTCCAGCGCGTACGCACGGCCGGACGCTTCATTTCCTGCGACGGCACCGCCGCAAAGCCCGCGCGCGGCTCGACGACGAGCTGCCACGCGGGGATGGTTTCCGGGTTCGCGCCGGTCACGCGCGCGACGTCTTCCCAGATCCGCCGCGCAAGCGTGTCGTGCGGCATGTCGAGCCAGCGGCCCGCATCGCGGATCGTCGCCGCGAGCTGGCCGCCGCCGGCGCGCACCGCATCGACGACGCCGTTGACGACGGTCGTCTGCAGCGAGCTGCCGGCCGGCGGCTCGACCGCGAAATACGCGGTCACGACCGCGCTGAATGTATCCGGCGCGGTGAGTTCGGGCACGAGCGGCAGCGCGACCTCGGGCGGCACGGCCAGCACGACCGCGTCGCCCGGCGCGAGATCGACGCGCTCGCCGCCGATCACGGCCGCGTCGACCGCATTGCCGTGCGCGCCGAACTCGAACGCGTCGAGCCGCGAGTTCAGCCGGATCTGCGCGCCGCCGTGCTGCAGCATCCGCAGCGCCGGTTCGACGAATGCGCTGCCGAGCCCGTGGCGCGCGACGAGCGGACGGCAGCCGGGGCCGCCCGCGGCAAACGTGCTGCACAGCACTGCGCGCGCGAGCTCGGCACTCGCGTGGCGCG
Source organism: Burkholderia pyrrocinia (assembly GCF_022809715.1). Taxonomy (NCBI): domain Bacteria; kingdom Pseudomonadati; phylum Pseudomonadota; class Betaproteobacteria; order Burkholderiales; family Burkholderiaceae; genus Burkholderia; species Burkholderia pyrrocinia. The sequence goes on from NZ_CP094460.1 coordinate 2,109,380, forward strand.
GCTCGACGTTCAGTATCCCGAGCCAATACGGCCGCAGCCAACGATCCCACAGCACGCCGTCGCATCGCATCGTCTGTGCGAGCGAGCGGCCCGTGCGCGCGAACGCGAGCGGGGCGAGCGCGAGGTAGTCGAGCGGTGTCGTGCCCGGCGCGCGCGACGCGGCATCGAACAGCCACGACGGCCAGCGCCCGTTGCCGAAGCGCAGCGTCCAGCGCTGCTGCGACGCGACGTCGACGACCGGGAATTCAGGCAGCGCGGGCCCGACCAGCTGATCGGCCGCGCCGATCGCGCGCAGGTAGCGCTGCGTGGCCGCCTGCCCCGCGAAGACCACATGCAGCCCGCTGTCGAGCGTCGTGTTCAGCGTCCCGTCGAACCACGATCGGCAGCGGCCGCCCGCATGCGCGTGCGCATCGTGCAGCACGATGTGCCGCCCTCGGCGTTGCAGCTCGACCGCGGCCGACAGGCCCGCGAGTCCGGCACCGATCACGTGGACGGTTCTGGGCATCGACTCGGTCGACTCAGAACAGCGCGTAGCGCGCGGCGATCATCAGCATGCGCGCTTTCGGCTTGCGCAGCGGCGCGCGCGGGGCGGCAAAGCCGCGTGCGACCGCGGCTTCGAGAATGCAGCGATACGCGCCCGACATGATGCGCGGCGCCTTCACCTGCGCACGCGGGCAGGTATCCATCACCGCGTCGGCCTGGCGGAAATGCTCGAGCGCGCGCTCGACGAGCGTCGCGCACACGCGCGGCAGCGCCGGATCGCGCACGATCGTCGCCGGATCGGCGATCGCGATGCCTTCGCGCGCAAGCAGCTCGCGCGGCAGGTAGCAGCGGTTGATCGCCGCGTCGTCGTCGATGTCGCGCAGGATGTTCGTCAGTTGCAGCGCACGACCGAGGTGGTGCGACAGCTCGATCCCTTCGGCTTCCGGCATCCCGAAAATCCTCACCGACAGCCGGCCGGCCGCGCTCGCCACGCGATCGCAAAAGAGGTCGAGCGTCGGCTCGTCGGGTGCGCAGATGTCTTCTACCGCGTCCATCGCCATCCCGTCGATCATCGCGTGGAAGTCGTCGCGCTGCAGGTTGAATGCGCGGATCTCGCGATCGAGCGCGGCCAGATGGCGCGGCGGGCGGCCCGCGAAGCACGCGTCGATGTCGGCGCGCCAGCGATCGAGGCCCGCGGTGCGCTCGGCGCGCGGCAGGTCGCTGTCGGCGATGTCGTCGACAGCGCGGCAGAACGCGTAGACCTGGAACATCGCATCGCGCTGCACGGCCGGCAGGATGCGCATCGCAAGATAGAAAGAGCTGCCCGATGTGACGGCAGCGGCGTCGGTTTCTTGTTCGTCCACGACGGAATTGGAAACGGCCAAGACAAGCTCCACGGAGACACCCATGCGGGGCGATTGAAGAAGCCATGCCCGGCTGGGATGGTCAGGGTGTCAAATGCGTGCGAGATATGCGAACGATCGACACAGACAGGCACAAATTACCGGCCGGAAGCCGGAATTGGGCGAAAGTATAGCAATCTTTGAAGTTCGATGGCGGACACGCGCCATGCCCGGCGGGGCGCCGGGAGCCGTTGGCGGGCCGGCGCGGCCGGCCTCGGCGGGAACGGGCACCACATGGCATCAGCGGGCACCAGCGGCCCGTCAGCCGTAAACGATATCGCGCTGCAGGTCGAGCGCAATGAGCCCCATTTCGCGGGTGAGCTGCAGCATCGAGCGGCGTTCGAGGCGCGAGCCCATGAAGCTCGTCACGCGACCGTCGGGCTCCACGGTGAACTGGAATACCGCGCCGCCCGTGCCGAACCACGCGCCCGGCACGTCGGGCGACTCCTGCCAGTCGATCTGCTCGAACACGCGCGCGATCCCCGCGCGCACCAGGTCGCCAGGGCCGATCGGCGGCGCGATGTCGCCCAGGTCGTCGAGCGAATAGGGGCCGGGTTTGTCCGGCTTCCGGTAGAAGAGATAGTCGACGTTCATGGGGCGCAATCGCGAGCAAAGCAACAAATTAGCGCGCTTCGGCTCAAATTCATATCGGATCCGGACGAAATGTGGCCTGCGCGAGACAAGAGGGACGGATCGCCGGTTACCGCGCAATCGTGCCATGCGTTCGCGCTTGGATACGCACGGGTTCGTCTAAGATGACAGCTTTCCCGAAAAAACACGAACACCATGGAGACGAACATAACCGCCCCCCAGCAGGCCGACCATCCCGTGTTCGTGCTCGTGCATGGCGCCTGGCACGGCGCGTGGTGCTACGCGCACGTCGCTACCGCGCTGGCCGCGCGCGGCTACCTGTCGATCGCGCGCGACCTGCCCGCGCACGGCATCAACGCCCGCTTCCCCGCGTCTTATCTCGAACGGCCGCTCGACAAGGACGCGTTCGGCGCCGAGCCATCGCCGGTCGCGAACACGACGCTCGACGATTACGCGACGCAGGTGATGCAGGCCGTCGACGACGCGTATGCGCTCGGCCGCGGCAAGGTCGTGCTGGTCGGGCACAGCATGGGCGGCCTCGCGATCACGGCGGCCGCCGAGCGCGCGCCGGAAAAGATCGCGAAGATCGTCTATCTCGCGGCGTTCATGCCGGCCTCGGGCGTGCCGGGCCTCGACTACGTGCGCGCGCCCGAGAACAAGGGCGAGATGCTCGGCGCGCTGATGCTCGCGAGCCCGCGCGTCGCCGGTGCGCTGCGCATCGATCCGCGCAGCGGCGACGCCGCGTATCGCGACACGATGAAGCGCGCGCTGTACGACGACGCACCGCAGGCCGATTTCGAGGCCGTCGCGAACCTGATGACCTGCGACGTGCCGGCCGCGCCGTTCGCGACCGCGATCCCGACGACCGCCGTGCGCTGGGGCGCGATCGACCGTCACTACATCAAGTGCCTGCAGGATCGCGTGATCCTGCCCGCGCTGCAGCAGCGCTTCATCGACGAAGCCGACGCGTTCGCGCCCGGCAACCCGACCCACGTGCACCAGCTCGACAGCAGCCATTCGCCGTTCGTGTCGGAGGCGGCCGTGCTGGCCGGCGTGCTGGCCGACATCGCGAAAAGCTGAGCGCGGCACGCGCGGGGCGAAGCCGCTTCGCGCGATGCGGGGCGGGCGCGCCTACGCGTAGGCGACCGAACGATCGCGCCCGAGCCGCTTCGCGCGATAGAGCGCGGCGTCGGCCTCGCTGACGAGCACGTCGCTGGTCGGCGCGCCCGTTCTCGCGCACGCGCCGCCGACGCTCGCCGTCACCGGCACGCTGACGCCCTCGGCATCGACCGGCGAGCTGCCGATCGCGTCGCGCACCTTGTCGGCCACCAGCATCGCCTCGTCGAGATTCGTGCACGGCAGCAGCAGCGCGAATTCCTCTCCGCCGAAACGGCCGAACGTATCCTGCGCGCGCACGATCGACGCGACGCGGCGCGCCGTCTCGCGCAGCACGGCGTCGCCGGCCGCATGCCCGAAGCGGTCGTTGATCGTCTTGAAGTGATCGAGGTCGAACAGCAGCACCGACATGTCGCCGCCGTAGCGCTGCCAGCGCGCGAATTCGTCGCCGAGCCGCGCCTCGAAGAAGCGCCGGTTCGCGATGCCGGTCAGGCCGTCGCGATTCGCGTGTTCGCGCAGCTTCGCGACCGCTTCCTCGCGCTCGCGCTGCATCACGCTCACATGCGTGACGTCGGAGATCGTCACGCACACGGCCTCGACCTCGCGGCCGCGCGTGAGCGGCATGAACGTGCAGTCCTGCTGCATGTAGTCGACGCCGCCGGTGATCGGCCGGTCGTGCTCGAAGCGGAACAGGTAGGGCCGCTGCTCCCACGAGCTGAACGCGAAGCTGCCGAGCTGGAACACGCTCTCGAGTTTGCGCGACAGCCATGCGCGCGGCAGGTCCGGAAAGCAGTCGAACAGGTTGCGGCCGATCACGTCGGCGGCCGGGATGCCGCTGTGGTCCTGCATGAAGCGATTCCACATCAGCACGCTCATCGAACGGTCGAGCACGAACAGGCCGAAGCCCACCCGCTCGATCACGAGGTCGCTCAGCGACGGCGCGGCGGCCGTCATAGCGCGGACAGCAACGCGTCGAGCGCGTCGCCCATCAGCCGGATCGAATCCTCGGCCATCAGCATCACGAAGTGGGCACGGAACGCATGATCCTCGAGCCCGAAGTTCACCTCGAGCAGCAGCGCGACGCTCCACGCGAGCTCGGGCGGCTGGAATACGTCGTCGAACGACACGTTCGAACCGAGCAGCCCCGGCGGAAAGAACACGGGCTTGCGGCCGAGCTCGTCGAGGATCGACGCGACGCATGCGCCCATCAGCACGTTCGCGACGTCGAACATGAGCTCGTCCGGCGTCGCCATCCCGCCGTACACGCCGTCGCCGAACGTGCGGTCGACGATCGTCATGAGCCGCGCGACGCCCGCGCTGCGGCACAGCACGATCGCCTCGCCCTTGATGTCGGAGCGGAAGCCCTGGCGCACGGCGGTCACGTTATCGTGAATGCCCGTCATCTCGCGCAGCGCGTCGCCCGCGTCGGCCGCTTTCACGACGCGCACGCGCGGCACCGACAGCTCGATGAAGCGCCCGAGCAGCAACGCAAGCCGCGCGGCGGCGCGGCCCATTGCAAGGTTGGCGATTTCCTGCAACGCGTCGCGTTGCTCCGCCGTGAACACCGATTCAGGCATACAACCCATACTCCTTGAGAATGGGCAGCAATGCGTCCGACGTCACGGGCTTGGCAACGAATGCGATCGCGCCCAATTCGCGCACGCGTGCTTGCGCCTGCGGCTGGATATCGGCGGATACCACGATCACGAACGTGTTCAGATCTTCGTGGCGCAGTGTCTCCAGGACCTGATATCCGCTCATGTCGGGCATCGTCAGGTCCAGAAACATCACGGAAGCTTTGCCGTCACGATAGAGCGCCAGGGCCTCGCGACCATTCGCTGCATACGCGACGTCAACGTCCCAGTCTCCCGGCAACGCCTTTGTCAGAAGTTTGCGAGCGAGCAGCGAATCGTCGGCAATTACAATCGGCAAAGGCATGGGGCGATGCGGTATACGGAGTGGTCTCTCTCGCGTTAACGGCCGCGCGGCGCACTTCTTGAGGCGCCATGCGTTCGGGCGCAGGCAACCGCCTGGCGGCCGTGCACGGGCGCCGCGACGCAGGTGCGCGCGACGCACCGCGCGGCGAACGCCGGCGGGCGCATATATCTGTCATAGGGAAAGCAAGGCGCGATTCTCGGAGTAAACCGAAGTCGGTGCAACTCGCCATTTTCACCATTTCGAACAGAATCGATCCGATCGCGCGTCATTCCGAAAACAGCCGCAACCATTTTTGAGATAAGTACGCAAAATTTTTCCTTGTGTACGTTTGCGCTGCCGGATTCGTCGCGTTTTCAATCCGACAATTTCCCCCTGTTGGAATCGACGGGATCGTGCTCGTACGGCGCGGTGCGGCGGGCCGTCGCAACTCGTTTATGATGGCAGGCACCTCTGCCTCACCCGCTGCTTCGATGACGTCCGACCGGCCTGCCGACTCCCACGCCCCCGCCTCCGCTCCCGCCGACGACTGGCAGGACGACGGCACCTACGCGTCCGGTGCGCCCGAGCACGATTTCGCAGTTCGCCGCGTGACGCTGATCGTGCTGCTCGTCGCGGCGATCGTGCTGCCGTGCATCTACGTGGTGGTGATGGCGTACAACGATCTGAAGGCGCGCGAGGCCGCCGCGAGCGACGTGACGATGCGCACCGTGCGCGTCGCCGAAGAGCACGCGCTCAAGGTGTTCGACCTGAGCGAAACCCTCGATGCGCGCATCGTCGATCTCGTGCAGGACATGGACGACGCGACCGTACGCAACAGGGAATCCGACATCCACGAAGCGCTGAACACGATCGGCGGCGGCTACCCGCAGGTGGCCGCCGTGTCGATCTTCGGCGCGAGCGGGATGCTGCTCGCCAACAGCCTCTACTATCCGGCGCCCTATGCGTCGATCGCGAACCGCGACGACTTCGCCGGCATCCGCGACGGCAAGGTCATCGAACACATCTCGCGGCTGATGATGGGGCCGCTCAAGCTCGAGAACATTCCCGTGTTCAACACGGGCGTCGCGCGGCGCCATAGCGACGGTTCGTTCGCCGGGATGGTGTCGATCGCGCTGAAATCGTCGTATTTCAACGCGTTCTACCGCGACCTGCTCGGCGGCGCGAGCACGCCGATGACGATGGCGCTCGCGCGCTCGGACGGCGCGGTGATCGCATCGTATCCGCCGCCGCCGTCGCTCGCGCATACCGATCGCACGGCCACGTTCGGCGACGCGCGCAACGATCCGCGCGCGGGCGTCGTGCGCGTGCGCCACGACGGCGCAAGCAGCGAGATCGTCGCGTACCGCCAGGTCGGCAGCTATCCCGTCTATGTGTCGTGCGCCTACCGCACGTCGGCGATCTGGCATGAATGGTACGAACACCTGAGCGTGCTGTTCATCTCGATGTTCGCGCCGTCGATCGCGCTGTGGTCCGTGATCTGGCTGTCGCTCAAGCGGCTGAAGGCGGAAGAGGAGGCGTGGGACCGCTGGCAGGCGGAAGCGTCGATGCGGCGCTCGATCGAATCGGCGTACCGGCAGTCGCGCAAGATGCAGGCGCTCGGCAACCTCGTCGGCAGCGTCGCGCACGACTTCAACAACCTGCTGATGATCATCTCTAGCAACGTGCAGATCGCGCGGCGGCGCGGCGTCCAGCATCTCGACAAGGAACTCGGCGCGATCGAACGCGCGCTGAAGAACGGGCAGTCGCTCACGCGCCAGCTCCTCGGCGTCGCGCGCAAGCAGCCGCTGCACAACGAGACGATCGACATCGGGCAATGGGTCGGCACGTGCCGCGAGCTGCTGAAGACATCGCTCGGTTCGAAATCGTCGCTGGTCGTCGCGATCGAGCCCGGCGTCTGGCCGATTCGCGTCGACGTTGCGGAACTCGAGCTCGCGGTGATCAACCTCGCGGTCAATGCGCGCGACGCGATGGCGACCGGCGGGCGCTTCACGGTCGGCGCGCGCAACGTGACGCTGCGCCGCGAGGACGGCTTTCCGCTGACCGGTGATTTCGTGCAGATCTCGCTCGACGATACGGGTTCGGGCATGGCGCCCGACGTGCTTGCGCGCGCGTTCGAACCGCTGTTCACGACGAAGGCGCAGGGGATGGGGACGGGGCTCGGGCTGCCGCAGGTGTTCGCGTTCTGCGAACGCTCGGGCGGCCTCGCGACGATCGACAGCGCGGTTGGCGCCGGCACGTCGGTGCGCCTCTACCTGCCGCGCGCGCGCGCCGAGGACGTCGTCGTGCGGCCGCAGGCCGTCGTGCAAGACGCAAGCGCGCTCGCCGGGCTGCACGTGCTGCTCGTCGAGGACAACAGCGAAGTCGCGGCCGGCACCGAAGCGCTGCTTTCGCTGCTCGGGCACCGCGTGACCTATGCGCCCACCGCCGACGACGCGTTGCGCCTGATCGAAGGCGCGGCCGCGAACGACGCGTTCGACCTCGTGATTTCGGATATCCACATGCCGGGCCGCCTGAACGGCATCGACCTCGCCGAAGCGGTCGACAAGCGGCCGGGGAAGCTGCCCGTGATTCTCGTCACGGGTTATGCCGAGGAGCTCGACCGCACGCGCACCGTCAACGTCCGCGTGCTGTCGAAGCCGTTCGACATCGCGCTGCTCGACGAGATCCTGCTGGGCATCCGCGAAGCGCGCGACGCGCGGCACACCGGCACGTGACCCGCTGCGTGCGGGCCGGCGCCGGCGTCGGCGGCCTGAACGGCCGCCGCGATCGGGCCGAAGTCGTCAGGCCGCCTTCAGCAGGCGCACCCAGCCCGCGTAGCGGTCGACGAAGCCCTGCAGGAACTTGCGGGTGTCCTCGCTGACGATCTGCCCCTGCTCGTCGATGCGCGCCGGGTCGTGCTTGATGAACATCTCGGGCTGCCCGAGCGTCTTCACGTCGAGGTACGCGAGCACGTTGCGCAGGTGCTGCTGCGCGAGCGCCGTGCCCGTCGCGCCCGGCGACGTGCCGAGCACCGCGCCCGGCTTGCCCGACCACGAGTTGGAACCCCACGGGCGCGAGCCCCAGTCGAGCGCATTCTTCAGCACGCCCGGCATCGACCGGTTGTACTCGGGCGTGACGAACAGCAGCGCATCGGCGGCTTCGATCGACTGCTTGAAGCGCTTCGCGACGTCCGGGAAATCCGCGTCGTAGTCCTGGCTGTACAGCGGCAGTTCGCCGATCTCGACGAACTCGAACGAAAAATCGGCGGGGGCGAGCGAGATCACCGCGTGCGCGAGTGCGCGGTTCGACGAAGCGCGGCGCAGGCTGCCGACGACGACCGCAATACGATAGGACATGACGTTCTCCTTCCGGTGAGTGAGGAATCGGTTCGATTGCTTCCGAACAGGTGACAAAGGTCTGTTTATAGGCAAGCCAGCCCGCGAACCGCCCGACGGGGCCGTCCGGCCGACTTTCCACAAGGTTTTCCACAGAAATTGTGGATAACTCGACCGTTATGTTCTGATGTTACAAACCACCCGCCGCGCGGCGTCGTCGACGCGCGACACGGGTTTCGGCAAGCATAGCGCAGCGCGCCGGCCGGTTTCGCGAATTCGTGACGGAACATACGTTGCAGGCCGGCAGCGCGCCCAGTAAGCTGCTTGCACCGCGATGCGCCCGCCCTGTGCTGTGGCGCAAGCGCGATCGCCTCGAGACATTGCCACCCCGACATGCCGTCCGCGTACGACGACCCCGTTTATCTCGCGCAACTGCGGCGCGACCTGCTGCGCTTCGCGCGACTCCAGCTCCGCGATGCCGACGCGGCCGAAGACGCCGTGCAGGAAGCGCTGACCGCCGCGTGGTCGCATGCGAGCGATTTTGCGGGGCTGTCGGCCCACAAGACCTGGGTGTTCGGCATCCTGCGCAACAAGCTGATCGACGTGCTGCGTGCGCGGCAGCGGACGGTGAGCCTGTCCGCACTCGACGCCGAGCTCGATGGCGAATCCGTGCTCGATCGCGAGCTGTTCAAGGAAAACGGGCACTGGGCCGCGCATGCGAAGCCGCGGCCATGGCCGCGCCCCGAAACGCTGTTGCAGCAGCAGCAGTTCTGGGCGCTGTTCCAGGCCTGCCTCGATCACCTTCCGGAACAGATCGGGCGGGTGTTCATGATGCGCGAATTCCTCGACGTCGAGATGACGGACATCTGCAGCGAATTGACGCTGACGACGAATCATTGCAGCGTGCTGCTGTATCGGGCGCGCACGCGCCTGCGAACCTGCCTGAGTGAAAAAGGACTGACGACCGAAGATGCTGCCGGGGAAATGTACTGACGTGACGCGATTGCTGTCGGATGCGCTGGACCGGCATCTGACCTTGCATGAACGCCTGCAGGTGCGCGTGCACCTGCCGACCTGCAGTGGCTGCAGAGCCTATCGCGGGCAGATCGCACTGCTGCGGACGGCCGCGAAAGCGGCGGCGGGGCGGGAACCGGGCGACGACGACACGTCGTCCGGGGCAGGCTAGATCCGGGCCGCGTTGCCGCTATTGTCCGGGCGGCGGGTGGCGCGCTGCCCGGCGATCCGACCTGCTTCGATTGCTGGCGTGCACGCCGGGATGATGCAATAAGAAAAATACGCCGGACAAGAATTATTCGAACAGCGCCTGCACCGATTCGGGCGGCCGGCCGATGGCTGCCTTCCCGCGATAAACGACGATAGGACGCTGCAGCAAAACCGGATGAGCGGCGATTGCCTCGTAGGCTTGCGCATCGGTCAAATCCGCACGTGCCAGATCCAGTGTCTTGTACGGCTCCTCGCCGTCGCGCAGCATGTCGCGAACCGGGCGGCCGAGTTGCCGATGCAGCGCTTCCAGTTCCTCGACCGTCAGCGGCGTCTTCAGGTACTCGACGACGTTCACCGGCGTGCCGGTCGTGTTCAGCGTCTCGACCAACGCAAGCGTCTCGCGCGATTTAGAGCATCGGGGGTTGTGGTAGATCGTGATCATCATTCAGGCCTGGATGGGAGAGGGCTGTATTGTAGCCAGTCTGGATCGGGGGTTTCGGCGTGGGCGGCAAGTGGGGGTAGCGGTGTGGGGACTCGATACTTTGGAGAGGCTGGTTGGCGGGAAGGTGCTGCCAGCGACACGGGCCTCGGGCGAAGCGATGCGTCGGGGGTGGGCTTCAACGGGGTGACGTGTTTATGCGCATAAAGTCGTGCGGCCCGCTATCTCGCGGCAAGGATAAGGATTCGCAAGCCGGCGCATCATGATGGGTGTTTCGGGTGGCAAAGAGCGCAGGGTATAGCGTGGTACGTCGATTGGTTTATGCGCATAAAGCCCGTGATCGCTCGGCAGGGTATCGGAGTTCATCGCGCCGACGAGCGTCGACAGTCACTGCACCGGAGCGATCGGTCGCATCGATGTACTGCCGTGTCAGGGCATCCCGGCTTGCCGAATTGATGCGGGGTAGGCACGTGATCGCACGGTACTCGCCATCCATCGACCGCGGTTTATGCGCATAAACGTTGCGGCTCAGTATGACGCGACGCCGATGCTCATAGGCTCAATGGCACACCTCCCGAGTTGCATATCTGACCGGGGCGGACAAGATCACGCCCGCGCTCGGGAATGCCTCGCTGTCCTGCCGCACGGTTGGTCTGCCGCGGTCGCCGCAGAGTTTATGCGCACAAACTCACCCGCTCGCAGGCACAACCACCCACCACCGTCACGCGAAAGAGCAGCGCACTTCGATCTCGCCAGCACTCACTGCGCGTACCAACGACGCACGTCGTGATGACGCAACCGTCATGTGGCTCGTCAACGTCCGCAGACATCATCCACGCCATCCGATACGTCGCCGATCATCACCGGTCCGTTTATGCGCATAAACCGATAGCCCGAATGGCTAACGCGTAGTTGTCGAACGACAATTTCATTGAAATATAAATATCGTCCTGTAGAATTCCAACGACCAAAATAGGAGTGAAAATTGGCCGCGGAAATCATTGCAGTCACTCAACAAAAAGGTGGCGTAGGCAAAAGCACGATTGCCATGCACCTCGGCGCCGCGTTCCATGAAAAAGGGAAGCGCATCCTCGTTATCGACGCAGACCGTCAAAACACCCTGGTTCACTGGTCGAGTGCATCCGGCGACAGCGACACCGGCATTCCGTTTCCGGTCGTCAACCTTGCCGAAGCCGACGGCCAGATCCATCGCGAGATCAAGAAGTTCATCAACGACTACGACATCATCGTCGTCGACTGTCCGCCGTCGATCACCGAGAAGGTATCCGGCGTTGTCCTGCTGGCCGCATCGATTGCGGTGATCCCGACTTCGTCGTCGCCGGCCGATTACTGGTCGAGCGTCGGGCTGGTCAAACTGATCCAGCAGGCGCAGGTCATGAACGAAGACCTCCGCGCGGTTTTCCTGCTGAACAAGACCGAAGAGAAGCGCATGCTGACCCGCGAGCTCAAGCGCGCACTCGAGGAGCTCGGCTTCCCGTTGCTGAAGACGCAGATCCCGACGCGGGAAGCGTACAAGCAGGCGATGGCGCTCGGTCAGACCGTGCTGCAGATGAACGATCGCGGCGGCAAGCTCGCCGCCGCCGAAATTCGCGCATGTGCCGACGAAATCGTCGCCATGCTGCCCTGACTTTATGCGCACAAAGGAGTCACATGAAACCTTCCCAATTTGCAAAAGGATTCCAAGCGCGCCCGGATATCACGACGAGCGAGAAGCGCACGGCGCTCGATCGGCTCAATGCGATTGACGGCATCGTCAAGTCCGAGACGCCCGCCGCGGCACCGACCAAATCCGCGAAGAAAGACATCGCGGTGCCGCCCGCTCCCGAACTCACGCTCGATCCGTCGATCGACGAATCGCAGCAATATCGCGCATGGCGCCTCGAGAACCGCTATGCCCCCGGGCAGGTGATCGAGCTGTCGCTGAAGGCGATCAAGCATAGCCCGTTCAATCCGCGGCACTTCTATCTGAAGTCGTCGATTGCCGAACTCGCGGTCAATCTCGCGAAGCAGGGGCAGCAGCAGGCGATCCACGTGATTCCGGATTACGACAATCCAGGCACGTATTTCGTCAGCGACGGCGGCCGTCGCGTGCGGGCGCTGAAGGAAGCAAACAAGGAATCGGTGAAGGCAATCGTGATCGACGTGCCGATCGGTATCCAGAGCTACAAGCTCGGCTACGATCTGAACGTCCAGCGCGATTCGCAGACGGTGTTCGACAACGCCGTCGTGTGGCGCCGCTTCCTCGACGACAAGCATTTCCAGAGCCAGAAGGAGCTCTCCGAGCATCTCGGCCTCGACGAGTCGACGGTGGCCGTCGCGCTGTCGATCGGCAAGTTGCCGGAAGCCATCATGCAGGAAATGGTCGCGCGTCCCGATCGCTTCGGTTCGAACATGGCGTATCAGGTCGGCCGCTATCACAATGCGCGCGGCACCGAGGCCACGCTGCGGCTGATCAACAAGATCGTGTCGGACGATCTCAGCACGCGCCAGGTGTCGGACATCGTCAAGGGCCGCGTCGCTGCGCAGGAGACGCCGAAGGCCGCGGGCCGTCAGCGCTACGCGCAGCGTCTCGAGATCAAGCTCGGCGGCAAGTCGGTCGGCGACCTGAAGTCGTATGGCGAAGACCGCATCGAATTGCGCCTGCGCGGCCTCCCGAAGGACAAGCGCGACGCGATCCTCGAGCAGCTCGAGCGGATGCTGTTGTCGGAGTGATGGAAGCGGCCGGCAAGGCCTGGTGAAGACGCCGGGCCCGCCCGGCCGAGCAGACGGCCGGCGGCAGGCCCGTCAGCGAGCCTGAGCGGGCCTGCTGAGCGGGCTTCAGGCGGCCCGCGACTGGTTCAGCGTGAACGACAGCAGGTCGCCGTCCGTCGGCTCGCCCCAGGTCTTCTGGGCCAGCCAGTCGAAAAAGGCCGTCTCGGCCAGCTTGGAATCGAGGCCGCGCTTGCGCCAGTCGTCGCGCAAATGCGTGCCCATCGTCGGCAGCGCCTCCGACTCGAACGACTCGCGCGCCACTTCGCGCTCGGCGTCACCCTGCTCCTCGTACAGCACCTTCGCTTCCTTGCGGCGGAACGCCGAGAATTCACTCAGCAGGCGTGCCTTCAGGTCGTCCGGCTGCGCCGCGGCAACCTTCGCGGACGGCGTGCCGGCAGGCAGCGCGTCGACCGACTCGACCGGCGGCGCGTAACCCTTCTTCAACGCATCCTTGAACAGCGCCGGCGCGCTGCGCACCGGCGGCAGCGTCGTGCTGCGCAGCCGCTGCTCGGTCATTTGCAGTGCGGCGCGAATCCGGTTCTCTTCGCTGTCCGCGTAGAGCGTCTGCGCTTCCTTCAGCGGGATCCCGAGTTTCACCATCCGGTCGACCAGCGTGCTGTCGAACACGTTCGGGTGTTCGTCGAGCGCGAGCATCGGCTGCTTGCGCTCGGTCACGCGGAACTGGATCTCCGCGACCCGGCGCCCTTCACGGTGCTCGATCAGCTCGACGAAGATGTTGGTGACCGCGTTGACTTCCGCGATCGCCGGACGCAGATAGTCGCGCTTGAAGTACTTGTACTCGCGCTTCGCCTCGTCGCCGGCTTCGGTGTCGGGCGTACCCGACAGGATCGGCCGCCACCATTCCCACGGCTCGCGCATCGTCAGGTGGCTCGGGTTCGTCAGATAGCGCACGCAGATCTCGTACAGTGCGAGGCCGGCGCTGCTGCGCAGCTGGCTCTGGAACTGCAGGCTCAGGCGCGCATACTGGACTGGGTCGAGCAGCTTTTTCTTAATCTTCGGTGCGAACGAGAATTCGACCCACACGCGGCGGGTCGCCGGATCCTCGAGAATTTCCGCGTCGGCGATCAGCGTCGAGATCCCCCACTTGCGGCCCGGCTTCTGGCTCGACGTCCCCGTACTCCATTCGACCTGCACCGACACCATGCGGCGCAGGTGTTCCTTCACCAGGGCGGTGTCGTTCGAATCGAAGGCGGAGTTTGCGACGATATCCGACAGCAGCGCGCGATACGTATCGCCCGAGTCGTCGGCCTGCTGCGCGACGGCCAGCAGGACGTTGAACAGCTTGCGGGTCAGGAGCGTGATCTTGCCGCTCTTCGGCTGAATTGCGATCGCCTCGACGGCCTTGCGCAACTCGGCTGAACTGGCACTCACCACATCCACATCGGTTTTCTTGGCGCGCTTCGTCGTGGCCATACGTCGGGTCGGAGGAGAAGTTTTCCGGAAGGATAGCGCCTGCGGTGATGTGCGTCCAGAACGACATGCTCACCATAGCCGGTGAAGCGCGCGTGCAAAATGGCACTCACCCCAACCGCTCCCGAAAACGCTCACCGGTCCGGAATTGCGGCGTTCCGGACTCGTCCAGACGTGCCGCGGGATGCGCCGATTCACAGAATTTCCCCTGTGCATGACACGTGCGAAACTCGCTCCCGTATCGGCTCACCTTTCGATTTGTCGTAATTTTGCGACTGCACGTCCGTGAGTTCGCCACAGGGTCGCGATCGCACCTCACGGGACGTCCCCGACCGCGCCGCATCGGGCTGTATGCATGTACAGGCACGGCTCGCAGAGAGATCGTGATCGCATCCAGCACCCGGAAACGCGCCGTCGGAACCGGTCCGCGCCTCCCGATCGGACCTGCTTTGCCGGCCCGGGCGCGCATTGTACAGCGCCCAAATCGAGCCGGGTCCCGAAAATGCTCACCTTGAGCACAGCTTGTCCTTTCATCTCGATGCCGTCGAATGTCCGGCACACGTGGGATTGGCTACCGGAGTCTCCCGAAAACGCTCACCTCATTGAAAAAATGCGGCACAGCAACGGGCACGGAAAGAGCTCCCGAAAAACCTCACCGTAACTGTCGCGGTATCAAAAACTCCAATGCCTTCCGATACTTATGCACAGAAGGCATTTGGCTGTGCCCGACAGACATCCCCCGAAAAACCTCACCTTTCGACGGGAGTCCTTCATACGACGACCGTATGTCAGCTCCCGAAAATTCTCACCTGTGCCAAAAAGGGGCACAGCAAAAACGAGATTTCTTCCAGTCCTGGCGGGCTTTTCGGCGAATCCGACCGCTCACAGGTCCCGAAAAGCCTCACCTTTGACCATTTTTCGAGCAAATACCGTTCCCGAAAATGCTCACCCGTGACCACGATCACAGCCTGTGATCCATGCCCCGAAAAAGCTCACCTCAGCGAGACCAGGGCAGGAAAACCCGGATTTCCCTCCCGAAAAGCCTCACCTTTAGTGCATCACAGGCCCCGGAGAGCACTTTTGCTGTGCAAAATGGCGTTCGTTTCCCGGAAATCCTCACACCAAATTCCCGCGGAGTCCCGTGAAACCTCACCTTTCGCCAAAATTGCCTAAAAGATGGGCAGAATAGGGGCGCGAAGAGGGTCCCGCAAATTCTCACCTATGTCTGCACAGGCAGAAAACTGTGCAGTCAGGCACAGCACGGGTTCTGTGGCTGTGAGGCCCCGAAAACCCTCACCTTTGGGAAATCTCGTGTTTCACTGTGATCCCGAATCCGCTCACGACCTTTCCTGCAAGGGCTCACGCAGCTCCCTGAACCCCATCACGTCAGCTCCCGCAGAAGATCACCTTGGCTCCCGTAAAACTTCACCTTGCCGGCCGGAAAGCCTTGCTACATAAGGCTGTGCCATGGCGTTAACGTTTTTAACTAAGGGTTCAAGGGTGTTTACTTCTAATACTCTCAAGGCATCGGCTGACGAGTTTTCCACAGAGACCCCAAACCCTGAACACCCACAGGGAATCGGATCCGCCGTCATGTGAAACAAATGCCGATTTTCGGGGTCTGCTGAAAAACGCTTGCATTACAAAGACTTGGCTGACTTTCTTCGCTTTGTTTCACGGAATTCTGGACCACGTTCGTCCAGATAAGCTCACAGACCTGATTTCTGTGCGAAGCGACGTAAATTCGCAACGTCGACCCGAAACAGGTATCAATAGATACGTATTTCGTTATGATTGCCACATTTCAATGTTTACGAGCTCTGTCATGACCCTGGACGAAATGCGCCAAGTCATTCGGGACGAACTGGAATCGCTGCGTGCAAGCGGTGCGCGGCGCCAGGAATTGTCATTGCATGCGTGCAAGCGCCTGTTCTTCGATCTCGGCATCCGGCCGTCGGCGGCCAACGTCCGCGATCTCACCCAAACCGGCAGCGCAAGCGACATCCCGAAAGACATCGATCATTTCTGGGAGCGCATCCGTTCTGCATCCAAGATCCGGCTCGACGGTGCGGCAATTCCGAAGGCCGTCGAGGAAAAAGCCGGCGCGCTGCTCGGTGCACTCTATGAAGAAGCGTTGAAAGCGGCCCGCGACAGTCTCGATGGCGACCGCGAACAGGTTCGCGCCGGCATTGCCGACGCCGAACAGCGGTTGCGCGATGCAACCGTCCGCCACGAGACGCTCGAAAGCGCGCTCGCGCGCGGCGAAGCCCGGAACGAGCAACTGCAGGCGCGCGTGACCGAACTCGAGGTTCAGCTCGCATCACAGACAACGCACGGTTCGGCAAGCGAAGCGACGTTGCTCACCACAGTCGCCCGACTGGAGAAGGAACTGGCCGCCGCAGCCGGCCGCGTCGACGCCGAACAGGCGCAAAACGCCGTACTGCGCGACCGCATCGATGCGCTGCAAGCCGAATTGCAGCAGCGCACCGAGCACTACGCTCAGCAAATCAAGGACGCGGTGGCCGACGCAGAACGCCGCGTCAAGCCGATGCTGGTCGAGCTGGACTCGCTGCGCAGCATGGCGTCGACCTACCAGAGCGGTTTGCGCGACGTCCAGCGGAAGGAATTCGATTTCCTGCAGCAACTGAGCTCGGCCAAGGCCCGCGCCGACCGGCTCGAAGAACAGTTGCGCAGCCAGAGCGACGAACTGGAACGTGCGACGCGCGACGCGAGTTCGTTGCGCGCGAGCCGCGGGATGAATCCGGAAATTGCCGCGCTGATCCGGCGCCTGGCCGATGCCGGGCAACTGGATGCGGACGCGTTTGCCGCGATCGGCACGTCGCTGGATCAAGAGATTCCGGTACCGGCCCAGTGCCCGCGTTGCGACGGCGAACCGGAGCTGTCGCAGAGCGAAGAGGGTTTTGAAGTGGCGTGCCCGGAATGCGAGCACGCTTCGGGCGCATGGCCGTCCCGATTCGAAGCTATCGCGCGTTTTGCGCACACCTGACCAGAAGATCTGGCGGCACCTGCACAGGTGAGACGATCCGGGACGCTTGAGGTGAGGTTTTTCGGGAGCCGTGAAACGGTGAGGCTGTGCCGGGCAAGGCTGCTCACGGATCGTGTCGCGTAAGCAGCCGTTTCCGGATCAGTGAGTTTCGTCGCTGTCGGACGCGTCACCGTCACCGTTGTTGTCGGTCAGGCCATCGCGCCAGTTTTTCCATGCGCGATGCAGGCGGTTCGACGAGATCGGCCGCATGAAGCCCAGCCATTTGCCGACCCGTTCGGGCGGCACGTCGTTTTCGAACAGTTCGGCCGCATAGGTATTGCGTAGCGTCTGCGGGCTCGCGCGCGCGGTGCGCGACGACGTGAGTCCGGCCGATTCGACGATCGCATCGATGGCGCGCAGCATCGTCGCCTTGTGCATCGGCCGCCCGGCATGCGACGCAGGGAACACGAGCTCGCCCGGGATGTCCTGGCGCTTGCGCTCCGTGAGCCACGCTTCGAGCAGCGCGATCGCGAACGACGCCAGATGGGTTTCGCGCGCGTAAGCCGGGTGCGCCGACTGGATCTGCAGCGACGTTCCGCTCGTATTGACGCAACTAATCGTAAGCGCACGCGCTTCGCCGGTTTTAATGCCGGCGCCAAGAAACGCGGCCACGAGCGCGCGGTCGCGTCGCTCTTTCCAGTACGCGGAACCGGATACGCCGATCGGCGAAAACAGATACGCGAGCAACGTCGCGCGTTCGGCCGGCGTCAGGAAACCGGTCGGCTCGTTGTCGCGCGCCTTGCGCCAGTTCGCTTCGCCATCCTGAGCAATGAAACGGGCCGGGTTGGTCGATGCGTACTCGGTGCGCCGGATGTGGTCGAGCACACGCTCGATCAGCCGCAGATAGCGCAATCGCTGGGTTTTCCGGATCGGCAATTCGCCGACGAAGTTCGCGATCGTGGCCGTATCGACCGTTGCCAGATTTTTCTGATGCGAACGCATCCACGCGAGAAACGCGCCCCATTGCGTGCGATAGACGTCGGCCGACGAGCGGCGATAGTCCTGCATGGCCAGCCACGCATCGAATGCGGCTTCGGGCGATACGATCCAGTCGGATGCACCGCGGTCGAACAGATCCTTTTCTTCCGGGCGTGCCGGAGTGTCGGGAGAGGCGGGAAGGGACATGTTATTTATTCCGTTAGTTGCGTATATGGTAGCCCTTTTCGCAACGTCTCGGGCAGCAAGAGGCTGGACAGGCCGCCATGCGCGGCGGCCCGGGTTGGCAGTCAGTCGCCCCACGCCTTGGACGGACGGTGAGCACGCTCGCGGGGCGCCGTGTCATGCGACGTTGCCGCCGCTTCGTATGCGAGAACCGCGAACGAAAAGACGGCGGGCAGCGCATTCGAGCGCCCGAAGTCGATCGGATCGTCCGTTTCGGGAAACGCCATGTCCGACGGCCGTTCGAACAGTTGACGCATACCGGCTTCGTGCCGGCTGGCAAAGCCGAGATCGGCGAGCGCCTCGGCTTCGATCGCGTGCAGCAGGCGCCACGTCAGCGGGACGCGCTGGCGGATATAGCGCCCGGCAATATGGCGAACGATCAGCTCGAGGTCGTGTGCGGCAGCCTTGAAGCTGAGCGCGGCCAAATCTTGTTCTTCTGTCATCGCAGGCTCCTGTCGACCGGGGCGGGCGCCTCCGTGCGCCGGCTCCGGCCCATGCATGGCGGAATGTCCGTATACTGTACAAACATACAGTATTTTCCGCAACAGGCCCTTTGGCCAGCTATACGCGCCGTCAGCGATGTATCACGATCAGCAGTGCCCGCGCTTCGGCCTTGCCGGGATTGCGGATTGCGTGCGGCTCGTCGGCAGGGTAGCGCGCGGTGTCGCCGGCCTTCAGGCGCCGGCTGGCCGCCGCGGCTTCGATTTCCATCGCGCCCTGCAGCACGGTGAGGTGTTCGCGCGTGCCGGGTTCGTGCGCATTCGATACGAGTGCGCCGCCGCCAGGCAGCGTCAGCTCGTACCACTCGAACTTGCCGGCGAGGTCGATCGGGCCCCACACACGCAACTGGTACCGGCCGTCGTGCCCGGCGAGCGTCGGAATGTCGTGCGGGCCGTCTACACGGATCGTCTCCGGCGCTTTCGGTTGCGAGAACAGCTCGTCGAGCGTGATGCCGAGCGCGTTGGTCAGCCGCCAGGCGACGGCGATCGTCGGGTTGGCCTTGTCGCGCTCGATCTCGGAGAGCATCGATTTCGATACGCCGGCCGCGCGCGACAGGTCGTCGAGCGTCAGCTTGCGCTCGTTGCGCAGCCGCTGGATCTGCTCGCCGACACGCGGCGGCGTGGCGGCCGGCGGCTGCGATGCGGCGCCGGCAGGCGTGCGCCGCGATCCGGAGGAACTTGCCATTTGGATTCCGTTCGCTTAGAGTTGTTCGGTATTTCGAATTCTAGTTCGGAATATCGGATAAATGCGGTCAACCGAACGACCGACTATAACAGTAGCAGGCCGTTGCGCCGCCGCCACGAACGGCGCGCCGCGGAATGCGAATCCCTGTCAGGAGCTTTGCGATGCGTGATGCCTTTCTCGCCCAGGTGCGCGGGACGCTCGACCAGATCCGCGCGGACGGTTTTTACAAGACCGAGCGCGAGATCGCGAGTCCCCAGGCGGCGGCCGTGCGGCTTGCCGGCGGTGCCGGCGTGCTCAATTTCTGCGCGAACAACTATCTGGGTCTGGCGAACGATCCGCGCCTGATCGACGCGGCGAAAGCCGGCCTCGACCAGGACGGCTTCGGCATGGCATCGGTGCGCTTCATCTGCGGCACGCAAACCGTGCACAAGCAACTGGAAAGCGCGCTGGCCACGTTTCTCGGCACCGAGGACAGCATTCTTTACTCGAGCTGCTTCGATGCGAACGGCGGGCTGTTCGAGACGCTGCTCGACGAGAACGACGCGGTGATCAGCGACGAGCTGAACCACGCGAGCATCATCGACGGCATCCGCCTGTGCAAGGCGAAGCGCTTCCGCTACCGGAACAACGACCTGTCCGATCTCGAGGCGAAGCTCAAGGAAGCCGATGCGGCGGGCGCGCGCCACAAGCTGATCGCGACCGACGGCGTGTTCTCGATGGACGGCATCATCGCCGACCTGAAAGGCATCTGCGATCTCGCCGATCGTTACGGCGCGCTCGTGATGGTCGACGATTCGCACGCGGTCGGCTTCATCGGCGCGCACGGCCGCGGCACGCCCGAGCATTGCGGCGTCGAAGGCCGCGTCGACATCATCACGGGCACGCTCGGCAAGGCGCTCGGCGGCGCATCGGGCGGCTATGTCGCTGCGCGCCGCGAGGTCGTCGAACTGCTGCGCCAGCGCTCGCGCCCGTATCTGTTCTCGAACACGCTCACGCCGAGCATCGCCGCAGCATCGTTGAAGGTGCTCGAACTGCTCGGCAGCGACGAAGGCGCGAAGCTGCGCGAGCGCGTGCGCGAGAACGGCGCGCGTTTTCGCGAGCAGATGACCGAAGCGGGCTTCACGCTCGTGCCCGGCGCGCATCCGATCATCCCGGTGATGCTCGGCGACGCGCAGCTCGCGACCAACATGGCCGACAAGCTGCTCGGCGAAGGCGTCTACGTGATCGGCTTCTCGTTCCCCGTCGTGCCGCGCGGCCGCGCACGCATCCGCACGCAGATGAGCGCCGCGCATACGCCCGAACAGATCGACCAGGCGGTTGCCGCGTTCGTGCGCGTCGGCAAGTCGCTCGGCATCGTCTGACGGAGGCGCGACCATGAAAGCACTGGCAAAGCTCGAGCGCGGCCCCGGCCTCACGCTCACGCGCGTGAAGCGCCCCGAAGTCGGCCACAACGACGTGCTGATCAAGATTCGCCGCACGGCGATCTGCGGCACCGACATCCATATCTGGAAGTGGGACGACTGGGCGCAGAAGACGATCCCCGTGCCGATGCATGTCGGTCACGAATATGTCGGCGAGATCGTCGAGATGGGGCAGGAAGTGCGCGGTTTCGCGATCGGCGATCGCGTGTCGGGCGAAGGCCACATCACGTGCGGTTTCTGCCGCAACTGTCGCGCTGGGCGCCGGCATCTGTGCCGCAACACGGTCGGCGTCGGCGTGAACCGCGAAGGCGCATTCGCCGAGTATCTGGCGATTCCGGCGTTCAACGCGTTCAAGATTCCGCCCGAGATCTCCGACGATCTCGCGTCGATCTTCGATCCGTTCGGCAATGCGACGCACACGGCGCTGTCGTTCAACCTCGTCGGCGAAGACGTGCTGATCACCGGCGCGGGCCCGATCGGCATCATGGCCGTTGCGATCGCGAAGCACGTCGGCGCGCGCAACGTCGTCATCACCGACATCAACGACTACCGGCTGGAACTCGCGCGCAAGATGGGCGCGACGCGCGCGGTCAACGTCGCACGCGAGTCGCTGCGCGATGTGATGGCCGACCTGCACATGACCGAAGGCTTCGACGTCGGCCTCGAGATGTCGGGCGTGCCGAGCGCGTTTACGAGCATGCTCGAGGCGATGAACCACGGCGGCAAGGTCGCGCTGCTCGGTATCCCGCCCGCGCAGACGGCGATCGACTGGAACCAGGTGATCTTCAAGGGGCTCGAGATCAAGGGCATCTATGGCCGCGAGATGTTCGAGACCTGGTACAAGATGGTCGCGATGCTGCAGAGCGGCCTCGACCTGTCGCCGATCATCACGCATCGCTTCAAGGCCGACGATTACGAGCAAGGCTTCGCCGCGATGCTGTCCGGCGAAAGCGGCAAGGTGATTCTCGACTGGACGGTCTGAGTGCCGAAGGGGCAGCGCGGCTTGTTTGTCGCCTGCCCCGCTTTCGTTTGCGCGTGCGTCGTCGAGATCGGAACGCGCGAATCCGGGCTTGAGGTGAGATTATTCGGGAGCTGTGTTTGCGCGTCGAATCGCGACGCGATCGCGCATCATCGGTGACTTGCAATCGCGCGTTCGCTTCACCTGTCAGCCCCCGCCTCGCTTCACCCCATCACGCCAATCGGCGCCTGTTCTTCCTCTTCCGCACGCTTCCCTGCTTCGCTTGTCGAGCGATCGCTGCCTGCGCACCGCATGCAATGCCGTGCCGAAACGGGACGTCAACCGTGAGTCGGTGAACCTCGTTACGACTCACTCATACGCAACGCAATCTGCCTCGAGCGGTGCGCGGACCGCTACCTGGTTTGTTCACCCTTCAACCATCGCGGCTCGAGCTGGAGATTCAACACGACGAGCCAGCGCTTCGGGCACTGCGGTGCAACGCCGATCAGGTCGCCGTGCGTGCCCGAAACCGTGACGAACCCATGCTGCGCCGCATACCGATAGGCGCGCAGCGCATCGGCTTGCAGCCAGAAGCTGACGAGTGCGCAGGTCATGAAGCGGAACAGCAGCAACGTCGCGGTTTCGGGCGCGAAACCGGCCGCGACGAGCAGGCCTTCGAACGCGAACGTCAGCGCATGCGCGGCCGCGATCGTGACGATCGTCAGCTTCATCACGCCGCGCAGCCGCAGCGCCGCACGCACGCGTGCCTGCCGGACAGCGAGCTGCGCGCGATCGTCATCGCCATCATGCTTCTGCACTTCGTGTTTCATGATGCCGCACCGGCTTGCCGCGCAACGTCGATCTGCGCCGTGTCGCAGGCACGCATGCGGTCGCCCGCGACGCCGACGGATTTGCACAGGATCGCGCTGTCGTAGTTGTGTCCCGGGAAGCGCATCACGTCGACCGGTTGAAATCCTTCGCGACGATAGAAATCGATGAGCCGGACCGCTGCGGACGGCGCGTCGAGCGCGAGGTGCGTCGCGCCGCGCGCGGCCGCCCGCCGTTGCGCGAACGCGAGCAGCGAGCGGCCGATGCCGCGTTGCTGCCAGACGGGGTCGACGGCCAGCTGGCCGAGCGTCGCGACGTGCCGGCTGCGATACGGATCGCAGCGCGAATCGGGATCGTGCGAATGCATCGTCATCGTCGCGACCAGATGCGCGTTGCCGAGCGCGACGAAACATTCGCCGGTGAGCACGCGTTCGCGTGTCGCCGATGCCGGCTGGTCGACGCACGGGCAGTTGAAGCCCAGCGCGCCGAGCGGCGCGAACGCGCGATGCAGCAGCGCGGTCAGCGCGTCGTACGAATCGCTGCGCGGATCGAAGCGCCGCACGACGACGCGGCCATCGAGCCGCTTGGCATAAGCCGCATAGGCGCGCGCGGGGCGCGCGGATTCCGGTCGCTGCATGATGTCCTTTCGCCCAGACAGGGTGACCGAAGTGTAGTGAGCGTCACGCATCTACTTCAAGAAAAAATGTCGTAAACGCGGCGGGTCGCGTCGCAGGCCGCTGTGCAGCCAGGCCACGATTCAGCCCTTTCGCCGATATGGCCATTTCACACAGGAGTTGACGGCGGAGAACGATCGTTCTACCGTAAACGCATGAACACACGACACGACACTTCCGGCGAACCGGGCGTTCGCGACCGGCTGCTCGATGCGGCCGAAGCGCTGATCTATTCGGGCGGCATCCACGCAACGGGTGTCGACGCGATCGTGAAGCGGTCCGGTGCGGCACGAAAAAGCTTTTATTCGCAGTTCGAATCGAAAGAGGCGCTGGTGGTCGCCGCGCTCGAACGCCGCGACGAGCGCTGGATGCGCTGGTTCGTCGATGCAACCCGTGCGCGCGGCAACGCGCCGCGCACGCAGTTGCTCGGCATGTTCGACGTGCTGCGCGACTGGTTCGGGCAGCCCGACTTTCATGGCTGCGCGTTCCTGAACGCATCGGGCGAGATTCCCGATGCCGACGATCCCGTGCGCGTCGTCGCGCGTATGCACAAGGCGCGCCTGCTGGCATTCGTGCGCGAGCGGTTCGACGCGTATGCCGACGCAACGGGCATCGAGCGCCGCGGGCTCGCGCGCCTTGCGCGTCAGTGGCTCGTGCTGATCGACGGCGCGATCGGCGTGGCGCTCGTCAGCGGCGATACCAATGCCGCGCGCGATGCGCGCGCGACGGCCGAACTGCTGCTCGACACCGTTTCGCGGTAGTCGATGCAGCGAATCCGAACCGGCCGCGGGTGTCCGCGGCCAGAACCCTGAACAGGAGCAAATCCATGTCCGCTTCCCCCGAAGTCCGTCCGCCCGTCCCGCCCTTTACGCTCGAATCGGCACGCCAGAAGGTGCGCGCCGCCGAGGATGGATGGAACACGCGCGATCCGCAGCGCGTGGCGCTCGCCTACACGCCGCAAAGCCAATGGCGCAATCGCGCGGAATTCGTGACCGGCCGCGACGAGATCGTCGGGCTGCTGCAGCGGAAATGGGCGCGCGAGCTCGACTACCGGTTGATCAAGGAGCTGTGGGCGTTCGGCGGCAATCGCATCGCGGTGCGCTTTGCGTACGAATGGCATGACGACGCCGGCAACTGGTTCCGCTCGTACGGCAACGAAAACTGGGAGTTCGACGAAAACGGCCTGATGGCGCATCGTCACGCGAGCATCAACGATCGGCCGATTCGCGAGGCGGACCGTCTCTATCACTGGCCGCTCGGCCGCCGTCCGGACGATCATCCGGGGCTGTCCGATCTCGGGCTGTGACGTTCTCGCCGCGCCGGTTCAGCGGATCGGTTAACGCATCGGCTGTGCTCAATGGTGAGGAAATTCGGGAGCCGGTGCGCTGAAGGTGAGATTTTTCGGGACCAGGTGAAATGTCGCGTCGGACCGTGTGCTTCGTGCAGATCGAAGCGGCATCGCTCCGGATGAAGCGGACATGTCGCTCATGTCGATATCGCGTGATGCACCTATCGATGCGCAGCGGTGTGCTTCACCACGTAATGCATCTCACCGATCGAACCGGATCGACGGTCTGTTGGCGATCGGTGTGCGTGAACATGATGTGCAACTCACCGATCGGATCGATTTCAACGAAAGACACTGCAAGCAGTGCGCGTTGCAGTGTGTCGTTGCTCACCGCTCGACGTCAGCGTGCACGCATCGGAACCCGCACGGGTGCGCAACCGTATCGCGTGTTACTCACCGCCGGATGATTCGTGAAGCCGCTGCCCGGCGCGATCGCTCGCGCCGGGCCTGACCGTCAGCCTGCGATCCGCGCGGCGATCGCCTCGCCCACTTCCTGCGTGCCCGCATTGCCGCCGAGATCGCGCGTATGCGGCCCGGCGCGCAGCACGTCCTCGATCGCGGCGACGATCGCATCGTGTGCTTCGCGTTCGCGGCCCGCACCGTTGCCGAGGAAGTCGAGCATCATCGCCGCCGACCAGATCATCGCGACCGGATTCGCGATGTACTGCCCCGCGATGTCGGGCGCGGAACCGTGCACGGGTTCGAACAGCGACGGAAACGTGCGGTCCGGGTTGAGGTTCGCAGACGGCGCGATGCCGATCGTGCCCGTACAGGCCGGCCCGAGATCCGACAGGATGTCGCCGAACAGGTTCGACGCGACGACGACGTCGAAGCGGTCCGGCTGCAGCACGAAGCGCGCGCACAGGATGTCGATGTGCTGCTTGTCGACGGCGATTTCGGGATAGCGTTCGGCCATCTCGGCCGCGCGCGCGTCCCACCACGGCATGCTGATCGCGATGCCGTTGCTTTTCGTCGCGACGGTGAGACGCTTCGCGCGCCGCTGCGCGAGCTCGAACGCGAATTTCAGCACGCGCTCGGTGCCGTGACGCGTGAAGATCGACTGCTGCATCACGACTTCGCGGTCGGTGCCTTCGAACATCGTGCCGCCGACCGACGAATATTCGCCCTCGGTGTTCTCGCGCACGATCATGAAATCGATGTCGCCCGGGCGGCGGCCGGCGAGCGGCGACGGTACGCCGTCGAACAGGCGCGCAGGCCGCAGGTTGATGTACTGGTCGAACTCGCGGCGGAATTTCAGCAGCGAGCCCCACAGCGAAATGTGATCGGGCACCGTTGCGGGCCAGCCGACCGCGCCGAACAGGATCGCGTCCATGCCCGACAGTTGCGCCTTCCAGTCGTCCGGCATCATCTGGCCGTGCTGCGCATAGTAGTCGCAGCTTGCCCAGTCGATCTGCACGAAGTCGAAGCGGATGCCGAAGCGCGCGGTCACGGCGTCGAGCGCGCGCAGGCCCTCGGGCATCACTTCACGGCCGATGCCGTCGCCGGGGATCACGGCAATTCTGTAAGTCCTGTCGGTCATGCAAAGCTCCTTGGCTGGTCGGCCTGCTGCCGGGGATGCAGTGGCACGTCACGCCATTTTATTTATTTCCATTCGGATTAAAATCGCACGAAAGGTTAATCGACTTTCCACGAATCGTGAATAAATCACCGAACCTCGACGACCTGCGCGTGTTCAGCCTGGTCGTCCGCCTGACGAGCTTCAGCGCGGCCGCCGAGCAGCTCGCGGTGTCGCCCGCCTACGTCAGCAAGCGCATCGCGCTGCTCGAGGCGCAACTCGGCACGCGCCTGCTGCATCGGTCGACGCGCCGCGTGACGGTCACGGAAGCCGGCGAACGCGTGTTCGCGCGCGCCGAGAAGATTCTCGACGACGTCGATCATCTCGTCGAGGACGTGTCGACGACGCGCACGGTGCCGCGCGGCACGCTGCGCATTTCGAGCAGCTTCGGCTTCGGCCGGCACGTCGTCGCGCCGGCGCTGCTCGATTTCTCCGCACGCTATCCGCAACTGAACGTGCGGCTCGATCTGTTCGACCGGCTCGTCGACGTCGCGGGCGAAGGCTATGACCTCGACGTGCGTATCGGCGACGAAATCTCCGATCACCTGATCGCGCGCCGCCTTGCCGCGAACTACCGCGTGCTGTGCGCGTCGCCCGACTATCTCGCACGACGCGGCACGCCGCGTTCGCTCGCGGATCTCGCGTCGCACGACTGTCTCGCGATCAAGGAGCGCGATCACCCGCTCGGCGTCTGGCGGCTGAACGTGCGCGGCGAAATGGCCACGGTGAAGGTCGGCGGCGCACTGTCGACGAACCACGGCGAGGTGGCCGTGCAATGGGCGCTGGCCGGGCGCGGGATCGTGTTGCGCTCGATCTGGGAAGCCGGGCCGCTGATCGAACGCGGCGCGTTGTGCCGCGTGCTGCCGGACGCGATCCAGCCCGCGAACATCTGGGCGGTTTATCCGGAACGCGTCGCGGCATCGGCGAAAGTGCGCGTGTGCGTGGATTTTCTGGCGGAGACGCTGGCCGGGCTGAATGCCGCTGCGGGTGACGATATGGCCTGAATCGGCCAAAGGTGAGCTTTTACGGGGGCGTGTGCGGGCATCGGCAGACGCCCTTTCGCAGCTCGCGAACGGCGTCGCGAGCATGCAGCGTGCAGCGCGTACAGAAGCATTGCCGGCTGCGCCGCGCTGTCGATCCGCTCGCCGGGCCGGCTTTCGACGGTGCCGGCGGGCGGGTCATGCCGCACTCGACGCACCGAGCATCAGGTCGAGATTCTGCACGGCTGCGCCGGATGCCCCTTTGCCGAGATTGTCGAACACGGCGGACAGCAGCACCTGACCGTGATCGGCATTGACGAACACGCCGAGCCGCAGGTCGTTGGTGCCGTTCAGCGCTTGCGGATCGAGATGCGTGATCGCGCGCGTGTCCGCGAGCGGAGTGACATCGACGTGACGCGCGTCCGCGTAGTGATGCGCGAGACACGCGTGCAGCCGCTCGCCGGTCACGCCGGCCGGGAGCAGGCGCAACTCGATCGGCACGGTCAGCACGATGCCTTGCCGATAGGCGCCGTAAGCCGGCACGAACAACGGACGGTGCGCGAGCCCGGCATGCAGCTGGATCTCGGGCACGTGCTTGTGCGCGAGTGCGAGGCCATAGACCTGCAGCGGTTTCGCGCGCGAAGCCCCGTCCGATTCGAATTCGTCGATGGCGGTCCGCCCGCCGCCGGAGTAACCGGAGACGGCATGGATGCTCACCGGATAGTCGCGCGGCAGCAGGCCACCCTGTTGCAGCGGCCGAAGCAAGCCGATCGCGCCTGTCGGGTAGCAGCCCGGATTGGTGACGCGCCGCGCATGCGCAATTTTCTGCGCGTGCCCATCGACCATCTCGGGAAAGCCGTAGACCCATTCCGGCTGCGTGCGATGGGCCGAACTCGCGTCGATCACGCGTACCTCAGGATTCCGGATGAAGCCGACCGCTTCGCGCGCGGCTGCGTCGGGCAGGCACAGAATTGCGATATCGCACGCGTTGATTGCCTCGGCGCGCCGTACGGGATCCTTGCGTTCGGCCGCCGGCAGCGTGAGCAGCTGCAAATCGTTGCGCTCGCGCAGGCGCTCGTGGATCTGCAGTCCGGTCGTGCCTTGATCGCCGTCGATATAGACAGTGGGGAGGCTCATGATGGTCGCGTTCCTTGCGTTCGGTCGTCGGGAGAAACCGTATCGTCCACCGAACGCCTAGAATAGGAAAAGTTGAATTTACTGATTGTTGGATTCAGTTTTCCTGAACGAGAGGTGGGAAATGCGGGAGATCAGTCTGGACCGCCTGCGCACGCTGGTCGCGATCGCCGACCAGGGATCCTTCGCGGCCGCGGCGCAACTGCTTCATCTCGCGCCGCCGACCGTCAGTCTTCACATAGCCGAACTGGAAAGCCGCATCGGCGTGCCGCTGCTGTCCCGCACGCGCGGAAACGTGC
Organism: Burkholderia pyrrocinia; assembly: GCF_022809715.1. Lineage (NCBI taxonomy): Bacteria > Pseudomonadati > Pseudomonadota > Betaproteobacteria > Burkholderiales > Burkholderiaceae > Burkholderia > Burkholderia pyrrocinia. The sequence goes on from NZ_CP094460.1 coordinate 2,138,200, forward strand.
GGCCGTCGACCATCGGTGAAGTGCTGGTGGAGCGGGCGCGCCGTCTGCTGGCCGAGGTCGAGTCGACACTCGACGACGTGCAGCGTCAGGTGCAGGGGCTGACCGGACGGGTGCGTCTGGGTGCGTCGACCGGGGCGATCGCGCACCTGCTGCCGCAGGCAGTGGCCCGGCTGCGCGAGCAACATCCGGACATCGATGTCCAGATTGCGGTGCTCACGTCGCAGGAAACCCTGGCGCGGATTGCGCAGGGCGCGCTCGACGTCGGGCTGGTGGCGCTGCCGCAGGCGTCGGTCGCGGGGCTGTCGATCCGCGCGTGGCGGCGTGATCCGGTGATGGCTTTCCTGCCCGCGGACTGGCGGCTCCCGGCTCGCGTGACGCCGGCCTATCTGGCCGCGCGTCCGCTGATTCTCAACGATGCGACCACGCGTCTGTCGCGGCTCACGACGGAATGGTTCGCGCTCGGCGGCCACCGGCCCGAGCCGCGCATCGAACTCAACTACAACGATGCGATCAAGAGCCTGGTCGCCGCCGGCTACGGCGCGACGCTGCTGCCGCACGAGGCGGGTGCCCCTTTGCCCGACGCACGTATCGTCATGCGGCCGTTGCGCCCGACGTTGTGGCGCGAACTAGGGATCGCCCATCGGGCCGGCCCGGTCGAGCGGCCGACGCAGCACGTGCTCGATGCGTTATGGGCGCTCGGCGCACGATAGGAAGGCAGCGCCGTTCAGGACGCGCGCCGCAGGTGCGAACCGGTCGGACGCAACATGCGCCACGCCGATTGCTTCGGCATGTCGCCCAGTGCGTCTACGTGCGGGCAGCCCGTGCCGGCGCCCGCTCGCGGCCGTGGCCCGTTACAGCCGGTTGTCCTTCGCCAGCGTCAGCACACGCGCCCAGCGCTGCGCATCGCGCTTGTCCGTCATCGGCAGCTTCCATTCGCTGCGCGCCGCGTCGCGCACGTGCACGACGAGATGCCAGCGGCCGCCGATCGGCGCGGCCTGGCAGCCGTCGACCTGCGACAGCGTATAACGACCGTCCGCGCCGTCGTGCGACAGCCACAGCAGCCCTTGCGTCGCAGACACACGCAACTCGCCCCACGCGCGATGCACGATATGCGTCCAGCCTTCTTCCCTGGTATTCGGTGCGATGTCGCGGCGACGCTTGATCCACCACGCGACCAGCGCGATCAGGATCGCGCCAGCGAGCACCGCGGCCACGATTGCAACCGGCTGGCCGAACTGCGCGGCGATGACGTGAAACAGGTGAACCGCGCCCCATCCCAAAGCGATGAGCGCGAACAGTGCGATGAAAATCGGCATGTCGAATCGGAGATTGGAGAAGAGGACGGACCGGTGCATGCATCGCACCGATCCGTCGCACACGGCATCACCGGCGGCGGTGAATGTCGTGCGTCACGAAGCCCGCGTCGTTGTTGGGCAGCGCGAGGCCGTCCTTCACCGCGAGCGTCTTGCGGATGTCGTCGAGACCCGCGGACCAGTGGTCGCGCATCGTCGACAGACCGAACTGATAGTCCTTGTAGTGATGCTCGTACGCCTTCTGCTGATAGATCAGGTGCTGGATGTTGTACTTCTTCCCGCTCGACATCGCGTCGGCCTCGACGCACCACGGGTCGTTCTTGCGCTGCTCTTCCGGCACCTGCTCGAGCACGTGGCGCAGCACGTTGCGGTAGCGCTGTTCGCGCTGCAGCGTATCGGTGACGAAACGCGTGCGGCTCGAATACTGCACGTCCTTCGTGCGTTCGGCGACGTCGGCCATCGTGCGCGGCAGCGGCCCGCGCGCGCTCCACAGATCGACCTGGAACGCGAGCGTGTCGCTGCGCGGCCGTGCGCGGAGCACTTCCATCAGCGGCGTGTTCGACACGACACCGCCGTCCCAGTAATACTCGCCGTCGATCTCGACCGGCGGGAACGCGGGCGGCAGCGCGCCGGACGCCATGAAATGCTCGGGTGCGAGACGGATGCGCGAGTTGTCGAAGTACACGAAGTTGCCGGTGCCGACATTGACCGCGCCGACCGATATGCGCGTCTCGCCCGAATTGATCCGGTCGAAGTCGCACAGCTTCAGCAGCGTCGTGCGCAGCGCCGACGTGTCGTACCAACTGATCTTTTCCGGATGGTCGGACACGCCCGGCAGCGGCGGCGGGAAGCGCGGCGAGAAGAAGCCCTGCTGGCCCTGCATCATCGCGCTCGCAGCCTGCGACGCGGTGAAGAACGTGCGGATCTGGTCGATGCTGTTGAACAGCGCGAATTCGAACGCGGCCGGAATCGCCGGAAAGAACGCCGGCTGGCAGATCGTTTCCCAGAACTCGCGCAGCCGCTCGACGCGATGCTCGGGCGCATTGCCGGCGATCAGCGCGGTGTTGAGCGCGCCGATCGAGATGCCCGCGATCCAGTCGAGCGGAATGCCCGCCTCGTGCAGCCCTTCGAACACGCCGGCCTGATACGCGCCGAGCGCGCCGCCGCCCTGCAGGACGAGCGCGATCGTTTCGTACGGCAATGACCGCGCAGTGGCCGGCGGGCCGGCTTCGTGATGCAAGTCCGTCGCATCGACGGCCTGCTTTTCTGTACGGGCATGCGGTTTCATCAGTTGCTCCGAGAAATCCCGCCATCGATGGCGGAGAGGAAAGGAGTGACGTCGACAGACGGCATTCCATCGTTGGAATGATCGGTATGATCCTTGTCTACCGCTATCGCGTGAAGTCGCCCGACGGACTCCTGAACAAACGGAGCCGTGCGGTGAACTACGTCTGGAACTTCTGCAACGACACGCGGAAGCACACGCTCGAGCGGAACAGGAAGTTCCGGTGCGGACGTGCGCCGCCGGGTGCGGGAATCGCCTCCCGTCAGGGAGGCGAGGACGTTACTGCATGAACCAGCCGTGGCTGACGATGAACGACTGGCCGGTGAGCGCGGCGCTCGGGAACGCCGACAGGAACAGCACCGTCTGCGCGACGTCCTGCACCGTCGTGAACACGCCGTCGACCGTGTTGCCGAGCATCACCTTCTTCACCACTTCCTCTTCGCTGATCCCGAGCTCCTTCGCCTGCTCCGGAATCTGCTTGTCGACCAGCGGCGTGCGCACGAAGCCCGGACACACGACGTGCGAGCGCACGTTGTGCTTCGCGCCTTCCTTCGCGAGCACGCGTGCGAGGCCGAGCAGCCCGTGCTTGGCCGTCACGTACGCCGACTTCAGCGGCGACGCTTCGTGCGAGTGCACCGAGCCCATGTAGATCACGACGCCGCCGCGATCGTCCTTGTACATGTGCTTGAGCGCGGCCTTCGTCGTCAGGAATGCGCCGTCGACGTGGATCGCCTGCATCTTCTTCCAGTCGGAGAACGCGTAGTTCTCGATCGGGTTGACGATCTGGATGCCCGCGTTCGACACGAGGATGTCGACCGAGCCGAACGTTTCGGCAACCTTGTCGATGCCGCTGTTCACGGCTTCCTCGTTCGTCACGTCCATCGCGACGCCGATCGCCTTGCCGCCTGCCTTGTTGATCTCGTCGGCGACCGCATTTGCGCCGTCCTGGTTCAGGTCGGCGATCGCGACGGCCGCGCCCGCTTTCGCGAGTTCCAGCGCAATTTCCTTGCCGATGCCGCTCGCGGCACCCGTGACGACTGCGGTCTTGCCATTCAGGTTGCTCATTTCGAATTCCCGTGGTGAAAGGATTGACAGGGAGAAGGACTGCGGACGTGTTACTGAGCCAGGTAATCGTAGACGACTTCGCCGAGACCGAGTGTCAAATCTGCGACGAGGTGCCGGGCTTCGACGATCTCGAGCACGGGCAGGTCGGCTACCGGCGCGAGCGCGTGCGGCGCCAGCTCGAGCGATGCGGGGCCCGTCCACGCGCCCTTCATCTTGATGTCCTGCATGTAGTAGCGCACCAGTTCGCATACGCGCGCGGTGCCGTCGACGTGCGGAATGATCTTCAGCAGGAAATTGGGGCCGGCGAGACGCTTCGTCTGCTCGTCGATGTCGAGTTCCTTGTGCTTGTAGCCCATCGTGCCGGTCGCGACGCGCACCTTGCCGTAGTCGAGCGTGCCGAGCAGGTGATCGGTGTTCACGTGCAGGGTGGGCGACGCGAGCTTCTTCGGGAAGCCCCATAGCTCGCGGCCGCCGGCGATCGGCGGGTGATCGTCGAGATACATCGCGAGCGTGTAGCCGCCCGGCTGGCCGTTGTATTCGACGGGAATCACCTGGCCGCTTTCGGTGTAGTCGCCGAAGCCGGTCGAATCGGCCATGCGGATGAATTCGTAATGCACGAGCGGCTCGGTGATCTGCAGCGGCTCGGGGACAATTTCACGGAGACGGTCCGGATCGGTGCGATACGTGATGATCAGAAACTCACGGTCGACGAAACGGTACGGGCCCATCGGGAAGGCAGGGCTGGTCAACGGCATCGCAAACGCTTTCGATCGGACATCGCTGGGTTTCATGCGGACTCCTTGTTGTTGATCGCTTCGTGGATGAGTGCTCGTAATCGTATGCCTGTGCGTTGCCGTTGTGCGATGCCGCATTTGGAATTAATTGTTGCCGATTTCGACGGATTTACCGCGCAAATATTGAGACGAACGACGCAAACGGCGTGGATGGCGCCCGGCGCCCCGATGCTCGCACACGTCGATGACGCCACGATGTGAAAAAGGTGAGCCTTTACGGGATGTCAGGTGAGCCTTTCCGGGAGACGGTCGCGCGTGAATATGACAATTTCGTGAACTTGTATTGCACTGCACGCTCTAAGTGCGTTCGCCACGGCGGTCGCGCGCTGGCCCGCATGCCTGCCGCATTAAGCATCGCTTAAGCGGGCGCGCCCTAGCATCGTTCGTGTCCGACCGGGCAACCGGTCGAATCTTTCGCTCCACGCAACCGGATTCATGCAGAACCTCAATCTCGCCCTCTTTTCCGCCATCAACGCCGGGCATGCGCCGCAGCCGGGCGTGGCCCGCGTTGCGATCTTCGCCGCCGACTGGCTCGTCTATGCGCTGCCCGCGATGCTGCTGCTGACCTGGATCTTCGGCGCGCGCCCGACGCGGCGCCAGGCGATTGAAGCCGGCGTCGGCGTATGCGCGGCACTCATACTCGCGCAGCTGCTCGGGCATTTCTGGTTCTCGCCGCGGCCGTTCATGGCCGGCGTCGGCGCGCAGCTGATTCCGCATGCGCCGGACAGCTCGTTTCCGAGCGATCACATGACGTTCGCGTGGAGCATGGCGGTCGGCCTGATGCTCGGCGGCACGACCCGGCTCACCGGGTTCGTGATGGCCGCGATGGCCGCGGCGATTGCGTGGGGGCGTATCTATGCGGGCGTGCACTGGCCGTTCGACATGGCGGGCGGCGTGCTGGTCGGCACGGCCGGCGCGCTGGCTGCGCACCTGTACGGGCAACGTGTGACCGCGCTGCTCGAACGGTTCGGCGATTCGGTGCACGCGGTCGTGATGGGGCGCCGGCACGCGCCGTAAGCGGAAGGAAGTCGGGCAGGACGCCGTCAGCCGGGCGAGCCCGGCGTGTGGGCCGATTCGGCCGATGCGGACGGGCCGCCGCCCGCATCGTGCAGTTCGGGCGTATCGGCCGGATGCTGCGCGGCGTCGCGCTCAAGGGCGCTTTCCTTCAGGATCGCGCACATCGCGACGAACAGCGCGAGTACGACCGCGGCGAGGCCGCAATAGCCGGCGATCTTCAGGTTGCGAAGGAAAGGCGAAGCGTGGCTTTCTTTTGTCATGACCGGGCGCTCCTGGACGGGCTGCGGCGGCTGTCGCGTGACAGCGGCGACGCAGACGTACATATATACCAGCCGCGATGCCGATGCCAAGCCCGTTGGTGCGCCGGCGCCACGGTCGCATCACCCGTTCGCCGGCCGGGGAGCCTGTCTGCCGGATGCCCGTGGCCGGGAGCCCGTATGCCGGGTGCCCGTATGCCGGGTGCCCGTCGCGTCAATCTTCCAGCGTTTCGTGCACGGCCGCGGCGCCGCGCTTCCAGTAGGCCGCCGCACGGATGCGCGACTTGTCGACGCCGCGCTCGCCGGTCAGGTGCTGACGCACCGCGCGCATCGACAGCGCTTCGCCGGCCGCCCACACGTAGCCGTCGCCGGACGGCGGCAGCGGCAGGTCGCGAACCGCATTCAGCAGCACGTCGCCGTTCGCCGCGTCGGCTTCCGCGCGGAAGCGCCAGATTTCATGCACGTCGGCGCGCGTATCGAACGCAATCTGCGCGGTGCGATCCGCGACTTCCAGCACGACCGCCGCGCGCGCGCCGGCCGGCAGTTCCTCGAGACGCCGTGCGACAGCCGGCAGCGCCGTATCGTCGCCGATCAGCAGGTGCCAGTCGAAACCGGTCGGGACGACGAACGAACCGCGCGGCCCGCCGATACCCAGCCATTGGCCGACGCGCGCCTGCGCAGCCCACTGCGATGCGGGGCCGGGATGGTTCAGCACGAATTCCAGATCCAGTTCGCACGCGGCGCGGTCGAAGCGGCGCGGCGTGAAGTCGCGCGCGACCGGCTTCGGTTCGCCTTCGGGAAACTCGGGGCCGTTTGCGCCGAGCGTCGGCATCGCGGGCCGTTCGGCGCCGGGCGGCGGGAAAAACACCTTCACGTGATCATCGAACGATGCGGATTCGAAATCCGCGAGATCGGAGCCGCCGAGCGTGACGCGCAGCAGATGCGGCGTCACGGCATGCACGCGCAGTACCTGCAGCAGGCGGAATTTGAGGGTATGGCGCACGCGGGTCACGGTGCGCTCGGATGTGCTCTGCATCAATCCATTCTCCTTCGGTTTGGCGGCGCGGCGCGGATTACGCGCCGGTGCCGCCTTCGATTTCGGCCGTCGCGCGGCGCATGATTGCCGCGATGCGGCGCTGTTCGTCGGGGCCGGCTGCGCTCTTGTGCAGCAGCGCCCGCTTGAGCGCGACGCGCGCCTCGACGAACTCCGGCAGCCAGCCGGCCTGCGATTCGTCCTGCGCGTCGTTGCCCGCCGATTCCCCGGCGAACGCACGACGCATGAATTCCATCTTGCGTGCGAGGTGCGTGAGGCGCGCGAACAGCGTGTCGACGCGTTCGCGTTGCGCGTCGAGATGCGCGCGGCCGGCTTCGGTCAGCGCATAGCGCTTGCGATTGCCTTCCGCCTGCGATGCGACGAAGCCGACTTCCTCGAGATACGTGAGCGCCGGATACACCATGCCGGGGCTCGGGCTGTAGAAACCGTTCGAACGCGTGTCGAGCGCCTTGATCAGCTCGTAACCGTGGCTCGGTTGCTCGGCGACCAGCGCGAGCAGCAGCAGCTGGAGATCGTCGGACGTGAACTGGCGGCCGCGCGGCATGCCGTCGTCGCCGAAATCGCCAAAGCCGCCGCGCCCGCCACGGCCGCCGAACGGGCCGCCGCCGAACGGATCGTGGCCGCGACGGTGCCGGCCGATCGCGTACCAGAGACCGGCGAACCAGTCAGGGCGGGCATGCGCACCATGACCGTCGCATCGGGCATGGCCGCGGGAGGGGTTGTGTCGCATGATCGTGTCCTGTGTGTCGTAAAACATATCTAAAGATATATATCGAAAGATAGGGCGTCAAGGGGATTTATTGGGGTTGGATGGAGGGGCGACCGTGTCCGTCTGCTTGCGATGAGGGCTCTCGTCGATGCGTTCCCTCAACCCCTTTGGCGAGCCGATCGGACGATCGCCGTAAGGTCTGATTTCTCGGTTGCCGTGAGCCATTGATCGTGAGGCACAACCATGCCGCCTCATTCGCCTACCGATGACACTGCGAGAAACTCGCCGTGGTGAAACGGCCTGTCGGAATAAATGAAGCAATGCTGATTTTAAAAACGTCGGCGGTAATTATTTAAATTCCCGAAATGGTTTAATTTATTTCCGATTCATCAAACAAAATTTCCGCGGCGGCAAAGGTGTTTGAATCCGGCCCGTCATTCAATGTGATCTCATCCAGGCAACGCATGTCGGTCGCGGCTTGCACGCCGATGAAGATTTTCGACCCTTTATTTGCAACCCGATAATTCGTCGAAAATGTAAAGCATTGCAATATAAAACCCGGGATTGAGTATTCCGGTTGCGGCGCGTGATTTTATTTGGCAGGATTTTCAACAAGTTGCTCGATTTTAAAACAACAAAACAGTCGACCATTCAATTGACCGAAATAACAGGTGCCGGATGAGCAACGATTCGAAAGGAAGCTGACGAGAAATCAGGTAACGAAGCGGCGAACAGTCGACATTGTTCGCGATCATCGAATCAATTGCTCGCCCGGCAGCGCCGATGCGTCACTCGAGCGATCCGGGCGAATCCGACGCGGGGCGACCATGGCGATACTCAAGAACGATTCATCCGGAGAAGCGTGCCTGCTCCGCGCCTATCACGTGTTCGGCCGCGATGCCGCGCGCTGCGACACGGTCATCCGGGACGCATCGGTGTCCCGAGTCCACGCTCTTATCCGCTGGATCGGCGGGCGGTGGGAGCTCCACGATCACAGCAGCAACGGCACGTCGGTTTCGGGCGTGCCGTTGCGCCACGGCGAGCACGCGGTGCTTCAGCCAGGCGACGTGATCCGGTTCGGCAGGGCGGGTATCGCGCCGTGGCGCGTCGATGCGCTCGACGATCCGGCCGATACGCTGTGGCCGATACGAGGCGCCGCGCATCCGATCGTGCTCGCGCCGCGCCAGATCCTGGCTGCACGCGCCGCGCAGCCGGTCACGATCGTCCGGTCGCCGGCCGGCGAATGGCTGTGCGACGACACGTTGCCGCCGCGCGCGCTTCATGACGGCGATGAAGTATCGACCGGCGACGTCACGTGGCGCCTGGCGGTCGTGCGCAACGGCTCGACGATGATGCTCGCCGCGCCCGCGGATACGGCCGCGCCGGCGCAACTGCTCGAATTCTTCGTCAGCCGCGACGAAGAGCACGTGCGCATGCTGCTGCATGTCCGCGGCGGCGTGGTCGATCTCGGCGAGCGCGCCCATCACTACAGTCTCGTCACGCTCGCCCGGGCGCGCGCGGCCGACATGCAGGCCGGCTACGACGCCGCCACGCAAGGCTGGATCGAACTCGACCGGCTGGCGCGCATGCTCGGCATCGATACGTCCCATGTCAACGTGCAGATTCACCGCGCCCGGAGCCAGTTCGCGGCCCTGCCGGGGCTGGACGCGAGCCAGCTCGTCGAGCGCCGGCGCGGCAGCGTCCGGTTCGGCGATTTTCCGTTCCGCGTCATGCGCGGCGAGCATCTCGAATGCCAGTCGGTGCCGGCCGCCCTGCCGCGTATCGGCGTGCATCGTCCGGCGCCGGACCCGGTCGCCCACTACTCGTGAGCACGGGAGAACCGGCCGTGTTGCCGACCGCGTCCCGCGCGTCCGTCGTGCCGGAAGCACTTGAACCCCGACAACCGCGCCAGCCCGCCGCGCCTTTCGCGGAACTTGCCGGCAAGTGGCATTACCGGCTCGGCTCGCTGCTCGGCGAAGGCGGCAATGGCGTGGTGTTTCGCGCGACCTGCGGCGAGACGGGGCAGGACGTCGCGATCAAGCTGATGCGGGACGACGCCGCGCATACCGCGACAGAGCGCGCGCGCCGGCGTGTGCGCTTTCAGCGCGAGACGAGCCTGTGCGAAGCGCTGCGGCACCCGAACATCGTGGCGTTGCTGGACAAGGGGGTAGCGCCTGACGGCCGGCTGTTCGCCGTATTCGAGCTGGTACAGGGCCGGACCTTGCGCGATCGGCTCACAGCGCAGGGGCCGCTGTCGGCCGTCGACACGGGCCGGCTGATGACGGAGGTGCTCGACGCGCTCGCGGCCGCGCATCGGCGGGGCATCGTGCATCGGGACCTGAAGCCGCAGAACATCGCGATCACGATGGCCGACGACGGGCCGCACGCGATGCTTCTCGATTTCGGCATCGGCGCGTTGCTGCCCGGCACGGAAGACATCGCGCGTCAGACTTCGACGCTGGCGACCGAGGTGCTCGGCTCGCCGCCCTACTGCGCGCCCGAGCAATTGCGCAACGAGCCGCCGACGCCCAGGAGCGATCTGTATGCGTGGGGTCTGATCGTGATCGAATGCCTGACGGGCGATGTCGTCATGCACGGCGCGAGCGTGGCCGACATTCTCTATCAGCAGCTCAGCCCGGTGGATGTCGCGCTCCCTCGGTCGATCGCGTCGCATCCGCTCGGCTCGGTACTGCGGCGCGCGCTGAGCAAGAATCCGGAACAGCGCGCCGCGTCGGCCGACGAACTCGCGGAGCCGTTTCGCGCGCTCAACTTCGCCGCGCTCGTCGGCCAGTTCGATGCCGGCCGCGCAAGCGGGCAGACGCGTCCGCGCCCGTTCGCGCCGCGCGGCGAGACGATCGCAACGGTGGGCGAGTACCGTCAGATCACCACGCTGTGCTGTTGCGTGACGATCTCCGGAGAGGGGCGGCGGCGCCACGCCGGAACCGATCACGGCGACTTGCTCGACGGCTACGAGGAGCAATGGCTGACGAAGTGCGCCGACATCGCCGTCGGTTATGGCGCGCAGGTCGACGGACGGCTCGGCGACACGCTGCTGTTCCATTTCGGCCTGCACGGCGACATCGACCGGCCGGCGCGCCGTGCGGCGCGCGCGGCGCTCGACATGGTGCGGGTGGCCGAGCGTGCACGGCTGTCGGTACCGGCGACGGCCGGCGGCGAAGGCTGGCGCGTCGAAGTGGCCGCCGCGATTCACGTCGGGCAGGTTCTCGCTCATGCGTCGCGCATGTCGGGCATCTCGACGCCCGCCGCGGCGGCGCGGCTGCTGCGGCTTGCCGGGCCCGGGCAGATCCTGATCAGCGACGATGCGCGGCTTGCGCTCGAACGGCATGCCGACTATCGGCCGACCTCGTTGCGGCTGGCGCGGGCGGGCCTCGTGCCGCAGCCGGTTCATGAATTGCTCGGCGAGCGTCGCGCCGATACGCCGTTCGATTCGCTCGACGCCGGCATGCGGGCGCCGATGGTCGGCCGCGCGCGCGAACTCGACGCGCTGTTGCGCGCGTGGCAGGAGATGCTTGCACGGCATCGTCGCGTGATGCGCGGCGAGCCTGCGCCGCACGGTGTGCCGCGGCTCGTCGTCGGCGACGCCGGAATCGGCAAGTCGCGCCTCGTGCACGAGTTGTGCGACACGGTCCGGATTCAGGGCCACGCCTTCGCGCATTGCGGGTGCCTGCCCGAGCGGGAGAATCATGCGCTGTTTCCGATCCTGCGATTCATCGGCGCGCATTGGCATATCGACGCCGACAGCCCGGCCGGTCCCGCGCTCGCTGCGATCGACGCGATGATCGCGCCGCTCGAATGCGATCACGCGGCGGCCCGTGTCGCGCTCGCGACCTGGCTGGGGCTGCCCTGCGATGCGAAGGGGTTCCTGTGGTCGAGTGCGCGCGAACAGCACGCGCTGTTCGATGTCCTCGGGCAACTGATCGTGTCGCTCGGCAACGGTGCGCCGGTACTGCTCGTTGTCGAGGACGTCCAGTGGATCGATCGCTCGACCGAGGACTTTCTTGCGTACCTGCAGCGCTCGCCGCACGCGGCGGCGCTCGGCATCGTGTTTACGTCGCGCCCCGACAAGCTCGGGCGCTGGCGCGGCGCGACCGAACGCGTGGTGCTGCGCCGCCTGCCGCGCGACGACGCGCAGCGCCTGATGTCGGCGTGTCTGGGCCGGGGCGTGCTCGATCCGGCCTGGCTCGACCAGCTCGCCCATCGCACGGCGGGCATCCCGCTGTTCATCGAGGCCGTCGCGCGCGAGCTGACGATGAACGGCGCGGACGGCGTGGACGGCTCGCTCGCGGGGCTGCGGGCAACGGACCCTTATCCGCTTCCGCTCAGCCTGGGCGGCATGCTCGGTCTCGCGTTCGACCGGATCGACGACGCGCGCGACACCGCGCAGCTCGCCGCGACCATCGGGCTCGAGGTGGATGCGCAATTGCTCGCCGACGCATCGCCGCACGATCGCACCACGCTCGACGCGCATCTGCGGCTGCTGCTCGAAGAGCGGATCGTGTACGCGCAACATCGGCGCGATCGCGTGTTCTATTCGTTCCGCCACGCGCTGATTCGCGATGCGGCCTATGAATCGATGCCGCCCGCCGTGCGGCGCGGCAACCACGCACGCGTCGGCCGCGCGCTGGTCGTGCAAGCCGACCGCGGCGCCGGTGCGCATGCGTTCGGTGTCGCCGGGCATTTCGCGCGCGCCGGTGCCTTCACCGACGCGGTTGCTCACGGCATCGACGCGGCGCGCCGCGCACTCGAACGTTCCCGGTACGACGACGCGATCCGCTACGGGCAGACCGTGTTCGACTGGCTCGGCAACGCCGACTACGCGCAACGCGAGCACGACAGCGCGCGGATTCGCGCCACGTTGACGCACGCGACGATGGCACGGTTCGGCTGGGCGGACCCGCAGGTGCGCGAGCATGCGGAGCAACTGTTGCGGCAGATGCAGACGCTCGACGACCCGGAGCTCGAGATCAGCGCGCTATGGACGCTGTCGACCTACTATCACGTCGCCGGCGATCGTCCCACCGTGCGCGGGATCGGCATGCGGCTCGACGCGCTCGCGACCGAGCGCGGCGATGCCGGCGTCCAGGTCGCGGCGGACGCGATGCGCGGCATGAGCCTGTGGGTCGACGGCGACTATGCGCGCGCCCGCGCCGCGTTCGACGCGGTGCTGGCCGGCTACGACGTGCGGCGCGACGCGGACCATCGGCGCATCCTGGGGCTCGATACGCGCGCGTGGACGATGGCGTCGCTCGCGAGCGTGCGCTGGTGCATGGACGACGATCCGCAGGCCGCGCTCGCGATGGCGCGCAACGCTGTGTATTGCGCGACCTGCCTCGACCATCTGCCGACGCTCGGCGTCACGATGATGTACCTCGCACGCACGTACCAGCTGGCGGGCGATCGCGACGCGGCCCGCACGCTGTCGGAAGCGATTCTGCGTCTGTCGGACGTGCATCGGCTGCGCGCGGTCGGGCACTACGCCGCGATCATTCATGCGTGGGCGCAAGGCGATCGCGCGGGCGTCGTCGCGCATCTCGATGCGCAGCGGCAGTCGGGCGGCCTGCTCGGGCTGACCTACTACGCGTCGCTGCTTGCCGAGCTGGATGCCGAGCACGGCGACTACCGCGCCGCGCTCGCGCAGATCGAGCAGTGCCTCGCATGGTGCGAGTCGACCGGAGAACGGTATTACGAAGCACAGCTGTTGCTGAAGAAGTGCGAGTACCTGCGCCAGGCCGACCCGCGATGCGGCGGCGTGGCCGCGCTGGCCGCGTGCCGGCGCGCATGCGAAGTTGCAACAACGGCGGGCATGGGCCGCATTGCCAGGCTCGCCGGAGCGATGTTGCAGTCGTTGCCGTAAGTCGTTCCATTCGTCAATCAGGAGAACATACCGATGAGCAAGGATCTGCGATTACCGACGTACGAACAGTTTCTCGAATACCGGGCAACCGTCATTCGGGCGATCGCCCTCGCGTGGCATTCCCCGGCGTTTCTCGAAGAACTCGAGGCCGATCCGGTCCACGCACTGCGCGAGCATTTCGGCTATCACTTTCCGTTCAAGCTCGACCTGAAGGTGCAGACCAAGTCGTCGGCCTGGACACCGGGCGTCAACGGCGACTGGACGGCCGGCCAGAAAAACAAGCTCACGTTGTTTCTGCCGCCCGCGCCGGCGAACGAGAAGCAATTCGCGCAGGCGCTGGCCGCCTACAACGCGAACCACATCACCATCATGGAATGACTTCAGGGGAAACCGATATGGCAAAGGAAAACGCTAATCCGACGCTCGAATCGATGCTGGAGTTTCAGAAGGTCTATCTGCGTGCGATCGCGCTTTCATGGCGAAACCCGGACTTCAAGGGCGAGCTGCTGGAGAAGCCGCTGGACACGCTCGCGAAATACTTCGGTTACCAGTGTCCGTGGATCATCGACATCGAGGTCGTCGAACCGGACGGCGATCATGGCTGGAGGGACAACGGGAAGGACGGCGGGAGCTGGCACCTGCCGCGCAACGTGATGACGGTCGGCATACCGGAACAGCCGTTGAGCCGGGACGAAGAGGCCGTTGCACTCGCGGCGTACAGCGACGCCGGGTCGACTTACCTGTTCACCTGCTGCTGATCCGGCGCGGTCGCGCCGCGCACCGTCGCGTGCCCGGGCCGGCTGCCCGGGCCGCGATGTTTGCTTACCCGCCGCACGGAACCCGACGATGCTTGATGACCTTTCGCGCGTGTTGCGCTTCAAACCGCATTTGCTCGTGCTCGATGCGGGCCCCGAGACGCTGTTCGTCGTCGACGAATTCAAACGCGCGATGCTGTCGGGCGCGATCTTCGTGCGGATCGCCGCCTGCCTGCGGGCGCGGATGACGATCGCCGAGATCGTCACATCGCTTGCCGGCACGTTCGGAGAATGGGACGTGCTCGCGCGGCTCGATCATCTGGTGCGTCGCGGCTACGTGCGCGCCGACACGCCGCACGACGACGATGCGGCGCGCGGCTTCTTCGAGCGCACCGGACTCGACGGCGACGCGGCCTGCGCGCGCGTCGTGCAACTGCGCGTCGCGGTCGAGGCGTTCGGCGCCGACGATGCGGCGCTCAGGCGCGCGCTCGACACGGCCGGCATCGACGTCGTGCAGGACGCCGAATTGACCGTCGCGATCACCGATACGCACGACCGCGACGATCTCGCCGCGTGCGCCGCCCGCGTGGCGGCGCGCGGCGGGGCATTGCTCGTCGTGGCGGCCGGTGGCGTGCAGACGCTGATCGGGCCGCTGCTGGCCGGCGGAGGTGCGCTGGCCGACGCGCCGTGCATCGAATGCGTGCGCTACTGGATTCGCATCAACCGGCCTGTCGAGGCGCTGCTTGCGCGCCATCACGGCAGCGACGCGACGCGTCTGCCGCCGGCCGCCTCGCGTGCCGGGGCAGCAGCAGCGGCGGCGCTCGTGGCGGCGACGGTCGAGCAGATCGCGGTCAACCGCACGGTTTCGGAACGGTCGCAAACGCATATCGTGGCGCAGCGCATCGACACGTTGGCCGCCGAGCGGCACCGCGTGCTGAAGCGTCCGCAATGCCCGTGCTGCGGCAATCCCGCGTGGATGCGCGAGCAGGCGGCGCGGGCGCCGCAACTCGCCGATCATGCGCCGTTGGCGCGTGCCGACGGCGGCTACCGTACCGCCGATCCGCAACAGGTGTTCGAGCGTTACGCCCATCTGATATCGCCGGTCAGCGGCGCGATCGCGTATCTGCACCCGATGCCGAAGCGACACGCGGGCCTGCGCAAGGTCTATGCGTCGGGTTTTCTCGTGTGCCCGGCCGACGTACCGGGCAGCAACCGGTTCGACAGGATCTGCTCCGGCAAAGGCCGCACCGACGAACAAGCCCGGGTGAGCGCGCTATGCGAGGCGCTCGAACGATACAGCAGCGTGTATCAAGGCGACGAGGCGACACTGACCGGAAGCATCGAAAGCCTGCTCGCCGATCCGGCATGCGATGCCGTGCCGATTCACGTGAACGATCTTCAGCAGTTCAGCGAACGGCAATTCGACACGCGCGATGCGATCAATGCATTGACGCGCGATGTTCGAAAGCAGGTGCCGCCGCGTTTCACCGCGCGCGACGTCATCGACTGGACGCCGGCCTGGTCGCTCGTGAATGGCAGGCGCCACCTCGTGCCGCTGAGCTACTGTTATGCGGAAACGCCCGACAGCGCGCGGGCGCCCGCCGCATGCGTGCACAATCCCAACGGCTGCGCGGCGGGATCGAGCGTCGACGAGGCGATTTTGCAAGGCATGCTCGAATTGATCGAGCGCGATGCAGTCGCGATCTGGTGGTACAACCGGATTCCGCGCCCCGGCGTCGATCTCGCGAGTTTCGACGATCCGTATTTCGATGCGCTCGTGCGTGAATACGCGACGTTCGGGTGGCGTTTGTGGGCGCTCGACATCACCACCGATCTCGGGGTGCCGACCGTGGCCGCGCTGGCGGAAAATCCGCAGGACGGGCACTTCTCGATCGGCTTCGGCTGCCATCCGGACGGCCGAATCGCGGTGCAGCGCGCGCTGACCGAAGTCAACCAGTTGCTCGATGTCGCGGCGGAGGCGCCGCACCCGTGGGATCGCGACAAACTGTCGGAAACCGGATTCCTGTATCCGGCGAACGGCGTGCGCTGCACGGCGCACTCGACGTGGCGGCCGAGCGACGCTGCATCGTTGCCGGCGGCGCTCGCGCATTGCGTCGGGCGCATCGTGGCGGCCGGCATCGACGTGCTCGTCGTCGACAAGACGCGGCCCGACATCGGCTTGTCCGTGGTGCAAGTCATCGCGCCGGGGTTGTGCCATTTCTGGCCGCGGTTTGGTGCGCGACGGCTTTACTCGGTTCCAGTGGAATTGGGATGGCGCGCGCAGCCGTGCGACGAACAGGAACTGAATCCGGCACTGCTGTTTCTTTGACTTGGCCGGTTGTCCTTTCATGGCGGCGGGATGGATTCGCCGGCGGAAAGCGGCGGGCGGGCCGATTGCTCCCGCCCGGTGCTGCCGGGCGCCTCGCGCCGATCACGTTTCGGTCTTGTCGAGGCGCCGGTTCGAGATCACCGGTTGTTGATGGTGAGGTAGGCATCCCAGGTGACGTAGCCCTTCAGTTGCGCGCGCCGGTCGTAAATGGCGACGACGAACGCATAGGTCTCTTGGCCGGGAGCGAGCACGGTGGCTTGCGCCCAGTAGTCCGCGCGCTGCTCCGCTTTCACACTGTTGTTGTCGGGCCAGCCCTGTACCGGGTAAGGCTCGTTGACGTTCTCGGTGTGGTACGAAACTTCGCCCAGAAGGTTGCGGGTGATCGCTTTGAAGCGATACAGGAAGCACTTGTAGCTTTCCGTGTACGTCAGAGACACGGTGCGCCAGTAAATCACGTCGTCGGCATTGGCCTTGAGCAGCAAGTTGCTGCCGGCCTCCCCCTGGTACACGCCTTGCACCGAGCCTTGGCTATAGCCATCCGCCGCATCCGCCAGCGGGGTGATCATGTAGACGGAATCGGGGTCGTTTCCGAGCGAGGTCGCCTTATCCGGCTCCGTGCCGAGCGAGTTGTTGTTCTTTTTCAGAATCTCATCGACATCGAACGCAATCAGGACATCGATGAATTTGAAGGTATCCAAGCTATGAGACATGGCAGTTCCTTTCACGTTTTATCGTTGAAGAACACGCTGCTGAGCGACGACGCCCGTGGCACCGGTATCTCTCCCATCCTGCGAAGCAGCGCCTGTGCAGAAATCGGGCGGGCGGAAGAGTATCGACAGCGTACGGAGGATTGATCTGCAAATCGATTACACGTGGTTACAGTGCGCGTATGGCGAGGCGTGCGGCGCGTGCATGTGAATCCTGCACCCGGTGTACGGCTGTGTCAGCGTCGCCGGAACTCCGCCCGCATGCACCGTCACCGAAATATCGCCGACGCCGGTGACGCGGCCCTATGCAGTCTCTGCATGGAAAGTGCCGGAACTTTGCATTGGACTGCGCATTTTGCGATTTCTAGAATCGGCCGGACGTCGAACCTTGCTCGAAGGGTTCGTTTCCCCGCCGCGCTTGCCGCGCGTCAGCAATACAAGGAGTCGCTACATGCAGATCAGTTCGCCCATTGCCGCGCTGTCCGAAGACATGAAAGCCTGGCGCCGACAGATCCACAGTCGCCCGGAAATCGCGTTTCAGGAAACCGGCACGGCTGCGTTCGTCGCGGATTTGCTGCGCTCGTTCGGCATCGACACGCATACCGGCATCGGCCGCACCGGCGTGGTCGGCGTGATCGACGGCACAGGTGGGCCGGGCCCCACGATCGCGTTGCGCGCAGACATGGACGCGTTGCCGATCCAGGAAGAGGGTCGACCGTTTTATCGTTCGGTCCATCACGGGCTGTTTCATGGCTGCGGTCACGATGGACACACCGCGATCCTGCTCGGCGCCGCGAAGCGGATTGCCGACCATCGCCAGTTCAGGGGCCGGGTCGTGCTGGTATTCCAGCCGGCCGAGGAAATCGTCAAAGGTAGCCAGGCGATGCTCGACGATCAGTTGCTGGAGCGGTTCCCGTTCGACGAAATCTACGGGCTGCACAATCATCCGCAGCTCCAGCCCGGAAAAATCGGCGTGCGCGTGGGGTCGCAACTAGCCGCTGTGGACTTCTTCACGATCGAGATTCGCGGGACCGGCAGTCATGGCGGGACACCGCATCGCAGCGTCGATCCGATCGCCATCGGCGCGCTGCTGGTGACCGCATTGCAGACCGTCGTCAGCCGTTCGATCGACCCGCTGGACAGCGCGGTCCTGAGTATCTGCCAGTTCGTCGCGGGTGCGACGGCGAACGTCATTCCGGATCGCGCGTCGCTGCAAGGCACCACGCGCGCGCTGTCGCCGACGGCGCGTGAACGCGTGCATCGCCGCTTGCGCGACATCTGCGCGGGCGTCGCGCTGTCGCACGATTGCACGATCGATCTCGATATTTCGCACGGCACGCCGCCGACGATCAACGCCGAAGCTCCGGCGCGGTGCGTCATGGATGCGGCGGCCGCGGTGGTCGGCGCCGCGAACGTGTTGACCGACGTGGCGCCGCTGATGGCCGGCGACGACGTCGCGCGCTTTCTCGAGGCGAGGCCCGGCTGTTACTTCTTCCTCGGGCAGGGCGGGCATATGTGCCATCACCCCGAATACGACTTCAACGACGACGTGGCGCCGATCGGCGTCGCGATATTCGACGAAGTCGTGCGGCGTCGTCTCGCCGCCTGACAAAACGACCGTGCGACTGCATCGACGTCGCGCGATCCGGACATTCATAAAAAAACTGGAGGAGAACATCATGGGACACGCAACGTTCCGTGCCCGGCGGATGCTGGCCGTCCTGTCGGCAGGCGTGTGCGCCGTGCTCGCATCGGGCACGGCGTGCGCGGCCGGTGCGCACTCGCAGGGCGTTGCGAGCGCGTATACGCTTGCGCCGTTTCTGATTTTCGTCGCGTCGACGCTCGGCATCACGTACTGGGCTTCGCGCCGTAACCGCTCGGTGTCGCAATTCTATACGGCGGGCGGTGGCGTGACGCCGTTACAGAACGGCTTCGCGCTCGCCGGCGACTACATGTCCGCGTCGTCGTTCCTCGGCGCGGTGGGCATGATGGCCGGTTCAGGCTACGACGCGATCATCTACGGCGTCGGCACGCTGGTCGGCTGGCCGATCCTGTTGTTTCTCGTCGCGGAACCATTGCGAAATCTCGGACGCTTCACGCTCGCCGACGTCGTCGCGTTCCGTCTCGAAGAGCGACCGGTGCGCATCCTGGCCGCGGTGAATTCACTGGTGATCGTGCTTTTCTACCTCGTGATCCAGTTGGTCGGCGCCGGCAAGCTGATCCAGTTGCTGTTCGGCGTGCCGTACATGGTCGCGATGCTGGCGGTCGGCGCGCTGGTGCTGGTCTACGTGCTGATCGGCGGCATGCTGGCCACCACGTGGGTGCAGATCGTGAAAGCGGCGCTGATGCTCGCGATCGGCACGTATCTGTCGTTCAAGGTGCTGCAGGCGACCGGCTTCAGCGCGAACCGGCTGATGAGCGCGGTCGTGCAAGCCCATCCGGCCGGTGTAGCCGTGCTGGCGCCGAGCCGGCTTGTCACGAATCCCGTCGACGCGATTTCGCTCGGCATGTCGTTGATCTTCGGCATGGTGGGCCTGCCGCATATTCTGAGCCGCCTGTTCACCGTCCGCGATGGCGCAGCGGCCCGGCAATCGGCGTTCTACGCGACCGGGCTCATCGCATGGTTCTATACCGCGGTCGTCGTGATCGGCGCAGGTGCGATCGTGTTCGTGCTCCGTAATCCGGCGTTCGTGGACCCGGCGACGCACACGCTGATCGGCGGCGGGAACATGGCGGCGATGCATTTGAGCCACTACTTCGGCGGCGATGTGTTCCTCGGCATCATGTCCGCGGTGGCGTTCGCAACGATCCTGGCTGTCGTCGCGGGACTCGCGATTTCGGGCGCGTCGGCGGTCGGGCACG
The DNA here is from genome assembly GCF_022809715.1 of Burkholderia pyrrocinia. Classification (NCBI taxonomy): domain Bacteria; kingdom Pseudomonadati; phylum Pseudomonadota; class Betaproteobacteria; order Burkholderiales; family Burkholderiaceae; genus Burkholderia; species Burkholderia pyrrocinia. The sequence continues at coordinate 2,158,222 of NZ_CP094460.1, forward strand.
ATCTGTACAAGCGAATCGTGTGCAGGGGACAAGCTGATCCGGCGCGCGAACTGAAGGTGTCTCGCTGGGCGACGTTCGTGCTGGTGGCGGTCGCATTGCTCCTGTCGCATCTCGTGCAGAACCTCAACATCAGCTTCCTGGTCGGACTCGCGTTCTCCATTTCGGCGAGTACCAACTTCCCGATTCTGATGCTGTCGATGTTCTGGCGGGGATTGACGACGCGCGGCGTGCTGGCCGGCGGGATGGTCGGACTGTCGTCGTCGGTCGGGCTCCTCGTCACCGGGCCGACGATCTGGGTGGGCATTCTGAAGCACGACGTCGCGCTCTTCCCGTATGCGAACCCGGCCTTGTTCTCGATGACGCTGGCGTTCGGGGTCGCATGGCTCGCGTCGATCACCGATTCGTCCGCTCGCGCGGCGGCGGAGCGTACGCGATTCGATGCGCAGACGTTCCGCAGTGCGACAGGGATTGGCATCAGCGCCGCCCACACTCACTGACCACTGGAGCAACCATGTCGAACGTCAATCACCCGACGGCCATTGCGGCCGGCGCCGGCGCGAATGCAGGCGCCGACGCGCATGCGCCCGACGTAACCCGTCTGATCCGGCGCCGCGCCCGCTTGAGCTTCGGCATGAGCCTGCTCGTGCTGGGCGCCTACTTTACGTACATCCTGATCGTCGCATTCGTGCCGGGCGTGCTGACACGGCCCTTGTCCGCCGATTCGCCGATGACGTTCGGGATCGTCGTCGGCGTCGGGCTGTACTGGTTCTGCACGATCGCGACGGGAGCGTACGTGTGGATAGCCGGCCGCTGGATCGACCCGCTCGTTCGCCGGATTGCCGGCTGAGCGAGAAGCCCGCACGTCCGGATGCGCGACGATGGCACGCGGCGCGCCAACGTGTGGCGACCGGTGCCGATGGATGCGCCGCGCGAAGGCGGTTCCGCGGCGCTGTCCAGCGGAAGCAGCCCGGCCGAATCGGCTTCTGGACCGTCGTGCTTCCCGGTAGTCCGAGGTTTTCCCGGGTGATTCGCGCACTCTGCATCAGAACCGTGTCTCCTTGAGCGCGTGTCGGCGATACAGCCGATACGCGTTTTTTTACGGCGCAGATCGCCACCCGGTTGCCCGGCGGCCATGCAAATCCTGCATCGCCCGGCGACAAGAATCTCATTGGATAGCGATTTTTTAGCTGCTTACGATGCATCGCGGGATTGAAGCCGTCTGAGGCGATCCTGCAAGCTTCCCGGCTTTTAGCGCTTCCCGCTGTACCCGACGGCGAATTCGACTTTCAGATAATTCGTTATACGAATAAAAACGCATTGCGCATGGGCCGTGCCGAAGGTCAGCTTGCCCGGATCAGGACGAAATCAAAATCAAGCGATGGAACGAGATGAATCGGAAAAAATCGATGAGGAGATCGGCGGCGGCTTTGCTGACGCTTGTGTGCGCAACGTGCGGGAGTCACGTTCGCGCGCAGGGTTCGGTGGTCATGTACGGCATTCTGGATATCGGCATGCAGAGCCTGACCAATGCCGGAAGGGAGGGTAAGTCATCGTTCGGCATGCTGGGCAGCGCATTTTTGCCTTCACGGTTCGGGTTCAAGGGCGACGAGGACCTCGGCGGCGGCTACGGCGCGGTCTTCCAGATCGAGAACGGCTTTGACCTCGGCAAGGGGACGCTCGTGACGCCGGGCACGCTGTTCAACCGGCTGTCGAGCGTCGGGATTCGATCGCCCTATGGCCGGCTGACGTTCGGGCGCCAATACAGTGTGCAGTTCGACAAGGCGGTTCTCTACGACCCGACGTATTTCGCCAACGATTCCACGCTGTCGCTGAATCTGATCCCGCTCGGGACGCTGCGGCTTAACAATGCGGTGAAGTTTCAGTCGGAGTCATTTCATGGCCTCAATGTCGAGGCCGAGTACGGTTTTGGTCAACAGCTGCCCGGCAACATGCTGGCCGGCCGTTACGTTGGCACGGCGCTCGAATATGTTCACGGAACGTTTGCCGCGCGCGTGCTGTACGAACAGAGCCGGGGGACGAGCACCGGCGGCATCGATTCGTCCGGGCGGAGCGATGAGCGCTACAGCGCGGCGCTCCGCTGTACGGTCGGCGGCGTGACGCTTTCCGCGGGCGTCACGCGCGTGCTGGGCGACCTGCAGTTGACGCCGCGCGGTACGGCTTACTGGGGCAGTGCGAAAGGATTCGCGACGCCGACGATTCAATGGTACGTGCTGGGCGGCCGTTACGACTTCCAGCGCGCACCGGAACACCCGACGCTGTTCGTCGGCGGGGCCGAGTATCTGCTGTCGAAGGCGACGTTTCTGTATGCGCATGTCGGCACGATGTTGAATTCCGGCGACAGCGCATTCGGTGTCAACAGCTATTCGAACGTGGGCCAGCCCGGCAAGAGTCAGGTCGGCGCGAGCGTCGGCATTCACCACAAGTTCTGACGTGGGCGCCGTTTGCCGAGCGTCAGGTCTGCGCGTTCGCATCGGACAGGGGCAGGGGGCGACTATACTTGCCGCACGTGGGCGCGGCCGCTGTCCTCGAATGCCGGGTTTCCTGTCCTGGGTTTCCAATGAATCTTCGCAAACTGCAACATGTCATTGCACTCGCTCGATATCAGACCTTCAGTCGCGCCTGCGCGGAAGTGCATCTGAGTCAATCCGCGTTGTCCCGCAGCATCCAGTCGATCGAATCGGAGTTCGGATTTCCGTTGTTCGACCGTAGCGCACAAGGCATCGCGCTGACACCGTACGGCAAGGTATTCGTCGATCGCGCACGTCGGATCGATTTCGAGATGCGGGAACTCGTGCGCGATCTCGCGCTGCTCGAGCGCGGGGAGTTCGGCGAAATCTGCATTGGCTTGGGCGCGACGCCGGCCGCTTTGCTCAGACAACCCATTCTGACGTTCGGGGCCGTCAATGCGCCGAACGTACGAGTGGTGCTCAAGCGAGGCAATACCGCGGATCTGCTCGGCATGTTGATGGCGGAGCGCATCGACATGTTCGTCGGCGATATCGCGTCACTCACGGAGCAGCCGGAAATCGAGATCATGCCGCTACCGCGATGGCGGGCCGCGTTCTTTTGCAGCCGTACGCATCCCCTTGGCGGCATGGCGTGCGTATCGCCGGAGGCGCTGCTGAAATATCCGATCGGCAGCACGCACCTGTCGAGATATGCGCTCGACGACCTTCATCAGCATCTCGGATTTTCGATTGCAGACCGCATCAAGCTCCAGAGCGACGATTTCGGCGAACTGGAAGCGGCGGCCGCGGTGAGCGAAGTCGTCATTCTCGGCAGCCTTCCGGTTTTCGACGAAGCGGTCCGGGCGAACCGGCTGCATCAGATACCGCTCAATCCGCCGCTGGCCGGTTCGGCTCGTTTAGGGATCGTGGCGCTCGCGGGCAGGACCCCGTCGGTCACGATGGGCAGAATCAATGCGTTGGTGCGGGACGTGTTCAAGAAATTCTCGGAAGAATCGGCGACCAACTGACGTCGTGAGAGCGTGCGCACGCATGGAGCCAAGCCGGTCGCCATGCGCTTCCGAAAGCGAGACCCAGGGGACGACGACGTTCAGGCAATCGCCGCCGCCCGGGGGAACACGTGGGTGGTGGAGCACGAGTCGGCCGGCTTCGCAGGGTACGGGCCATGAACCTCTCAGAACCGCGTACTGAACCCAATCCGCGCGATCGACTGCAGCGCGCCGCTCGACGCGCCGTTCGCATCCATCACGCCGTTGATCTGCGCGTTGCTGCCGCGGCTTGCGCGCTGATGCACGCCCGCCACGTACACCATCGTGCGCTTCGACAGCCAGTACTGAACGGCCGCCAGGATCTGATGCGCATGCGCGTTGTCGAGCGTGTCGTTGCCCTTCATGTACGTGTACGACGCGCCGACCACCCACGCAGGCGACGGATGCCACGCCGCGCCCGCTTCCGCCGACCAGACGCCCGCGCCGTTCTGCGCGTTGCGTACGGTTGTGAAGAGCGCCTTCCCCGTGACCGTGCCGAGCGTGTAGTGCACGCCCGCGCCCCAGTTGCGCACGCTGGTCGGCGTCATCCCGGCCGCCGCGCCGTATTTCTGGTTCGTATAGGCCGCGCCCGCGCCGAACGGGCCGTTGTCGTAGCTCGCGCCGACGCTGACCGTGTTGTTCGCGCCGATCGACCCCGCGACGTTGCCGAAGCCGTACAGCGCGCCGAAGATCAGACCCGACAGCGACGGGCTCGTGTATTTGACGGAATTCGCGACGCGATTGCTGCCTGCGACGCGATCCCAGTCGAACGCGCCGGTCGGGTTGTTCGGCAGCGCGAGCTGGTCGAACGGCCCGTTGCGAAAACCGTACAGGCCGACGAGATCCTGCGCGATCTCGTTGCCGCTGGCGGCCAGCGCATCGACCATGAACTCGTACTGGTTGCCGAGCGTGAGCTTGCCGTAGCGATCGTTTTCGAGCCCGACGTAGGCTTGCCGCGCGAACAACCCGCCGCCGATGATTGACCCATTGCCGAGCGAATACTGGTTGACGAGCCGGAAGATCGCGCGCGTGCCAGCGCCGAGATCCTCCTTGCCTTCGAAACCGAGCAGGTTCGGAAAGAAGATGTTGTCGTCGAATTTCGCGTTTCCGTGGCCGCCTTCGTTGCTGACATAGCTGATGCCGGCATCCATCAGCCCGAACATCGTCACGCTGCTCTGTGCGAACGACGCGGCCGGAATCGCACAGGCCACGAGTGCCAGAAGGGTCTTTTTCGTCATCTCCCGATGCTCCTCACATGTTTCCGATCGAGTCGGATATTTTTGATTGGACTACTGATTGATATGAATAAGCCTGAACCGGGATGATTCCGATTCAGGTGCAACCGAAGGGGAATGGCCTGCGCACGGCGCATCGGGAGCGACTGCCTGCCCGCCGACACGCCGTGCGCCGGGCGCTATACCGTCGAATACCCGCCGTCCACCGGCACGACCGCGCCGGTCACGAACGACGCGCCGGGCGAGCACAGGAACAGGATCACTTCCGCGACTTCGTCGGCCGTACCCCAGCGCCCGAGCGGCGTGCGATCGAGGATCTGTCGCGAGGCCTGACTGTCGGCCATCAGCCCGCTGCTGAGCGGCGTGTCGATCCAGCCGGGCGCAACCGCGTTCACGCGGATGCCGCGCTCGGCCCACGCCTGCGCGAGCGAGCGCGTGAGCTGCGCGATGCCGCCCTTGCTCGCGCTGTACGCGGGCCGGTCCTTGCTGCCGAAGTACGTGTACATCGACGCGATGTTGACGATGCTGCCGCCGTGCGCCGACAGCGCCGGCAGCGCGGCGTCGGATGCACGCATCACCGACGTCAGGTTCACGTTCAGCACGAGCTCGAACTGGTCCATCCGGTATTCGTCCGCGTGCCGGCTGATGCCGACGCCGTTGACGAGCACGTCGAGCCGCGGCAGCGCGGCGATCTTGCGCGTCAGCGTATCGCTGTCGGTCACGTTCAGTTCGATGCACCGCATGCGCTCGTGCACGGGCGCATGCGGGCCGGTGGCGTCGAGCCCGAGCGCGACGACCGATGCGCCGGCTTGCGCGAACCGCCATGCGGTGCGCGCGCCGATGCCCGATGTGCCGCCCGTCACGACGACGGTCTTGCCTTCAAACGCCAACGGACGACTCATGCTCGATGCTCCCGACGGTGTGTGCGCGGCGGGCGCACCGCTGCGCGGGGGAAACCAGGATCTTGATCTGCGTGCGATCGGCGAGCAGCGCGTCGAAGCCGTCGGCGACGGCATCTTCGAGCGACACGGTGCGCGTGACGATCGACGTGAGGTCGAGCGCGCCCGACGCGACGATGCGCAGCAGGTCTTCGTATGCGTGCCGGTAGCCGACGCTCGCCGTGAAGGTCAGTTCGTCGTTGACCGCGCGGAACGCATCGAAGCCCGCATGCGGCATCAGGCCGACCATTACGACGCGGCCGCCCTTGCGCAGCGCCTGCATCGCCGCTTCGAACGTGGCGGGCAACCCGGCCGCCTCGAAGCTCGCATCGACGCCGAGCCCGCCCGATGCCTCGCGGATCGCGTCGCGCAGCACGGACGCGTCGAGCGAGCGCGCGTTGAACGTGTGCGTCGCACCGAGACGCGCGGCGGCCGCGAGGCGCTCGGGCGACACGTCGACCGCGACGATGGTCGTCGCGCCCTGCAGCTTCGCGAGCTGGATCAGCAGCAGGCCGATCGGCCCGAGCCCGAATACCGCGCAGGTGTCGCCGAGCCGGAGCTCGGCGCGGCGCAACGCATGCAGCGCGACGGCGGCGGGTTCCATCACGGCGGCCTGTTCGAGACTGACGCCGTCGGGCAGCCGATGCAGCATGTAGGCCGGCACGACCGCGAAATCGGCCATCCCGCCGTCGCCCATCAGGCCTGCGAAGCCCATCGACACGCACAGGTTGTACGACCCCGAGCGGCAATATGCGCATTGGTGGCAGCGATATTCGGGCTCGACGGCGACGCAGTCGCCCGGGTTCAGTGTCGTCACGCCCTCGCCGACTTCGACGACGGTGCCGCAGAACTCGTGGCCGAGCGTCAGCGGCGCGGTGCGCCGCGACAGCGGGTGCGGCGTGTCGACCGGAATCGCGTGCGGGCCGTCCGCGTATTCGTGCAGGTCGCTGCCGCAGATGCCGCAATACGCGACCGCGATGCGCACCTCGCCCGGCCCCGTGCGCGGCGTGTCGATTTCCACGAGACGGACGTCGCGCGGGCCATGCCATTGAAGTGCACGCATGTCAGCGTCCTCCGAGGTTCTGCGTATCGAGACGGTTCGCGGCGGCGCCGGCGGGTGCGCGCTTGCGCAGCACGGCGGGCGCGGTTTCGACGAGGCCGAACGACAGCACGCACGCGAGAATCGCGCCGGTTGCCGACGTCCACATCGCGAACTGCAGGCCGTAGCGGTCGGCCGCGAAGCCGGCGACGGTCGGCGCGACGAAGCCGCCGATCAGCTCGCCGGCGCCCATGATCAGCCCGAGCGCGCTGGCGATCGCGCGCGGTGGCACCGTTTCGGCCGGGATCGTCGCCATGAACAGCGTGAAGCAGCCAAGGCCCGTGTAGGTCGCGAGCACGAGCGCGCAGAGCGCCCACAGCGAATTCGCGTGAATCATCGCGACCGGGCACGCGGCGGCGACCAGCGCGAACACGATCATCGTCGGCCTGCGGCCGATCCGGTCGGAGATCGCCGGCACCGCGAAGCCCCAGAACACCCATGCGGCGCCGAGGCAGGTCATCACGACGCCCATGTCGGACGGCGAAAGATGGCGGCTGTCGACGAGGAAGACCGGCGCGAACGAGATGATCACGACGAACCACGTGAGGAAGAAGCAACTGATCAACACGCAGAGCAGGATGTTGCGTTCCTTCAGCAGCGCCCAGCGGCTGACGGCCGCGCCGCCCGCCGCTGCCGCGCCGACGGTGTCGGCCTGCGCATGCCGTGCGCCGCCGGGCGGCATTTCGCGAACCCAGCGCCAGATGCAGAAGGCGATCAGGAAGCCCGGAATACACGATACGTAGAACGCCTCGCGCCAGCCGTACGCGGTTGCGATGCCGATCACGACCGGCGGGCCGATCATCGCGCCGAGCAGGCCGGCGGCCGAGCCTTGCAGAAGGCCCATGTTCAGCCCGCGGCGGCTCGGCGTCGAACTCTCGACCATCAGCGACTGCGACAGCGGCAGCACGGGGCCTTCGGCGATGCCCATCAGCGCACGGAATGCGATCAGGCTCGCGAAGCCGCCGACGAACCCCGACAGCGCCGAGCACACGGAAAAGCCAAGCACGGCCGCGATCAGCAGCGGCTTGCGCGTGCCGCGCGCGTCGGACCACGCACCGGTCGCGGCACCGGACAGCGCCCACGTGAGCGCGAGCGCGGACGACACCATGCCGAGCTGCGCATTCGTCAGGTGCAGTTCGGCCGACATGAACGGGAACAGGAACGACAGCGCGAGGCGGTCGAAGAACACGAAGCCGAACGTCATGAACAGGATCAGCAGCAGCCTGTTCTCGTACGTCCATGCGAGTTTGGGGGAAGGGTGGGATGTCATGGCGGGCCCCGTCGCGCGTCAGCGGAACAGCTTCTCGATCGCTGGCGCGCCGAGGCCGACCTTCTCGTAATGCGCCTTGCACATCGCGATGTACGAATGCACGTCGAAATAGCCGTCGGGGTTGCCTTCTTCGTCGAGCCAGATCAGCGGGCCCTTGACGATGAAGAACGCGCGCATCGGCTCGGGGTGATCGAACGCGACGAGCGTGTGGCCTTCGCCCGGCGTCTCGTACACGAAATCGCCCTTCGTCGCGGTCCATTCGTGCTCCAGATAGCCCCATTTGCCGGACAGCGTGTACGCGAATACCTCGTGCGGGTGATAGTGCCGGTTCACGAGCCCCGCTTCCTTCGCCATCAGGATGTCGCACCATTTGTTCTGCGACGGCGAGATCCACAGCGGCCGCGACGAAACCGTTTCGGTGAACGGAACGTAATAGCGCTCGTCGTCGGTGGCCGCGTTCGCGATGTAGGCTTCCGGCAGCGCATCGGGCTTGAACGGATTGGCAATCGGCGGGATGTTTTGCCAGAATTCGGCTACGGCTTTGTCGACCACGGTTCGTCTCCTTGTGTTTGGATGTCGTGGGCTCGACTTTAGCCAGCCGGTGCGCGCCGCTCTTGACTGGGCTGGACGAATTGCTTGATCGGGCCGGACATCGCACCGCACGACGTTTAAACGATCCATCCCCCAATTCCGCAATGCATGCCGCTCCGGACGACGGGCGCCAGCAGGAGGCGACGTGACGAATTCGACCGTTTTTTCACGCACGCGAGGCTCGACGGCCGACGTGCCGGCGCGCGACAGGATGGCGTACTGGGATGCGTTCAACGCGGCGACGCTGGTCGGCCTGCGCTGCTCGTCGCTGTCGCCGGCCGGGCTCGAAGTCGAGAAGACCGACATCGCGCTGCCGGGCCTCGGCATCGCCGACATCAGCGGCCAGGATCACGTGATCGAGCGCAGCCCCGCGTTGGTGCGCCAACTGCCGAAGGAATCGCTGTTCGCGTGCCAGATCCTGAGCGGGCGCGCGTATTTCATCCAGCGTGACCGGTGCCTGCTCGCGGAAGCCGGCGACGTCGTCGTCTACGACACGCGCGTGCCATATCTGTTCGGATTCCTGACGCCGATGCGGCAGCTGCTGATCGATGTCCCGATCGCGACGTTCGACGACCGGCTCGACGCGGAGCTGGCGGCGCTGCCGCTGCGGATCGCGCCGAAGCCGGGCGCGGGTGCGATGCTCGGCGCGACGCTGAGGGCGAGCGTCGAGCGCTTCATGAAGGATCCGGTCGAGTGCGATGCCGCGCGCTTTGCCGAGCGCACGCGCACGCTGGTCGCGGAACTGATCGACACGGAAGTGAACGGTGCGGGCGCATCGCGTGCTTCGCTGTCGTACCTGCTGACCGCGAAGCAGTACATCGCGACGCATCTCGGCGAGCCGGAGCTCGGGCCGCAGGCGGTTGCCGACGCGGTCGGGCTGTCGCTGCGTCATCTCGGCCGGCTCTTTGCGGCCGAAGGCGAGTCGATCACGCAGCACATCTGGTCGGAACGGCTGGCGCACGCGCATCGCGAGCTGACGGATGCGCGGCTGCGCAAGACGAGCGTCGGCGAGATCGCGTTTCGCTGGGGGTTCTCGAGCCAGGCGCATTTCAGCCGCGCGATTCGCGAGCGCTACGGCGCGTCGCCGATGGCGCTGCGCGATGCGGCGCCGCGCGGCGCCGTTTAGCGGAGCGCGGATGACGCAGGCCGATCGCGGAACCGCAAGACCGCGCGATTCGATCGACCGGCCTGCCGCCCACGACGTCAGGTTGCGCTGGCCTCGTCGATCTGGCGGATGTCGTCCTGATCGAGCCGGATGCGGATCGCTTCGCCGAGCAATGCGAGCTGCGCGAGCGACGTCGCGCTCGCGATCGGCGCGGTGATCGTCGGCCGCGCGATCTGCCACGCGAGCGCGATTGCGGCCGGCTGCGTGCCGTGCTTCGCCGACACGGCGTCGAGCGCGGCGAGAATGCGCAGGCCGCGTTCGTCGAGATAACCGGCGACGCGATCGCCGCGCACGCTCTTCTTCAGGTCGGCCTCGCTGCGGTACTTGCCCGACAGGAAACCGCTCGCGAGCGCGTAATAGTTGACGACGCCGAGCTTCAGGTCGCGCACGACCGGCTCGAGATCGCGTTCGTAGTCGGCGCGGTCGATCAGGTTGTATTCGGGCTGGATGACCTGGTACGCGGGCAGGCCGTCGCGCTTGCTGATGTCGGCGGCTTCGCGCAGGCGCGCGCCGCTGTAGTTCGATGCACCGATGATGCGCACCTTGCCCGCGTCGATCAGCGTCTGGTATGCGCCGAGCGTTTCCTCGAGCGGGGCCGTATCGGCGAGGTCGCGGTGCGAGAAATACAGGTCGATGTAGTCGGTCTGCAGGCGGCGCAGCGAATCGTCGGCGGCCTGCAGGATGTTGTCTTTCGTCAGGCCCGCGCGTGTCGAAAGCAGGCCGACCTTGGTCGCGATCACGACCTGCTCGCGCTTGCCGGAACGCTTGAGCCACTTGCCGATGATCGTTTCCGATTCGCCGCCGCTGTTGCCGGGCGCCCAGGCCGAATAGACGTCGGCCGTGTCGATGAAGTTGATGCCGATGTCGGCGAGCGCGTCGAGCAGCGAAAACGACGCGTTTTCGTCGACGGTCCAGCCGAAGACGTTGCCGCCGAACGCGAGCGGCGAAACCTGGATGTTCGACGTGCCGAGAGTGCGTAGTGCCATGTTCTGCTCCGATATCGGTGGGGTGACGGGATTGAACTGAGCGATTGGCCAGGTCGAGCGCGACGAGACGGCGGGGTGCGCGGTGCGGTTCCGCCGTTGTCGCAGGACACCGGTCATTCTCTCCGATCGATCGGATTCGTGCAGGCGGCGTGTCGCCGCGATGATGGACGGCTTGGGACAGATGACGGACGCATCGTCCGTCACGTTGGCGGTCCGTACGGCTGCGTTGGATCCGGAGCTGAATTTCGCGGCGGCGATGCGCTGCGGGAAGCGAGATGCCGTGTCGGCGGAAGCGGGCGGGGGCGGGAGGGACGGATGCCCCGACGTTGCGCCGGAGCGGATCGGCAGACGGGCGGCAAGCAGCCGCCCGTGCGACGGCGAGTCGGTCAGCGCAACTGCACAGCCGCGAGAAACAGCACCATGCTGCCGATCGCGCCATCCAGCACGCGCCACGCAACGGCCTTGCGGAACCACGGCGCCAGCAATCGCGCACCGTAGCCGAGCCCGAGAAACCACACGACGCTGACCGCCATCGCGCCGATCGCGAACGCGAGCCGTGCGCCTTCCGGCTCGCGCGCGCCGGCCGTGCCGATCAGCAGGAACGTGTCGAGATATACGTGCGGGTTGAGCCACGTGAACGCGAGCGTCATCAGCACGATCGCGAGCCCGCTCTGCGGCGGCGGCGCGACCGCGTCGCCGCGCACGTCGAGCGTTGCGTGGCCCGGCTTGAACGCGCGGCGCAGCGCGTTGATGCCGAACCATGCGAGATACGCGAGGCCGACGTACAGCACCGCGTGGACGAAAGTCGGATACCGCTCGACCAGCACCGATGCGCCGCCGACGCCGGCGCCGATCAGGATCATGTCGGATAGCGCGCACAGCAGCACGATCTTGCCGACATGCGAGCGCATGATGCCTTGGCGGAGTACGAACGCGTTCTGCGCGCCGATGGTGACGATGAGCGACGCGCACAGTGCGGCGCCGTGGGAAAAAGCGAGCCAGTTCATGGTGGTGACAGCGGTAGACGCAGTGGAAGCAGTAGACGGATGAATCGGGTAGCGCTAGTCTGCGGTCAGCATGAAAATAAGAGAAGCTAATTCACCTAATGCGGATTAAGGAAATCTAATGCTCGACTACGCCCTGCTCGATGCCCTCGCGGCCGTGATCCGGTACGGCTCGTTCGAGCGCGCGGCCAAGGAGCTGAACGTCACGCCGTCGGCGGTGTCGCAGCGCGTGAAGCTGCTGGAGGAGCGTGTCGGCAGCGTGCTGGTCAAGCGCGGGCAGCCGTGCGTCGCGACGACGTCGGGCGCGCTGCTGTGCCGGCATACCGAGCGCGTGCAACTGCTCGAGGCCGAACTGGGCGGCCGGATGCCGGCGCTGCCGGGCCAGATCGCGGGCGCATGGCCGATGTTGCGCGTGGCCGTCAACGACGACAGCGTCGCGACGTGGTTCATCGACGCGGTGGGGCCGTTCTGCACGGAGCGCGAAACGTTGCTCGACCTCGTGATCGACGACCAGGACTACACGGCCGCGCGCATCCGCGACGGCAGCGTGCAGGGCGCCGTGACCGCGCAGGCCGAGCCGATCCAGGGATGCCGGTCGGAGCGGCTCGGGCGGATCCGCTATCGCGCGGTGTGCTCGCCGGCGTTTTACGAACGCTATTTCGGCGCGGGCATCACGCGCGATGCGCTGCGTCGCGCGCCGTGCGTGATGTTCAATCCGAAGGACGGGCTGCAGGCGCGTTTCATCCGGCGCGTGACGCGCGCGGATCTCGATCCGCCGCAGCACTGGATACCGCACGTCGCGGGCTATCTGCGCGCATGCGAAACGGGATTGGGATGGGGGATGTGCCCGGACCGGATGGTCGACCGCCAGCTGGCGGCGGGCGAACTGGTCGACATGTCGCGCGGGCGCACCGTCGACATCGATCTTTACTGGCAGAGCTGGCGTCTGTCGATCGGCTGGCTCGACGATTTCAGCGCGGCGCTGAAGGCGCGCGCCGCGCTGTTTCTCGATTGATCGGTAACGTCACACGGGCGGCGCGCGAGATGCGTGCACCGTGCGGGATCAGACGTGATGCAGGCCGTCGAAGTCGATGATCTGTACGTGGCGGCCCTGCATTTCGATCAGGCCGCGCTTCTGGAATTTGGACAGCGTGCGGCTGACCGTTTCGAGCGTCATGCCGAGATAGCTGCCGATGTCTTCGCGCGTCATCCGCAGGTTGAATTCCGACGGCGAGTAACCGCGCTTCAGGTAGCGCGACGATACGTCGAGCAGGAACGCGGCGACACGTTCTTCGGCATTCAGCGAACCGAGCAGCATCGTCTGCGACGTTTCGCGCACGATCTGTTCGCTCATCAGCTTGTGCATGCGCAACTGCATCGAGCCGGCTTCCGAGCACAGTGCCTTCAGCGCGCTGTACGGAATCACGCAGACGGAGCTGTCTTCGAGCGCGACCGCGGTGCGCGGATGCGTGTCGTCGCAGATGCCGTCGAGGCCGAGCGCTTCGCCCGCGAGATGCAGGCCCGTGACCTGTTCGCGGCCGTCGTGGCGCGTGGCGACGGTTTTCAGCGAACCCGAGCGTACCGCGTACAGGTTGTCGAATGCGTCGCCTTCGCGGAACAGCGCTTCGCCGCGCTTGACGGGGCGCGCCGCGCAGATGACCGACTCGAGGCGGCTGAGCGCTTCGGGCGCCAGGCCCTGCGGCATGCACAGGTGCCGCATCGCGCACGACGAGCAGTGCGCGGCCTGGCGAGGAGCCCAGCTGCCGGCATGAGGCGTGGCGGCGGTACGTGTGGCGACGGGCGTCAGCATGATCGTTTACTCCGGCGTTGAATCGACTGAATCATTGTCCCACCGCAAGTTGTCGCTGTCGGGTGACAAAACGTCGCGACCGGCCGCGGATGCCGAACGCCGTTCATGCGGCTTGCTCGTCCGTGTTGGCGGCGGCCGGAATCAGCAGCACGGGCAGCGTCGCGTGCCGCACGCATTGTTCGGCGATGCTGCCGAGCACGAGACGGCGGAACCCGCGGCGGCCGTGCGTGCCGAGCACGAGCAGATCGGCGCCGAACGCCTTCGCGCCCTCGAGGATCAGCTGCGACACATCGTTGAGCGACGTCGCTTCGGCCAGCTTCGTATCGCCTTTCACGCCCGCTGCCTGCATCAGCTTCGTGAAATCCTTCGCGAGCTCGTTGCCTTGCGCGACGAGCTGATCGCGCAGCACGGACGGATCGTAGCCCGGCACGTTGTAGTAGATCGCGGCGTTCTCGACGACGTAGAACGGTTGCAGCTCGGCGCCGTGCGCTTTCGCGAGCGCCAGCGCGGCATCGAACGCATGGCGGGACGTGTTGCTGCCGTCGACGGCAACCAGAATACGCTTGTACATAGTGTCTCCGAGTGGCGGGTTGAAACGAAGTCGGCCGGATGGCCGATCTGTCTGAGCAATGCTGCGAGGCAGGGTAAACCAACGGCGGGGACTTTGCAGTGCGGTGCCTGTGCTGCCGCGCTACAGCAGCGCCTCCGGCATCGCGGTGCACGGCCATGCACGCAATGCATGCCGCACTGCGCGACGCATTTCGCATGGCTGCATCGCATCCGTCGTTCGCGTGGCCGCCGCGCGGCTCGCGATAGCGGTTTCGAGCGATGGTGGATGAGGACCGCACCGTCGCCGGGAACGAATGCGCAGGCATCGAAATCCCGCGTTGCACCGGCGCACGCATCGCGGCGCGCGCATGCCGCACCGACACGGTGCGAAATCACGCCAATGAACCGCGCGCATCGTCATTCAATCGCAACCGCGCCGTTTCGACATGACTTCGATCAATGGATGTGCGTCGGCGCGATTCGCGGCATGCATGAAACCGCCGATGCCGACGCGCGGAATCGTTCGCTTGAGCACCTGTCGCGTGCGCCGATCCACCGGCATCGATCGTCGACCGATGCCGATCTGCAAACGAACGATCGATTCAAACGCCGCGCCGGCTACCTCGGCACGGCCGTCAGCTCGATCACGCGTTCCGGCCGCCGTCCGTGGCCGGGCCAGTACGCGCTGCCGTACATCCGATGGACGGGGCCGAACTGCGCATCGTCCGCGGGCGACGGCGCGGCGAAGCCTTTCTCGATCACCACATAGCCCGCGCGCAGCGCGAACGCCGGATGGTTGCCGCCGGTGCGGCTGTCGAAGCCGGCGAGGCCGTCGCCGGCTTCGGGCATCGCATTGACGAGCGACGCGTTGCTGCCCGTGATCTGGTCGGGCGAGATCGGCCCGCCGCCGGCGAGAAGCCAGGCCTCGCGGTTCTTGCCGTCGGTGTCGACCGTGCTGTCGTGGGTGTCGTCGTTGTCGAGCTCGACGCTGTGCGGATGCAAATGACCTGCTTGACCGGATGATTCCATCACGGCTCTCCTGGCGGCGAAGCGCTTCGGATCGAAGCAAATCCCGTTCCGGGTTCGACGGGAAAAGGCGCGCGGGCGACCGCCGCGGTCGCGCGACGCGCACTGATTTGTCATGATTTATTTCAGCTAGAAGACGCGTTTTCTACAGAGTATGATTCTTTTCCTGCGAAGCGGCGACAGGGGATGCGATCTCGCCGCCTCTGCCCGCGCCGGGGCGCCGCAGCACCCTTAAAGACGGGTAGTGAACAACAAACAAGGGACTAGAGGTGGCGGATTCATGCAAGCGACTACTGCCTTCACGCACCGCGGTTATCTGTTGAATTGCGCGCCCGCGCGCGCCAGTGACGGTTCGTTCAAGCCCTACGTCGTGATCTCCCGATCGAGCGACGGGGAGTTGGTTGCGAACCGTTTTTTCCCGACCGAGCTCCAGTTCAACGACGAAGGCGCCGCGATCGCGCACGCGCGCGACTGGGCCGTGCGCTGGATCGACGCGAGCAGCATCGTGATCTGACGCCATCGCGTTTCCGGCATCGTCGGCCGTTCGGCCGATCCCCGGTGTGCCGCTCCCGGACAAAAAAACGCGGTAATCTTGCGGAACCCGTCACTTTATTAGCGACCGTGCGACCGAGCGCGGCCGCCTGCATTTGCATATGTCGACATCACCCGTCCGTCAGTGGGGCCTCGAAGAAATCGTCGCCGGCTTGCGCGAGTCGCGCGAAGAACTCCATCGCACGCGCCATCCGCGCGGCATCCGCGAACTGCCGTCCCGCGATGCGATCTGCAAGATTGTGACCGGTCTGCGCGCGTCGATGTTTCCGACGCATTACGGCGCGCCGGATCTCACCGACGAAAGCGTCGACTACTACGTCGGCCACACGCTCGAAAGCACGCTGCGCGTGCTGTGCGAGCAGATTCGCCGCGCGCTGCCGTTCCTGCCCGAGCATGCGGACACGCCGTTCGCCGAACTCGACGAGCGCGCGTTCGAGATCGCGCGCGAGTTCGGCCGGCAGTTGCCGGCGGTCCGCGCGCTGCTCGTCAGCGACATCCAGGCCGCGTACGCGGGCGATCCGGCCGCGCAGCACATTACCGAGATCCTGCTGTGCTATCCGGGCGTGCTGGCGATGATGCACCACCGGCTCGCGCACGCGCTGCACCAGCTCGGCGTGCCGCTGCTCGCGCGCTTCATCAATGAAATCGCCCACTCGGCCACCGGCATCGACATCCACCCCGGCGCGCAGATCGGCCCGAGCTTCTTCATCGACCATGGCACCGGTGTCGTGATCGGCGAGACGGCGATCATCGGCGAGCGCGTGCGCCTGTACCAGGCCGTCACGCTCGGCGCGAAGAGCTTCCCTGCCGATGGCGAAGGTGCGCTGGTCAAGGGCAACGCACGGCACCCGATCGTCGAGGACGACGTGGTGATCTATGCGGGTGCGACGATTCTCGGCCGCGTGACGATCGGGCGCGGCTCGGTGATCGGCGGCAACGTGTGGCTCACGCACAGCGTGCCGCCCGGCACGAGCGTCGCACAGACCAGGGCCCGCGAAGGCGGCAGCGCCGAGAAGCCGTAACGCGGCGCGCGGCCGCCGGCCGCCGCCGCGCGTGCGTCAGTGCTTGCCGGCGGGCGAGCGGTGCTTGTACAGCACGTCCTGGTCTACACGGATCAGGTTCTGCCCCGCATCCACCACGAAATCCACGCCGTTGTAGGCGTTGCCGGTCAGCAGCAGGATCGCGCTCGCGACGTCGTCGGGGCCTGCGATGCGCGCGAGCGGCGTCGATGCGCGGCTCGCGTGTTCGAAGTCGGCCTGCGTCTGGTCGTCGCTCGGCAGCATCAGCCCCGGGAACACCGCGTTCACGCGCAGCACGGGCGCGCATGACAGCGCGAGCATCTGCGTGAGGTTGCCGAGCGCGGCCTTCGCGACCGTGTAGCTGAAATGGTCGCGGTGAAAGTTTTCCTTGATCTTCTGGTCGACCACATTCACGACGACGCCCTGCGTGCCGGCCGCGCGCGCCCGTTCGTAGAATGCGCGCGTGAGCAGGATCGGCGCGCGGCAGTTGACGGCCCATGCCTGGTCGAACGCCGCGAGATCGAAGCTCGGGAAGTGGTCCTGCCAGAACACCGACGCGTTGTTGACGAGCACGTCGAGGCGCCCGAAGCGCGCATACACCTGGTCGATCAGCGCGGTGATCTGCGCGGCATCCGACAGGTCGGCCTGCAGCGCGATCGAATCGTGCCCGCGCTCGGCGATCGCGCGTGCCGCCGCGCGTGCGGCATCGGCCGAACGATCGTAGTGAACCGCGGTGCGATAGCCGTGCGCGGCGAAATACTCGGCGAACGCGCGCCCGGCCCGGCGCGCGGCGCCGGTCACGAGCACGACGGGCGCGTGCGCCGTTTGCTTCGTCGACTCCATTACGTATTCGTCAGGTTGACTGAAGAAGGATTGGCGACGATCGACAGGAATTCGCGCCGCGTCGACGGATCGGTGCGGAACGAGCCGAGCATGCGCGACGTGACCATCTCGACGCCCGGCTTGTGCACGCCGCGCGTCGAGATGCACTGGTGCGCGGCTTCGAGGATCACGCCGACGCCCTTCGGCTGCAACACGTCGAACAGCGTATCGGCGATCTGCACGGTCATCTTTTCCTGGATCTGCAGGCGCTTCGCGAACGCGTCGACGAGGCGCGCGAGCTTCGAGATGCCGACCACGCGATGGTTCGGCAGATACGCGACGTGCGCGCGGCCGATGATCGGCACCATGTGGTGCTCGCAGTAGCTCTCGAAGCGGATGTCCTTCAGCACGATCATCTCGTCGTAGCCGTCGACTTCGCTGAACGTGCGCGCGAGGATGTCGCGCGGCTCCACCGCATAGCCGGCGAAGAACTGCTCGTACGCGCGCACGACGCGCGCGGGCGTGTCGACCAGGCCTTCGCGTGCGGGATCGTCGCCGGCCCAGCGCAACAGCACGCGGACGGCGGCCTCTGCTTCTTCGCGGCTCGGCCGGGATGCGGCCTGCTCGGGCCGTGCGGATTTTTTACCCATGTAGTGGCTCCATCGAAGGCCGCCTGCGGCGGCCGATATCCGCCAATTGTTTCATGCTTTCGCGGGTCGTGCGTGCCAGCGCGAACAGGCCCTGGCGCTCACTTCGGCCATTCGTCCTGCTCGTCGTTGAACAGCGACGCGACGACGCCGCGCAGCCACGCGGTGCGCGGATCGTTGTGGTACTTGCGATGCCAGTGCTGCTTCAGGTCGAAGCGCGGCAGCGCGAGCGGCGGCTCGACGGGCACGATGAACGCATGCTCGGCTGCATACGCATAGCCGATTGCATGCGGCACCGTCGCGATCAGGTCGGTGCGGCTCAGGATGAACGGCAGGCTCATGAAGTGCGGCGTCTCGAGCACCGCGCGGCGCTGCATGCGCTGCTTCGCCAGGTATTTCTCGAGCACTTCCTGGCTGCGCCCTTCGGCGCGCACCACCGCGTGCCCGCACGCGAGGAACTGCTCGACCGTGAACGGCGGCGTCTGTTCGAGCGGATGGCCGCGGCGCATCAGGCACACGAACCGGTGCGTGAACAACCGTTGCTGGAAGAAGTTGTTGCCGTCCAGATCGGGGAAGTAGCCGACCGCGAGATCGATCGACCCGGCTTCGAGGCCGCGTCCGACTTCGTCGTGCGCGAGCGAGACCGAACGCAGGTTCGCGTGCGGCGCGCGCGTCGCGAACGCCTGCAGCAGCTTCGGCAGGAACACGATCTCGCCGACGTCCGACAGCGCGATCGAGAACGTATGCGTGCTCGCGGCCGGATCGAAGTCGTGCGGCGCGACGAGGCCGCGCTCGATCTGCGCGAGCGCGTCGCGTGCGGCCGGCAGCAGCGCGAGCGCGCGCGGCGTCGGCTCCATTCCGCGCGACGTGCGCACGAACAGCGGATCGCCGAAATACTCGCGCAGCCGGCCGAGCGCCGTGCTCACGCGCGGCTGGCTCACGCCGAGCAGGTCGCCGGCGCGGCTGACGTTGCGCGTGTCGTCGAGCGCGACGAGGTAGGGAATGAGGTTCAGATCGAGCGAATCCATCATCGGGCCAATATCTTTAAAACGTATACAACATATCTCCTGAATCGCGTTGCCGCATAGTCGGGAAAGCGCTCAAATGTGTTCCATTACTCGAACCAATGTTCAGGAGACGAACAATGCGCACCCAAGTCGCGATCATCGGCGCCGGTCCGTCCGGCCTTCTGCTGTCCCATCTGCTGCGCCTGCAAGGCGTCGATTCCATCCTCGTCGAAGCGCGTTCGCGCGAATACTGCGAGAACCGCATCCGTGCCGGCGTGCTGGAGCAGGGCACGGTCGATACGCTGAACGAAGCCGGCCTCGGCGACCGGATGCGCCGCGAAGGGCTCGAGCATCACGGCATCGAGCTGCTGTTCTCCGGGCAGCGCCACCGCATCGACCTGTCCGAACTGACCGGCGGGCGCGCGATCACCGTCTACAGCCAGCATGAAGTCGTGCGCGACCTGATCGCGGCCGGCGTCGAGCATG
This sequence comes from Burkholderia pyrrocinia, assembly GCF_022809715.1. Lineage (NCBI taxonomy): Bacteria > Pseudomonadati > Pseudomonadota > Betaproteobacteria > Burkholderiales > Burkholderiaceae > Burkholderia > Burkholderia pyrrocinia. Next base: position 2,177,942 of record NZ_CP094460.1, read on the forward strand.
GCCACCAAATGCACTTCGAAGTCAGCGACGTCGCGCTGCACGACGTCGAAGGCGAACACCCGTTCGTCACGTTCAAGCACGCGAACGGCCGCGCGGACCGCATCGACTGCGACTACATCGCCGGCTGCGACGGCTTCCACGGCATCGCGCGCCAGACGATCCCGGCCGAGCGGCTGAACACGTTCGAGCGCGTCTACCCGTTCGCATGGCTCGGCATCCTCGCCGACGCGGCGCCGTCGCTCGACGAACTGGTGTACGCGCATCACGACAACGGCTTCGCGCTGTTCTCGATGCGCTCGCCGACCGTCACGCGCCTGTACCTGCAATGCAAGCCCGACGAAAACCTCGCCGAATGGTCCGACGCGCGGATCTGGGACGAACTGCACACGCGCTTCTCGAACGACACGGGCTGGACGCCGACCGAGGGCCGGATCACACAGAAGAGCGTGACGCCGATGCGCAGCTTCGTGTCGGAGACGATGCAGCACGGCCGGCTGTTCCTTGCCGGCGACGCCGCGCACATCGTGCCGCCGACCGGCGCGAAGGGGATGAACCTCGCGGTCGCCGACGTCCGCGCGCTGTCCCGTGCGCTCGGCGCACGCTACCGAACGGGCGATGCGACGCCGCTCGACACGTATACGGCGACCTGCCTCGAGCGCGTATGGCGTGCCGAGCACTTCTCGTACTTCATGACGAACATGCTGCATTCGTCGCCGGAGGATTCGCCGTTCGTCAATCGCCTGAAGTTTGCCGAGCTGAAATACGTGACGCGCTCGCGGGCCGCCGCGCAGTCGCTCGCCGAAAACTACGTCGGGCTGCCGTTCGATGATGCAGGGACCCCCGAGGCAACCCGCCTTGACAACGCGCTGTGCACGACTCTATGATCGGCCCATCGTTCGCTAATCGAATCTAGGTTCGATTAGCGAACAAATGCCGGGGTCGAAATCGGCCCGGCGCGGCACGCGGCACGCGCGTGTCCCCTCGACAGGCCGCGCATCGTGCCGCGGGTTCGTATCAGGAAGAGACATGGTCAACAAGATTTTCGAATCGCTTCAGTCGGCGGTTGCCGACATTCACGATGGCGCGACGATCATGATCGGCGGCTTCGGCACGGCCGGCATGCCGTCCGAGCTGATCGACGCGCTGATCGAACAGGGCGCGCGCGACCTGACGATCGTCAACAACAACGCGGGCAACGGCGAGACGGGCCTGGCGGCGCTGCTCAAGGCGAAACAGGTGCGCAAGATCATCTGCTCGTTCCCGCGCCAGAGCGACTCGCAGGTGTTCGACGCGCTGTACCGCGCGGGCGAGATCGAGCTGGAGCTCGTGCCGCAGGGCAACCTCGCGGAGCGCATCCGCGCTGCGGGCGCCGGCATCGGCGGCTTCTTCACGCCGACGGGCTACGGCACCAAGCTCGCGGAAGGCAAGGAAACGCGCGTGATCGACGGCAAGCCGTATGTGTTCGAGACGCCGATCCACGCCGATTTCGCGCTCGTGAAGGCGTACAAGGGCGATCGCTGGGGCAATCTCGTGTATCGCAAGACCGCGCGCAACTTCGGGCCGATCATGGCCAGCGCCGCGAAGGTCGCGATCGTGCAGGTGTCGGAAGTCGTGCCGCTCGGCGCGCTGAACCCGGAACACATCGTGACGCCGGGCATTTTCGTCCAGCGCATCGTCGAGGTGCCGCAGGCCGCCCATGCGGCCGAGCTGGCCGCCGAACACGCTGCATCGCAAGCCGCTTGAGGGAGATATCCAGATGAAACGACTGACCCGCGATGAAATGGCCAAGCGCGTCGCGCAGGACATCCCCGAAGGCGCATACGTGAACCTCGGCATCGGCGTGCCGACGCTGGTGGCGAACCACCTCGACCCGAGCAAGGAAATCTTCCTGCACAGCGAGAACGGCCTGCTCGGCATGGGCCCCGCGCCCGCGGCCGGCGCAGAAGACGACGAACTGATCAACGCCGGCAAGCAGCACGTGACGCTGCTCACCGGCGGCGCGTATTTCCACCATGCCGATTCGTTCGCGATGATGCGCGGCGGCCACCTCGACTACTGCGTGCTCGGCGCGTTCCAGGTGTCCGCGAACGGCGATCTCGCGAACTGGCATACGGGCGCGCCCGATGCGATTCCGGCCGTCGGCGGGGCGATGGATCTCGCGATCGGCGCGAAGCAAGTGTTCGTGATGATGGAGCACCTGACGAAGCAGGGCGAAAGCAAGATCGTCGCGCAGTGCTCGTATCCGGTCACCGGCGTGCAATGCGTGAGCCGTATCTACACGGATCTCGCCGTGCTCGACGTGACGGCCGACGGCCTCGCGGTGAGCGAGATCTTCACCGACCTGTCGTTCGACGAACTGCAGAAACTGACCGGCGTGCCGCTGATCGACGCGACGCAAAAGGCCGCTGCCTGAACCGCAGGCGTGCCGGCGCGCGCGATCGAGCGCACGCCGGCGCGCTTGGGTGGACAATAGGCGCACGCCGTTTCCCCAATCTGATGCCATGCTCGAAGACAGCGCCCGCCTGACCTCCCTCATCTGCGGCACCGAGCCGCTCAACCGGATCTGGTCGCCGCGCGCGACGATCCAGCGGATGCTCGACGTCGAGGCCGCGCTCGCGCGCGCGCTCGCCGCGCAGCAGGTGATTCCCGCCGCCGCGGTCGCGCCGATCGAACGCGCATGCGACGCCGGCCGGCTCGACGCCGACGCGCTCGCGCACGGCGCGGCGCTCGGCGGCAATCTCGCGATTCCGCTCGTCAAGCAGCTCACCGCGCAAGTGAAGGCCGACGACCCCGAGGCCGCGAAGTTCGTGCACTGGGGCGCGACGAGCCAGGACATCATCGATACCGCCACCGTGCTGCAGCTGCGCGACACGCTCGACGTGCTCGAGCCGATGCTCGACCAGGCGTGCGCATCGCTCGCGGCGCTCGCGCGCACGCATCGCGCGACGCCGATGATCGGCCGCACCTGGCTGCAGCAGGCGCTGCCGATCACGCTCGGCCTGAAATTCGCCCAATGGCTCGATGCGCTGCTGCGCCATCGCGCGCGCTTCGCCGAATTGCGCGAGCGCGTGCTGGTGCTGCAGTTCGGCGGCGCGGCCGGCACGCTCGCGAGCCTGCGCGAGCACGCGCGTGGCGTCACGGCCGCGCTCGCGGCCGACCTGAAGCTCGCCGTGCCGGCCGTGCCGTGGCATACGCAGCGCGACCGCATCGCGGAAGCCGCATCATGCTTCGGGATGCTGACCGGTACGCTCGGCAAGATCGCGCGCGACGTGTCGCTGCAGATGCAGACCGAAGTCGGCGAACTCGGCGAGCCGGCCGCCGCCGGCAAGGGCGGCTCGTCGACGATGCCGCACAAGCGCAACCCGGTCGGCTGCGCGGCCGTGCTGACCGCCGCCGTACGCGCGCCGAACCTCGTCGCGACCGTATTCGCGGGGATGGTCCAGGAGCACGAGCGCGCGCTCGGCGGCTGGCAGGCCGAATGGGATGCATTGCCCGACCTCGCGCGGCTGACGGGCGGCGCGCTTGCCCAGATCGCACAGATCGTCGCGGGCCTCGACGTGAACACCGAACGCCTTGCCGCGAACCTCGACCTGACGCACGGGCTGATCCTCGGCGAAGCCGTGATGCTCGCGCTCGGCGACCGGATCGGTCGGCTCGATGCGCACCACGTCGTCGAGCATGCGTCGAAGGAAGCCGTGCGCACGGGCGCGACGCTGTTCGACGTGCTCGCCGCCGATGCAACCGTATCGGCCCACCTGTCGCGCGACGCGCTCGCGCGGCTGCTCGATCCCGCACATTACGTCGGCGAGGCGCAGGCCTATGTCGATGCCGTGCTCGCGCTGCATGCGGGCACGACCCAACCAGGAGAACATTGATGCCTTTCGCCACTGTCAACGGCGTGAAACTGCATTACCGGATCGACCGTGCCGCGCGCGACGACGCGCCGTGGCTCGTCTTCTCGAACTCGCTCGGCGCCGACCTGCAGATGTGGGCGCCGCAGATCCGTCCGCTCACGCAGCACTTCAACATCCTGCGCTACGACACGCGCGGCCACGGCCATTCCGATGCGCCGGCCGGTTCGTACACGATCGACCAGCTTGCGGGCGACGTGATCGGCCTGCTCGATCACGTCGGCATCGCGCGCGCGCATTTCTGCGGGATCTCGATGGGCGGGCTGACGGGCGCCGCGCTGGCCGCGCGCTACCCGTCGCGCATCGTTCGCGCGGTGCTGTCGAACACCGCCGCGAAGATCGGCTCGCCGGAAGTGTGGGTGCCGCGCGCGCAGAAGGCACGCGCCGAAGGGATGGCCGCGCTCGCCGACGCCGTGCTGCCGCGCTGGTTCACCGATGCGTTCGTCGAGCGCGAGCCGCGCCTGTTCGACGCGATCCGCGACACCTTCGTGCATACCGACAAGGACGGCTACGCGGCGAACTGCGACGCGCTGAACGCGGCCGACCTGCGCGAAGAGGTGAAAGGCATTACGCTGCCGGTGCTCGTCGTGACCGGCGCGAAGGACATGTCGACGCCGCCCGACCAGGGCCGCGCGCTGGCTGCCGCGATTCCCGGTGCGCTTCACGTCGAATTCGACGCCGCGCACATTTCGAACATCGAGTGCACCGGCGGCTTCAACCGCGCGCTGCTCGATTTCCTGACTGCGTGAGGCACCGACGATGGACGACCAGCAACGTTACGAAGCAGGGATGAAGGTGCGCCGCGCGGTGCTCGGCGATGCACACGTCGACCGTTCGCTCGAGAACCGCACCGAGGTGACCGACGAATTCCAGAACCTGATCACGCGCTATGCGTGGGGCGAGATCTGGACGCGCGAAGGCCTGCCGCGCCATACGCGCAGCCTGCTGACCATCGCGATGATGGTGGCGCTGAACCGCGGCGAGGAACTGACGCTGCATCTGCGCGCCGCGCGCAACAACGGCGTGACGCGCGACGAGATCAAGGAAGTGCTGCTGCAGACCGCGATCTATTGCGGCGTGCCGGCCGCGAATTCCGCGTTCCATCTCGCGGACAAGATCTTCAAGGAACAGGACGCGGCCGCGTAAGACGGCCGGTCAGGAGCGGTCGGCTGAGGGCGGCCGCAACCCGATCGCGTGGCCCGCTTTCGCAAGCGGGCCGTCGACGACGGGATCGATGAACGTGCCGGCAGAGTATCGGCGCGCGGCACACCGGATGGCCGGTGGGCGAACAAAGTAAGGGCGCGGCAACCATGCCGTATTGCTCATATACATATATTCAGGAGACTCGCGATGAATCGCGCAACCGTGGTCGACGTCCAGACCTTCATCAACGAGCAGCCGTTCGGCGGCTTTCAATGGCTCGTGTTCCTCATGTGTTTCGTGATCGTGCTGCTCGACGGCTTCGATACGGCCGCGATCGGCTTCATCGCGCCGTCGCTGCTCGGCGAATGGAACCTGACCAAGCCCGATCTCGCGCCCGTGCTGAGCGCCGCGCTGTTCGGCCTCGCGTGCGGCGCGCTCGTGTCGGGCCCGCTGTCCGACCGGCTCGGGCGCCGCTCGCTGCTGCTCGGCTCGGTATTCCTGTTCGGTGTCGCGTGCTTCGTGTCCGCGTTCTCGACGACCATCGGACACCTGACGATCCTGCGCTTCATCACCGGCCTCGGGCTCGGCGCGGCGATGCCGAACGCGGTCACGATGATGGGCGAATTCTGTCCGGACAAGCGCCGCGCGACCGTGATCAACCTGATGTTCTGCGGCTTCCCGCTCGGTGCCGCGTTCGGCGGTTTCCTGGCCGCGTGGATGATTCCGCATTTCGGCTGGCGCAGCGTGCTGATGCTCGGCGGCGTGACGCCGCTGCTGCTCGGCGTGCTGTTGCTGCTGAAGATGCCTGAATCGGTGCGTTTCATGGTCGCGAGCGGCCAGGCCGTCGACAAGATCCGCGCAACGCTCGCGCGCATCTCGCGCGACGCGCTGAATGCCGGCTCGTTCACGATGACCGAAGCCGCGCCGCAGACGGGCGGCAAGGGGCTCGGCGTCGTGCTGTCGCGCTCGTACATCGTCGGCTCCGTGATGCTGTGGATCGCGTACTTCATGGGCCTCGTGATCTTCTACGCGTCGATCAACTGGATGCCGATCCTGCTGAAGGATGCCGGCCTGACGCCGAAGAGCGCGACGCTGATCTCGGCGCTGTTCCCGCTCGGCGGCGTGGGCGCCGTGCTGTGCGGCGTGCTGATGGACCGCTTCAACGCGAACCGCGTGATCGCCGTGTGCTATGCGCTGACGGCGGTGAGCGTGTATGCGATCGGGCAGGCGGCCGGCAACGTCGGGCTGCTCGTGCTGGTCGTGTTCGTGGCCGGCGTGCTGATGAACACCGCGCAATCGTCGATGCCGGCGCTTGCCGCCGCGTTCTATCCGACCGAGGGGCGCGGCACCGGTGTCGCGTGGATGCTCGGCGTCGGCCGCTTCGGCGGGATCGCCGGGTCGTTCCTCGTCGCCGAACTGACGCGCCGGCACTTCACGTTCGCGGGTGTGTTCGCGACGATCGCCGTCGCGGGCGTGCTCGCGTGCATCGCGCTGCTGATCAAGCAGATGGCGCGGCCGCATGGCGTCGCGCAGCCGGCAGGCAAGATCGAATCGCTCGGACATTGAGCGAAGCGCGGGCCGGTGCGATGCGCAGGCCCTTTGCGAACGGTGCCTTTCGCGCCGCTATTCCTCCGCGTCGTGTTCCTTGACGAAGTTGCGCAGATACGCGCGCAGCGCGGCCTCCCGGCCGCGATGATCGGCGAGGTTCGCGGCGCCCATCTCTTCCTCTTCGCCAAACAGCGTGGGCGGCGCGCAGTAAGTGCCGACTTCGATGTTCTCGCGCAGCACGCGGATGTCGTGCGTGAGCGGGCGATACTCGGCGATCCAGTGCATCCCCTCGATGTGCTCGCCCGTCCTCAGCATGGGTTTCATCGGCTTTCTCCCGGCAGCAGCGGCGCGACCGCGAAGCGGCTGCGCGCGCCCGTACCGAAAGGGTACGCCTGCATCACATGAATCTCAACGGGTGCGCTGTGAGCGCTCACTGCGGCAGCAGGTGCGCGATGAGCGGATACAGCGACAGGATCAGCAGCACGGCCATCGTCACGTTGAAGATGCGCAATGCGCGTTGGTTCGACAGGAAGCGGCGCAGGCCGAGGCCGAACGCGGCCCACAGGCAGATGCACGGAAAGCCGATCAGGATGAACACGACGGCCATCCACGCGGCGTTCATGCCGTAGTCGGCGGACAGGCGGACTGTCGTCGCGGCGGTCAGCACCATCATCCAGGCTTTCGGGTTGACCCACTGGAACGCGGCGGCTTCGATGAACGTCATCGGCCGCGGCTTGCCGCCGTTCGCCTTCACTTCGCCCGACGTGCCGATGCGCCACGCGAGGTAGAGCAGGTACGCGACGCTTGCGGCTTCGAGGATCGTGTACAGCAGCGGCATGCGCTTGAACGCTTCGCCGAGGCCGAAGCCGACGCAGAGCATCAGGATCGCGACGCCGATGCTGATGCCGAACAGGTGCGGCATCGTGCGGCGGAAACCGAAATTGACGCCGGATGCGAGCAGCATCGTGTTGTTCGGGCCGGGCGTGATCGACGTGACGAGCGCGAACAGCATACCGGCTGGCAGCGCGCTCAGGGTGAGGAATTCCATCGCGGACTCTCCATTCGGTTCGAGACTGGGATGGAGGTCAGTTTAGCGACGGTTGGCGGTACAGTACCGATACAGTTCGATTGACGATTGCCGGTACGGGAGGGGTTAGGGCCGGCGACGGTGTGTGTGTTTGTTTGTTGTCTCTCAAAAAAGATGTCCGTAGTCTCAATAAGTTGTCTTTGAATAATTGGCTACCTTCCATGCGTTGGGCATGTAACCCGTATAGATAGGCAGAAAACGATCGGAGAATATTTGGCAGTGACGGCCTACGACGCAATGTTTAGTCGATGGTGTCAGATCGATGTCGCCACATTAACGACGCTCAATCGCCGTTTCACGTCCGGGGCGTGTCTCCACAAGCCAATGGGGAGGTCGATGCTTAGTTCAGGGCGCAAGCCATCTGCCGAAGCTACTCGGCTCGTTCGGCTAACCCTCCCCGTGCAGGTCGATGTGGCACTTGAGCGCATCGCAAAGATTGGCTTCTACGGCCGCTCCGAGTCGGAGGTTGTCGTGATCTTGCTTTAGCGAGAACTTGATCGGATCGCCGGGGATGGCTTTGTCGATCGTCTTGATGACCTGACGAAGCAGACCTAGAGGCTCTGTGCAGCCTTTCTGCGGCACACACTTCCAATTGGCATGCCAATCGCGGCGATGTGAGCCATGGCTATTTGTGTCGCTTTGCAACCCGGCCCACACTTGTCCTGGGAGTGTAACTTTCGCGCAACGGATGCTTATCGGCCGGCCGGCACCGCTCATCCGTCACCGCAAATCTGCGTGTCGTTTGAACACCTATAGATTAATTTTCGTCGATTTCCTTGTGTATGCCGTTCAGAAGTTTGACGAATGAATCGACCCTACTCGAGAAACATACGGGCCGACACTTGTACAAAAAGGGAAATTATTTTCTTCTCCTTTTCAGCGTTTCCATAACGCATGCCTCTATTTTTTGATTCGGACGAGGGTTCTTCCGCCTTTGTTGTCGTCTAGAAGAAGAAAAAATTTACTTGTCCGCCGGCTGGGTCACCACATACATTGAGAGATAGGACATGTGTAGGTGCAAGGCGATGACTCCATTCTCAAATGCATTGGTGTACTACCGAAAGCGAGCTGGTCTCAGTCAAACGAATGTGGCCACGCAACTTGGGGTCGCGATTCAATATGTCTGGAAGCTCGAGCGCGCGGTTAAGCCGCCGCCATCGACCGAACAAATTGAGCGGATAGCTGCGGTGCTCGGCATGAGCAACGCCGATGTCGCCTCATTGCTCGAGGCCGCTCTGGACTCGCAAAGGAAATTGCAGTTACCCGACGACCTGCACTCAGATACTTTGCGCCTGATCAATCGCCTGGTGCGAGCGTCGACGCGTCTAAGCGGTGACGAAGTCACCTTGCTTGATGAACTGGTGGCGAGGCTGGATCGGTAACGTCATCCTGAAAATGCCTTTCCCCATCAACCTATTGAATTAGGAGTACTGCCTATTCGACAGAAAAGAAAAAACCAACCCTTTACGACGGATTGGTTCTTTCGACCCGACTGAGCGGGAGCACAACTGAAACCTAAGCGACTTCAGTATAGCTCCCCCCTCATCGGCGTCAAGGCCCAACTCGTCTCCTCGTTGCGTGGAAATGACATCCGCGCGGCCGGCGCTCGTCCATTCGGACTGGCGCCCCCCACATCCACGCGCCCGAAAGGGCGCAGGAGACATCATCATGCCTTCGTACGATACTCGCAGTGGCGGAAATTTTCGAGGTTTCACGCCCTCTGTCAAAAACGCTTGCTCGATGCCTTGGTATTCCCTGGCGGAAGAGGCGACGACCCTCTTGCTCGAGTTCAGCCCTGAGGTACTGCGCTTTCGTAGCGCTCAAGATAGAACATTTGTTCTTCGTGACGCCGGCCAGCTTTTTCGGTACACGCCTGATTACGAGATTGTGCGGCGCGACAGTTCGACTGTCTTCGTCGAAGCCAAGCCAGCAAAGGATCTGCAGAAGCCTTCAGTGCAGGCCCGCATGGCGCGTGCGAGAGCCGTCCTTGCGGAGCATGGACACGCCCTTTTCATTTGGGATGAACGTACCTACATCTCCGGCACCCGTCACGAGACTCTGCGGCTCTTGCGGCCGTGGCTGGGGCGAATTTCGTCCGAACGGATCCGGGAAGCACAGTGGCTCGTTGAAAAGAAGTATCCGAAAACCCTCCGAAACCTCGTGCATCTGGCCCGTTCGCGCGACGTTGCGTTGACCTGGATCGCCAATGGCGCCGCGGGTATCGATCTCGATGTGCCGCTGACCTCCGACGCAGCCATTTACGTCGCTCCTTCGGAGGTGCGTCATGCAAAAATTTTTGCTTAAGCGTGGCGTCGAGTTCCGTGAGGGCGAGTATGTCTGGCGCGTTCAGACTGCGCTGCCCGATGGTCGAATCGAGCTCAGCTCCGACTACAGCTCGCCAATACGCCTGCACGAAACTGAAATATGGGCACGCCACGGTAATGGGACATGGTCCGTCAGTATCGAATCGCTACGTGAGACGGCTGCGTCACCGATTGTTGTTGCTCGACGTGATGTCACCACCTTCAAAGAAGAAGATCTTGTCGTGATGCGTGCGCGACTCGTCTACCTAAGAGCCGTCGAGGAGGCGAAGTGCTCGCGCGTCCACGAAGTCGAGACCGTCATCAAACGGGTGGCGTGTGAGGTTGGCGCATCGATACCGCCAACCTATCGATCCTTCTGTCGGTGGAGAAAACGCTACCAGCCGTCACGTGATGTCATGGACGTGGTGCCGCGCCATGAAAACAAGGGACGACGCGAAATCCTCGATGGTCAACTGCTCACGCTGGTGGAAGATGTCATCGAAACGCACTATCTCAATGGCCAGAAACTCAACGTGGCGAGATTGTACGATCAAGTAGAGGATGCCATTGACGCTCATAACGAACGTGACCTGGAAAATCCGTTACCAACGATTAGTAGAGCGACGCTTTATCGTCATGTCGGAAAACTGAACAGCTATCTCGTCACCGTGGCCCGGGAGGGCCGCACCGAAGCACTGAAGCAGTATCGACCGGTGTTCCGTCGGCTCAAGACAAAACGACTCAACGAGCGGTGGGAGATTGACCACACGCCGGTGAACTTGCTGTGCGTCTGTGAGCGCACCCGTATGGTCATCGTCCGTCCCGTACTGACGCTCATCATTGACGCGCACACTCGCATGGTGATGGGGTTTCATATCGGGGCGCGCTCACCTGGCCAGGAGGAGGTCGGATGGGCAATGCAAATGGCCATGCTCAGCAAGCGCGATCTACTGAACCGATTAGGCCTGGGGCATCTTGAATGGTTGGCGCGAGGTGTAGCCGAGATGATCTTCGGTGACAACGCGTGGGAATTCCACGGCGGCGCCACACGAGCTGGCTGCGACGAGTTGGGGATTTCACTCGCGTACTGCCCGAGCCGTGCACCATGGTTCAAAGGCCGTGTGGAGCGGTTCATGCGCACGATAGCAGAACAACTCTTCCATTTGATTCCGGGAACGACTTGGTCGAATACCAAGGATCGAGGAGAGTACCCGTCCGAGAAGCTTGCGTGTGTGACCCTCGAACAGCTAACGGTGTTTGTCGTGCGCTGGATTGTGGAGTGTTACCAGCACGCGCCACATCGTGGCTTGAAGGGCAGGACACCGTTTCAGGCATGGCAGGAAAGCGCACGGCTGGCCCCTATCTACATGCCGGCCGATCCCGATCAGCTTTCCGTTGCGTTCTCGGACACCATCATGCGTCCGATCACGAACAGTGGCGTGACGTTTGATCACCTGTCGTACAACTCCAGTGCGTTGCAACTGCTTCGCCACAGCATATCGGACGACGAAAAAGTCAAGGTGCGGTATTTCAACGAGCAGACCAGCTTTGTCTACGTCTACGACCCAAGGCAGAAGGAATACCTTCGCGTTGATTGCACCGATCCAGATTACACGAAGGATTTGACCAGATGGATGCACAACGAAGTCACCGGCGCCATGCGAGACAGCAGCATCGATATCAACCCTGTCTCGCTTCGAAAAGCGCGTATCCGTCTCGCAGACGACATTGCCAAGGCGGAGCTTGATCAGAAACTCAAGAAGCGCAAATGGGTTGCTCAGATTAAGGGGAAGTCGAGCAAGGATCTTTTGTTGGGAGCCGCTGGCGGGAATGCCGTGGACGATTCCGCCCAGTCCGATCAAGTGGATCCCATGGTCGTCAGATTCGATAGTGTTCCTGAATTTTATGTTACGAAGCGCACTGAACGGTAAGGAGCTGATCATGAAGCGATTTAATGTCCGTAAAAGCATTGTCGAACATCCCGACTTCGTTGCTGCGCTCAAGAGCATCGAGGAGATCCATCAATGGCTGCGGGAATCCGGTGAAGCAGGGTGTCTGGCGACGATCGGGGAGTCCGGGGCCGGGAAATCGACCGTGCTCGAATGCTATCGTGCCCAATTCCCGGTGCGAGAGGAGGTGTTGCGCCGGCACGTGCCGGTTCTCTATGTCATCGTGCCTGCCGTACCGACTGTCAGATCTTTGGCTGAAGCTATGTTGATTGCCTTGGGTGAAATTGCGCAAGCGGGTCAATCGAGTGCGCGCCTGACGGAGCAGATTGTCAAACTGGTACACGGCTGTGGCGTGGAGATCATCATGCTCGACGAGTTTCAGCACTTCGTCGAGGGCGACCGCCGTTCGCTGAGACAGGTTGCGAACTGGTTGAAGGTGCTGTTGGACCGGCTCCCAGCTGCTGTTGTGCTCGCGGGGCTGCCGTCGCTGCTGGGTGTGCTGCGAGTCAATGGGCAATTGCGGCGCCGGTTTTCTCGCGTGACGGAGATGCGTCCGTTCAATGTGAATACCGACGAAGGCGCCAAAACGTTCATTGGCGTGATGCAGGCGCTCGCCAAAGATATGCCATTGCCGATGACGGATATTGCCGACAAGCGTGTCGTAATGAAGTTGTACTACGCAACTGCAGGACTGGTGGACTACATGTGCAAGCTGTTGAACGGTGCTTACCAGGTTGCCGAGCGACGCGGTGGGAAAAGTGTCACGCTGAACGATTTTGCCGCGGCGTTTCGCGTTCATATCTGGAAGGATGCACCGCCTTCTCGCGATCCCTTCGATTCGAAGTTTAATGGCGTTCCGCTTGACCAACCGGGTGAACCGTTTGCGGAGGACGTGCAATGACGACCCCTCTTCTTCTTGGCGTTGCTCCGCATCGCGGAGAGTCGCTTTCGTCGTTGCTGCATCGCGTTGCCGAGGTCAACGGGTTGAGTGGACCAGGGATGGTCCTGCGCCGCGCCGGCGTGGCTGCTGCTCGGCCGCGCTTTGCGTCGGAGGTTGATGCGCTTGCCCGTGTTTGCCGGCTTTCCCCGAAACTGCTCCGTGCGATGACACCGATGAACATAGGCGCGATGGACTGTAACGGGGTGAAGCACCCGAAGATCAGCTTGTACGGTCACTGGGTTGAGCCCGATGCAATCCTGGTCGGCGCCAACGAGCGCGTATGCCCGATGTGTATCGCCGAGCACCGACATGTGCTGGGCGTGAATGCTTACGTATTCGCGACGTGCTGCGCTGTCCACGGCGTCCAACTCCACGATCGCTGTCCGAGCTGTCGACGTGATGTGTCGTCCATGCGACCGGGTCTTGCGCGTTGTCAGTGCGGGACGGATCTCGGGTCGGCCGCGTGTCAACCCGCGACGCCGGACGAATTGATGATCACTCGGCTCATCGATCGACGCTGGCGCATGAGCTTTGAGCATGACGTGCGGGACTGTCCGCCAGGCGTCCCTTCCGATTTCGCGGCGCTTGACCTTGGGGAGTTGCTGCGCGCGCTTTCGTTTCTCTATCGCGTCAGTGGTGCAACGATCGGGTCGACAGACAAGGGGCTGCGCTCGAAGGCTATTCATGAGCTTGTGCCGCGCATGCAGAAAATCGGACAGATCATGTCGGACTGGCCTCGGGGATTCGCGGAACTGGTCAACGCAAAACGGCAATACCGACCTCGGTCGGGTTCGATCCTGAGTTCGGTCCGGAGCGTTGAGCACATTTCCTTGCGTTTGTTCACGGAGTTGCCGGAGCCACCGTTTGCGTTCCTTCATCGTGCATTGGTCGACGCAATTGGCAGTCCGGTGGTGTAGGCCGTGTGACGCGGTGTTGTCGATGACCAGTGGCGATCCGATTCGAATCGGATCGCCACTGGTTCCGACATAGGACTTCGAATCTGGGCGAGGTGGACATCATGAAAACGTGTCGTTGCGGCACATGGCGATCCGAATGTATGGTCGAGCGCGTGCCTGAAGCTGTCTGAAACAAGCTTGTTAATCTTGTGCAGAAAATGGTCGACGAGTCAGGCGAGCCGGAGGGATTTGATGCGAAAAAGTGGTTGTGTGCGTGGCTACACGAAGAGGTGCCGTCACTCGGGTGGAAGAAGCCAATTACGTATCTCGATACCGCCGACGGAGAGGAACTGGTGGCCCGGACGCTGCTGAGTATGCAGACAGGCGCCTACCGCTAGGAACGAGCACCGCATCGATCTGGAGTTCGATATGGAAAATCGAAGTTGGATGTCGTGCTCCGCAAGGTCAGCGAATGCGATGTTACGGCTGCCGCTTGCGCTTCGCGTCGAACCCTATCCCGACGAGTCGTTGTCGTCGGTGCTCATGCGTCTGGTGGACGCCAACGGTCTGAGAAGTGTTGGGGCGTTGCTGCGCGACGCCGGTTGCGTTGCGTTCGGTCCGTTGGTTTCCGCCGAGATTGCAGAGCTGTCGCGTGTTTGCCGGATCGGGCAATCGACCATGAGATCGATGTGCCCGGTCGAAGTCGGTGGGCGAGCACGAGGGGCCGCCTTCAGTTACGCGGTGGGGCGTCACGTGATTGAGGCCCGGCACTTGCTTGTTCGAGCGCGCGAGCGAATCTGTCCGATGTGCCTGCTCGACGGCGGAATAATGCTTGCCGCCCATCGTCTTACCTGGATGACGGCATGTCCCGTGCATGCTGTTCAACTGCTTGACGTTTGTCCACAGTGCGAGAAGCCGATCATGGTGACGCGGCCGAGCATGGTGCGGTGTCGATGTGGTTCGGCTTTCTCGCACATTTCTCCTGTGGCGAGCGTCCCCGAGGAGATTGAGAGTGCACGCTGTCTGTACCAGTGCTGGCGTATGTCGGCGGCTACAGAATCCGGATTATCCGAAGGTCTAGCCGCGGTAGAGGAGCGAATAGACTGCCAACACGCCGTTGAAATGAGGCCGGGCAGTGGCAGGGTCGACCGGCGACGCGTTCCATTGCGTCAGATACGGTATGCGTTGGGTTTTATCTGACTCCGCAAGGAGCGTCACGGCATTGGGTGCGCATGTCGATAATTTCCAGTCGATGCAGCCACTGTTTCGTGCCAAGCAAGTGAAGCTGCACTCGTGATCTGATGGCAGGAACAACGGCTTCACTTCGTTCCGGTTGCGCAGGGCCAGGACGTTGCAAGGAGGACGAGCATTCGGGAGATCCACCCCATAATAAGTTTCGAAATAGCCGACCAAGCAGTTCCTGATGCCGTTGGCTATTGATGACGCCACGTTGCTGTATCGAAACTAAGGCTGATCCTATTGTGATATATGGCCGACCATATCGGTCGACCGCAAGGTTCGGCAAGTAGTCAGTCGCGGCTATCTGGTTGTTGACGTAAGATTGGCGATGACTAGTCGTACTACGACGTCATCGAACGAGACAAATGAAGCTGATGTACTGAGGAGCCAGTGTTCAAGACAGTTTGATATCGGGGAGAAATCGCATGCGCCTGTGTCGCTTCGAGGTCAGAAATTTTAAGTGCGTCGAGTATGCCAGCTTGGAGTGGGGGGACTTGCTGGTGCTAATCGGTGAAAACAACGCCGGCAAGTCAACCATCCTGTCGGCCATTGCTGCTTTCCTGAGCGGCAGCGCAATTAAAGACCCTTCGTTGTTCCGGCGACATCTGACCGATGTGGCGAACGCGATTGAGCTCATTGGACATTTCGACGGTCTCAGCGACGAAGAGACAACTCAGGTAGCAGTTCGTGGTCGCATGAACGGCGACCGCTGGGTCTTGAAGAAGCGCTACTGGTTCGAGGCCGGCGAGGACGGCGAATCGGGTGGGTGGAAAGAGGCGCTGTATTCCTTCTCCGGCGCGGAGCGATTTGAAGGCTGGCCAGAGGCTGACGCGACTTGGAATGCATTCCCAGAGGAATATCAGCTGCTCATTGCGGCGCTGCCAAATCGCGGAGTTCGCCCTACGAACGCTGCGAGAGAGACCCTGCGCGAGGCGGTGCGACGGCAACGGCCTGACCTCGTGGCTTTCGGCGCGCCCGATTGGGTGCCTAACCCAGGTGGCGGCGGAAATTGGAAAAGCAACGCCAACTCCATCCTGCCACGCCCCATACTGGTACGGGCGGTGCAAGAAGCTAGCGACGAGACCAACGCGAAGGATGCATCGACCTACGGCAAGTTGGTGAATCTCATTGTCGAGCGAAGCTTGGCACAGCGCCCGGAAATGGTTCGGTTGCAAGAGGCGTTGGAGGAGGTGTTGGCCTTATTCCGCCCTGACGAGGTCAATCCTCAACGACAAGCCCAGGAGGTTCGGGACCTACAGGACCGGATCAACCGGAGCCTCAACGAAGTAGTAGGAGGCCAGGCGCTGATTCGTACGGAAGCGCCGGAGATTCGGTCGATGGTGCTGCCATCAACGTCTCTGGTCATCCGCGACGTGGAAGCAGGCATCGATACTGACGTCGGACACCAAGGACACGGCCTTCAGCGGACATTGGTCATCACCTTGCTGCAATCACTGGCCGATGCGCAGGCGCAGGTTGTACCTGGTGCGGCCCTCGCATCGGTAAGAGCCAACATCTTGCTGATCGAAGAGCCGGAGCTATATCTTCATCCGCAAATGGAGCGGTTGATGCGTGACGTGCTGTATCGTTTGGCTGAGCAAGCTTCTACCCAAGTGGCATGCTGCACTCATTCACCAGTGTTCCTTGATATCGCCACCAAGTATCGAGCCATCATTAGGATGTTCAAGACGCCACAAGGTGACGCGGCTGCGCATCAGGTGACCCAAGATCTCTTTCCGGGGCAACCTCTCCAAGCCGACAGGCAGCGACTGAATACTGTTGCACGCTTCGATCCTACCGTGAACGAGCTTTTCTTCGCCAAACGGGTCGTGCTTATGGAGGAATTTAGCGCTATTGCAGCTTTCGAGCGAGGCGCAGAGCTAATGGGACTGTTCGAACGACATCTACGGCTTCGGCGCGAGGTGTCGCTTGTGGACTGCAACGGCAAATCGAACATCCCAGCGTTTCAGCGCGTGCTGAACGCATTCAACATCCCCTATCGCGTACTGCACGACGAAGATCCTGGCAATCCGGCCGAGCAGGCAAACAACCAGAATATTCTCGCTCTGTTAGTCGCTGGTGCAAATCAACGGCATTTGGTTGCGCCAGATCTGGAGGGCCTCTTGGGATATCAAGCACCTCGCAAAAACAAGCCTTTTCTAGCCGTCAGCACCGTGGAAGATCTCCACGCCCAAGGCCAGCTACCAGCTGCGTTTCAGGAGGCTGTCTGCATGGTCTACTTTGGTCAAGCGGTCGAACCGCTGCCGCCTCCCTGATCACTGAACTTCCCAAATCAGGTTTGCAGGCGAGCTAGCGAGTGATGTGTTGGTCGGGTGAGGTTGAAGGGGACAAATGTGTATGGAAGACTTTAAATCAACTCCTCAGGCACCGAATGTATTTCTTGCGCTAAATACGTTGGGCTGGAAGGCCTTTCAAGATCTTTGCGCCCAAGTATGTGAAGTAGCGTTCGACCGCACCGTTTCAGTTTATCGCGAAGCGCAGGATGGTGGGCAGGATGCTGTCTTCATGCTTCCGGGACGGGACGGGCGTGACCAATCCACTGAGGCAACTGTCCAATGCAAATTCAGCAGTCGGGCGGACGGCAGGCTGAGACCATCCGATATATCCGACGAATTGGATACTGTCAGGAACCTTGTTTCCGCCGGCAAAGCATCTGTCTACTACTTCATTACCAATCTTGGCATAGATGCTCCCGTGGCGTCGGAGATTCGAGGCGCGCTCACTGCAGCTGGGGTTCTTGAGCCTCACGTTCTCGGGCGCGAGTGGCTCACACTTCAAATTAAAAGCAGCTCGCGACTACGGGCGTTAGTGCCACGCGTCTACGGCTTGGGTGATCTATCGACTATCGTCGATGAAAGATGTGCAGCGCAAACCGAAGTCCTTCTCGGACACCTGTTGCGGAGCTTGAAAGTTTATGTGCCCACCGGGGCGCACAGGACTGCCGTCCGAGCGCTCGGCGAACACAAGTTCGTTTTGCTATTGGGTTCTCCCGCCGCGGGCAAGTCAATGCTGGCGGCAATTCTGGCAACCACCGCGATAGACAGCGAACATCATCAAACTTTCAAGTGTGAAGGCCCTCTTGAGCTACGATCCCGTTGGAATCCGCATGAGCGAAATCGCTTGTTCTGGATAGACGATGCCTTCGGTCCGAATCAGCTGAGAGATGACTATGTCGACGCTTGGATCGAATTTATGCCGAAAATGAAGGCAGCGATTGAATTGGGCAATCACTTTATCCTCACGTCCCGTACACACATTTGGAATGCGGCAAAGCATAAGCTCGGCACCAGAAATCACCCACTTCTTGCGGACGGTCGGGTGATCGTTGACGTAGGTTTGCTCAGTCCAGAGGAGCGGCAGCAGATCTTGTACAACCACATAAAGGCTGGAATTCAGAGACAGACTTGGAAGCGGGCGGTGAAGCCTCACCTGCAAAGCTTGGCCGAGCAGCCTTACTTGCTTCCGGAAATCGCGCGAAGATTAGGTGATTCGAGCTACACGACCGGCGTGAAGTCGCTGCCCGATGATCTATTTCGATTTGTGCATGAGCCTCAGGAGTTTCTGAAAGAAACGATTCTTGAACTCACGGCAGCACAGCAAGCGGCGATGACGTCCGTTTTTCTTGCTCGCTCAATGCTCCCCGATCACTCGGCTGGCGAATCGGAATGTAAGGTCGCCGCAGACAAATATGGAGTGTCGGTTGCATCCGTCATCGAAGCGCTTGGTCAGCTTCAAGGCGTTTTCTTGCTAAAACGCTTGGAAAACGGGCAAATGTGTTGGGGATTCGTCCATCCTACGTTCGCAGACGCGATAAGCAGCATCCTGAGTGTTAGGTCAGATTTGGTCGGCCTATACGTTCGCGGCACACGCCTCGAAAACCTGCTCAGCGAAGCCGTCTGCGACGGAGCACCAACGGTGCGCGACGCCGTAGTAGTGCCTGCTACGAGCTTCGACAATCTGATCGGACGCTTGGTCGATGCGCCGGATACAGCGGGACTTAATGAGAAATTATTTCTGTTTTTGGTCGGGCGATGTCCGGAGTCTGTGGCCAACAAGGTCCTCGAACTCGACCCCTCCATTCTAAGAAGGCACGGCGATGCACGTTCTTGGCATAAGGTTGGATGGAACAATCGTATTCGACTCCATGGGCTTGCTCATCGACTTGGAGTTCTGGAGGACAGTATGCGTTTGGCAACGAGCGACGAGCTCCAAGAAGCGGCACTTCGCAATCTCGACCTGTCTTTCCTCCAGGACGACGACTTGCTCGGGCTTATTCCTCCTCTAGAACTGATGCGTCTTGCGGGGAAACTATTCGGGATGCTGGACGAGGATATTGGCGACCGTATATCGAGCCTTGCTGATAGCGCAGATCCAGACAGCGATCTCGACGATCATTTTGACCCAGTCTCTAGTTTCCTTCGCGACATCGAAGATCTGATTCCTGACGACTTGCAGAGCAGAATCCAAGAGTTACAAGATGAGTTGGCAGACGCTAAGAGATCGGTCAAGTCAACGGAGTCAGAGGACAGTTCAGCTAGCTTTTGGGAGAAAGTTGCACCTGCGAAAGTAAGAGACGTTACGGCAGGGCGGTCTATCTTTTCCGACGTCGACGATTAACATGAACGAATCGGGATCTGAACTATCACTCAGAGCTAGATCAAGTCGCAGGTACGAGTACTGGACTCGATCGCTTTGGTCGTATAGATAGTCTTCCGGGTGGCTTACCGACAGCAACAGCGATTCTGGCCCAACGGGAATATCGCTGATACCTCAAGTGGGAGGTGGCTGTCATCTTTGACAGCTGCAGAATTTAGAGACTGTTTGCGACAATCGGACGTGAATCTCGCCTGGATGGCAGCACGGTCTCGGCGCCACTCGTTCCAATTGTCGGCCAATGTGGTGTGCTGATGGCCATCCCTACTAAATCAGCCATGCCGCAGTGACATAAAGGCTCCCATCTTATCCACTATCATCGGTATCCGACCCGCCTGCTAGGGCCTCACCTCCCTTCTCCACACACAAGCTTGATTAAATTAGCTAAAGCAGTAGATGATATGGGGAAGTTGGAGCTCTCCAGGCGGATGATGAGTGTTGGTGCAGTGTGTGAGAGACGATAAGAGTAGCGCCGAGGGGCCGTCGTAGACCAGACGGTTTGAAGAAAACGACCAAGACGTGTGTTCTTGGCAAAAAATCGAATTGTATGCTGCCTTCTTCCACGAAGCAGAACTATAAGTCCGCCGAGGCGGGTGTTGCGTACCTGGGGCTTTGTGTCGCTGACGAAGCCGATTGCATCGATTGGTTGAAGGGCCCAGTTCGCAACCGCGCGTATGACGCGGAGGAAGTTGCCGCCCTGAACGATTTCATGCGAGTCGAGGGGTTCGACGATACAGCGCTACACGCGGCGCTCATGGCTCCAGATGAGCAACTCTCGGAGAATGACATCGGCGAAGCAATGGCGGAACTCGCCTTGCAGTCACGGTTGCAAGCCATCTGGCCGACAAACCGTAGGCGAGACATGCGGTCAGTTCGCGCGAGCCTTCCGGGCGCTGACATAGTGGGTTTTATACCGTCGGATGACGGTGGCTACCGGTTCCTGTTTGCCGAGGTGAAGACCTCATCGGACTTGAAAGTTCCCCCGGCGGTCATGTACGGGAACAAAGGGTTAGAATACCAACTTTATACGCTTGCCACCGACTGGCGAGTGCTCAGGCGCCTTTTGTCGTACACATACAGCCGGGTTCGCGAGACCTCGCTTATGCCCGTCTGGCGGGAGGCTTTCAAGCGTCTTGCGAACGAATTTCCGACGGGGGCAGAGCTCGTCGGTGTCCTCGTTCGAGACACTACTCCGCAGGCGAAAGATGTTGCTCATCACGCCGGGGCGTTGTCGGGCAAGTTGCCGAACGTAGATTGCGTTTCGCTTCTCGCTCTGTATATCTGCGTTCCAGCCAAAAATTGGTCGCTACATTGCACACCGCTTTGATAGGTACAGCATCGTGGCTACTTCTGAAACCCTGCGAAGCGTCGAACGTGCACATGCCGAGGCGCAAAAGCGGCGTATCTATGAGACGTTTGGCCTATCGCTTCGCGATGAGGTTAGGGACGAACTCGCCTCAGTCATTGCCGAGCTTGCAGTTCTTGATGCCATGGGGCCGAATCAGCTTGCCCCCGAGCTTCGCAACCGGGCAGCAAAATCGTATCTCCTGCTTAAAGATGAGCGTCCCGACGATGAGCCACCAGAAGACCATCTGACTTGGCTGTTGCGGACAGCTACGCTCGCCATCATTGCTGATCGCCCGGCTGAAGCCCGCAGATTTCTGCGGACCGAGATGGCATCCATTTCTGCACCCCGAGAGCATTGGCTGCCATATGTGCGTCAGTCTGTTGCGTTTGCCTGGGTTGGCTTGTTGCGCAAGGACGGCCGCGACGACATTGATGCCACGGTCTCAATAATTGCGAGTCTGAGGGCGCAGCAAAAGACATACGAGAGTCGATGGCTCCAAGGACGGGGCACGCGGGAACAGAAATCTGCCGCCCTTGAGCTTGTGGGGCTCTATAATCTCGCCAGTGCGGCTGACCGGATGGCGTCCTACACGATAACTGGACGCAGTGAGGGTGCATCAGATATTGGCGCGCAAACCGACATGCAGTTCGAGCGTGCAATCGAGGCGTTTGAGCGCGCTCGCTCGTTAGATTTGCTCGACGTTGGGATTCTGTTGCATGCTGCCGCGAAGCAGTTGATAGCTAACTCGGTTCGCACCGCGGTTCGAGGTGCAAATTCTCTAACGCAGCGATTTGCTAATTACCTTGTAAATCGACCACACAATCCAATCTTCGAACTGCTTCCGCCTCAGCGGGCTGCCTTGGCTGAGGAAGGGCTCATTTCAACAGCCCGCCGCTCGATAGTCGTAAATTTACCGACATCTAGTGGAAAGACGCTTATTGCAGAATTCTCAATACTGCAAGCGATAAATGACCTGGGCAGCTCTAAAGGTTTTGTTGCTTACATTGCGCCAACACGTGCTCTAGTCAATCAAATCTCGGCGAAGCTACGTCATGATTTCGGAGAGTTAGGTTTGCGCGTTGAACGCCTATCTCCGGCATTGGAATTCGATTCTATCGAAGCGGCTATTTTGGACGCTGAGTCTGCTGAGAATTCCGAACCACCGGTCAATGTGCTTGTTTGCACACCCGAGAAATTTGATTTACTGATGCGTCGCGATGACATACGCGACAAGCTCGGCGTGCTTGCATTGGTCGTTGTCGATGAAGCGCACAATGTAGGTGGCTCAGACGACCGTGCCATCAAACTTGAATTGCTGTTGGCGATGCTGAATCGAGAGCATCGAGACGCGCGCTTTCTACTTTTGACGCCGTTTATTAAGAACGCAAAGGAAGTCGCGACGTGGCTCGACCAGGTAAATTATCAGGATTACTCCATTGCGGCGGATTGGGTGCCGAATGATAGAGTCGTCGGTCTCGCCCTGCCCCCTCGCGATAAGGCGAAGCGTGGGAAACTGCTAGAGGATATTCAATTTCGCACGCTGCATACGCCGAGGCGGACACTTTTCGTCGATGAAGTGGTGACGCTTCCCGGCGTGAGCCCATTGCTTGGACTTACGGAATCCGTATCCAAGACTGCGGTAAATAAGCTTGCTGTTGCTACTACTCAGGTTTTGAGTACGCGTGGCCCTACAGTTTTGTTGTGCGGTCGCGTTGACGCGACATGGGATGCTGCGAAAACGCTGGCGATGTATTTTGACAATCTTGGCGAACAGTCAAATACAAGGCGGGCTCTTGCTGCACGCTTTGTTGAATATGAGTTGGGAAAGGACTTCCCATTGGCCGACTATATAAACGTCGGTGTTGCGGTCCACCATTCAGGATTGCCTGAGGAGGTTGCCCAATTCATTGAGTTGCTTTTTTCCGAACGACAGCTTCACACTCTTTGCTCAACCACCACACTTGCGCAAGGGGTGAATTTCCCGATTTCGAACTTGGTGTTGGCGACGATTTCCCAACCGTATAAGTCGAAGATGGATTACTCCGAATTCTGGAATATTGCTGGACGCGTGGGGCGTGTTGACCAGGAAGCAGTCGGTGTTGTCGCACTCGCTAGCAGCACGCAAGAACAGCAAACCAAGCATGAGAAATTTGTAAGTGAAGCTCTCGAGAATCTCGCGTCGAGGCTACTTGCAATGGCACAAAAGCTGTATGACGAGCGCGCCCTAAAAGGGCTAAGGGATTTCGTGTGGCAACCGGAATGGTCAGCCTTCGCTCAGTTCATTACTCACACGTTCCGGCGTGTCGGCCCCGTGAAATTTGCAGATGAGTTGGAGCTTATCTTGCGCGGAACATTGGGCTACAAAGCTCTCCGTGAGAACAATACGGTGCTGGCGCGACACCTGCTGATTCAAACGCAGCAATACGCACAAGGCTTTGCCTCGGACATGGGGGCGGTCAAGTTAGTCGATTCGACAGGATTTTCTATAGAAAGTGTTCGTCGTGCGTTGAGTGACTTGGCACAAGTTCATGCGCCTGAATCACTCTTGAGCGGAAGTCTACTGTTTAATGGAAAAAATAGGACTTTGAAGGAAGTCATGGGAATTTTGCTCAAGATTCCGGAAATTCGCGAGAATCTGGAATTTGGCAAGGGCTCGGATGGCAGCAAGTTAGCGTTCATGGTTGCAGATTGGGTGAACGGCCGCCCCATTCCTGACATTGCGAAGGAGTACTTCGAGGGTGAAACAGACGTAGAGAAAATTACGGAATGTATGAGAAACGTAAAGAAGATATCTACGTCCGCATCATGGGGGCTTGCTTCATTGATATCGATGAAGTTTGGTACGAGCCTTGAGTCAATGAGTGACGAACAGCGCCGCGAGGCGGCTAATGTTCCATCTATGGCCTTGTATGGTGTCAATCGCGACTCCGCGATCGCTTTGCGTAGTGCCGGGGTGCCACGCAATGCTGCGTTGGGCCTTGCTGCTAGGTCGTCACTTGGGGAGGGCGGAAGCGTTTATCGATTGCGCGAAGAATTAAAAGGCAGTCGTGAAACGTGGGCGAGTGCCCTTGGGAAGCAGCGTGGCGCAGACTATCACCAAGTATGGTCTATGTTAGAAGGTGTTTGACGAGCGTAGGTTAATTATTTGTGCGCGGTCTTTTGTTGTATGCGCTTTAAATGTATTTGTCATGTATCTGGCTGTTATGTCCTATTCCCTGTCGGGGTGGGGAAATAGAATATTGCTTATTTGAATTTAATGGCAAAAAACTCCGCCTGACCATTTGGCTCAGCGGCCTGTCGGAAATCGGTCAGTTCCTCTTCGGGCGTCCGCGATATTCGCAGGCGGGGACTTTGCCTCCTTTGCGGCCGATGTATTGTCGGTCGACTTGAACAGAGGAGCATTGATCTCAAAGGTGCTGACCGGTTTAAGGCATAGTGATCCACATTGGACGAAGCGGCCGGGAATTAATTTGCTTGAAGATTTTTTGGTCGACGTCGTAAACCCTAATAGGTGAATATTATGCCTTTGCCGGATGTGGCAGGAGCACTCAAGTCATTTCAACAAGCACTTGCTGCAAATGCGATAACAGTGCAGCGCGGCGACCTCGACCGAAACTTGCTGGTCCATATGGATCGGCCCAACGGCGAAACTAGGCTGAGCTATGCCCAGATGGCTGGGCGTTCCATCGTGGCTCTCGTGCAGTTTATTCCATGTGACCCTGTCGAGGGCGAGCCTTGTTTCAACGTGGGTTGGGCGGTTGCTGAGGCTTACCGGGGGCAGGGAAAGGCTCGTGGGGTTGTTGTTGCCGCCATCAAGGAGATGTGGAACGGCTTCAGCCGAGCAGGAATGACGGCCTTCTGGATTGAGGCCATCGTTGGTGAGGACAATGTTGCCTCGCAACGGCTGGCTGAGAAGGTGTTGTTTGAGCCGATTAAGAAAGGGGCGGACAGCTACAGCGGAGACCCCATCATTCAGTACCTGCGTCGGATCGATGCTCAATCTGAGTTGTGAAATGAGCGAATTGAAATTGCAACCCAGGGCGTTCGTTGTCGGCCTCATCCAGCCCGGCGATGTTGTTCTGACGACCACGCTCGAGCCAATGAGCCAAACGATCCGCAGGGTCACCGGTGCGGACATCTCTCATGCCATGATTTGTGTGGGTAAGTCGAGTGTGATCGACTCCACTGGCGACGGTGTTCACGCACGCAATCTTGAGCGACTTATTCTTGATCCAGGCTGCGCTGGTCATGTACTTCGACCGGTGAAGCCGCTGACTACTGACCAATTGCGCTCCGTCATTTCTTTCGCCAGAGCAGCGGTTGGTACCCGATACTCCATGACCGGCGCCGCCAAGAGCGTGTTGGCAGGTTTCGTTGCTGGCCGGAGACAGTACTGTTCGCGTTTGGTCGCGCAGGCCTATCGCAATGCCGGCGTGGACCTCGTGCCGGATGCTGATTTTTGTCATCCCGGGGAGTTCCTAAAGAGCTCGGCGCTTGTTGAAGTGTCTAATGTGCTCAGAAATCTCAGCGCAGAAGAAGAGGCTGACTGGCGTGACGACATTGACAACGTGCAAACCATGCGCGATTCAACCAACGCCTTGCTTCGGGAGGCCCGCAAGTTATCCTCTGAGATTGAGTCACTCAACGACATCGATGCCTACCTGATAGAGCATCCGGAGTGCGACGCTTACCTGGTGCAAGCCCTGCGATCTTCTAGGTACCTGGAACTGTGGCGAGATGAGTTTGAAAGGAATGCCTGGCAGTACCACGTCGCCTTGATGGAGGGGCACACTGGCTCAGCGGAACGCAAGCAGAGGTACTGCGAAGAGCTGCTGGCAGACGAGGAGTTGTGTCAAAACCGTTTTGTCCTGAACCACGCGGGCTATGTGACTGTGAACACGTTGCACCCTCGTCAATACTTTGCGCTGAAGGTAGAGCTGTACGATATCCTGACGCAGTTTCATGCTCGGCGCATTAGAGCGGCAACTCGGTGGCTCGAGCGTAAGGGATTGCGCGAGCCCGCGCCTCCCAGGTTGCTCCGCCCGCACACACCTGAGTGGTTTGCTTCGTTGCGCGAATGGAATCCCAAGCAGGCCGCAATGACGGAAGCGGCCATTAGAGCAACGGGAAGTATGGATGTATGCAGTGTCTGTGCGGATGACCCAGCCTGCGATTATGTCTTCGTGAGTATTCCGGCGGCTGGGCCGGGAACGCTTCGACTCTGCGACGACTGTTTTCGCATCCGTTCGATCGACGCACCAATGAAGCCTTTCTAACCGCACAGTCCATCGTCATCAACGGCAGTCTGGCTGACTGATGCCGTATTCCGCTTCAGCGTCGTGTGATTGTGGTTGGGACGTCACACGGCTTTGAGTCGGACTGAGGGCTGGTTGTAGTCGACAGACGGGCAATGAAATCGCCTGCTTTAAGTCATCGTCGCATTGCGGCCATGAGAAAATTAACTACGCTGTCTTGATCTAATCGAAGACTCCTGTAGCAATCGGAGATGCGCGTATGGAAATATATAACTACGAGAAGTGCCTTCAAGTCGCGACTAAAAACTTTAAGCGAGACTGGGATAAAATGGAAGTAAGCGGTCGGTAAAGGACGCCTATCTCCTCCATCTGCGTCACACTCGGTTAAGATCGACTTACCATGAGCGGCGAGTTTGCTCAGCGGCAGATCCTCGCCTCTACCCAACGGACTCTTCGCTCATGCCATCAACTGATTTCGAAGCACACCTCGTTTCCCTTGCGCGAGAGTCTTCATGGTTTTGGCCCGCACTGGTTGCAGTCCGGTCCCTGAATCTACCTTCCTGGTGCATCGGTGCTGGTGCCGTCCGGAACCTCGTCTGGGACTCTTTGCATGGGTTGGAATCATCATCAGCATTGCCTGACGTCGATGTCGCGTACTTCGATGGTGCCGATCTTTCTGCAGAGCGCGACGCAACGTTTCAGTCTCATCTAAGCAGGATGCACCCCCAATTGCCATGGGAGGTCACCAATCAAGCCGCCGTTCACACCTGGTTCGAGGCGGCTTTTGGTTACGCCGTGCCACCATTGAAGTCGCTAGAGGCCGCCGTCGCGTCGTGGCCGGAGTATGCAACCGCAGTCGGGTTGACTCTGCTTTCTGACGACACGATCAGGGTTCTTGCACCGTATGGGCTGGATGATTTATTTGCCATGGTGGTTCGTCGGAATCCCGAGCGAGTCAGTGTCGCGACGTATCGGCAGCGGTTAGAAGAGAAGCAGTATCGCAATCGCTGGCCTCGCGTGACCATCGTTCCGTGCTAAGAGCCTGTATGTTGCGCCCAACATCTCGGAAGCGACCTACTACAACTGGAAAGCGAAGTTCGGCGGGATGACGGTCTCCGAAGCACAGCGCCTGAAGGAACTGGAGCAGGAGAACAGCAAGCTCAAGCGCCTGTTGGTTGAATCTATGCTCGATAACGCCGCGTTGAAGGACCTGCTGGCTCGAAAGTGGCGAGCCCGCAGGCCAAGCGCGAAGCGGTCCGGATATTGATGACCGAACGCGCCATGGGTGTTACCCGGGCCTGCGGGCTGGTAGGGATTTCGCGCTCGCTGTTCCACTACGAATCACGCCGCCGAGTTGACGACGAAGCGCTGACTGGCCGGATGATGGCCATCGCCGCGCCGAAGCGCCGATACGGCTATCGCCGGATTCACGTGCTGTTGCAGCGGGATGGCTGCTTCGCCAACAGGTGCAGTGTCTGACGGTGACTACCTTTATGCTGTACGAGTTGGTCGCGCTGTAGGTTGCTAACTATCGAACAAGCTTCTCCGATATGCGAATCTCATGGCGCGTATGAATCGAATTGCGAATCCTGACGAGCTGGTTGGTAGCTAGCGGAGATCGGAGGATGCCACCTACGATTGCCGTGTAGGTGGGGAATCTGCGAGAGAGAAAAGCAGCGCCGCGTGCGTATGGACCTTAATCAACACGGCGCGCCGGGGCGGCTTATTTCTTTGGTTTGGACTTGTTCGATGCGGGACCCTTGCGCTGTGCTAGGTCAGATGCTGCGACCTCCTTTTCCTTCTTTGTCGACTTC
This sequence comes from Burkholderia pyrrocinia, assembly GCF_022809715.1. Lineage (NCBI taxonomy): Bacteria > Pseudomonadati > Pseudomonadota > Betaproteobacteria > Burkholderiales > Burkholderiaceae > Burkholderia > Burkholderia pyrrocinia. The sequence continues at coordinate 2,206,049 of NZ_CP094460.1, forward strand.
GGATCACGCAAGATCTTGCCCGCGTCCGATGCGGCTTTCTTTCCCGTTGCCATGGTCACCTCTCGTTGTGGTGGAACCCTGAGTATCAGGGCAAAATAATCGTATTAACTTGCGTGGCAAACTTCAAGGGGTATATCTTCCACCTCGTCTAGGACCATTTGAAATGAGTAACGATGCTTCGTATTGGCAGAATTTTGCAGGCCCGGTTGCGGCAGCACTTATCACCTCTACCCTGACGTTGGGGGGATAGGTTGGCAACTGAGTCGTCAGGAAGCGCATGCTGAGCGCGTGCGTTTTATCGATGGTGCACAGGCTACCGCGCAGGAGACAAGTCGATTGTTGAACGATGGCTACAATGAACTAGCCAAAATGACCATTGCCTCACACAACAAGGGCTGGAAGGAGTTTTCGGCGTCGTCTTGGGCAGACTATATGGCATTCCACCGGCGCTGGCGTGAACAACTGATCGTTGAACACTTCAAGCTGGTCCGATATTTCGGGAAGCATATGGCTGACGACCTGATTCACGTCGATGAGATTGATCTTCATCCGGTGAGCAACCTTTCATCTCCTAATCCATGTATGCCTTCTGGTGGAAAAGGTGATCTCGACATTGCCAAACTGGCGTATGTCACCGAGTGCACGACACGCATGGCAGCTGTCACGCAAGATGTTATCGATGACGGAATTACGCACAAGACCGACGATGGCATCATAAGTTCCATTCAAGAGCATAGCAGACAAGAGAACTTTGAATCTCAGCTCATAGAGGACTACGAAAAATCGACTGTGCGGTACCTTCGGGTGCTTGACGACACGTTGACGCAGCTTGGCGATCCTCAGGTCACGGTAGTGACACGGGGCTCTGGGGCTTGATTCATTGAAATAATTTTGTCTGAAGAGAGATGCATGAGCTCCTATAGCACGGCGTCATTCGCAAAGGAGCAGCAAGGTATCCGACGCTGCCGTGGCACGCGGCTCTACACGGACGTGGCCCACATCGACTTGTCGAACGCAAATGCAAGTGGACGTGTGGGGCCCCATTCGCGTTTCGCAAGCCCTAGATCGATCGGTCCGAGGAAAAGTGCAAGGTTCCAACCACCGCGATGGACGGTACTCCTGTAGGCAATTCCGTCCAGCGCTCCGGCTTTAAACGAATGATCACGCATGAACTCAGTAACAACCTGTGATGGCAGGTAGTCAATATGTACCTGCTCGTCCCGCGCGACCGGCTTCATGATGTCGTCGGCAAAGTCATGTAGGAATTTGAGCGTCAGGGCTGGTGCGCGTGCGGAATCGGAAAACACACCAGGCACGGGGGGGAGGCAGCGAAGATCCAGAATCCGTATCGGGCGCGCCGTGCGCCAGCGTCCTACCTTTGCTTGTTCCGTGCGAGTTTCTTTTAGAGCGGTCACCTGCGACGATGCGAGATATAGCATCGGGATACCGGCAGGATTCATGCGATTGCTTTGACGAGCGAGGTGGGCTGGAGGTGGCCCAAAATTTGATGCCCCGACGCGCTGCCCCTTCTGAAGATCTGGCCGAGCACGCCAAAATCCCAATCCGGGAGGAATCTCCGTTATCAAGCCGAGGTCTTCACTCGCATGAGCGATGCTATTCAACAGTGATGCAGGGGTGAGCGAGTCTTGGTCGTCCCTACCACTGGCGTGAAAAAAGAACCTCCGTTCGTGCTTTACTGTCGAGCAAAACGATTCCCAACTGCTCCACAACGCATGGTCAAGGTCAAGTGCGCCGACATCGAAGTCGCACCAAGGTTCATCAGTCATGGCGCCCGCAATAGCCGAGTTCAGCCTGCCGCTATAGTCTCGAGGAAAATCCAACCCGACCTTGGCGAGCATGTCCCACGAATCCCAGTGCTCCCCTAAATATCCCCCTTCCGCTGAACAATATCCAAGTTGATCGACTGCTCTGCCATAGTAACGCCTAAGGCATTCCTCGATGCGATTCACAATTTTGTGGAACTCCCCTGTTGGGGAGTCAAACTTGTTGCAGACGCAGCAGCCACGGGGACCATCTTGGTTCCGAACCCAAGCACGCAAGTCATGATCAGAGAAGCAAGAGGAGCAAACGCGATCCAGGCTCATGGGTAGATTGATAAATGCGGAATGACTGATCGGAAGTTTTTGGAGGGGCAGTACGCCGTCATCGTATCTCACGATGCCACGAGTACCTAGCTGACCTAGGCAATCGAGGACGTCGTGGGGGGAAGAAACTTGCACAATCGCCCAATTACAGAGGCAACTGATTGACGCTGATAGGCTGTCTGTACGGGGACGGCTCAAAGGAGGAGCCGTCTCCGGGAGTGGCCATTCGCGACATGTACCCAAGTAGCCGCTTGCGGCTGGCACCTGCCGGTCGCGACTGGCGGAAACTGCCCCCGGAGCAGAGACTACATGTTTTCGGTGCGTCGACAGATTAAAATGAATTTCGGCATTTGTCTTCTCTGAAACGACAGAGGTTCTAAGCTCATGGTTAGCGAACGGGATTACCAGCGGACGGTGGAAGTCGGCCAGCGCAACCAGGAAGTTAAGGTTCTTATCCAGAACTGGTGTGGTCACGCGAGGATCGAAAAAACCGGCGGCACGGGGATGATTGAAGCCGCTACCGGCTTTCCGATCGGCCACCACTCAATGGCCTGTGACCACGCCCCTGCTGGCGGAATCGCAACGTGGTATCTCGAGGAGGCGGCGCTTGCGTTCTACGATCGAAACTGTGTAAATTGCACCGTTAGGCAACCATTGCGTTTCCCCAATCTTGTGGAACTCGTGGGCCGCCGAGATCAGATGGTGGCTGCCATGGCGGCCGATCAAGAGCGGCAAGAAAGAAAGCTGCGCGATGAACTCGATGCCCGCCAGAAAGTGCGCGTTGCACTTCAGACTAATGCGGCAGTACCCGTTGTTTCCTTGATTGAAGATCTGCAGGCACTGGATCAAACTCGTACGGAGTCAGCGTCCGAGAAGATCATTGCGACGGCTCGTCTCGCGCCCGAGGTGTTTGCCGACGACGTCGTCGACTACCTCTTCCATCTGATTGAATCGAACGAGTCGTGGGCGATCGAAACGGCACTGAGCTGTCTCCAGATAGTATCCCAGGACCACAAGCGGCTCGTTGCTTGCGCGATGCAATGTCTTTCGAGGGAGCGCAATATCGCGATTGCTGCACAAGTCTTGCTGGCACACCTTGATTTGGTTGATGCTTCCCAAGCGGAAGCGGCCGTTAAGAGCTTGTGCTTGCTGGCTGCGCCGCCACGTCACGACTTCGATTTTTCCGAACCCGAGAAACGCCCCGAGGCGCTGCAAGCTTTAGCGTCTAGATTTCCCGCAGCTGTGGAAAGGGCGCTAGATGGTCTGATTGCTAGTCAATCGAGTTTTGTGGTCAAGGCCGCGGCGAGAGCAATTCCGCTCGCATATGGTTGCAATGCCTATCCATTAAGTTTGGTTCGCAGCCTTGCTGCAAAACTCGCTCGAGTCGATTCTTTGATCGATATCGACTCAGACTCGGAAATGCGCGAAGTCGTGCACGCGCTGGAGCGCGCGCTTGTCTATGCCATGCTGGCAGACGATCAAGAGGTCGACGCATTGCTCGTAAACTACTATCAAGGAGCTTCTTCTGCCGGAGAAGAGCGGATCGCCGGCGTTTACTCCACGTTGTTGAGATTGCCGGGCAATCGCTTTGAATCTGTCGATGTGATTCCCGATCTCAGGCCTTACGGGATAGCGCTACGCCGCCTCTTGACATGGGTTACAACGACGCAGAATCCCGATGTATTGCAGGAGACTCACGAAGCCTTGCGACACTTTCCGGAGCAGCTAACTCAGGTCGCATGCGATCAAATGGAACTCCTGCTGGGAACGGCTGCGTTGTTGGATCAGGCGCTCGCGGACGTCACCAATCCTCCGGTGCAGGTGTCTTCTGGCGAAGCGAGCGCTTTCCTCGCGCAGATGGACCGCCGTAACAGACGACAGCAATTGGCTTGTCTGCGTTCGGCCATTCTGGAATGGGCGAGTAGCGCGGCGGCCGAAAGTACAGTTATCGCGGCGAAATTCATCGGCTTTATCGCTAGCGACGTACAGTGGCCGGAGCAGTTCCGTAGCGCACTCATACGGGCCTTGCCGCCGTTGATGCATACAGCGGCATCGACGAATGCTGTGCTCCCGTTCCTGTATGGCGCAATGGTCGGGGAGTCTGCGTTGGTGAGAATGGCGGCCGCGCAGACATTGCGGGAGCTACGTCACTTGAGCATGACCGATCTTCCGTCCCTTGTGCACGATGCATTTCTGTTGCTGTTGTCCGACCCGATCATCGGTGTTCATCAGTCTGCCGCTGAGGCACTTGAGCGCATTTCCTTTCCAGAGGAATACGAAGATCGAATTACCGAGCAGGTCATGGCGATTTTCATGGCGTATGCTCAGGGTGACCGCGAACATGATTCGTTTCTTGTGACTTGTATCGAGCTCCTAGTCGGCCGCTTGCATGAGAAGCCACGCTTCGCTGGGGTATGGGGACCCGTCTTTGTTGCAACCTTGATGAAGGTCGACGTAGCGATCGTGCTACGACGCGGTCACTCGTGGATGTTGACGCGACTAGTACCGATAAAGGGCTTTCCTGATCTCCTTCTCAAGCTCTTGCGGTCGGAGGAGCGTTACGACACCTATGACGATCAATTGGTTTCGTTACTGCGTGAACTGCCCAAAGACCATTTGCTCGGCATGCAGGCGGCCCTAGTAACCTTGTGCGAGCAGCGCTCCGACGATTGGGTATTGGCCGCGGCCTGTATCGAGGTTTTTAGCGTAGTCGGTGCTTGGGATGTTGCCGCGAAGATTGCAGGCCACTCCCATGACATATTGCCTGATTCAACTCGGATGCTGATACGTAAACAATACGCGCAGTTATCGATGCTTGGGATAGAGTTCGAGCGACACCTTGCGACAGGAAACCATGCAGATGCTCTCGAATGCGCTAGCCAATGGCGGCAGACGTTTGAGGGCGTGAAGCGCAACAGAGGCGAAGAATGAGGCCAAATTTGACCCGCCCCGACGTGCGTTCGCCACGCTTGAACGCCGCGGAAGCGTTGCTGCGGTTCCCAGAGAATGCAAAGACGGAAGATTTGAATGCACTGGCCGGCGAGCTAGACTCGATTTCGGCGTCTTTTGCCAATCCAGCCGCTGCTGTCGCATACGCGGCGTTTGCGGGGTTGTTGCGCATTTCGGCAAGCATAGTCCAATGGCACGATGCTGTTTTGACGGCGCTACCAGACGCTGACCGCTTCTTACGAAGCGCGAAGGCACGCTACCCACTTTGGCTGAAGGAATATGAGAGCCAGGTGGCGGCTGCTAGTCTGGTCCAAGCCAGCAAAGCACTGCTTGACGTATCTAGTTTGGATGATGCCGTGAAGCTTCTCAACGCAGTTGGTGCTATACCTCTGCCGCTCGGCATGTTTGCCCAAGACATCCGTTTTACAGGGAAGATGCGCGACCCGCACTTCGATAAGCGGCCGGGGGCCGAGCCGCTCACGGTAGCATTTCTGAAGTTCCAGATTGACTTGATCGACGCGCAGCACACCCATCAGCTTACGCCTGGAGAAGTTCACGATCTGGAGTTGGAAGTCCGCGTCACGCGGTGGCCAGAGGAGCATAGTGAACTGCAACTTACACCGGTTTCTGTGGAGCCCGCCTCAACGTACGAATTCCCAAGTTTTCGTTTTTCCCGTCCGCCGGGTGATCCGCCATACGTCTTACGTCAGCGAGGTCGCGCCATTCTGAAGGTGTCGCAAGGTCTCCATGCGAGGCCGTTCGAATTCAAGTACGCAGCGGAGTTTTTGCCACCGAAGTCGGAGCAGCCGGTTGCGATTGTGGGACACCGTACGCTGCTTATTGATGGCACAGATCCATCGCGTTCTATGTGCGGATACCCTGCAATGGACCGGCGCCTCGTCGAGTTTCGCGAAGCGTTACGCAGAGTGCCGGGCATTGCGCAGCCGGAGTTGCTTGACCTGCTAACTATCCTCTCGGCGGTGTTCAATCTTGCCGGCAGTGCGGTTCAAGACGCGCTGTTCCCCGGCATGCGGTCTGAGGCTGAGTTCCAACAGGATGTTCGTGCCGCATTGCGACGCAGCGCATCCATCGGGATCGAACTGGACGAACATGCCAACGCAGCGGGTGGTGCCACTGATTTGTCGTTCCGCGGAATCCCCATCGAGTTGAAGGTTGAGAAATCGGCGCTTTTCGCTCTAGAGGATGGCCGACGCTTTACTCGTCAAACAGCATCCTATGCAATGGCGAAGGGAAAAAAGACTGCGGTGCTCTGTGTGCTGGATTGCAGCCCAAAGAACGGGCCGCCACGTGACCCTGCGCAGTTGGTGGGCCTTCAATCTGTGGAAAATGGTGTTGAGGTCTGCGTACTGATCATCCAGGGAAATTTGCAGAAGCCGAGTGCGCTCTCGCGCGGTCCGAGGTGCCAATAATATGCAGAGTCAGAAAGCACTCGAGGATATCCGTTCAATGGAATCAAGACGCAAGACAGTGGGCGTCGTCGCGCCTGCAGGTGTGCCCGATCCGCAAGGAATCGAGCGCGGCATCGCGCTCGTCGAAAGCTGGGGCTTCAAGGTCACGACGAGCGCACATCTCGGCAGCCGGTATCGCTATTTCGCCGGTACCGCCGAGGAGCGCGCGGACGATCTGCGACGCGCCTTGATGGATCCGTCAATCGATATCGTCTGGCTCGCGCGAGGGGGATTCGGTTGCGCGCATCTGCTCGAGCACCTGCCCGACGAGATCGCGACGCCGAAGACGATCATCGGTTTTTCCGACGCGACGTCGCTGTTCTGCGCGCTTGCAGACCGGCCCGGCGTGCGCTTGTTGCACGGTCCGACATTCCACAGCCTGGCAACCAAGGTCGACGACGCGACGCGTGCCGACATGCGCGCAGTGCTGACCGGTGGCAAACGCGCCCCGCTGAGCCTGCGGCATTTGTCCGGCGCCCCTGGTGCGGTACAGGGACGTCTGTGCGGCGGCAACGTGACGGTGCTCGCGAGCGTCGCGGGTACACGCTGGTCGCTTCGCTCACGCGATGCGATCGTACTGCTGGAGGACGTGACGGAATTCGGCTACCGGCTCGACCGCAGCCTGACGCAACTGCGTCTGAGCGGCGCGTTCGACGGGGCCCGCGCGTTCGTGCTCGGGCAATTCACGCGCTGCCCGATCCCGGACGGTGCGGATTTCACGCTCGAGCAGATGCTTGTCGACGTGCTGGGCGGCTTCGGCCTGCCGATCTACTCGGGTCTGCCGATCGGACATGAACACCGCAACATCACTTGGCAATACGGCAACCAGGCCGCCATCGAGAACAGCGCGATCCGGTTCGTCGCGTAGCGTCGAATCTAGAAGGACAGGAGCTGCCGCCTGTATTCAGGGGGCCTCTCGATTCCGCCAACACCTGGCCAACTGGCACACGCACGCGTGCAGTGCGATATCCGATGATGAAAGGATCCTCTGGGGCTGCTGGCAGCGCACTTGATGCTCGAACAACGAGACGGTTCCTAACAATAAGAAGATCTCGGCAAAAAGTGACGTGTCAGGATTACGGCTTAGCTTTTGTATCAACTGCCACAATCGACACAGCCCCTCTCACAACCACGAGTTTCTCTCGCGGCGTCACCACTTTCTCGGCCGTTGGCGCAGGCTTTCTGGTCGATGAAGTCGAGCCCGACCGCGCGGTCGCGACGCCGACACGGACCTCGCCCGGCTTCGTCGTGCCGAGCGAGCCACTTCGACGGGTGTTAGTAATCATTGCTGTACCCCACATTGCGGTGAATGAAGTCAGGCTCGTTGAGCATCTTCAGTCGATTATTCCGTGTTATGACACCAATATGGGTCCTGCCCCCGACTGTTGCCACACCTCTTACGAACTTGGCCCTTCCTGACTGGAGATTAACCAAATACGAGACCAAGTCAATCGCATCCTGCATCGGTGAATTCGCGAAGTCGATGTCGAGTCGGAACTCGTCGTCTGGTAACGTGATGGCGGGCCTTGCTACGAACTCCGTATCAATCTCGTCCGGGAGTCTGTCGAGGCCTGCGGTATCGATGAGCTGCGCAACGATCTGCGCGGTCTTCGCCTTCGATTCCTCATAAAAGCGGTCGATTGTATCGCTAACCGCTAGCATGATCCTTGATCTCAGCTGGCTGTCTATGCCAAACAGCAGTCTTTCGACGCCGTCTGCCTGTCCGGCCCAGCTGAGGCCACTCTTTCCGTCCCCATAAATTAGCGTGCAGGTATTGTCCTTCACCTTGATACGGAAGGTGGAGGGAAATGCGGACGTTGCGTCATATCCGCCGACGAGGAACTCAAGCTCGGGTTGATACCCCAGAGGCAGTGAGTACGCTTCCATGTCGCGCTCATACAGCTGACGCATGTGATGAAGAAAGGCTTCAGCTACACCCGCTACGGTTTCTGCGGCATCTCCACGACTGAGGAAGTCCTCGGCACGAGAGTGAATGGTGGACCCGGCCAAGGTTGCCAAACCAGATGTGACTGCGGCTGCTTCTACCCCGCCGTGAGAGATGGAGAACATCTTCGTTACGCCGCCAAACGCGTTCGTGACAACGGGTTGAAGGCCATCGAGTGGAAATCTTGCGGTCACCAAGCCGTTTTCGTCGAGGACCGGTGCGCCGTCGGCATCGCGTTCAATGAATTCCCATGGGCTCAAGAGGTAATCGGTCGTGCTACTTAGACTATCGCAACCGAAAATGACAGCTTCGCTCGTTGCGAGCGCGATATTGATCGTCATTCGCTTCCCCTTCTTTCTTGTTCGATGGAAGGCGTCGTCGCGGTTGTTGGCGGAGTTACATGCCGTTAGCTCATGGCAGCGCGAGTGTAGCACCGCCCCAGTCCGTGAAATATTTTATCGACGTATTGTCGGCTCCCCCGGTGGGAACAGGGACGTATCCAGCCGGGTACCGCAGAAACGACAATGCCTGCTAGTTGAGCGGGCACACGGGGAGGTGGGGCGGGAACAAACCGCGGAACAACGTCCAGACCGGTAAGCCCCGCTCCCTGTTTTCCTTCACCGAACCTGATCGGCTACATCACAAGAGTAGCTGGCGTTTTGCTGGCTCGCAATGCATGCCTGCGGCCTTACCGAATAAATTTGCGTCGAGACTGATTGGAGTACTTATCGGAAGCAAATAGAAAAATTGACGTAGTCAGTCGAAGCGCGTGCCACGCTGATGAATTGGCAAGAGCAGTCCCGCGCGGCTCAAGACAGCACCGCAGTGCGCAGTCGAGTCGCGAAGAATACAGGTTGATCGGTGCGCACGTGATCCACTCACGAGCGCGCCGAGGCGATCATCGATAAACCCAACGTGACCAGAAGCGCTGCGCATCGTGGCGAGATGCGCGGCAAAGTAGGAGAAGGATCACTTTACGGTGTATGCGTTTGTAGGTATTCGGAGATCAGTGACATTCGGCTTCGCAGTTGACACATCAGAGGGATGCACAACGGCAACGGGCAGCATTTGATAGTAAAAGACCCATTCCGAATAGCTCTTCTTCCCTGCGAATGCTTCGAATGGCGGGAGAAACCTATCAACCTTGATCGGGCGCCGATCGGATGCACTACTGATTCCCATGATCTCACCGTTGGGCGTTGTAACAAGTATCCAGTCGGATTTCCCGGTTAAGGGGTCGATGTAGATCTGCCGCAGATGCCGAACGACGGTCGGAAAACGTGTGTCTTTCATCAAGGCCTGCAGAGACACGGGATAAGGGGCGCCACCGGGAGGCGTCGCTTCGTAGTAGCTTTTAAGAGCGGCCCGGAACTGGGCGCCTACGAAAAGCAACTCGTCCTCCGCAATCCGTCTCTGCACGATCGAACCTAGAGCTGCTGTAGCGGCCGAGACAATTCCGACAATCGCGACAAAAATCAACAGTCCTAGGTATGTGAAACCTGTTGCTCGCGTCCGCGGGCGTTTGCTAGTAGTCGGCATACCTCGCTCCACTCTTGTCGCTACCTTGCGCAGTGCTTTTTACGTCGTAGACCTTTCCCTGGTCTGGGTCATCAGGCGGCAAAATCTTCCACTCGGCAGTCGGACCGGCAATGGGATCGATGGGCACCGCGCGTAGATATTTCTTGTCCACCAGTTGCGTAAGGCTGTCAGGGTAATGGCCCGTGTCTCCGTAGTATTTATCGATGGTCTCGCGCATGACCCGCAGGTCTTCTCTCAAAACGGCTTCCTTGGCCGTTTCGACACTCTGGAAGTACTTCGGTATCGCGAGCGTGAGGAGCATGGCCACGATTGCCATGACGACCAACAGTTCGATAAGCGTGAATCCATTCGTTCTGCAGAGGACGCACGATCTCGACGCCCCTGAAGAGAGATCGGGGTCACTACCACCGGCGATACGGGATACCGTTAAGGCCAACGACCGGAGATTTTGAAAAGACGTCGTAGACATCGTCCCCCTCCTGCGGGTCCGTTGCATCGCTCGCGTAGCTGCGTTTTCCCCATGTATCAGCGTCACCGACGGCTTCGTCGGCACAAAAGGGATCACGCGGGATACGTCGCAAGAAATAGATCTTTGATTTCCGAGGGTCCCGGACATCCTCGACGCCGTCGACTAGCACATCGAGATTTCTCGGATAGCCAGTACTGTCGGCGGCCTTTTCAATGCGTCCGTGGTCCGCTGCATCCTTGTAGGCATCAATCCCCGTGCGAATTTCGCGTAGGTCCCGCCGCAGCTCGAATTCTTTCACACGTTGGACCGACACCTGCGCTGTCGGCAACGCAATGCTAGCCAACACGGCGAGTATGGCCAACGTGATGAGGAGTTCGATGAGCGTGAATCCGGCCAGATTGCGTCTCATAAGACACCTTTCAAGGCGATACGACTATTGCCTGCGGGGCCGGCAACGCAAGAGGGATAGTCGCCCCGTTTTGCCCAACGGGAACCATGGACACAACGGAAAGTGAGGTTGGATTGGCCGAGCTGATCGGTTTGAACGTTGCTGTCAATACGGCACCTTGCCCCGTCGCTCCGGCGACGCTTGATTGCCCATCACCGGTGTAAGTGTCGGTTACGTAGATTTGCCCGGCTGCCGGGTCGGCTCTAACTTGGAAGCTCGTGGGCGTACCCCCTTGTTTCAGGAATTCGCCTTCAACGATGTTGCCCACTTCCAGTTTTTTCGGATCGTAGCCAATCGCTACGGGAATGCCGGTCACGGGCTGCCCTGAATTCATGACAAGTTGCACGGTGAACGGTTGGCCAACTTTGGCTTGCGAAGGTGCAAGCCAGATCGCCTGTGCGGACCCATTCGCCGGGTCGGACACGGGATTCGCCGATCCATTCACAGGTGCGACCGGCGCACTTGGTGGCGAGGAGGTTGCGCTGCCTGTAGTTGCTGGTGCTTGTCCTTCAGGCGCCGGCTTTGCAGACGGGAGGCTAACGGATGCCGCGCTGGACTGCGAGTTAGCGTCCACATTGGCATCGCTTCTTACCATGCTGCGTGAGTTGGACTCAGTGCCGGAGTCGAATGCCAACAGCCGTGCATCGGGGCTCGGGAGGGTGCGAATGAGATGAGGCGTGATCGAGAGAACGATCTCGGTTTTCTTGCCATCATTCTGGTGGCTCGAAAAGAGCCTGCCCAGTATCGGAAGCTGGCCCAGTCCGGGTACCTTGTTCGCCGTGTGGGTATCGTTGTCATTGATGAGGCCAGCAAGTACTTGGTTTTCGCCATCCTTCAGTCGTAGTACGGTGGCCGCGGATCGGGTCCCGATCTGATAAGCGATGGTGCCTTGCGACGTGGTCAATTGGTTCGCGATGTTGCTCACTTCCAGATTGATCTTTATCTCAACCTCGCCGTCAGCGGCTATGACTGGCGTGACCTCGAGTTTCAACCCGACATCGAGATACTGAACGTTCGAAGACACGAAGCCAGTTGCGGTCGACGTAGACGTGATGTTCGGGACCTTGTCGCCAATCAGGATTTTGGCGGTCTCGCGGCTACGCACGCGGATGCGAGGATTCGCGAGCAGGTTTGTATCCGTCGTTGTGAGACTCGCGTTGACCGTAAGTGGCGGCACGGTCGCACCCACGGCCGCCGTCGTCAGGCGACCCAGATCGGCCAGTGTCAGCGTATTGTTTGAGCCGCTCGGTAACGGCGTCAACGTAAGCTGATCGGGATACTTGATGCCGAGGCTTGAAAGGCGGTTGCGATCAACTTCCAGAATTTCCACTTCTAGCATCACCTCTGGGTCTGGCAGGTCCAGAATTTGAACGAGTTTTTCCGCGATTGATACGTTTTCCGGTGAGTCGCGCATGATGACGCTGCTTTCCTTCTTGTCAACGATGAGGTCGCGGGTCTTGGCTATCGTCTTTAGGGTGTTGGCGACCTGTTCCGGGTCTGCGTGCGCCAGGAAAAAAGTTCGCACCGTCAATGGTTTGTAGTCTTTCAGTTTCGCCGGTGTGTTGGGATAGATGAGGATCGTGTTCTCGTCTAGGGTGCGTTGCTCCAACTGGTTGGTCATCAACACGACATCGATCGCAGCCTTGACCGTCGTGTGATTCAGAAAGACTGAGGTTTTTTGGTCAGTGCGTACGTCCTTGTCGAACACAAAGTTGACGCTTGACGTGCGCGACATCACCTCGAAAACCTGTGAAAGGGTCGCGTCTTTGAAGTTGATCGTGAACATCCGCTTCAGTGCCTCTGTCATTGTCGCGTTAAGAGGTGGTCGCTCAACGGGATCATCAAGAGACTTAAATAGCGTCCGAGCAGGCGTGTTGGCGGGGTCCTCCGCGAGAATCCTCTTCAGCAACGGAATCGCTCCGTCGACGTCCTTTTTAGCGACCATCGCTCGGGCCTGATCTAACCACTTTGTGTGGAGTGCGTCAGTATCCAGTTGCACTAAACCGTACTTCGCCCGATCATTGTCTGGATCAAGCTTCAAAACGTTCTGATAGTTATCGCGCGCTGCAGGCACATTGCCTTTGCGTACGGCGTCTCTGGCCGCCTCCAGCGAGGTCGCGACGGCCTGATCGCGCAGTTTTAGATATTCGGCGCGCAGCACCGCGTTTGTAGGGTCATTCTTGAGTGCTATTCGCAACGTCGCGAGGCTCTCGTCCACCTTTCCAGCATCGAAGGACTCATGCGCCGCACGCAGCGCTCGCTCAGTGCCACACGCAGACAGCATCGCTATTAGGATGGCTCCAAGCAGAATGGATTTGGTTGACATGGCCGACGCGACTCGCTATTGGATATTCAGCTGTTGGGCCTCATTCAGAGGTAGATAGCGAATGGTCGCAATCGGTGGAGTGATATTCTCGACTCGATAGGTATCGCGTATTACGTCATTGGCCTTGACGATCAGTATCTCGTCGCCCTTGGCAAGAAAGACCCGCCACTGTTCGCCTTCCAGCTCTTTGCCGAGATAGGTAAATGGAAGCGGCGGTGCGGTAGGCTTCTCTTCGACTGACGATGCGGGTGCCGGTGGAGTCCAGGACGTCACAGCAAAAGGTGCGGCGTCTTGTTTGTGAATGAGCGGGGAGGCGCGGCCACGCAGCAGCAAAACGCCACTTGAACGAGCATCGGGATCGACACGGTTTGATACGCTCGCCGACGTCGCCTGAATCGACCCTGGAGAGGGTTCGGATGCCGGGACGAGCGCTCGGCGCGTCGCACCTACCGCCTCTCCCGGATTCGATCGATCTCCGAACACCGCGATGAGAGCTGAAGCGACTAGGCCGCCGGCCATTAGAATGCGGCGCATTTTCATTTCGTCGCCCCCGAGACCAATTGAGCTCCCGCTGGTGGCGATGGTTGGGGCGGTGCCGGCCGCAACATACGCAAGCCAGTAAAGATTGTCAGCCGAAGCGTCGCTTCGATCTGTCCGTTGCTGACCTTGTCGCGATGGAATTTGATAGCGTCCAGTGACGCTGATGGAAACTCAGCCAGTACCTGTTCGCAAAACATCTGGATGGCTGCATAGGCTGCCCGAATGGGCAGGTCGACTTGATAGGTCTCGTACTGTCCAGCCTTGTCAGTGGTCAGGCGGTAGTCGGCTTTCTCGAGCTTCACACCGGAGAGGCTGGCAATCTCGAAGAGCCTTCCAATCGATCGCTCGAGCTGATCCTCGGGGATCAGCACGGAGTAAAAGTGTTTGAGCCGGCTTTCCGCCTCGTCAAACCTCGCTACCGGACGCGTGCTAGACCGTTGGAGGGTCCGCTCTTGCTGACGCAACTGCCAATTCTGCGAATTCAGTTCGCGATCCATCAGTGGTGCAACGACGCTGCTCAGCAGAAGACCTAACGTAAATGTTCCGGCCGCAATCCATTCCGCTATAGAAAACGTTGCGAGCCACAGAGTGAAGTTGAGGACGGTGCGCTTCATCGCTCGGATCCCCGCCAGGTCGCATCAAATCTGAAGCGTATTGGCAAGTTGGAATCGGATGTGTTGATCTCGTGATGGGTGAGGGTTACGCTCGTAAAGAACCTGTTCCGCCTGAGATCCTCGAGGTACTGAACCATTCCCTCCGGCCCTGCGGCCTCACCCGTGCCTTTCATGGTGAAGGTCGTTGCTTCGGGCTCGATTGCCAACAGCGTTACATGCGGTGTAGCTACACTCTGTAGCGCTTCGAAGAAATCACCCCACGGTACATTTAGCCGCCCAATTCCTTGATTGACCGCGCGCACCTGAGCGTCGGGAGGCGGCGGAGATGGGCGATTCGCGGTTTCGCGCATCGCAAGGACCGACTCGAGATGGTTTTCTCGAGCACGGACTTTCGCGGTCGTGCTAAGCGCTTCATCGATTCGAACGCCAGCCCAAAGACATAGCCCTAGACCGATAAGCGCGAGCGCGAGGGCCGGCGAACGGAGCCGCCGCTGTGGCTGTCCGACTGATGCCGCGTAATCAATGTTTAGGCGCATCATTTCGAATCCCTTCCCGAATCCGCGTCACGAGACTCATTGGAACCGGCCTGTACTGTGACGCCCTGTACCCGTTTGAAATGGAACCCGCCGATATCGATTCCGTGCCAGGCCTCAGGGACGTCGCCGCTCAATATGACAGTTTGGGGTGAACTACCGTGATGGTGTAACGCCAGGCATCGAAGCGTGGACACGACCGTATTCAATTGAGTCTCTTCACCAATTTGTTGCTGTACCTTACGGATGAATCCGATCTGTCGGTTCTGAATCAGCGCTGCGGTAAAGGTTGAATCGCCGGACACCGCGAACCACGTTTCGCCCTGATGGAAGGACCGATAGTGCTTGTTCCATTCAGCTACGAAATGGGGCACACAGCGTTTGACGCTGAGACAGCGCGACGACATGCCCGTGCGAATCGCGTTGACGAGTGGCAACGGAATTGCACTCGCCATAAAGGGCTTGGTCGCGTGCCAATCAGCTTGCAGGCTCCAGTTGTCTGGCGAGTCGCCAAACAGCTCTTCGAATCGCAACAACATGCACAGTCTGAGATCCCTCCTTGTGGACACGTTCTTGGGAGGTGTGACGATCCAGAATCGGGTATATGCATCGCTCACCACGATGTCCACTGCAAACTTCGTCTTCTGCTCATCGGCAAAGCACGACGCCACCGCGTCCTCAACGGATGCCAAAATTGGCACGGACACCTGCACGACCGGAACGACCGCGTTCGGTGTGGGGCGTCGAAAAAAGGAAACGTGATCCTGGGCGATCACGAGTTGGACGGATTCACGTGACCATTGCCACACGCCGAACCTCCTCGAGTGTGGTAAGCCCCTGTGTGGCCCAATCCAAACTCGTCTGGTGTAACGGTCGAGTCCCAAGCCTGTACGCTGCCTCCTTGATTTGCCGGATAGGCGCTTTTTCGACGATCATCTCGCGAATCTCGTCGTTGAGAGTCAGGATCTCAGCGACTGCCTTTCGACCACGATATCCTGTGCCCCGACAGTCCCCACAACCTACGCCCTTTACGAACGTGAATCGATCTGCGTCTTCTGCGTGCAGACCCGCGCTGAGCAATTGCTCTGGGGTAGGACGGACGGATTCGAGACACCGAGTGCAAGTCAAGCGCACCAGGCGTTGCGCACAAATGCCATTCAGGGACGATACGAAGGCGTAGGGGTCGATTCGCATGTGGGTGAATCGACCGAAGACGTCGAATACGTTGTTCGCGTGTACGGTGGTTAGGACAAGGTGCCCAGTGAGGGCAGCCTGAACCGCAATTTCAGCCGTTTCGGGATCCCGAATCTCGCCGACCATGATCTTGTCGGGATCGTGCCGCAAAATCGAGCGGAGACCGCGGGCGAAAGACAGCCCCTTTTTGTCGTTCACGGGAATCTGCAGGACGCCGGGCAGTTGGTATTCCACCGGATCCTCAATGGTGATGATCTTGTCGTGGCCGGAGTGCGTCTCGGCAATGACCGCATACAAGGTCGTCGTCTTTCCCGAGCCAGTCGGGCCCGTGACCAACAACATGCCATGGGGAGCATCGGCCAGTTGACGCAGCGTCTGGAGCGTTGACTCGTCAAATCCAAGCGCATGTAGGCTCAGGCTACCGTGAGCTTCGATCATTGCCTGCTTGTCGAGAATTCGGATCACGGCGTCTTCACCGTGGACACTTGGCATGATAGAAACGCGCAAATCGATATCGCGCCCCTGCGCACTTACACGGAAACTGCCATCCTGAGGAACTCGTCGCTCGCCGATATCCAGATCGGCGAGCACCTTGAGGCGGGAGATGACCTGTTCTGCTAAATCCACACCGCTAAAAGTTGCCGCTACCACGAGCACACCATCGATGCGGTACCTGACGCCGAGGCCGCTCGGGTGGCACTCGAAATGTACGTCAGACGCGCCGGCCTTCAGTCCGTCGTACAGTGTGGAGTTGACGAGCTTAACTGCGGGGCTTGAGCCGTCTGCCGCTGCCGCATACGATAGCTCCGGCGTATTCCGCTTGTCGCCGGCGTCGCTTCCCGCGACAGCCAGGATGCCGTCCACCGCACGGGTGCGTTCCTCCTGTTTGGCGAGGTAAGCCCGGATGTCTTCCGCGACAGCCAGCCGAAACTGCAATGGCGCACCGGCATGAGCATCAAGCCAGATCTGCAGATCCGCATCAAATGGATCCGCGACCACGCCCCAGAGATCACCAACCTCGCTCCGTAACAGGACAGCTCCTCGCTGCAGAGCCTTGACGAGCGGTAGTAGATCGAATGCAGGTGTGACTGCACTCATATCGGCCGTTTCCACTACGGGCCAATTGAGGTGGCTTCCTAGCAATGCGACAATTTCCCGACCACTTGTTCCCGTCGTCGTCTGCAGCGCGTCTATCATGCTCCCGGATGACCGGCGGACAAGATCACGCGCCCTGTCAATCAGCTCGGCGTCCAACGACAAGACTGGTGAGGTGGTGTTCATTGCAGACTCGAAGCCAGATCGAAGATCGGCATGTACAGAAGAATCACGATCGCCCCGACGATCACTCCGATCGTGGCCATCAGTAGAGGCTCAAATGTACGTGTGAATCTATCGACGAAGCGCGAAATGTCACCCTCGTAAAACTCCGCGGACTGCCGAAGCATTTGCCCCATTTGGCCAGAATGCTCACCCACCCGCAGCATTCGAAGTGAAACTGCCGTCGTAAGTCCGTGGCGTTCAAACGCGGCGGCAAGCCCGTAGCCTGCCTCGACGTGGCCGCTAGCGTCATCAAACGCCTGGTCCCAAGCGCGCGGAATCACGGCTCGCGCACTGTGTAGTGCGTCCATGACCGGCATACCTCCCTCGAGCAGCACGCCCAACGTTAAATAGAGGCGTGATAGTTGATAGGTACGCACATGCTCACCAATGAATGGAAATGACGACAGAAGCCGCCCCAGTCCACCACGTGTAACCCACGAGCGTGCCGCTGCAAATACAAGAGTGGTACTGCAAATTGCAGCAATCGCTATTTCGAGTGGATGCTCCCCTATGAATAGCCCAACTTTGATCATTGCAAGGGAGAGCATGGGAAGCGGTCGGCCCGTGTCCTGATAGATGACCGCAAAGCGTGGCACCACGTAAGCCATCAGAAAGACCGTCACGGCGCCGCCTACCGTACATAGAATCACTGGGTAGAGCGAGGCGCTCACAATTTTGCTACGTACTGTATCGACGCGTTGCTGATATTCGACGTAGCGCTCCAGAGCGACCGGCAGATCGCTTGTACCCTCGGCCGACCGCACAAGGCCAATGTAGATGGGCGGAAACACGGATGTGTGTTCAGCAAGGGCGGAAGAGAATCGATTCCCTTCACGTAGCGCCTGCAAGAGCCGTCCAATGAGTGCCCTGGTGCTTTGTACAGCCTCCTTTTCTTCGAGCGCTTCCAATGCCTCCACAATCGCGAGGCCAGCACGCAGCAGCGCCAGGAGTTCTTGCGTGAACAACACGACCGGGAAACGAAATCGGCCCTTCATCGATCGACCGACGATTGCAGGCCGAATATCAATCGGGCGTAGCGATTGAGCTTCAAGTTCGCGCCTTGCCGCTGACGCGTCACCAGCTTCAATCATTACCTGAACGATTCGGTGGTCGGCGCTTATAACTCGCGCATCGAAACGCATCGCTGGGACCCTCGTTGACGAGATCAAGGAATGGAAATTTCAGCGCTCTCGCCGGTTCCACCAGGCGTGCCGTTCTTGCCAAGAGTCTTGATCTCAAACTCACCCTTTGGGCCTGGCGCTCTATACTGGTAAGGCCTACCCCAAGGGTCGGGAGGAACCTCCCTCTTTAGATACGGACCATTCCAGTTTGCAAGCGTCGCCGGCTGTACCATCAGGGCATTCAGTCCTTCCTCAGTCGTCGGATAGCGACCGGTATCCAGCCGAAACGAGTCAAGCGCCTTCTCGAAAGATGCGAGCTGCGCTTTCGCAAGCGTCGTTTCTGACCTGTTCACCTGGGCGAAATACTTGGGCCCGACATACGAGGCGAGTAGACCAATGATCACGATCACAACTAGCAACTCGAGCAGAGTGAATCCCCTGGCTCGAGTGATCGTGCATGACCGAGTTTGCTCGGCTGCAGCTTCGCTTCCGGCCGATGTTCGAAGGAACTTCATCGGATCCCCTCCTGCTCTACGTTTGTTGCCCGGTAGACTTCGTAACGCGCTAATACTTTTGGAACGTAGAGCATCGTTTCCCGGTACGGTGGAATAAGATGGTGACGTGCAATGATTGTTCGCTCCCCCGCGTTGTATGCAGATAAAGCTAGAACGACGTTGCCATGATATTGGTCGAGCAGCATCTTCAAATGTCGGATGCCAGCATCGATGTTCTGGTATGCATCGAAGGCGTCAGTCACACCGTACCGAGAGGCCGTCAGTGGCATCAACTGCATCATCCCGGCTGCCCCAGCTCTTGACTTCGCGTGAGGGTTGAAGTGTGACTCGACGTCGATGACAGCCCGTACGAGGGCAGGGTCTACTCCGTGTTGCTCGGCAACGTCCTTGACCACAACATCCCAATGCGACCTCGAATCCAGAGGCTTTGCCGTGAGGGCGAGCTTTGAAGGGGAGTGGGCGGCCATCGATGGATTGGAAATTCGCCGGGATGCCCTGTTGCGGGGCGCATCGCTGTAGCAGGGTGTTCCGTCGTCCAGGCGCGTCAGGTATACGTCACCGAAAGCAGAGGGTAAGTCCTGTACCAGAACGGCAATCGCGATGAAAGGCAAAAATGCCGCGCACGGAGATCTCTTGCCGTTCATCTCAACTTTTCCCCAAAAACGGTGGCACGGAATACATTGACTCTCACGGAGCCTCTGGCGTCTCACCTATTGTCGTTTTACCTGCATGAATCGTGTGTGCTTTCCAGCCGGAGGTCAATTTTTCAACTTTGATAGTGCCGTGCTGCTCGTTAGGCTTTCCAGAAACGAGATCAGATCGCGTTTTTCCTTTGGCGTCAGAATCAATGGGTTGCCGCTTTGAGCCGTACGGTAGTAGATCTCCTGGTCCACCGCCTCTTCGAGCGTCGCGACACTTCCGTCATGCATGTACGGTGCGGTCAACGCGACGTTTCTAAGACTCGGTGTTCGAAACTTGCCGATGTCGTCAGGGGCAAGCGTTACAACAAATCGACCGAGCTGTGCGATATCGTCGTTGCTGAGCACAAGAGCCGCAACAGAATCACCGTGGTTCCGTGATTGGATGACCCGCTGAGTCAGCTCCGCGAGTCGACCATCAATGCTGGACATCCCGACATGAAGAGTATGGAATTGCTCGTCGGTGAAAGGGGCACCTAGTGGGTCGATTGTGTGGCAGCTTGAGCAATGTGCTCGCCCCACAAATAGCAGGAGCCCTCGCACGGCCTCCGGAGAGAGCGCTGTTTTATCGCCGCCAAAATAATACCGATCGAGCGCCGAATCGCCGACGACGAGGCTACGTTCGAAGCTCGCGAGCGCCCGTGCAATATGCTGCGTGGTGATGGCCGGTCCGGAGACACCAAATGCCGCTCTGAACTCTTCGACATACCCGATATCGCCCCGAATAATTCCGAGCAGCGAATCGAGATTATCGAGGCCATGCTCAACCGGGTTTACGAAGGGTTCCAACGCTTGAGTTTCCAGCGAGGGTTCGCGCCCATCCCAGAATTGTGTGTTGACGAGTGCCGCATTCAGTAGGCTCGGCGTATTGCGAGTTCCGGTATGGCCGCCCACACCACGCGACCGCGACAGCCTATCCGTGAAAGCGTGTTCCGGTTGATGGCAGCTCGCACAGCTTACTGTTCCGTCGGCACTTAGCCGTTTGTCAAAGAAGATTCGTTGGCCTAGCCGAATCGTATCTGACTCGCTGGGCGGACTGACTTCGCGTATTGCGGGGTGCAAGCTCAGTCGACTGGTCGTCTCCTGGCTATGCGCGATGAAGGGTATGGCAGCGGCTATGGCTATGGCAACACAATGCACAGCGAGCGCTGGCATGAAATTCTGGATCGATAGCCCGCCTACGACGTGCGTGTCCATTCGACTTATAACCCCGTTATCCGAAGTAAAAATACATTCGGTAACGAAGAAGCTAGCACATGCTGAGAATCGTACAAGGGATTAATTTGGCGCAAACGTTTGTCATTGTGCGGCGATAGGAAAACAGGCGGTGCATGTCGATCGAAGTGCGTGGTGTGTGAAAGTGGGGTCATTTTCCTTCATGATTCATCACACGATTTATTCGGCAAGGTGGACGTTGACTATCAAAATTCCATGCGCTAAAACACATTTCATTGCTGCGAACGCAGACAGTGCATAACAAGGAAAGCGAACAGAACTATTAAATGTCTTCGGGGAATCACAATGCTAATCATTCTCAGTGGAAACTCGAGCATAGAATCGCTCGTCGTCGTGTCCGGATGCCTCCACTCCTCGTTTGACGCGCTCAGTTCGGCGCTTCGACCTCGTTCGTCCCGTTACTCTCCATAGCCAGCGCCCTACTAATTCGTTTTCCTATATTTTTATCGCTGTTCGATGTACCCACACACGGGGGTATAGGCGATGTTGCGTCGATCTTTTCTGTTCGTCCGCGCTGCTTTGATCGCGGCATCGCTTCTATTGCTTTCGATCAGCGTGTCGTCATGGGCTTCGACGTACAACTTGTCCTATGACGAGCTGGGGCGCCTAGTTGGGGTGGTAGACGGCGGTGGAAACACTGCCGCGTACACCTACGATGCGCTGGGTAACATCTTGTCGATCGCTCGCGGCAATAGCGCGATCTCTATCGTCTCGTTTTCTCCAAGCAGCGGACCAGTCGGCTCGAGCGTCACGATCTCTGGCTCTGGCTTTTCAGCTACCGCAGTTCAGAATGCCGTCACATTTAACGGTACCGCGGCGACAATTGTTTCCGCGACAACGAACCAATTGGTGGCCACGGTACCGACAGGTGCTACGACGGGGCCGATATCCGTTACTTCACCGGCAGGAAGTGCAACGAGCAATAGTGTGTTCACCGTTGCTTCGGGGCAAGCACCGACCATCGCGAGCTTCTCGCCAACGATAGGGGTGTCTGGATCAGTAGTTACGATAGGTGGTACTAATTTTCAAACTACAACGGCCGATGACAACGTCATCCTTAATGTTCGTAACGCGAGGGTTTCCACGGCGACAGCGACGGCGATTGGAGCCACAGTGTCACCATCGTCGACTTCTGGTCGCTTTACTGTAATCACGCCCTTTGGTCAGGCAACCAGCAGCCAAGACTTCTTTGTGCCGCCCGGTACACACGTACCGGCAGATGTGGGCGTTACAGGCCGCATGTCGATCGGAAGCACGCAATCCGTCACGTTGGGTACCGCTAATAAGATTGGGATGATCCTGTTCGATGCGACGCCTGGGCAAAGGGTCATCCTGCAGGTCACAAGCTCCAGCTTCAGCTCATGTGACGGCGGCACCATTCAGATCCTCAATGCCGACGGCACGGTCGCGGGTAGCGCAAATCTGTGTAGCGGCGGGTTCATCGATGCGACCACACTGCCTGTGGCCGCTACCTATACCGTTCTCGTGACCCCGTATACCTATACCAACAGCACCGGCAGCGTCACGTTTTCACTCAGTAGTGTGCCTCCAGATGTGACGGGGACAATTACAGCGGGTGGGGCTGCAGTGACACTTGGCACCACGGCGCCTGGTCAAAATGGCAGTCTGACGTTCAGTGGTACCGCTTCACAGCGTGTGTCGCTATATATGGCTCGTAATTCTGGTAGTGGGTGCTGGCGACTCACGATATCCAATCCAGACGGCACGGCCTTGGTCAATTACCCCGATTGCTCCGGCGTTTACTTCAGCGATGCTCTGACGCTGCCAGCTACGGGTACGTACACGATCAAGTTCGACCCACAGTCGACTAGTACGCAAACGTCGACGTTCACTCTCTACAACGTTCCACCGGATCTAACGGGAACGATTGCGGTAGATGGGGCAGCCGTAACTCTCGCTATCACGACTCCAGGTCAGAACGGCAGCCTAACGTTCAGCGGCACGTCTTCTCAGCGTGTAGCACTCTCGATGAATCGCAATTCGGGCAGTGGCATCTGGAGGATTACGATCAGTAATCCAGACGGATCAACGCTGACCACGTACTTCGATGCCACATCGACCTATTTCAGCGATGTGCTAACGCTTCCAGCGACAGGTACGTACACGATCAAGTTCGATCCAGACTGGACCAGCACTCCAACATCGACGTTTACTCTAACGTCCGTTCCAGCGGATGTGACCGGGGCGATTACGATTGGTGGGTCAGCCGTTACGCTCTCCACCACGGCACCCGGTCAGAACGGCAATCTGACTTTCAGTGGCACCGCTTCGCAACGTGTGTCTCTGTACATGGTGCCAAATTCGGGCGGCGCATGCGGGCGAGTCACTATTTTCAATCCTGACGGTGTCAACACGACTGGGCCTTCGTATGGGTACTACTACTGCGGAGGTCCCATCTTCACCGACGTGCTGATACTGCCAGTCACCGGTACATATACGATCAAGTTCAACCCGGAGGCGGCTGCGGTTCAAACAGCGACGTTCACCTTGTACAGCGTTCCACCGGATGCGACGGGCACGATTGCAATAGGCGGGGCAGCTGCCACGCTCACCATCACAGCGCCAGGCCAAAACGGCAGCTTGACGTTCAGTGGTACCGCCGCGCAAAGCGTGTCGTTGTCTGTGAGTATGGACTCTGGACTCGTCAATGGGTGTGCACGCGTAAGAATCGTCAACCCGGATAGCACCGTCCTGCTCAATCCGGATCTGTGTAGTACGTCCAATACATTAGGTCCCGTTACGCTGCCCGGCACAGGCACATATTCAATCGTTTTTGATCCAGATGGGAAGAACACTGGCACGGCGTCACTCACGCTAAGCGGCCAATGACGGGAAGAATGATGCTCCCGGAATGTCAATCGTACTTCACGGCAAGGATCGCGTCATGAACGGGTCGCTTCGCAAGGTGATTGGTTTCCTGCTGCTGATAAGTGTGGCGCTAGTTCCTGCACTGGCGGTAACTCCGTCGGCAGTAATCGGGCAAAGCGTGACACTTTTGCCAGATGGGCACTCGCTAAACATTGGAGGAGAGGGTGGCGCTGCGGCTTCGGCTTCTCTTTTTGACCCGACTACACAGCAGATAGTGCGATTGGCATCGGGGCCGACGACGCCCCGGGCATGGCACGCGGCAACCTTGCTGCCTGACGGTAGAGTATTGATTCTCGGAGGGGTCGGAAAAGACGGTTCGATAATTAATAGTGCAGAGTTGTTTGATCCGGCTAACCAGTCGTTCACCGTCCTCGGCGATGTCGGGTTGCTGGCGCGTGCCCACCATACGGCCACCGTGCTCATGGATGGCACCGTGCTTGTGGCAGGAGGTGTTTCCGCGACAGGCGCACCGTTGCCGCAGGCGGAACTGTGGGATCCGTCTACCCGCAGAGCCCTGGCATTCAACGCGCAGATGGTTTTCCCGCGCGCTGACCATACCGCAACGGTGATGCCCACCGAGCCGGTATTGTTGTCCGGCGGACGCGACGGGAAAGGCAAACCCGTAACAACACCTGAGACTTACTCTCCGCAGCAGCAATACTTTACGGCGGTTGATGCTGCCGGCAGCGGTGTGCTGGCTTCACAGCCGGGTCAGGACGGTCCAGTAGTGATGGATTCCTTGCCGGCGGCCGGCATGTCGAGTGTGGCCACAAATGCTCGCCTTGCCGTGCGCTTCTCGACGCCATTGTCGGTTGCCAGTCTCAATTCACGGACAGTAACGCTCTTGGGGCCCACGGATGCCGTACCTGCGAGCGTTGTGCCCGTCGAGGGCGGACGAATGCTTTTCGTGACGCCGCGGACCGATCTCCGGCCTGGGGCAAGCTATACGCTTTTCATCAGCGGTGCTGTCGACGCGGCGGGCAGGCCGCTCCCGTTTACCTCGATTGGCTTTTCCACACGTACGCTCAGCGCTAACTCCACTTCTGCGAGCACCTCCGCCGGTGGATCTGTCACGGTCGCCGCGGGTTCCGTCGGCGCTGCAGTACCCAACGCGGCATCAGCGCCGAAATCGTCAGCGCCATCGCCGTCATCGGTGGCTGCGGCTGCAGCCGGTATGGCCGACCTCACAAGCTGGATCCCGAATGGCGCCCAGCTGGCAGGAGACTGGCGTGTGAAGCTGGCAGCGTCCCCTCTGCAGAAGTTGCCACCCCTGAACGCTGGACCAGGCGTCACCGCGTTGTCCGGTCAAGTCCTCTTCATGAACGGCACGGCGGCGGCAAACGTGACCATGAAACTAGGCGGTCAAAGCACGCTAACCGATGCAACTGGACGCTTTCTGCTTTCGGGTGTAAGTGCGGGCGCTCAAACTCTTGTTATCGATGGCCGTAGCGCGAACCGGCCTGGCAAGACATTCGGTTATTTCGAGGCGTTGGTTAGCGTGGACGCTGGTAAGACTACGGTGTTGCCGTATACAAGTTGGATGCCACTGATCGATACTGCCCATTCGGTGAAGTTCGATTCACCGACCGCCAGTGAGGTGGTCATTACCACGCCATACATCCCTGGTTTGGAGGTACACATCCCCAAGGGGACCGTGCTGCGTGATCGCACTGGCCACATCATCAATGAACTCTCGATCACTCCGGTACCGGTTGACCGGCCGCCGTTCCCGTTGCCGACGCGCTATGTTCCGGTGTACTTCACCTTGCAACCGGGTGGGGCACATGTCGAAGGCGTCGATGCGGCGAGCGCGCTTGGCGCTCGCGTAATCTATCCGAACTACCATCATGGCGCGCCAGGCAGTACATTGGATTTCTGGAACTACGACCCTACGGTCAAGGGTTGGTATGTGTACGGTCAAGGCAAGATCAATGGTAGTGGTCAGCAAATCGTTCCTGATCCAGGCGTAGCCATTTATGAACTCACCGGCGCAATGGTGTCACTGCCCAGCAATGCGCCTCCGAACGGCCCGCCCGTCGGCGGTTGTGGCGACTCGCCGGGCGCCGGTAACGTGCCGGCACCCGCAGGTCCTGGTCAGAACTGCCCGCAGCAGCCGCAGCCAGGTCATCCCGCGAATCCTTCAAGTCCTAGTCACTCGGGAGGGCAACCCGGCTGCGTGTCGCAGGGGGGAGACCCGGTGGATTGTGCAACTGGACTCTTCGTGCTTTCGCGAAACGATTTGGACGTCAACGGTACGATTCCGTTGGTCTTGACGCGCGTCTATCGTCAGGGCGACAGCACGTCTCGCGCATTCGGTATTGGTGGCAACGACCGGTACGATATCTTCACGGTCGGTGATACTTGGCCGTGGACTTATCAAGATCTGATTCTCCCTGACGGCGGACGCATCCATTTCGTGCGCACTTCCTCTGGCACGAGCTGGACCGATGCGGTGTACAAGCATACGGCCACGCCTAGCGCCTATTACGGCGCCGTAATCAGCTGGGTGAATAACGGCTGGCAACTCAAGATGCGCGACGGACGAACCATGTTTTTTGCCGAATGCGCGGGCTGCACGAGTTCCCGAATGGCTGCGCTCCGTGAATTTGATGACCGTCTAGGAAACAAGCTGATTCTGACGCGTGACTCGTACGGGAACCTGACGCAAATCAGTAATCCGGACGGGCGTTTCATTAGTTTGACCTACGACGGCGCCAATAGGGTGACACAGGCACAGGATAGTATTGGCCGCACAGTCACCTACCAATACGACTCGAGCGGACGTTTAGCCCAGGTCACCGATCCCGACGGCGGCGTTGAACACTATACATACGATTCCGCCAATAACATGCTCACCGTCACTCGGCCGGGCGGCCAGGTAATGGTGACCAACCAGTACGACACACACAACCGGGTAGCGCAGCAGACGCTCGCCGATGGCGGGATATACCAGTTTGCCTACACGCTTGACGGTAGTGGGAACGTGACGCAAACCAGTATCACGGATCCGAACGGTAATGTGCGTCAGATCGCGTTCAACAGCAGCGGGTATGCGACCAACGCCAGCTGGGCAGTAGGTAAGCCGGAGGCGCAGACCTTTACCTACGGTCGGGGTGTTGGCACCAACTGGCTGACCTCCAGCGCTGATGCGTTGGGACGAACGACAGCCTACACCTATGACGCTGCAGGCAATCTCGCGACCGTGACGGCGCTGTCGGGGACTTCGCAGGCGGTCACTGGCACTTATACCTATGAGTCGGTGTTTAACCGCCCGATCACCTACACGGACGGGCTGGGTCACACCACGACCTACCGGTACGACACCTCGGGCAATCTCACCGAGATAGACGATCCGCTAGGCAACGCCACTCGCTTCACCTACAACAGCCTCGGGCAGATGATCGGGAGCACCGATCCGCTGGGTCATGCCACGACGTTCAGCTATCAGTATGGGGACCTCGCGGGCGTCACCGATCCCCTCGGCAGAACAGTTACCCGCTACACGGACGGTATCGGCAGGACACTGTCCGTCTCCGACCCGCTCGGCAATCGCACGGTGTTCGACTATAACGGGCGAAGCTTGCCGACTCGCGTGACGGATGCGCGCGGCGGTGTCACGAGCCTGGCCTATGACGCCAATGGCAATCTGACGAGCTTCACCGACGCGCGAGGTGGAATAACCAGCTTTGCCTACGACTCGAAGGAGCGGCGGGCGAGCCGCACTGATCCGCTGCAGGCAATCGAAACCTACATTTATGATGGAAACGACAACCTCACTAAGTTCACCGATCGGAACGGAAAGATCGCGACGTTCAGTTACGATGGACTGAACCGCAGGGTGTCGGCTGCGTATGGGCAGACCAATTCCGGGGGAAGTCCGACGTCGCCCGATGCGACTGTGGCTATTACCTACGATGCGGGTGACCGCGCCACGCAGATCGCTGACAGTCAGGGTGGAACTATCACGCGCGCCTACGATGGCCTCGATCGCCTTACGGCCGAAACCACTCCGCAAGGTGGTGTGACGTACGCATACGATGCAGCGAACCGGCGCACAAGCTTCCAAGTGGCGGGTCAGAGTGCGGTCACATACACCTATGACAATGGGAACCGCCTTACCGCCGTCACGCAGGGCAGCGCGCAGGTGGGATTCACTTACGATGCCGCAAGTCGGCGATCGACGCTGACCTTGGCCAACGGGATCGTCGCGACCTACAGTTACGATATCGCGAATCAACTGACCGGGATAACCTACGCGAATGGCAGTACCGCTGTCGGCGCCCTGACCTACGTGTACGATAACGCCGGCCGGCGTACACAGATTGGCGGCACACTCGCCAGCCTAAACCTTCCGGCTACGCTGGCCAGTGCGACCTACGATGCGGATAACCGGCTGACCAATTGGTCCAGTAATACTCTTACCTATGATGCAAACGGTGATCTCACCGGGGACGGTAGCCTTACGTATGGCTGGGACTCGCGTGGTCGGCTCGCCTCGCTCTCCGGGACGGCGGCCGCAAGCTTCACCTACGACACACTGGGGCGGCGAACTGGCAAGACGGTGAACGGGGCGGCGACGAACTTCCTCTACGACGGCCCGAACGTGGCACAGGAACTAGCGAGCGGCACACCCACTGCGAATCTGCTGCTGGGGCTCGATATTGACGAGGTCTACAGCCGTACCGATGGCCTTGGGGCACGGAGCTTCGTTACTGATGCGTTGGGCAGCACAGTGGCGCTCACGGACACCAGTGGGGCAGTCAAGACAAGTTACACGTACGAGCCGTACGGCAATCCATCTGCGGCTGGCGAGACCAACACCAACACCGCTCAGTACACTGGACGAGAGAACGACGGCACTGGCCTTTACTACTATCGGGCGCGTTATTATCAGCCACGTGTAGGCCGATTCGTAAGCGAAGACCCGATTGGTTTAAACGGAGGCAGCAACCTATACGCGTATGTAAGTGGAAATCCAATCAATCTCATTGACCCAACAGGCGAATTTGGCATCCCTGGTGCAATTGCTGGAGGAATTATCGGGGGTATCAGCGGCGGCTTGGGCGCGGCGGCTACGGGCGGGATCGTTTGGCGCGGTGCGTTGTTCGGCGCGGCTACAGGCGCGGTTGTCGGTGGCACTGGCGCGTGGGTTGGTGCGTCTCTGCCGGGGCAGATGGCGCTACGCGCAGCTGCGGGAGGTATCTCGAACCTGCTTGGTCAAATGCAAGGTATCGGTGATCCCTGTTTTAAGGGCCTGAATGGTGGTGCTGTTGCAGGCGCGATGGTCGGTGGAGCGCTAGGTGGTGTTTTGGCTCCGGGTGCCTGGGGTACTAGTTTCGCAGGCTCAATTGCCAGCCAAATTGGTCAACGTGCCCTCGCTGGAATACCCGGCGCTGGCGTCTCTGGAACGGCGGGGCTAGTTGGAAACCAACTGGGCAAGTGAGCAATGTGAAGTGAGGCTACCAATGCGATCCAAGTACCGCTCAAACATCTACGCATTCATGGGTCTAGTATCCACTTTGCTGGGAGGCTACGCATTGGAGCGAGCTACAGCGTACTTTGCCATGACCGGTGACTCAGTTGGAGGCGCCGCCTTTGGGGCCGCGGGAATTGGTTTATTGATTGTCGCCGTTGCTCATTTCTACATGGCTGCTGGATACAGATTTGGCCTCCTTGAAGCAGTCGAAGGAAGTCTGGACAGGGCGACCTTGAGAACAAAGTCAGGTGTAGTTGCCGAGGCCGTTAGAATTCGCTTTCTGCGAAAGCCGGATGCGCGAGATTCAAATTCCTCGCCTAGCAATCGCTATGTTTTCTTCATTAGCGATTGGAGACCGTGGGTTTGCCCGGAATCTGGATTCTTGACGGACTGAGCTTGTGACCGCTCGAGAATGAAGACCCATCTAGGATGGCCGACGTCGTGACAGTTTGAGTTGCTCTATTAGCGAAGCGTGCTTGGTGCTACCCGTAGCGTGATTGACCCTGAACTAGCATTGGCCCCGGTCGGAAGTGGAGATTTCTGGCGTAGTTGAGTTGTCAGGCGAAGCGGATTCCCTCGCCTGACCGGGAATTCGGCGGGCGTCATCCACCGCAATGCGGAGTGGGGACGAACCTCGTTACTTCGATGCGGCTCGATGATGTCTAAAGCAGTCATTTTCTTGACGAGGTTCGGCGGCTGCTTTTGACCGATACAGACGTCGGGTCACGGCGCTGGCGCAATTGCGCGCTACAGCCGACACAGAGGTCCCTAAACTACCACTCATAGTGGGCGCGGATTCGAATTACATAATTTTCGGGTGGACGTACGGTTAAGCGGGCGCAAAAACGAAAGTGCCCGCTCATCAAGCGAGTAGTCGAAGAGGTGGGGCAGGAACATACCGCGGGATCACGCCCAATCCGGTAAGTCCCGCTCCCTGTTTTCTAGGGCCGTGCATCCGTCGGCACCGACATGAAAGTAGCCGTGAATTTGCTGATCTGTAACGTGTGTCCCCGATCTATCGAGCCGGACCGGCCTCGAGCGATGTGATGTAGCGCAGCAGGTCTTCAGTGCGTCCCTCCGATATCAGTTCTTCGGCAGTCTTGTAGCCAAAGGTCGGCAGCGGTTCATTGCGATACCAAAACAGCGCGCTCCGTACGTCCCCGGAGATATCGGTTGCAGCTCGGATGATCCGCAACACGTCTCGCAGATATTTTTGTACGCTTTCGGCGCCGGGAAGGCGACTGATGGTATTGCGATGGACATGGGCTAGTCGAGCGAGCGTCTGTATGTCGATGTGTAGTGCGGCAGCGAAGCGCCGTGCGGAGACGATCGGCGCAGCGCTCTCCGGCTCCTTCAAAGACGCCATGAACCGGTCGAAATCGAGGGGCGGCGTTGAATCGCGGGCCAGGTCAGGGTTCATCGCAGATTACTATTTGCACACTTATAGCACAAGCAGCGTCGACGATGCTAGTCGCTGAAACGCTCGTCGATTGCGCCACTGATCGCCGAATTCCGTCTGGACACCTAGACAGGGCCGTGACATTCCCACGGACGACTTTTCTGAGAATTCCCGGGGCCACGGACATCTTTTCTGAGACGAGAGGTATGTGGATTTCTCAAAAAAGATGTCCAAGTCCTTGATCTGTCTAGGGGCCCAAAGACACCTTTTCTGAGAGCCCACATTGTTGTCTCTCAGAAAAGATGTCCGCAGTCTCAATATGTTGTCTTTGAATAAAAGGCAATGATTCTCGCTGAATTGACGCGTTCTGTTCTTTCCGTCGAGAGGTATTCGGTCACAAATGCTGCACTGAATTGATTCTGGGCAATATTCGACCAGAGATACCTATCGTAGTCGGCCGCCTTGGACGGCACTCAACCGCCAATCCGCCCCTCAGGTCCGTCTGCGTGAACTTGCGGCGAAGTTGATGTTCCGTCAGCACACCGAACCCCGAGCAGCATGCAATTACGTTTTTGACTGCCTCGCGCGGTGTTTCGCGGAGGTAATTGCCCCGAACCGCTGAATCATTGAGGTTCCGGACACCCTGACCGGAGGGACGACAATTTTCCGCGGTTAGAAGGTCGTCCTATCGCGATTGACAAAAAAGGGCCTGCCATTTGTCTAGCCCTAGCCGACATTTCACGCATGGGCATCCAACTTTGGAGGGCAAGTCGAGCCAGCACAGTAGGGTCTCGAATGTGAACACGACGCTAGTCGGCACGAGGCGATTCGAAACAAGCTGGCGGCCTGGGCTTTTCTCACGGCGCAACGTGGCAGGCATCAGCAGCGGATCGATCGCTGCCCACAACTGCCCCTTGATGATCGGCGTGCCCATCTCCTCCGTCTCGCTTGTTCCAATGCCTGCTGACAACTCGCGGCGAAATTTAACAATCCTATATGACCCCCTCTAAAACCGCTTCTCGCCTTGTCTCGATCCATGCGCTCGAGCAGTCGCGACCGGTCATGCGCCAGGGAAATGCCAGTCGCTTCTGATTCCGGGACACTGATCATGCTGACTTCCCCCCTCCCTGTTATTTTTAACAGTCAATCATTACGTTTTCTAAACAATTATTACTAAAACATTATTTATTCACATTGTTGCGGAGCCGCAAAAACTAATGTAGATTGCGCAGGTAGACAGATCTGTATATTGCGATGCGAAATCGGGAATGCGTAAATCGCTCGCCATGCAGTTCAGTATCAATAAAATCATTCATAATCCTCTGAGAGAAACGTGATGAGTACGGGTCGTGCACCATCCACGGGCAAAACTGTGCCTTTCACAATTGCAGTGATCGGCTGCGGTCCTCGCGGCATATCCGTCTTGGAGCGGATTGCAGCGAGATTGGCGAATGAACGCGATGCTTCGCCGGTCATTGGCGATATTTGCATATGCGTGGTTGACGCGCATGAAATCGGTGGCGGTCGCATTTGGCGTCCGGACCAGCCCAGCTGGTTACTCATGAACACCCCAGCAAAGGAAACAACAATATTTTCCGGTCCACCGGACGGCGGCGACGTTCGCCCGATGGCGGGTCCGTCACTGGCTGAATGGTGGGCTGAGGTCGATTCTGATAATGCCGAGCCAAATGGCCTGGCACCACGATACATATATGGTAAATATCTTAAATTTGCCTTTGATAGAATAATAAATGACCTGTCGCGTCATGCGGATGTCCGTGTGATTAGGGATGTTGTCATCGATGTAAAAAAAAGCGATGGAAGGCGAACTGTCATACTTTCCGATCGTTCTACATTTGATGCAGACAAAGTTGTACTCGCTACTGGTCATCCTGTTCCGGAATTGAGTGCCTCACAGCTGGAGTTTTCTCTCTTTGCAAGGCAGCATCCCGGTTTGAGGTACATCGAAGGAAATTCGGCCGCGGATATGCAACTTTCTGCGATTCAGCCGGGAGAGAGAGTAGGCGTCATTGGCTGTGGCCTCGCGTTCTACGACGTTATGGCTAGCCTCACCGAGGGGCGTGGCGGTCGGTACGAAACTGCAGTTGATGGTGATCTGGTCTACATTCCGAGCGGCAAGGAGCCGAGAATTCATGCCGGATCGCGTAGCGGAGTTCCGTTTCCGGCTCGCGCCACGAATGAAAAAGCCGCTGACTATCAATACACGCCACGGTTGCTCACCGAGTCGAGAATGCAGCAGATTCGACTGGCTCGAGTGGCAACCAAACTGGATTTCCGTCGGGACGTCCTTCCGTGGCTCGAGGGCGAGATGCAACTGGTCTATTTCGCATGCATTCTCAGGGAGACCCGAGGTCGAGTGTATGCGAGTGGATTTGTCGATGAGGCCGTGAACAACGTCGGCGAGGATATCGATGCACTCCTACCGAAGGACATCATCAGAAAGACCGCTGAATCGTTCGGTGCTCACGGAATCGAAGGAGTAGACCTGGAAAAATGGTCTCGGCCTTTTGGTAGTAGATTATTTCGTAATGCGAAAGAATATTCTAGCGACCTGGAGAAATGGATTCGAAACGATATCGAGAATGCGGGGGAAGGCAATGTCAGAGGAGCCGTCAAGGCAGCCACTGACGTATTGAGAGACATCCGTCCGATCCTGAAGTACGCAGTCGACTATGCCGGGCTGACCCCTGCTTCCCACCAACACGATTTTCTCGGTTCGTTTGTCGCGATCTATTCGATGCTGTCGGCGGGACCGCCGGCGGTGCGATTGAAGCAAGTCCTCGCACTCATCCGCGCGAATATTCTGACTTTTGCAGGGCCGAAGGCAGAATTTTCAGCGTCCGCCGCGGAGAAAGCGTTCGTCGTGTCGTCACCTCAGGTATCGGGCGAGGTGTTTAGGGCGAGCACGTTAGTCGACGCACGGATCCCTCCTCAGAACGTACACGCTGATAGTTCACCTCTGTTTCGGAATTTGCTTGCGTCTGGAACCGTGACAAGTTTTACGAATTCGCTTGATCAAGACACATTCGATACAGGCGGTGTGGCCGTGACGCGCGCACCGTTCAACGCAATGTCGAAAGACGGACCGGACAGCGCGATCCATGTGATCGGGATTCCAGTCGAGCACACACGTTGGCTCATGCAGTTTGGGTCTGGGCGACCTGGTCCCTGGGGGCAGTTTACGAAGGATGCTGACGCGGTAGCCGAAAGTGTCATTGCTGCGTTTCTGGACGCGTTGGCCGCCACAAATACTCCGGTCGTTACCGATAATGAAAAGGAGCATGTCGATGTCTGAGATGAAAAGCGGGGCCGAGAAGCAGAAAATTCTGGTTGTCGGTGGAACGTCGGGAATCGGCTTGGCCGCTGCACGGGCATTCGCCATGGGTGGTGCCGACGTTACTGTCATGTCGAGATCGGCTGCGAGTATTGATCGTTCGCTTCCGACCATCGGTGCCAATGCGTCAGGCGCTGTGGTGGATGTTTGCGATGATGAAAGCGTTGCCGATGCGATCGCGTCGTTGGATGCGTTCGATCATGTAGTAGTTACTACCGCGTCCACCCCGCTTCCTACAGGGAGTATCAAGTCGATTCCTCTCGACCGAGCGTATGGTGCGATGAACTCAAAATTCTGGGGTGCTTATCGAATCGCCAGAGAGGTAAAAATCAATCAGGG
This sequence comes from Burkholderia pyrrocinia, assembly GCF_022809715.1. NCBI lineage: Bacteria > Pseudomonadati > Pseudomonadota > Betaproteobacteria > Burkholderiales > Burkholderiaceae > Burkholderia > Burkholderia pyrrocinia. The sequence goes on from NZ_CP094460.1 coordinate 2,240,528, forward strand.
CGGGTCGTTGACGTTCGTGTCGGGAATTCTTGCGTCGAGGCCTACGAAGACTACTGCGCTTATCGGAGCAATCAACGCGGCATTGGAGAGCCTGGCAAAAGGGTTGGCGCTCGAGCGGGCTCCTGTTCGCGTGAACGTGGTGTCGCCCGGAATACTTGGCAATGCGTCGATGTTGGTACATCTGAACGAGGAAGAACGAAAAAGTATTGGTGCGCGTCTCCCCGTCGAGAAAATCGGCACTCCAGAGCTTGTAGCAGATGCAATTGTATTCTTGGCGAATCACAAGCACATCACGGGTACGACATTGGTCGTCGATGGAGGAGGTTCCCTTGTCTGACAATAGTCTCTTTACGTCCACGATCGAAGAAGCTGATGCTCAGTCGCTAGAAATCGTCAAGTCGCGTGCCCTGATCACGGTTTGCATTGGCTTCTTTATGGTCAGCTTGGATGCCACTGTCGTCAATGTTGCGTTGAACAGCCTGCGCCTCAGCTTGCACGTTGGTTTGAGCGGATTGCAGTGGACGGTGGACTCTTACACGCTGGCGTTTGCAGCTCTGTTGCTAAGCGCTGGAGCGCTTGGCGATATCTTCGGGCCGAAGAAGGTATTCAATGTCGGTCTGATTGTTTTCTCGTTGGCATCTGCCTTGTGCGGGCTGTCGACAAGTCTGGGTGCACTGCTTGCGTCACGCGTTCTCCAAGGCGTTGGGGCCGCGCTGCTTGTCGCGACGTCGCTGTCGCTTCTTCAGAAAATATTTGTTGAGCCGGCTGACCGCGCGCGTGCGTTCGGAGTTTGGGGTGGGGTCGGTGGCGTGGCAGTGGCCGCCGGTCCGGTGCTCGGTGGTTTCCTCATCTCGACGTTTGGATGGCCCTCCGTATTTCTGGTCAACGTGCCTTTCGGCATCTTGGGCGTAATCCTCTCGGCGCGCTATTTGCCGAAGATGCCGGGGGAGGCTCGCCGGATCAACTTTGGGGCACAGGTGCTTTCCGCCGTCGCACTGGGTGCACTCGCGTTTCTATTCATTTCCGCCGGCGCACATGGATGGTCGAGCCGCGATGTGCAGATCGCGGTGGCCGCGTTCGCAATCGCGACATGCCTGTTCCTTGGGATTGAACGATTCTCTGCCAACCCGATGTTGCCGCGCGGGATCTTCCGGTCGCGAATCTTTTCGGCGGCGACGACTGTGGGGATGATCATCAATTTCGGGTTCTACGGACAGCTGTTTGTACTGAGCCTGTATTTTCAGCAGATCTGCAAATATTCGACGATGGAAACGGGCTTGGCCCTTCTGCCCCAGGCGATTGTTTGCTCACTTACCGCCTTTTATTGCGGACGAGTCACGGCTCGAACCGGGCCAGGTTTTCCGATGAAAGTCGGCCTGCTCGCCGGTGCGCTCGGCCTCTTCGGATTGACCTTCGCAAACGGAAATAGCTCATACGTTTCCGTTCTGATACCGATGCTCGCGGTTGGTTTCGGCATGTCGTTTACTGCGCCGGCGACTGTTGCTGCGGGCATGTCGGCGGCTCCGGCCGGACAGGCCGGTATCGTATCTGGCGTGATCAACGCAGCCCGTCAGAGCGGTAGTGTGATGGGAATCGCTGTCCTTGGCGGTCTGATTGGATTGAGCTCGAATTTCGAATATGGCATGCATCTGGCGTTCTGGGTTGCATCTGTTCTGTTTGCTGGCGCATTGTTGGTTACCGCTTTGCGAATTCGTAAGTAAATTTAACTAATTGTCCATTTTTTGGATGAGGTTGATTGATATGAATAGCATTACTAATGAATGGATGAAGTACTGGGAGAGTCGGAAGGACGCGTTTTCTTCCGAATGTCTCGCAGAGTTGCAGCGATTCGAGACGGCCGCCAGCGACCCTCAAGGCACCCAACAAGACGTGCTTCGAGACGTGATCTCCGTCAGTAAGGATTCTCTGCATTGGCAAGAGTGCGGATACTCAGGCGTGTCGGGAGTCGATGACTATCGCAGCACGTTGCCGATCATGCGCTACGACGATTTCGTCCCCCTTATCGATCGCGAGATTCGTACAAAAGGTGGAGTGCTGACCTGCAGCCCGGTGATGCGATGGCTCAAAACAAGCGGGACGACTGGTACGCCGAAGCGAGTGCCCTATACGCTGCATTGGGTATTGAACTACCGGATACCGGCAATGAAAGCGATGTGGGGAACCTACAGTCGGCTCCACCCGGAGCTTTTGTCCAATCCCTATGCGACGCTCGATACGCAGACCGTTCGCGAGAATGCGCAGGACTACATCCATGGTGTTCCGTTCCAGGCGGTCAGCAATCGTCATCCACGGATGAATAGCATGGATTGGAATCCGCCGTGGTATGAAGCGCCTTGGTTTTGCGAGAACGCTCCGGTTTCCTTCGAAGACAAGATGTATTGCAGGGTTCGGCACCTCGTGGGAAAGGACCTATATTTCATCAACGCCATTAATCCGAGCACGTTGCTTTCGCTTCGAGACCACATCGGCGCCAGTAAGGAGAAGCTGGTTGCCGATGTCAGAAATGGGACGATCGATGGACAGCCATTGTGCAACGCGGATCCGCACGAGGCCGATCGGCTCGAGAAGGTTCTTGCGAACCCAGGCTTCACGTTGAAGGATATTTGGCCGACTTTGGGTTTGTATGCATGCTGGCTGTCGGCATCCGCTGGCTTGTATCAACAAGCACTGGAAGAAATCTTTCCGGGCGTCGCGCGGCTGCCGTTCATGAGCTGCGGAACGGAAGGGGTGGTTACGATTCCGGTCAGCGAAGACGCATATAGCCAGCCGCTCGCGATCAATCAGGCGTTTTTTGAGTTTGTGGAAGACGACGTGCCCTTGGGAGAACTGGTAGAGCGTGGGGAGAAACCACGGACGCTACTGGCCCACCAACTGACGGCGGGAAAGAACTATCACGTGATCATGTCTCAGGCCAACGGGCTCTATCGTCTTTGGACTGGAGATATCTACCACGTAGATCGCGTGGTGGATGGCACGCCGTGGATCCACTTCTTGCATCGCGACGGCGTATTTCATTCGTTTACCGGTGAAAAGCTGACCGAACATCAAGTCACCGCCGCATTGAGACGAGGCTTTGCGGCGGCGGACAGGCAGATTGGTCTTTATCTGTGCGGCCCACGTTGGGGGCAGCCGCCGAGCTATGTCGTCGTGGCCGAGGCCCGCGGCGCCGATGTCACGCTTGGCGCGACCCTCTCGCGGCATGTCGAAAGTGCCTTACAAGACATCAGCATCGAATACGAATCCAAGCGCGTGTCGAATCGCTTGGGGCCAATCGAGGTCCATGTGGTTCCGGAAAACGGCATCCAGGCGTTTGTCGAGAGAAAGCGCCAGAAAGGAAACGCGAACCAATACAAGTACAAACCGTTCCAGAAAGATACGGAATTTCTCGGCGAACTGTCAGGCCAGTAACTACTACCGGAACATCAGATCATGCTCGAATTGAAGACACATCCCTCCAATGTGCGGAGGGAAATCAGGAAGATTCGTCGCGGCCCGACGGAGCTCGCCATGCACGCGTGGCTGCCCGAAAACCCCAAGGCAGCAGTGTTCTACTTTCATGGGTTGCAGAGCCATGCTGGCTGGCTGTGGGAGGCCGGGCGCCAGTTTGCAAACAACGACGTGTCGGTATTCGTTCTGGACAGGCGCGGGAGCGGGATAAGCGATGGAGATCGAGGCGACATTCCGCCGGCGGAAGTGGTCGTAGCCGACTATGTTGCTGCCCTGAAATGGGTTCGTGAATTCGTCGGCGACGATACACCTCTTTGCTTGTTTGGCCACTGTCTCGGCGGGTCGTTCATGGCGGCCGTGATGCATCACCCGTCATTCGACGTCCCGTACGATGCGGCCATATTTTGTTCCACTTGGCTTGGAAAGTTGCATGCAAGCTTGCCCAAAAGCGAACTGGAGAAGATTGCGGCAGAAAGCAGCGATGAAATGTGGGATGCAGGGTTGCGTTCTTCGGATTTCACCGACTCCCGACAATATCAAGCATTCATCGACGAGGATGATCTCGCGATCAGGGAGATCACCAAGAGATCGAGACGATCGCTGATTGAGATTGAGCGACTGTACGTTGACGCTCAGGGGGATTTGCCTTCGGTTCCGATGGCGTATGTGTCTGGAACATCCGATCCGATTATCGACCTCGAAAGCGCCCACAACGCCTTCTTCAGGATGACGCAATCTCGCGGGTCGGTTCTGAAGTTGCCGACCCACAAGCACTATCTTTTCTACACCGAGGTCAGGCGTGAGCTGATTGACTGGGCGTCAGCGTTCGTTCTGCTTCAGGCTCGAGAAGTCTATGCATGATGTCCGCGTCTATCACGTGCAGCAGCCCATGCGGGTTGGGTTCGGCCATCCTGCAGCCATGCGCACGACGTCCGAAAGCGTGGTGCTGGAACTGGATCTCTCGGGTTGCGTGGGTCTTGGCGAATGCGCGCCGCGAAGTTACGTCACGGGCGAGACGTGCGTGACTGTTTGTGATGCGTTGAGGAGTCTTCCGCTGGCCCGCATCGTCGACGAATTGCTGAGCGAGTCGCCGAATGACGTTCTCTATCGCATCAAACGACTGGGTATTGAGGTCGCCTTCGATTTCACAGCAGCCAATAACGTTGTATGCATCGTGGAGCTTGCGATCCTTGACTGGATCGGCAAGCGGACCCGGGTTTCATTGGATGCGATGTTGCGTAATGGTGCTTCTTTGGCCGAGAGCAGCGCGCCAATCAAGATATCGCAGGTCCTTGATCAGAATCTGACAGTCGAGGATTTCTTGCGGGAGCGAGGTCCGTTTCATTTTGTCAAGATCAAGGCTCATCGTGATAGAGCGAAAGATCTCGAGACCGTGACAAAGATCAGAAGGGCCATCGGGGACGACACACCGATCGTCATCGACGCCAATATGAGCTGGAGTCTTGTCGAGGCTGTCGAGCACGTGAGAAAGCTTCGTGAAGCCGGACTGACGATGGTTGAAGAGCCGTTCGCGAAGAGATCCTGGACCGAATTGCATGAGCTGCGTGTTCAGACGGGGATCTCGATCATGCTCGATGAGTCGATCTCAACGTTAGATGATCTGCGGCGCGCGATAGGTAGCGACAGTTGTGATGCGGTGAATGTGCGCGTGTCGAAATGCGGAGGGGTACTCCGGTCGATCGAAATGATCGAGCTCGCCAAGAACTTCGGTATCCAGTTTCAGATCGGTGTGCAGGTCGCCGAATGCGGGCCGCTGATCCAGGCCGGAAGATTGCTCGCTTCCCTGCACCGAGATGCAATTGCGGTGGAGGGAGGGCAAGCCGATCGCTTCTTCGACAGCATGATCGTTTCTCCTGAGCTGAGCTTTGACAGGGCAAGAAGCATGGTTCCGCCACCAGTCGGATTCGGGTTGGGACTATCGACTTCGACGGAGATTTCCAAGTATCTGGCTTTCGGTTACAGCCGAGCAGCCGATGAGTGGGCCGCGACATCCCACTATACCGAGGTTTGACATTCGATATGAAACGCTATTTTTCCGATCTGATCGTAGACTTTCTCAAACAACAAGAAATCGAGTACGTCGCCTTCAATCCCGGTGCCTCCTTCCGGGGAATCCACGACTCATTGGTGCATCGAGAGGATTCGCCCGAGATCCTTATGGCATGTCATGAGGAGATTGCGGTAGCCATGGCACACGGCTATTACAAGGCTTGCAATCGACATATGGCAGTGTTCCTGCATGCGAACGTTGGGCTTCTGCACGGGTCAATGGCGATCTTTAATGCATGGTGCGACCGGGTGCCACTGTTACTGATTGGTGGTAACGGGCCGATTGATGCCGCAAAGCGGCGACCTTGGATTGACTGGATCCATACGTCACAAAACATTGAGTCCGCCGTGAAGGATTTCGTCAAATGGTGCGATCAACCAACCAGTCAGAGGGCAACAGTCGAGTCGCTTTATCGAGCCTTCAAGTTGATGAACACGGAGATGCACGCCCCGTGCTACGTGGCTATCGACTTTGACGTTCAGGAACAAGAAGTCGAGAGTGCGGCGCAACTGCTGCCGCCGTCCGCGACCACCCCTAGCAGGCTGCCGGCAGCCGATGCATCCTTCATCGAGAATCTGACAGAAAAGCTGCTGTCGGCGCGCATGCCGGTTCTGATCGTTGATTTCAGTGGGCGAGATCCGGCAACCGTCGCACCGCTCATCTCGTTGGCGGAACAGGTCGGGATGGCGGTGATCGATCGTGGTAATCGATTCAATTTTCCCAATGTTCACCCGTTGAATGTGTCCAACGCACCACCGGACATGCTCAAGGAGGCCGATCTGGTGTTGGCGATCGAAGTCCAGGACCTTGCCGGTGCTTTGGGGGAATTTCTTCCCGTAACCGACGGTATGCCTGCTATTGAGGATGTCACCGTGGTTACGTTGAGCACGAGCGACACGTTGCCAAGCAAATGGGCTGCCGACTATCAGCAGTTTGTTCCGGTTAGCCTGGGTGCGATCGCCGACACTCGCACAACCGTTGAAGCATTGGAACGCGCCGTAGCTGATACCGCCGACAGACACGCTCGTCCTGAACGGGAAGAGAGAGTTCGCGCATTGACGGTACATCATGAGCGTGCGCGGAGGGAATGGGACACCGGCGCACGGCAACTTCGCGCCGAAGACAACGAGATCCATGTCGCGACGGCAGTGCGAGAAGTATTCCAGGTGGTGAAAGACAGAGACTGGATACTCGCGAATACGGGGAGTCTCACCATCGATGGCTGGGTCAAGAAGCTATGGGATATTGAACGACCGGGTTCCTATCTCGGCCTGAACGGTGGTGCCGGATTGGGGTACGGGCTGGGCGCATCCATCGGGGCGGCAATCGCGCATCGTAGCGATGATGTCCTATGCATCGACCTGCAGGCGGATGGTGATTTTCTTTATACACCCAGCGCACTCTGGACATTGAGTTCGTACGACGTTCCGTTGCTAGTTATCGTTATGAACAACAGGTTGTACCTGAATTCAACGCAGCATGCTGAACGTATCGCGAAGGCCCGGAATCGCGTTGAGGACCTGTCACACGTTGCGACGAGTTTCTTCGAGACACCGGTCGATTTCGTCAAGATCGCCGAAGGGTTCGGAATCAAGTCGTTTCCTCGCATCGATCGAGCAAGCGAAATCGAGCAAATTGTCGGTGAGGCTGCACATTACGTTGTGACTCAGCGCAAGCCTGCACTAGTCGAAATCCTGATGAAGTAAGCCCAGTGGCTGAAATCGAAAAATCACCGTCCAAAAAAGGGCTATGAAATGACTATCAAGTTTATGGAAGGCGTACTCCGCGGAGAGCGTTTTGTGGGATTTGTCGAGTCAGGCGTGACACTGCCGAACGAGATCTATCGAATCTCGCTGGCAAAACTGTGCGAAGCGACTGGCGGCACGACTGATGGGGCCGTTGCGAAAGAGTATCTGTTGAAAAGCGTGTCGTCGGTGAAATTTTCGGATCAAGACATGATCGACTTTTCGCCGTTGCCGCCGCTCTTCCCCGACGCGGCAGGGGACGCGGTGGCCAGCGGATTCATGCAGACCCACAACGTCAAGATCGAATCCGCGCGCGACGACCATGGTGAGATTGTGTTGCCAAATTGGTTTGTCAAGGGGCTGGGATCATCCGTGAAACTGTCCGGTCAACCACTGCGCGCACCCAAGCAGGCTCTGGCACTGTGCGAAGAAGCTGAGGTCGTCCTCGTCTACCGCAGCAACGCAGATGGGCGGCCGGAATACTGTGGTTACACATTCGGGAACGACCTGACGGATATCGGCCGCTTCAAACGGAATCCGGGCCATCTCGCATATGCAAAGCTATGTGATGCTGCTGTTTCCAGCTGGTTCCATATCGCCCCACCACCGCAAAGCGTGCAGGGTGAAGTTTCGATCGAGCGCGACGGTACGGTCGCTTGGAACGGAAATTTCAAGACGGGACTGAATGCTCTCGGCTACCGCTTGGCGGATATGGTCGATCATTTGTTTTCCTACTCGACGCTGAGCCACCCGGGGCGAATTCATTATGTGTTCATTGGTGCCGATCGGAGCAGCTTTCATGCTGGCTTCAGCATAAAGGAAGGCGATCGAATCGTTCTGAACTTTGCCAGTCACGACGTAGTTATTTCGAATCAGATTCAGTTCGCCTAGTTGCCATCGAGGCGGCCGTATGGCATAGAAGCCGGGCAGAGTTTCGACCGGCTTTCGTCTGGTTGTTTTCGGTAACAGGCGATCGAGCTACTGCCAGCGACGCTCGCATTTGTTTCTCCGTTGATTGACAGGCGCACGCTTGTTGAACTATTCGGCCTCCTTGATTTTCGTTGCATCGTGCGACGTAGCGCTTTTTTCACAAGTAGAAAGGAAGCAACATGCTCGAAGAGCAATACATCAGGAATGCTTTCCCTGACATAGCGGCCGTGCCGGTACCTCTGCTGACCTCACTGTCGCTCCCGCTGGACCAGGCGGTATCGGGATTGCTCGACAATATGCTGCTCGAGGAGCAAGCGGAATTGCACCCGGAATGGGAGGAAGTCTTCCTGCAGCGTGTGCGCGATACGCTCGAGCGTGCGTTTATTGAGCGCGACACGGATGCTGCAAATGCAGTTCATCGAACGTTGTTCCTGCTGTATGAACTACACGTCGTCGACGGCACGTCGCCACGTGCCGCCAATCAGTTCAATCCATCGCTGACGCGTGTGCGTCGGTGTATCGAGCGGGCGTGGCTCGACAATGAAATGCGTCGCGTCGGTGATGAATGCCCGGCACATCTTGACGGCTCAGCACTTACGCAGAGGCTCAAGCGCTTGTGGGCGCAACATCCGGTCGCGTCGCATCCGTTGTTCGATTTTCTGGAAAGGAGCGCGTCGCTCGAGCAGATCGTCGCATTCTTCAAGAGTGACAGTGCGTTGAATATTCGCTTTTTCGATCTGCTGGTGTATTCAATGATCGGATCGCGTGAAGGAGTGCGCCGCGAGTTGGCGCAGAATTTCTGGGACGAATCGGGACGCGGCGACGCCGCGCGCAGCCATGTGACTCTATTCCGGAGCTTGCTCAGCACGGTCGGAGTGAGTAGCGCGTCCGACGACCATGCCAGCGAACTTGGGTGGCAAGGATTGGCGGGTTACAACCTGTTCATGCTGTCGAGCGTGAATCGGCAGCATTACTTCAAGCTGCTGGGCATCATGGCAATGACCGAATTGCTTGACCCGTCACAGTACGAAAAGTTGGCGCGCGGGTGCCGGCGTGTCGGGCTAGGTCGTGGCGCTGAGCTTGACTACTACGACGAGCACGTGACGATTGACGTGATTCATGGGGAAGGATGGCTGTCGAACGTCATTGTTCCAATCGTCGACGAAACGCCGACCGTGGCGAAGGACATCCTGGTGGGCGCGTCGCTGAGAATGGCAACCTGCAATGACTATTACGATGCGCTGCTGGCCCGGTTGATCGAAATGGGGCAACAACAGGAGGGCGAGCAGGCTTCGATGGCTGCCTGATACGTGTCATAGCATGGCGACGGGGGCTTGAACCGCGTGCAGCAGACACTCCGTTGCTTGCCATGCTTCGTTGGCGGCATTGGTCTTGTCGCCGATCACGGCGGCTAGTGTCGCGCCGTCGAGCAACATGACGACTTGGCGAGCCGTCGATTCGATCGACGTTGCGGGTACAAGATCACGCAACAGGTTCTGGATGAAGAGACGGAGCTGAACTTTCTGTTTGGTCGAGATGCGAATAATCTCGCCTGGTTCGGCGTGAAACTCCGAGAGTGCACTGGTGAACATGCAGCCCCCAAAGTCGCGTGCATTGAACCAGCGATCGTGCCAGGAAAACACTTCCCTTAACCGTTCAATCGGTGTGTTCCGGCTAGCAACTGCACTGGCCATCGAGCCCAGTGCACTGTGCGCGCGCTGAGTCAGAACCTCGGAGATCAAATCGTTCTTGGTCGAGAAGTATCGGAATAGCGTCATCTTCGCCACTCCTGCTTCTTCGATGATTCTGTCGATCCCGACGGCGTGGTAGCCGTATTGCGTAAATAATCGTGTCGCCGTATCGACGATCGCCTGACGTTTTGAACTTGTGGCCATGCGATGCTTTCCCCAACCTGATCGTTTCACGATTATAGCGGCGCGAGACCATCCGATGGGGCGTGGGTTCTGACTATCCCAAGCAGTTGAGTGGTGTTGTTATCGGACCGCTTACGGTAGGCCTTCAGCCCCTTCGTCGAACCGAAACATGTCAGCCTCCCGAACATCTGGATCACCGTAGGCAAGTCGTCGACAATCGCCTCGCCAAGATCAAATTCGACTCCATTCGATAGGCGAACATGTAACGAGAGCACCACCAACGACCTGTTCGGTGGCAGTACAGGGAAAACGACGGACACGGTCGATGACGTGGGGCCGACAGGGGAAAAAGCCCGCCATTCGCTCACCGGAACACGACGTGATGGGCCTTGGATGTCGATCGGTACGCCGTCGGTCACCATCGGGGCCGGTCCCGTTGGTGTTTGCAACGTATGCTGCTGATGGTGCGAGATCTGTTCAGCAGTCTTGTAGTCGAAGGTTGGCAGCGGCTCATTGCGATACCAGAAGAGCGTGCTTCCTACGTCTTCGGAGATATCTGTTGCAACTCGGATAATCCGGATCGCTTCTCGAAGGTACTTTTGCACGTTCCCAAAGACGTCTGTTCCGGGAATTTCCGCGTCCAGGCCCAATCGGTGCGACTCCGCCGGCGTTCTGGAGGGCTGCTCCGTGGTCCATGATTCCATGAGCAAGCAGCAACAATCTCTTCCTCGCCGCCCTATAACTCTCGAGTGATCGCCTGCCTAGACTTGAGTCATCGGTAACGAACAAGGTGTTCGAAGCCAGACAACCAGACAAAGTCGGAGGTAAGTATCATGAAGAACCTGATTCAAGCCGTTGTTGTTGCTGCCGCCCTTGCTGCTCCGGTCGCCGTTTTCGCTCAGAGCAGCGCGCCGCTCACTCGCGCGCAAGTCCGCGCCGAACTGATCGAACTGGAAAAGGCGGGCTACAACCCGGCAGTCGGCGAAGACCCGCACTATCCGGAAGACCTCCAGGCTGCCGAAGCTCGCGTGGAGCAACAACATGCGCTTGCCCGTGCGCAAGGTGTCGACAACAGTGGTATCGGCAAGGACGCGCAAGGCGCCGTTGCGTCGGGCAAGCCTGCGAAGGTGGTGGCCCCGCGTGCCAATGACGAAATGAAGTCGCTGTATCGCGGTCACTAAACGCCGATTGAACGGCGCTGCCTGCGAGCGGGATGCCGTCCCCGGCGGTCCCGCGTCAAACCCGCGGCTCGCTATTTCGATCCTTGCGCGATCGTTGCAATAGCGAGCCGATCCCAGTTCGATAATTCGAGCGTCGTGCCCGGGCTGGCGGCCGGGCACGTTTCGTCGAGCCGTGTGCGTCACCCCCATCGTCGCGGCGAACGGCCTCGATGCGCTTCCTGATATGCCTCCGAGGAGGTGCAGTCCGTCCGGATGTAGACGCCGCCGAGTCGGGTTAGAATCGCCCGCCCGATCCTCTACGCCTTCCCGAGACGAAAACCGTATGGAATTCCGTCAGTTGCGCTACTTTCTCGCGGTGGCCGAGTATCTTCATTTCACCGAGGCCGCCGAGTTTCTCGGCATCGCGCAACCCCCGCTCAGCCAGCAGATCCTCAAGCTCGAACGCGAAATCGGCACGCGCCTTTTCGTACGCCATCCGCGCCGGGTCGAACTGACGGACGCAGGCCGGCTGTTCAGGGAGCGCGCGAGGCGTATCGTCGAAGAAGCAGAACTGGCGCTCGCGGAAGCGCAAAACGCCGGTCGCGGCGAAAGCGGCCGGCTCGTGCTGGGGTTCGCCGGCTCGATCGTGTTCCATCCGCTCGTCGCGTCGCTGATGCAACGTTACCGGCGCGACTATCCGGGCGTGCTCATTCACTGCGAGGAGAGCAACAGCCCGGCGCTGGTCGACAAGGTGCTCGAGGCACGTGTCGATGCGGCGTTGGTGCGTTTGCCGGTGGATTGCCGGGACCTGGCGGTGCAGCCGCTCGTCGAAGAGCGGTTTCTGGCGGTGTTGCCGTCCGGCCACCGCCACGGCGGCGAGCCGGTGCTCGCGTTGCACGCGCTGTCCGACGATCCGCTCGTGCTGTTTCCGCGCGCGATCGGCCCGGCCTTGTATGACGCGATCATCGGCGCATGCTGGACGGCCGGCTTCACGCCGGCCATCGGAATGGAGTCGCCGCAGATTCCGGCCGCGGTGAATCTGGTCGCGGCGGGGTTCGGCGTCACGCTGATTCCCGAGTCGGTGCGTCAGGCGCCGACAGGCGGCGTCACATACCACGCATTGCAGGGCGAACCGCTCCGATCCCCGATCGCGCTCGTCCACCGGCCAAGAGAAAAGTCGCCGGTGATTCATCACCTCGTACGGGCCGTTCGCGCGCTCGCTCGCGAAACGGCCGACCGCACGGCCTTGCCGTGACGGACCTCGCCGACGGCTGGTGCTGTCGCTAGCAGCCGTGCGCCAGCCGGCGTAACGCCGCAGGCCGCGCGTGCGCCGTCTCCGGGCGGGCATGGCGTTTCCGTCTCGTCCCCGCCATCTCCGTGCTTCCGATGCTTCGCGCGTGCGACGCTGCCCACGGGTGTCTTCGCTCGTGCGGCGCGGCACGTGCATGTCTTCACGCGCGCGCCGCGCACCCTCACGTGCCCCGTGGACCGCTGCGCCGTACAACGATCGATATGCATTTCGTCTTGAAGTCGCGTCCGCGCGATATTGGACTTCACCGGCTCGCACGCCTAGCCTTACGGGATTCGATCGGAGTGCGGTTCGGCGGTGCGCCGGCCGCCGCGGCGCCGTTCAGTCCATTACCCGCGCGCATCGCGATGCGCGGCCAACAGGAGAATTCACGTGTCAACCGTTTCAGGCGAATCGTCTTCGCCGCCGACGCCGCGGAACAGGCGGCAGGAGGCGTTCATTCATTCGCTGACGGAAATCGTCGGACACCAGGAGGTGCTGACGAAGGAGCCGGATACCCGACGGTACCGGACGGGCTTCCGGTTCGGCGATGGTCGGGTCCTGGCGGTGGTGCGGCCCGGTACGCTGCTCCAGCAATGGAAGGTGCTGCAGGCCTGCGTGGCCGCCAACGTGATCGTCATCTGCCAGGCGTCGAACACCGGGCTGACCGGCGGATCCACGCCGGACGGCAACGGCTACGACCGCGATATCGTGATCGTCAGCACGGCCCGGATCCGGACGGTCCACGTCATCAAGGGCGGCACGCAGGTGATCTGTCTGCCGGGCGCGACGCTCGATCAGCTCGAGCAGACGCTGAAGCCGCTCGGGCGCGAGCCGCATTCGGTGATCGGCTCGTCGTGCATCGGCGCATCGGTGATCGGCGGTGTCTGCAACAACTCCGGCGGCGCGCTCGTGCAACGCGGGCCGGCTTATACGGAGATGGCCCTCTTCGCGTGTGTCGGCGCGGACGGGCGCCTGGCGCTCGTGAACCACCTCGATGTCCGTCTCGGCGCCGTCCCGGAGGAAATCCTCGCGCGCCTGGACAAGGGCGAGTTCGCGGAGAAGGACATCGTCGACAGCGGCGCGTCCGCGTCCGATCACCGCTACGCCGAGCACGTGCGGGACGTCGATGCGGACACCCCCGCCCGTTACAATGCCGATCCGCTGCGGCTGCACGAAGCGTCGGGCTCGGCGGGCAAGGTCATGGTGTTCGCGGTGCGCCTCGATACGTTTCCGATCGAGGCGGGTGCGAAGGTGTTCTATATCGGCACCAACGACATCGACGAACTGACCGACATCCGCCGCCACGTTCTCACGCAATTCAGCCGGCTGCCGATCTCGGGTGAGTACCTGCACCGCGATGCGTTCGACATCGCGGAGAAGTACGGGAAAGACACGTTCCTGATGATTCATCACTTCGGCACGCAGCGCATGCCGATGTTGTTCGCCTTCAAGAGCAAATGCGACGCGTGGTTCGACCGGCTCGGCTTCCTGCCCCGGCATCTGAGCGATCGCGTGATGCAGGCGGTCAGCCGCCTGTTCCCGAAACACCTGCCCAAGCGCATTCGCGACTACGGGAAGCGATACGAGCATCACCTGATGCTCAAGGTGTCGGCCGATACCGCCGACGAAGCGCGGACCTACCTGACCTCGTTCTTTGCCCGGCATACGGGCGCGTTCTTCGAATGCACGCCGGCGGAGGGTGCAAAGGCGTTCCTGCACCGGTTCGCGGCCGCGGGTGCGGCGATCCGTTACCGCAACGTACACACCCGTGAGGTCGAAGACATCGTCGCGCTCGACATCGCGCTGCGCCGCAACGACCGCGACTGGTTCGAAACGCTGCCGGACGAGATCGACGCGCCGATCGCGATCAAGCTGTATTACGGTCATTTCCTCTGCCACGTCTTCCATCAGGACTACATCGTCAGGAAGGGCAACGATTGCCTCGCGCTCGAACACGCGATGTGGAAACTGCTCGACGCGCGGCGCGCCGAGTATCCGGCCGAGCATAACGTCGGGCACCTGTACCACGCGAAGCCCGCGCTCAAGGCTTTCTACGAAGGGCTCGACCCGTGCAACTGCTTCAATCCGGGTATCGGCCAGACGTCGAAGTTCGCGAACTACCGCGAAGCACACGACTGATTCGACGCGGGGCGGCGCGCGCGTGTCGTTCGAACCGGCGTGTGCGGCCCGCGTCAGCCGGTCCTTCCTGCCGTCGATGGCCGGCCACGTCCGCCGCTCCTTCTTGCGCCGAGCGTCGCCGGTCGAGCCGACGTAGCGGGCATCGCGTGGCGTCGTTCCAGGTGGCCATGCCGAACGTTGAACCTGCAAACCCGTATCAGGAGTCGCTGCATTGAAAGTTGCCTTGTTCATCCCGTGCTTCATCGACGCATTTTTTCCCGACGTCGGCATCGCGACGCTCGAACTGCTCGAGCGCCTCGGCTGCGACGTCGACTATCCGCTCGACCAGACCTGCTGCGGCCAGCCGATGGGAAACAGCGGCTGCGAAAAGCAGGCCGCGGCCACCGAGAACTTGTTCGTCAGCAACTTCGCCGGATATGACTACATCGTCGCGCCGAGCGGTAGCTGCGTGCATCACGTTCGCGATCACCTGAGCGCGGCCGACCAGACGCCCGGCGCGATCGAGGTCCGGCGCAATACATACGAGCTGGTCGAGTTCATTCACGATGTGCTGCAGGTTCGCGAATTTCCGTGGGCGGAATTTCCGCACAAGGTGGGCCTGCACAACAGTTGCGGGACGCTGCGCGGCCTGAAAACCGCCAGCATGTCCGAAATCAACGGCCCGTTCTTCTCGAAACCCCTGGCGCTCCTGAAGGGCGTGAAGGGCATCGAGTTCATCGAGCCGGATCGTCCGGACGAATGTTGCGGCTTCGGCGGCACGTTCTGCGTGTCGGAGGAGCCGGTATCCGCGCGCATGGGGGCGGACAAGGTGCGCGATCACGCGCGCAACGGCGCCGAGTACATCGTGTCCGCCGACTCTTCTTGCCTGATGCATCAGCAGGGCTGCGCCGAGCGTCTCGGACTCGGCCTGAAGTTCATCCACATCGCGAGCATCCTGAATGGGGCACCCGAATGAAACGCATCGACCATGCCGGTTACTCGAAGAAGTTCATCGCGGACGAAAAACACGTCGAATTCCATGACAAGCGCCTGTGGGGCCTGCGCACTGCGCGCGATGCGGCGGTGCACGCGATTCCCGAGTGGGAAACGATGCGCGCGCTCGCGTCGGCGATCAAGGAGCATACGCTCACGCACCTGGCCGACTATCTCGAGCAGTTCGAGCGCAATGCCGTCGCAAACGGCGTGATCGTGCATTGGGCGAAGGACGCCGAGGAGCACAACCGGATCGTCTACGGCATTCTGCACGGGCGCAACGTGCGCACGCTCGTGAAGAGCAAGTCGATGCTGACCGAGGAGTGCGACATGCGCCCGTACCTGGAGGCGCGGGGCATCGCGGTCGTCGAAACCGACCTCGGCGAGCGGATTCAGCAACTCGACGACGAGCTGCCGTCGCACATCGTCGTGCCGGCCGTGCACAAGCTCGCGACGGACGTGGCCCGGACCTTCGCGGACTCGTTCGGCACCGATCCCGCCGAAAGCAGCATCCCCCGGCTCGCCGAGGCGCAGCGACAGGCCACGCGCCCGCTCATCCTGGCGGCGGAAGCCGGCATGACCGGGTGCAACTTCGCGGTGGCGGAGACGGGCGGCATCACCGTCTGCACGAACGAGGGCAACGCCGACCTGAGTGCCAACGTGCCGCCGCTGCACATCGCGTCGATCGGCATCGAAAAGCTGATTCCGAAGCTCGAACACCTGGGCCTGTTCATCCGCATGCTGTCGCGCAATGCGCTCGGCGCACCGATCACGCAGTACACGTCGCATTTTCGCGGCCCGCGCGACGGCGGCGAAATGCATTTCGTGCTGGTCGACAACGGCCGCTCCGAACGGCTCGCGATGGACGATTTCTGGTATTCGCTCAAGTGCATCCGGTGCGGCGCCTGCATGAATACATGCCCGGTCTACCGGCGCAGCAGCGGCCTGAGCTACGGTGGCGTCTACTCCGGGCCGATCGGCGCGATCATCAACCCGACCTACGACCTGAAGAAATACAGCTCGCTGCCGTTCGCGTCGACGATGAACGGCAGCTGCACCAACGTCTGTCCGGTCAAGATCAACATCCACGAGCAGATCTACAAATGGCGGCAAATCGTTGCCGAGCGGCACGCGCTGCCATTCGTCAAGCAGGAAGCGATGAAGGTGGCCGGCCAGGTGCTTTCCAGACCGGCGCTCTATCGCGCGGCGATCAAGGGGGCCGCCGGCGCGATCGCGACGTTGCCGCGCGCGGTGCTCTACAACCCGCTCAACGCGTGGGGCAAGCAGCGTGAACTGCCGGAGCCGCCGACCGAAACCTTCCGTGACTGGTATCTGAAGAGGAACAAGAAATGAGCAGCCGCGACCTGATTCTTTCCCGCCTGCGGGGCGCCGGACGGTCGCCGCAACCGCTGCCGGCGGTGCCGTTGTTCGATCGGGATTTGCCGCCCGCCATCGACGCGTTCAAACGATCGCTCGACCGCGTGGGCGGCGTCTGGTGCGACGCGCCCGCGGACGGCGACATCGAAGCGCTGATCCGCGCGCGCTTTCCGGATGCACGGACCTTCTGTTCGGCGGTGCCCGAAGTGGCCGGCACGCGGCGCATCGAAGCGGTCGAGCGTCCGCACGATCTGAACGATGTCGATGTCGGGATCGTGCGTCCGGCGTTCGCGGTCGCGGAGACCGGCTCGCTTTACCTGAGCGACCGCGAGTATCGCGTGAACGCGCTCGGGTATCTGTCGCAACATCTGGTCGCGCTGCTCGATCCGGCGCGGATCGTCGGCAACCTGCATCACGCGTATCACCGCAGCGAGTTCTTCGATGCGCGCTACGCGTGCCTGATGAGCGGCCCGTCGGCGACGGCGGACATCGAAGGCGTGCTGATCCGTGGTGCCCAGGGCATCCGGTCGCTGACCGTGATCCCGGTCCCGCTCGCGGGCGCGGCGCGATAAGCGGTCGGGAGGGAAACATGGGCCTTGTCTCGACCGCCCGCGACCGGGTACGGCGCTTTTTCAGTCTCGGACGGCGCCATCTGCCGATCGCGGAAGCGCTGCGGGGCGGCCTGATCTGCGTCGTGCCGGCCGTGGCCGCGGCGCAACTGCACATGCCGATGCTGTGCTGGTCGGCGATCGCCGCGTTCTGGACCTGTCTCGCCGACGAGTCCGGCCGCCCGGCAGCGGAGCGCCTGGCCAAAGGCCTGTGGTTCGGCATGCTGGGCGCCGCGGCGTCCGCGATCGCGATCGCGACCCACGCACTGCCGGTGCTGTCGATCGTCATCGTCGGGGCCGTCGCGTATCTCGGCGCGTCGGCGCGCAAGCGGGGCGCGGCGTCGGGCCTGCGCGGCATTCTGACCGCAACCGCCTGCGCCGTCGCCGCGTGCTTTCCGGTGCATGGCATCGCGTCCGCCGCGCAGTACGCGCTGTTCTACTTCGGCGGGTGCGTCTGGGCGGCGTTGGCGGGCATCGGCCTGTGGCAGACCGACGGCAGCGCACGGGCGCGTATGGCCACGATGGCTTTTCTGCACGCGATGGCGACCTTCGTCGAACGGCTCGCGCGTGCTGCGAACGGCGATCTTGCGTCGCTCGAGAGCGGCCGTGCGGCATTGCGCTCGCGGCTCGACGCGATGATCGCCGCGTCGGCGAACCGCCGCGGCGGTCTTCCGCCTCTCTGCAGGAAGTGGGTTGCCGATGCGGAGCGGGCGATGGCGTTGCTCGCCGGCCTCGAGTCGCGCATCGCGGCCGCCAGCGTCGGCGAGCGGCGCGAGGCCGCCGCCGTGCTCGCGCCGGTTCTCGCGCAACTCGCACGTCTCGTCGAAGGCTGCGCCCTCGCCGGTGACGCGGCGCAGGCGCTCGCGCGCGACCGCGCCGGGCTACTGGATGCGCTCGCGCGCCGTGTCGCGCAATACCGGAACCTGCATGACGACGAGCGATCGGCCTGGTTGCGCGCATGCGAAACGTTGATCGCGCGATTCGGGGCCGTGCTGCTGCAGCCGGTGAGCGACGAGATCGCGCCTGACGACGCGGCGCGAAACGAGCCGGCAAAGGGGAAACCCGCGGGCGGCGCGGGCCGGCTCGTCGCGCTGCGCAACGAGATGGCCGCGCCGAACGTGTTCCATCGCTACGCTTCGCGTCTTGGCGTTGCCGCGATGATCGCCGTCGCATTGGCGCGCATCTCCGGCGTGCAGCAGGGATACTGGCTCGCGTTGACCACGATGTTCATCCTGCAGCCGACGCTGTCGCAGACGGTGAAGCTGTCCGGACTTCGCATCGGCGGTACGTTGCTCGGCGCGGTGCTGGCGTCCATGTTGTCGCTGCTGGTCCATGATCCGTTGCTGCTGGCATTGGCGATCCTTCCGCTGGCCACCGGCACGCTCGCGGCCCGCAGCGTGAGCTACGTGTCGTACATCCTGTTCCTGACGTCGCACTTCATCCTGGTCGCGCACCTCGGGACGCCGGTCGGCCCGTCATGGATGCTGGCTGCGCTGCGGGTCGGAAACAGCCTCGCCGGCGTGCTGGTCGGCGTGATCGTCAGCCTGCTCGCATGGCCGGACCGCGAGCATCACCGCATCGGCGAGGTCGCCGATCACGCGATATCGGCCACCGCGACCTACTTGCGCGCGGTCGGCGACGACGATCCGGCGCGTGCCCGCGCCGGCCGGGGCTCGCTGACCGCGCTGCGGCGACGGGCGTGCGTTGCGATCGATATGCTCGATGCGACCATCGCGGCGACGCGCTTCGAATCGATTGCGGCGGACCCGCGCACGGCGAGTGCGAGCGTTGCGATGCAGCAGATGAAAGCGCTGGTGGGCGTGCTCGCGCCGGTCGAGTATCTCGACGATACCCTCGACGCGATCGACCGCGCGGCGATTGCCGCGACGGCGCGCGAGGCAGGGCGACTGATCGCCGGCGAGCCGCCGGCCACCGCGCACGGGGCGCGGCCGGCGGGCTCGAGCGGGCTCGACCGGGTGTCGGGGCACGCGCGCGAGATCCAGCGGGAAGTCGCGGAGCGCGCGTGGATCGTGCACGTATTGCGCGCGCGCATTGCGACCGGACAGGGTGTGCCCGAGCGTCGCCACGCGGAAAGGGTGCCCGGCCGTCCGTCGACCCCGTCCAGGCAGAACGGATGAGACGACGGATTCGGGCGTCCGTGCGCTGCTGCATCGTCGCGCTGTGTGTCCCCGCCGCCGCGCGTGCGCAGGGCACCGTGGCCCTGTCCGGCCTGATCGACGGCGGGATCGCGTTCGTCGACAACCTCGGCAGTCGCCACGGCGACGCGCATGCGTTGCAGGCGAAATCGGGTGACGTGAACGTGAGTCGGTTGACTCTTTCCGGCAACGAGCCGATCGGCGCCGATCTCAACGTGGTGTTTCTGCTCGCGAGCGGCTTTTCGGTCACGAACGGTGCCATCGGCCAGCAAGGGCGTCTGTTCGGCTTCCAGTCCTACGCGGGGCTTGCATCCCGCAGATACGGCACGGTGACGGTCGGCCGCCAGTTCGATTCGACGCTGCAGCTCGTGCAGCCGTTCGCGCTGGGCGGAACGCCCTTCGGCGGAGTCGCGTTCGCGCATCCGTTCGACAACGACAACCTGGCGAACTACACCCGCAGCAACAACGCGGTGAAGTACACCAGCCCGCTACTCGACGGCTTCCGGTTCGGCGCGACCTACGGATTCTCGAACGCGGCGGGCGGCTTTGCGGACAACCGCGGCTACGCGCTGGCCGCCACCTACGAGCGTGGCGCGTTTGCCTTCGGCACGAGCTATCTGGCATTCGACCACGAAGGCAATCTCCCACCGGCCAATGCCGACGGCATGGAGCCGGCCGGTGCGCCGTTCAACGCGGCCCGGCAGCGCACCGTCAGCGCGGCGGCCGCCTACACGTGGGGCCGGTTGCGGATCTCGGCCATCGCGACGCGAACGCGGCTCGACGAGGCAACGTCGATCAACAACGTCGCCGATACGCCAGTCGTGCTGCACGACGCGGACATCACGTTCCGCAACGCGGAGGTCAACGCGCGCTATGCGCTGACGCGCCGGTGGACCGTGGCGGCGGCCTACACGTTTACCGTTGCGTCGTTCGACGGCCCGTCCGGACATGCGCGGCCGAACTGGCAGCAAGCCGGAATCATCGGGATCGATGCGCTGTCACCGCGCACCGACGCGTATGCGGAAGCGCTGTTCCAGCACGTGAACGGACTTGACGGAACCGGCATCTCGGGTGCGCAGATTTCGAACTTCTCGCACGCGTCCGGTGCGAATCAGCTGGTGCTGGCCGTCGGCATGCGACATCGGTTTTGAGTCGGGCGAGGGCTCGGTGTAAACGCGATCGAACGATGCGAAGCCGCTGCACGAACGGGGCGGGCGCTCGTTCTGCAGCAGGTCTTCGGCGGAGAACGGGTTGTGATCGATCGAGTCTATCTCGATAGAACCTGTCCCGTCGAATGCTACGGTCGGCATTCTGCCGAAGAGGGCGGGTCAGCATCACCGCAGTCGATCGATCGCGCTCCGAATCATTCGGCTGACGAGCTTTGTTTTTCAGAACGTACGGGAAGGCGAATGACGTCGACATGTCCCGGTAGATCGCCGGCCACGTCGCTCTCGGCGTATGAGAAATACAACACGACGAGACGCTTCATATCGAGAATACGAATTACGTGTATCGATCGAAATACGGGGTCTACCGATTCGTCGAACACTTGTGCCTGTTGCGGCACATGCGCCGTAGTCGCGAGTGCTCCGACTTGATGGCAGGACACCGACGATTCGCCGTTGCCATGTCTGTCGCGGAACCCGGGGCGCTGGCCGCTTGTATGCGGTTCCGAAACGAAGCACGTCACCCCCTTGAGCAGCGGATCGTCGTACGCGGAAATTCCGATATGGATCCCGTAGCGCTGAGAGTGAGTAGGTATGCGCGCCAATTCTTCAGCAGTGGCAGTTGGCGCGGCGAGCATCGCAAAAACCGTGGAAGCAATCCACATGGCTGTTCGTACGTGATCATCGCGGGAGTCCTCAACTGATCATCAAGCTCGTTTCGCCCGCTGTTTGTGGCGTCGAGGCCGATTTGATAACCAGCTTTAGGTTTCTGCGTGCGTCGATCGCTTGATTTGAGTCAAGGTCGAACTGGTGGGCGGCAGGATGCTTATGGCGAGAGCAGCGAGATTCGTACGCGTAATCTCCGCGGCCGTCCCGCATCGTTCGTATCCGGGCAATAACGGATGCAAAAGATGCCATGTGCAATCGGAGATGATCATGTGGGCGCAGAATCGTCGGCGCGCTGTGCACATCGATATGCCTTCTTGCCATGCCCACACTCTCCCGGAGCGCGCCCGTTCATGTCATCCGGAGTTGCGCGGATGATGACCGCGTCGAAACGTCAATCGACGTTCGTTGACGAGTGCACGCCAATTGAGCTTCATCAACGCGAAGACGAAGCCGAGCAATACCAGTTGCGTGACGACGAAGTATCCGCCGAGGTAAGTGCCTTCGAGCTGAGATTCCACATCCAGCCGGGTCGACGCAAAGCGGCCGAGGAGCGCCCAGATCGCATAGGTCATTGCGCGGCCGATGAAGAACGCCACAGCGATGATCTTGAGCGGCAACCCTGATAGTCCATACGCGATGAACAGATAGTTCGATGGAAGCGGGCTCAATGCATAGAAAAAGAATGCGCTGGCGGTCAGCGTCTTGTGCTTCCGCAGCCAGTGTGTGGCGATGTCGATATTCTCGCGATCGGATTCCCGTATCCAGCGGGACCGCACGAGCGACCTCGCGAAGGTAGCCAGAATGACGCGGCCCGTTGTCGCAGCGCCAGCCGCGACGACAGCAAAGATCAATGGATTTCCGGTAGGCAGATTGAACCCGACCCACGACATCGCCATCCAGGTCGGAGGGGCGAACGCCGGTATGAGATTCAGCAGAAGAATCACGAGGAACAGCACGGCCAGCGTTAGCACGATATCGACTCCAGGCCATCCGGCATCATGATTCCATTTTGCTGACGAAAGGCGTCGACGGCTTGACTCACGTCAAGCAAGGCATCGTGCCCGCATTTCGCCGGAGGCGTGTCGTCCTGACCCAGGTCAAGCATCGGACGGAGGCATTTCTTAGACTGATGCAACACCATCCGCGACCGGATTCGGGTTCACCGAACACGTCCATGCACGGGGATCTGAAATATCGTCATGTCTCGAATTCCCTGGTCAATCGATTTCATGTTGCTGGTCTTTGCGGCCGTTACGCTCGCCGGTGGAGGCGTGTGCGTTGCGTTCGGCCTGCCTTCAGTCGCGCGAATCGTCTGGCTGCTCGGTACGTTGCCGGTCTTGCTCGCCCTGACTGTATCCATTGCAAAGGCCGTCGTGAAGCGGCAGGCCGGCATCGATGTTCTCGCGTGGCTGGCGATCGGGCTGGCGGTGGCGCTCGACGAGACGCTGACTGCCGCCGTCATTGCATTGATGCTGGCCAGCGGACGTACCCTCGAACAGTATGCGCAAGATCGTGCGCAACGCGAGATGACCGCGCTGCTCAGCCGTGCGCCCCGGCAGGCAATCCGATTCGAGAACGGTGAATGGCGTTCTGTCGCGCTGGAAACCATTCGCCCCGGCGACCGGCTGCTCGTGCGAAGCGGCGAATTCGTGCCGGTCGACGGCACGCTGACCAATGACGCGGAACTGGACGAATCCATGCTGACGGGCGAGTCGTCGACCCAGCGGCGAAGCTCCGGGGAGCTCGCATGCAGCGGCGTGGTGAACGCCGGTGCTCCGTTTGAAATGGTCGCCCGCGCGACGGTCGGCGACAGTACATTCGCCGGTATCGTCCGGATGGTCGAGAGTGCGCAACGCGAGCGCAGTCCGGCCGTCCGTCTTGCGGATCGCTATGCGGCATTCTTCGTGCTGGTTTCGCTGCTGATCGCGGGTATCTCCTGGCTGGTGACAGGCGACGTTGCACGCGCGCTTGCCGTGCTCGTCGTAGCCACTCCATGTCCGTTGATCCTCGCGGTGCCGGTAGCAATCGTTTCCGGCATGTCGCGCTGTTCGAAGCGAGGCGTTCTGGTCAAAGGCGGAGGCGCGCTGGAACGTCTAGCGCAAGCGACGATTCTCTTCTTCGACAAGACAGGGACGCTGACGGGCGGCCGGGCACGCATCGTTTCGATCGAGTGCGGCCCGGATGTCGGAACGCACGATGTGCTGCGTTTCGCGGCATCGTTGGCGCAAGCTTCGGGTCATGTCATTTCGGATGCGTTGACGGTCGCGGCGCGGGAACGCCACGTCGACCTTTCTCCGCCGTCGGCCGTCAAGGAAACGGCCGGCGAAGGCGTGACAGGCCAGGTCGACAACCGGACCGTCGCAATCGGCAAGTTCGAGTACGTATCCGCCCGTTCGACCGTTGTGCCCTGGAGCGACGCCTTCCTTCGGCGGGTCGGCAGCCAGGGCGGGGTTGCTGTATTCGTTGGCGTGGATGGCGCGATGATCGGCGCAATTCAAATGGCCGACCAGGTGCGGCTGGAAACGCCGAGGGCATTGCGGCTGCTGAAACGCGAGGGCGTCAAGCGTCTCATCATGCTGACCGGCGACCGGCGGGACATTGCGGAAGCCGTTGGCGAACTGTTGGGCGTAACCGATGTACGCGCGGAGCAAACGCCAACGGACAAGCTTGCCGCCATTCGGGCAGCTCGCAAGGAGGGCGTAGTGATCATGGTGGGCGACGGCGTGAATGACGCGCCAGCGCTGGCGGCGGCCGACGTCGGTATTGCGATGGGTGCGCGCGGGGCGGCGGCGTCGTCGGAGGCGGCCGACGTGGTACTGCTGGTGGATCGGCTGGATCGGCTCGTGGACGCGATGCGTATCGCCCGGCAGTCGCGCCGGATTGCGCTGCAGAGCGTGGTGATCGGCATGTCGTTGTCTGTCGCCGCCATGACGATTGCTGCGTTGGGATTCCTGCAGCCGATCGCCGGTGCGGTGATTCAGGAGATCATCGACGTCGTCGTCATCATCAATGCGTTACGGGCGTCACTTGCGCGCCCGATGTCGACGGAGGCTCGCCTCGCCGACATCGACGTCGAAAAACTCAAGAGCGAGCATTCGGCATTGGCGCCGCTGATGGACCAGATCAGGGATCTGGCAGATCGCATACCTAAGCTATCCGGCGCAATCATGGCGAACGAACTCGCTCATGTAATCGACTCGCTGGACGAACGGCTTTTGCCTCACGAACAATCCGACGACCTCGACGTCTACCCGCGTCTCGCGCCACTTCTCGGCGGCGAGGACCCGCTCGCGGCGATGAGCAGCGCGCACAGGGAAATTTTCAAGATGGTTCGGTCGCTCAGGCAGATGGTCGCGGACATGCCGGATGACGGACCGGACGCGATGCAGATGCAGGCGGTACAACGCTTGCTGTACGGGCTGGAAGCAATCGTACGCCTGCATTGTGCTCAAGAGGAGGAGCTGTTCCACGCAGTCGGAACGGATGCGTGACAAAAAGCGCGTCACGCACCACGCGCATTCACGAGAAGGACAGGCGTCTTCGTGATCCGCGCGACGCGGCCGGCAACGCTACCGACAACCCAGCCCGCGATGCCTCGCCGCCCATGGGTGCCCATGACGATCATGTCCGCATTCCATTCGGCAGCTTCGTGCACGATTACCTGAGAAACGTCCGAGCCGGTTCGATCCGTTTGAAGCAGTTGCGACTGCGAGTGCGCGGTTACACCATCGAGCACGGTCGTGGCTTGTTGCAGCGCCTGATTTCCTTCGTTGATCAATGCGCCCTCTATTGTTTCGACTGGTACGAAGTCACCCAGCGATACGGCGCGATCCTGTACGTAGATCGCGCGTAACTCGGTGTCGGGTCTCGAGAACTGCAATCCGACTCGCAATGCGTCGAGCGCCAGGGGGCTTCCGTCAACGGCAAACAGAATCCGCTGCGGCAGATGCTCGGCAGCCGAGACGAAACTTTCCGGAACGATAAGCAGCGGGCAACGAACAAGCCTGGCAAGCGGGCCCGAAACCGTTCCTTCAATCCATCTGCGCAAGCCATGGTGCTGATGCGCACCGACGATCAGAAGGTCGGCCTGTTGAGCTTCCGTACTCTCGATCAGCGCACGCACGATATCGCCGCCATGCTTGGACAGGTCGATGACTTCCGTGTCGATGTCGATATCGTCGCGCTGCATTTCGTTTTTGGCGCGTGATACGGAGTCGGATGCGTCTTTAAGCAACTCGTTGCGCGCGGCCTCGAGAAATGCAGTGGCCTGTGATCCGAGCGGCACGAGCGTTCGCGGATTTTCCGCAATACTCACGATGTGTACCGACGCATTCGGCGGAACGATGTGCTGCGCATAGGCGACTGCCCGGTCGGATGCAACGGAGCCGTCGATTGCGATCAGCACCCTTTGGAGAGGAGCCCCTGCCTGGAAGGTTGAAGTGCTGGTGCTCATGAGCGTCTCCCGGTGGCATTCCAAGGTCTTGTACGCGGTAATTTTTTGCGCGCGCGGCTTGTGGCAGCTTGATCGCCATCAAGTTTTCAAGAATTAGCCGGCGACGTTCCGGCCCCACTCGGATCACGCGCGTTGCGTATGGGCGTCCGCGTGTTTCGCGTGCCCGGTGCCGGCACGCATTTCCTGTTCCAGGAGCGCTTTCGCGGCTTGCCACGCCCGCCCTGCGGACGCCGAATCGTTGAACGCTCTCGCTTCGACTGTCGCACCGTCCAGCAGCATCATATAAACGGCCGCAAGCCGTTGTGCCGTTTCGGGCGAAACGAGATCCGCGAGCAGTTCGGCGATCCATTCGACCATCTTGCGGCGATAGCGGATCGCGACATCCGAGATGGGCGCATACGCCGTTCCGAATTCGGCCAGCGCGCGCTCGAACAGGCAACCGGCGAATGCCGGCGTATTGAACCACGCTTCGTACCAGTCGAAGATCGTCTTGACCCGCTCGACCGGATCGGCGACGTGCTGCAGCTGCGCGTCGATACTGCCTACGATCAGGTCGTAACGCTGGACCAGCACTTCCCGGATCAGTTCGTCCTTGCTCGGAAAATGCCGATACAGCGTCATTCGGGCGACGCGGGAATCGTCGATGATCCAGTCGACACCCACCGGATGAAAACCGTGCTTCGAGAACAGTTCGGTAGCTTTATCTACCACCAACTGGCGTTTGCTGGCTCGCACGAACGGTTCCCTCCTTGATCCTTCCGACTGCGTAGATTAAACATTCTAGCATCGTACCGCTCGGTCACATCCGGTCTCGCCACCGATCTCCCGGACTTGGCGGGTCCGCATCATGATGCGCGTTCGCAAGTTGTCTTGACTATGATATAGACCGATATGTATCATTTGAAACTGGAAAGCGATGGTCGATGCTGCGTGCTTTAAAAAAATAGGAACGTGAGCCATCGATTCACTGCTCGACGGTGCCGCAGCGGGCACAGCAGCGAAATTGAAAGAATGCCGGCGGCGCCCTGTGCCTCTTGCCGGCTTCTGGCGATGCAGCGGTAATGCAAGACGAAAAGAGAACCTGAGAGAGCCGTGGGTTACGTGTCGGTGCTGGCGGATGGTATTCGCCGCGCCGCGCGCAAACCGGTGCGCGCTCGCGGGGCGGGATCGCGCGAAGCAGTCGGCGCAAATAAAACTCGAGGAAAGTACCCATGTACCGCCGTTTACTCGCACCGGGGCTGCTGTTGCTGCTGGCCGCGTGCGCGCAGGATCCGTCCGTGACCAGCAACACGGTGCGGATCTGCGACGACACCGGCTGTTCCTATCGACCTAAAGATCAGGTCTCCTATCAAAAGAAGGACGATGCGGAAGATCGCGAAGACCCTCGCATCGTCGCACTGAAGCAGGCCGCGAAAGCCCAGCCGAAGGCGGCCTACGATCTCGGCCTGCGTTATTTCCGCGGCGACGGCGTGCGCCAGGACAGCTATCAGGCACTCAAGTGGATGCGCGACGCCGCCGAGCGCGGCGACCTGCGGGCGCAGAAGGCGCTCGGCAGCTTCTACCTGTTCGGCCTCGAGGAAATGGGCTCCGATCCACGCGAAGCGGACAAGTGGCTGTCGATCGCGGCCGGCCGCGGCGACAAGGAATCGAAGAAGCTGCTCGAACTCGCGCGCAAGGCGAAGAAGGAAGACGAAGAAGACTGGAAATGGCGCACGCAATGGCGTGACGTCTATTACGGCTACTGGAACTCGGGCTATCCGTACTACGGCGTCTGGAATCAGACGTATTGGTACTACTGACCGGGCCGGAAGCAACGGGGGCGGCAGCGGGGAGACCACCATCGCGCGCCACGCCGGGGGGCTTATCGACGTTCGTACGGACACGTAAGCCGAATAACGACTCTATCGAACGATAACGACATGAAGACCATCCTTTCCCATCGTCTCACCCAAGGTGCGCTGGTTGCAGCGCTTTGCGCGTCCGTCGCGGGCTGCGGCGGCGTGGTGACGCCCGGCGGCCAGAACGCCGGCGTGACGGGCGCCGCGGCAGGCGGCACGAGCGCAGGCGCCGATTCGGGGCTGCAGCGCTGCACGTCGCCGCTCGGCACGATCGCCGTCGACGACGGCCGCAACGCCGACTGGTGGGGCCCGTTCGGCAGCGCGACCAAGATGACGACGATCGACCCGCTGCTGCGCCTGGCGGTCCAGCAGTCGAACTGCTTCGTGATCACGTCGATCGGCAACCAGAAGAGCGACGCGCGCCTGTCGCGGATTACGCAGCTGCAGCGCAGCTCCGGCGAATATCGCGCGGGCTCGAAGCAGCAGAAGGGCCAGCGTGTCGCGGCCGACTACTACATGGAACCGCAGATCGTCATCAACGATTCGCCGATCGGCGGCATCGGCAGCATGATCGGCGGGCTGATCGGCAACGGCGCGGTGGCGGCGGTGGCCGGCCACCTGCAGGCGAAGGCATCGGTCGTCACGCTGACGCTGTTCGACGTGCGCTCGGCCGTGCAGATCGCGGCGTCGGAAGGCAGCTCGACGGCGACCAACTACGGCGCGGCGCTGGGCGGTTTCGGCGGCGGCGTGGGCGGTGCGCTCGCCGGTTTCTCGTCGACGCCGGAGGGCAAGGCGACGGTCGTCGCGTTCATCGACGCGTACAACAAGATGGTCGTCGCACTGCGCAGCTACAAGGCGCAGGACGTCAAGGGCGGCCTCGGCCGCGGCGGCCAGCTCCAGGTCAACTGATGTCCCCTGGCCGGCGGTGCGCCGCCGGTCGATTTCCGATGCGTGAATGTCCGTGCGTGCGGCGTGATCTGCGCGTCTCGGCTTCGTTCGCCCTTTTCGTTCCGAGGTGACTCCGATGAAAGCCTTTGCATTGATCGCATTGACCTGTCTGGCGCTGACCGCGTGCGGCGGCGACGACAATTCCTCGCCCGCATCGTCCGGCAGCGGATCGGGCACGAGCAATAACGGTGGAAGCGGCGGCACGGGTTCCGGCGGTACGGGAAGCGGCGGCAGCGGCGGGTCGGGCGGCAGCACGCTGACGCTGCGCTACGACGCCCAGCCGACCGCAGCGGATCAGGCCGGCTTCCTGACGCTGCTCAACAGTGAAGGCGCGAAGGGCTATCGTTATCTGGGCGACTACTTCTACAACGCGTCCAACGGCGGTTCGCGCTCGATCTTCGTGAGCGACGGCACCGCACAGACCTACACGTACCAGTTGCAGTCGACGCCCGCCGACATGACGGGCTTCGTCAGCCAGGCCAACGCGCAAGGCGCGAGCGGCTACCGCTTCGAAGGGCCGCTCACGTACGGTTATCTCTATCGCAAGGACGGCGGCTCGTCGGCTACCTATACGTACGCGACAACGGGCCTGCCGGCCGACACGAACGCGTTCCTCGCGCAGGCGAACGGCCAGGGCCAGTCGGGCTACTGGTTCGTGGGCCCGATGATGGTCGGATCGGTGCAGGCGAACGTGTACATGAAGAACAACGCTTCGAACGCAACCTACACGTACGACGCGCTGGTGCCGACGTCGAACGTCAGCGACTTCATCGCGCAGGCCAACAGCGAAGGTGCGAAGGGTTATCGCGCGAAAGGCGGGATGCTGTTCGGCAGCACGATTTCGTGGGTCTACGTGAAGGACCAGACGCAGTCGCCGACCTTCACGTACCAGTCGGCCGCGATCCAGTCGACCGGCGACAGCTTCGTCCAGCAGTCGAACACGTTTGGCGCGCAGGGCTCCGCGTACCTGGGCGATCTCGCGCTCGGCACGACGACCCCGGTGATGGCGTCGTTCTATTTCAAGCCGGCGAACTGCACGGGCTTCCTGTGCACGACGCTGAATCCGCTCACGCAGAACTGAGCGGGTGCCTCCGGCGCAGCAGCATTGCGCGGGTCATTCGCTGCTGAATGATCCGCGCCAGCTGCATCGAGTGCCTCAGGTGCGTCACGTCATCCGTGGACGCATCTTTTGCCGCCGGCTTGCCGGCGGTATTTCGTTTACGCGTACGGCAGAAGCCAGCCAAACGCCGGCCCCTTTTTGTCCGGCGGACCAGAAAATCGGCCGGAACCGAAGCGAAGCTGCCGGCCTCCATCGACCGCCGGGCCAGGGAAACGCTGATTCGTTTTCCTGAGGGACAGAAGCCGTGCCGGACGCTGGTTTCCGCGAGGGCATCACCTACAATGTAAAGATGGTCGCGACCTGTCAAGGAGGCTGCCATGACTCAGTCAATGATTAGCTTTGTAGTTGGCCTGGCGGTCGTACTCGCCATCGCGGTCATGCTGGCGCTGCGTTACCTGCGCGACCACAAGGGCGAAGGGATGGTTCAGTGGCTTGACGCACATCACATGGGCTGGATGCACCACAAGCACTGACGGCGTGGTCGACGATGCGGTTCCGATCCCGCTCCACGAAGCAGCGACGACAGTTGTGCGCGACGCTGAACAAGCCGCCGCGCACGCTGCGCATCGCTTGGGTCGTGGGGCCGGGAAAATGCTGGCCGGCGGCCGCCCGGTCCGGTTGATGACAGTAATGTGGCCTGGAGGGAATCGTGCCGTTGATGGCCCTTGACGCGAGATAGCGCTTGCATGGCCGTGATATAGGGCGCATTCTCATGAGGTTCGATGTGCGCGACCGGCGATTTTGTTTCGACTCCTTACGCTTCCCCCTGTCCGCACGGTTCCGCAGAACGCTCACCACAATGACCCCGCGCGCGAACGTCGAAGCTGCGAACGTCGTGCGTCAACCCGGCCTCCCCGCGAGGCTCGATCCGGCAGTTCAGTGCGCAACAGAGGCCGTCGGCGGCAAGCCCGCGGGTAGTCCGTTCGTGCCTCCTGTGGGCCGGACGACGACGAAATTCGGTCACCGCGACGGTCCTGACATTTGAAATTCATTTTTCGGGAACCGGCATGCCCAAGCAAACCGAACAGAAGTCCGTCACGTCCGTCAGGCAAAACGATTACGTCGACGCGCAAAAGTCCCGCGCCCAGGCACTGAAGCGCGCGGACATCGAGCGCGCCGAGAAGCGACGCGAAAATGACGCCCGCCTCGATGTCAACGCGAGCAAGTGGCGTTATATCTGCCAGGAGGGTTAGATGGGAAAAATCGACGCGGCACTCAACTTTCCTAATCCCAGTCGCACCTACGACATGTCCAGGCACTGCGTGTGCTTCTGGGGCTACGACAATGCTCGCGAGATTACCTTTCTGGTCGACGATGCGATGCTGGCGAAACTGAACTCCGACATGGATTCGAGCGAGCCCGCGTTGCTGGCGGCCTTCGACCGCAACCGCGACCGGATCCTGGGGCTCGCCAGAGATCTTTACAAGGGCGGCCCCCAGAACAGGTACATGATCTCGTGAGACGGGGCCGGTTTGCGCACGCGCCCGACCCGACGTATGCCTTCCTTCCGGCCTGCACTGGCCGTGAGTAGTCGTCTGCTGGCGTCGGGACTGCCGATCGTTCGGGCGGAGAGCACGGACGGCTCGGTCCGGCGGGCTCGCGACTATTTCCTGCCGATCGCATACTGAAGACCTCGGGGAAAACAAGCACTCGCACCTCGGCGAAATCGATGTTGAAGGAAGGCGCGCGCCGGATTCCCCGACGTGATGACGGCCGCGCTTAAGCGTCGAGCCATCCGGTTTTGTACAGTGCGTATGCAGTATTCCGGGTCTGGGGTGGACATGGATCGGTTAAGGCATGCGCTGCTTGATTATCACGAACGCAGCAAGCACCGTCTCGACTTCTACGCTCCCGGCCCCGGGCGGCTCGACTGGGCAACCCAGCCGGACCCGTTCCGGGTGTTTCGCGGCGCACCGCGCGTCGATCTGCCATTGGCCGCGGACACGCTGGCCACGCGCTACAACGCGTTGCGTTGCGGCAACCTGCCGCCCGCGCACGAATTCGATCTGTCCAGTCTGGCAATCCTGTTCGAACTCTCGCTCGGCTTGTCGGGGTGGAAATCCTATGGTGCCCAGCGGTGGGCGCTGCGCTGCAATCCTTCGAGCGGGAATCTGCATCCGACCGAGGGCTATCTTCTGTGTCCGGCCCTGCCCGGCTTGTCCGCAGGCGTCTATCACTACCTGAGCCGGGATCATGCGCTTGAACATCGCGCCGCGGTGGACGAGCCGCAATGGACCGACGCGTTTTCGGGAAGTGGCGTCCTGGTCGGCGTCAGCTCGATCCATTGGCGCGAAGCGTGGAAATATGGCATGCGCGCCTGGCGCTACTGCCAACAGGATTGCGGCCATGTCGTCGCTGCGATGAGTTATGCAGCAGCTGCGCTCGGCTGGCAGACGCGGTTGATGGAGGCGGCTGCGGATGATGCAGTGGCCGATTTGCTCGGCGTGGACCGCCGCGAAGATTTCAGCGGAGCCGAAGCGGAGGCGCCGGATCTTTTGCTCTGGATCGGCAGCCCCGAGACGCGACCCGATCTCGAGCGCATGCGGATCGCTTTGGGCAGCGCACAGTGGCACGGGCGCGCCAATCAACTGAGTTCGGGACATGTGGCCTGGCCGGACATCGATTCGATTCATCGCGCCACGCACAAGACCCGTACTCGCGAACCACCGTCGCCGAACCCGGAGCCGTGCTCGGCGCCGGCGATGCCAGCCCTCGATCTCGGCTTCGCCCGAATCGCCAGACAGCGTCGCAGCGCCGTGAATTTCGATGGCACGACGCGCATCGGCGACGCGGCCTTCTTCAGCATGCTGACATGCCTGCTGGCACGTCCCGGCACACCGCCGTGGAATGCGCTGACGTCTCCTGCCGCGGTGCAGGCGGCGCTGTTGGTGCATCGCGTCGACGGCCTGGAGCCGGGCCTCTATATGCTCGCAAGAAACCCTGGCGCACTGCCGGATCTGAAGCGATCCCTGCGTCCGGAATGGCTGTGGCAAAAGACCGGGCCGGACGACCTGCCGCTCTATCTGCTACTGCCTTACGATTTGCGCGCGGCGGCAGGGTTGATCTGCTGCCATCAGGATATCGCCGCCGATTCCTGCTTTGCGCTCGGGATGATTGCGAGATTCGAAATCGCGTTGAAGCAGCCATGGCGTTATCGCCACCTGTTCTGGGAATGCGGGATGCTTGGCCACGCGCTCTATCTCGAAGCAGAAGCTGCCGGCGTGCGCGCGACGGGGATCGGCTGCTTTTTCGATGATGAAATGCATGCGTTGCTCGGCGCGAAGGATCATGTCTGGCAATCCCTGTATCACTTCACCGTTGGCGGCGCGGTGGACGATCCACGTCTGTCGGCATTTCCGCCGTACGAGAGACAGCCTTGACTGACAGCCCACCGACCTCTCCGTTCGATTTCACCCGGAGTGCTAGGATGATTGAACATGTGCAGTGCAGAAAGTCACATCATGGACGATTTCACATTCAGTACCAAAACACACTTCGCACGCATTCGTGTGATGGAATCTGCGCGTGGTGTGTACCGAGGTTATGTGTATTTGCGCCGCACCGACGAGGGGCCGAACGATGATCCCCCATACCAGACCGATTTCGATCGGGAGCAGTACGATCTCGCGCTCGAAGACGCCAAGATCCTCGCGCAACGTCTGCTTCGCGAGTTCGAGTCTTGAGCGGATGACGCTTCGTGGCGTCGAGTCGCGTTGGGGGAAGGCCGCAATCACTGCAGGAGCGAGCTATGTCGGCGCAGCTATCCCCGATTGACAATCATCTGCTCGCAGCCTTGCCGCCAGAAGCTCTCGCGCATATTTCGCCGCATCTTGTGCTGGTCGAGATGCCGTTGGGAAAGGTGCTGTACGAGTCGGGGGGGGCGCTCAGTCATGTCTATTTTCCGACGACCTCCATCGTCTCGCTGTTGTACGTGATGGAAGACGGTTCGTCGGCCGAAATTGCCATCGTCGGCAACGACGGGCTGATCGGCATCGCGCTGTTCATGGGGGGCGAAACGACCCCGAGCCGCGCGATCGTCCAAAGCGCCGGACACGCTTACCGACTCGATGCACGCATGCTGAAAGACGAGTTCCGTCGCGGCGGCTCGATGCAGCGGCTCTTGCTGCGCTACACCCAGGCGCTCATCACGCAGATGGCGCAGACCGCCGTCTGCAATCGGCATCATTCAATCGATCAGCAGCTGTGCCGCTGGCTCCTGCTCAGTCTCGACCGGCTGCCGTCGAGCGAACTGAAGATGACGCAGGAGTTGATCGCCAACATGCTCGGTGTCCGACGATCGGGCGTGACGGAAGCTGCGCTGAAACTTCAGGATGCCGGATTGATCCGGTACAACTATGGGCACATCGAGGTATTGGATCGATCCGGGCTCGAAAAGCGTGTGTGCGAATGCTACGGCGTGGTCAGGCGAGAATTCGACCGCTTGCTTCCTGATTTGAAGCGCCTTTAGAACCCTTTGGAACCGTACCGAGGCCACGCGCCTGTCCGTGCCATCGGGTTCGTACGGCAGCGTACCGACTGCCGAAGCCCGCGGGTGCATGGTGGTACATGACGCACAGACTGCAGATCGGCCGCAGACTTCATGGAGAAAGCATGCCGTGATGGAAGCGGGACGTTGCGATCCGTATCGCTTGCGCAGTTTTATCCCGACTCGGGCGGCGCAAGCCAATCCATGATGAAACGCGGTTGCTTGACGGAGCTTGTTGATGAACGATCATCCGAAACGAGAAAAGAATTCGCAGGACGGGCAACAGGAACAGGCGGACGCACGCGCGACTGACGACGGGATGCCCGTTGTTCATCCAGACTGGCCAAGACGCCCTGCCTTTTCGTGGAAAGCCGTCACACCCAAGCAACGCATTTCCGATGCAAGGAAACGTCTGGGAATGGGTTTTATGTCGAACCATTAACCCAGGCGTAGCAAAACTCCTCGCTCTCAAACAGAACGAGGAGCCGCCCCAGCAAGGCGGAATTCGAAGCCGGCCAAGCGCCGGCTTTTTACTTTGGCACGTCGCTCGTTACGACAAACGGCGCCTGCAATGCCGCGATGTCCGTCGTCGGGCAGCGGCGTCAAGGGTGCCGGTTTTTTATGATCATCCCGATACGGGACAACGTCGTCGCAGTGATCGACGAGCGTATTCAAACGACCGCGTTCAAACCTCGCTGCGGGAGATGATCGGTTCATCGACGCTGCAGGCGCTCACCCGCATCGAACGAGCAATTGCCGGCCCGCTTGCACGAGCGGTGTCGTTGCGCGGAGCCGCGCGGGATCAAGGCCAGCGCCGAATTCTCGATCCGCCTGCGCCAGGGTATCTGGCGCCGGAACGTCTGCGGTGCAGCCTGCGCGATGCGCGCACGACGACGCGAGGCGCGAACGTCAACCGCCGCCTGCGCCGGGAGCAGTGCCGCGTCATTTACTTCACCCGATGGTCGGGACTGAAATAGCGCCACTTGCTCGCATTGGAGTCGATGCGGGCGTCGTTTTGCGTACGCTTGTCGGCCCGTTCGATGTCGGCGCGGGCGAGGTCGTCGCGGAGTTTTTGCCGGGTTGCCTGATCGCGTCGATCGATTGCCGTGCTTTCCTGGTATTTCATGGTTCCCTCGGAGCGAGGTGAGCGGATTGTCGGCCGGTCGCGGCGAATTTGCCGCGGCTGGTGGGTCGGATCTCTGGTGAAGCGATCTCGCCATCGACGATGTCCCTGCCGAATTGCATCGCCAGTTCGACGGCGAACGCCGCCGTTTGCGGCGCGCCTTCGTGGAAAACGGCCCGTGTCTCGCGCGGCGCAGCCGCGGAGGCGGTCGAGGCCGGGCAGCAGCCAGCGGCACGGCTGCCGATCGATCGAGTGATGCGGGTTGCAGACGGCGGCCTGCGCCGTCTGCGTGATTGGACGCATTGTTGCCGTGCGAGCGCTGCCGGGATCAGACATTCTCCCTGAGGTAGCGGATGCACTTCATTCGTAGACTCGACCGCCCAGCGAGTGCGTCTCGCGGAGGGGGCGTCGAGTCTTTTGCCGCACCAGGGGGCGGTCCTGAAAATGCGGCGTTGTCGACCGGGCGGACCGACTTCGCTATCTGAAGCGACGCATGGCCGATCCAGACCCGATCGCGCCACTCGCATTTCGCGCGATGGACGATCAACCATCCTTGCAGCGATTCGACGAGCTGAAACGGCGACAGCCACTCGCGACTCTGCCGTTGCGTGACGAGTTGCAGGACAACAAGGAAATAGAGCAAATCAACGTACTTGGTCCGGACGCGCATAGTCCATCTTCTGGTTGTCGATGCTCGCGAGTGTGCCGGCGCCGGCTCATCCCTGGATGCTGAGCGCCTTCTCGATCGCTGCAATCAGTTTGAACGCATCGTCCCGCCCGATCAGAAAACCGCGGCTGGTGTACTCGCATCCGAACGCATAGAAGCTCGGCAGCAGCGTCACCATGTCTTTCTGCTGATCGAAATCTACTTCGCATTTCGTCAGCGGGAAAAACGGCGGTGCTTCGCCCGGCATGTTGTACACGGTGTGCTCCCTAGTACATTTTGCGGGGCGGCAACATGCGCTTCGCCCGCAGGCGCTGCCTGGAAACGGCGCTGGCCTTTTTTCGCTTGCGTTCCGTCGTGGGTTTTTCGTAGCTGGTGCGACTGCGCAACTCCCGAATCAGCCCGGTTTTCTCGATGCTGCGTCGGAATCGCCGCAGCGCGACGTCGATCGGTTCGTTGACCTTGAGTGTGACTGTTGTCATGTGGATCCTGTTTGGGAACGTTTGAACGGAAAACTAGCCGAGTCGTGTCATGACGGCGCTCGCTATCTCGTCGGATTCGAATTCCGAATATCCGGCTCCGATCGATAGCGCGCGTACCGCCACGAACATTTGCAGTTCTTGCTGATGGCTTCGTGCCGAGTCGGTGATTCCGGCGGGCAGGACGGTGCCGGTCCAGCTGACCTCACGTCGACTGATCAAGCCGAGTAGTTCGTCGATGATCATGTTGCCCTCCAAATCGCCGACAGATTGCGTTGCGTTGACGGGGCGCGTTAGATCCCGTTGGAAAAGAAGCCCTGTTTCTCGCGATTGTCGTCGATGATGTTCTCGGCGTAGCGCAGCGAAGCGCGACGTGCGTCACCGGCGCTGTCAAACGGGGAGTTGTCGTGCAATCTGAACGTCTGGCTCTGCGTCACCGTGTCGGTGGTGCCGCGAAGGCAAATCTTGACTGCCGCGTCGAAACCGGCATCGTAGTTATGCGGACAGCCATTCGGCGCCGGTACGTGGGGGTAAATCAGTGGATAAATCTCGAATCCACGGTAGACATGCATGCTCATGGCAAACTCCTGGCGTTCGGCCACCACGAATTGCATGGACGAACACATCCGGCCAGTATCGCCGTTGCAGGGCGTGCCGGTGGGGTGAAAGGGACAACGTTGCAGCGCGAGGGAGGGGCGATGCAGCAAGAGGGTAGATGGAGGGGTGAGCAGTCAGACGGCAAGTGATCGCCCGAATAAACCCATCATACGCGCATCGTTTGTTGGGCGTTCAACTTATTCCGGATTGCGCGCGTCGATGCGCTCGGCCCATCACGCCGAGATCGCGCTGCACGGCAGCGGTGGCCGCCTCTTTGCCTATTCGTCGCGCAGCGGTTGGCTCGTTCCTCTATTACGGAGCAGGCGGCCGCTTCTTCGGGCGCGATTTCTCGCTAGCGGGAGCCTTGGGCGGCACCCAGTTCAATGCCGTGCCGAGCTTGGGCAGGGTCATGGCAGGCTTGGCACGCGGAGGCGCCTTGTTACTGCGAGGTTGACTTCTGGTCATGCGGGTTCTCCTGCTGCGCGGCTTGAGCGGTCCGCCGAGCGGGACTCGTCCGCTCACGCACGCGCGGCTGGACACGCGCGCGGCGAGGGGGCTGGGCATCTGCATACGCGCACGTTCGACGTCCGAATACGAAACGGATGACCCGGTCGAGCTTGCATCGGGACGCGTGGCGCCCGCGATGGAGGTGCGTATGCGCAGGAAGCGGCAGTTACGTGCCGCTTCGTGAACGGGACTTACAGGCCGGTAATGTTCGACGCCTGTAGGCCTTTGGGGCCGCTCTTGGTTTCGTAGCTGACTTTCTGGCCTTCGGCGAGCGTCTTGAAGCCGTCGCCGCGGATTTCCGAGAAATGCGCGAACAGATCGTCTCCGCCTGCGTCGGGCGTGATGAAGCCGAAGCCCTTGCTGTCGTTGAACCACTTGACGGTACCGGTATCCATGTTAGATCTCCTGAAAATGGACGAGCGTATGCGCCCTGAATGGACGCGGGAAAAAATAATCAAGGAGGGAGAGGACAACGAATACCGCAGGCCGCGGTTAATGATGGGCAGCAATCGCGCTTCTTGAATACTTCAGCGGCTGACAGTACGCCTCGGCAACGAAGGTGTCAAGCGCTTTCGGCCGAGGGGCAGAACAAGCGACTGCCCAGGAAAATCAGCATTCCGTAAAAAATGCGCGAAAAATCCCCGCGCGCGGCCGTTCGTCGGCCCTGGCCGTACGCCGTCCCGACTGCAACGTCAGAGGGTTGCCAGCAGATGCAACTGATGCTCGGTCTCGGTTCCGGTGATCAACGTGAAGAACCCTGTTTCCCGACGCTCGATTACTGAGAGGCCCTCTGCATCGGAGAAGATGTTCCACGCGACGTCATCGACATGTGCAAAGCTTCCGCGCGTTCGCGCGAACGCTCGCAACAGCGGGCTCGCTTCGCGGCGGAGCACCAGGCGGTCCGCATTCAACACATAGGGTGGCCAGCCGGCGCGAAGGACGAGGTAGTGGGGAATGGAACTGCGGTCGATTTTCATGGGTTGCGCTGTTTGTTCCAGGGAGGGCTTGCGTTAGCCGGTCCAACTCGTGTCGACGCTGTTCGATTCGCAGCGCGTCGCGCGAATACACCCGTTGATATCTCCGGCCGGCACAAGCCGGCACTGCCTGCTCGAAGCTCGCGACGCCTGATGAAGCCATCCATGCGAAGCGGCCCCCATGCTTGGCCCAACACATGAATGATGTCGCCCCACAAGCGCCGCGACTGCTTTCCGGAACCGGCGAGGATACATACGAAAACGACCGGCCAGACCTCGAACTTCTTGCGGGTACCCGATTCTCGAACAGACGCGCGAATGTCGAGGAAAGCTGGCTCCACTATACGCGCTGTCGCCGTGATTCGTGCCGTGCCGTCGTGTAAGGGCGCGCTTTGGAGGCACGCGTTCGCAGGAAATTTCGCTATGCAAATTTATGGAACGGCGTACCATCGAATCGTTGGATGACCGCTGACCGGTTCCAACGCATTGCTCAGCGTGCTCCGATGAATGCGATCGGGCTTCTCATCGAATCTGGTGAAAGGCGACCGACCACCTGGGCACCCTTGATAAGTGTTTGACACCCCTCTCTTGTCCCACCGCTCGAGTGCGGCTCCGAAGGAATTCCGGAGCAACGGGCTTCAATCCCTACCCAGGGGCAGCATTTCGCTCGCTGGTCTATCCGTGACCATTGCTACGACGTCGATACGGATGCTTTCCTGATGTCCGTATCGGGTTGCGCACCGCGGTTCGAAAGCGGGATGGCGCGTCGTGAATCCGGTCAGGAGGCCGCCCGGATCAAGGCACGGCTGCAAGTTCGACGCTTTCTTGTGCTGCTCCCGCGACAGCCTGGTTCGCGGCAACCAAACGGGGGGAGAAAATGCTCTTCAATACGACACGGTTCCGAATCGATCCGACGCCGCGCAGGGCTGATGGCGAGTACATCGCGCATGTGAGGATCACCACGATGCTTCTGGATGGCGGTGAGCGAGAGGTTCACTCCAGCGGCGATCTGGCTGGCTTCGATGTGCGCGACGACGCGGTTGCATACGCGAAAAAGTGGGCAGAAGGATGGCTGAACGCCCAATTTGGTTGAAGGCGACGGACACTTCGTCCGAAGCGTTCGCCGCGAGGATCGAACCGCAGTGAGCGACAGGCCGGTCTCGACAGGGAGCGCAGCCGAAGCAGTCGCGCTGCGATCGCTTCGTGCCCGGCGTGCTGGCGAGAACGGGCGCGGTCCGGCGGTCGACGGGCGCGAGCGACAGGCCGGCCCGTCGATCCGAAAGCGCGAATCGCGCCTTCGAATCAATGATGGAGCAACGGGTAGGCCACCAGCCCGAGGAGCGCCGCGGCGGTGACGATCACCGGCTCCTGGAGCTTCTTGAAGCGCCACAGCAGCAGAACGGTCGCGACGGCCACGACGGCGGTCGGGACGTCGACGATCGAGCGTTTCGCGATGACCAGGACGGAGCCTGTGATTGCACCGACGGCTGCCGCCGTAATGCCGTCGACGAACGCCTTGACGTCGGCCCGGTGACCGTATTTCTTGACGTAGGGCGCCGGGATGATGGTGAACAGATAGCAGGGCAGGAAGGTGCCGAGCGCGGCGACGATTGCGCCCGGGAAGCCTGCCACCAGATAACCGATGAAGCCGACGGTGATCACGACCGGCCCCGGCGTGATCATGGCGACCGCGACGGCGTCGACGAACTGCTTGTCGTTGAGCCAGTGATGCTCGGTCACGACACCGCCGTACAGAAACGGCACGATCGCGAGCCCCGACCCGAACACGAATGCGCCGGCTTTCGCGAAGAACACGCCGATCTGCGCGAGTTGCGGCAGATCGATGCCGCTCAGCAGGCCGCTTGCCGCCGGCAGGTTGGCGCCGGCAAGCGCGCTCAGCCCGCTCTTGTGCAGCCACTTGGGCGGGGCGCGCCACAGCCAGCCGATCAGGCCGGCGACGATGAAGAGCCACGCGATTTCCGATTCCGTGATGAAGGTCACGGCAGCCAGCGTGATGAAGATCGCCCACAGCAGCGTGTCGTTGCCGACGGTCTTTATCGTGAGCTTGTACGCGCTCATCGCGATGATGCCGACCACGGCGGCCCCGACGCCATAAAAGACCGCCTGCATCCACGACAGCCCGCCGAAGCGTGCATAGGCGAACCCAAGCGCGAGCACCATCAGGAACGACGGCAGCACGAACGCAAAACCGACGAGCGTCGCGCCGCGGATGCGGTAGTGGACGAAGCCGAGATAGATCGCGAGCTGGGCGGCCATCGGTCCCGGTGCGAGCTGGGCCAGCGTGAGTCCTTCCTTGTAGTCGGCCTCCGTGATCCAGCCGCGCCTCTCGACGAGATCGCGACGCATGTAGCCGGCGAGCGCCACCGGGCCGCCGAACCCCAGCGCGCCGAGTCGCAACATGTATCCGACCAGCTGGCCCAGCGAGTAACCCGGCGCGTTTGTCGTCACCGTCGTGGTCATGGCCGTCCTCCGGTTTCGTTCTTTCCATTCGACGCGAAGTGCGCATGGAGCGAGTCAAGCACCGCGCTCATCTGTTCCAGCAGCTGATCGTCGTTTTCCGTGCGTTGACGCGTGCCGGCCATCACGGCCTCGAAGCCGACCGCTTCGGGAGCTGAGGGGCCGCCGACGTCGAGCGCATGCACGATCTCGCCGAGCCGTATCAACGCGGGATCCGTATCGAGCCCGAAACTCGCCAGCAAGACCTCGAACGTCACGCGCTCGCCGACGTGCGTGAACGCGGCGCCGTCGAAATCGAAGCCCAGCGCGTCAGGCGGGCAATCCGCGGGCGACGCGAGCCAGACGAAGCGGGCGCGCGCGTCGATGAAGCGGCGGATCAGCCATGCGCTGGCGACACGATCGACCCACATCCGCTGACGGGTGGCCCAGGTGCGGCCCTGGTACTCGTCGGCAGCAAGCCGGCGGACGACGCGATCTGAGGCGTGCGGCTCGCCCGGCGACAGCAGCGTGTCGACCAGCGCGATGAAATCCTGCAGCGCGATTTCGGCGCGGGTCGCCGCATCGCCCGGGAAATAGTCGATCGCACGGAGGGCGTCGAAATCCTTGCGCAGGCGGCGCAGCAGCCGGGCGAGTTCCGTGGCCGACTGCCCGGCAAGCGTCTTGCGCACATCCGCGAGCTCGCGGATGAAGGCGGCGTAGTCGTCGTCGCGCCCGAAGCGTGCGCGGAATTCCTGCTCCTGCGACGCGTCGAGGCTCTGCGTGCGCAACAGGTGGGCCGTCCCGCCGCTGTCGGTGATTGCGTCGGCGAGTTCGCGCAGCATGCGTTCGCGTTCTTCCGTGTACGGAAGCAGGTAGATGCCGTCGCGCAGCACGGCACAGCCCTTCGCCTTGAGCGCGCGCCAGAACCGCATGCGGGCCGTCGCGTTTTCCGTGGGGAGGGTCAGAACGAGAATCGACCAGATTGAGAAAGGAATCATGTAGAGAATGCTACTTCCATGTCTGAATCTCTACAAGATGACTTTCGGGGACGGGCGGCATGGCGTCGTGGGCACGTGTAGCGGCGGTCAGGCACCGATGGTTCGCAGTTCAAGCTCAACCTTTCGTCTCGCTGAATATACCCCGCCCCCCTATAGGGAAAATCCTTTCCGGATATACTCCCCCCCGGTATATCAAAGGATCGCCATGAGCCACACCGTCAAGGAAAAGCAGAAGCTGCTGAATCGTGTCCGCCGGATCAAGGGGCAGGTCGAAGCCATCGAACGCGCGCTGGAGGAAGAGCGCGGTTGCAACGAAATCCTCCAGCTCATCACGAGCGGCCGCGGTGCGATGAACGGCCTGCTCGCGGTCGTGCTCGAGGATCACATCCGCAGCCATCTCGTCGATGCCGACGGGCACGAGGACGAGGGCAGCGCGACCGAGCAGCTGATCGAAGTCGTTCACAGCTACTTCAAATGATCGGGGCAGGGATGAGCGACTTCAGGAACGACGCCTTCGGCGCAGGGCACGACCACATCTTTCTCGGCGCCGCGCACGAACAGAACGAACGCAGGACCTGGATGGTCATCGGGCTGTGCGCGGCAATGATGGTGGTCGAGATCGTCGGCGGGTCGATTTTCGGCTCGCTGGCGCTCATCGCGGACGGGTTGCACATGTCGACGCACGCGGGCGCGATGCTGATCGCCGCGCTCGCGTACACGTACGCGCGCCGGCATGCGAGCGACCCGCGATTCGTGTTCGGCACGGGCAAGCTCGGCGACCTGGCAGGCTTCACGAGCGCCATCGTGCTCGCGATGATCGCGCTGCTGATCGGCTATGAAGCGGTTGCGCGTTTGCTCGA
The DNA here is from genome assembly GCF_022809715.1 of Burkholderia pyrrocinia. Classification (NCBI taxonomy): domain Bacteria; kingdom Pseudomonadati; phylum Pseudomonadota; class Betaproteobacteria; order Burkholderiales; family Burkholderiaceae; genus Burkholderia; species Burkholderia pyrrocinia. The sequence goes on from NZ_CP094460.1 coordinate 2,283,658, forward strand.
GCCCGTTCCGATCCATTTCGGCGAGGCCATTCCGATCGCGGTTGCCGGCCTGCTCGTCAACATCGCGAGCGTCTGGCTGCTGAGCGGCGACCACCATGGGCACGGGCACGGTCATGGGCATCACCACGGGCATGGGCACGACGATCACGACCATGACCACGACGAGGTGACGCACAAGGTCTTCGACCAAAGCGGCGCGTTCTTCGTGTCGATCTTCGAAGACGGCGTGCCGCCGGTGTTCCGGATCTCACCGGCGATCTCCGGCACGACGCTCGGCGACGTCACGGCTGCATCGATCACGACGATTCGTCCGGACGGTACGCGGCAGGCGTTCGCGATGAGCGTGCGCGGCGCATGCCTGGAGTCGGTCGAGAACATTCCCGAGCCGCATGAATTCACGGCGATTGTCCGGTTGAACGGGCGCGAGCACGAACTCGCATTCGACGAGCACGACCATGGCGCGTCCGAGGCGGCGGCGCGCGATCACAACATCCGTTCGGCCTACGTCCACGTGATTGCCGACGCGGCGGTCTCCGTGCTGACGATCGTCGGGCTGCTGCTCGCGCGCGCGTTCGGCTGGCTCTGGATGGATCCGCTGGCAGGCATCATCGGCGCGCTCGTGATCGCGAACTGGTCATACGGATTGATGCGCGACACCGGCGGCATCCTGCTCGACATGAGTGCGGACCGTCGGTTGGCGGACAACGTGCGCAGTGCAATCGAAGGCGGCGGCGACACGATCAACGACCTGCACGTCTGGCGTCTCGGGCCGGGGCACATGAGTGCGGTCGTGTCGGTGGCGACGGACGACCCGAAGCGGGATTCGCGCTTCTATCACGGCGTGCTGCAGCGGTTCAAGGATCTGTCGCATGTCACCGTCGAAGTCGTGCCGGCGACGCGGGGGCAATAAGCATGGCGGTCAAATCGCCCTGCATCGACGTGTGCTCGTTCGACGGCAGAACGGGCTACTGCGTGGCGTGCCTGCGAACGCGGGACGAAGCGCGCGCGTGGAAGAAGATGACGGACCATCGGCGCCACCAGATCGTGAACGACCGGGCCCGGCGGCAGGCAAAACTCGCGCGGGAAACATCGGACTGATCGCGCACGCGCGGCGATCGCGGCAAACGCGGCGGCGACGGCCGCGATCCGGAAGACCTTGCCTCGGTAAAGGCATCGATCCGTGCGCAGGCGTCGGGCCGATCGAACTCGGTGCCGACGCTTCACCCTTTCGCCATGACACAAGCGCCGTTCCCGGCGCTACCCGCGCTTGCGCACCCGCCAACGCGCACACTTGAACAGCAGCCGAAGCGCACCGACACCGCCCGCCACCGGAATCCGCGGCAGCAGAAACGGATCGTCGGACGCGTCGGCGCAACCGCGCCGGGTCGTCGTCGCATTGCCGTACCTGGCGGCGGCGACCTGGTCGCGGACGCGCGCGTCCAGATCGCCGTACGGATAGCAGAACGATTCGACGCGCCGGCCGCTCAGCGCTTCGAGCTGCCGCTTCGATTCGATGACCTGAAGGTCCGACACGTGCGCCGGCACGTACGACAGCGCGACGTGATCGAGCGTATGCGAGCCGATTTCATGGCCGTGATCGCGCCACGCGAGCATGTCCTCGCGCGTCATCAGCGGCGAGCGTGCGGTATCGGCGCCCGCATCCCAGTCATTCTCGCCGCCGAACCGGCCGGCGACGAAATAGCAGGTCGCGGTGAACCCGAGCTCGTCCAGCACCGGCATCGCATGCGTGAGCACGTTGAGAAAACCGTCGTCGAACGAAATGCCGAAGACCTTTCCGCTGCGCTCCCCGCGCAGATACGGCTGCAGTTCGCGCACGCTCAGGCCGCGGTAGCCGAGCCGCCTGAACAACGTCATCTGGCGGCGGAACGCGTCGGGCGCAACGCTCAGGCCGCGCAGCCGGTCGGGCGGCGGCGGCAGCGGGCGTATCTGGTGATACATCAGGATCGGATAGCGCGTGGCGAGAAGCATCGGCGGATCGTGACAAGGCAAGGGTTACGCGTCCTTGCGGAAAATCCGCAGGGTCTTGAAGTCGCCGACCTCGACGAAGTGCACGTCGCACGGGCACTCCTGCGTCCGCAGGTCCCAATACTTCTTCCAGATATTCATGGCCATTACATGGACCTCAGGGACGCCACCCAACGATACGGGTTGTGTCGAATCGATTTCTGATAGACGGACAGCGTCGCGTCGACGAATCTGTCGAACGAGAACTCACGCTTGCCTTTCAGCCGCGCGCTGCGTCCCATCGCGCGGACGCAGCCGGGCTCGCGCACGATCGCGCGCAGGATCTCGCCGATCGCTTCGGGCTCGCGCGGCGGAACGACCCATCCGTCCACGCCCGGCTCGACGTTTTCAGGCAGCCCGCCCACGCGCGTCACGATAGCGGGGCAGCCCAGCGACATCGCTTCGCGGCACGCGTACGACAGGCTCTCGTGGTACGACAGCACGAACGACACGTCGATGATCGAGAACGGCGCGCATATGTCGTCGACCCGTCCGGTGAATACGGTGCGCGACGTCATGCCGTGCCGCGCGATCTGCTCGCGCTGGTCGCAGGACGGCTCCGCACCGACCAGCAGCACGCGAAACCGCTCGCGCTCGTGCTCGGGCAGGCGGCCGAGTGCCGCGATCATGTCCATCCAGCCTTTTTCCGGCGCGGTGCCGGCGCTGCTGCCCAGCACGATCGCGTCCGCGCCCGACGGCCCGAACAGCGCGACCTTGCGGCGGCGGATCTCGTCGCTCGCCGGTCGTTCCGCGGCCTGCCTGCGCACGCCGTGCTTGACGACCGTGACGTTCCCGTACGGCGACCGGAGCGCGAGCATGCTCGCGACATAGTCGCTGACCGCGATGGTGTGGTCGGTTGCGAGCCGTGCACGCAGCAGGTTGCCGAAGCTGTCGGCGCGATACGTGTTGTGCTTGGTGAGCACGACCGCGGGCCGGTGCCGGCACCCGAGCAGCGCCAGCATCACCTGCCGGTGATCGGCGGACCCGTTGACGTGAACGACGTCGAAGCGCTCAGCGACGATCCGCTGGCGCAGCCGCACAAGCTCCTGGCACAGCCGGTTCCAGCGCGGCTTGAATTCCATGTCGAAGATGGCCACGTCGGGGCTGTCCTTCAGCAGCCGCGACAGGCGGCTTCCCTCCGGCGACGCGACGGTTACGCGGTGATGCCGGCTCATCGCGGCGGCGAGATCGCGGACGTAGGTATCCTGGCCGCCGCCGTAGTCGCCGTGGAAGTTGGTGTACAGAATGTTCATCACGATGCCGATTTTTCCCGTTCATTCATTGGGAGGACTGCTTATCAAGCGAACGACTCGCCCCGTCTCGAAAAAAGGCTCGAACGCGGCTCCGCATTCCCGACTCGCGATTGCGCATTGCCGCTCGGGCGTTACGGCAACGCGAATCATTTCGAAATATTACATAGAGGTTACGTCCGGTAGTGTCGAGGTCTGCGCATCTTTGTGTGAATGTGTCGCGATCGTCTTCCCGTGTCGTCGCGGGCCGGCACGGGCGGCCTGTCCGTCGAGGTCGCGGCGCTCGATGGCCGCTCGCGCCGTTCGGCCGGATCGCGACAGAACCCGCTTTTACGGCGGTCGAATGGACGCGGATCCCCCCTTTGCTTTCAGATTTGAAAGCCGGCGCGCCATTTGCGTTAGAATGCCCCCCCTGCCCGCCCTGGCGACCGCCGGAAGCGGGCCTGTCGCATGCATGGCGACGTGAGTTCCGATTCGCAGCCGGACGCGAATGATTTTCCAGCCGTTAGAAGCACACGCTCTGTAATTTGGATTGCTAATGAAGAAGAAGCACAACATTACCAAGTACATCGTCGTCGCGATGATTCTTGGTATCGCAGTGGGTTACGCGTGCCATAGCGCGTTTCCCGACCCGAAGATGGCCAAGGAAGTCGCCGGCTACGTGTCGTTGCTGTCCGACGTGTTCCTGCGATTGATCAAGATGATCATCGCGCCGCTGGTATTCGCGACGCTGACCGTCGGCATCGCGCAGATGGGCGACGGCGGCGCGGTGGGCCGCGTGGGCGTCAAGGCGTTCGGCTGGTTCTTCATCGCGTCGTTCACGTCGTTGCTGCTCGGCCTGCTGACCGCGACGATCCTGCAGCCGGGCAGCCACCTGAGCCTGCCGTTACCGGCGTCCGACGCGGCCCTCAACCTGAAGACGGGCGCATTCACGCTGAAGGATTTCGTGGTTCACCTGGTGCCGAAATCGATCGCCGAGGCGATGGCGAACAACGAAATCCTGCAGATCGTCGTGTTCTCGATCTTCTTCGGCACCGCGCTGTCCGCGCTCGGCGAAGCGGGCAAGCGCCTGACCGGCGTGATCGACGATCTCGCGCAGGTGATGCTGAAGGTGACGGGCGCGGTGATGTGGTTCGCGCCGGTTGCGGTGTTCGCGGCGCTGGCGTCGACGATCACGACCGAAGGGCTCGGCATCCTGCTCACGTTCGCGAAATTCATGGCGAGCTTCTATCTGGCGCTGGCGCTGCTGTGGGGCGTGCTGACGCTCGCCGGCGTGACGTTCCTCGGCAAGCGCGCGTTCACGCTGATCCGGCTGATCCGCGAGCCGTTCCTGCTGTCGTTCGCGACGGCGAGCTCCGAGGCCGCGTATCCGAAGCTGCTGGACGCGCTCGACCGCTTCGGCGTGAACCGCAAGATCTCGAGCTTCGTGCTGCCGATCGGGTACTCGTTCAACCTCGACGGCTCGATGATGTACTGCACGTTCGCGGTGCTGTTCATCGCGCAGGTGTACGGCATCCATCTGCCGCTGGGCACGCAGATCACGATGCTGCTGATGCTGATGGTGACGTCGAAGGGGATGGCGGGCGTGCCGCGCGCATCGCTGGTCGTGATCGCGGCGACGCTCAACCAGTTCAACATGCCCGAAGCGGGGCTGCTGCTGATCATGGGCGTCGACATGTTCCTCGACATGGGGCGCTCGGCCACCAACGCCGTCGGCAACTCGATCGCGGCTGCCGTGGTCGCGAAGTGGGAAGGGCAGCTCGACGCGCCGCGTGACGACGACGATCCGGACGGAGGGCGCGTCATGCAGGTAAAGGTGCCGGAGACATCGGCATCGGCATGATGCGTGGCAACGCGGCGGCGACGGCGCATTGCCTGCTCCGCGATCAATGACGATCGCCGGCCTGGATTCGAAACGGATTCAGGCCGGCGATTTGTTTTGTGGCAATGATTCCGCATTACGTGCGGTAGCTTTTTCCCGATTCGCCGGAAACGGCATTCGCGGTTTCAATCTTTCGTCGTTGAACAAGCGGCGATATTCCCGCAGGCGAACGGCCTGATTTCCCCGGTTTTCCCCATTCTCGATCGAGCGCGCAAGTGAACATTCACTGTCGCACCGCAGCGCCCGCTGTCGGGGTGCCTGATTGCCACGGGCGATGCGATCGAAGCCGATTCGGCGAAAAGCGCCATGGCACGGACGGTCCGCAATTTTTTTCGATTTATATAACGCTATTCTCGCCCTGCTCATTATCGAAGGCATGCCGCACGTAATACCGACTGCGCCGGATGATTCAGCGGAACAATTTACGCATCGCGGATTTCAAGCCATCCGGCCGGCCGTCCCCTCATGTGAATGTTTGCCCCATTCAGGAGAGCATCAGTCATGGTCGCTGGAAAACGTATTCAGGCTGCGCTTCTTGCCGCAGCAATCGCCGCGATCGCGCCGGCCGCTCATGCAGGCAACACCACCGACTGGCTGGCGAACACGTACGGCACGCTCGCGGCCCACGTCGGCAACGTCGCACGTTCGATGTGGGTTGCGCCCGAAGGCGTGATCTACACGGCGTCGATGTGGGACGAAGATGAAGGCGGCGTCGCGATCTACCAGAACGGCAAGAGCGTCGGCTCGATGGGCGCGCATTCGGAATTCCAGGGCAGCGCGATCACGGGCAACGCGACGTCGCTGTTCGTCGCGCTGCAGCCCGGCAAAACCTACGGCAGCGGCGCGATCGGGCGGTACAACCGTGCCACGAAGTATCGCGACCGCGTGATCCAGATCAGCGCGGCGACCAACCAGCCGCGCATCGACGTCGTCACCGGGCTCGCGACGGCCGGCTCGCTGCTCTATGCGAGCGACTTCTACGGCAATCGCGTGCGCGTGTTCACCACCGACGGCGTCTGGCAGCGGGACATCAACGTGTCGGCGCCGGGCGCGCTCGCGGTGGATGGCGCGGGCAACGTGTGGGTCGCGCAGAAGAGCGCGGGCTCGGTCGTCGGCTTCAGCCCGGCCGGCGCGCTGCTGAACACGATCCGGCTGCCGGCCGGGTCGAAGCCGTCGGCGCTGTATTTCGATGCGGCGGCCGGGCAGTTGATGGTGGGCGACGAAGGCCCCGACATGAACATCAAGCGCTATACGGTGTCGGGCCGGCCCGCGCTGGCCGGCACGTTCGGCGTGCGCGGCGGCTATCTCGACACGACGACGGGCATCAAGGGGCAGGTCGGCGCGCAACGCTTCACGCGCATCGCGGGGCTCGGCAAGGACAGCGCCGGCAATCTCTATGTGCTCAACAACCCGTGGGGCGGAAGCTGGGATCTCGGTCGCAATGGCGCTACCGACATTCATGCGTACGGCAGCACCGGCAGCCTGCGCTGGACGCTGCAGTCGCTGAACTTCGAAGGCATCGCCGCGCCGGACCCGGTCACGGACGGCGCGCTGTTCTACGGTGGCACGCATGTATACAGCGGCAGCGCGGGCGGCACGTTCGTCGCGAACACCGTCGATCCGTTCACGTACCCGTCGGATCCGCGCATCAACATGAGCGACACGCAGCGCGACGAGCATTTCGGGTTGCTCACGTCCGTCGGCGCGAACCGGATCCTCGTCGCGGCGGGCCAGAACCCGTCGGTCTTCTACTTCTTCCATTTCAACGCGGCGAACGGTTATATCGCGATTCCGGACGGATCGATTCCGGGCCCCGCATTCAACACGACGCAGCGCGTCACGAGCGGGTTCAGCATCGACAGCAAGGGCGGCGTGTGGGCCGGCCTCGACAAGACCGGCGCGATCTACCACTACCCGCTGACCGGTTTCGACGCGAGCGGCAAGCCGTCGTGGGGGGCGGGCGTCGCGACCCGCGTTCCCGCCAGCATCCAGCCGCTGACGCGCATCGTCTACCTCGCGGACAGCGACACGATGGTGCTCGCGCAGGGCGCGGTCGGGACCAACGACTGGACGTCGATCGGCACGCGCATCGAGGTGTATCACGGCTGGAGCGCGGGCAACACGACGAAGCCGGATCCGGTGATCACGCTGCCGCACAGCGGCGCGAAATCGATCGATGCGGCCGGCAACCACCTGTTCGTCGGCTACTGGTTCAGCAGCAGCGGGCCGCTGTGGCCGAACGTCGACGCATTCAACCTCACCACCGGCAATCTCGACACCACGCTGGTCAACGCGAGCCCCGCGACCGTCGATACCAGCAGCGCGATCGATGCGATGTACAGCATTCGCGCGTACCGCCGATCGAACGGCGAGTATGTGGTGATGAAGAACAACGTGAAGGGGAACAGCATCACCGTGTATCGGTGGACGCCTTGACGGCGGTGCGGCCGGTTGCGGTGACGCATGCCCGTCGCCGTTTCGGCTGGCGGCGGGAATTTGTCGTACCGCGATCGTCACTGCTTGCGTGATGAACGGCGCGCGCAACGCGCGCTTCGCCGCCTTCGGCGGCCGCCCCTAACCTCCCGACGCGCAAACGCGGTTCCGTGCACAATGACAGCGGCACGGGCGGAAGCTGCCTGTGCTCGCGATGATGAACCTGAACGACTGAACGGTTGCGTCGGCGTGTGGCAACGCCGGTGAACCTGCGCGGCATACCCCATGCCGCGTTTTCCAAGCACGAAGCGACCAAACGATGAAGATGAAAACGACACCGAACCGCCTGTTGCTGATTGCCGTGCTGGCCGGCGCGCTGAGCGGTCCTGTTCACGCCCAGACGGCGGCTGCGTCGCAGCCGTCCGGCGCGACGGCAACCGTCGCGACCGTCAACGGCACGGCGATCACGCAGGCGGACGTCGATGCGGTGCTGCGCGCGTCGGGGCAGCCCGACTCGCCGCAGATCCGTGACGCGATCAAGCAGCAACTGATTACGCGCGTGCTGGTTCAGCAGGCCGCGGAGAAAGCGAACTACGCGGACAAGCCCGAGGTCAAGGCGGCGATCCAGCAGGCGAAGACGAATGCCGAGGTGCAACTGTACGTGCGCGACAACGTGAAGCCCGAGCCGGTGACCGACGAGCAGGTCAAGGCGCGCTACGACGCGCTCGTCGCGGCGCTCGGCAAGAACGAGTACAAGCCGCGGCTGATCGTCGTCAGGGATCCGGCGACGGCCGCGACCGTGCTGAGCGAGCTGAAGTCGGGCAAGTCGTTCGACGGGCTGGCGCGCCAGTACAGCATGGCGCCGAGCAGCGATGCCGGCGGCGAGCTGCCGTGGGTGAGCTTCAATACGCCGGCGGCGGAAGGCAAGACGGGCGGATTGCCGCTGCCGATCGCGCAGGCGCTCGAGAAATTGACGGTCGGTGCCGCGACGAAGGATTCGATCCCGGTCGATGGCGTGCGGGCCATCGTGAAGCTGGATGCGAAGCGGCCGACGCAGGTGCCGGGCTTCGAGACTGCGAAGCCGGTGCTTCAGCAGCAGCTGCAGGCGATTGCGGTCGAGAAGGCGAGTGCGCAGATGATCGGCAAGTTGCTGAAGGACGCGAAGATCACGCAATAACGCGGCGTCGATTTGTGACGCGTCACGCGCGCCAGACGAGGCTCGCACTCGTTTCCGTTTCCGTTTCCGATGCGGGCCGGAAGCCGAGCCGTTCGTAGAGCCGCCGCGCCGGATTGCCGTGCAGCACGCTGAGCGATACGCACACGTTCTCGCGTGCCGCATCGCTCAGCAGTTCGCGCAGCACGGCTTCGCCGATGCCCTGGCCCTGGCGGGCAGGGAGGATCTGGATCTGATGGACGTGCCATGCGCCGGCGGCGCGCGTCACCTTCAGCAAGCCGATTGCATCGGCGCCTTCGCAGACGATCATCGCGTTCTCGAAGTGCGCGCGGATGCGCCGGTCGTGCGCTTCATCGTCGGTCGGTGCGCCGACCCGTTGCAGGTGCCCGGTCATCGTGAGCCGGCGGAGGGTCAGCAGGAAGGGGAGATCCTCCAGGGTGGCAGGACGCAGATCGATCGCCGGTTTCATGATGGATGACGGGTTGGGTCGGGCGCCTGGCCTTCGACGCGGATCAAAGGCCGGGCAACTGAATCTGCAAGCCGGCCGGGCGATGTTCGAGGACATCCGTGACCTCGTATTCGGTTTTTGCGCCGTCCGAAGTTTGCCACTGCTGCATTCGGACATTGCAGACGAGCACATCCCCCTTGCTGAAGCTGATCTGGCTGTTGTTCACGCGCGACAGGAAGCGGGTGTCCGTGATCGCCGCGTGAATCGTCGATGAGCCGTCGTACAGTCGCCACTTGTTGTCGTCCTTGAACGCGAGCGACACGATCGAGAATGCCATCTTTCGATGCTCGTCGAGAAGGAGCGCATCGGCTTGTTCGGGCGCGAGAAACCACGCGATCTCGTTGCGGGTGACCGTCTCGATGATTTCCGTATCGGTGCCGGCCGCGAACATCACGATGCCTTCCCGCGCGAGCGGCGCAAGGACTTGTGCGGTTGCGTTGCGAACGCGGACGTCGCGCAGCAGGGTGAGGACGGGCAGGTCGATCTCGAGTTCGTCGCCGTCGACGTGCAGCACCGCGGTGTGGTCCTGCATCCGCACTTGCCGGATCTCGCGCCCGCGCAGCCATTTGAGGACGGCGAAGAGCCCCTTTCTTGCCCGGGGCGCGGCGATGCCGAGCGCGGTCAGGATCGTGACCGCATTGGCGAGCGCCGTGCCTTCGTTGCCGCTCAGCATATCGCGCATGCGGCCGAGCAGCGATGTCGCGAGCGTGAAGTCGATGCCGAAGCTGCCGGTCTTGAAGCTGCCGCGCACGTTCACCTGCGGCCGAACCTGATCGCCGCACAGCGCGCGGGTCGACGCGTCGAGCAAATCGCCGATTGCAAGCAGCGCGGGTGCAAGTTCGCGCACGTCCATCTCGGACGATTCGAGCGCGGGCCCGTCGTACGTGACGCGAAATCGGCTCATTGCATCGAAGGGGCCGATATCGGCCGGGCCGGTACTGCTTCCATTGCGTGTGGACATGCGGAATGTTGGCTGGAGACGTGGACGATACCTGAAACGAACGCTTTCGGACGCCTTTCATGTTAGGCGTGATCGACCGGCTGCGCGCGATTTTGGCCGTCCGGCCAAGACGACACGCTGACCTGTCCTGATAGCGCCCGGCAAACAACGAACTTTTCCGATACTTTCCCCGGTCACAATCGCCAGCTTGCGGGCGCGCCGAACGCGCTTGTTGCCGGCACAGCGAACGGATGGCGGATCACGCCACTTCCGGTCGACGCGCGATCCGCTCCCGGATCTCCGGCGACGCAAGGCACGTGGCAACCGCTTCGTAGCCGGGCGCGCCCGGGTAGGGCGCCACGCGCGAAGGCGGGCTGTGATTGGCCGGGCACAGGATGATGGTTTCGTTCGGGCCGACCGCCGACAGGTCGAGAATCGCCGACGAGCGCGTCAGCACGAACAGCGGCCGCATCCCGGCGCTCGCGTGCTCGCGCAGATGGGTGATCAAAGCGTGTTGCGTGGGCCGGTCGAGATCCTGTTCGATCATGTCCACGACCAGCGCGCGCGGGCCATCCGCTTCGAGACTGACGAGCAGCGCGGTGAGTGCTACCGACGGCGTTGCACCGTAGCCAACGAGCGCGGCCGATGCGCGGTCGACGCGCGACTTCAGTTCCGGATCGGCGCGCAACGCATCGCATGCGGCAGCGCCATCGTTTTCCAGCCGATCGAGACCGACGAACGCGGCGCCTGGCAGCGCGTCGGCCAGCCGAAGCGCCAGCCGCGTCTTGCCGCTTCCGAGCGAGCCGATGATGTAGTTCAACGGCCGGATATCGCGACATTCGAACCACTCGCCGCCCCACGGCCACGGCAGGCTGAACGCGACGCCGGCGCCGGTATCGTCGAGCAGCCGCGTCAGTTCGCCGTCGGCGGGCATTCGGCCGCGCGCAAGGCCGGCGCGGATCGAGCGCACGCTGTCGACCTTGCGCACGAGATCCTGAATGCCGTGCTCAAGCACCGCTTCGTGAGCGGCCAGCGCGTCGTCCAGGCTGCGTGCGTCGCCATCGAGCACGTTCGCCACCTGTGCCAGACTGAGGCCGAGCGCTCGCAGTGCCGCAATGTCGGCCGCGCGTGCGAGGTCGTCCGGGCCATAGGCACGGTATCCGGCAGGCGTTCGCTCCGGTGTCACGAGACCGTGCTGTTCGTACAGCCGCAGCGCTTTGACCGATACGCCGAGCTGCGCGGCGGCGGCCGATGCGCTCAAACGGGGCGTGGACGTACCCATCCGTCACCTCTCTCTGCTGTCGATTCGTTGCGCTCAGCATAAAGGCGACCCCAAGGGCCGGGTCAAGCACGATTACGCGCGAAGGATCGAATACGCGAGCGCGCTGCCACTTGGTCGCTGGCCGCGGCCGGGCGCCATGCCCGATCGACGGGATCGGGAAAGGCGCGGAAAGGCAGCTTATCCGCGAGCTGTCCGGGATGGCTCGTCGAGCGCAATCCGGTAAACGCGCAGCGCGTTGTCATGCCAGATCGCGCGGCGTGCCGCGTCGTCGAGGTCCGCCATCGCGCGGGCGAACGTGCGCAGCAGCGCGGGATAGGACACGCGCAGGCCGGCCACCGGAAAGTTGCTGGCGAACAGGCAGCGCTCCCAGCCGAAGATCGCGATCGTGTCGCGGATGATCCGCGCGTTGTCCGCGTCGTTCCACACGGTATCGCGCAAGCCGAGTTCGGAAATCTTCACGACCACGCGCGGCGATGCCGCGAGCGCTTCCATGCCGCGGCGCCAGCGCACGAGCCCTGCGTCCGAGCGATCCCACGGCAGCCCGGCGTGTTCGAGCACGACGTCGACAGCGGGTGCATCGGCGAGCAGCGCGGCCGCGTCGCCGAGATGCCAGAACGGCACGCGCAGATCCCAGCACAGGCCGTGCGCGGCGACGCGTTCCAGCGCGGCCGGCCAGCGCGGATCGTGCAGCGTGCCGGGCCCGTCGACGGTCGCATCCGGCGACGATGCGGTGCACGGCTTGAAGCGCACGCCGCGCACGCGCGGCCACGCGGCCTGTTCGGCGAGCCGTTCGTCCGCATCGCCGGCCAGCAGGTCGACCCACGCGACGACTGCCGACGGCAACCCGTGCGCCGCCGCGACCTCGTGCAGCCAGCGCGTTTCCGCCAGTGCTTCGTCGCGTGCGCGTTCGGCCTCGACGTGCACGCTGGCGACGATCGGCGCGCGTTGTGCCGCGCGCCGGAAATCGTCCACGCCGAAATCGCGGCACAGTGCCGCGTAATCGCCGAACATGAAGCGCGCGGGATCGTAGTGCGTCTGCAGCCACGGATAGTGCGCGCCCGCATCGAGCCGCCACAGGTGGTGATGCGCATCGACGAGCGCGTCCGGCATGCCGTCGGGCGGCGCTCCTTCGGGCGGCGATCCGTCGCGCATGTCAGCGTGCTCCCGCGAGCACGTACGATGCATCGGGCTCGCGCAGCGTCGCCAGCGCGCCGACGAAACGCCAGGTTTCGAGATCGAGTTCGCGCACGTAGTCGTCCTGGAACGACACGTAGGCGACGCGCCGCGACGGATGGAACGACAGTGCGGTCGGGTTCGCGGGCAGCGCGATGCGTTCGATTTCCTCGAGCTGGCGTGCATCGAACACGGAGATCGACCGTTCGCCCGAATTGGTCAGCAGCAGCAGGTCGCGGCCGTCCGGCGCGCTGGTCCGGTAGATGCGGTTCGGATCGCTGCGCGTCTTCACGCGGCGGCCGCAGGTCATCGTCTCCGTGTCGATCTCGACCAGCGTGTCGTCGCCGCGATTCGCGACGAACAGCGTGCGCTCGTCGGCCGACAGCGCATTGCCTTCGGGGCGCGGGCCGGGCATCACGGCGCGCGGCACGACCGTCGCATCGCGCGGATGGAACTGCGTGACCGTGTTCGACAGCAGGTGCACGCCGTACGCGCGGCTCGCGTCGCGCGTGAGCGTCACGAGGTGCGTCTTCACGCCACCGGAAGGCACGGCCATGTTCGGCACGGGTTGCCGGGTCGGCTCGTCGAACACGAGCAGCATGTCGTGCGCCTCGCTCATCGCGTACAACCGGCCGTCGCGGTCGCTCGCCATGCCGTGCGGCCGGTAGTACGGCCACAGGTCGAGCATGCGCGTGTGCGTGTGCTCGACGAGGTCGATCTCGGCGATCCGGTGGTCGCCTTCATGGCCGCGCGACCACGCGGTCTCGATCCCGAAGATGCCGACATACGCGTAGCGCTCGTTCACGTCGACGGTGAACTCGTGCGGGAAGTTCGGCAGCACGATGTGCTTGAGCGCGGCTTTCGTGTCGAGGTCGTAGAAACTGAAGGTATGGGCGCATTTCTGCACCAGCAGCAGGATGTCGTTCAAGGTGTGTCTCCGTTATTTCGTTCGCAGGCCTGCATATCGGGTATCAGGGCTCAGTCCTCGCAGCGCTTCGGCAGCGTCAGCGCGAGCAGGCCGGCCACCGCGAGCGTGACCGCGAGGCTGAGCACGCCGGCCGCCGCGCTCACGTGCTGGGTCAGCACGCCGACCGCATACGGGCCGCAGAACCCGCCGAGATTGCCGAGCGCATTGATCAGGCCGCGCGCGCTGCCGGCCGTCTCGACGCTGCACAGCTTCGGCGGAATCGCCCAGAACACGCCGGCGGCCGCCTGCAGGAAGAAGCCGCAGCCGATCAGGAACGCGAACGATACGGCCATCGACGCGTGCGTGAGCACCGACAGCGCGAGGCACGCGGCGAAGCCGACGAGCGGCAGCAGCACGAACAGGCGGCGCTTGCCGGTTCGGTCAGACAAATACGACGTGACGAACATCCCGATCACCATCGCGACATACGGCAGCATCGCGAGCAGGCCGACCTTGCCCATCCCGCCGTGCGTGAGGTTCTTCAGCAGCGTCGGCAACCACATCGTATAGCCGTAGATGCCGACCTGATAGCAGAAGTTGATCGCGATGAGCAGCCAGATCGTCGGGTTGCGCAGCATCTCGCCGAACGATGCGGCGGCCGGCGTGCCGGCCGCGCGCTTGCGTTCCTGCTCGTCGCGCAGCGCGTCGAGGATGTACGCCTTCTCGCGCGGCGACACCCAGCGCGCGGTCTCCGGGCCGTCGTCGGCGAGCAGCATCCACGCGACCAGGCACAGCAGCGACAGTGCGCCCGCGCTGTAGAACAGGTGACGCCAGTCGTACGCGGCGAGGATGAAGCCGGACAGCGGCGCGGTGATCATGCCGGCGAGCGGCACGAACATGATGACCATCGCATTCGCGCGGCCGCGTTCGCGGTCGGGGAACCAGTGGCTGACCATCGTGAGCACGACGGGCAGCATGCCGCCCTCGGCCACCCCGAGCAGGAAGCGCAGCGCCAGCAGCTGCCAGGTATGCGTGACGAGCCCGGTCAGCACCGACAGCACGGCCCAGCTCACGAGCGACCACGCGATGAATGTCTTGCCGCTGCCGAGCGCCGCGCGCCGGCCGCCGGGAATCTGCAGGAACAGGTAGCCGAAGAAGAAGATGCCGCCGGCGAGGCCGGCCATCGTCGCGTCCATGCCGAGCTCGGCGTTCATCCCGCCGGGCATCGCGAACGCAATGTTCACGCGGTCCATGTAGGAAATGATGCAGGCGAGCAGCAGCGGCGGAATCACGCGCAGCCAGCGGCGGCGCGGAATGGCTTCGCCGGCTTCGTATGCCGGGGTGGTGGGGTTCAACAGGGTCATTGTGTCTCCGTCCAGTTCGGGTAGTCGGCCGCGGCGGCCTTCTGATGGGCCGCTGTCTTGCCGTGGCGAGCCGGCAGGTGCCGGCCGCCGATGCGCAACGCGTTTGCGTCGCGCGTGCTTTCGATCTCTAGCGTCCCCAGCGCAGCACGAGCGGGTCGAGCCGCCGCGCCGTATCGAGCAGCCCCGCGCGCACCTGCGGATGCAGCTCGGGCCACGGCGCGCGCGGCCGGTCGCACGCGATCACGCCGCCTTCCAGCATCAGCGCCTTCGCGGTCAGGAAGCCCGACTGACGATTCTCGTAGTTGATCAGCGGCAGCCAGCGCGCGTACTGCTCGCATGCTTCATCGCGGCGCCCGGCGAAATACGCGTCGGTGATCCGGCGAATCCCGTCCGGATAACCGCCGCCCGTCATCGCGCCGGTTGCGCCGGCGTCGAGATCGGCGAGTAGCGTGATGCCTTCCTCGCCGTCCCACGGCCCCTCGATCGCGTCGCCGCCGAGCGCGATCAGCTCGCGCAGCTTCGACGCGGCGCCGGCCGTCTCGATCTTGAAGTACGACACGGCATCGATCTCGCGCGCAAGCGTCGCGAGGAACGACGCGGTGAGCGCGACGCCGCTGGCCGGCGCGTCCTGGATCATCAGCGGAATGCGGAGCCCGTCGGCCGCTTCGGCGAAGAACGCGCGAACCTGCGCTTCGGGCACGCGGAACGTCGCACCGTGGTACGGCGGCATCACCATCACCATCGCCGCGCCGAGTGCCTGTGCGCGCCGGTTGCGTTCCGCACAGATCCGCGCGCTGAAGTGCGACGTCGTGACGATCACCGGCACGCGGCCCGCGACGTGCTCGAGTGTGGTGCGCGTGATCAGGTCGCGTTCGTCGTCGCCGAGCGCGAACTGCTCGGAGTAGTTCGCGTGAATGCAGAGGCCCTGCGAACCGGCATCGATCATGAAGTCGAGGCTGCGGCGCTGGCCGTCGAGATCGAGCGCGCCGTGCGCGTCGAAGATCGTCGGCGCGACCGGAAAGACGCCCTGGTAGCGTGCGTTCATGGCCGGCCTCACTCGACGATGTCGAACTGGTCGAGGAATTCGGTCTTCAGCGTGAGGCCGAGGCCCGGCACGTCGTCGCGCAGTTGCAGGAAGCCGTTTTCGGCTACCGGCTCGCCGTCGAAGATGTAATAGAACAGCTCGTTGCCGACCTCGACGTCGAACATCGGGAAGTATTCGCTCATCGGCGACGCGAGCGTGCTCATCGTCAGGTGATAGTTGTGCATCTGGCCCGCGTGCGGAATCACCGGCACGCTGTACGCCTCGCACAGCGCGTTGATCTTGTGCGCCATCGTGATCCCGCCGACGCGGTTCGTGTCGTACTGGACGACCGACACGGCCTTGCGGTCGAGCAGCTGCTTGAAGCCGTACAGCGAGAACTCGTGCTCGCCGCCGGAGATCGGAATGCGCGTCAGCTGGTTCAGCTCCGCGTAGCCGTCGATGTCGTCGGCGATCACCGGTTCCTCGAGCCAGCGCGGCTGGTATTTCTCGAGCTTCGGCAGGATGCGCTTCGCGTACTCGAGATTCCAGCCCATGTAGCACTCGAGCATCAGGTCGTTGTCGTAGCCGATCACCTCGCGGATCGCCGCGACCGACTTCAGGTTCTCGATCACCCCCTGCTGCCCGTGCGCGGGGCCGTAGCCGAAGCGCATCTTGAACGCGCGGAAGCCTTCCTTCAGATACTGCTGCGCTTCGTCCTGCATCGCCTTCAGGTCGGTGCGGTAGAGCTTCGAGTAGTAGCAGGGGATCTTTTCCTTGGTGCGGCCGCCGAGCAGCTTGAACACCGGCTTGCCGACGCTCTTGCCGAGGATGTCCCAGATCGCGATGTCGACCGCCGAGATCGCCGCCATGCCGATGCCTTTGCGGCCCCACGCGTGGGTGGCGCGATACATCCGCTGGTTCAGGTATTCGTAGTCCCACGGATCATGGCCGATCACGAGCGGTGCGAGGTACTGGTCGATGATGACCTTCGCGACGTGCGGCGCGAGCGCGACGTTGCCGAGGCCGACGATGCCGTCGTCGGTCTCGACTTCGACGACCGTCCACGAATGGAAGCGGAACGTGCTCATCGTTTCCTGCGGCGCGTACAGCAGATCCATCGCGTTCGAGCAGAAGTTGCCCTGCGGCGGGACGGTCTTTCCTTTCCACTGGAATACGCGTGCGCGCACGGACCGGATTTTCATGATGGTGTCTCCGAGAATCGATGTTGTCGTGTGTGAAAGGCGGGCGGCCGGCGTGGCCGTCACGCCGAAACAGCGGGGGTGCGGCGCGCGGCGCCCATCCGGCACGCGATCTGCAGCGCCTGCCAGGTGGCGCCGACATCGGCCGTGCCGCGGCCCGCGATGTCGTACGCGGTGCCGTGCGCGGGCGTCGTGATCGGCACGGGCAGCCCGCCCTGCACGGTCACGCCGCGCGAGAAGCCGAGCAGCTTGATCGCGATCTGCCCCTGGTCGTGGTACATCGTGACGATCGCCTGGTAGTCGCCGGCCTGCGCCTTCAGGAAGATCGTGTCGGCGGGGAACGGGCCGTGGAACGGCGCGTCGGTCGGCCAGTCGCGCGACTGCAGCTGGCGCACCGCGGGCTCGATGATGTCGACTTCCTCGCGGCCGCAACTGCCGCCGTCGCCGCCGTGCGGGTTGAACGCGGCGATCGCCACCTTCGGCGCGGCGACGCCGTTCGCGAGCAGCGACCGGTAGATCAGTTCGGATGCCTGTTCGATCCGCTCGATGCTCAGGCAGCCCGCCGCGTCCTTCAGCGGGATATGCGACGAGATGCGCGCCGTCCACAGTTCGCCGAGCGTGTTGAATTCGCAGAAATAGCCGGTCACGCCGAGCGCTTCGGCGAAGTGGTGCAATTCGTCGTCGTGGCGGAGCCCGCCGAGCTTCATCGCGTACTTGTTCAGCGGAGCGAAGCAGATCGCGTCGATGTCGCCGGCGAGCGCGGCGTCGACGCACCGGTCGAGCACCGCGAGCGTCGAGCGGCCGCCGTCCGCGCCGGCCTGGCCGACCGTGACCTGCGCGGGCGCGACCGTATCGACTTCGACGAACGCGGCGCGCGCGGTCGACGGCCGGCCGCGCACCGCGGCCAGCGAAGCGACGGGTTCGACGGCGACCTGCACGCCGGCGACGCGCTGGCCGGCTTCCCACAGCCAGCGATCGCCGATCAGCACGAGATTCGCATGAGCGGTGGCATCGGGCCGCGCGAGCAGTTTCGCGATCAGTTCGGCGCCGATGCCGGCGGGGTCGCCGAGCGTCAGCGCGACGACGGGCAGGGGGGCGGCGGTCGAGGGGGTGTTCATGCTGCGTCTCCGGTGGCGGCGCGTGGCCGTTCGTGTATGGGGTTGATGCTAGGTAGACGGAATGAGTCGGTAAATTGAAAACTCTTGATGAATCGATAACCTGGAGTAATCAAACATGGGCTCGATCGACAGACGAGACTCGACCCCGCAGTTGCTGAACCGGCTGCGCATGCGGCAGATCGCGCTGTTGCTTGCCGTGGACGAATGCCTGACGCTGCGCGCGGCGGCCGAGCAGATGGGCCTCACGCAGCCGGCCGCGACGAAGATGCTGGCCGAACTGGAGAGCGCGCTCGGCCAGCGGCTGTTCGATCGCATCGGGCGCGGGCTCGTGCTGAATCCGGCAGGCGAGCGCGTGCTCGGCTATTTCCGCGGAATCCGCGGCAGCATGGAGGCGCTGAACCGCGAGCTCGGCGAACTGCAGCTCGGCAGCGCCGGGCGGCTGGCGATCGGCAGCATCATGGCGGCGTCGCCGGGGCGGCTCACCGAGGCGCTGGTGCAGTTGAAGGCGCGTTATCCGCTGCTTGCGATCGACATCGCGGTGGACACGAGCGACCGGCTGATGCCGCAGCTTCGCGAAGGCGTGCTCGAAGTGGTGATCGGCCGCAACGTCGGGGCCGATTGCGACTTTCGCGTGGTGGACGACGAGGCGCTCGCGATCATCGCGGGCCGCGACCATCCGCTCGCGGGTGCCGGGCCGGTCGGGTTCGATGCGCTGCTCGATTACACGTGGATCCTGCAGCCGGCGGGTAGCCCGGCGCGCGAGGTCGTCGAGCGCGAGTTCCATGCGCGTCACCAGCCGATGCCGCGCGGGCTGGTCGAAACGGGCTCGATCCTGACCACGATGAACCTCGTCGACCGTTCGACGATGCTCGGCGTGATTCCGCAGACGGTCGCGCAGCGCAACGCGGAGCACGGGCTCGTCGCGATCATCGACTACGCGCTCGATCAGAAGCTGCCGTCGTACGGCAGCATCGTGCGGCGCGACCGGCCGCTGAGCATCCCCGCGCAGCAGTTTCTCGCGCTGTTTCACCGGGAGGGTGGCGAGGAGGAGGATGCCGCTTGACGGAGCGGTTCGCTGGCAGTGCCGATCACGCGTCGCGGGACGTGGCGATGCGTGATGGCGGCATGGGGGAAGCCGTGACGAGTCGGTTCAGTGTGCCGACGGCGCGACGGGTGCCTCGGCGAGCGTCGGCATCGATGCCGACAGCGTGCGGTCCGGGCGAATCCGCAGCGCGGCGACGATGCCGATCAGCAGCATCGCGACCGATCCGATGAACGGCACCGTCCAGCTGCCCGTGCGGTCGACGAGATAGCCGAACAGGATCGGCGACAGGATCCCCGCGATCGCGGAACCGGCGTTCATCATCCCGCTCGCGATGCCGGCGTGGGTCGGCGCGATGTCGCTAGGCACCGCCCAGATCGGCCCGATCGTCAGTTCGAGGCACAGGAACGACCCCGACAGGCACAGCGCGATGCCGGCCGTGGAATGCACGAACGCGAGCGGCAGCAGGCAGACGAGCGCGCCGGCGAAGCTCGTCACGATCACGCTCTGGCGCGACAGCGCGAGGTTGCCGGTCTTCCGGTAGATCCGGTCGCAGAGCCAGCCGCCGAGCGTGTCGCCGACCACGCCTGCGAAGAACACGCCGGACGCGAACAGCGCGGTCGATTTCAGGTTCAGGCCCTGGCCGTTCAGGAAGAACGTCGGCAGCCACGTGAAGAACAGCCAGGCGGTCCAGCCGTAGCAGAAGTAGACGAAGATCGTCGGCGCCATCCGGCGCAACAGCGGCCCCCACGGCGTCGGGCCGGACGGTGACGCGGGGCGGGCGGCGGCGCGTGCGTGGCCGTCGTCGTCGCCGAGCGGATGCTCGCGGAAGCCGACGACCCACCATACGAGCCATACCAGCGTCACCGCGCCGATCACGAAGAACGCGGCGCGCCACGACAGCCACGTCATCAGCGCGGCGACGATCGGTGGCGTGACCGCGTTGCCGAGCCGCGAGAACGAATGCGTGAAGCCTTGCACGACGCCGCGCCGCTCGCGCGGGAACCAGTGCGTGATCGCGCGGGCCTGGGCGGGCAGCGTCGCACCTTCGCCGATGCCGAGCAGCAGGCGCGCGGCGAACAGCAGCGTGAGACTGTGCACGAGCCCCGTCGTGAAGGTCGACACGACCCAGATCAGCCCGCAGCCGATCAGCGTGATGCGGGCGCCGAACCGGTCGGCGATCCAGCCGCCGCCGATCTGGCAGATGGCATACGAATACGCGAACGCGGAGAATGCGACGCCGAGCTCGGTGTTCGACAGGCCGAGCTCGGCCTTGATCGCGCCGGCCGCGGTCGCGAGGTTGACGCGGTCGACGTAGAGGATGAACGAAAGCGCGCACAGCAGCCACAGTGTGTGGCGCCGTTGACGGTGGTCGTTAGGCATGTGTCTCACTCCATTCGCGTGCGCGGCGTTGCAATGACACCGCGTTCACTGGCGGGGCCAGCATCGCGCGGCGGCGGAGGCACCGTCTAATGAATCTTTGGGATCAATCGATAACCTGAGGTATTCATTTGTATTTCGGTCGGGCGCGGGTAACGCAGTGCTGGTGGCGCAACGGAACTCCACGGGTGAGACATTGACGGACAACGAAGAACTTTCGCTACACCGGGAGAGCCGATTCTGGCAGCTGTCGCCGGTGAAATGGTGGATCCAGGGGCACGGTCGCGGCGGCTATTCGTTCCGTCTGCTGCTGGTTCCGCTGGTCATCGTGTTCGTGCTCGAATTCGTCTGCGTGATGTTCGACGCGCTGTACAGCGGCATCGTCGTCAGCGCGGTTGCGACGCTGTTCCTCGGCATCGCCGGGTTCTTCGGCGCGCAGCGCGAATGGCTGGTGACGTCCGCGGCCGCGCGCGCACTCGTGAAGGCGCGCATGAAGAAGGCGGCCGAACGGTTCTCGTCGCTCGGAGTGGGCGCAACCGTGCTTGCGATCTTCGTCGCGGCAACGTCGCTGTCGCTCGTGATGTCGGGCCAGCCGATGCTCGACAGCGTGTCGAAGGACGCGGTGTCGATCTTCATCGCGCTGGTGTTCCTGCCGGTGTACGTGTCCGGCGCGGTGCGCAAGCTGGCGATTGCGCGGATCGAGGAACTGGAGGCGCTGCGCAACGCGACCGTCGGCACGCAGCTGAAATTCGACCGGGCCGGCGCCGTGCGCGCGGTGGTGGTGCAGGGCGCGGCCGGGAAGGGGACGGTGTCCGTGACGGAGTACACGGTGCTCGGGTTCAGCCCGCCGCTCGAACAGGTCGGGCGCGAACCGCGCGCGTGATCGCGGGAACGCGGCGCCGGCGCAAGCCCGTTATTGGCCGGAACAGGCCCTAAGCCGGGAACCGCTCGCTGTCGGGCGCCGGCACGAGGTTGTCGGGCCACTGCACCTCGAACCGCGTGCCGCCGGCGCCCGTCGGCACGCAGATCGCCTCGCCGTGGTGCGCATGCGCGATCGCCGCGACGACGGCGAGCCCGAGGCCGGTGCCGCCGGGCTGCGACTCGTCGACGCGCCTGAATGCCTTGAACACGTGCGGCGCGAAATCGGCCGGGATGCCGGGGCCGTCGTCTTCGACACGCAGCCGGCACATCCCGTGTTCGATGCGCGTCTGGATCCGGATCGCGCCGGGCACCGCATGGCGGCGCGCATTCTCCAGCAGTGCCAGCAGCGCCTGGCGGAGGCGGACCGGGTCGCAGCACATGCGCCGCGGGTCGAGATCGAGCACCGGCTGCTGGCCGGCGGCCTGCAGCGCGTGTGCGAACACGTCGACCACGGCGCGCACGTCGGCGGCAAGATCGGTTTCGCGAATCTCGATGCTCAGGTGGCCGCTATCGGCGAGGCTGACCACGCGCAGATCCTCGATCAGCCGCGTCAACCCTTCGACCTGTGCGAGCAGGCTGCGGTAGAGCGCTTCACTCGGCGTGAACACGCCTTCGGCGAGCCCTTGCAGCCGCCCGCGCAGCACGGTGACGGGCGTGCGCAGTTCGTGCGCGATCGCGGCATTCCAGAACGTCTGCTCGTCGGTCACGCGCTGCAGTTCGCTCGCGAGCGCGTTGAAATTGTCGGCGAGCCGCGCGGCTTCGTGCAGCGAGCGGTCGCCGGCGACGGCGCGCGCGCCGAGATCGCCGCGCGCGACGCGGCGGATGCCGTCCGTCACCGAATTCAGCGGCACGAGGATGCGCCGCGACAGGTTGACCGCAACGATGATCGAGATCACGAGACCGACCAGCGCGGTCGAAGTGATCCACACCCACTCCGGCCCGGTCGGGAACCAGCCCGTCTGCTTGAAATCGTCCGGCCAGTAGGTGTACAGAACGTAGTAAAACGCGTAGGCCGTCACGACGACCAGCAGCGTGACGCCGAACGCGATCGCGCCCATCGCCAGCGCGATCTGGCGGCTCAGCCCGTCGAGTTTCAATCTCCGCTCCACAGCTTGTAGCCGACGCCGCGCACGCTCACGGGCACGCCCGCGACACCGAGATCGTCGAGTTTCTTGCGCAGCTTGCTGACGTGGCTGTCGACCGTGCGCTCCAGCGCATCGCCTTCCGGCAGGCAGGTGGCCATCAGCTCGGCGCGGCTGAACACGCGCCGCGGCGCGCGCGCGAGCTGCGCGAGCAGCTTGAATTCGGTGAGCGTCAGCACGAGCGTGTGCCGTGTGCTGCCGACCTCGACCGTCGCTTCGTGGTGTTCGAGATCGATCTCGAACGGCGCGGCGCGCAGCACGCGCTGTTCCTCGTGGCGCGAGCCGGCCATCGAACGGCGCAGCACGGCCTGCGCGCGCGCAACGACTTCGGCGGGATTGAACGGCTTGACCACGTAGTCGTCGGCGCCGATGCGCAGCCCGGTCAGCTTGTCGATGTCCTGGTCGAGCGCGGTCAGCATGATGACGGGCGTGTCGCCGCGATGGCGGATCTCGGCGAGCACCTTCCAGCCGTCGACGTGCGGCATCTGCACGTCGAGCAGCACGAGGTCGGGCTTGAGCGACAGGTGGAGTTCGAGCGCGCGGCGGCCGTCGGTGGCGTGTACGGTGCGCAGGCCGCTGCGCGCGAAATAGGCGATCAGGATCTCGGCGATCTCGGGTTCGTCCTCGGCGATGAGGACGAGCGCCTGGGCGCCCTGGCCGGCGCCGGAAGATGAAGAAATATCGGGCATGGCCACTCGTTCAGATCCATCGGGGTTCCGTCGAGCCGCCATACTACCGCACGGGCTGTTCCATCGAACGTAGACATCGGGCGCCACCGATCCGCATCGTGCGCGCCGTCTTTCACAGACCTTTCAGAATCGGCACGATTCGCATCGCGACAGGGGAATACCCTGTCTTTTTTTTTCAATCTTGTTTTATGTATCATGACCTAACTTTTGCAACATTTACTAATTCAGGGGGCCGGCAAATCCTTATCGATACAAGGAAATACGGCACGCGTACAGGCAGGAATGCGAACTGGATCGCACACCGGAATCGAGGTGGGCGGGCCGGCGGCAGGTGAAGCGGAACGAGGTCGCATCCAGTCGTCAGATCCCGCGCGAGCGATGGCCGCGTGCCGCCGAGGCGGCCGCCGCTCGCGCCATTTGCAGGCGGTAACCAACACATCATGTCCAGGAAGTCATCCACCAGCGGGTCGGCCGACATGCGGCGCAGGCAGTGGCTCAAGGTCGCGGGCGCGTCCGTCGCGGCGGGCGGGCTTGCGCTCGGCACGGTGCGGGCGAAGGCCGATGCGGTGCCTGCCGCCGGCAACGACGGCGACGTGCTCGATGTCGCGATCGTCGGCGCCGGGCTTGCCGGCCTGACGGCCGCGCGCGATCTGCGCTACGCGGGCTGCGAATCCTTCGTCGTGCTCGAGGCGCGCGATCGCGTGGGCGGCCGCACGCTCAATTACGACGTGGGTGGAGGCTATGTGACGGAAGTCGGCGGCCAGTGGATCGGCCCGGGCCAGACGGCTGTTGCGGATCTCGCCCGCGAGCTGGAAGTCGGCACGTTCCCGAGTTATTACGCAGGCAAGACGGTCATTCTCGGCGGCGACGGGCGCGCCGAGATCGACCTGCAGGGCACGTTCGGCACCGACGAGGCCGTCGCGGCGAAGCTCAGCAGGCTGTCGCGCGACGTGCCGTCGGCCACGCCGTGGACGTCGCCGAAGGCCGGCGAACTCGACCGGCTGTCGGTCGGCGACTGGCTCGCGCAGCAGGGCATCAAACCCGAAGACCGGATGGGCTGGAACGCGTCGATCTCGCTGTCGGGCGGCGTCGCGCCGGCGAAGATGGGGCTGCTGCATTTCCTGTCGATGATCAATTCCGCCGATTGCGATTACGCGCAGCTCGACTCGATCAAGCACAGCGCGCAGGAAACCCGTTTCGTCGGCGGCTCGCAGATCCTCAGCACCCGGATGGCGCAGCAACTGGGCGACAAGGTGCGCCTGTCGTCGCCGGTGCGCCGGATCGTCGGCTGGGATCGCGACGTCGTCACGTTGCAGACCGATCGCGGCACGGTGCGCGCGAAACAGGTCGTGATGGCGCTCCACCCGGCGCTGTGCCACCAGGTGCAGTTCGACCCGCCGCTGCCGGAAAAGCGCAGCGCGCTGCAGCGTGCGTGGCCGGCCCATTCGCCGGCGCGCAAGACGGCGATGGTCTACCGCCGCCCGTTCTGGCGCGACAAGGGCTTGAACGGCCACCTTTTCCAGACCGACGGGCCGATCTTCTGGGCTTATGACAATTCGCCGCCGGGCGGCGAAATCGGCGTGATCAACGCGTTCGTCCGGAATGCGCTGGTGCCGTCGGACCCGCAGGCCGCGAAACAGATGCACATGGATCTGTACGCGCAGGCATGGGGCGACGACGCGCGCGCGCCGGTGTCGTACCACGATCGCGACTGGGGGCTCGCCGACCCGTGGACGCTCACGTGCGTATCGGCAATCCCGCCCGGCTTCTGGAGCGCGCACGGCGAAGCGTTGCGCGCGCCGTGCGGCAACCTGATCTGGTCGGGCACCGAGACCGCGAACATCTGGGCCGGCTATATGGACGGCGCCGTTCGCTCCGGTCACCAAAGCGCGCTTCAGGCGCTCAACGCACTGCGTCGCGCATAGGAGAGCGGAGATGAAGAAACGCATGCTGCTTCTCGCGGTGCTCGTGGTGGCGGGCGCGCTGCTGGCCCTCTACGGCCCTGCGCTGCTCGGCTTCTATCGCCTGCAGCACCATATCGATACGACGGCGCAAGCCGACGACGCCGACGGCGGCCCGTGGCCGCGCGTGACCGACGCGTGCATGGGCTGCCACGGCGTGAAGGGCACGTCGCTCAGCCAGGCATATCCGAGCCTCGCCGGCCAGCCGGCCCAATACGTCGCCGCGCAGCTGCGCGCGTTCGCGAGCGGGCAACGGGCGAACCCGACGATGGGCCCGCTCGCGATGACCATGAGCGAAGCGGAGATCGCCCATCTGGCCGGTTACTACGCGAAACAGGCGCCGGCGGACAACCGCTATTTCAAACCGGATGCACGACTGCGCGCGAAGGGCGAGCAACTGGTGACGGGCGGCGCGTGTGCGGCCTGCCACGGCGCGCGGCTGACGGGGCAGGCGCAGTTTCCGCGTCTGGCCGGGCAGGGCTACGACTACCTGCTCGCGCAGCTCGACGCGTTCGCGAACGGCTCGCGCAGCGAGGCCACGGGCACGATGCAGCGCGTCGCGCAGGCGCTGTCGGCGGACGATCGCGCGGCGGTCGCGACCTATCTCGCGAGTGTCGGCCCCGGCAAACAGTGAATCATCGAAAGCAATCGACCTCGGGAGTTCTCACCATGGATCACAGATCACTTGCTCTTTGTCTTGCCAGCGCGACGCTTGCGACGACGACTGGCGTGTACGGCTTCAAGTTCGTCCGCAAGCGCAACTTCCTGCTCGGCTTCGAATGGTGGATCGTCACGATCTCCGCGACCAATGCGCTGATCTTTTTCGCGACGGAATCCCCGGTGTCGTACGCCATTTCGCACTTTCTCGATGCATTCTCGCGGGGGTTCGGGATGCCGGTCATCGCCGTCGCGGGCCTGATGACCGTCACGCACGGCTACCGGCCGTCGGTGTGGCAGGACGTGCTGCTGTTCGTGCTCGCGACCGTCGGAACGATCGCGCTGGTAACGGCCGATTTCCTGAAAGGCCCGCTGCCGTATTTCTACGTGACGATGTGGACGTTGCTCGCGATCTATCTCGCCGGCTTCGTGATGCGGCTGCTGCGCGCCGGGCACGCGTTTCATGCGCTGACGACGCTCGTCGCGCTCGCCGCGTCGCTGGCGATCGCGTGCATCTACGACTTCTACAAGATACCGGGCGACGAGACCAATGTCGTGTTCAACTTCTACGTACTCGCGTTGCTCACGTGGTCGTACTTCACGGTCGTGATCTATTACGCGTATTGCGCGCTGGAGCCGGAGCAGGGGCGAAGCCGTGACGGTGCGGGCGTCTTGTCGTATCCGAAATGAGTAGCTGTACTGAAAAACTGGTTGGGATTCACGAATCGGAATCGGCTGGCCGAGGCGGTGGCGGAGCGTGCCGACGGAAGCGACCCGCCTGACTCGGGCGCAGTGGCGCCGCGTGCGATCTTCGCGGAGAAGAGGCATGCGGCCGCGCGCGCGGACGAAGTCGCGACGAAGTGCCGGCCGCGCTTCGTCGCAAGCTTGTATGAAGGCCGAAAGCCGATTGTCATGACGGGCCGGCAGCCCGTCGCGATGCTCGTTCAATCATGCAGACAAAACAGGGAATACCCCGTCTATTTCTTTATTTTATTTTTGTCATGATGACCTAACATTGTCACCATGTTCTACTGAAAAGGTCGGCAATCGAGGTTGATCGCCGGCTATCGTTGGACGAATCAGGAGATCTACGATGGATGCAGCCAAACGCAGGGCTTTCTTCGAGGATGGTGCGGTTCTCGTCGAAGGCGTGCTCAACGACGAACAACTGGCGCAATGCCGCGCGGTGTTCGACTGGGGGATGGAGAACCCGGGCCCGATGGCGACGACGCTGCTCGACGGCACCGAGTACAAGTCGCACAACGACAACGCGAACCCGTATGCGAAGGCACGGCTCGACGAACTCGTCGGCACGCTGCCGTTCGGGCAGTTGTTCGCCGACCTGTGGGGCTCGAAGCACGTGTGGTACTTCGCGGAGGAGCTGTTCATGAAGGGCGGCGGCAAGAGCGCGCGCTCGCCGTGGCACCAGGACACGTCGTACCTGCCATGGCAGGGGATGCACTTCGGCAACGCATGGATCAGCTTCGAGGCCGTGCCGAAGCGCAATGCGCTGGAGATCGTACGCGGTTCGCATCACGGCGTGCGCCACGACGGCACCACGTTCCAGAATGCCGACGACCCGACCGACCCGCTCCATGGCGGCGACGTGTGGCCGCGCCTGCCGAACATCGAAGCCGAACGCCGCGCGGCGCCGGGTGCGTACGACATCGTCTCGTGGGAAACGAAGCCGGGCGACGTGCTGCTGCTCCATCCGGGCGTGCTGCACGGCGGTGGCGCGGTCGATGCGGATTTCCCCGATCGCCACACGCTGGTGCTGCGCTTCTTCGGCGACGACGCGGTGTTCAGCCCGCTGCCCGATGACAGCCGCTCGGGCTTCACGCCCGCCGGCGTGCTGTTCGTCGAGGAACTCGCCGCGTTGAAGGCAGGCGATCCGTTCCGGGCACCATGTTTCCGTCAACTCGTCTGAGCCAGGAGATTTTCATCATGGCAGCTACCCCCAAGCGGCAATCGATCGTTCCGCCCGCATTCCAGCCGTGGTACGACGCGTACCACTTCTCGCCGGCGACGCGTGTCGGCGACACGATCTGGGTCTCGGGTCAGGTCGGCCTCGACGCGCAGATGCAGCCGGCGGACGGCGTGCAGGCGCAGGCGCGGATCGCGTTCGAGTGCCTGAAGATGATCCTCGAGGAGGCAGGCGCGAGCCTCGCCGACGTCGTCGAATTGACGACATTTCATACGGATCTGCAGCGCGAGACCGAGGGCTTTGCGGCAGTCAAGGACGAGTATTTCCCGAACCGCTATCCGTCCTGGACCGCGGTCGGCGTGACGCAACTGGCGCTGCCGGGCCTGTGCGTGGAGGTCCGCGCGGTAGCGGTGGCCGGTTCCGGCAAGGACTGACGGGCGGCAGCGACGAATTTCAGGACGGGTTCGCGTTCCATATGAATCGCAGTCCTGAAGGAAAGGCACGAGCGAATCGAAGAAGGCAATGCAATCGGCAGTCGGCCGGCCGGACCCCCGGCCGGCCGCGATCAAGGAGCGACGCAATCGTCGGTCGACGATAGCGGTCGGAGTGAACGCGTTTCGCCCACGACGGGCGAACGAAGGCGGAGTGGGAAGGAGAACCGTGATGAAGAAGCATAGTTTCTGGGCCGTGTCCGCGATCGCGGCCGCTGCATGTCTCGCGATCGGCACGGCCGTCGCGGCGGACGACCTGACACCGGCCGGCGCCGATCGAACGGCGAGCAAGGACGGCGCGGTGCCGGCCTATGCCGGTAAGCAATCGCCCGATGCGGGCTGGGAGTGGGGCAAGGTGCGCGCCGATTTCTGGAAGCACCGCAACGAGAAACCGCTCTACTCGATCGATGCCGCGAACGTCGACAAGTATGCGGACAAGCTGTCGCCCGGGCAGGTCGCGCTGATCAAGCAGAAGAAGGGCTACCGGATGGACGTCTACCCGTCCCATCGCGAATGTCAACTGCCGGACGTCGCCGAGCAGAACTCGAAGGCGAACCTCACTGCCGCGAAGCTGGATTCGACCGGCGAGAACCTCGCATCGGCCGCGTTGCCGGGCGTGCCGTTCCCGCAGCCGAAGAGCGGCGTGGAAGCGATCCTGAACTACGAGATGCGCTATCGCGGCGAAGGCGTCGAATGGGCGCAGGTCGCCACGGCCATTTCGCCGCGTCCGGGCGGCAGCGACTGGATCGACGCGGTCGGCCCGCAGACGTTCTACTTTCCGTCCGCCAAGCTCGGCAAGCGCTCGCCGCAGGATGTCGACCAGTTGAGCGCGGCCGTCTACTTCCAGATGAATTCGCCCGCCGCGCTCGCCGGGCAGGCCTTCGTCCAGCGGCAGTACTTCAACAAGGACTCGGAAACCTACTACTACTTCCCGGGCCAGCGGCGCGTGCGACGCATGCCGGCCTATACGCACGACGCACCGTTGATCGGGTTCGAGAACCAGTACCTGATCGACGAGGCGAACATGTTCAACGGCTCGCTCGACCGGTTCAACTGGAAGCTGGTCGGCAAGAAGGAAATGATCGTCCCGTACAACGCGTTCGGCATGTACAAGTTTAAGAGCAAGCTGCACGACGTCGCGACACCCGACGGCCTCGCCGCTGCGAACCGCCGTTACGAGACGCATCGCGTGTGGGCGGTCGAGGCGACGCTGAAGCCGAGCGCGCGGCACGTCGCGTCGAAGAAGGTGTTCTATCTCGACGAAGACAGTTGGCTCGCGCTCGTCGGCGAGGACTACGACGCGCAGGGCAAGTTGTGGAAGGTGCGGGAAAGCTACCCGATTCCGGTATGGGAGCTCGGCGGCACCTGCGACAACGAACCGCTCGCGCAGTACGACATGATCAACGGCCGCTATGTGTTCGATGCGTCGTCGATCGGCCAGGGCAAGGACATTCGCTGGTTCGGTCAGGCCGACGATCCGCGCTTCAAGTCGGATTTCTACACGGCGGAATCGCTGCGCTCGGTCAGCGAACGGTGACGGTCACCGGCTGACGGATACAAGGACCGGCGCGCGCAACGATCGTGCGCCGGCATCGAACAGGGGCGGAGGTGGATCATGGAATCGGCAAGATTAGTAAGGAATGCTACGGTATCGATTGCAATGGCGGGGGCTGCGACGTCGAGCGCCTATGCGTACGATTTCACGATGGGAGGCGGGGCACTGCAGGGCTCGTTGGTGTCGAACCTGACGGCCGGCGCCGGTATTCGCACCAAAAACCCGAGTTGCTCGCTCACCGGCGACCCGAACGCCTTCGGCTGCGGCGCGGGCGCGAACACCAACCAGTGGGGCTACGCGGACAACGGTGACCTGAACTACCGCAAGGGCCAGCCGTTCAGCACCTACATCAGCGCGACCAGCGAGCTGCTGCTGAAGATGCCGAGCGAAGGGCTGAAGTTCATGGTGCGCGGCACGGGCATGTACGACTTCATGGCCAAGAACACGAACCGCACGCCGTTGTCGAGCACCGCGGCCGCGCAGGTGGTGTACAACGCGCAACTGCTCGACCTGTGGGCGCAGAAGGATTTCACGATCGGCGGGCGCAACGCGCACGTGCGGCTCGGCAACCAGGTGATCAACTGGGGCGAGAGCATGTTCGCGCAGAGCGGCATCAACGCAACCAACTCGATCGACGTGCAGAAGCTGCTGATTCCGGGCTCGCAGCTCAAGCAGGCGCTGCTGCCGGCGCCGATGGCGAGCTTCGCTGCCGACCTGTCGCACGGGTTCAGCACCGAGGCGTATTACCAGTTCCAGTGGAACGGCAATCGCTACCCGCCGGTCGGTTCGTACTGGTCGGTGACGAACGGCTTCGGCCGCGGTGCCGAGCCGTTCACGATCAACACGAACAACCTGAACGTGACCGGCCCGAGCGCGGGCACGATCGCCAACGCGATCGGCGGGCCGGGCGCCGCCGGCAACCAGGACACGCTCAACGCGATCAAGAACGGGCTCGTGAACGGCACGTACGCAGGGCCGCCGTTCAACGACATCGGCCTGCCGAGCACGACGAACCTGCCGGCGAAATACCGGCCGCAGTTCGGCGTGAAGTTCAACTACTCGCCGCGCTCGTTCGACGCGAATTTCGCGTTCTACTACCTGAACTACACGGACAAGTCGCCGGTGCTCGCGTCGCTCGCGAACGGGACCGTGCAATGGTCATATCTCGGCCGGCGGCAACTGTTCGGCGTCAGCGCGAACTTCGGGCTCGGCCCGTGGGCGATCGGCACCGAGCTGTCGTACCGGCCGCGCGACGCGGTCGCGCTGTCGAGCTGCTACGGCGCAGGCGGCCCGCTCGACCTGAACACGAACGGCGTGGCGGGCATCAACTGCCAGCAATGGGCCGACAAGAAGAAATTCCAGTACGACATCAACGGGTTGCTTGCGCTGACGCGCAGCGAATACCCGTTCCTGAAGCTGCTCGGCGCCGATTCGGCCGCGCTGACCTGGGAACTGACGTGGATCTACTACCCGGGCCTGAAATCCAGCGGCGTCACGCGCACGATCGACGGCCAGACCGTCACGCAGGTACCTCAGGCCGGCTACCTGCCGTGGCTGAACAACGGGTCGGCGGCCGGCTATCCGATCGGGATGGGCCAGGGCACCTCGAGCTCGGTGGGCGCGACGATCGACTTCAACTGGACCTACGACGGCTCGCTGATCCCCGGCTGGCAGGTCACGCCTGGCGTGACGTTCAGCACCGGCCTGTACGGCTACACGCCGACCTTCACCGCGAATTACATGCAGGGCGCGAAGTCGGTGAACGTCTACGTGCTGTTCAACCAGAACCCGCCGAACTGGCAGGCCGGCATCAACTTCACTTCGTTCTGGGGCGGCCACAACACGGTGGGCCAGCCTTACGCGGACCGCAATTTCGTCGGCTTGTTCGTCACGCGGAATTTCTGACGGCGGCGGGTGGCAAGCGGCAGGTGGCAGGTGGCGTACGCCACCGGAATACATGAAGGGGTAACGTCGTGCTCAATCGTCTGGTCAGTCGCCTGGAAAGGCTTTTCTTCGGTCACCGCGCGATCGTGCTCGCGGCGATCGCGTTGTTCACCGTCGCGATGGCCGTGTTCGCCGTGCAACTGCGCATGGATGCCGGTTTCGAAAAGCAGATGCCGATCGGGCACGAGTACATCCGCACGTTCCAGCAATACCGGAACGACCTGCTCGGCGCGAACCGGATCACGGTGGTCGTGCGCGCGAAGCACGGCTCGATCTGGTCGAAGCAGGGGCTGACGCGGCTGTACGACGTCACGCAGGCCGTCACGTACCTGCCGAACGTCGACCGGATCGGCGTTCGTTCGTTGTGGACGCCGAACGCGTTCGTCAACGAAGTGACCGACGAAGGGTTTCGCGCGGAGCCGATCATTCCGGGCACGGTCACGCCCGACCAGTTGACGTCCGACATCGTGGCGCGCGTGCGCCGCGCGACGACGCTCGGCGGCTACGTCGGCACGCTCGTGTCGCACGGCGAGGAGAGCGCGATGATCACGGCCGAGCTGAACGAGCGGGACAGCGCCGGCAAGGTGCTCGACTACGTGGCGTTCAATCACCTGCTCGAAGACAAGATCCGCAAGCCGTTCGAGGATGCCGGCTACGAGATCCAGATCATCGGTTTCGCGAAGCAGATCGGCGATATCGCCGACGGCGCGACGGCCGTGCTCGGCTTCTGCGCGGTCGCGCTGCTGCTGACCACGCTCGCGGTGTACTGGTACTGCCATTCGGTGCGCTTCACGGTGCTGCTGGTCGCGTGCTCGCTCACGTCGCTCGTGTGGCAGTTCGGCACGTTGAAGCTGCTCGGCTTCGGCCTCGATCCGCTCGCGGTGCTCGTGCCGTTCCTCGTGTTCGCGATCGGCGTGTCGCATGGCGTGCAGCAGGTGAACTTCATCGTCCGCGAGATCGCGCACGGGCAGAGTTCGTTCGATGCGGCGCGCCACAGCTTCAGCGGCCTCTTGATCCCCGGCGTGCTCGCGCTGATCACCGCGTTCGTGTCGTTCATCACGCTGCTGCTGATCCCGATCCCGATGGTGCGCGAGCTGGCGATTACCGCGTCGCTCGGCGTCGCGTACAAGATCGTGACGAACCTGATCCTGCTGCCCGTCGCGGCATCGTGCTTCAACTTCACGAAAACCTATGCGGACAATTCGCTGAAGCGCGCGCAGCAGCGTGCGAAGCCGCTGCGCGTGCTCGCCCGCGTGGCGGAGCCGAAGTACGCGGGCATCACCGTCGCGCTGACGGTGGCGATCTTCGCGCTCGCCGCATGGCAAAGCCGCGATCGCGTGATCGGCACGCTGCAGCCGGGCGCGCCGGAACTGCGTGCGGACGCGCGATTCAACCGCGACGCGACGTCGATTGCCGGCAACTACGACATGGGCCTCGACTGGCTGACGGTGGCGATCGAATCGACCGGCCACGCGTGCGACAACCCGGCGGTCGGCCTGTACGAGGACGACTTTTCGGCCGCGATGAAGACCGAGCCGGGCGTCGTGTCGGTGCAATCGTACTCGGCGATGCTGCGCGCGTACAACCAGGGCTACAACGAGGATTTCCCGAAGATGAACGTTGTGCCGATCGCTGCCGAGAACTACGGCGCGGTGTCGGTCGACGTGTCGCGCTTGAAGGGCTTCATGAGCCGCGACTGCGGGATGACGGCCGTGCATCTGTTCCTGACCGATCACAAGGCGACGACGATCAACCGCATCCTCGACGACGTGAAGCAATACCGCGCGTCGCATCCGTTCCCGGGCATCACGGTGCGGCTGGCCGCGGGCAACGCGGGCGTGCTCGCCGCGACGAACGACGAAGTCGAGAAGAGCGAGCTGCCGATGATGCTCTACGTGTATGCGGCGATCCTGGTGCTCGTGTTCCTCGCCTACCGCGACTGGCGCGCGATGCTCGCGTGCTGCGTGCCGCTGTCGGTCGCGACCTTCATCGGCTACTGGTTCATGAAGGAGTTGCAGATCGGGCTGACGGTTGCGACGTTGCCGGTGATGGTGCTGGCGGTCGGCATCGGTGTCGATTACGCGTTCTACATCTACAACCGGCTGCAGGTGCATCTCGCGGGCGGGCAGGACATCGTGAAGGCCGTGCAGCACGCGATGCTCGAAGTGGGCGTGGCCACGATCTTCACCGCGATCACGCTGGCGATCGGCGTCGCGACGTGGAGCTTCTCGGCGCTCAAGTTCCAGGCCGACATGGGCAAGCTGCTCGCATTCATGTTCATCGTGAATCTGGTGATGGCGATGACCGCGCTGCCCGCGCTCGCGTCGCTGCTCGAACGCTGGTTCCCGCGCCGCAAGCCGGCCCGCGCACCAGGCCTGTTCAGCCACTGAAGTAGACGCACGTCCCGACGGAGATCCAGTCATGGTCAAGACCTTTGCTGTTTGCGGCGCACTTTGCCTCGTGGCGACAGGCTTCGCACGCTTCCATGAAACGGTTGCGCAACAACCCGCGCCGGCCCGCACGTTCGCGACCGACGCGCAACGCGTCGGTGTGCGCCACGTCGCGGTCGACGAACCGGCTATGGCCCCGTCGGCAAACGACGGCGACGCCGGACCTCAGTCGGCGGCCGCGCAGGGTGCCGACAAGCCCGCCGTCGTCGCGCTCGGCGTCGCGCATGCCGGCTGGTCGGTGCTGTTCAGCCACTGATGCCAGCGCATACCACTACGGAGGTTCTTCCATGATCAAGACGCTCGTTGCCTGTACCGCGCTCTGCGCCGCCGCGGCGGCCTTCGCGCAACCGCAGGACGGAACGGTTGCGGCCTGGGCCGCGAAGCCCGCGCATGCCTGGGCCGCGCCGACGCACCGGATGCTGATGGATGCGGCGCGCGCCGGATCGCGGATCGTCGCGGTCGGCGAGCACGGCATCGTGCTGCTGTCCGACGACGACGGCAAGACCTGGCGGCAGGCGCAACGCGTGCCGGTAGCGGCGACGCTGTCGGCCGTGTCGTTCGCGGATGCGAAGCACGGCTGGGCCGTCGGCCAGTGGGGCGGGATTCTCGCGACCGACGACGGCGGCGACACGTGGGTCACGCAGCGGCTCGATACGTCGGTCGACCAACCGCTGTTCTCGGTGCTGTTCACGAACGCGCGGGACGGCATTGCCGTCGGCCTGTGGTCGCTGATGCTGCAGACGCACGACGGCGGCAAGACGTGGGCGCGCACGACGCTGCCGAAGCCACCGGGCGGCGGCAAGGCCGACCGCAATCTCTATCACGTGTTCGCCGACGCTGCGCAGGCGCTTTACATCGTGTCCGAACAGGGGATGGTGCTCAAGTCGGCCGACGGCGGTGCGAACTGGACCTATCTGCCGACCGGCGGCAAGGGCACGTTGTGGTCGGGCGTCGCGATGCCCGATGGCCGAATCGTGGTCGGCGGGTTGCTTGGCAGCCTTTTCGAAAGTCACGACGGCGGCGCGACGTGGGCCGCGCTGAAATCCGGCACGCGCAGCTCGATCACCGATCTCGTCGCGACCGGCGGCGGGCTGGTCGGCGTCGGGCTCGACGGGCTGACGCTCGCGCAGCGCGTCGCAGGCGGCCCGTTCGACGTCGCGCAGCGCGCAGATCGCGCGACGCTCACCGCGACGCTGATCGATGCGCGCGGCAAGCCGATCCTGTTTTCGCAGGACGGCGTGCTGGCTGCGCCGTGAGTTGAATCCACTAAAAAGGCCTGGAAGGATGGAGCACTCAAGATGAATCGCAAGCACAAGCCGGACCCGCAGACCCGGCGACAGGTACTGCGCGTCGCGGCCGTGGGCGCCGCGTCGCTCGCGGCCGGAGAGATGTCGTTCGCGGAAAGCACGGCGTCGGCTTCGGCGGAGCGCGGCGTGTTCGATGTCGTCATCATCGGCGCCGGGCTCGCCGGGTTGACCGCCGCGCGCGACCTGAAGCGTGCCGGTTGCGAATCGTTCGTCGTTGTCGAGGCGCGGGATCGCGTCGGCGGCCGGACTTTCAACCACGACCTCGGGCACGGCGTCGTGTCCGAAGCCGGCGGCCAGTGGATCGGCCCCGGGCAAACGGCGATCGCCGATCTCGCGCGCGAACTCGGCGTCAATACGTTCCCGACCTGGTACGCGGGCAAGACGGTCGTGCTGGCCGGCGACGCGCGCGTCGCGCAGGATCTTCACGGCGGCTCGGGCGGCGACGACGCGATCGGCACGAAGCTCGGCGCGCTCGCGCGCGGCGTGCCGTCCCGCGAGCCCTGGACCGCACGGCATGCGGCGGAACTCGACAAGCTGACCTACGGCGACTGGCTGCTCAAGCAGGGCGTGACCTACGAGGACGGATACTTCCTCGGCGTCGCGGCCAAGCTGTCGCTCGGCGGTGCACCGGCGCAGCTCGGGTTGCTGCATTACCTGTCGATGATCAACAGTGCCGACTGCGATTACGCGAAACTCGAATCGATCAAGGGCGGCGCGCAGGAAACGCGCTTCGTCGGCGGCTCACAGGTATTGAGCGTCAGGATGGCGAACGAACTAGGCGCGAAGGTGCAGCTGTCCTGCCCGGTGCGCAAGATCTCGGGATGGGATCGCGAGGTGGTCGACGTGCGGACCGATCGCGGCACGATCCGCGCGCGGCGCGTGATCGTCGCGCTCAATCCGGCGCTGTGCAACCAGATCGTGTTCGATCCGCCGCTGCCGGACGGCCGCGCGCAGTTGCACCGGAACTGGCCGGCCAACGCGCCGATGCGCAAGACCGTGCATGTGTACGAGCGTCCGTTCTGGCGCGACGACGGCTACAACGGGCAGATCTTCGAGGTCGGCGGCCCGGTCTTCATGGCGTACGACAACTCGCCGCCGGACGGTTCGGTCGGCGTGCTCGCCGCATTCGTCGCGCCGGGCGCGCTGCCGACGGACCCGAAGGGCGCCGAGCGGACGCTGTCGGCGATCTTTGCTCGCGCGCTCGGCGACAAGGCGCTGCATCCGACGCAGTTTCACGACTACGACTGGGGCCGCGTCGATCCATGGACGCTGCAGTGCATTCATCCGCTGCCGCCCGGCTTCTGGACGAGGTGGGGCAAGTTCCTGCGTCCGGAGGTCGGCCGGCTGATCTGGTCGGGCACCGAGACGGCCGACCTCTGGCCAGGCGCGATGGACGGTGCGGTGCGCTCCGGGCATCGCGCGGCGCTGCAGGCGCTCGGCAAACTGGCCGGCCGCGGCAGGGAGGCCTGAATGAAACGAACACTGACGATCGGCGCCGCGCTTGCGGTAGCCGGTGTGGTGGCGGCAGGCGTGCTGTTCGGGCCCGACCTCGTCGACGGCATGCGTTACCAGAAGGCGATGGCCGCGATCGGCGGCGCGGACAAAACCAATGGCGGCGCGTGGCCGCAGCCGCAGGAGACGTGCTTCTTCTGCCACGGCGTGCACGGCCAGTCGCAGAACGCGTGGTATCCGTCGCTGTCCGGGCAGCCGGCCACGTATCTCGCCGCACAACTGCGAGCGTTCGCGAGCGACCGGCGCGGCAACGCGTATATGGGGCCGCTCGCGCGCGAACTCGACGACGCGAAGATCGACGCGCTGGCGACCTATTTCGCACGGCAGGCGTCGGCGCGTAACGAGACGGTGCCGGCCGACGCCGCGCTCGACAAGCGCGGGATGGCGCTGGTGGAGGCCAGAAGCTGCCGGGCATGCCACGGCGCGGCGCTGACGGGCAGGGACCAGGCACCGCGTCTCGCGGGCCAGGGGCAGCTTTACCTGGAGGCGCAGCTCGCGGCGTTCCGATCGGGCCAGCGCCACGATCCGGGCGGCGTGATGAATGGCGTCGCCGCGACACTGTCGGGCGACGACACGCGCGCAGTTGCGCACTATCTGGCCGGCCTGTCGCCGGGCAGTGCCGACGGTGCGGCCCGATGATGCCGGCCGCGCGACAGGACCGGGAATACCCTGCCTTTTTCTTTGCCGTTTACTTTGTCATAGTGACCTAAGATTGGTAATGTGTTCTATAAAAGAAACACCCCCCGGATGTGAAGCGGCAGTACCCGGCGTTCGGCCGAATCGATTTTGAACAACGTACGTTTCAGGAGACAACCATGGCTAAGCACCCCGTCGTCGTTTATGGCGCAAGCGGTTACACCGGCATGTTGATCATGGACTGGCTGATCGACCAGAACATCCCGTTCACCGCGGTCGCGCGCAACGCGGGCCGCACGAAGGAAATGATGGCGCAGCGCGTCGTGCGCCTCGAATCGGCGAACTTCGAGATCATCGAAGCGGATCACAGCGTCGATTCGCTCGTCAACGCATTCCGTGGCGCAAAGGTCGTATGCAACACGGTCGGACCGTTCTTCAATTTCGGTTTGGTGTCTGTCGAAGCAGCGCTCAAGGCGGGTTGTCATTACCTCGACACCACGGGCGAACAGCACTATATCCGCCAGGTCCGCGAACAGTTCGGCGAACTGTATCGGCAGGCAGGGCTGCTGCTGTCCCCTTCGGTTGCGTACATGTACTCGTTCGCGGAAATTGCCGCGGAGCTGGCACTCGAGACGCCGGGCATCGATGCGCTGGAAACCGCAACGCTTACGCGCGGCCCGCGGGGCGCAGGCGCCGGCGTAAGTGTCGGTTCGACGGCAACCATCTTCGAAGGGTATCGACAGGAAGCCTGCTATCTGTGGGAAAAGCAGCTGGTGCCGCACGAACAGCACGCTTCGTTCAGCATCGTCTCCCCGGATTTCATTCAGCCGGTGTTCTCGCTGCCGTGGGGCGGCACGTCCCTGCCGGTGTACTTCGAGCATGACGCGCGTGTGCGCAGCTGTATCTCGTCCGTCGGTTTCTACGATAACAACGCGATGCAGATGGTGCATGCGCTCGGCCAGAAATGGGATGCGGAGTACAAGCACTTGCCGCGCGAACAGCAGGACGCAGTGCTGAAGCAGATCGTGGATTCGACGACGCCGTCGATGCCACCGCGCGAGCGTACGTCGCTTCATCGCACGGTCGACTTCGCGATCGGTCGTGGCCACCTTAACGCAGTCCGCGCGACGTTGCATGGCATCACGCCGTACATCGCAACCGGTGCATTGCATGCAGCGGGCGCCATCAAGCTCCTGGACGGCGATACCGCGAAGGTCGGCTTCGCATCGGGTTCGAAGGCGTTCGGCCATCGCTACCTGCTCGGCTTCCTCGAGCAGCGCGGGCTCGCGCGCGCCACGGTCACGCAACTGTGACGGCCGCCGCATTACCGGTACAGACTCAACGGAACCTGTGAAATGGCCATTATCGATTTCTACGACCGCGGGTGGCGCATCAATCCCGACGGCATTGCCTATATCCAGGGCGACCGCAGCTATACGTTCCAGGAGATCGGCGAGCTGTCGTGCCGCATCGCCAACGGACTTCTTGCCGCCGGCTTCGCGAAGGAGACGAAGGCGGCTGTGTGGGCGGACAACGACGTGATCGGCTGGAGCTGCGCGCTCGGGATGTGGCGGGCCGGGCTCGCGTACATTCCGGTGAACGGGCGCAATGCGCCTGCGGAGAACCAGTACGTGCTCGATGCGTTCGACTGCGAAGTGCTGTTCTTCCACCAGGCGTTCGCGTCCGCGATCGACGCGCTGCGGC
Source organism: Burkholderia pyrrocinia (assembly GCF_022809715.1). Lineage (NCBI taxonomy): Bacteria > Pseudomonadati > Pseudomonadota > Betaproteobacteria > Burkholderiales > Burkholderiaceae > Burkholderia > Burkholderia pyrrocinia. The sequence goes on from NZ_CP094460.1 coordinate 2,323,252, forward strand.
CGAGCCTGCCGAAGATCCGGCTGTGGGTGTGCCTCGACGCCGACCTGTCGTGGGCGCCGTCGCTGGCCACTTGGAGCGGGCGCCAGCCGGCGACGCTGCCGGCCGTCGAATACGCGATGGACGACGTCGTCGCGTTGTCGGCCACCGGTGGCACAACCGGTGCGCCGAAGGGCGTGATGAACACGCACCGCTCGCTGCAGACGTATTTCGCGCAATTCATGATTGCGATGACGTACGGCGCCGAGCTGCCGGTGAATCTCGCCGCGGCGCCGATGACGCACACGGCGGGCATGTTGTCGCTGCCATGCACCGCGCGTGGCGGCACGGTGGTCGTGCTGCCGAAGCCCGACCCCGCGCTGCTGCTCGGCGCGATCGTGAAGCACCGCGTGACCGAGTTCTTCCTGCCGCCGACCGTCATCTACCGGCTGCTCGACATCCCGGGCATCGACAACGTCGATTTTTCGTCGTTGCGCTACTTCCTGTATGGCGCGGCGCCGATGTCGGTCGAGAAGCTCAAGCGCGCGATCGATGTATTCGGGCCGGTGATGACGGGCGGCTACGGGCAGACCGAAGCCCCCGCGTCGATCTCGTACCTGACGCCGGCCGAGCACTTCGTCGACGGCCGGCTCGCACCGGACGAGCGGCTGTCGTCGGTTGGCCGCCCGAATCCGCTGGTGCGCGTCGAGATCGTCGACGATCGCGGCGACGTGCTGAAGCAGGGCGAGACCGGCGAGATCTGCGTGCGCGGCGATCTCGTGATGAAGGGGTACTACAACGCGCGGGACAAGACGGCCGAGACGATCGTCGACGGCTGGCTGCACACCGGCGACATCGGTCATCTCGATACGGAAGGCTATCTGCACATCACCGACCGCAAGAAGGACATGATCATCAGCGGCGGCTTCAACGTCTATCCGAGCGAGGTCGAGCAGGTGATCTGGGCACATCCGGCGGTGCAGGACTGCGCGGTGATCGGCGTGCCCGACGACAAGTGGGGCGAGGCCGTGAAGGCCGTCGTCGAACTCAATGCCGGCCAGCACGTGAGCGCGGACGAGCTCGTCGCGCTGTGCAAGGAGAAACTCGGCTCGGTGAAGGCGCCGAAGAGCGTGGACTTCGTCGTCGCGCTGCCGCGCAGCACGGCCGGCAAGGTGCTGAAGAAGGACCTGCGCGAACAGTACTGGCAGGGCCAGCAGCGCAGGATATGAGCCCATTTAATATGGATTCCAGACGATGAGCAACATCTACATCGCCGGCATTTCGATGACCGTGTTCGGCCGGCACCTCGACCGTAGCCTCGACGACCTGGCGCGCGAGGCGCTGCAGCGTGCGTTGCGCGACGCGGGCTGCCATGCCGATGCGATTCGCGCTGCGTTCTACGCCGGCATCACCAACGGCCCGCTGCAGGGGCAGTTGTCGATTCCTGGTCAGGTCGTGTTCAGCAAGATCGGCCTCGAAGGCATTCCGGTGTTCAACGTCGAGAATGCATGCGCGTCCGGCAGTACGGCCGTGCACCTGGCCGTGCGACAGCTTCAGTCGGGCGCGTGCGACGTCGCGCTCGCGCTCGGCGCGGAAAAGATGAACGTCGCGGACAAGGCGAAATCCTTCGCGCTGTTCGAGGCGGGCTGGGACGTGTCGCGCATCGACGAAAACTTCGCGATGCTCGCGCAGCTCGGCGAAGGGATCGAGTCGCCGCCCGGCTCCGAATCCGACCGCCCGTATAGCCGCTTCATGAAGATCTACGCGGCGCTGTGCCGGCATCACATGCGCACGTACGGCACGACGCAGCGGCAGATCGCCGCCGTGTCATCGAAGAACCACGGGCATTCGGTGCACAACCCGTATTCGCAGTTCCGCCAGCCGTTCACGATCGACGAGGTGCTCGCGGCGGCGCCGATCACGTACCCGATCACGCTGCCGATGTGCGCACCGCTGTCGGACGGCGCGGCGGCCGCGATCCTCTGCACCGACGAAGGGCTGGAGCGCATCGGCGCCGATCGCAGCCGCTGCATCCGGATCGCCGCGAGCGTGCTGCGCAGCTTCACGCGTCGGCGCATCGACGAGCCGCACAAGCACATCGGCCGGCTTGCCGCGCTGCAGGCCTACGAGCAGGCCGGCGTGGGGCCGGAGGACATGGACGTCGCCGAAGTGCACGACGCGTCTGCGATGGGCGAAATCATCCAGGCCGAGAACCTCGGCTTCGTGCCGTTCGGCGAAGGCGGCCCGGCTGCCGAGCGGGGCGAATTCACGCTCGGCGGGCGGATCCCGATCAACACGTCGGGCGGCCTCGAATCGAAGGGCCATCCGCTCGGCGCGACCGGCATCGGGCAGCTGTACGAGCTGGTCACGCAGTTGCGCGGCGAGGCGGGCGGGCGCCAGGTGCAGGGCGCGCGCCATGCGATCCAGGAAAACGGCGGCGGATTGCAGGGCGTCGAGGAAGCAGCGCTGGCGATTCACATTCTCAGCAGGGACTGACGGAGGCGGACATGAGCGACGCACATGGCGCGATGGCGCTCGGGCGGGCAGGGCAGGCGGCGCGGCGCGCGCCGGACGGCGTCGGCGCGGCGGCGTCGATGCAGGCAGTGGGCGCGGACGCGGCCGGGCCGCTGGCGCGCTGGGGCGAGGAAATCCGGGCCGACGCCGCGTTGCAGAAGTATCGTCCCGTCGGCGGATGGATCGAGGCGCCGGATGATGCGCAGCCGCAGCTCGAAGGCGACGTCCGCGCGGACGTGATCGTCGTCGGCGCCGGTTTTGCCGGCCTGTCCACCGCACTGGAACTGGCCGCGCGCGGCGCGAGCGTCGTCGTGCTCGAACGCGAGTTCGCGGGCTTCGGCGCGAGCGGGCGCAACGCCGGTTATCTCGCCGGTGGCCAGGGGCTCGAATACGAGCTGTTTCTCAAGCGCGTCGGGCGCGAACAGGCAAAGCAGATCGTCGGCTTTTACGACGAAGGCGTGGCCTACGTCGAGCGCAAGCTCACCGAATATGCGATCGACTGCGACTACCGTGCGTCGGGCATCATCCGCGCGGGCGTGCATCCGTCGCAGGAGAAGCGTTTGCGCGAGAGCATGGAAACCGGCATCGAACTCGGCTCGCCCGCGCAGTTTCTCGACGGCGCGGCGATGCGCGCGCGCGGGATTCCGCCGGCCTTCCTGTTCGGCGCGTATGTGCCGGGCGGCGGCACGCTCGATCCCGGCAAGTACGTGACGGGGTTGCGGCGCGCCGCGCTCGCGGCCGGCGTGAAGCTCTACGAGAACACCGCGCTGCTCGATTTCGACGAAGGCGAGACGGTGCGCGTGCGCACGGCACGCGGCAGCGCGAGTGCGCCGGTGCTGGTGCTCGCCACCAACGCCTACACGCCGCAGCTCGGCCTGCTCGGCGACAAGGTGATGCCGTTGCGCGTGTCGGCGCTCGAAACCGAGCCGCTGTCCGATGCGCAACTCGCGGCGCTCGGCTGGCCGCGTCGCGAGGGCATCGTCACGTCGCACCTGACGATGGAGAGCCATCGCCTCACCGCCCGCAACACGCTGCTGCTGACGACCAAGCGGCTGCATTACGTCTACGGTTCGCAGACGCCGAACGTGCCGGACGACGACGCGTATCGCGCGCTCGTGAAGGCGCTGCACGCGCGCTTTCCGCAACTGGGCAACGTGCCGGTGCGCGCGTGCTGGAGCGGCTATATCTCGTTCGCCGGCGACGCGTTGCCGGTGGTCGGCGCGGCCGGCAAGCACGGGAACGTGTTTTATACGGCCGGATGCTCGGGGCATGGCGTGGGCACGCAGTCGCTGATCGGGCGCGTGCTGGCCGAGCGGATCCAGGGCGAGCAATCGCCGCTGCTCGAGGCGCTGACGCACAAGACGCCATCGGTGCCGCCGGAGCCGCTGCGATGGTGCGCGATGAATGCGATGCTCGGCGTCGCGAACCTGCTCGACGAGCGCGTGAACCGCAAGGCGCGGAAGATGTAGCGGCGCAAGCGATCGTCACGACGCTGAAACGTGCATCCGGCCGGACTGCCCCGCCGACGGGCGGCTCGATGGAAAATGAGGCTCGCATCGGGTATAGTCGTTGGCGCTCCGTAAGGTACGGAGCGTCAATTCGACGAAGCCGAAACGCCACCTTCACGACGAACACGATGACAGTGCCCAACGAGCAGCGCAGCGGCAAAAAGCGGCGCACTTCGACTGCCACCACCGCAGCGGCAAGCAACCCGGACGGTTTGCGGGCGCAAGGCCTGCGCACCCGCAACACGATTATTCGTGTCGCGCGGAAGCTGCTGCTGGAAGGCGGCCCGCTGGAATTCTCGCAGCGCGCGGTTGCCGCGGCGGCAGGCATCAGCGTCAGTAATCTGCAGTACTACTTCCCGACCCGGATCGCCGTATTGCGGGCCGTCATCGAGCCGGTCATCGATACGTACCTGGACGACATGAAGCGCGCGCTCAGCAGCGACGCGTCGCCGCGCGACGTGTTCGAGGAGATCGTGGAGCGCTCGATCCGAGATGCGAAGGATGCCAAGTACAACGCACTGTTCCGGCACTTCCTGTCGTTCGCGGCGACCGATCCCGAGTGCTTCAAGCTTTACGACGAATGGTATGCGACGCTGACGCGTGATCTCGCGCAACTGCTGCGCACCGTCAATCCCGCATTCAGCGCGGCCGACAGCCGGCATGCGGCGACGATGCTCATCGCGCTGGCGGACGGCCTCGCGATGCAGTACGGCACCGGGCGGCACACGCAGGCGCTCGACGCGTATTTCGCGGCGACGTCTCGCGCGCTCGCCTATGGCACGTTAGCGGTGCCCGCCGGCAAATAGCGGCCGGACCTCACAGCCGCCACGCAGGAGCAGACAGGGGAATACCCTGTCTTTTTTTTGCTCCCTGTCTTTGTCATGATGACCTATGTTTGGTATGTATTACTAGATGTGGGATGGCCGGGCGCGTCCGCTGCCTGGTCGACATGATTCGAGTCCAGGAGGAGAACGGAGATGATTCGTCTGAACAAGTCCGCGGCGCTGCCGCTGGTCGGCTTGACCGGCTTCGAGACGCCGCTGAGCGAAGAGGAAAGCGCAATCCAGCACACGGTTCACCGCTTTGCGCGCGACGTGCTGCGGCCGATCGGCCGCGAGCTCGACCGGATGACGCCGGAGGAGGTGATCGCACCCGGCTCGCCGTACTGGGCCGCGATCGTCGAGAGTGCGAAGCTCGGGCTCGATCCGCAACTGATCGCGCAGTTTCCGCCAGAGACGGCCGTGCGCATCGAGTCGCTGATCGGCGAGGAACTCGGCTGGGGCGATTCGGGCCTCGCCGTATCGATCGGCGCCGCGACGATGCCGCTGATGATGGCGCAGACGGTCGGCAATCAGGAACTGATCGAGATGTGCGCTGGCAAGGTCGGCTGCTGGATGAACACGCAGCCCGATCGCGGGTCGGACGCGGCCATACTGTATCGGCAGGAACTCAGCGCGAACGGCAGGCAGCCGGTGGGCAACGTGTCCGCGAAGGTCGGCGCCGATGAAATCGTGATCAACGGGCAAAGCTCGGCGTGGATCTCGAACGGGTCGGTCGCGCAGGTCGCGCTCGCATACATGGCGGCCGACTACGGCGACGGGTTCTACGGCGAAGGCGAGCGCAGCGCATTCACGAACGGCATCGCGATGATCCTGCCGCTCGATCTGCCGGGCGTGTCGCGCGGCAAGCCGCTCGACAAGATCGGCCAGCGCGCGCTGCCGCAGGGCGAGATCTATTTCGACAACGTGAAGGTGCCGAAGCGCTTCGCGGTCGCGCTGAAGGACGACTATCTCGGCAACCTCGCTTCGACGTGGTCGTACGCCGGCACGCACATGTGCCAGGTGTTCGTCGGCGCGGCGCGCGCCGCGTTCGAACTGGCGCTCGCGTATTGCCACGAGCGCAAGCAGGGCGGCGCGCTGCTGATGGATCACCAGATGACGCACCTGCGCATCGGCGAGATGCTGCGCCGGCTGGAGATGGCGCGTGCGATCGCGCGCCGCAGCCTCGCGTTCTCGCGCCTGTCGCCGCAGAGCCATCCGTATGCAACCGCGCAGGCCAAGGTGAGCGTGACCGAGGAAGCGATGAAGATCACGCACGAGGCGTTCCAGCTGTTCGGCGGCAACGGCACCACGCGCGAGTTCCCGATCGAGAAGCTGTTCCGCGACGTGCGTTCGGCGCTGATCGAGGACGGCGAGAACTACGTGCTTGCGTTGCGCCTCGGTGTGCTGGCCGGGCAGCTCTATCAGAACGGCTGGACGCGCGAGTAAGCGGCGCCATGCGGCCGCGCTCCCGGCAGGACACCGCCGGGGCGCGGCGAAGTGCTGATCCGGATTCACGCGGCCGGCGTAACCGGCCCCGAACAGGCTTCCCGGCAGCACGACCGGCGCCGCCGGACGTCAGATTTGACCCAGCAGCACCAGCACGACGACGATGACGACGATCAGCCCGACCGTGCTCGATGGCCAGTAGCCCCAGCTTCGGCTGTGCGGCCATGTAGGAAATGCTCCGATGAGCAACAAAATCAGTATGACGATAAGGATGGTACCGAGCATCGCATCCCTCCTGGAACGTTGTCGACTTGACGGCGGTTGGCGCCGCAATTTGCGTGCCGCCGGGCGGCGTCTCACGAACGAGTCAGGCCGGGGCGGTTGAATTCATGAAATGAATACTGGTCGATTCAGAAAATAAATTTCAAAAATGCACCCCCGCTCGCTATGCTGAATCCTTCTGATCCGGCAGGCATGCGATGGCTGAACTCTTTCTGGTACGGCACGGGCAGGCGTCGTTCGGCACCGACGACTACGACCGGCTTTCCGCGGCCGGCGAGCAGCAGGGCGTCTGGCTCGGCGAATACTTCGCGCGGCAGGGCTTGGGGTTCGACCGCGTGATCTGCGGCACGCTGAACCGCCACGCGCAGACGGTCGACGCGATCCGGCGCGGGATGGGCCGCGAAGGTGTGCCGTACGACCGTCATCCGGGCCTGAACGAATACGATTTCCACGGGCTGTTCGCGGCGGCCGCCGGCGACTATCCGGAGATCGCGCGGCGCGCAGACGGATCGATGAAGGAATATTTCCGTGCGCTCCGGCAGGTGCTGCAACTTTGGTCCGAGGACAAGCTCGGCGATGCGGCCCCCGAGACCTGGGCGCAGTTCCAGCAGCGCGTCGCCGATGCGCGCGCCGCGATCCGCCACGGCGGCGGCCAGCGCGTGCTCGCGGTGAGCTCCGGCGGCCCGATCGCGGTCACCGTGCAGCAGGTGCTCGCGGCACCGCCGTCGAGCGCGATCGCGCTGAACCTGCAGATCCGCAACAGCAGTCTTTCGCAGTTTTTCTTCAACGCCGATGCGTTCCACCTCGCGTCGTTCAACGGCATCCCGCATCTGGAGGATCCCGAACGACTCGCGCTGCGAACCTACGGCTGACCCACGAATGATCGCGACGATGACGAACCCTTCCCAGCAACTCGACACTGCCCGCCTCACGCGCTATCTGGAAGCGCACGTGCCGGGCTTCGAAGGCCCGGTCGACACGGAGAAATTTGCCGGCGGCCAGTCGAATCCGACTTTCCTGCTGCACGCGAAGAGCGGCCGCTACGTGCTGCGCCGCCAGCCGCCGGGCGAACTGCTGAAATCCGCGCATGCGGTCGACCGCGAATTCCGCGTGCTGACCGCGCTGTCGGGCACCGCGGTGCCGGTCGCGCGTCCGTATCACCTGTGCGTCGACCGCGACGTGATCGGCAGCATGTTCTACGTGATGAGCTTCGAGGACGGCCGGATCTTCTGGGATCCCGCGCTGCCGGAACTGCCGAAGGCCGATCGCGCGGCGTGCTACGACGCGCTGCTGCGGACCATGGCCGCGTTGCACGACATCGATGTCGATGCGGTGGGCCTCGCCGACTACGGCCGCCCCGGCAACTACTTCGAGCGCCAGATCGGCGTATGGACGAAGCAGTATCGCGCGGCCGAAACCGGGCGCCTCGACGCGATGGAGACGCTGATCGACTGGCTGCCGAAGGCGTGCCCCGAGGACACGGGCCGGCCGGCGCTGGTGCACGGCGATTTCCGGATCGACAACCTGATGTTCGCGCGCGACGGCTATCGCGTGCAGGCCGTGCTCGACTGGGAACTGTCGACGCTCGGCAACCCGCTCGCCGATCTCGCGTATTTCTGCATGTGCCTGCGGCTGCCGTCCGGCGGGCAGGTGCGCGGCATCGCGGGCCTAGATCGCGCCGAACTCGGCGTGCCGGACGAAGCGGCGATCGTCGCGCGTTATTGCGAATTGCGCGGGATCGAGCCGATCCGCGACTGGCACTTCTATCTCGCGTTCAGTTTCTTCCGCCTCGCGGCGATCGCGCAGGGCGTGAAGGCGCGCGCGCTGCAGGGCAACGCGTCGAGCGAGCAAGCGCTGCGCGTCGGCGAAATGGCCGGGCGGCTGGCCGAACTGGCCGTCGGCGTGATCGACGCGCATCGCTGAAATCACTGAAATCGCTGACATCGCCGGGATCGCAGAACGGCGACACGACAAACCATCAATGGAGGAGCACAACGACATGGCAACGAATCTGTTCGACCTGACCGGCAAGATTGCGCTGGTGACGGGCGCGAGCCGCGGCATCGGCGAGGAAATCGCGAAGCTGCTTGCAGAGCAGGGCGCACACGTGATCGTGTCGAGCCGCAAGCTCGACGACTGCCGGGCCGTGGCCGACGCGATCGTCGCGGCAGGCGGCCGCGCCGAGGCGCTGGCCTGCCACGTCGGGCGGCTGGAAGATATCGCGGCGACGTTCGAGCATATCCGCGGCAAGCACGGGCGGCTCGACATCCTCGTGAACAACGCGGCCGCGAACCCGTATTTCGGGCACATCCTCGATACCGATCTCGCTGCGTACGAGAAGACCGTCGACGTGAACATCCGCGGCTACTTCTTCATGTCGGTCGAGGCCGGCAAGCTGATGAAGACGCACGGCGGCGGCGCGATCGTCAACACGGCGTCGGTGAACGCGCTGCAGCCGGGCGACCGGCAGGGCATCTACTCGATCACGAAGGCGGCGGTCGTCAACATGACGAAGGCGTTCGCGAAGGAATGCGGGCCGCTCGGCATCCGCGTGAACGCGCTGCTGCCGGGCCTGACGAAAACGAAGTTCGCGGGCGCGCTGTTCGCCGACAAGGACATCTACGAGAACTGGATGGCGAAGATCCCGCTGCGCCGTCACGCGGAGCCGCGCGAGATGGCCGGCACCGTGCTGTATCTCGTGTCGGATGCGGCGAGCTACACGAACGGCGAATGCATCGTCGTCGACGGCGGCCTGACGATCTGAGCGCACGATGAAAATCGACAGCTACGCCGGGCAGGCCGTGATGATCACCGGCGCCGCAAGCGGCTTCGGCGCGTTGCTCGCGAGCGAACTGGCCGCGATGGGCGCGCGGCTGGTACTCGGCGACCTGAACGGCGAAGCGCTCGAACGCGTCGCCGCGCCACTGCGCGCGGCCGGCGCCGACGTGATCGCGCAGCGCTGCGACGTGCGTGTCGAAGCGGACGTCGCGGCGCTGGTGCACGAAGCCGCCGCGCGTTTCGGGCGGCTCGACGTCGGCATCAACAACGCGGGCATCGCACCGCCGATGAAGGCGCTGATCGACACCGACGAAGCCGATCTCGACCTGAGCTTCGCGGTGAACGCGAAGGGCGTGTTCTTCGGGATGAAGCACCAGATCCGCCAGATGCTCGCGCAGCGCGAAGGCGTGATCCTGAACGTCGCGTCGATGGCCGGGCTCGGCGGCGCGCCGAAGCTGGCCGCGTACGCGGCGTCGAAGCATGCGGTGGTCGGGATCACGAAGACGGCCGCGCTCGAATACGCGCGCCACGGCATTCGCGTGAACGCGGTGTGCCCGTTCTACAGCACGACGCCGATGGTCACCGACAGCGATATCGGCGACCGCCAGGATTTTCTTGCGCAGGGCTCGCCGATGAAGCGGCTCGGCCGGCCTGACGAAATCGTCGCGACGATGCTGATGCTGTGCGCGAAGGAAAACACTTACCTGACCGGGCAGGCCGTCGCCGTCGACGGCGGTGTCTCGGCCTTCTGACCGAACCGAACACGGAATCTCGAGGAGTCGATCATGGACTTTGGCTACACCCCGAAAGTGGAAGAACTGCGTGAGCGCGTAAGCGCGTTCATGGACGCGCACATCGTGCCGCGCATCCGCCAGTGGAACGAGGAAGTGCAGGCGGGCCAGTATCCCGTGTCGTTCATGGAGGAACTGAAGGAACGCGCGAAGGCGGAGGGGCTGTGGAACCTGTTCCTGCCGCACCTGAAGGGCGACGAGCCCGGCACGGGCCTGACGAACCTCGAATACGCGCCGCTCGCCGAGATCATGGGGCGTGTGAGCTGGGCGTCGGAGGTGTTCAACTGCAATGCGCCGGACACGGGCAACATGGAGCTGCTGCACATGTTCGCGACGCCCGAGCAGCGCGAGCAGTGGCTGCTGCCGCTGCTGCGCGGCGAGATCCGTTCGGCGTTCGCGATGACGGAGCCCGACGTGGCGTCGTCGGATGCGACGAACATCACGACGCGCATCGAGCGCGCGGGCGACGAGTACGTGATCAACGGCCGCAAGTGGTTCATCACGAACGCCGCGCATCCGAACTGCAAGATCTTCATCGTGATGGGCAAGACCGATCCCGACGCCGAGTCGCACCAGCAGCAGAGCATGATCCTCGTGCCGCGCGACACGCCGGGCGTGACGGTCGTGCGCAACATCACGGTGGTCAATCACCATGCACCGGAAGGGCACTGCGAGATCACGTTCGACAACGTGCGCGTGCCGGCGCGCAACCTGCTCGGCGACGAAGGCAGCGGCTTCGCGCTCGCGCAGGCACGCCTCGGGCCGGGCCGCATCCATCACTGCATGCGTTCGATCGGCGCGGCCGAGCTCGCGCTGGAGCTGATGGTCGATCGCGCGCAGTCGCGCGTCGCGTTCGGCAAGCCGCTGAACCGGCACGGCACCGTCGGCGAATGGATCGCGCGCTCGCGCATCGAGATCGACCAGGCGCGCCTGCTGGTGCTGAAGGCCGCGTGGATGATCGACAAGGTCGGCGCGAAGGCCGCGCGCAAGGAAATCTCGATGATCAAGGCGCTCGTGCCGACCGTGTATACGGACGTCTGCGACCGCGCGATGCAGGTGTTCGGCGCGGCGGGGTTGAGCCCCGATACGCCGCTCGCCGATCTGTGGACCTGGGGCCGCGCGCTGCGCTTCGCCGACGGCCCGGACGAGGTGCACCTGCAGGCGATCGCGCGGATGGAGATCAAGGACGGCGAGCCGGGTTCGACCGCGCCTTACCTGACGCCGCCGCCGCGCGGTTGAGTGGTGCGCCGGGATGCGCAACGCGTCTGGTGCCGCTCGCGGAGCCGGCATGGACGAACGAATGGCGCACGCCGTAAGATGCCGGCAAGGAGATCCGGCGATGCGCCTTTCGAAGATTGATCTGAACCTGTTCGTCGTATTCGAGGCGATCTACAACAAGCGCAACCTGACGCGGGCGGCCGAGGTGCTGAACCTCACGCAGCCGGCCGTCAGCAACGCGCTGGCGCGGCTGCGCAAGACGCTGAACGATCCGCTGTTCGTCAGCACGCCGGCCGGGATGATGCCGACGCCGATGGCCGAGAACATCGTCGGCCGCGTGCGCGAGGCGCTGCAGCTGCTCGATTCGAGCGCGCACGAAGGCGACGTGTTCGATCCCGCATCGTCGGCGCGCGTGTTCCGGCTCAGCATGAGCGACCTGACCGAAGCGCTGCTGCTGCCGGCGCTCGGTGAACTGCTGCAAACGCATGCGCCCGGCATGCACGTGCGCAGCTATACGATGGACCGCCGCGAAGTGGCCACCGCGCTCGCGAACGGCTCGGTCGACATCGCGATCGACGCGCCGCTGATCGGCGATCCGCATCTGCACCAGGCGCTGCTCGTGCGCGACCGCTACGCGTGCATGATCCGCGACGACCACCCGTTCAAGGGCAACACGCTGACCATGGACGACTACCTGTCGATGGGGCACATCCACGTGTCGAGCCGCCGCAAGGGCAGCGGGCACGTCGACGCGGAACTGACCCGCCTCGGGTTGCGCCGCAACATCCAGATGCGCGTGCAGCACTACATGGTCGCGCCGCTGATTGCGATGCGCGGCGATCTCGCGCTGACGGCGCCGCTGCGGCTGCTGCAGCGCTATCCGGCGCGGATCCTCGAACTGCCGTTCGAGATGCCGGGTCTCGAATACTTCTGCTACTGGCATCGCAGCGCCGATCAGGACCAGGGCAGCCGGTGGCTGCGCGAACAGTTGATGACGCTGATGGGCGGGATGGGCGAGCCGCAGTGACGCTCGACGTTCTGCGGGTATAGCGCGTGCGCGCTTAAAACGGATCGTCGTCGAAGCGGGAGGAAGCCGGCCGGCGCTTCATGTCCTTCAGCCAGTCCCGGACGTTTTCCGGATCGTCGAATTCGCGCAGCGCCACGGTCAGGTCGTGGTTGCTGCGCTGCATGCCGGCAATGTCGCGCGTGAGCATGCGCATCACGGTATCGGGTGCCACCTTGACTGACGACGCGATTCCGTACGTCCGCCGGAAACCAGTCTCGACGTGCAGGATCTCCTGATCCAGCTCGTGGATCTGTTCCTCCAGGATGCCGTTGTAGCGCGCCAGCCGATCTTCACCGAGGCCGGCGATCGCGCGCCGGTCGATCTGCTCGATCTCCAGTTGCAGCTCCAGCAGTTGCAGGAGATTGCCCTTCGCATAAGCGTGGTTGACCCGCTGCATCAGCACCGTCTTGCGTTGCTGTTCACGGGGATCGGTTTCGCGATCGGGATGCAGCACGCTCGCGAGCTTGCGATAGACCTCGCGGATCGACTTGCTCGATTCGGCCTGCTCGGCTTCGAGTTTGGCTGCCGCGGCCGATTGCCGGGGTGCTTTCTTGCGCTTCGCGCGCTGTGCTTCGCGGGCCTCGTGGGCGGCCATGTCGCGCTTGAACTGTTCGTCCTGTTCGGCTTGCATGCGCTCGATCAGTTCGTCGGGCGATAGCGTGTCGAGGTCGTCTGCCGGTTCAATGCGCGGCATCGGCTCCGGTTCCGGCTTCATCTGCTCGAGATCGGCCGCTGCGTTGCCTTCGTTGTCGGATGCGCTGTGCCGGTTGTAGATGACTTTCAGCTGCGCGTCGTCGCTGACGTCGAGCAGGTTGCGAGCCATATCGGCGATCAGTGCGGACAGCGTGCGCTGCTCGGCCTTGCTCAAACCCTTCTGCAGGAACGCGTCGTCGAGCAGATTGAGCAAGCTGATCCGCAACGCCGTCGATGCCTGTTCGAGCGGCAACAGCCCGTCGACGAATTTTTTCTGGAAGACCGGCATGACGGCTTCCCACGCACCGAGATGTTCGCGCCGCTTTTCGATTTGCTCGACGAGCGTGTTGAACGCCTTCTGGGCTTTCGACAGGCTGGCTGTCTCGTGGCTGGGCGCGATGACGACCGCGGCTCCGCGACGTGCGGTCATGATTGATGTCCTCCGGCCGCGGCAGGAGGCGCGGCAGGCCGGTATTTTAGCCGGACGGGCGTTCCTCCGGCTTCCGGTTCCGTGCTTGCGTCGTATCGGGTGCCTGGCCGCCCGGGCGACAGCGAGCAACGCTACGTGCCATGGAGGTCCCGGTCGCCGGCGGCCCGGAAGGGTCTGCTCCTCAGAAACGACCGGCAGCGCGTTATTGCCTTACCGGCGCAACCGCCGGCGCGCCCGAATCCGAGCCCGCTGCGCCGTTCGCCCCGTAGGCTGCTTCCGCGCTCTTGCGTTCGGCGAGGCGCTTGGCGGCCAGGCGTTCCTGCGCGGCGACGATATCGCCCGGATAGTTGTCGCCGTCGCCGGCAATCGGCTCGTAGCCGACCGATTCGAGGTCGAGCAGTTCCTGGCGCACTTGTGCGCGCGTGAGCGTCGAGTGCGACGATTGCGCGTACGACGCGGCCGGTGCGGCGAGAAGAGCGGTGGCGGTAGCGGCGACAGTGGCGATGGTGACGATGATGGATTTCACGGTTTCCTCAGACGATTGCGTTGCGGTTCGGCGCGAATTTGCTTCGCTGAACCGACGAGACAAGTTTAGGAACCCGGACCGGCCGGATAAATGGCGATTCCTGACCAACTGTGTTCCTGAATGAGTCAGAGTGAGTGATGCGTGCGCAACACGACGAAGATCGACGTCACGTGGAGGAGAGGTTGCGGTGGCGTGCGCAGCGCCGTTGCATCAGTCGCCGAACAACTGCCCCTGCCCGGAGATCACGCGTTCGAAATCGTCGCGCAGGAACGGCAGGATCGCATCGGCGACGGGCTGCAACTGGCGGCTCAGGTAGAACGCGTAGTCGATCGGCGAACGCATCGTTTCGAGCGGCTCGGGGCCGGCCGTCGTCATCACGTAGCTGATCCAGCCGCCGCGCTGGTACTGCATCGGCCGGCCTTGCGCCTGGTTGAACTCGTCGGCGATCCGCGCCGCGCGCACATGCGGCGGCACGTTGCGCTCGTACTCGCGCAGCGGCCGGCGCACGCGCTTGCGGTAGACGAGCTGGTCGTCGAATTCGCCGGCGAGCGTGCGCTGCACGTAATCGCGAATGAAATCCTGGTACGGCTCGCGTCTGAACACGCGCCGGTACAGCTCGCGCTGGAACTGCTGCGCGAGCGGCGTCCAGTCGGTACGCACCGTTTCGAGCCCCTTGAAGACGAGGTCCTCGCCGCCGTCGGCCGTCGCCGCGAGGCCCGCGTAGCGCTTCTTGCTGCCTTCTTCCGCACCGCGCACGGTCGGCATCAGGAACCGGCGGTAATGCCGCTCGTATTGCAGTTCCAGCGCGCTTTCGAGCCCGAAGTGGTCGCGCAGGTGCGCGTGCCACCAGCGGTTCACGTGCTCGACGAGCGCGCGGCCCTTGGTGCCGGCTTCGTCGTCGTCGTGCGCGCGACCGAGCCACACGAACGTCGAATCGGTATCGCCGTAGATTACTTCGTAACCCTGAGCTTCGATCAGCTCGCGCGTGCGGTGCATGATCTCGTGGCCGCGCATCGTGATCGACGACGCGAGGCGCGGGTCGAAGAAGCGGCAGCCCGTCGAGCCGAGCACGCCGTAGAACGAATTCATGATGATCTTCAGCGCCTGCGACAACGGCGCGTTGCGCTGGCGCTTCGCGTCGTCGCGGCCTTCCCACACGCGGCGCACGATATCGGGCAGGCAGTGCGCGGTGCGCGAGAAGCGCGCGCCGAGAAAACCCGGCACCGACGCGTCGTCGCCGGGGTTCGCGAGCCCTTCGATCAGCCCGACGGGATCGATCAGGAACGTGCGGATGATCGACGGATAGAGGCTCTTGTAGTCGAATACGAGCACCGAGTCGTACAGCCCGGGGCGCGAATCCATCACGAAGCCGCCGGGGCTGTTCTGCCCCGTCACGTCGCCGAGGTTCGGTGCGACATAGCCGAGCCTGTGCATGCGCGGCAGGTACAGGTGCGTGAACGCCGCGACCGAGCCGCCGGTGCGATCGGCCGCGAGCCCCGTGACGCTCGCGCGTTCGAGCGCGAAGGACAGCAGGTCGGCCTTGTCGAAGATGCGCGTGACGAGCTCGCAGTCCTTCAGGTTGTAGTGCGCGAGCGCGGGCTTGTCGTGGTCGAAGCGGCGCTGGATCTCGTCCATCCGCTGGTACGGGTTGTCGATCGACTTGCCTTCGCCGAGCAGCGCTTGCGACACGTATTCGAGGCTGAACGACGGGAACGTCCACGTCGCGGATTTCAGCATGTCGATGCCGTCGAGGATCAGCCGGCCGGCCGCGCCCGCGAAGAAGTGGTCGGGCTGCTGGCCGTGCGCGCGCCAGTCGAGCACGCTGCCGCCGCGCCCGAGCTTCAGCGGCACGCCGTATTGCTCCGCGTGCGCATGCAGGATGCGCAGGTCGAACTGCACGAGGTTCCAGCCGATCACCGCATCGGGATCGTGTTCGTCGAACCAGTCGTTCAGCCGCGCGAGCATCGCGGGCCGGCTGTCGCAGTAGTCGAGGCGGAAGTCGATGGCGCTCGCGTCGGCATCGCCGTTCGGCGGCCCGAGCATGTAGACCTGCCGTTGGCCGCAGCCCTCGAGCGCGATCGAATACAGCTCGCCGTGCACGCTGGTTTCGATGTCGAGCGACACGCAGCGCAGCGCCGGCCGGTAGCCGGTCGCGGGTTTCAGCTCGCCGCCGGTCAGCGTGCCGTCGTTGCCGGGTTGGCCGCGAAACTGCACGCATGCCGTGATGAAGCGCTCCATCGCGTAGCGGTCGGGCGGCTGCACATCGGCTTCGTAGACGTCGACGCCGGCCGCCGCGAGGCGCTTCTGGAGCCCGGACAGGTGGCGATAGCGCCGGCAATAGAGACCGACGACCGGGCGCCGGCTGAAATCGCGCAATGCGAGCGGGCGCAATTCCGCATCGCGTTCGCCGGCCAGCGTGCGTTCGGCGAGCGCCTGCTGTTGGACCGGAATGAACGCGACGGCTTCCTGCGGGCGCAACCGCACGCGGCGCGGACCGTGTTCGGTTGCCAGCCAGAACTCGATCTCGATACCGGTCGCGGTGTCCCGCCAGTGGCGGGTGAGGATGAAACCCTGCTCGAACGCAGTCAAAACGCTTGCTCGTCGTGGATGCCCAGGCGGCGGATTTTAGCGCTTGGGCGGGGTCCGTGCCTGACGCGGGCATGGACGAAATGGGGATGGAGCGATATCGGTTTATTGACTGATCTGTCCATAACGCCTATTCTGCGGCAATGGTGAGACCACGTGAATTCGATCGGGACGAGGCACTGGAGCGCGCGTTGCGCGTGTTCTGGGAGAAGGGCTATGCCGCGACGTCCACTGACGACCTGCTGAGTGCGATGCAGATCGGCAGGCAGAGCCTCTATAACGCGTTCGGCGACAAGCGCAGGCTGTACGTCGAAGCGCTCGAACGCTACCAGTCGGACAGCGTGTCGGGCCACGTCGCACGCCTGACGGCGCCGGCGTCCGCGATCGCGGGTATCGAGGCGCTGCTGCTCGGCGTGATCGCCGGCAACGCGGCCGAGCGCGTGCTCGGCTGCATGGGCGTCAATGCGATCTGCGAATTCGGCACGGCCGATCCCGAGCTGGCCGAGCTGCGCGAGAAAGCCGGTGGGATGCTGCACAAGCAGATCGTCGCGCGCGTCCGCGAAGGGCAGGACGCGGGCGAGATCGACCGTGCAATCGATGCGCGCGAGGCCGCGAGTTTCATCCTGACGACGATGCAGGGTATCCAGCTCGGCGCGCGTGCCGGGTCGAAGCTGCAGGCGTTGCGCGCGACCGCGGAATTCGCGGCCGATCGCCTCAGGGCGCGCTGATACCGATACACGCAAGACAACGCGCCGGCACGGCTGCCGGCGTTTTTTCGGGTACTTATTGACTGATCAGTCCATAAAGGAGCGAATCATGACAGGCATTTCCGGCGGCGCACGCAAGGCCGCGATCGTATTCGGCGGCTCGCGCGGGATCGGCGCGGCCATCGCCCGGCGGCTTGCGGCCGACGGCGCGGATGTCGCGTTCACCTACGTCTCGGCGCCCGAGCGCGCGCAGGAAACCGCTGCCGCGATCGAAGCGAGCGGGCGGGCTGCGCTGGCGATCCGGGCCGACAGCGCGAACGCGGACGAGATCCGCCAGGCCGTCGCGCAGGCGGTCGGGCGCTTCGGGCGGCTCGATGTCGTCGTGGTCAATGCGGGCATCCTGAAGCTGGGCGACGTGGCCGAGGTCAGCGTCGACGATCTCGACCGGATGCTGGCGGTCAACGTGCGGGGCGTGTTCCTGGCCGTCCAGGCCGGCGCCGCGCACCTGACGCACGGCGGCCGGATCGTCACGATCGGCAGCAACACGGCCGTGCGCAGCGGGCATCCGGGGTCGAGCGTCTATTCGATGACGAAGGCCGCGGTGGCCGTGATGGTCAAGGGCGTCGCCGTCGATCTCGCACCGCGCGGGATCACGATCAACAACGTGCAGCCGGGGCCGGTCGAGACCGACATGACGGCCGATCACCTCGACCGGATTCGCCCGCTGATTCCGCTGCGGCGGGCCGGCAGCCCGGACGAGATTGCATCGCTGGTGGCATGGCTCGCGAGTGCCGAATCGGGATACATGACGGGATCGAGCCTGACGATCGACGGCGGGATGGCGTTGTAGCGCGATGCGCTCCGGAGCGGACGGGATCGGGGCAGTGCGACTACGCTGCGCGATGCCGCAGGATAGCCCCGTCACTCCTTCGGCAGCAAATACGCTTGCCGCGCGAACAGCCGCCATCCGTCCGGATGCCGCTTCCACACCTGCAGCACGCCGATATGCGCGGTGCTCGTCTTGCCGTCCGGCAGGTTGTTGACGGAATCGAACGTATGGCGCACCCATGCGCTGTCGCCGCTCACCGTCACCGTCTGGCCCGACAGTGCGATCGACTGGAACGCGTGCGTGCCGTCGAGCGTCTTCAGGAATGCGGCGCGGTCCTGCAACTGGCCGGACGAGTGGCCATAGGTGAGATCGTCCTCGACGAGCGTGCGCAGCGCGGCGCCGTTGCTGTCGAGCATCGCGACGCGCAGGCGCTCGACCGCATGCGCGACGCGCTCGGCATCGGCATCGGCGGCGTGAGCGGCGGCGCTTCCGGCAAGCAGCGCGGCAACGGCGACGAAACGGGCAGCGGCGCCGAAGCGCTTGAGCAATGACATGGCGAACGGATTTCCTGTGACGGGAGTGGGGAACGACGTCAAAAGCGCATCACACATGGCCTTCATGCTCGATCGGGCTTCCATGCGCGGGCCGTGCGGCCATCGACGGCAGCGACGCACCGCTTGCCCGCGCCGCCCGCCGCGCCCACATCGCCGTCAGAATCGGCACGAGGATCGCCGTGACGAGGCACGCAGTCGCGACGATCGCGGTCGCGGCCGGCACCATCGGTTTGAACTTCGGAATCATCTCGCCGATGATCGCCGGGTTCGCGACCGCTGCGCCGGCCGTCGATGACGCAGCAAGACCCGCCGTGCCGTTGCCGCCGCCGACGAATTTGTCGGCAAGAATCAACGGCACACCCGTCACGACGATCACCGCGAGCCCGAGCGCGATGCCCGGCAGGCCGCTTTTCGCGATCACGTTGAGATCGATGCCGTTGCCGAGCGCGAAGCCGAAGAACGGGATCAGCGGATGCACGCAGCGCCCGAACAGCTCGCGCAGGTCCGCATCGAGATTGCCGAGCGTGAAGCCGATCACGAACGGCAGCACCGCGCCGACGAACAGCCGCGTCTCGAACACCGCGACGCCGGCCGCGCCGAGGATCAGCATGCTGACGAGCGGCCCCGATTCGATCGACATCAGCACGAACGCGCCGGCTTCCTCCTTGCTGCCGTACTGCTGCATCACGGCCGCATAGAGGCCGCCGTTGGTCATGTCCATCGACGTCGTGATCGCGAGCAGCGACAGGCCCGCGAACAGGCCCGTCCGGATGCCGTCGTCGGGGATGAACCGCGCAGCGATCAACGTCGCGAGCCACGCGACCAGGATCTTCGTCGCGAGCAGCGTGCCCGATTTGCGCAGCACGACGCCCGTCGCGCGCAGGTTGATCGTCGCACCCATGCAGAAGAACCATACGGCGAGGATCGGCACCGTGCCCGCGATCAGGCCGTTGGTGAACGAGCCGAAGTACTTCCCGGCGTTCGGTGCGAACGTATGCACGCACGCGCCGAGCAGCATCGGGACCAGCATGAGCCCGCCGGGAATGCGGTCGATGGCCTGTTTCAGCTTCACGTCTCCTCCGTGGACGTCGATGCGTCCCGTTGTCAAATGATGTCTGCTGACTGACTATAGGACATGATTCGGAACGTCGGTCCGTTTTTATGAATTTGTCGGGTAGTCGTATACCCGTAACTTCATAAATTGCTGATAAAAAATGGATTAATTGCGCGTTGGCGCGATGCAAAAAATCCGGTTCGTCGTTCCGAATCTGAAAAATTTGTGCTTCAATTCATCGTATGACCGTCGGCCGAACAGGCATCGGCGGCGTGTCCATCCCCCATGGAGAACCGGCATGGAAGTGCGGCAGGGCATCCACAGCGAACACGCGAAAGCGCTCGACACGGCCGGCCTGCGCCGGCATTTCCTGGTGGAAAACGTGTTCGAGCCGGACGGGCTGTCGCTCACCTACAGCCATATCGATCGCATCATCGTCGGCGGTGCGTGGCCGGCCACGCGGCCGGTCGAGGTGCCCGCATCGCTCGGCGCCGCGATGGGCGTGAGCCATCTGCTGGAGCGGCGCGAACTGGGCGCGATCAACATCGGCGGGCCCGGCTGGGTCGAGGTCGACGGGCAGCGTCACGCGGTGGGTACCGAGGAGGCGATCTACATCGGGCAAGGCGGGCAGGGCGTCGTGTTCGGCAGCGACGATCGCGCGCATCCCGCGAAGTTCTACGTGAACTGCGCGCCCGCGCACACCGCGTATCCGACGCGCACCATCACGCTTGCGCAGGCGTCGCCCGAAACGCTCGGCGATGCATCGACGAGCAATCGCCGCACGATCTACAAGTTCATCGTGCCCGACGTGCTGCCCACGTGCCAGCTGTCGATGGGGATGACGAAGCTCGAGCCGGGCAGCCTGTGGAACACGATGCCGTGTCATACGCACGAGCGCCGGATGGAGGTGTATTTCTACTTCAACCTCGCCGACGACGCGGCCGTGTTCCACATGCTCGGCGAGCCGCAGGAAACGCGCCACGTGGTCGTGCACAACGAGCAGGCGGTGATCTCGCCGAGCTGGTCGATCCACTCGGGCGTCGGCACGAAGGCGTACACGTTCATCTGGGGGATGGTCGGCGAGAACCAGGTGTTCAAGGACATGGACCACATCGCCGTCGCCGATCTGCGCTGACACCATGAAACGCGACAACCCCGATCTTCCTTCCGCCGATGCGCGTTCCGCGCTCGCCGGCCTGTTCGACCTGACCGGCAAGGTCGCGATCGTCACCGGTTGCAATACGGGGCTCGGCGCGGCGATGGCCGTCGCGCTCGCGTCGGCCGGCTGCGACATCGTCGGCGCGAACCGCTCGGCGCCGGATGCGACGTCGGCGCGTGTCGCAGCGGCGGGGCGGCGTTTCGTCGACGTGCGCGCGGACCTGTCGACGCTGGAGCCGGTCGAGCGGATCGTCGGCGGCGCGGTCGATGCGTTCGGCCAGGTCGACATCCTCGTCAACAACGCGGGCATGATCCGCCGCTGCGATGCGCTCGATTTCACCGAAGCGGACTGGGACGCCGTCGTCGACGTGAACCTGAAGAGCGTGTTCTTCCTGTCGCAGGCGGTGGCGCGGCAGATGGTGCGGCAGGGGCGCGGCGGCAAGATCGTGAACATCGCGTCGATGCTGTCGTTCCAGGGCGGCATCCGCGTGCCGTCGTACACGGCGTCGAAGAGCGGCGTGTTGGGCCTCACGCGGCTGCTCGCGAACGAATGGGCCGCGCGCGGGATCAACGTGAACGCGATCGCCCCCGGCTACATGGAGACCGACAACACCGCGCAGCTGCGCGAGGACAGCCGGCGCAGCGACGAAATCCTCGGCCGCATCCCGGCCGGCCGCTGGGGCGTACCCGACGATCTCGCGGGCGCGGCCGTGTTCCTCGCGTCGCGCGCGTCGGACTACGTGCACGGCCACACGCTCGCCGTCGACGGCGGGTGGCTCGCGCGCTGACGGTATTGCGCGGCGGACGCGTTATGCTTTCCCGATTCGCATCTACGGATTCACGGACATGACAGCAACGCCCAGGCAGCGCAAGCGCGATCAGGCGAACATGGCACCGCAGGCCGACCCGTCGGCGGCCGGCGCCGCGGAGAAGGCCGATTCGGTCGCGGCCGTCGGGAAGGTCTTCACGATCCTCGCGGCGCTCGGCGATCGCCGCGAGATCGGCATCAGCGAGTTGTCGCAGCAGCTCGGCATGTCGAAGACGACGGTCCATCGCTTCCTGCAGACGCTCAAGACGCTCGGTTATGTCGCGCAGGAAGGCGAGACCGACCGCTACCGGCTGACGATCCGGCTGTTCGAGCTCGGCAGCAAGGCGCTGGAGAGCGTCGACCTCGTGCGCGAGGCCGATCTCGAGATGCGTCGCATCGGGCAACTGACGCGCGAAGCCGTGCACCTCGGCGCATTCGACGAGGACGCGATCATCTACATCCACAAGATCGATGCCGATTACGGGCTGCGCATGCAGTCGCGGATCGGCCGGCGCAATCCGCTCTACAGTACGGCGATCGGCAAGGTGCTGCTCGCGTGGATGTCGCCCGACGAGGCGCGCGCGGTGCTGGCCGGCATCGAGTTCAGGAAGTCGACCGCGAAGACGCTGTCGTCGGCGGACGCGGTGATGAGCATCCTGCCGCATGTGCGGCAGCAGGGCTACGGCGAGGACAACGAAGAACAGGAAGACGGCCTGATGTGTCTGGCGGTGCCCGTGTTCGATCGTTTCGGCCGCGTGATCGCGGGGCTGTCGATTTCGTTTCCGACGATGCGCTGCGGCGCGGATACGAAGGCGCATTACATCGCATTGCTGAAGGAATCGGGGCGGGCGATTTCCGCGCGGCTCGGGCATCGCCCGGAAGCGGCCGGCATCGAGCCGGCGGCTATCGCGCAGGATTGAGCGTTCGAGGTGCGCGCAATAGGGCCGCGCACCTCGGCGGCAACGCCGCTACACCCATGCGCAATCGTGCCTCAGGTTCTCCGCCCGCTGCGGCCACTGATACAGGTAGCCTTGCGCGTACTGGATCCCGATCGCCTCCAGCGCGCAATGTTGTGCTTCGGTCTCCACGCCTTCGGCGATGATCTTCAAGCCGTAGTAGTGCGCGACGGCGGCGATCCCCTCGATCAGCCCCGCGCCGCCATCGCTCAGTCGTGCGGTGAACTGGCGATCGATCTTCACGTAGTCGAACGGAAAGCGCGACAGCATGTCGAGATTGCTGTGATTCGTGCCGAAATCGTCGATCGCGAACTTCGCGCCTTTCGACCTGAGCGCATGGAATATCGCGGTGGTCCGCGCGTTCTTTTCGAGCAGGGTGCGCTCGGTGACTTCGAGCACCAGCGTAAAGCCGGGCGGCAGCGAGCGGATTGTTTCGTCGACGACGGACACGAACCGCGCGCTTTCGAGATCCTTCGGCGAGACGTTCACGGCGATGCGCAGCGGCACGGACGGCGTCAGTGCGGTCAGTTCGGACACGGCCGTCCGCAGCACGAATTCCGTCACCTTCGGCAGGATCGTGCTCGATTCGACCTGCGGGATGAACAGCGCCGGGCTGATTGGCCCCCATTTCGGATGGTGCCAGCGCAGCAGCGCCTCGACGCCGACTGTCCTGCACGTCCGGACGTCGACGATCGGCTGGTACACGACATGGAACTCGTTGCGCCTGAGCGCCTGGCGAACGGCCTTCAGCAACAGCCGCCGCGGCGCCATCGCCAGCAGGTAGGCGGCGATCACGAGGCCATCGGCGAGCAGCGCGATCGTCATGCAGATCAACCGATAGTGGCGCTGGGCCTGCGACGCGTAGTGCGTCGACGCGGCGACCGACACCGTG
This sequence comes from Burkholderia pyrrocinia, assembly GCF_022809715.1. Taxonomy (NCBI): domain Bacteria; kingdom Pseudomonadati; phylum Pseudomonadota; class Betaproteobacteria; order Burkholderiales; family Burkholderiaceae; genus Burkholderia; species Burkholderia pyrrocinia. The sequence goes on from NZ_CP094460.1 coordinate 2,346,845, forward strand.
AACGGCCATCGGTGCGACGCGATCGTGCTTCCGTCTGCGAGGCCGGCGTCCGATTCCGGCGCGTACTTTCCGTTCTGGTCGAGATGGCCCGAACCTGCGATCGACAGCGTCGCGGTTTCCGTGCCGTGATGGGCGCCGCGCGCGAGCGCGTCGGCCACGTAGTCGCCCTCGATCAGGTAGAGCACACCCGCGCCGCGCGCGGTGGCGCGAAACACGGACAGCACCGGAATATCGTGCTGAAACGGCGTCTGGCGCAACAGCGTGACGATTGTCGATCCCGGTTCCGGCTCGCGCGTGTACGCGTCGAGCGGCACGTCGATCGCGCCGAGCGCCGACGAGCATGTGACGCGACCGTGGTTCACCAGCCCGACGGCACGCAGGTAGCGCAGGCGAGTGCCCACTTCGGCCAGCGTCCGGAAGATCGTCGCGCATGGCCGCCCGACCAGCGCGGTCAGTTCGTCCGCATGTCGCAGACGGACGCCGTCGAGGATGCGGTCCACCGATGCGACGATGTCGTTCGCGGTGATGCGCTCGTGTGTGGTGACGGCATCGCGCGCGTAGCGATCGGCCAGCACGATCGCCAAGGTCGGTACGATCACGCAAACGATTACGGCAACGAAAAAGACAACTCGCGGCCACGCGCCGCTGCGCTGGAAAACTGGCTTAGAGCCTGGCGTGAGCGCCGACATTCCCGCAGTTGCCTTTCGTGTTGTTCGCATGGAGACGCAAGCCGAACCGGTCGATGCGCAAACGGCGAGCATGCGTCGTGCCGGGTCCCGCGCACCGATATCCCGATGCTAATCGATTCAACGGTCGCGAGGGCCATGGGCGGCGGCACCTCGCGATCGGCCATTCATCCGGAGGCTCGCGACCATAACATGTGCCTGTGGCACATGTATATCGACGTAGCACACCGAAAAAAACCCCGGCCGCAAGGTCGTGCGGCCGGGACGAAAGACACCTTCTCTTGGCACGAGGATGGTGCGCGGCAAGTATAAGGTGCGACGCGGGATTGCAAAATATTGTTATTCAACAAATGGTGTAGTTTTGTGATTGCATCTCGACAGGAAATATTTTTTACGCGGCGCCGTTTTCGTCGAACCGATGCCGGTGCGTGAGCGGTCGCTGCACGAAGTCGGCCGCACGGTACGCCGCGCTATGACGCCATCAACGGAGAGCATGGAGTGCTGTCGAAAGGTGAACGACAGGAATGGCTGGCGCTGCTCGATCGCAGTGCCGATCCCGCGATGCGGGCCGGTATCGCCGGCACGTTCATGCAGGTGCTGAAGCGGCCTGACGTCGAATGATCGATGCGGTGCCGGCGCGTCGCACCGGCCGCGATTCAGAAATCGTTGCGCATCTTGCGCAGCAGGTCGCCGGGTGACTGGTGCGTGTCGACCGCGGTGAGCACGTCGGTCAGGAACCACGGCAGGTTCAGCTGCGTGTCGGAATCGCCGACGCACACGCGGATCGGCGGCGCCTTCGACGGGGAGCGGGTGTCGTACGCGACGTCCCGGGACGGGACGCAATTCTTTGCGTGCGCTTGAACAGGAACCGGCGCATTGGCGCCGGACGATGATGCGCCGGCGGCTGCCGGCAAGCTGACGGCGGCAAGCAGGGTCAGGACAGCGACAATGGCAACGCGTTTCATGGGAATCTCCGGCGATGCAGGTTCGACCGCGCGGGCGGACGCGAGTTCGTCGATGCCGCGGCGCCCCGCTCATCCTCTCATCCGCGCGCGACGCGTGCACCGCGCGTCACGTCACTGATACCCGTAACACTGCTTCAGCCCCGCATAGTCATAGAAGTGGCTGCCCGGCGCGATTTTCGCGCCGTCGCACGCGGCCTGGAAATCCGTCTCGCGCTCGTTGTACAGCATCTTCACGATCAGCCGCGACCCGTTGCGATAGACATCCCATTGCATGTTCGCGGCCATCGGCGACACCTGGTCGCCGCGCCACGGGTTGTTCGCATACGTGTAGGTCTGCGCCTGCGGCGTCGGCACGAACACGTTCTTCAGGTTCATGATCGACGCGAACGGAATCACGATCTCCGCATGCGTGAAGCGCAGCTTCGCGGCGCGGGTCAGGTCGCCGCGCGCGATCGCGTCGACTTCGCCGAAGAAGTCGTCCTGCAGCACTTTCGCCATCCGGTACGTGACGGGGTTCGCCTCCTGGATGCCGGGCCCCTTCTGGTAGTAGTCCTCGGCATCCTGCAGATAGGCCAGATACTGCGCCTGCTCCGCGCCGATGTATTTCTCCATCGTGACGCCGCCGGTTTCCTCCGTCATCGCAGGCGCGATCTGCAGCAGGTTGTACAGCACGTTCACCGCATCGACGGCCGTCGCGATCTTCGTCTTGCCGTCGCCCTTCAGCGTGTTGGTGAACTTGCCGTCCGCCGACGTGAACGCATAGGTTCCCGTGTTCGTGAACGTGTAGCCGTCGGTGCCGAGCTTCGCGATGAACGCCGGCGACACCAGCGCGGACAGCACCGTTTGCGCGACGTCGGCCGCTTGCGGTGCGGCCTTGATCGCCTTCAGCTTCGCGGCCACCGTCGCGTCGTTCGCGTAGGCCTGGTAGGCCTGGCTTGCCTGATAGGTCGCGTAGTACGGATCGCTCGCGTCGGTCACGAGATCGGTGGCCGGTTTCAGCGAATGGAAATACAGCAGGAAGCGGTTGGTGCCGGCCGGCTGCGCGGCCGGTGCGTTTGCCGGATAGCCGGACGGCGCGGCGGGCAGCGTGATCGCCGCGGCCAGCGCCGGCTGCGCGGCGACGAGCGCCGCGGAGAAAAACGTCGAGCTGTCGACCGCGCGATCCTGGCCCGAGTTGACGACGACAACCTGCCGGTTGCCCGCCGAGAACAGCGCGGGCAGCCGCTGTGCGAGCCGTGCGGCGAGCTGCTGGTGTTCGCGGATGCCGGTTTGCGTGAGATTGCCGTATCCGGGCGTCGAGATGCCCGGCACGCCGTAACCGAGCAGCGCATTGGCCTTCATCATCGCGTACGTATCGGCCTTGAGCTGCGCGCCGAGCGCGGTCAGCGCGCCGTCGGCCTCGGCCTTGACCAGCATCGCGTAGATCGCGCCGTCGTACTTGAAGCCCGACAGCCCGCGCGAGCCATGGCGTGCGACGAGTTCGGCGTAGACGGGTACGTAGCCGGCGGGCGGCGCTTCGTACGTCGCGGCGTCCTGCTGCGGGCGGTACGGCGTCTTCGTCTGGTAGTAGGTCGCGGGAACCGGCGTCGGCGTTGGTTGCGGCTGCGGTGCGGGCGTCGGGCCGCTGTTGTCGGTCGACGTGGCGGGCGGTGTCGAGGTTTCCCCGCCGCAGGCGGCAAGCAGCAGACAGGCGATTGCGAGGGCGAGGGCGGGGTGGGGCGGGCGTGTCATCGTGGCGTGTAACGGGCGGGACGATGCGGTATCGCGTCGTCCCGTTTCCGGGAGAGATCGGTCGAACCCGGAAGTGTTGCAAGCGACTTTGACAGCAGAATGTCAGGATCGGGTCGGGCAATCGTCGGATTGCGGCCCGATCGACGATGGCCGGCCGCCGCCGGCCCGTGTGCCGGCGTTCAGTGCAGGCCGGCCGATGCGATCGAGCGCACCGTATCGGTGATGTTCACGCAGCGCGACAGGCCGAAATGCTCGGCTTCGCGGCGTTCCGGTTCGCTGCTCGCAATCGCCACCGCACGTTCGGGCGGCACGCCGAGCGCTTGCAGCGCAACGTCGAAAGGATGCTGGTTTGATCCGGAGTCCTGCTGATTGGCGTCCGTGACGACGACCGAGAAGCGGTCGAGGTTCGCGCGGCCGAACTGGCCTTCGAACATGTCGCTGAGCCGTGCGGCCGGCAGCGTCGTGACGAGACCGAGTCGATATCCTTCTTCCGACGCACGGTCGAGCCACTGGATGATTGCGTCGCGCTGATGGCGCGCTTCGTGCGAATCCGGTGTTGCTTCGATCTGTGCGAATGCAGCGTCGAGACGGGTGACGATGGCTTCGATAACCACGGTGATTCCTCTTCAGAAACGTGATGATCCGTTCGCCGACGGGAATGCCACACACCTTAGCGTTGATCCGGAATATGCAACCAATTAATATTTTTATCCGACTCATACGATACGACTAATGAATCGGGTTGCGAGCCAGTGTGGGCGCGGCATGCGTGTCCCGCAATGTTTTTTCACGCAATGCATCGTATCGACGGCTTTCAATGTGATGCACCAAACTCGCGCACGTTGTGCATGCACCGGTCAGATGCATGTGAAAAAAACAGCATATCGGGCGATGCGCGCCCGATACGCCGTCATGCGCTGCCGCTTTCGGCAGGCGATCAGTGCAGCTTGATCGACGGCTGGTTGCGGCTTTGCAGCCAGTGGCTCAGCGACTGGAACAGCGCGCGCTTCGCGCCGTACACGCTGAACAGGTGCTTGCGGTACAGGAACTTGTACAGGCCGATCGCGGCAAGCCCGTCGACGATCAGCGAACGCGAACGCACGCCGAGGTCGGCCTGGTACACGGCGCCGGCGTGCCCGAGCGACACGACGGTGCCCGCATCGCGGAACGTGAAGCCGGCCACCGGCTTGCCGGCGACGCGCCGCGCGAATGCGTGGACCAGATACACGGCCTGCTGGTGCGCGACCTGCGCGCGCGGCGGCAGGAAGCCGCTCGCGCCGGCCGACGGGCACGCGGCGCAATCGCCGAACGCATACACGTGCGGATCGTCGGGTGTCTGCAGCGTGTCGGTCACGATCACCTGGTTCGAGCGATTGAGCGCGATGTCGCCGATCTCCCGCAGGATCGCGGGGCCCGCGACGCCGGCCGCCCAGATCGTGATGTCGCTCGCGAGCCGTTCGCCCGTCGCGGTCGTCACGGCATCGGCGCTCACTTCCGCCACGCGTGTATCGGTCAGCACGTCGACGTTCAGCGCGCGAAGCTGCGCGTGCATCTTCGCGGACAGCCGCGCGTCGAGCACCGGCAGGATGCGCGGGCCGCCTTCGATCAGCCGGATGTGCACGTCGCGCGCGGACACCAGCGCCTTGAAGCGGTACGTCGTCAGTTGCTGGATCGCGTGCCGCAGCGCGGCGGCCAGCTCGACGCCCGTCGCGCCCGCGCCGATCACGTTGATGCAGATCGGCGCCGCGTGCTTCGCCGGATGCTGCTCGGCCTGATGATTCGCCTTTGTGCAGGCCGCGAGAAACTTCCGGCGGAAATCCTCGGCCTGGTCGAGGTTTTCGAGCGGCAGCGCATGGCGTGCGGCGCCCGGCACGTTGAAGAAGTTCGTCACGCTGCCGACCGCCAGCACGAGATCGTCATAACCGAGCTCGCGCTGCGGCAGGATTTCCGTGCCGTCCGCGTCGTGCACGGCCGCGATCGTCGCCGTGCGTGCCGCGCGGTCGACCTGCTGCAGCGCGCCCTGCACGAAGCGGAAGCCGTGGCGCTTCGCCTGCGCCGCGTATTCGATCGTGTGGGATGCCGGGTCGCGATGGCCCGATGCGGCTTCGTGCAGCAGCGGCTTCCAGAAGTGCGTCGGGTAGCGGTCGACGAGCACGACTTCGGCTTGCCCGCGGCGTCCGACCGTATCGCCGAGACGCGTGGCGAGCTGCAGGCCGCCGGCGCCGCCGCCGACGATCACGATGCGCGGCATGCGCGGTGCGCGGTCCGTTGCAAGGTTGGGCGTGATGTTGTCCATGTTGGGCTCCCGCTGATGACGATTCGGATGACATTGCTCAAGAACCGACGATATAGTTTCGAACCCAGTCGAACAATTTAATGTTTATAAGCGACTCATATGTATTCACTTATAGGAAAGACCGCGACGTTCCGGCAGTTGAAGGCGCTGGACATGATCGCGCGGCTCGGCAGCGTGTCGCGCGCGGCCGAGGAGCTGAACCTGACGCAGCCGGCCGTGTCGCTGCAGGTTCGCCTGCTCGAGGAGGCCGTGGGCGCCGCGTTGCTGCAGCGGGTGGGGCGCGGAGTGCAGCTGACCGCGGCCGGTGAGATCGTGTCGCGTTATGCGCGCGAGATCCTGCATCTGTGGAGCGAGGCCGGCGACGAAGTGGCTGCGTTGACGGGCGATCTCGGCGGCACGCTGCGGATCGGCGCGATCACGACGGCCGAGTATCTGATCCCGCCGCTGCTCGTCAAATTCACCGCGACGCGTCCGCATGTGAAGACGTATTTCAAGGTCGGCAACCGCGACGACATCATCCGCATGCTCGCGACGCATGAAATCGATCTCGCGGTGATGGGCAGCGCGCCGAAGGAGCTGCGCACGCACGCGGTCGAGTTCGCGAAGCATCCGATGGTGTTCGTTGCGGCACCCGGCCATCCGCTGATGCAGCGCAAGCGCGTCGCGCTGAAGGATCTCGAATCCGCGCACCTGCTCGTGCGCGAACGCGGCGCGGGCACGCGCTCGACCGTCGAGAGCCTGTTCAAGACGGCCGGCCATCGCTTCCATGTGGGGTCCGAATTGTCGAGCAACGAGGCGATCAAGCAGATGGCCGAAGCGGGTCTCGGCATTGCGTTCCTGTCGCTGCACGCGTGTGCACTCGAATTGCGCACGGGCCTGCTCGGGCAACTGCCGTTCCCCGGCAACCCGATCGAGCGGGAATGGTATGTGGTCACGCTCGCCGACCGGCGGATCTCGCAGGTGACGGGGCTGTTTCGCGACTTCCTGATCAAGCAGGGCGCGCCGGTGATCGACGGCGCGACGGCGGCGCCGCACGAGCGGCGGCGCAAGTAGGTGGATGATGTCGGCCGGGCGGCCGCTCGGTCAGCCGAGCCCGAAGTCGTCGTTGCTGTCGGGAATCGACGCGAGCAGCCGTTCGAGCCGATACCAGCCGACGATGCGCAGGCACCACGCGGCGATGGCAGTCCGGTCGTTGCGGGCGTCGGGGCGTGACGGCGAGCGGGCGATGAACGCCGCGCATTGCGGGCAGTAATGGGGCATGACGGGCTCCGTAGGTGTCGGATGGGGCGATCGTAAGCGTCACCGCACGTGTCGGCGCTCACGTAAGGATCGGCTTGAGCAGAAACGGATGATCTTTTTCTGTCCGGCCGGATACGGCCCCCGCAGGCCCGGCACGCCGCCCGAAAACGCGTCACAATGCGCGTTCGACACACGATCTGGTGGAGCCAAGCCATGAGCGATCCGATTCTCGCCGCGCCGTCGGACAACGGCGTGCCGGTCAGCCTGCGTTCGAGCCGCGGGCTCGGCTGGCGGGGCTTCGGCGCGGCGCTGCTCGACATTCGCGCCGGCACGTACCGGATTCCGGCGGCCGACCATCACCGCATCGGTGTGCATATCGGCGGCCCCGTTCGAGCGGACTGCGTGTGCGACGGCGAGCGCGTGTCGCGCATCCAGGCGCATGGCGACGTCGACGTGATTCCTGCCGGCCTGCCCGGCCAGTGGACCGACAGCGCCGACTGCCGGATCCTGCACATCATGCTCAGCGACACGTTCGTGCGGCGGACCTTCGAGCATCTGGAGCTGAAGCCGTCGCAGGCGCAGATCCGCCGCCGGCTGCAGGTGCGCGACCCGCGCCTGCAGCACATCGCGTGGGCGATGGCCGCCGAGCTCGAAGCGGAAGACGCGTCGGATCCGCTTTATGCGGAAAGCCTGTGCACGGCGCTCGTCGCGCGGCTGGTCGACAGCCAGCCGGCGTTCCGCGAGCGCCGGCGCACGCTCGCACCGAAGGCGGCAGCGCGCGTGATCGACTATGTCGAGGCGAACCTCGACCGGCGCCTGACGCTTGCCGAACTCGCGGCGCTCGTCGCGATCAGCGTGCCGCATTTCAAGGTGCTGTTCCGCGAAACGCTCGGGATGCCCGTGCACCAGTACGTCGTGCGGCGCCGGGTCGAGCGCGCGAAGGCGCTGCTGCTCGAAGGCCGGCTCAGCATCAGCCAGATCGCGCTCGAAGCGGGGTTCGCGCATCAGAGCCACATGGCGAACTGGATGAACCGCGTGCTCGGCGCGACGCCGATGGAGATTGTGCGATCGGGGGCACGGGGTGGGTTGCGGCTGGCTTATGACGGCAAGGACGGGGGGAGCGGGGCATAACGACGCGGTGGCGCCCTGATGGATGCGGGCTGTCACGTTCGATTCACTGCAGACAGGTTATGGCCCCAGGGCAATTGTCCAACAGGCTGTTGGACAATTGCCGCGTCCGGCCAGGCGTCCGCGAAAGGGCGCATGTGTATCAGGTTGGCGCGGGAGAGGCCCTTCAGATCGGGAAGGGCCGCCTCGATGTCGTGCGCCAGTCGCTCGATAACCTTACCCCTAACCTTGCTCTGCCTGCCGCCACCGGCTGTCACGACCGGTCTGCCAGTAGAGCAGTACCAGTTCGCGATTGATGGCCCGTGCGGCACGTTGCCGGGCACTAGTTGAATCGCTCATCCGTTCCTGCTCGATTCATCCCTCCCTGCGCGCCGTCCCGGCCGCGCATGCCGACAATCACCACACCTTCATCCCCCCAGGAGCGGATCGTGTTCGTGATCTTCGGTGCATCAGGCAACGTCGGTTTGTCGACCGTAACGACCTTGCGCAACGCAGGCCATCCCGTGCGCGCGGTGCTGCGCGACGCACACCATCGTGAACGTTTCGCGCAGCTCGGCTGCGACGTGGCGATCGCGGCGCTGACGGACGTGAACGCGGTCGCGTCGGCGATCGACGGCGCGCAGGCCGTGCAGATGCTGTGCCCGGTGCCCGTCGCCGACTCCGATCCGGCCGCGACGATGGAGCGGACGATCGACGTCGCGACCGCCGCGCTCGCCGCGAACCCGCCGCCGGCATTGCTCGCGCTGTCGGACTACGGCGCGGAGCTCGACGGCAATACGGGTATCACACGTCTCTTTCATCACTTCGAGGAACGGCTCAAGACGATCCCGACGCAGCTGACGCTGCTGCGCTCGGCCGAGCATCTGCAGAACTGGGCGCGGGTCCTGCCGGTCGCGCTCGGCACCGGTGTGCTGCCGAGCTTTCATCATCCGGTGTCCAAAGTGTTTCCGACGGTCTGGGCGCCCGATGTGGGCGTCGTCGCGGCGCGGTTGCTGCTCGATGCGCCCGAAGGCGGCAACGGGCCGCGCATCGTCAGCGTCGAAGGGCCGCGGCGGGTGAGCGTGACGGCGATCGCGGATACGCTCGGCGCGGCGGCCGGCCGCGCGATCGTCGCGCACGAGCTGCCGCGCGATACCTGGAATGAGACGCTGCTGCGCGCGGGACTCGGCGAACGCCATGCACAACTGATCGTCGATCTGTACGACGTGCACAACGCCGGGCAGATCGACGTCGAGGCCGGCGTGTCGGAGCGACTTTACAGCACGACGACGCTGGCGGATGCGCTCGCGCAACTGGTGCGCCGGCACGCGCGGTGATCGAAGCGGCGGCGAGCGATGCGCACGACGGGCGCAACGTGCATCACGCGGGCCGCCGCACCTTGTTCAGCACCGCATACGAAAGCGACCCGATCACGATCCCCCAGAATGCGGCGCCGAGCCCGAGCCACGTCATCCCCGATGCGGTCGCGAGGAACGTGATTACCGACGCTTCGCGGTGATTCTCGTCCTCGAAGATCCCGTGCACGTTCGCGCCGATCGCACCGATCAGCGCGAGCCCCGCGAGGATCGCGACGAACGCCTTCGGCAGCGCGAAGAACACCGTGACGATCGTGCCCGCGAAGAGCCCGCCGATCAGGTAGAACGCGCCGTTCGCGAGCCCGGCGATGTACCGCCGGTCCGGATCCTCGTGCGCGTCCTTGCCCGTGCAGAGCGCCGCGGTGATCGCCGCGACGACGATCGTGATCCCGCCGAAGCATGCGACGACGAGCGACATCACGCTGGTCGCGGTGATGATCGGGCGCGCGCTCGTGTGATAGCCCGACACGCGCAGGATCGTCATCCCCGGCAGGAACTGGCCGGTGAGGCTGACGACGACGAGCGGCAGCGCGAGGCTGAGCGTCGTGCCGAGCGTCCATTCGGGCGCGATGAAGATCGGCTGCGCGATGCTCGGCGATACGTTGCCGAGATGCGTCATCCCGAGCAGCGTCGCGAGCGCGGCGCCCGTGAGCAGCACGAGCACGATGCTGTAGCGCGGCAGCAGGCGCTTGAAGATCACGTAGGCCGCGATCATCCCGAATGCGAGCGCCGGCTGCTCGGATGCCGCGGCGAACGCATGCGTGCCGAACGGCAGCAGGATGCCGGCCATCATCCCGCACGCGATGCCGCGCGGAATGTGGCGCACGAGCCGGTCGAAATAGCCGGTGACGCCGATCAGCAGGATGATCAGCGCGGCCGTGATGTACGCGCCGACGGCCTGGTTGAGCGTCAGTTGCGGAAACAGGCCGACGAGCAGCGCGGTGCCGGGCGCCGACCACGCGGTGACGATCGGCACCTTCAGCTTCCAGCTCGCGAACAAGCCCGATATGCCCGCGCCGATCGAGATCGCCCAGACCCACGACGACACCATTGCATTGGACGCGTGAGCCGCCTGCGCGGCCTGGAAGAAGATCGCGAGCGGGCCCGAGTACGAAATCAGCACCGCGAGAAAGCCCGCGGTGATCGCGGAAACGGACCAGTCGTTGCCGATCGCGCGGATCGCGCCGGGCGGGGTGTTCGGTTGCATCGTCGTCGGAGAATGAGCGCCCGGCCAGCAGCGGAGCCGGGGCGATGGGCTTGTTTTGGGAGCCCCGGATGACCCGCCATTCTGGACATTGCCGACGCGATTGGCAATTCGACGACGAACCGCCGGGTTGTCGGCATTTCGTAAGTAATTCGCGCCGACGCGCGCGGATCGGCATGGCGTGCGGCGTCGCGCCTGCATCGTCGAATCGGGCGACTTCACGACGAAGCGCGGCTCCGTCGAACGTTACGTGCTGATCTGCAGCACCTCGTCGACCACCGCCACCTGCACCCCGCCACCCGTCGACAGCGACGCGGTGCCCTGATCGAACGGATGCACCGGCGCATCGGTCGGCGTCCACGCGTGGCGCGCCAGCAGCTCGCGATACCCGCCGCGGATCACGAAGCCGCCGCATTTTTCCGCATACGCGTCGCGCCGCATCCGGTACGCGCGCGGCAGGTCGTACCACGGCAGCTTCGGCAGGTCGTGATGGACGAGGTGATAGTTGTTGTTCAGGTACAGCAGCCGCATCGCGAAGCCGGCTTCGTTGATCGCGATGCGCGCCTTCGGATGCCGCGCGGCGCGGTGCTCGTACAGCGAGCGGATCATCGCGAGCGACAGCGCGGGCCACGTGACCGCCAGCAGGTAGTACCACCACGGCACGCCGATCGCCCATTGCAGCCACGCGAGCAGCGCGACCACGCATGCAGCGTGCGTCGCCCACATCGGCAGGTAGCGGAAGTCGCCGCGCCGGAACGCGGCGAACGCGTCGGCGAATGTCGCGGCGATGGCGAGCGGCGGCCCGGCGACGATCCGCCCGATGAAGGTCGTGCGTGCGACCGTCAGCGCGCGACGCCAGTGCGGCAGCCGCGCCCAGCGTTCGCGCGATACGTAGTTCGTTTCGGGATCGACGCCCGGCACGGTCAGGTCTTCGTCGCGGTGATGGTCGAGGTGCGTGTCGCGATACAGCGTGTACGGATACCAGACCGTCAGCGGCGGATAACCGAGCAGCTTGTTCACGAACGCGGAACGCGTCGGATGGCCGTGCAGCAGCTCATGCTGCAGCGACAGGTGCCACGCGCCGAGCAGGATCAGCGGCGGCGTCGCGGCCGCGAGCGACAGGTGCTGCGCGCGCACGAGCAGCAGCACGGCGAGCCAGCCGCCGTAGATCGCGACGATCAGCAGCCAGGTCGGCCATTCGGTGCGGGCGGTGAAGCGGGCGTCGAGCGCGGCGATCGCGCGCGCGTGGTCGACGTCGAAGTATTCGGCCATGGTGCTGAAGCGGGATGGAACGGGCGGCGCGGAGCCGGCCCGGATGCTCGGGTGTCTCGCGGATCACGGTCGGCTTGCCCGGCATGCGCGCGGCGGCGATGCGGGAGCAGGCATCCGGACGTTACCGGGATCGCGCGGCACGGCCAACCAATCGATTCGCATTTGCTTATCGTCGTGCGGCCGATAAGCTTTCAGGCCACCGCGGCGCGTTCGGTGCCCGTTTTCGTGCGATCGAACCGGGTTCCGCTGAGCCGACGCCGATGCGTAGAATGTGCGCATGAGCCAATGGATCGCAGAACTGCCGATGTACAACGTGACGCCGCGCCACGCCATGCTGTGGCGCGCGCTGCTGCGCGACGCGCTCGATACGTTCGCGAACGCGGGCGGGCCGGCGGACGTCGTGCTGCCCGACGAACCGTTCGACGACCTGCACGCGCTGTGGCGGCGTGACGATCTGCTGCTGTCGCAGACCTGCGGCTATCCGTACCGGATGCTTGGCTTGCGCGACACCGTGAGATTGATCGCGACACCGGTTTTCGACGCGGACGGCTGCCAGGGGGCGCGCTACCGCAGCGTGCTGGTCGTGTCGGCGCGCGTGCATGCGGGCGGTGCGACGACGCTCGCCGCCTGGCGCGGGTTGAGGGCCGCATTCAACGGCGGTGATTCGCACAGCGGAATGAACGCGTTTCGGCACGCGGTCGCGCCGCATGCGCACGACGGAAGTTTCTTCGGATCGGTCACGCCGTTCGGCTCGCACCTGAACGTGCTGCGTGCGCTGGCTTCCGGCGAAGCCGATTGCGCGGCGATCGACTGCGTGACGTTCGCGTATGTGCGCGACGCGCTGCCTGAATTGCTGAAGGAGATCCGGATCATCGGCACGACGGCGTCCGCGCCGGGGTTGCCGTTCATCGCCTCGCGGGCGCTGGAAGGCGGGCAGGTCGCCGCATTGCAGGATGCGCTCGATCGCGCGGTCGCGGCCGATGCGGAACGCTCGCGCATGCTGAGACTGAAGGGATTCGAACGGCTGTCGCCGGCCGCCTACGACGCGATTGCGCGGTTCGCACGGGAGGCCGCCGCGCACGGGTATCCGGAACTGGCGTGAGGTGCGGGTAGTACAGGGCGGCGCGCAACGGTGGGACCGTCCGCGCCGCTTCCCGTCACTCCTCGTCCATCAACCGGACCTTGACCCGCTTGCCCTTGATCTTCCCCGCATTGAGCTTGCGCAGCGCGTCGTGCGCGACGCCGCGCTCGATCGCGACATAGGTCGAGAACTCGGTCACGTTGATCTTGCCGATCTGCTTGCCGTCGAACCCGGCGTCGCCGGTCAGCGCGCCGAGCACGTCGCCCGGGCGGATCTTGTCCTTGCGTCCGCCGAGGATCTGCAGCGTTTCCATCGGCGGCAGCAGCGTGTCGTCGCCGGCCGGCTTCAGCTCGGCGAGCGGATGCCATTCGACGTCGCGCTTCTGCGCCTGCTCGATCGCGCCGACGCGGCCCATCTCGTCCATGCTCGCGAGGCTCAGCGCCCAGCCGTCCTGATCCGCGCGGCCGGTGCGGCCGATGCGGTGCACGTGCACTTCCGGGTCGGGCGTCACGTCGACGTTGATCACCGCTTCGAGCTGCGCGATGTCGAGCCCGCGCGCGGCGACGTCGGTCGCCACCAGCACCGAGCAGCTGCGGTTCGCGAACTGGATCAGCACCTGGTCGCGCTCGCGCTGGTCGAGCTCGCCATGCAGCGCGAGTGCGTGGAAGCCCTGCGCATGCAGCACGTCGAGCAGGTCGCGGCACTGCTGCTTCGTGTTGCAGAACGCGATCGTGCTGACGGGCCGATAGTGGTTCAGCAACTGGCCGACCGCGTGCAGCCGCTCGTTCTCGGTCACTTCATAGAAGCGCTGGCGGATCTTGCTGTTGTCGTGACGCTCCTCGAGCTTCACTTCCTTCGGGTTGCGAAGGAACTGTTGGCTCAGCTTCACGATGCCGTCCGGATAGGTCGCGGAGAACAGCAGCGTCTGGCGCGTCGGCGGGCACATCCGCGCGACCTTCGCGATGTCGTCGAAGAAGCCCATGTCGAGCATCCGGTCGGCTTCGTCGAGCACGAGCGTGTTCAGCGCATCGAGCTTCAGGTTGCCGCGATCGAGGTGATCCATGATGCGGCCCGGTGTGCCGACGACGATGTGCGCGCCATGCTCGAGGCTCTGCGCCTGCGGACGCATCGGCGTGCCGCCGCACAGCGTCAGCACCTTCACGTTTTCCTCGGCGCGCGCGAGGCGGCGCACTTCCTGCGCGACCTGGTCGGCGAGTTCGCGCGTCGGGCACAGGATCATCGCCTGCACGTCGAAGCGGCGCGCGTCGAGGCGCGACAGCAGCGCGAGCGAGAACGCGGCGGTCTTGCCGCTGCCCGTCTTCGCCTGCGCGATCAGGTCCTGGCCGGCCAGCGCGATCGGCAGGCTCGCAGCCTGGATCGGCGTCATGTCGACATAGCCGAGCTGCGCGAGGTTGGCGAGCGTGGCGGGCGTCAGCGGCAGCGCGCTGAAGGGCGCTGCAGTCGGTTGGGTCATTCCAGGTCTCCGAGGTAAGGCTTGCCTTCCATCTGCTCGTAGACGATCGTGCCGTCGTCGGCTTCGAAGCGCTCGAGATAGTTGCGCGCGCCGCACAGCGGGCAGCGGAACAGCAGCCCCTGGCCTTCGTCCTTGATGACGACGTCGGACGTTTCCCACTGCGTGCCGCAGCTCTGGTTTCTGCAGGTAAACACGGTCTTTCTCCAGCTGAATTCGGTTGGTGGCGCGCCCGGGCGGGCGCGGCAACGGTGTGCGGCGCTCGCGCGGCTCGGGCGCGGGCCGCACCGGCGGTCGCTTGGACTGCGTCGATGCGGATGATGGATCGGGCGGCGACGGGGTCGCGCGTGCCGCAATTCTAGCGGATGCGGGCGACCGACAGTGGGCGATGGCGGCGGGCGACGACTGCGGGCGACCGGCGTGGGCGACCGGCGCGGGCGTCGCCTACGGCGCGCGCCATGAAAAATGGCCGCCCCGGAGGGCGGCCATGTCGTGCGGCGAAACGGCGCCGCGCGGCGGTCGTACGCGTTACAGCGCCATGTCGGCCGACGCCTTCGCCGGGCGGGCCGGCGCGGTGCCGGTCGCCTGCGACGGTACGTTGACGTCGATCTTCGGCGGCGGCGAGAGCTGCAGCACGTCGCTCGTGTAGGTCCATTCCTCGACGACCTTCGCCGGGCTGTCGTTCAGCTTCGTGCCGTAGCTCGGCACGATCTGGCGAAGCTTCTGCTGCCACTCGGGCGTCGCGACCTTGTCCTTGAACACCTTCTTCATCAGGTTCAGCATGATCGGCGCGGCCGTCGACGCGCCCGGCGACGCGCCGAGCAGGCCCGCGATGCTGCCGTCCTGCGAGCTGACGATCTCGGTGCCGAGCTTCAGCACGCCGCCCTTCACCGGGTCGCGCTTGATGATCTGCACGCGCTGGCCGGCCTGCCACAGGCGCCAGTCTTCCTTCTTCGCGTTCGGGAAGTATTCCTTCAGCGCGTTGTAGCGGTCGTCGTCGGACAGCATCAGCTGGCCGGCGAGGTACTGGACGAGCGGGAATTCGTCGACGCCCACGCGCATCATCGGCGCGACGTTGTGCGTGTTGGTGCTCGTGAGCAGGTCGAAATACGAGCCGTTCTTCAGGAACTTGGTCGAGAACGTCGCGAACGGCCCGAACAGGATGATCTTCTTGCCGTCGATGATCCGCGTGTCGAGGTGCGGCACCGACATCGGCGGCGAGCCGACCGACGCCTTGCCGTACGCCTTCGCGAGGTGCTGCTTCACGACGTCGGGGTTGTCGGTCACGAGGAACGAGCCGCCGACCGGGAACGCGCCGTAGTCCTTCGCTTCGGGGATGCCCGACGCCTGCAGCAGGTGCAGCGCGCCGCCGCCCGCGCCGATGAACACGAACTTCGCGTCGACGGCTTGCGGCGGTTCATCCGAATGCAGCTTGACCCACGACACGTGCCACGTGCCGTCGGCGTTGCGCGTGATCTCGCGCACTTCGCTCGACAGCGACAGCGTGAAGTTCGGCTGCGACTTCAGGTAGCCGACGAACTGGCGCGTGATCTCGCCGAAGTTCACGTCGGTGCCGATCGGCGTCCACGTCGCGGCAACCTTCTGCTTGCGGTCGCGGCCTTCCATCATCAGCGGCACCCACTGCTTGATCTGGTCGTAGTCTTCCGAATACTGCATGCCGCGGAACAGCGGGCTCGCCTGCAGCGCTTCGTAGCGCTTCTTCAGGAAGCGGACGTTGTCGTCGCCCCACACGAAGCTCATGTGCGGCGTCGAGTTGATGAACGAATGCGGGTTCTTCAGCACGCCCTGCCTGACCTGCCACGCCCAGAACTGGCGCGAGATCTGGAACGACTCGTTGATCTCGACGGCCTTCGAGATGTCGATCTTGCCGTCCGCCTTTTCCGGCGTGTAGTTGAGTTCCGCGAGCGCCGAGTGGCCGGTGCCCGCGTTGTTCCAGCCGTTCGAACTTTCCAGCGCGACGCCGTCGAGGCGCTCGACCATCGTCATCGACCAGTCAGGCTGAAGCTCGTGCAGCCAGACGCCGAGCGTCGAACTCATGATGCCGCCGCCCACCAGCAGGACGTCGACCTTCTTCGTATCGGCCGCGTGCGCGGACGACGCGGCGACGCACAGCGCGAGCGCCGACAGTATTACCCGTAACGTTTTGATCACAGCAGATCCCTTTTTCAACTTGGATGCATCGGTTTTGCCATGCCGCCCGACGTGCGTTTCGATCGCGGCCGATACGCGCATCCGGAGATCCGGATCGCGAATCCGGAATTCCGGATCGACGCTGTTCGCCGTTGCATTTGCGCACGCGAAACCGTTGAGGAGGACACCTTCGGATCGGCTCGCGACAGGCACGCAATTGCCGGCGTCACGGGGCGCGCATTGCGCCGAGGCCCCTGCGGCAAGCCTGAGTAGTTGGGGTTTCAGGCTGCATCGAAAAGGGCCGCACGCGACGTTGTTGCCGGGGGCGGGGTGGCAAGGGGCGCGTAATATAACCGAACTCGGTTAACGTGTCGCACGCGAAAAATGTCCTTGTTTTTGTGGGGTTTTTCGCGTGTCCGGGTTTCCGGAATCGGAGT
Source organism: Burkholderia pyrrocinia (assembly GCF_022809715.1). Taxonomy (NCBI): domain Bacteria; kingdom Pseudomonadati; phylum Pseudomonadota; class Betaproteobacteria; order Burkholderiales; family Burkholderiaceae; genus Burkholderia; species Burkholderia pyrrocinia. The sequence goes on from NZ_CP094460.1 coordinate 2,363,861, forward strand.
GTGCCGCGCCGGAAAACCGGCGGGAATTTGACGGCGCGGCGCGCTCGATTGGCGCGCCGCGTGCCGATGCGACATGTCGGAATGTCGATGTGCCGAAGCGTTGCGCGAGCGATCGCGCAACGCTTCGCGTCGGCCCGTCATTGCGTCGCGGCATTGCGCCGCGATCCGCTCACTTCGCCGAATTATTCCTGCAGAACTGCTCGTACGACAGCGCCGAACTCGCGAAGCCCTTTTGCTTCGCGAGTTCCCACGGGCGCTCGCATTGCTGCGTCTGTTCGCACCATGCGTAGCCGGCCGAGCCGATGCAGCCGTGTGCATCGCGATCGCCGCCGACCATCGGCGGCGCGGCCGGCGCGGAAGCATCGAGCGGCGCCGACGCATTGGCAGGCGCGGTGGATTGCGCCGCACAGGCGCTCAGTGCGAACGCGATCGCGGCGGCAAGCGAGGCGGAGGGGATGAAACGTTTCATGGGGTCGTGCTCCATGGGATGGGTTTGAGGGAACGGAATGACGGCATGCATGTTCATCGCACCATTCACGCGTCCGGCACCGGCACGCGCGACGAGAACTTCACTTCGCGCAACGCGAGGCTCGACTGGATCGACGACACGCCGGCCTGCTTCCGCAGCACGCGCTCGACGAATTCCGCATACGCATCGAGATCGGCCGCGACGACCTGCAGGATGTAATCGGCCGCGCCGGTGATCTTGTGGCACGACAGCACCTCGTCATGCCGCCGCATCACATCCTCGAAGTGATCCGAATCCTGGCCCGAGTGCATGTTGAACGTCACCTGCACGAACGCGAACACGTTCATCCCGAGCGCGCGCCGGTCGAGGTTCGCCTGGTAGCCGGTGATCACGCGCTCGTCCTCGAGCCGCTTGCGGCGGCGCCAGCACGGCGTGACGCTCAGCGACAGCTTTTCGCCGAGCGTCGCGTTCGACAGCGCGCCGTCTTCCTGCAGCAGGCGGAGCATCGCGCGGTCGACGCCGTCCAGTTCAACCGAAGCGCGATTTTTGCTCATATCCGTGGTTCCGTAGACAGTTTTCTCAAAATTGTACGAAACGGGAATGTGAAAAGCAAAGTTATTGCCGGTCGGCGTCAATAGACTGTTGGCACCCCCTCACTGCCATCACTGCAACGGTCAACCATGCTCACGGTCTACAGCAGCGATCACCACCTGCATCGCGGCGTCGAACTGAAGGACGGCGCGATCACCGAGTCGTTCGAAAACCCCCTTCGCGCCGAAACGGTGCTCGCGCAGGTCCGCGCGGCCGGCCTCGGCGACGTGATCGCGCCGCGCGCATTCGACCGCGCCAGCTATGCCGGTGCGCACAGCGCGCGCTACGTCGAGTTCCTCGCCGGCGCATGGGACGAATGGACCGCGACCGGCCGCACCTGCCAGGCGCTGCCGCTGGTGTGGCCGGTGCGCGCGATGCCGGCTGCCGCGACGCTGCCCGATTTCATCGACGGCAAGCTCGGCTTCTTCGCGATGGACGCCGGCGCGCCGATCAATGCGGGCACGTGGGATGCGGTGAGCGCGAGCGCGAATTCGGCGTTGACCGGCGCCGACCTGCTGTCGAACGGCGCCGCGCGCGCGGCGTTTGCGCTGTGCCGGCCCCCCGGCCATCACGCGGGCCGCGAGTACATGGGCGGCTACTGCTACCTGAACAATGCGGCGATCGCGGCGCAGCACGGCATCGCGAGCGGCGCCGCGCGCGTCGCGGTGCTCGACGTCGATTTCCATCACGGTAACGGCACGCAGGACATCTTCTACGAACGTGACGACGTGCTGTTCGCGTCGATCCATGGCGAGCCGTCGGTGTCGTACCCGTACTTCTCAGGCTATGCGGACGAGCGCGGCACGGGCGCGGGCGAAGGCTTCAACCTGAACCTGCCGCTGCCGAAGGGCACGCAGTGGGACACCTACGAAGCGGCGCTCGGCCATGCGGCGGCCGCGATCGTTGCGCATGCACCAGATCTGCTCGTCGTGTCGCTCGGCGTCGACACGTTCGAGCACGATCCGATCAGCCACTTCCGGCTGCGCTCGCCCGACTACCTGCGCATCGGCGAGGCGCTCGCGCGCCTGAACCTGCCGACGCTGTTCGTGATGGAAGGCGGCTACATGGTCGACGAGATCGGCATCAACGCGGTGAACGTACTGCTGGGTTTCGAAGGGCGCGCGTAAGCGCGTGGCATTGCCTTCAACGAACGACGTATCCGAACACGAACGAAGTGCGACAACGAAGGGGACAAACATGAATCGACATCACAAGACGGCACTCGCCACCGCGGCCGCGCTGACGTGCGCGCTGTCCGCGTTCTCCGCGCACGCGGACGAAGTCGTGCGCATCGGCCACGTCGCGCCGTTGACCGGCGCGATCGCGCATCTCGGCAAGGACAGCGAGAACGGCGCGCGGCTCGCGGTCGAGGAAATCAACGCGAAGGGGCTCGCGATCGGCGGCAGGAAGGTCACGCTGCAGCTCGACGCGCAGGACGACGCGGGCGATCCGCGCACCGCGACGCAGGTCGCGCAGCGGCTCGTCGACGACAAGGTCGTCGGCGTGGTCGGCCATCACAACTCGGGCACGTCGATTCCGGCGTCGCGCGTGTATCGCGACGGCGGCGTCGTGCAGATCTCGCAGGCCGCGACCAACCCGACTTACACGCAGCAGGGCTTCAAGACGACCTATCGCGTGGTCGCGACGGATGCGCAGCAGGGGCCGGCGCTCGCGTCGTATGCAGCGAAGAACATGGGCATCAGGACGGTGGCCGTGGTCGACGATTCGACCGCGTACGGGCAGGGCCTCGCGACCGAGTTCGAGAAGGCGGCGAAGGCGGCCGGCATGAAGATCGTGTCGCGCGACGCGACCAACGACAAGGCGATCGATTTCCGCGCGATCCTCACGAAGATCAAGGGCGCGAACCCGGACGCGATCATGTACGGCGGGATGGACGCGACGGGCGGGCCGCTCGCGAAGCAGGCGCGGCAGCTAGGGTTGCGCGCGAAGATCCTCGCCGGTGACGGCGTGTGCTCGACCGACCTGCCGAAGCTCGCGGGTCCGGCGTCCGACAACGTCGTGTGTTCCGAGGCCGGCATCGCGCTCGAGAAGATGCCGGGCGGCGCGGCGTTCGCGAAGCGCTACGAAGCGCGTTACCACCAGCCGATGCAGGTGTATGCGCCGTTCTCGTACGACGCGGTCTACATCATCGTCGACGCGATGAAGCGCGCGAACTCGACCGACCCGGCGAAGGTGCTGGCCGCGATGCCGGCCACCGACTATCGCGGCGTGATCGGCGAAACCAGCTTCACGCCGCAGGGCGACCTGAAGCACGGCGCGATCTCGGTGTTCACGTACAAGAGCGGCAGGAAGGCGCTGCTCGATATCGTGAAGATGTAACGACGAAGCCGGGGCGCGCCGCGCGTCACGCGCGGTTGCGCGCCCCGATGTCGTTACGCGTTACGACGCCCGCACGCGCACCCTGTCCGCGCGACGTTCCGCGTCGTGCACGATGTGCAGCTCGCGCGTGCGGATCGGCAGCGCGCAGTCTGCATCGGCGAGCGCCTTGCGCACCTGGCGGGCGAGGCGCCAGCGCATCACCCAGAAGTTGTCGGTATGCGTCCACACGCGCATGTTCGCGACGGCCGTGCTGTCGTCGAAGCGCATCACCATCACGTCCGGCGCCGGATCCTGCAGCACGTCGGGATCGGCTTCGGCCAGCGCGCGCAGCGCGTCGAGCGCGCGATCGATATCGTCGTGCACGGACACCTCGACTTCGAGATCGAGGCGGCGCGTCGGATTGCGTGTGTAGTTGCGGATCGAGCTGCCCCACAGCGCGCTGTTCGGCACGAATTCGCAGATGCCGTCCGGCTTGGTCAGCCGCGTCATGAACAGCCCGACCTCGTCGACGGTGCCCGCGACGCCCGTGCCGCCGTCGATATAGTCGCCGACCTTGAACGGCCGCAGCAGCAGAAGCATGATGCCGGCCGCGATGTTCTGCATCGTGCCCTGCAGCGCGAGCCCGATCGCGAGGCCGGCCGCGCCGAGCACCGCGACGATGCTCGCGGTTTCGATGCCGAGCTGCGACAGCGCGCCGACGATCGCGACGATGCGGACGCCCCACACGGCGACGTCGCAGAGAATCGGCCGCAGCGTGTCGTCGACGCGCTCCTTGTTCGAGAGCAACCGGTTCAGCCAGTTGCCGACGCGTTTCGACAGCCACCAGCCTGCGACGAGCAGCGCAAGGCCGGCGCTCAGCTTGATGGAAAGGGTGGACAGTGCGTTCCACAGGAACGTCCAGCGTTCCGGATGAAGATGATCGAGAAACATGACGGGATTCCGGGTTGAAGATACATGGCGCGACGCGTAGCGCTTCCGTCTCGGTCGGAAAGGCTTGCGCTCGCGCGGGCAGCCCTCGACTGTACACGTCACACGATGTTTCGCGCGAATGCATGAGGTCGAACTGCCCTGTCGTCGGACGGCGAAATCGCGATTTCGTTCTAGTACTAATCGACTGTTCCATAAAATAGGATTCGTCCTATTCAGCGATTTCAAGCACGCCGATACACTCGGTTTCAAGTTGCCGGATCGCGACGATCGTTCCTCCGCGATACCCGGTCCTTTCCCGATTTTTCATTGATAGCGAGTGACGACGTCATGCGGTTGAACCTGCGTTTCCGTCTCGCACGCGAACAAGGTCAACCCGCCCGACGCGGCGTTTGCTGTTTCCCGATTCGCCGTGTGCTGCTGCGCGGTGCCGTCGCGGCGGCCTGCGTCGCCGGCGCACACGGTGCGGCAGCACAGGCGTTTAACGACGCCGCGCCGTTCACGCCCGTGACGGCGGAAACGGCAGACCTTGTCGACGTGCCTTTTTTCAGTTCTGCCCGAACGACGTGGGGCGGCTTGCGTGCATCGTCGGCGGCGCCGCTCGACGTCGCGTACGCATCGCATGCGTCGAACCTGCCGACGGGCGACGATCCCGTTGCCCGCTTCGGCGCATGCGTGGCTTACCGCGTGCTTTGCGACGCGGCGCGCGGTGCGATCGAACGTGGCTACGCGACGCGGTTCGCGTACGGCATTGCATCGCCGTTGCCGTCGATGGGTGCGCAGCCGGCATTCGAGCGGGGCTCCGTCGATCTGGCGTCGGCCGAGCCGTTCATGCTCGCGGCGCCGGATCGCAGCACGCGCGCCGGTGCGATTACAGGCAGCCTGCGGGCGTCGCTGGCGCGCGCCGAACTGCCTGCCGGCGTCGCGGCGCAGGTCGTCCGTTTGCTGGCCGGGCGCATCGACCCGAAGCAGCGTGGCGCGATTGGCGACACCTTCCGCGTGGCATTCGAACCGGACGACGACGCGACGCTGCAGGGCGGCGTGCGCGTGACGGCGCTCGACGTGCGTTTTCGCGGCCAGCAGGTGGCGGGCGTGTGGTTTGCGCCCGACGCCGGCTCGCCGGGCGCGTATTACGACCTCGACGGCGTGCCGCTCGCCGGTGCGCATTTCGCGATGCCGGTCGCCGCGACGCGGATCAGCTCGCAGTTCGGCGCGCGCGTGCATCCGGTGACCGGCACGCGCCACGTGCATTCCGGCGTCGATCTGGCTGCGCCGACGGGCCGTGCCGTCCATGCGTCGGAGAACGGCGTCGTGTCGTTCATCGGCACCGAGCCGCGCGGCTACGGCAAGTACGTGGTAATTCGTCACGACGGCGGCTATGCGTCGTACTACGCGCACCTGTCGGCGTTCGAGCCGACGCTGCGAACCGGCACGCGCGTCGAGCGCGGCCAGCGTGTCGGCGCCGTCGGCAGTACGGGGACCGCGACCGGCCCGCATCTGCATTTCGAGGTCCGGCGAAACGCCCGTCTCGTCGATCCGGTCGCGCTCGTGCAGGCAGCCAACGCGGCAAAGCTGAAGGGCGAACTGCGTGTCGCGTTCAACCGCGTGGCTCATGCCGCCCGTACGCAGTTGGCGTCGGCCACGTGGACACAGCCGGTCGCCATGTCGACGGCAGTCGAGCCGCATACGGGCTGATCGCTAGCGCCGGATGCCGGCCGCTGCGGTCGGCGTCGCAGCACCAGCACGCGCAGTCGCGCAGCGGCAGCGATATTCCGAGGTACGTCCGCGTTTGAACGGCAGGTCATCGTGCGAAGCAACATCGCTGAATGGCGTGCGGCAACACATGCACGGCGAATCGTTTAATAAATTGCGTCAAATTTTCCGATTGCTTCGGACTGCATCGCGATCACTTTCAGCGCGTGAGCGAAAGCCGGCAAATTCAACCGGTTTTTCGTTCCATCGCGAATGCGACGCTTGCCGCATCTCCGAATGCTGCGCAGCGGCAGAAACCGTTCCCATTATTTCTCGTTGAGAAATTAATCGCCGGCTGATTTCCAATATCACACGAACTGACCTTGCGATTATTTCAAGACAGGTGATATAACCCGTTCCACGCACCGATTTGCAGCAATAACGTCACCAATAAATGCGAGCGGAACGATGAAAAGAAAAACGCGGAACCTGGGTTTGGGTGGGATGGCGATCCTGACCGGCGCGATGCCGGTGGGCGCCCATGCGGCATGCTCGGCCACCGCGCCGGGCAGCGGCACGACGGTCACGTGTTCCGGCGCCAATGCGCCGTCGGTCGTGGCCACGGCCGGCAGCACCAACGTGACGGTCAACCTCGATTCGACCGTGACGGGCAGCTATGTGCTGACGTCCACGCCGACGCCGTTTTCCGTCGACACGTCGAGCGCGATCACCAACAACGGCAACCTGTCGATGTCCGGCAACGGCACGGGCGTCGCGAACCGCGGCGCGGTGCTGCTCGGCGTGAACAACGGCAATACGCTCACCAATGCCGCGACCGGCGTGATTTCGACGACTGGTCAGTACAACGACGGGATGGCCGCGAACGGCAACAACAACACGCTCGTCAACAACGGCACGATCACGACCAGCGGCAACAATGCGTACGGGATGACGGCCGCGTGGGGGCAGAGTAATCCCGGCGCGTCGGGCAACCAGATCGTCAACACCGGCACCGTGACGACGTCCGGCAACAACGCGCGCGCGGCGTCGCTGCTCGGCGGCAACGGCACGATCATCAACAGCGGCACGCTGACGTCGAACGGCCGCGATGCGCCGGCCGTCTACATGCAGGGCAACAACGACACGCTGGTCAACAGCGGCACGATCCAGACGACGGGCACCGCGACGAGCGGCGGCAGCGTCGACGCGGTCGTGTCGAACACGCTCGGCAGCTCGTTTACCGCAACGATCACGAACCAGGCCGGCGGCAGGATCATCAGCAACAACGGCATCGGCGTGCGCTCGACCAACGGCGCGACGACGATCACCAACGCGGGGCTGATCCAGGGCGGCGGCGGCACCGCGATCCAGGGAGGCAGCGGCAACGTGACGCTGATCCTGCAGACGGGCTCGCAGATCGTCGGCACGGCGAACGGCGGCGGCGGCGCCAACACCGTGACGCTGCAGGGCACGGGCACCGCGTCGAACGCGTTCACGAATTTCCAGAGCCTGACGATGGCCGGCACGGACTGGACGTGGGCCGGCACCGGCACGTTCTCGACCGCGCTCGTGCAGAGCGGCACGCTGAATCTCACCGGCACGCTCGGCACGACGACGGCGTCGGTCGTCGCGACCGTGAACGCGGGCGCGACGCTGCAGGCGAATGCGTCGAACCTGCCGCTGTCCGTGACCGACAACGGCCTCGTGCGCTTCCAGCAGGACAGCGCCGGCACGTACACGGGCACGATCGGCGGCTCGGGCGCGGTGGAGAAAACCGGCGCGGGCACGCTGACGGTCGCGCCTTCGTCGGCCGGCGGCAACACGTATTCGGGCGGCACGACGATCACGCAGGGCACGTTGACGGTCGCGGCCGACAATGCGCTCGGCGCATCGTCAGGAAACCTGACGTTCAACGGCGGCACGCTGCAGCTCGGCAGTTCGTTCAATCTGGCATCGGGCCGCGCGGTGTCGATCACGTCGAACAACGGCACGATCGATACGCAGGGCTTCAATTCGACGTTGACGCAGGGCATCGCCGGTGCGGGTTCGCTGACGAAGCTCGGCAGCGGCACGCTGACGCTGAACGGAGCGAGCAGCTACTCGGGCAGCACGAACGTGAACGCCGGCACGGTGATCGTCGGCGACGGTACGAGCGCGTCGGCGGCGCTGGGCGGCGGCGGGCCGGTGACGGTTGCATCGGGCGCGACGCTCGGCGGCTACGGCAGCGTGACGGGCAACGTGACCAACAACGGCACGATCTCGGTCGCGAATGCGCTGGCAAGCCTCGCGAGCGGCGCGACCGGCAATTTCCGGATCAACGGCAACCTGACCAACGCGGGGCTCGTGCAGCTCGGCGGCAGCGGCGTGGGCAACGCGCTGACGGTGGCCGGCAACTATGTCGGCCAGAACGCGACGATCGCATTGAACACGACGCTCGCCGGCGACGGCGCGCCGTCGGACAAGCTGGTCGTCAGCGGCGGCACGGCGAGCGGCGCGAGCATGCTGAAGGTGACGAACGTCGGCGGCGCGGGCGCACTGACGACCGGCGACGGCATCCAGGTCGTGCAGGCTACCAACGGCGCGACGTCGAGCGCGGGTGCGTTCACGTTGTCGGGCGGCACGGTGAGCGCTGGCGCGTATTCATACTTCCTCGCGAAAGGCGGCGCGGCGGCCGGCACCGGCGACAGCTGGTACCTGCGCAACACGGTGCCGCCGAAGCCGCAGCCGCGGGTCGTCGAACCTGGGCAGCCGACACCGCCGCCCGTGGTGCCGGTCACGCCGGCCGAAGGCACGCCCGAATCGATCGTCGAAGCCGTCGCCGATGCCGGCACCGGCGGCAGCCCGGAGCCGATCTTCCGCCCCGAAGTGCCGCTGTATGCAGAGGCACCGGCCGTAGCGCGGCAACTCGGCCTGCTGCAGATCGACACGTTCCATGACCGGCAGGGCGAACAGGGGCTGCTGAGCGAGAGTGGCCCGATGCCTGCGTCGTGGGCGCGCGTGTGGGGCGGCAACAGCAACATCAAGCAGAAGGGCGATGCGACGCCGTCGTTCGACGGCACGGTGTGGGGGATGCAGGTCGGCCAGGATCTGTATGCGGACAACAGCCCGAGCGGTCATCGCAATTACTACGGCTTTTTCCTCGGTTTCGCGCGCGCGGTCGGCGACGTGAACGGCTTCGCGCTCGCGCAGCCCGATCTCGGCGTCGGCACGCTGCAGATCAATTCGTACAACCTCGGCGGCTACTGGACGCATATCGGCCCGGGCGGCTGGTACACGGACGCCGTCGTGATGGGCAGTGCGCTGACGGTGCGCACGCACTCGAACGACAACGTGAACGGCTCGACGGACGGCAACGCGTTCACGGGTTCGGTGGAGGCCGGCTTTCCGGTCGCGCTCGGCTACGGGCTGACGCTGGAGCCGCAGGCGCAACTCGTATGGCAGTACCTGTCGCTCGGCAGGTTCAACGACGGGGTGTCGGACGTGACGTGGAACAACGGCAACACGTTCGTCGGCCGGATCGGCGCACGGCTGCAATGGGCGTTCGATGCGAGCGGCGTGAGCTGGAAGCCTTACCTGCGCGTGAACGTGCTGCGCTCGTTCGGCGCGGACGACAAGACCACGTTCGGCGGCTCGACGACGATCGGCACGCAGGTCGGGCAGACGGCCGGGCAGATCGGCGCGGGGCTGGTCGCGCAGTTGACGAAGCGCGGCAGCGTGTATGCGACGGTCAGCTACCTGACGAACCTCGGCGGCGAGCATCAGCGCACGATTACCGGCAATGCGGGCGTGCGGTGGGCGTGGTAGCGGGGCACGCGGCGATCTGACTGGGGCGCGAGCGCTCGATGCTCGCATATGGCAGCGTGTCGTTACCTGGAGCACTACAGTGTTTGAACCCGATGACCGCGCCCACCGGCCACCATCGAACGCCCGCGCCGCAGCGAGATCTTGCGCGGTATCCGGATGGCCGGCGGTCGAGGCCCGCGCCGCAAAACCCAGGCCGTCGGTTGCTTGCCGAACCGGAACCGCGCGGCAACAGAGTAGCCCGGGGTGCGGCGCGGGCCAATCGGCCTGGTCTGATTTTGCGTGGGTCGCGATTCGGCGATCAGCCGAGCGGCCAGTTCAGGATCGCAATCCCGTCGTTGTAGTCGCCGTCCGTACCGTCCTCCGATCCGACCAGCCCGAAGTAGGTCTTCTTGAAGATGTCGACCTGTCGCGAGCCGATCTTCGACGGCTTGCCGTTCGCCGTCACGACCACGCGCACCTTCCCCTTGCCCGAATTCAGCACTTGCGTGTTCAGGTTCGCGTCCTGCGTGCCGGCGCCCTGGAACGTCGCGGCCGGTTTCGGGTTGTCGTCGACGAATACCTCGATCGTCTGCTGTGCGGCAGAGTTGACGAGCGCCGTCACGCCGAACGCGATGTTCGGCGGCAGGTTGAAGATGCCGTCGCGTTCGCCGCCGGCATTCGTCGCGGGGTCGGGCTGCGCGGGTTGCGGTTGCGCCGTCGCTTTCGCGAAGTACGTGACCACCGCGCCGATGCCGAACTTCGCGGCAGCGCCCGGCAGCACGCCGGGTGCACCGGCCCACGTCACCGTGCAGGCGTCGATCTTCCCGGTCGTGTCGGTCTTGACCTTGTTCATCCAGCTGCTGATGTCGAAGCTGTACGGCACGGTGGAGAGGTGGACGAACACATCGAATTGCGGCAGCTTCTCGACGAGCTGCGCGGTCATGAACTGACGCATCCGGTCGAGCACGGCCTGGTCGCCGCCGGCCTGCACGGCGAGCGCGTCGTTGCCGGCGAGTTGCAGCAGTGCGTACAGATCGTCATGGGTAAAGGGTTGTGGCATGTCGTCCTCGTCGTAATGGAAGGTCTCGCGTCGCGCGGCCGACGAATCGGTTTCGCCGTGTCGCGCGCGGAGCAAAGCGTGGGCAGTCGCGGCTGCCCGAATGAATCGCAATGCGTGGTTGGCCCTGTCGTCATTGCGATACCGAAAGCGGCGCGCAATCCATGCCGCGCCGTGCGTCCCTGTTATTGACGTCCGTCGATCAGCCCAGCGGCCAGTTCAGGAACACGATGCCGTCGTTGTAGTCGTCGTCCGCGCCGTCCTCCGACCCGACGATCCCGAAGAACGACTTCTTGAAGATGTCGACCTGCCGCGAGCCGAGCCGCGACGGCTTGCCGTTCGCCGTCACGATCACGCGCACGCGGCCCTTGCCGGAGTCGAGCACCTTCGTGCCGAGGTTCTGGTCCTGCACGCCCGCGCCCTTGAACGTGGCGGCCGGTTTCGGGTTGTCGTCGATGTAGATGTCGATCGTCTGGTCGTTCGACGCGTTGGTGAGCGCGGTCACGCCGAACTTGATGTTGGCCGGGAGATTGAACGTGCCGTCGCGTTCGCCGCCGCCGCCGATGTTGCCGGCGCCGCCGGTTCCGCTGCCGGTTTCGGCGCCCTGATTCCCGCCGGATTGCGACGACGATTGCGCGACGGCGTTACCGATCGCGGAAATGCTCGCGTACGAGTCGATATGCATCGCGCTGCCGCGCACGCTTTTCCACTGGCCTTTCACGAACGTGACGCCGCTGCCGACGTCGATCGTCGCGACGAGCGTGAACGGCATGCGCCCGGTGCTTTCCGGCACCTTCGACGAATAGGTGAAGCAGCCGTCCGCGACGACGCCCTTGTCGGTCGCGATCGCGAAATAGATGCCGGGGAAGTTGTTGCCGGTCGCGTACGGCGTCGGCACGTTGAGCGTGACGAGCAGCTTGCCGTCGCGAATGTTTGCCTGCTCTTTCGCAAGGTCGAGATGCAGGCCCGGAATGTCGACGTAAGTCTCGGACGTGACGACGGGCGCACTGTTGATCGATGCCGAAAAGATGGGCATGGCGGTCTCCTGAAGGCGAAACGGGTTTGAATTGAATGGCTTCGCGTTTTCGATGTGGAACCGCCGGGCTGCCTTGCAGGCGGCAGCCCGGCGGTCATCGGTCAATCGGCGGGCGGGCCGATCAGCCGATCGGCCACTGCAGCACGACGATGCCGTCGTTGTAGTCGCTGTCGTGGCCGTCTTCCGACACGACGATCCCGAAGTTGACCGTGAACGGCGAGCCGTCCGACTTCTTGCCGTTGATCGGCGCGAGGCGCGCGTCGGTGGCCGACGGCTTGCCGTTTACCGACACCTCGAAGCGGATCTTGCCGTTGCCGGAATTCAGCGTGGTTTCGCGCGGGCCGTCGCGCGTGGTCAGCTTGTGATAAGCGGCGGGTTCCTTGCTGTCGCCGATAAACAGCTTGATGTGCTGTTGTTCGGCGGCATTCGCGAAGAAAATCGCGCGGAAATCGGTATTCGGCGGAATCGAAAATTCGCCGGCGCGATTGGATGACGTTTGAGAATCGGCCATGCTTTCCTCCTGAAGATCAGTAGTAAGGCGTCTCCCCGCGTCTCGCAAACGTTTGCCGTTTGAAACGCGGTTCGACAAGCATGTCGAAAAATAAATAAAAAAATATTCAGATGAGAATGGTAATTGTTCAATAAATCGAAAATCAAGGTGAATCGATTTAATGAAACAGGTTTAATCGAGGATGTTTTTATATATTCCGGAAACTATGCCGGCGCGCGTGTCGTTTTTCTGAATAGTGCGCGGTACAGGCGGATCGGCAACGGGGCAATCGGGCTTCGGGGCGAGCGCTCGGTGTTCGCATCTGGCAGCGTTCGTTTCAACATCAGCATCTCTGTCGTGGCCGCGCCCACCGGCCACCACCGAACGCCCACGCCGAAGCCCGATCGCAAAGGGAGGGTGTGCGGCGACCGGCGAAGAGGATGGACCGACTCACTCCGAACATGAATAGGACCTCACCGGCGCCGCACCCATGAAGCATATCGACGGGCGCGGCCGCCGCCTATCGGACGGGACTGATTTTGCAGACGGCGCGGCCATGCGAGGCACGCGCTTCCCGTTGACAGCCCCGTCCACCCTGTGATTTGATTCCGGCCATGCAAGCCGCCCAGCCCCTCTTCTCGCTACGACTACTAGCCCGTTGTTCCGGGCTGGGTCTGCGGCTGCGCGCTTTCCATCTGCATCTTTCCTGAAGCGCCAGATTTCCCCCGTATCACCGACCTGGCCCCGGTTGTCGACCGGCGCCTGAGCTCGTCTTTTTTCCGTATCGCTCTGCTCCGTCCCGGTCGCTCAACCGTCAAGGCTGTCGTTCGCCGTACCGCTTTGCCGTTGTGCCGCTTTTTACCGCTTTGATCGCTGCGTGCGCAGCCGGCCGCCACCGCTGAAGGCCGCCGCGCCGCGGTTTCCCGACAAACCGACCGAGGACCGAACATCATGATGCTGAAGAACCCCGCAACGAAGTACCGGCCGTTCACGCCCGTCAACTTGCCGAACCGAACATGGCCGTCGCGCACCATCACGCACGCGCCGATCTGGATGAGCACCGACCTGCGCGACGGCAACCAGGCGCTGTTCGAGCCGATGGACGCGGCACGCAAGATGCGGATGTTCAAGACGCTCGTCGCGATCGGTTTCAAGGAGATCGAGGTGGCGTTCCCGTCGGCGTCCGAGACCGACTTCAACTTCGTGCGCGAGCTGATCGAAGGCGGCCACATTCCCGACGACGTGACGATCGAGGTGCTGACGCAGGCGCGCGACGACCTGATCGAGCGCACCTTCGAATCGCTGCGCGGCGCGAAGCGCGCGATCGTGCATCTGTACAACGCAACCGCGCCGGAATTCCGCAAGATCGTGTTCGGCCTCGACCGCGATGGCGTGAAGCAGCTCGCGGTGAACGCGGCGCGCACGATCAAGCGCTGCGCCGATGCCGCGACCGACACGCAGTTCACGCTGCAGTACAGCCCGGAAACGTTTACGGCGACCGAGCTCGACTTCGCGAAGGAAGTCTGCGACGCGGTATTCGACGTGTGGCAGCCGACGCCCGAGCACAAGGCGATCGTGAACCTGCCGGCGACCGTCGAAGTCGGCACGCCGAACTTCTATGCGGACCAGATCGAATGGATGCACCGCAACCTCGCGCGTCGCGATGCGCTGATCCTGTCCGTGCATCCGCACAATGATCGCGGCACCGCGGTCGCGGCGGCCGAGCTCGCGGTGATGGCCGGCGCCGACCGCATCGAGGGCTGCCTGTTCGGCAACGGCGAACGCACGGGCAACGTCGATCTCGTGACGCTCGCGCTGAACCTGTACACGCAGGGTGTCGATCCGGGCCTCGATTTCTCGCAGATCAACGAAGTCGCGCGCACGTCCGAGGAATGCACGCAGTTGCCGATCCATCCGCGTCATCCGTACGTTGGCGACCTCGTGTTCACCGCGTTCTCCGGCTCGCACCAGGATGCGATCAAGAAGGGCTTCGCGGTGCAGCGCGCCGACGCCGTGTGGGAAATGCCGTATCTGCCGATCGATCCGAGCGACCTCGGCCGCACGTACGATTCGATCATTCGCGTGAACAGCCAGTCGGGCAAGGGCGGCATCGCGTACCTGCTCGAACAGGGTTATGGCGTCGCGCTGCCGCGCCGCCTGCAGGTCGACTTCAGCGCGGCCGTGCAGCGCCTGACCGACGACAGCGGGCACGAGGTGACGAGCGCGCAGATCTGGTCGCTGTTCCAGCAGGAATACGTGGAGGGCGACGCGCCGCTGCGCTATGTCGGCCATGAACTTAGCGAACGCGACGGCCGCGAGACGATCGTGCTCACCGCCGACGTGCACGGCGAGCGCCGCGTGCTGCGCGGCGAAGGCAACGGCCCGCTCGACGCGCTGATGCATGCGCTGCGCACGCCGCTGCGAATCCAGCACTACGAGGAACGCGCGTTGTCGCAGGGCGCCGACGCAAAGGCGATCGCGATCGCGGAACTGGCCGGCTCGGGCGTGCGCGGCAGCGCGTTCGGCGTGGGCATCGACGCGAACCTGACGACCGCGTCGATCCGCGCGGTGATCAGCGGCGTCAACCGCGCGTATGCGCGGGCTGACGAAGCGGCGCAGGCGACGTTCTTTGGCGCGCAGGCGGCGGTGAAGGCCGTCGCGTAAGCGGGCGGTGGCGGCCGCGCCGGCGAGGCGGCGCGGCCTGACAAACCTGACAGGAGATGACTCCACGCAACGGGCGTATCGTGCTAGCGGCGCGCGCGGGGCCATTTTCCCGCGCCCATCACCATGAGGAATGCGTCATGTCGAAGCTCGATGCCCTGCGGGGCGACATCAAGGGGCAGGCCCAGGCAGCGGATCGCCACAACCTGGTTCGGCCGGATGCGAACGGTGCGCTATGGGCGCGCGGCCTGACGACGAAGCGGGTCGCCGACCTGTTCCGGACGCTGCCGGGTTTGCCGGGTCACTGGATGCAGTTGCAGAACGAGGTCAACGCCGGGAATCGCTACTTCTACGGCGGCATCCAGAACGGCAGCGTGACGACCGAGGAAGGGAAGGCGCTGATCCGCTGGATCGCCAAGTCGGTCGTGAGCGCGGCCGAGAAGGCGTCGTTCGACTTCCCGCTGCAGCAACTGCGCTTCACGGCCGATATGGGCTGGCTCAAGCTGCAGCGCGTGTCGGGGCGCGTGATGGTGTTCTCGCAACCGTGAGCCGTGCGTCGACCCCGATGCTGACGGCCCGGGGAGCGCATCGGGACGGGCATCGGGAAGCGCGCGGCGCGTAGTCGAAGGCCGGGCTGTCGTCGGGCGAAGGGTTCGCCCGCTGGCGCAGTCGTTTTGTTTGTCCCCGTTCGTTGGCCACCGCTTCATCTTGAGGTGGCTTCTCGGAATTCGATATTTCGATTATTATCGAATAATGGAAACGAACCAGACCATTGCCGCGCTGTCGGCACTCGCGCATGAATCCCGGCTCGCCGTCTTCCGCACGCTCGTGCAGGCGGGGCCGCAGGGCCTGCCGGCCGGGCAGATCGCCACGCTGCTGAATGTACCGCCTTCATCGCTGTCCTTTCATCTGAAGGAGCTGGCCCATGCGCAGCTCGTCACGAGTCAGCAGGACGGCCGCTTCGTCATCTATAGCGCGAACTTCGCGACGATGAACGGGCTGCTGGCCTATCTCACGGAGAACTGCTGCGGCGGCAATCCGTGCTCGCCGGTGTCCGCGTGTTCGACGTCCGGCCCGCAACCTTGCTGAAGCGCCTTCACCTACCTCGCCCATGACCACGAACGTCCTGATCCTCTGTACCCACAACTCCGCGCGCAGCGTGCTCGCGGAAGGCATGCTCAATCATTGGGCCGCGAAGCTCGGCAAGGACGTGCGCGCGTACAGCGCCGGCAGTGCGCCGAGCGGCCGGCTCAATCCGTTCGCGCTGGAAGCGCTGGCGAACGCCGGTGTCGACGTCGGCGGCTACCGCAGCAAGAGCTGGGACGAATTCACGGGCGACGGCGCGCCTGAAATGCGCGTCGTCATCACGGTGTGCGACAGCGCGGCCGCGGAGACGTGCCCGTACTGGCCCGGCAGCCCGGTCAAAGTGCACTGGGGTTATGCCGATCCGTCGAACGCGGTGGGCGGCGACGAAGGCAAGCGGCTCGCGTTCGAACTCACGCGCCAGGCGATCGGCTACCGGATGCTGCAGTTGCTGGCGCTGCCGCTCGAACGCATGAGCAACGCCGAACTCCAGGCGGCCTTGACCGAGATTTCCCGGAGCTGACCGTTCGCACGGCGGCTGGCCGAATTCACCGGCCGCCAGCGACTTCGAGACCGATACCCGTCCAATGAACACGTCCAACGTCGCCCCGCCGGAGCAGGCTGTCGCCAAGCCTTCCATCAACTTCTTCGAACGCTATCTGACCGTCTGGGTCGCGCTGTGCATCGTCGCCGGCATCGCGCTCGGCCAGGCGCTGCCCGGCCTGTTCCAGCAGATCGGCCGGATGGAATACGCGCAGGTCAACCTGCCGGTCGGGCTGCTCATCTGGGTGATGATCATTCCGATGCTCGTCAAGGTCGACTTCGGCGCGCTGCATGAAGTGCGTCAGCACGTGAAAGGCATCGGCGTCACGCTCGTCGTGAACTGGCTCGTCAAGCCGTTCTCGATGGCGTTCCTCGGCTGGCTGTTCATCCGGCATCTGTTCGCGCCGATGCTGCCGGCCGATCAGCTCGACAGCTACATCGCCGGCTTGATCCTGCTCGCCGCCGCGCCGTGTACGGCGATGGTGTTCGTATGGAGCCGGCTGACGGGCGGCGATCCGCTGTTCACGCTGTCGCAGGTCGCGCTGAACGACAGCATCATGGTGATCGCGTTCGCGCCGCTGGTCGGCCTGCTGCTGGGGATGTCGGCGATATCCGTGCCGTGGGCGACGCTGCTCACGTCGGTCGTGCTCTACATCGTGATCCCGGTGATCCTCGCGCAGCTCTGGCGCAAGCGGCTGCTCGCGAACGGGCAGGCGGCGTTCGATGCCGCGATGGCCAGGATCGGCCCGTGGTCGATCGCCGCCTTGCTGGCCACGCTCGTGCTGCTGTTCGCGTTCCAGGGCGAAGCGATCCTGAAGCAGCCGCTGGTGATCGCGCTGCTCGCGGTGCCGATCCTGATCCAGGTGTTTTTCAATTCGGCGCTCGCTTACTGGCTCAATCGCGCCGTGGGCGAGAAGCACAACATCGCGTGTCCGTCGGCGCTGATCGGCGCGTCCAATTTCTTCGAGCTGGCGGTCGCGGCTGCGATCAGTTTGTTCGGTTTTCATTCCGGCGCGGCGCTGGCCACCGTCGTCGGCGTGCTGATCGAAGTGCCCGTCATGCTGCTGGTGGTGCGCATCGTCAACCGGTCGAAGGGCTGGTACGAACGTGCTTGAGCAAACGGGAGAATCCATCTGCATGAACCACGTCACGTTTCAATGCGATCACGCGGAGGGTACGCATGTCTGACCGTCTGAATGACCTGCCGCAACTCGACGTCGAATCGTTCCGCGTGCCGGATGCCGGCCAGTTGCGGCCGGCGGTGCCGTCGACGCATCCGCCCCGGTTCCTGCTTCTGTACGGCTCGCTGCGCGAGCGCTCGTTCAGCCGGCTGCTGATCGAGGAAGCCGCGCGCCTGCTCACCGCAATGGGCGCCGAAGTGCGCGTGTTCAATCCGAGCGGCCTGCCGCTGCCGGACGATGCGCCCGAGAGTCATCCGCAGGTCGTCGAGTTGCGCGAACTGGTGCAGTGGTCGGAAGGCATGGTGTGGTGCTCGCCGGAACGGCACGGCGCGATGACCGGCATCATGAAATCGCAGATCGACTGGATTCCGCTGTCGATGGGCGCCGTTCGGCCGACCCAGGGCAAGACGCTCGCCGTCATGCAGGTCAGCGGCGGCTCGCAATCGTTCAATGCGGTGAACCAGATGCGCGTGCTCGGACGCTGGATGCGCATGCTGACCATCCCGAACCAGTCGTCGGTGGCCAAGGCGTTCGCGGAATTCGACGAAGCAGGGCGGATGAAGCCTTCGGCTTATTTCGATCGCGTGGTGGATGTGCTGGAAGAACTGGTCAAGTTCACGCTGCTGACGCGGGATATCGGGCCTTATCTGGTGGATCGGTATAGCGAGCGGAAGGAAAGCGCGGAGGAACTGTCGAAGCGCGTCAATCAGCGCAGTATCTGACGTGCCTCGGTGCCTCGGTGCCTCGGTGCCTCGGTGCCTCGGTGCCTCGGTGCCTCGGTGCCTCGGTGCGGCGTGCAGGCCACCTGCACCCGCACCTCGATCGAGGCCATACGTGCCCGCGAATCGCTGCCGCCTACAAAGCTTCCACCCCCGAGGATCGACGCCATGCAACTTCGCGCTGCCGCAGTATCCGATCTGGTTTCGATAGAGTCCCTGCTTCGCGCTTCCGATTTGCCTGTCGCCGGCGTGGCGGAATACTTGCCGAATTTCATTGTGGCTGTCGATGCCCGGAGCGTCATTGCATGCGGCGGCATCGAATACCACGGCAACTTCGCGTTGATCCGTTCGATTGCCGTCGCTGCGCAAGCGCGCGGCGGCGGGCTGGGAAAGACGATCGTTTCGCGCTTGCTGGCGGAATGCCGCAGTCGAGCGGTCGAAGCGGTAGCGTTGCGCACGACCACGGCGGAGCGCTATTTTGCTCGGCAGGGTTTTGTGCGCATTACGCTCGGTGACGTGCCTGGACCGCTGCTATCGTCCGGTCAGTTCGCCGGTGTGTGCCCGGCATCTGCGGCCATCATGCTGAAGGTGATTTAGCCGAACGCGCGGCGTCGACGCCGGACCGTTCGCCATCGAAGACGATCCGCACCTTACTTTGCAACCGTGATGCCTGCCGAATGCGCGCGCTGCGCGGGCCGCACCACGGTTTCAACATGCCGGCCCAGCGACACCGGCACTTCCATCACCTGACCTGGCGAAACGTAATCGGACTGGTCCGATTGGGTCGGCTCCGCGATCGGGATACCCTTCGGGTACCGGATCTGAACGGCGTCCTGCCTGCCGTCACCCGTCTGCCATTCCCGTTCGCGAGACCGCGCGTTGCGCGGCCCATCGTGTTCCTCCGGCGCCAGCCGCGAGCCGTCGCGTGCTCACTCGCTGATTCACTACTTCAAGCAGCGTACGCGCACGGCCAATCGCGTCAGCGATATCGCGCCGAATCAGACGGGTCCGATTCATTTGCGTCCCTCGCGTTCATAGAATGGAATCGATGATGCGCTTCACGCGCATTGCCATTCGACGGAGGCGTTCCGCATGACCGCTCTTGATTCCTTCTCACGCATTGCCGAGCGCACGCACGGCTCGCGCAGTTCGTTCGCACTGCTGCGTTGGTCGCTAGTCGTGATCTTCCTGTGGTTCGGCGGAATGAAGTTCACCGCGTACGAAGCAGGCGGCATCGCGCCATTCATCGCGAACAGCCCGCTGATGAGTTGGCTGCACGCGCTGTTCGGCGTGGAAGGCGCGAGCATCGCGATCGGCGCGGTCGAACTGACGACGGCCGCGATGCTGGCTGTCGGCTCGCGCGTGCCGCTGGCGTCGGTGCTGGGTGCCGCGATGTCATCGGCCACATACGCGATGACATTGACCTTCATGCTGACGACGCCCGGCGTTGGCGAGCCAACGGCCGGCGGGTTCCCGGCGATCTCGGCGCCGATCGGCCAGTTCCTGCTGAAGGACCTCGTGCTGCTCGCGGCATCGCTGTGCCTGCTGCTGGCGTCGCTGCCGCCGCGCGGCGGCGACGCAGCGCGGACGTCGCCCGTCGCGTGACGACGGCGACGCGTTCCGGCTCGGCCGAGGACGGAGCCATATGAACATCATGGGCGATCGACACATCATCGGGCGGTTGGCGAGCACGCTGGCACCGTGCTTCAAGGACGTGCTGCGCCGTCCGCGCCGCACGACGATTCTCGCGGCGACGGCAGGATGTCTGCTCGCGGCCGCATGCGTCGCGGCGCCGCGCGTGTACGAGATGCAGACGCCGGCCGCGATCGGGATGCAAGACGGCGCGAACCCAGTGCACACCGGTTCCGTCGTGCGCCCGGCGGCCGTACCCGTCGGCGCCGCACGGCACGGCGTTGGCGACCCGGCGCGCACCGCGCACGATTCGGCCGTGCATGCGGCCGCGCGCGCGAAAGCGCGCTATCCGCGCCGGCCCGATGCATCGTCCGATACCGCGAAGGCGCTCGGCATGACCGACGCGGAACTCGCGTCGTGGCTTACCGACATTCGCCAGCAGACGTCGGAGCCGACGTTTCATCCACGAGAACGCGGCGCGGCCGAACTTCACCCGATGCACCCCGCGCGCCCGACCGATTCCTGACCCTGCCGGTCGGCACGACTTCCGAAGACCGGCGCGGCCGCCGGTCGCGCCTGCCGCCCGTTCCCGATGCGCGTCGCGCCGTACGCCGGCGGCGGCGTATCCAACCAGAAACCAGCAAGCGGAGACAAGCATGCAGTTCTACGACGAGATGCATCGCGAAGGCGGCGCCGTCCGGCGCCACTACGAAGCATTCCAGCACTGGCTGAGCCAGCAGACCGACGACACGATGCGCCGCAAACGCGCGGAAGCGGACCTGATGTTTCGACGGGTCGGCATCACGTTCGCCGTCAACGGCGACGAATCGGGCGGCGAGCGGCTGATCCCGTTCGACCAGATTCCGCGCATCGTGCCGGCCGACGCATGGCGCACGCTCGAAGCCGGGCTGCGGCAGCGCGTGCAGGCGCTCAACCTGTTCCTGCACGACGTCTACCATCGCGGCGACATCGTGCGCGCGGGCATCGTGCCGGCCGCGCAGATCTATGCGAACGCGCAGTACCGGCCGGAGATGCAGAACGTCGACGTGCCGCGCGACATCCGTGCGCACATCGCGGGCGTGGACCTCGTGCGGGCCGGCGACGACGGCGCGTTCTACGTGCTGGAAGACAACCTGCGCGTGCCGTCGGGCGTGTCGTACATGCTCGAGAACCGCAAGATGATGATGCGGCTCTTTCCCGACCTGTTCGTGCGCAACCGCATCGCGCCCGTCGCGCACTACCCGGATCTGCTGCTCGACACGCTGCGCGCGAGCGCGCCGGACGGCGTCGACGATCCGGTCGTCGTCGTGATGACGCCGGGCATGTACAACTCCGCGTACTTCGAGCACACGTTCCTCGCGCAGCAGATGGGCGTCGAACTCGTCGAGGGCAAGGACCTGTTCGTCGACGGCCGGCACGTATACATGCGCACGACCCACGGGCCGAAGCGCGTCGACGTGATCTACCGCCGGCTCGACGACGATTTTCTCGATCCGCTCGCGTTCCGCAGCGATTCGGCGCTCGGCGTGCCGGGTCTGCTTGGCGCGTATCGCGCGGGGCGCGTGACGATCGCGAACGCGATCGGCACCGGCATCGCGGACGACAAGTCGATCTACCCGTTCGTCCCCGACATGATCCGGTTCTATCTCGACGAGCAGCCGATCCTGAACAACGTGCCGACGTACCAGTGCCGCAAGCCCGACGATCTCGCATACACGCTTGCGCACCTGCCCGATCTCGTCGTCAAGGAAGTACACGGCGCGGGCGGCTACGGGATGCTCGTCGGCCCGGCCGCGACGAAAGCGGAGATCGAAGCGTTCCGTGCGCGACTCGTCGCGCAGCCCGACAACTACATCGCGCAGCCGACGCTCGCGCTGTCCACCTGCCCGACCTTCGTCGAAGCCGGCATCGCGCCGCGCCACATCGACCTGCGGCCGTTCGTGCTGTCGGGCCGCACCGTGAAGATGGTCGCGGGCGGGCTCACGCGCGTCGCGCTGAAGGAGGGCTCGCTGGTCGTGAATTCGTCGCAGGGCGGCGGCACGAAGGACACGTGGGTCGCGGGCTGAGCGGCACGCGCGGGCCCGAACCACAAGACAAAGGAGGCAGCATGCTGAGCCGCACCGCGGATCATATCTACTGGATGGCGCGCTATCTGGAGCGCGCGGAGAATACGGCGCGCATCGTCGACATCAACCTGAAATCGCTGCTGCTGCCGCAGGACGACGAACGGCAGCGCCGCACGCTGCGCGCGCTGCTGCGCTCGGTCGAACTCGAGCCGGCCTTCACGGCGAAGCATGGCGAACCGGCGCCCGAGACGGTCGTCGCGTTTCTCGTCGCGGATCGCGACAATCCGTCGAGCATCGTGTCCTGCCTGCGCAGCGCACGGGAGAACGCGCGCGCGGTGCGCGGCCTGCTGACGACGGAGTGGTGGGAGACGATCAACCATACGTGGATCGAGTGCGTCGAGCCGCTCGCGGCGGATGCGCTCGCGGCCGATCCGCACGAATTCCTCGAATGGGTGAAGTCGCGCGTGCACCTTGCGCGCGGTGTATCGATCGGCACCGCGATGCGCGACGACGCGTATTACTTCTCGCGGCTCGGCACGTTTCTCGAACGCGCGGACAACGTCGCGCGGATGCTCGACGTGCGCTTTCTCGACATCGAGCAGGCCACGGCCGATTCTCCGGACGAGATCGACGAGTTCTACTACTGGACGTCGATCCTCACGTCGGTGTCGGGGATGGAGATCTATCACAAGGTCTATCGCGACGTCGTGACGCCCGACCGCGTGGCCGAACTGCTGCTGCTGAACCCCGCGATGCCGCGCTCGCTGCGCGCCGCGATCGACGATTTCTGCATGACGCTCGACAAGCTGAAAAACGGTGCGTCGGCCGAGTGCGAACGCGAGGCGGGCCGATTGCGTGCGGAGCTGCATTACGCGGACATCCGCAAGATCCGCGCGCAGGGGTTGCACGCATTCCTGAACGAATCGCTCGAGCGCGTGTATGCGCTCGGCAACATGGTCTCGCGCGCTTTCATGATGTCCGCGAGCTGAATCGAGGTTCCCATGTACCTGACCATTCGACACGACACGATCTATCGCTATTCGGCGCCGCTCACCTATTCGATCCAGCAGATCCGGATGACGCCGCCGGCGCTGCCGTCGCAGTACGTCGCGGGCTGGCGGATCACCGCGCCCGGCGCGCTCGATGCGTCGACCGATGCGTACGGCAACGCGCTGCATGCGCTGGTCGTCACGCGGCCGCTGACCGAAATCGCGCTGCATGCGCACGGTGCAATCGACACGCAGCCGCTCGACGACGGCCGGCTCGGGCTCGACCCGGGGCCCGTGCCGGTCGCGCACTACACGTGTGCGACGCGGCTGACCGAGGCCGACGGCGCGATCCGCGAGCTTGCCGCCCCGCTCGAAGCGGGCGACGGCTCCTGCGCGTTCATTGCTTTGGCCGAGCGGATCGCCGATGCGGTTGCGTACCGGCAAGGAATCACGGCCGCGACGAGCACGGCGGCCGACGCACTCGCGCTGCGGCACGGCGTATGCCAGGATCACGCGCACCTGATGCTCGCATGCTGCCGCGCGCGCGGCGTGCCCGCGCGCTACGTGAGCGGTTATTTCGACGCGGGCGACGTGCCGCATGCGGCGAGCCATGCGTGGGTCGACGTATGGGTGCGCGAGATTGGCTGGGTGTCGGTCGACGTCACGCACGCGCGCTTCGCGGGCGAAGCGTATTGCCGCGTCGCGACCGGCCGCGACTACGAAGCGGCCGCGCCGGTGCGCGGCGTGCGGATCGGCGGCGGTGACGAGTCGCTCGACGTGCGGGTGGACGTGCAGGCGGGAGGCGCGTTATGACCTACTGTGTGGCGATGCGCGTCGACGAAGGGATCGTGTTCCTGTCTGACTCGCGCACCAACGCTGGCATCGATCACGTGAGCACGTTCCGCAAGATGGCGCTGTTCGAAGTGCCGGACGAGCAGGTCGTCGTGTTGCTGTCGGCCGGCAATCTCGCGATCACGCAGGCGGTCACGCAAAGCCTCGCGTCGCAGCCGAGGACCGATCCGCAGTCGATCTGGCGCGTGCGCTCGATGCACGACGCGGCGCGGCTCGTCGGCGACGCGGTGCGGGCGGTGCATGCGCGCGACGCACAGTCGCTGAGCCAGTTCGGCGTCGATTTCAACTGCAGCTTCATCGTCGGCGGGCAGGTGCGCGGCGAGGCGCCGCGGCTATTCCAGATCTATGCGGCCGGCAACTTCATCGAGGCGTCGACGTTGAGCCCGTACGTGCAGATCGGCGAGGCGAAGTATGGCAAGCCGATCATCGAACGGATGCTGTGCGAGGCGATGCCGCTCGCGGACGCGACGAAATGCGCGCTGATCTCGATGAATTCGACGATCCGTTCGAACGTGTCGGTCGGGCTGCCGGTCGATCTGCTCGTGTACGAGCGCGATGCGCTGCGCGCGACGAAGTTCGCGACGTTCGACGAGCATGATCCGTACTACGGGATGCTGCATACGACGTGGGCGGCGCGGCAGCGTTCGGTGTTCGACGAGATTCCGAACCTGCCGTGGCCCGACTTGCCGACGGTGCTGCCGCCGAGGGTCGCGCCGGAGCGCACGGCGTTGCGGGAGTGGGCGGAGGGGGCGCCCGAGTAGAGGCAGGCGGGCGGTTCGCGTCCGCCTTTGCCGACCGATGCGCCGCGCTACGCCGGATCGATCGTGAAGTTCGCGAGCGCGTAGTGCGCGCGGCACGTCCAGAGCGTATTGCCGCCGCGATGAAAAACGGCGACGCCGTCACGGACGGTCATCCGCGTGCGCGGATACACGGCGCCGTGCCCGTTGACGGCGGCGGCAAGATCGTTGCGTTCCTTGCAGGCGGCCCAGTATTCGCCGTCCTGTAGTGTCGTCTGTCGATGATTCATGCTGACTCCATCGTGATCGGTATCGCGCACGCGCGGCAGGGCTTCGATGCGGGTGCTCGACGCTCGCATATGGCAGCGTTATCGAGTTGCAGCAGGATCAGCGCCCTTCAAAGCG
This sequence comes from Burkholderia pyrrocinia, assembly GCF_022809715.1. Lineage (NCBI taxonomy): Bacteria > Pseudomonadati > Pseudomonadota > Betaproteobacteria > Burkholderiales > Burkholderiaceae > Burkholderia > Burkholderia pyrrocinia. Next base: position 2,389,114 of record NZ_CP094460.1, read on the forward strand.
TGGCCGCGCCCACCGGCCACCATCGAGCGCCCGCATCGAAGCCGTCGCAAGCGAAAGGTGCGCGGTATCCGGATTCGCTCGCGCCTCCCGAGCGCAGCCCTTTACAGGGCCGTCAGACCACGCGAATCCGGCACCGCGCAAAACAAGCTTATCGCCGAAAGCCGCGCAGGCCTATCAGACCAGGCTGATTCGAACCCGCACGGCGATCGGCGCGCGATGCTCAATGCACCCACGCGAAGTAATACGCACCGCCGATCGTCAGTGCCGCGGCGACCAGCGCCGCATACGGCGCGAGGTTCATCCACGCGCTCCGCTTCGGAACTTCAAGCTCCATGTCCTGCTGCATCTGCGCGGGGAAGCGGCCGCGATCCTGCCAGTAGTGGCGATAGACGAACACCGGCACGATCAGCAGCATCGCGATCAGCCCGTTGCGCAGCGTGCCTTCGCCTTGCAGATCGGCGCCAGCGCCTGCATAGACAAGGTTAGCGAACCCGCACACCGCGCCCGCGGCGAGCAGCCACGTCGGGCAGCGGAACGGACGATCCCAGTTGCCGCGATCCATCCGGTGAATCCAGCCTGACTGCAAGTTCAGGAACACGAACAGCATGTAGCAAACGTTCGAGATCGACAGCACCGTGAAGTAGTCCGACATCATCAGCAGCACGAGGTTGAAGCCGAGATCGGTCCACATCGCGCGTGTCGGCGAGCCATGCTCGTTCACGTGCGACAGGTACTTCGGCAGCCAGCCGTCGACCGATGCCTGGTACAGCGTGCGCGACGAGCCCATCATCGACGTCATCACGATCAGCAGGATCGACAGCATCAGCATCACGACGAGCGCGTTCGCAACCCATGCACCGCCGCCGACGAGCTTCGCCATCGCGGCTGCGACGCCGGTGCCGTCGCGAATCGCGGGATCGAGCATCGCCTGCGTGCCGAGCGCACCCTGGAATGCCATCGGCACGAGCGTCATCACGACGAGGCACAGCGCGCCCGACCAGAAGATCGCCTTCGCGGTGTCGCGGCGCGGATCGCGGAATTCGCGCGTGTAGCAGACGGCCGTCTCGAAACCATACGACGCCCAGCCGGCCATGAACATCGCGCCGAGCGCCATCGTGACGCCTTGCCCGTTCCACGCGCCGAAGGTCGCGGCCGTGAGGTTGCCTTGTGCGTCGTGACCGAGCGGCAGCAGCGGCAGCAGGTTCGACATCGGCACGTCGCCGGTGACGAACGGCACGATGCCGACGATCAACAGCGGCGTGAGCGATGCGATGCCGAGAATGCGCTGCGTTTTCGCGGCCTTCGACGCGCCGCTGTGCTGAAGCTTGAACGTGATGAGCAGCAGGATCGCCGCGATGATGAACGTCGCGTTGATCCGCAGCGACAGACCGGGCTTGATGAAGCTCAGGTCGGCGAGCGTGAGCCGCCATTGCAGCACGGCCGCGTCGGCCGGAAAGAAGCTCGTGAGCGCATAGCTCGCCGCGAGGCCGCAGCCGAGCGCGAGCATCGGCGACCACGCGAGCCAGTTGCACCACACGGAAACCGGCGCGATCAGCTTGCTGTAGCGCACCCATCCGATCGCGCCGTATACCGACGCGCCGCCCGATTTGTGCGGGAACAGCCCGGAGATTTCGGCGTAGGTCGCGCTTTGAATCAAGCCCATCGTAATCGCGGCGATCCAGATCGTCCACGCGGGATGGCCGATCGTCGCCGATACGCCGCCGATCGTGAACAGCACGCCGGCCGGCACGCCGCTGGTGACCCAGAAGCCGTCTTTCCACGTGAGGGTGCGTTGCAGCGTCTGGCTTTCGGGGGCGGCGTCATGCGAGGCCGGGCTGTGAGCCGCGCCGGCGGGACGGGTAGGTAATCCTGCGTCGCTCATCGTTGTGTCCTGTTGCGATTCCGGGGCGGAGGGTCGTGCGGTCATCGCACCCATGGGCGTGTCGATGACGCGACCGCGTGCCGTGGTCGGGAATCGGGGTGAAGAAGGCGGCCAGAGGCCGATGAAATGCGTCGGCTATCGCTGCCACAACGGCCTCGATAGCCGCGAGGATGCGTGGCCGGATCGCCTGCGAGGCCCTCGTCGGCGCTTGCGCGCCGGCCGGGACGCAATTGCGGCCGCCTGAATGCGTGCGGCGTGCCGGTACGGGCGCGGCGTCGAGCGCTGCGAGCCGATCGCCACGGCGGTTCAGGTGCGCGATCGCGCACCCGCACGTGCGTTTTTCCGGGCCGCACGACGATGGTCCCGGTATTCGACAGGCCGAGCAATCGGACTAGTCGGATTCTGTCGGATCGCATCGCGCATATGGCGCCGTGGCTCGGACCGGTCCGATTGCCGGCGCGACCAACGTAGACGATGCTGTGGGCTTTCCAGGAATAAATGCATGGGTCTGCTGATCATCGCGATATGCGTCACCGTCGCCATATTCTTCGTGTTGTGACCGATTCAGGTCGATATGACATGCGAACTTTCCATGACTGAAAAGGAGCCCTCCGTTCGATGACGAACCGGATTCGCAAGCTGGCGATCATGGCCGTCGGCTGCCTGCTGACGGCCGCGGCATGCGCCGCCGACCGCACGCGCTGGCCCGATGCATCGAGCGAAAAACCGCTCGTCGGCGTGCAGGTCAAGATCCAGTCGTTCACGCCCGACGACGCGCGCAGGATTCACGCGACCGGCTTCGCATTCGTCCGCTTCGGCGCATGGGCCGACCGACTCGATCAAGCCGCCTATCGCGCGCAGCTCGACGAAGCCTTCGATGCCGCGCGGTCCGCCGGCTTGCCGGTGCTGCTGACCGTGCGCGCGCTCGGCTCGTTCGCGGTGGCGCGCGGCACGAAGCCGAAGGCGGTGGCGCTCGCGGCCGCGGGCGAACGGATCGCCGATGCGGTCGCGGCGCTGGCCGCGCGGCATCGGCGCGACCTGATCGCCGTCGAACTCTGGAACGAACCGGACCTCGCCCGTTACTGGCCGACGGGTGACGTGGCGCAGACCTTCCCGCCGTTCGCCGTCGCGCTCTGCCGACGATTGGCGGAAGGGGCAAAGGCCGTGCCGATCGTCGGCTTCGGGTTCGCGCGGGCGCCGCTGCCGGGCAGCGTGCCGGGCAGCGTGCCGGGCGGCCTGCTGGCGAGCGTGCAGACGGCCGCGCCGGGTTGTCTCGATGCGGTTTCCTATCACGCGTACGGCATGACGCCCGCGCAGATCCGCGCGGCGGCACGCGATATCGATGCGCGCTACGGCTTGCCGGCGATCGTCACCGAAGTCGGCGCGGCGTCGGTGGGCGGCGACGGCGAGCTGCGCCAGGCGCACCGTCTGCGCACGCTGCTCGACGCACGCGGTGAACTGCAAACCCCGCTGATCGCAGTCTACGAATGGGCCGATACCGGGAACGCCAGAGACACGGCCCAGCGAAGCTACGGGATCGTGCAGGCGGACCGGACGCCGAAGCCCGCGCTCGACGCGGTTCGCGCGTCGCTGCACGCGGCTCCTGCGGCCCGGTAATCAGGCTCGCGCGCGCCGCGTGCGGATCGACCACAGCGCGACCGCGAACGGTGCGACGCTCGACAGGTGTCGCAGATAGCTGCCGAGATCGGGCTCGAACAGCATCGACACGGCCACGTGACCGAGTACGAGGCAAGCCGGCAATTCACCGTCGCGCGCCGGCCTGGTTGCGTCGGCAACCGTCCGCCGCGCCGGCACGCGTCGCCACGCGGCGCACAGGAACAGCGCGATCAGCGCCTGCATCGCCCATCCCTTCGGATCGAACGAGAAGAACACCGGCAGGTTCAGCCGGACGAGCGAATACGCGTAATTCCCGACGAAATGCACGAACGAATCGGGCGGAAACGGATTGTAGAAACTCGTGCGCGCGCCGAACGGCGACGAATAGACGAGATAGTCGACGGCGAGGTCGCGCGGCTGCTGAAGCAGCGTATAGGCGGCCTTCGGCAGCGCGACGAGCACGGCGACGACAAGCAGCAAGCCGGCCACTCGCGGCAGCGTCGACACGCGCCGATACACCCATGCCGCGAGCGCGATCGCGAGAATCAGCGCGAAATAACTGCGGATCGTCGCCGCATAGCCGAGATACAGCGCGGCGGCGATCAGCGTCGGCCGCGCCGTGCCGCGCAGGCGCGCGGCGGCGAGCACCGCGAGCGACATCGCGACGACGATCGTGTCCTTGCTGGCGACGAACAGGTTGAAGAACAGGCACGGCGCGAGCAGCACGAGATAAACGACGAGCCCGCCGAGCCGGCGCGTCTCGCGCAGCGCGACCCAGATCGTGACGACGCCGAGCGCGACCACGAACACGGCCGTGCCGGCGTTGCCGAGTGCCTGATACAGCTTGCCGACCGCGTCGAACGACGAACCGTCGTAGGTCGAGCCGCCGCCGATCTGGGTCTGGATCTTGTCCGCGTCGCGGAAGATGAATTCCGGCAGCAGCGTGCGCGCGTTCACATAGACGCCGACATACAGCAGCGCGACGAGCGCCGCGATCGCGTCGCGCAGGCCGCGACTCAGCAGCGGCCCGCTCCAGATGACGCTTCGGATGACGTTACGCAGCATTGCCCGCTCCGGCGCGTTTGCCGCGCACGGCGGCGACGCGCGACGTGACGATCCACGCGAGCCACGCAGTCACGGCAATGCTGGCGACGAGATGCGCGACGGCCGCGCCGAGCGCGCGCTGGTCGTGCACGAGCGCGATCGACATCGGCACGCAGGCGAGCGTCAGCACGGCGATCACGCCGGCGACCACGCGCCCGGCACGCAACGCGACGGCGGCGGCCCACAGCACGTCGGCGGCGGCGCGCAGCACGAACGACAGCAGCAGCACGGCGAGGATCGCGGCCGACGGCGCATCGTTGCCTGCGTGCGCGAGCCTGAAGATCCACGGATGCATGAAGGCGATCGCGAGCGCGGCGGCGCCGGTCAGCAGCAGCGACGCGCGCAAGGCCCGCGCGAGTTCGGCGCGGAATGCCGGCGCGGCGGCGCGTGTGCTGTCGAGCGCGCTCACGAGGCGCGGCGCGGCCACCGCCACGACGGTCGCCGATGCGATCGTCTGTATTGCATTGGCGATCGACCAGACGAACACATAGCGGCCGAGTTCGTTCGCGTCGAGCTGTGCTGACGCGACGAAGCGTTCGAGATACTGCAGCACCGACAGCAGCAGCAGCGCGACAAAAAATGGCGCGCCGTCGCGCCAGACCGCACCGAGCCGCACGCGCGTCGCCGACAACGCAGGCATTGCCGGCAACCGGTGCGCGGCGCCCGCGATCAGCACCCAGCCGGCCGCCACGACAAAGACGTCGGCCGCGATCCAGATCGCGAACAGTCCGTCGATCGAATCGATCGCGCGCGTCGCCAGCGCACCGATCGCGACCCCGGCCCACGCGCCGGTGCGGACGAACAGCAGCCACGACGCAGCACGCGCGCGATGCAGCGAGAACAGCCACGTATTGACTTCGAGCGCCGCGTGTTCGGCGCAGGCGACGAGCACCACGAGCAGGAGCGGCATATCGGGCAACGCACCGATGCGCGCCGCGCCAAACGCGTCGACCGGCAGCGCGGCGATGCCGCACAGCAGCGCATAGACGCCCGCATAAAGCACGGACAATCGCACGCAGGTCCGCACCGCGTCGTGCGGATTGGGGCCGGCCAGCCGGCGATTGATCTCGGTGCTGAAGCCGAGCCCCAGCACCTTCGACGATACGACCGACACGGCGAGCGCGACACCATAAACGGCTACCGCGTCGAAGCCGAGCGTGCGCGCGACGACGATCGTCAGCATGAACTTCAACCCGAGCGCACCGACCCGCAGCGCCAGGCGAAACCACGCGGCGCTCATCGTGCCGCTCCGTTCGCGAGCGCGTCGCGCAGCACGGCGACGATCCGCGCGCGTTCGTCCCCGAGGCGCGCGAGCCCGACCTCGGCGTGGATCCAGAACCGGCGCAGCGCATCGGGCGCGAGCAGCGTGTCGCAGACCGTATTCGCGTCGAAGTCGGCGGCATTAGCGACCCATTGGCCGACACCGAGATCGTCATACGCGCCGAAGCCCTTGCGCTCGTAGCTCAGGTGATACGCAGGCACGCCGTGCAGGATCGCTTCGAGCGCGCCGTGCAGGCGCACGGACACGACGGCGTCGGGTGTGTCGTCGGCGAGCACGTCCTTCAGCGAGCGCGCGGCGTCGAAGCCGCGTTCGCGGTAGTACGCGGCGTCGTCGTTGCCGCGGCCCATGCTTTGCACCGCGAACGTGATGCGGCAGAACGCGCCGAGCCGCTCGATCAGCGCGTCGGTCGACGCGAGATAGCGCGCGCGTTGCGTATCGTTCCACGCGGGCGGGCGGCGCAGCACGAGCGCGACGTGTGCTGGCGTCGACGCGGCCGAGCGCACGCGGTCGCGCAGGCCGGTCGCGCGGCGCCCGAATTCGAGCACCGCGAGATCGGGCGCGCGGCGCGTGTTCGCGTTGCCCGCGAGAAACGCGGCCGAGCGGTCGTCGCGCGCGAACACGGCGTCGAAGCCCGCGAGCAGCGAAGTCAGGTGCCCGGCGAGCAACGGATTGCCGGCCGCCGGCCCGATGCTCTGCGACAGATAGACGGCCGGCTTGCGCGCCGCGCGGGCCGCGCGCATCTGCACGAGATGCCCGGCTTCGAGCTTGAGCGCTTCGATTGCATTGCGCGCGCGCAGATAGCCGCCGCCGACGCCGACGATCAGGTCGGCGCGCCGCAGCAGCGTGCGCAGGTCGGCAAGCGCCGGGTTCGCGCCGATAGGCAGCGCGGCCATCGCGGCGCCGATCAGGCGCCCGGCGCCGCCGGCGGCGAGCACGGGCGCCGGCCGCACGTCCGGATGACCGGGGAACGAAGCGGGATCGGCCGCGACGATCGACACCTGCGTGTCGGCGCCGAACGCGTCGCGCAACAGCGCGACCGACAGTTCGACGAGCAGCCCGTCGCCGGAATTGCGCGCGCTGTACGCATGCAGCAGCGCGACGTGAACGGGGCGGGTCATCGTGTGTTCTCCTGGAGAAGCTCGCGATAGACGGCGAGCGTGCGGTCGACCATCGCGTCGGCCGAGAAATGCGGGTACGCGCGCTCGCATTGATCGCGCATCAGCCCGAAGGCGCCCGGGTGATCGACCAGCCGGCTGACCGCCGCGGCGAACGCGGCCGGATCGTCGTGGTTCGTCACGGCCAGGCCGACGCGATGTGCGGCGATCAGTTCAGCCGCGCCGGCGACCTTGGTCGCGACCATCGGCACGTGTGCGGCGACGGCTTCGAGGCACACATACGGAAAGCCTTCGTAGCGGCTCGGCAGCGCGAGCAGGTCGAACGCGGAGAAGTAGCGGCGCGCGTCGTCGACGCGGCCCGCGACGTGCAGGTTCAGCGGCAGGTCGCGCGCTTCGTCGCCGGCAGCGCGAGCGAAATCGCCGGAGCCGATTGCGACGACCTGCAAGCGACGGCCATAACGCTGCTCGAGCAGGCGCGCGATGCGCACGAGGCGATCCACACCCTTCTGGTGATCGAAGCGGCCGACGAAGCCGACGACGAACGTGTCGTCGGCGAGGCCCAGCGCGATGCGCGCGGCCTGGCGCGCGAGCAGCCGCGGCGGCGTCACGCCGTTCTCGACGACGCGAATCCGCTGGCGCGCGATGCCGAGTTCATGCAGGTGGTCGGCCTCGTCCCGCGAGACTGCGACCACCGCATCCGAGCACGCATTGCCGAGCACGCGCTCGATACCGCCGTAGAACGCGCGCTTCGCGGGCGACAGCGTCGGGTTCAGCGTATAGACCGCATGCGGCGTGTAGACCTGCTTCCACGGCCCGCGACACAGCCGAGCGAGCGCACCGGCCTTCGAGCTGTGGCTGTGCACGATGTCGGGTCGAAGCCGGCGCAGCAGCCGGCGCAGCGCAAGCAGGCCCGTCAGATCGTGCGGACCGACCGGGCGCCGCAGCGGCAGCCGGTGGAATGAATGGCATTGCGCGGCGGCGCCGGCGAGCATCGCGTCGTCGAAGCGCTCGCCGAGCGGCGCGATCAGATGGATTTCCACGTTCGAGCGTGCGCGCAGCCCCGCGATCAGGTCGGCCAGATGCACGGCGACGCCGCCGCCGGCTGCTTCGACGACGAGCGCGATGCGCAGCGGTGGCGTGGCCGGAACCGAAGGCTTCGCCGCGCGCGGGGCGCGGTGATCGACCGGCGGCGCGAGTTCGATGTCGCTCATGCGGACCTCCGCAGCAGACGTTGCAGCACCGCGCGCAGGCGGGCGACGTGCGTGCAGCGCGTGTCGCAGGTGTAGCGATACGCTTCGTAGCGGTAGCCGCCGTATTTCGAGCCGAACGCGGACGCGCCCGAGCGCGGATCGAGGCCGTTCAGCACCACGCCGACCAGCCGGTCCGGCCGCTGCGGCAGCCGCTTCGCGGATTCAACCAGTTCGCCGGCCCGCGTCGAGCCCGCACGCGCGACCAGCAGCGCCGCATTCGCGTACATGTCGAGCCAGGTGGCGTCGGTGGCGGCGAGCAGCGGCGCGGAATCGACGACGACGAGGTCGTAGCGCGCACGCAGCGATGCGAGCAGCGTGCCGGCACGCGCGTGTTGCAGCAGTGCGGTCGGTGCGTGCGGCAGTTCGCCGGTCGGCAGGAAATCAAGGTTCGGCGCGACACCGCGGCGCACGACGTCGTCGGCGTCGGCGCGGCCGTCGAGCAGTTCGGCGAAGCCCGGGCCGCGCTCGAGGCCGAAATACTGGTGCAGATAGCCTTTGCGCAGGTCGCCGTCGATCAGGAGCACGCGCCGGCCGCTCGCCGCATGCACCGCGGCGAGGTTGACCGACACGAACGACTTGCCGGTGCCGGGCGCGGGGCCGCTGACCAGCACCAGTGGGTGCGCGATATCCGCGAGCGAGAAGTGCAGCGCGGTCTGCAGGCTGCGCAAGCCTTCGACCGCCGGCTCGTACGGATCGTCGTACGCGAGCACGTGCAGGCCCTTGTCGTGCCGTTCGACCGCGCGCATCAACCGGCGCTGGCGCGTGGCGGCGGGCAGCACCGCGCGCACCGGCAGCGACGTATGGCGCTCGATTTCGTCGACGGCCGTGAGCCCGCCGTACAGGAACTCCCGCATGAACGCGGCGATCACGCCGAGCGCGAGGCCGATGAGCGCGGCGGCCGCGATCACGACCGGCCGGTTCGGACGCACGGGATCGGCGGGCGCGACGGCCGCGTCGACGACGCGCACGCTGGCCGTCCTGCCGGCCTGCACCAGTTCGAGCTGCTGGATGTTGTTCAGCAGCGCGGTGTACAGATCGGTGTTGACCTTCACGTCGAGCTGCGCGCGCACTTCCTCGGCCTGCTGCGCGGGCAGCCGCGCGATGCGGCCATCGAGCGCGCCTTGCTGCCGCTTCAGCGTCGCGAGCTGCGCGTCGAGTGCGGCCATGTCGGGGTGCGTCGGCAGGAAGCGGCGCGAGAGTTCGTCGCGCTTCTGCTGCAATTCGAGCGCGCGCGTCTGCAGGTCCGCGCCCTGCTGGAGCGCGAGCTTGCCTTCCTCGGCGAGATCGACCGAGCCGGTGCGGCTGCGCAGCGCCGCGTAGCGCGTTTCCGCGCGTTCGAGCTGCTGCTTCACGATCGGCAGTTGCCCGTTCAGGAACGTCAGCGACTGGGCGGCCTCGGCGGACCGGCGCGCGATGTTCTGCTCGACGTAGCGGTTCGCGATCGCATTGAGCGTCGCGCTGATCTCGGCCGGATCGCTGCCGCGCAGCGACGTGACCAGCACGCCCGATTGCTTGACCTTCTCCTGCACGTCGAGCGCGGTGCGCAGCGTGTCGATCGTTTCCGCGCGCGATTGCCGGATCAGCTTGAAGCGCGTGCCGGGCAATGCGTCGAAGCCCGTGATCTCGACATGCAGCGGGCCGTAGCGCGTGTCGAATGTTTCCGGGTGGCCGACGGTGCCGACCGCGTCGGCTCGCATGTCCGCGCCCGTGAGGCGGTAACGCGTGGCGTCGAGCCGCACGACGTGGAACGTGTCGCCTTCGGCGCGCGTCGGCACGTCGAACCGCGCGACGTCGATGCGCTCCTGGCCCCACGCGTAGCCGCCGAAGCCGAAGAGGCCGGGCGACACCGCGCCGTCGTTGAAGCGGGCGACGAACGCGCCGATCACCGGCACGCGTGAAGGCTTCGCGACGATATAGCTGCGCAGGTCTTCCACCGCACGCGTGACGACGAGCCGCGACGACAGGATCTGCGCTTCCGCCGAGGCCGGCGAGCCGACGTTGAAGAACGACGCGGCGTCGCCGAGCAGGTTCTTCGACGCCGCGTCGGTCGCGTCGTCGGTCTGGATCATCAGGTCGGCTTGATAGGTGGGCGGCGCGACGAACGCAACCAGCGCGCCGGCGGCGACGCAGGCCGTCGCGATCGACGCGATCGTCCAGCGCGCGTTGCGCAGCACGTCGAGCACGCGGATCAGGTCGATCTCGCGTTCGGGGGGAGAGGAAGTGTTCATGACCACAACTCGGAAACGGGAAGGGCCGGCCAGCGCGCGTCGAGACGCGGCAGCCAGCTGGCGACGGCGAGATCGATCAGCGCCGCGCAGCGGATGAAATCCGCACGCCGGCCGCGATACGGGTCGGGGATGTCGAGGCCGGGAAGTGCGTCGTCCGACGCACGTGCGTATTCGCCGAGCCGGAACACGCGCCCGCGCAGGAACGGATGGCGGGTTTCGAGCACGCGGCGCTGGCCATCGTCCATCACGAAGATGAGCGATGCCTGCTTGCACAGGTCGGTCGTCACCGGGCGGGCGCGGTGCGTGTCGAGCGACAGGCCGCGTGCGCCGGCCATCTCGCACGCAAGCGGATCAGCCGGGCGGCCCGGCGGCGGCGCGAGGCCGGCCGAACCCACGTCGGCCTGCGGCA